>CBDCLU010000006.1:0-487294 GCA_965218765.1 Burkholderiaceae bacterium | reverse complement strand
CGAGAAATTGACCAGGTTGAAGGCCGGATCCTTGATGATTCCATAGCTCAGCGTGGCACCGGGCTGGCCGAGCGCCGGCTGCGCCGCCTGCGAAGGCTGCGGATTGATGTTCAGCCAGCCGCCCTGCGATTCGCGGCCGACCTCGTACCCTGGAAACTCGGACCAGCCGTTGGCCAGCTCGAAACCGAATTGGGTCGGCGCGTGCATCTGGTTCAAGGTCGCGATCTGGGGGTCGGAAACGCAGCTGTTGCCGGTGTCCGCGCCGCCCGCGCAGCGAGTCGCCGCGTACGGTTGCGCCACTTTCTGCGGGTCGAATCGCGCAGCGCATGCGAGGTAGTTGCCGATCACCCCGTCGGTGAGGCCGTCGAGGCCATCGCACTGACGCAGCACCTCGGCGCCGATGGCGGCCTGTTTGGCGGGTGGAATCCAGCCGGCGCCGGTCTGGACGGTGGCGAGCAGCGTCTTGTGGATCACGTGCGCCGAGTAGCCGATCAGCGGCGACGTCGCAACGACGCCGTCGTAGTCGTCGGGGTAGCGCTGTGCCACTTCCATGGCCTCGCGCCCACCCTGCGACTGGCCCATGAAGTAGCTCACGCGCGGGCGCGCTGCGTACAAGGTCTGGATGATCGCGAAGGCGGCGTCGTGCGTCTTCTTCAGCGAAGCATGGCCGAAGTTGACCCAGGCTTCCTGGTTGAGCGCCCAGGTGGCCGTATTGCCTGGATCCTGGTGGCCCGAATCGCCGCCGAACATGGCGTAGCCGCTGGACAACGGATATGGAGCGTCCGGCGGAAAGGCGGCGCTGATCGGAGAGCCGCCGGTGCCGATCGTGGCGAGGTTCGACGGGATCGACCCATCCAGGCCGCCACCGCCGACCTGAATGGTCTTCTGGTTCCACTGCGTCGGAATGTTCAATCGGAACTTGATCGGCGGCGCAGCCGGATCGACCGGCTGGATCGATCCATCGACGCTGCAATATTCGGGCAGCGCGCGCGTCACGCTCGTGGCGCCGACCGTCTCGGGCGCTGCGGCGACGAGTTTGGCCGACGTGATCGTCGCCCCCGAGGTCGGCAGGCCGATCGAAGCGGCGGCAACGTTGGTGCCGGCGAGCGCCGCACACGACGAGACCGGGGTCTTGGCCGACAGGGTGCTGGTATCGACGAAGGCGGCATCGTCGCTTCCGCCGCAGGCGCTGGCGCTGAGGGCAAGCAGCGCCACACCTGGCAGGCGCCCAAACCGATGTAGCGTCGGCGTGTGAGGAAGTACGGTTTGCGTGTCGCTGGTCATGTTGGCTCCTGTTTGTGCATCGGATCGGGAAACCGGAATCTAGAGAGGTGCGCCACCGGCGCCTAGGGACGCCGGGTCAAAGCTGCTATGCGGGTGGCGGCAACATGCGCAAGGAGCCTTATCCCTGCCGAGATGGCGCGTGTGGCTGCCTGCGGGTTGGGTGCGGATCTCCCCAACGCACGGCACACGGGCATGGGGCATCGGCGCCTGGGGTTCCTCCTTCTACCTAGCTTCGAGCAGCCCGAGCGAATCCAGCAAGGTTTTCATCGCCTCCTTGTCGCGCTGCACGAACGCTTTCGTCTCGGCAGGCGAAAGCGCCATCGCCTCGGCTCCGAGGGAAGCGAGCAGCTGCTGATACGCCGGATCGGCGTTCACCTCCGCCATCGCGTCGCGCAGCACCTCGACGACCGCAGCCGGTGTGCCCTTCGGCGCCGAGAGCGTGTACCAAGTCGATGACTCCGCACCCGCGATGCCCGCTTCGGCCATCGTCGGAACCTGCGGCAGCAGCGGGGACCGGCGCGCGCCCCCATAGGCCAACGGCACCAATTTGCCTTGTTCGATGAAAGGCCGCGTCGCGGCCAGATTGAGCATGCCCAGCTCGACCTGCCCGCCCAGCAAATCCTTCAACGCCGGCGCCGCGCCGCCGTAGGGCACATGGGTGATGCGGATCCGCGCGCGCTGCAGGAACGCTTCCGCGCCGAGATGCGTGGCGCCGCCGGTGCCGGCCGATGCGTAGTTCAGCTTGCCCGGCTCCTTTTTGGCCAGCGCGATCAGGCCTTGCAGGTCCGTGACGCCGACGGCCGGATTCACCACCAGCACGTTGGGCTGGTTGGCCACCAGCGCGATGAAGGCGAAGTCCTCGATGCCGTCGTAGCCGATGCGCTGCATCAGCGGTGTCACGACGTGGCCGGCCGAGGTGCCGATCAGGAGCGTGTAGCCATCCGGCTTGGCGCGCGCGACGTAGCCGGTGCCGATAGTGGCGGCACCGCCGGCTTTGCTATCGACGACGATGGGCTGCTTCAGCCGCGCTTCGAGCTGGTGCGCCAAGCCGCGCGCCAAAGTGTCGGCCGGGCCTCCGGCCGCGTAGGGGTTGATCAGCGTGATGGGGCGGGAGGGATAGGCAGGAGCCTGGGCCTGCGCGACCCCCGCGAAGTCGAATGCAGCGGCGCAAAGAACGAGGATGCGCAGCAGGGCGGATCGAACGAAGGAAGTCATGGGGGTCTGGATCGGGGAAGGAGGTTGGTCGAAGCCGACGATCAGGGGCCGGTGCGGTTGCGGGCATCGGCCGGGGGCGCCCAGCCTTCGCCGCCAGGCGGTTTCTGCAGCATCGGGCGGTGAAAGATTTCGCCCAGGCCCGCATAGAAAGGACCGCCGAGCCGCGCGATCGGACGCATGCGCACCGTGTCCACGCGCGTGCCGTCGTAGATCTCGTCCGACACATGAAAGGCGACGACCTCGCCGATGTAGAGCGTGTTGACGCCACGCCCCAGCACGACGATCTGGTCGAGCCGGCATTCCATCTGGACCGGCGAGATCGCGATGCGCGGCGGCTGCACATGGCGGCTCGGCAACAGCGGAATGCCGAGCGCCTCGACCTCGCTTTGCTCAGGTGCGAACTCCTGGGCGCTGCGGTGCATGAGTTCCATGTTGTGCTCGGTCGCGACGTTCACGACGAACTCGCGGCTGCGCGCGATGTTGCGCGCCGTGTCCTTGGTGCCGCCGCTGCCGGCGCGCGCGGCGATGTTGATCGCCAGCATCGGCGGGCTGGTCGCCACGTAGTTGTAGGAGCTGAACGGCGCCGCATTGACCCTCCCCTGCTCATCGACCGAGGTGATCCACGCCACCGGCCGCGGCGCCACGCAGCCGACGAGCAGCCGGTAGGCGGTCGCCGTGTCCAGCGCGCCGCCTTCGATGCAGGTGAACTGCGGTGCTTCCATATCAGGAGTCCTCGTGCATCGATTCGGCAGCACTCAAAAAGCCGATGCGCCTTCGGCTCGGCAAGCGCAGCGGCCGTCTTCGCGATATCGCCGCCATTCAGCCGTCGGCCGGTTCGGTCGCCTGAAACGACGGCCGGCCACAGACCAACGCGTACCAACCCGCCAGCTTCGGCGCCTGTTCGCGCCAGCCCAAAGCATCGAAGCGATAGTCCAGATAACCGAGCGCGCAACCAAGCGCGACGTGGCCGATCGAAAAAGGCGCGCTCGCTAGCGGCCCGACCTCCTGCTCCAGCAGCTTCAGCGACGCATTCGTCTTGATCTCGAACGCGTCGAGCAAGGCCTGCAGCGGCTGTTCGCGCTCGCGCTCGTTGCGCCACAGGATCAGCGCGTCGAGCAGACCGTCGCCGAACGCGTGCCAGCGCAGCGCTGGCCATCGCGCACGGCTGTCCGTGGGAAACAGCGTGCCGCCTGCCTGGTCGTTGAGGTATTCGCAGATCACGACCGAATCGAACAGGGTCGAACCGTCCTCGAGCACCAGCGTCGGAATCTTCGACAGCGGGTTGTCGGCCATCAGCGCGGCGTTGGGCTTGAGCATCGCGGCGACGGAACGCACGCGTTCTAGCCGGGTGACCAGCCCAAGCTCATGCGCGCAGATCATCACCTTGCGCACGTAGGGCGACTTGGGCGACCAGTGCAGCTTCCAGTTCGCGGCCATCAGATCGCCCCGGCCTTGCGCAAGGCTTCGATGCCGGCCGCGTCGTAGCCGAGTTCGGCCAGGATGGCTTCGCTGTGCTGCCCGAGCAGGGGCGGCGCGCTTCGCGTTTCGAGCGGCGCCTCGGCGAACCGCATCGGGCTGGCCAGCTGCGGCGCATCGACGCCGCTCGGATGCGGCACATGGCGCAGCATCTCGCGCGCCTTGACCTGGGGGTCGTCGAACACTTCCTGCACCGAGTTGATCGCCCCGCACGGCACACCTGCCTTGTCGAGCGCCGCGATCAACGGCTCGCGCTGCCAGGTCGCGAACCGCTCGCGCAACAGCGCCGACAGCTCGCCGATGTTGCGCACGCGCTGCGCGTTGCTGGCAAAGCGCGGGTCCGCGGTCCAGCCCGGCTGGCCGAACACCTCGCACAGCTTCGCGAACTGGCCATCGTTGCCGACCACCAGGATCACGTCGCCGTCGGCGCAGGCGTACACGTCCTGCGGCTGGATGTTGGGGTGCGCGTTGCCGTTGCGCTTGGGCACTTTGCCCGACACCAGGTAGTTCATCGCCTGGTTCGACAGCGTGGCGACCTGCACGTCGAGCATCGCGATGTCGATGTTGTCGCCGACGCCGGTCTCGTTGCGGCGCGCCAGCGCGGCCAGCACCGCCACCGCCGTGTACATGCCGGTCATCAGATCGACGATCGGCACGCCGACTTTCTGCGGTCCGCCACCGGGGCGGTCGTCGCGTTCGCCGGTCACGCTCATGAGTCCGCCCATCGCCTGGATCAGGAAGTCGTAGGCCGGCTGGTCGCGCCGGGGACCGGTCTGGCCGAAGCCGGTGACCGAGCAATAGATCAGCCGCGGATTGATCTTGCGCAGCGACTCGGCGTCGAGGCCGTAGCGCTTGAGCGTGCCGGCCTTGTAGTTCTCCAGCACGATGTCGGCGCGCGCCGCCAGCTCCCTGACGATGCGCTGGCCTTCGGGCTTTTCCAGACTCACGGTGATCGAACGCTTGCCGCGGTTGACCGCGAGGTAGTAGCCTGCTTCCTGGGTGTCGCGGCCCTGCGCGTCCTTCAGGAATGGCGGGCCCCACGCGCGCGTGTCGTCGCCCGCGCCGGGCCGCTCCACCTTGACGACTTCGGCGCCCAGGTCGGCCAGCATCTGGCCCGCCCACGGCGCCGCGAGTATGCGGCTCAGGTCGAGCACCCGCACGTGCGAAAGCGGGCCGGTGGAATCGGTCATTCGAGGTCTCCTTGGGTTGGGGCGATTCTGGGATGCGAACGCGTCCGGCGCTAGCTGCCGACGCGCAACCCTGTGATGCGGTGCCGCGCATAACGAGGCTGCCCGCCGTACCGCCGATAGCGCATAGCAGCTATGCGTCCCGCCCCGGTGGCAGCCGCGGCGCGGCTGCCTACAGTCGATTCATGACCAACCTGGAGACATGAGACATGAACCGACTTCTTTTCCTCAAATCAGCCGCCGCGCTGATGCTCGCATCGACGGCGCTGTCGGGCTGGGCGCAGGCCTACCCGACCAAACCGATCCGCGTGGTGGTGCCGTTTCCGGCCGGCGGCCCGGTTGATCAGACGGCGCGCGCGCTGGGCGCCAAGCTCGGCACGTCGCTCGGTCAGTCGGTCATCATCGACAACAAGAGCGGCGCCGGTGGTCTGCTCGGCGCCGACACGGTCGCGAAAGCGCCTGCCGACGGCTACACGTTGCTGTTTTCCTCGGCCGGCGCATTGGCGATCGTGCCGCACCTCGCGGCGTCGATGCCGTACGACCCGCAAAAGGACCTGGTGGCGGTGACGCAGGCGCTGAAGGTGCCCGCGGTGCTGGTGGTCGCGGCGAACTCGAAATACAAGACGTTTGCCGACCTCAAGGCCGCCGCCGCAAGCCCGACGAGCCAGGTCAACTACGCCTCGGCCGGCAGCGGCACCACGCCGCACCTGCAGGCCGAATTGCTCAAGCGTGAAGCCAAGCTCAACATCACCCACATCCCGTACCGCGGCGCGGCCCCGGCACTGACCGACATCATGGGCGGCCAGGTCGACATGATGATGGCCGACATCCCGGTGGTGCTGCCGTTCATCCAGGCTGGCAAACTGCGCGCGCTCGCCGTGACCAACGACAAACGTATTCCCGTGCTCAAGGACGTGCCGACCGTGGGCGAGCTGGGGCTGCCGAAGGTCGAGGTCTACAACTGGTACGGCATGCTGGCGCCGGCCAAGACACAGCCCGAGATCATCGACAAGATGTACAACGCGGTCGGCGCGGCGCTGCGTTCGCCCGACCTCAGCCAGCAGTTCGAGCAACAGGGCGTGGAGGTCGTCGGCAGCAAGCCGGAAGCGTTCGGCACGTTCATCGCCTCGGAGTCGGAACGCTGGGGCGCGCTGGCCAAATCGGTCGGCGCCAAGCTCGAGTAGGCGCTTTCCGGCGCCGCACCCGGTGCGTGCCGGAAGGCACCGGGCTATTTGCGGGCGGACGTGGCCCGCTTCGCCAATTCCAGCTTCGCGATCGCGTTGCGATGCACCTCATCGGGCCCGTCGACGATGCGCACTGTGCGCTGGTGCGCGTAGGCCTCGGCCAGCCAGAAATCCTGGCTGACGCCAGCCGCGCCGTGCGCCTGGATCGCCCAGTCGACGACCTTGCACGACATGTTGGGGGCCACGACCTTGATCATCGCGATCTCGGCACGCGCATCCTTGTTGCCGACCGTGTCCATCTTGTGCGCGGCGTTCAGCGTGAGCAGGCGCGCCTGGTCGATCAGACAGCGCGACTCGGCGATGCGCTCGTGCCAGACCGATTGTTCGGCCAGCGGGCGCCCGAACGCGACGCGCTCGCGCAGCCGGTCGCACATCATCTCCAGCGCGCGCTCGGCGGCACCGATCGAACGCATGCAGTGGTGGATGCGGCCCGGGCCGAGGCGCCCCTGCGCGATCTCGAAGCCGCGCCCTTCGCCGAGCAGGATGTTGCCGACCGGCACGCGCACGTTTTCGAGCAGCACCTCCATGTGGCCGTGCGGCGCGTCGTCGTAGCCGAACACGGCCAGATGCCGCAGCACGGTGACGCCCGGCGTGTCGCGCGGCACCAGCACCATTGACTGCTGCGCGTGGCGCGGCGCCTGCGGATCGGTCTTGCCCATCACGATCAGGATCGCGCAGTGCGGGCTGCCGGCGCCGGACGAATACCACTTGCGGCCGTTGATCACGTAGTCGTCGCCGTCGCGTTCGATCGTGCACTGGATGTTGGTCGCGTCGGACGAAGCCACGGCCGGCTCGGTCATCAAGAAGGCCGACCGAATCTTGCCGGCCAGCAGCGGTTCGAGCCATGTGTCCTTTTGCGCTTCGGTGCCGTAGCGCTCGATGGTCTCCATGTTGCCGGTGTCCGGCGCCGAGCAGTTGAACACCTCGCCCGACCAGGATACGCGCCCCATCACCTCGCACAGCGGCGCGTAGTCGAGGTTCGAGATGCCCGGCACGCCGCGGTGCTCGTGCGGCAGGAACATGTTCCACAGACCGGCGGCACGCGCCAGCGGCTTGAGTTCCTCGATCAACGGCGACACCTGCCAGGCGTTGCCCTGACGCCGGAACGCGTCCATTTCGGTGTAGTAGCGCGCTTCGTTCGGATAGATGTGCTGGTCGAAGAACTGCCGCAGGCGCTGCAACAGGTCGCGGGTCTTGTCGGAAGGATCGGCGAACATCGGGGCTCCTTATGTAGTGGGCGAGAGCATGCGGTGGGGGCTGCAGGGGCAAAGATTAACGTACTGGCGTGCATCAAAAGCAGGGGGTTTGAAACGGCTGCTTTCCAACCAAACCGGCCGTTCAGATTTCGGAATGACTTGCCTAGAAGCCACCTTTCGGTAGGAAGCCAAAAAGTTCGGCCCGCCTCGCTCCAGGAGCAGGGCGTGAAGCGATCGCATGCCGGGGCCGTTCGCTGCTACGGAGACTGCCGTTCACTCAGGGCCTTGTGAAGCTTCGCCAGCAAAGCGCGCAGCTGATTCATGTCCCGCCTGCCGATCAGCTCGCTCAAAAAAGCTTCATAGCGCCCGGACAGCTCGACGCCCGCGAGCACCGCTGCCGTGCCGCGATCGGTCAGCCGGACGACCTTGGCACGGCCGTCGTGCGGATCGGGGGCGAGTTCCACCAGGCCGCACGCTGCCATCTGGTCGACGAGATAGCCCATGCTCTGCTTGGTTATGCCGGCTTTGGTGGCGAGCTCACTGACCCGCCCGCCGTCCTGCGACAGGTTGCGAAGCACGGCGCTGAACGCCGGGCGAATGTCGTCGAATCCGCTTGCGGCGAGCTCGGCGTACAGCCAATCCGACATGGTCTCGTAGGGCCGACGCAGCAGCGCGCCCAATGTTGCGTGCGAGTCGGTGAGAGGTTCTTGCATCATGAACAAAATTCTTGCATAAGGAAGAACATCTGTCTATAATAGACGTACGTACTGTCTATCTATCAAAGGAGCTCCCCGTGACAGCGAATCAAGCCACCATCGACCGCAACCTGGAGGTCGTCGAACAGCACATCCAGGGCGAGGCCAGGGATGTGAATTCCATCATGCATCTCTACACCGACGACGCCGTGCTGGAGGTGCCCGGTCGACGCCTTCGCTTCGAAGGCCGGGACGCGATCCGCGCCAACTACCTCGCCATGTGGCCGTCGATGACGGATGTCGAGTTGCAACCGCTGGATCGATTCGCAACATCCGAGCGCGTGGTCGACGACATGATCGTGCGCATGCGCCTGGTTGGCGCGGGCATGACGAATGCGCCATTGCCCATCGGCAGCGCTGTGGAATTGCGGCTCGTGCACCACTTCGAGATGCGCGACGGGCGCATCGCGCGAGAACAGGTCTTCGAGATGTGGCTGCCCGCGGTGCAGCCCTCCACCCCGGTTCGGGGAGCGTCGTCATGAGCGCGGCTTCCACCACGCAGCCATCACCAACCGACGTTCCTGACCATGCGGTCGTCAACCCCTGGACCTGGCAAGACGCCTACGGGTTCGTGCAAGGGCGCGCGGTTCGTGAAGGCGGCAGCTTGTTGTTCTGCGCCGGACAGACCGCAGTGGATGATGAGGGCGTACCGCTGCAAGACGCAGACATGGCGGCGCAACTGAACCGAGCGCTCGACAATCTCGAACGGGTGCTGGCCGGCGGCGCTGCCTCGCTGGCGGACGTGGTCAGGCTGAACTACTACGTCACGGACATGGCCGCCTTCTTCCAGGCGCTCGACGGCTTCAAGCTCCGCCTGCAACGCAGCGGCTGTCGGCCTGCATCGACCTTGTTGCGCGTCGTCGGGTTGCATCACCCAGCCATTCATGTCGAACTCGAAGCGACGGCAGTGATGGCGCGCGAGCGCGGCGCATGGGTTCCTGTGACCCAAAAGGATGAATCGCCATGACCTGTGCTCACGTCGTTTTCGGACCGCGACCGTCGGCGCGACCTGATCGATCGGCAATTCCATCCACCTTCTCAATTCGAGCCGCACGAAGCGACTCATGCCGACGGTCGTCGCGTTGAGGCGTCAGTCGCACGTCGCGGCCCCGATTGCTGCTTCGGCAGCCCAGCCATTCAATTCGAGAACACCAGCCATGACCAGCATCACCATCGATCCCTCTTCTTCGAACCGGGCAACCTCAATTCGCCGCGTTGGCATCGGGCTCAGCGCGGTGGCCACGCTGTTCTTGTTTGTGGACGCCGCATCGACCTTGCTGGCGATCCCGCCGATACTCGCCGCTGCGGCCACCATCGGATTTCCTGCAACATCCGGCTTGTGGCATGTGCTGGGTGCCGTGCTGATGCTTGCAACGGTGCTTTATGCAGTGCCGCGCACTTCGGTGGTCGGCGCCATCATCGCCACCGGCTACCTGGGAGGTGCCATTTGCGCGCATGTCCGGATGGGCGAGGACGTGGTGGGGCCAGCCATCGTCTGCGTCGGTGTCGCTACGTTGGCATGGGCAGGCCTCGTGCTGCGGGACGGCCGTCTGCGCGAAGCGATCCTGGGCCGCTCTCCACAGAGCTCGAACGGGCGGCTGATCTAGCCAGGCGCAGGACGCCAGACTTTGCGCGCAGCCTTGCAACGGCTGGTGGTCAAAAGGACAACCGGGCGGCGGGCGAAACGATCGCAGAAGTGCACGCTCGGTGGTGAAAGTGTTGGCAGCGCATTCATTGCAGGCTGCTTTCCCCTGTCCTGGTTCGCCACCAGGTCATCGCTTGCCTCGGATCGTCACAGGCACTAGCGCCCAAGACCAGCCTCTCCCGCCGCCATCGATCCTGGCTTAGGCGAGAAAATCGGCTCAGAAGTGGCTGGTCATACCCAACAGAAAGCCCAGGAGCCGACGGTCACGGGTACCCGTTGTTGGCCGGAACCGGCAGGCCCTGGACGCGCCCCCGAGCTGCATTTCGCCGAAGTGCCGCGCCACTTGAGCGACTGCAATCCGCAAGCGCCCGCATCTTGCAGTTCCAACTTGCAAGCGACGCCGACACCAGCCAGTGTCCCGGCACTCTTCTTGGAACAGCGGCGTTCAACCAGCGCGAGCCGACGCAGGCGTGACATCACAGGTTGTCCCCGATGGCGCGCCCCTTGCTGTGCCATGATGATCATCGTCTCCTCCGCCTCGAAGGAATCACCATGAAGATCGCTTTTTTCGGCGCTGGCCTGATGGGCTCCGGCTTCGTTCGCCGGCTCGTCGCCAACGGCCATGAGGTGCAGGTCTGGAATCGCAGCCCGGCCAGGGCGCAGGCGCTGGAAGCCCACGGCGCCCGCGCGTTCGCCAGCGCGTCGGACGCGCTGGCCGGCGCCGAGCGCATCCACCTGTCGCTGGCCGACGATGCCTCGGTCGACGCGGTGCTGGAGCCGCTGGCCGGCACCATCCCGGCCGGATGCTGGATCGTGGATCACACCACCACCGCGGTCACGCCCACCGCCGAACGCGCGGCGCGCTGGCAAGGCCGCGGACGGGTGTTCGTGCATGCGCCCGTGTTCATGGGCCCGGCCAACACGCTGGAGGGTACCGGGCTGATGCTGGTCTCGGGCGACCCGGCACGGCACGAAACGCTGCTGCCAGCGCTCAAGACCATGACGGGCAGCGTGCTCTACCTCGGCCCGGCGCCGGAGCGCGCTGCCGCTTTCAAGCTGTTCGGCAACCTGACGCTGATCGGCATCATTGGGGTGCTGGGCGATGTGAACCGGCTCGCGCATGCGGTCGGCATCTCCACCAGCGACGCGTTCTCGCTGTTCAAGCATTTCAACCCCGGCCAGTTGCTGCCGGCCCGCGCGGCGCGCATCGAGGCGGGGGACTTCAGCGCGCCGTCGTTCGAAGTCGCGATGGCGCGCAAGGACGTGCGGCTGATGATCGAAGAGGCGAAGCGCCACGGCGTGGACCTGTTCGTGATGCCCGGTGTCGCGGCAATGTTCGACGCCGCGATCGCCCGCGGCGAAGGCGCGCTGGATTCGGCCGCTGCCGCCCGCATGCCGGTCTGAGCGTTCCAGCCACTTCGACCGACCCACAAGGAGATGCCCCTTGATCGAACACCACCTCGACCTGCCCACCGCCGACGGCGCGATGAACACCTTCGTCGTGTACCCCGACGAGGGCGGGCCGTTCCCGGTCGTGCTGTTCTACATGGACGCACCCGGCAAACGCGAGGAACTGCACGACATGGCCCGCCGCCTGGCCACGGTGGGCTACTGCGTGGTGCTTCCGAACCTCTACTACCGCGTCACCCGCGATTTCTGGCTCAGGGAGCGCACCGACGCTGCGATGGCCGAGATGTTCGGCTTCATGGCCACGCTCGACCGCCACACCGCCGAGGTCGACACCGCCGCCATGTTGGCCTATGTGGACCGGTTGCCGCAGGCCGATGCCACCCGCGTGGGCGCGGTGGGCTACTGCATGAGCGGGCCACTCGTGATCTGGGCCGCCGCCGCCTTCCCGGACCGGGTGCGCTGCATCGCCTCGATCTACGGCGCCAACATGGCCACCGAGCAGTCGGATTCGCCGCACCGCGTGGCCGAACAACTGCGCTGCGAGAGCTATTTCGCGTGCGCCGAGATCGACAAGTGGGCATCGCCTGCCCAGGTGGCGCAGCTGGAAGCCGGCCTTCGGGCGGGCGGCGTGCCGCACCGCGTCGAGTGGTACCCCGGCGCGCAGCACGGTTTCGCGTTTCCGCTGCGCGCCGGCATCTACGACAAGCCCTCGGCCGAACGGCACTGGGTCCGGCTGTTCAGCCTGTTCGACCGTCGGCTGAGGCAGGCCGGCTGAGCGGCCTGCACTGCTCCTTGCAACGTGAGCCGCTTGCTCCAATCACGCGGCTGCTGTGCGCACACTTCAGAAAAGCTGCGCAGTTGTCCATCTGGGTCGTGCTGCGCAGGGGCCGCCGCTTTGCTGACACTCACCCATGTCGGCAGGTGGCCGTCTGCGGTTGCCCAGGTAGGCCGGATGGCTTCTAGCGCGCAAGAACCAGATGCGTCGCCGCGTCCGTCGCGGCATGCTCGACGACGCGAAAGCCCAACGCTCGCAGGTCGAGGCCGGCGAACAGCGCTTCCCCCTGGCCCAGCACGACCGGCGCAAGGGCCAGGTGCATGTCGTCGATCAGCCCGGCCCGCAGATACTGTCGCACCGTGTCCACGCCGCCACCGATCTTCACGTCCTGATCGCCGGCGGCAGCGCGCGCCTGTCTGAGCGCCGATTCGATGCCATCGGTCACGAAGTGGAAGATGGTGCCGCCCTCGAGCTCGATCGACGGTCGCGCATGGTGGGTGAGGATGTAAGTCGGCGCGTGGTACGGTGGGTTGTCGCCCCACCAGCCTTGCCACGCTTCGTCGGGCCAGGCGCCCCGCAGCGGTCCGAACATGTTGCGGCCGAGGATGAACGCGCCGAATCCGGCCATCGAGCGCTGTGCATACTGATCGTCGACGCCCGTCGTGCCACCGTCCTGTGCGACCATGGCGCGGAAGGTGCGGGTCGGAAAGAACCACTGGAACAGCTCGGGCCCGCTCTTGCCCAACGGATTCGCGAGGCTCTGCTCGGTCCCTGCAGCGTATCCGTCAAGCGAGACGCTGAAACCTGCGACACGGACCTTGGTCAATTTCTGTCTCCTTTCGATCGGACAGTCTTGTCGGTTCGCCAGTCACGCGAACGACGCATCCAGCACCCCCGAGGCAGCCCAAAGAATAGCCTTTCCGAAAGCCGATGGTCATGACTGCCGGATCCCGGTGGACCCCACCCTTCCAACCTCGGCTGGCTAGCTTCCATGCATCCTGCAAAGCGGCACTGTCGGCGTTCGGCCCTCATTTGGCTTTGCGAGCGATCGTTTCCTTCAACAGCGCGATGGCGGTTGCCGCATTTGCCGCTGGTCCCGTCACCGATACCACGACCGACTCGGAGCCAATGATCGTGCCGGCATTCCACCCCAGGTCGTTTTCGACAAAACCTCGGGTTCCGATGTCGGGCAGGTTCTTGAACCCCGCAGCCCCGCTGTGCGGTTCGTGGTAGCTGGCGGGGACGACCTGGATCAGCGCACTGCCGTCTCCGGAGTTGGCCAGCCATTGGCACCCGGATCCCATGGCCGCAACGTGTCCGGCAGCGAGCGGCATACCGACGAATTTCGAGAGCTCGGCAGGCGTGAACAGCTTGCACTGCGGGTTCTGGTCGGCGGCGCCCTTGTCTTCGCCTCTGAGCGCCGCTGCCAGTTTTTGAGGATCGGTCTGAGCGCCCCCGCCCTGATCACAGGAGGTCAACATTGCCGCGACCACGCAGCAGGCGGCCATTCTGGCCAAGGCGTTCCCAACCAACGCCTGTGTGCTGAGGTAATCATCGTGCGTCATGGAGCGGCTCCTTTTCGCAAAGCCGTCGAGGCGGCATTGCGCGTCTGTTCATCGTGTCATCGGGTCCAACTGGCAACGGAATCGTGCCACCAAACACTGAAACAGGTGCCGCCGAGCGCAGTGGCGCCCGTGTCGGCTTGGTCTCATTCGCCGTCGATGTCACGATGCCGCAGGTGGCTTCAAGGGCCAGCACAATGACTGTTTGCGACCAGAAGAGCAGACCTCTTTGGCTGAGGTGGTGTGGCCGTCAGCAGTCGCACGAAAACTTTTCACGCGACACGGCAACAACCGCAAGCTCAGTCGATCTGGATCCCCGCCTGCTTGACCACCTCCGCCCACTTCGCCATATCCGTGCGGATCAACGCGGCAAACGCCTGCGTCGAACCCAGCCGCACTTCGATGCCCGCAGCCGCCATCTGCCGCACCATTTCCGGCTCCGACATCGTTGCACCGATGTCGCGGTGCAGCCGCTCGACGATCGCTTTCGGCGTGCCGGCCGGCGCCAGCACGCCGAGCCACAGCGACAGCTCGTAGTCGCCCATCCCGGGCGTCTCGGAAATTGTCGGCACGTCCGGCATCGCCGGCGAGCGTTGGCGGCCCGTCAGGCCCAGCGCGCGCAGGCGCCCCGCCTTCACGTAGTCGACGAAGTTGGACGCGGTGTCGAACATCATCTGGGTGCGACCGGCGAGAAAATCGGTCATCGCCGGGGCGCTGCCCTTGTACGGAACGTGTGTCAGATCGACCTTGGCCAGGCTCTTGAAAAGCTCGCCCGACAGGTGGCTGGTGGTGCCGTTGCCGGCGGACGCGAACGTGAGTTCGCCCGGCTTCCGGCGCGCGAGCGCGATCAGTTCGGCCACCGAACGGGCGGGCACCGCCGGGTTCACGACGAGCAGGTTCGACGTGCTGTGCGTCAGCGCGACCGGCTCGAAATCCTTCAGCGGGTCGTAGCGCAGCTTCTTGTACAGCGCCGGGTTGATGGTCAGCGACCCCATCGTCGCGAACAGCAGCGTATAGCCATCGGGCGCCGCGCGCGCGACCGCTTCGGCCCCGACGCCACCGCCGGCGCCGGCCCGGTTGTCGATCACGATCGGCTGGCCCAGCCGCTGCGACAGCTTGTCGCCCAATGTGCGCGCCATCAGGTCGGTCGCGCCGCCGGCCGGAAACGGCACGACCAGCCGAATCGGCCGCTCGGGGTAGTCGGCCGCGTGCGCGGGCAGGCCCAGCGTCGCGGCAAACAGGCTCAGCAGCGACACGCCGGCCCGCACCCACAGGCGACGGGTGGACGCTGCGCTGTCGCTGACCGTGGAACGCGCTTTGCGCCGTGGAGTGTCCATCGCTCAGCGCCCCACGAACACCGGCGCGCGCTTCTCGGCGAACGCGCGCTGCGCTTCCTTCGCGTCTTCGGTCTTCGCGATCTGCGCGGTCATGTCCTGCTCGTAGCGGTAGCCGTCGCGCAGGCTCATGTTTTCGATCACGTTGAGCGTGTGCTTGCCCATGCGGGTCGAGACCGGGCTTTTCGAGGCGATCGTGGCGGCGATCTCGAGCGCCGCCGGCATCAGTTCCTCGGGCGTGGTGCAGGCTTCGACGATGCCGAGACGGTACAGCTCGGCGCCGGGCACGCGCATGCCGGTCAGCATCATGCGGCGCAGGCGCGAATGGCTGAACAGCCGCATCGCATGCCGGCAGCCGCCGAGCAGACCGACATCGACCTCGGGCAGCCCGAGCGAGGCTTTCTCCGACGCGAGCAGGATGTCGCTCGACGCCGCCATCGCGACGCCCGAGCCGAGCGCGGCGCCGTTGATCGCGCAGACCACCGGCTTGGCGCACTCGCGGATCGCATGGAAGCATTCGCGCGTGCGGCGCGAGTGCGCAGGCAGGTCGCCAGGGCCCTTGATCACCGACGCGCGGCCCTTGAGGTCGGCGCCCGCGCAAAACACCTTGCCCGCGCCGGTGAGGACCACCACGCGCACCTCGTCCATCTCCGAGATCCGGTCGAGCGCAAGCGTGAGTTCGTCGTTGAGTACGCGCGTGAGCGCGTTCACGGGTGGGCTGTTGAGGGTCAGGACCACGATGTGCTCGCGCAGTTCGTAGCCGAGTTGGGTCAGGTCGTCCAAGGCAGTCTCCAATCGTTGGCGGCGTTGCGCATGAACGCCATGCCGCAGTCTAGGGAGGTCGCAGCCAGGGGCGCAAGGCGACGCGCGCACAGCTGCTATGCGACGGCGCGCATGTCCAGGGCGGGGCTGGCCGGGGGCCGAACCTGCGGGCTGCCCGGCTCAGGCATGCGAAAGCGAGGAAAATTGGCGTTTCGACGCGCGGCCACCACGGCAGGCGACTGCCCTCCAGCGCCTGATCTCATTTCTTTTCGCCTTTCCATGTCCAAAAAAGTCTTCATCAAAACCTTCGGCTGCCAGATGAACGAGTACGACTCGGACAAGATGGCCGACGTGCTCGGTGCCGCGCAGGGCTATGAAGCGACCGCCGACGTCGAGCAGGCCGACCTGATCCTGTTCAACACCTGCTCGGTGCGCGAGAAGGCGCAGGAGAAAGTGTTCTCCGACCTGGGCCGCGTGAAGCACCTGAAAGCGCGCGGCGCGCTGATCGGCGTGGGCGGCTGCGTCGCTTCGCAGGAAGGCGCGGCGATCATCGAGCGCGCGCCGTTCGTCGACGTCGTGTTCGGCCCTCAGACCTTGCATCGGCTGCCCGACCTGCTCGCGCGGCGCGCAAGCGAGGGCCGCGCGCAGGTGGACATCAGTTTTCCCGAAATCGAGAAGTTCGACCATCTGCCGCCGGCCAGAAAGGAAGGCGCTTCCGCGTTCGTCTCGATCATGGAAGGCTGCTCCAAATACTGCAGCTATTGCGTGGTGCCCTATACGCGCGGCGAGGAATTCAGCCGGCCGCTCGCCGACGTGCTGACGGAAGTCGCGGAACTCGCTGGTCAGGGGGTCAGGGAAGTCACATTGCTCGGCCAGAACGTGAACGCCTGGCGCGGCGCGGACGGCGACGACTTCGCGCTGCTGCTCGACTACGTGGCCGACATCCCCGGCATCGACCGGCTGCGCTACACCACCAGCCACCCGAACGAGTTCACGCCGCGGCTCATCGACGCGCATGCGCGCATCGGCAAACTGGCCGGCCACCTGCACCTGCCCGTGCAGCATGGCAGCGACCGCATCCTGATGGCGATGAAGCGCGGCTACACCGCGATGGAATTCAAGAGCACGGTCAGGAAGCTGCGCGCGGCGCGGCCGGGGTTATCGATCGGCAGCGATTTCATCGTCGGCTTTCCGGGCGAGACCGAGGCCGACTTCGAGCGCACCATGCAGCTGATCGACGAGGTCGGCTTCGACAACTCGTTTTCATTCGTTTACAGCCCCCGCCCCGGCACGCCCGCCGCGAGCCTGCCCGACGAGACGCCGCAAGACGTCAAGCGCGCACGGCTGCAGCGGCTGCAGGCCGCGATCGAAGCGAACATGGCGCGCGTCAGCGCCGCGCGCGTCGGCACCGTGCAGCAGGTGCTGGTGGAAGGCCGCTCGAAAAAGGACGCAAACGAGTGGATGGGCCGCACCGAATGCAACCGCGTGGTGAACTTCGAGGCGGCAGCGGGTGCTACCGGTGGCCCTGATCTGGTCGGCCGCATCGTGCCGGTCGCAATCACGCAGGCGATGCATTTCACGTTGCGCGGCACGCTGCATGCGGACGCGGCGGGTGCCACAGATATGGCCGCGCGGTTCGCAGCCCACGCGCCAGTCTGACCGCACCATCCGCGCCCCCGCCTCCGCGGTTCAACCCGACGATCGACCATGCAGGCGGCGCAGCCCTTGCCCAACACGCTGTCCGCATTGCCTCAAGGTGGCACGGCGCAGGCGCGCACGGCGACCACGCGCGCGCAGGATTTCGGCAGCTTCGCGCGGCTGCTGCTGGTCGCGTTCCTGCTGATCGCTGCCTTGCCGGGCGCGGTCGCGCTGCGTGCGGTCGCGTCGTTCGACGAACTGATGGCGCGCGGCGACTCGTTCGCGGTGCAGGCGCTGAGCCTGAGCGCGGCGGTGCAGCTGCTCGATGAACGCAGCGTGGTGATGGAGCGTGCTGCGCGCCAGTCGATCGCGCTGGACGACGCGGTGTTGCGCGAACGGTTCGCGCAGGCCCAGCGCGACAGCCGCGAGACACTGGCCTCGCTGAACTGGGCGGACGTGCCCGCGCGGCTGATCAGCCAGTGGCAGGCGCAGCTGGAGACGATCGTCGCGACGATCGCGCAAGGGGCCCGGTCGCCGGCCGAGCGCGACACGCAGGTGGCCGCTGCGTTCCGGGAGCTGGCCGGCACCAACACCGCGATCGCGCAGGAGGCCCGCCACACGATCGAGGAACGCCGCCAGCTGCTGCAGCAGCAGCTGCAGACCAGCCGGGCCCGGCTGACCCGTCTGGTGGCCGCCGCGGTGGCGCTGGCACTGCTGCTTGCGGTAGCGCTCGGCCTGTGGCTGTCGCGCCCGTTCAAACGGATCGAGCGCGCTATTTTTGGCATGGGAGAAAACCGGCTGGATCACCCGATCACGATCAACGGCCCGGCCGACGTGCGCCGCA
Source organism: Burkholderiaceae bacterium (assembly GCA_965218765.1). Classification (GTDB taxonomy): domain Bacteria; phylum Pseudomonadota; class Gammaproteobacteria; order Burkholderiales; family Burkholderiaceae_C; genus JBBPYC01. Next base: position 468,967 of record CBDCLU010000006.1, on the reverse strand, counting down.
TTGGCCGCCAGCTCGAATGGCTGCGGCTGCGGCTGGTGCAGCTCGATGCCGACAAGACGCGCTTTCTGCGGCACGTCTCGCACGAAATCAAGACGCCGCTGGCAGCCCTCACCGAAGGCGTCGCGCTGCTGGAGGACGGCACCGCGGGCAGCTTGAGCGCCGATCAGCGCGAGATCGCCCGCATCCTGAGCCACAACACACAGTCGCTGCAAAGCCAGATCGAGGCGCTGCTGCGCTTCAACGCGGCCGCGTTCGAAGCGAATCAATTGAAACGCGAGCCGACCGACCTGCGCCTGTTGATCGAGCAGCAGGTGGAAGCGCAGCGGCTGCAGTGGCAGGCGCGTGCGGTCGAGGTGCGCATCGACGGCCCGGCGCTGGTCGAGCCGGTCGACGCTGCCAAGCTCGGCACGGTGATTGCCAACCTGCTGTCCAACGCGATCCGGTTCTCGCCGGCAGGCGGCCTGATCCGGTTCGAGCTGAGCCGCCAGGCGGCCTGGAGCCGCATCGACGTGCAGGACCAGGGCCCAGGCGTCGCTGAGTCGGACCGCGCGCGAATTTTCGAGCCGTTCTACCGGGGCCAGCGCCAGAGCGCGGAAGGCCCGCGCGGCAGCGGCATCGGTTTGTCGATCGTCTGGGAGTACGTCGTGGCGCACGGTGGGACTATTGAACTGCTGCCGAATGGCGGGTCTGGCGCCGAAGCTGGTGCCGGCAGCCGATTCCGGATCGAATTGCCGCATGCTGAAATCTGAAGCCCACCCGCTGGCCATGCTGCTTTCGCCCGGCTGTTGCCGGAACTCCTCCAGGCAATCCGCATGACCCAGCGACTGCCCATGCGACTCGTCAACGGCGTGGTGATGCTGTGCGCGACCGGTGCCTGGAGTGGCTGCGCAACCGGACAGAATGCGTTGCCTGACGAGCCGCGGGCGCCGGCAACGCCGATTTCGTTGCGGCTGCGATCGGATGCGCGATCGCAGCCGCTGCCGGACACTGCCGCTGCGCAGCCGGCCGGCACCGTGTTTTGTTCCGAGCCGTTGCCGGCCCTCACGCATTGCGGGCTCGATGCAGCGCGGCCGGATGCACACGCAGCCGCGATCGATCCGACCCGGTCGCTGCTCGAGTTCGCCGACCGCATGCGCAGCGCGTCGCCGGCCGAGCGCGCGCGCGAACTCAGTCGGGCCAATGCACCGATGCGCGGCAACGGCCGCAAAGACGCCGCCGGCAACGGTGCGGATTCGCCCGTGCAGCAGCTGCAGCTCGCGCTGGTGCTCGGCCAGATTCGCCCGGGCGCCGATCTGGGCCGCGCGCAGCAACTGGCACAGACGGTTGCGAACAGCGCGCACCCGGACGCCCAGCCGATCAAGCCGCTCGCGCGGCTGCTGGCGGCGCGTTTTGCCGAGCAGCGGCGGCTAGAGGAACAACTCGAACGCACCGAACAGCAGTTGCGCGAGCAGCGCCAGCGGCTTGCCAAAGCGACGCAGCGGCTGGAAGCGGTGCGTGCGATCGAACGCAGCCTGGGTCCGGCACCGCCCGATCCGCCGGTGCTGCAGCCGCCACCGGCGGCTCCGGCTGCCAGCGGCGCGGCGGCCGTGCCGGCCGGGCCGCGATGATGGTTTGTGAAGCTGTTGGCGCCAGGCGCGAACGGGCGCCACGATATCGTCCGATGTGCAGCCTGCGCCGCTCCACCTTCGGTCCCCGCAGAGCCGATTTCAATGCCCGAGATACCCGATAGCGCCCGTTCGCGCCCGCACATCCTGGTGGTCGACGACGACCCCGACATGCTGCGGCTGCTGTCGATGCGGCTGGGCGCGGCCGGCTATACGGTCAGCGCGGTGAATTCGGCCGAGGCCGCGCTTGCTCAGCTCGATATCGAGCGCCCGCAACTCGTGCTCAGCGACGTGCAGCTGCCCGGCCGCGACGGGCTCGCGCTGTTCGACCGCATCCGCGAGCGGCACCCGTCGCTGCCGGTGATCCTGCTGACCGCGCACGGCACCATTCCCGATGCGGTGGAAGCGACCGCGCGCGGCGTGTTCACCTACCTCACGAAACCGTTCGACGGGCGCGAGCTGCTCGGCAAGATCCGCGAGGCGCTCGCATTTGCGGGCCCCGCTGCGGGCGGCGCGTCAGGCACCGGCGCGCCGCCGGCCGTGGCCGACCAGCGCTGGCGCGCCGGCATCGTGAGCCGTTCCAGCCGCATGGCCGATCTGCTGGCCGAGGCGCGGCTGGTCGCACAGACCGACGCGACCGTGCTGCTGCTCGGTGAGTCGGGCACCGGCAAGGAGCTGCTCGCGCAGGCGATCCACCGCGCGAGCCCGCGTGCCGAACAACCGTTCGTCGCGATCAACTGCGGCGCGATTCCAGAGAACCTGCTCGAGTCCGAATTGTTCGGCCATGTGAAAGGCGCGTTCACCGATGCCGTGCGCGCGCACCCGGGCCTGTTCCAGACCGCGAACGGCGGCACCGTGCTGCTCGACGAGATCGGCGACATGCCGGGAGCGCTGCAGGTCAAGCTGCTGCGCGTGCTGCAGGAGCGTGCGGTGCGCCCGGTCGGCGCGACCGCGGCGACGCCTGTGGACGTGCGCATCATCTCGGCCACGCACCGGGACCTGGACGCGGCGCTGGCGGCCGGCCAGTTTCGCGAGGACCTTTATTACCGGCTGAACGTGGTGAGCCTGCAGCTGCCGCCGCTCGGCGATCGGCGGGAGGACATCGCACTGCTGGCGAATCATTTTCTGCAGCAACTGGCGGCCAAGTATCAAAAGCGCGTGTCCGGCTTTGCACCCGAGGCCTTGAAAGCGCTGACCACGGCCGCTTGGCCCGGCAACGTGCGCCAGTTGTTCAACGTGGTCGAGCAGACCTGCGCGCTGGCGACCACGCCGCTGGTGCCGCTCGCGCTGGTGCAGCGCGCGCTGCGCAGCGCGTTGACGCCGGTGTTGAGCTACAGCGAGGCCAAGCAGCGCTTCGAACGCGACTATCTGGTCGGTTTGCTCAAGCTCACCGACGGCAACGTGAGCGACGCCGCGCGGCTGGCCGAGCGCAACCGCACCGAGTTCTATCGGCTGCTGCAGAGGAACGGGCTGACGCCCGGGCATTTCAAGGCGGAAAACGGCGCTGGGACGGGCGCCGGCGACGCCGGTCCGGCCGGTGTCGCCGATGGCCCGCAGGCGTTCGTCGCCAATCAGCGACAGCGTTAAGTCGTTGATCTGATTGAACGCTGGCGGGTATCTCGCGGCCTTCTGTCGTGCTGCGGCGACAGATAGAGCGGGAAAATATCACGCTGGCGAGGAATAATCGCTGCCGATCGGCGGGCTGCGCAACACAGATCGTTGATTCAGCAGTGTTTTTGATCGCTGGCATAGGGTTTGCACTGATGCTGGCATGCGTTTTTGCTTTCCCTCATTTTTTGGTATCTGGCGTGCGAGCCTCGCCGCCACTGCGCTCGGACTGCTGCTGATCGCGCCCGGTGCGCAGGCCGCGCCGGCGGTTGCGTTCGGTCTTGAGCAGGTCACGGCGCAGGCCCGCGCGCTCGCAGCCACGCCTTACCAGGCGCCTGTCAATTCGCTGTCGGCCACCCTGCGTGGCCTCAGCTACGACCAGCAGCGCGACATCCGCTTCAAGCCGGACCACGCGCTGTGGCGGCAGGACGAGCTGCCGTTCGAGTTGATGTTCTTCCACCCGACGCGGGAACTGCTGCCGGTGCGCATCAACGAGGTGACGGCCGAAGGCGTGCGGCCGATTCCCTACCGCAGCAGCGACTTCGACTTCGGCGCGAACACGTTCGATCAAGCCGCGCTCGGCACCCCGGGCCTGGCGGGGTTTCGGGTGCACTACGCGCTCAACAATCCAGCCTACAAGGACGAGGTGTTCGTGGCGCTGGGCGCAAGCTATTTCCGTGCGGTCGGCGCGGGCCAGCACTACGGGCTGTCGGCGCGCGGTCTTGCGATCGACACGCCGGGCACGGACGGCCCGGAAGAGTTCCCGCGCTTCGTCGAGTTCTGGATCGAGCGGCCGGCTGCGGTTGCGACCACGCTCGTGTTCCACGCGCTGCTGGACAGCCCGCGCGCGACCGGCGCGTACCGGTTCGAGCTGCGGCCCGGCAGCGACACACTGCTGAACGTCACGAGCCGCGTATTCGTGCGCACGGCAGCCGGCAAGCCGATCGGGACGCTTGGCATCGCGCCGCTGACCAGCATGTTCTTCTCCGGCGAGAACCAGCCGCGGCCCGGCGATTTCCGCCCCGAAGTGCACGATTCGGACGGCCTGATGATCGCCAACGGAAACGGCGAATGGCTCTGGCGGCCGTTGGCCAGGCCGAACCGCGCGGTCCTCAACTCGTTTGCGCTGGAAAGTCCGAAAGGCTTCGGCCTGATGCAGCGCGACCGCGATTTCAACGATTACCAGGACACCGAAGCGCGCTACGAGCAGCGCCCGAGCGCCTGGGTCGAGCCGATCGGCGACTGGGGCCCCGGCCGCATCGAGCTGCTGCAGTTCGGCATCCCCGATGAGACGCACGACAACATCGTCGCGTACTGGGTGCCGGCTGCGCTGCCCGCCGCGGGCGAGCCGCTGGCGCTGTCGTACCGGCTGCACTGGCAGGGTGACGCGCAGCAGCAACCGCCGAACGGCCATGCGACGCAGTCGCGCCGCGGCATCGGCTGGAGCCGGTTGAGCGATGCCGAACTGCGCAACCAGGTGCAGTACGTGGTCGATTTCAAAGGCCCGGCGCTCGACGGCCTGGCCGCCGATGCGCGCGTGCAAGTGGTCGCCAGCGCCGATGCGAACGGCCGCATCCTCGAAAACCTGGTCTATCGCAACCCCGTCACCGGGGCCTGGCGCATGACCCTGCGCATTGCGCGCGTGGACGCGACCAAGCCGGTCGAACTGCGCGCATTTCTTCAACACGGCAACGACACTTTGAGCGAAACATGGTCCAACATCGTCATTCCCGAGTAAGGCCGGTGCAGGCGGCGATCGACCGCACGGTTGCGGCAACGGGCGCAACCGCCGGCATTGAGCGGCACCCGAACGCGCTGACCGCGCCGCCCGTGCATCGCGGCTCGATGACGCCGCTGCCCTGGCGCGGTTTCTGGAACAGCCTGCTGGCGTTGTTCCTGGCCATGTTCGGCTTTGCGCGCGAAGTGGCGCCGGCGGCCTGGCGCAACGCGGGTACGGACGGCAGCGACGGCATCGCGCAGCCCTGGCAACGGGCCGCGCGCTTGCGTCGTCTCACGTTTCTCGGCATCACGCTCGGCGTCACGGCACTGGCCAGCGTGCTGTTTTCCAGCGTGCAGCCGCAGCAGTCGCATGTGTTGCTGCAGTGGGGGCAGCTCGCGTTGTTCGCGTTGCTGTCGGCCTGGCTGGTGACGGGCTTCACGACTGCGCTGATGGGCTTCTGGGTCTCGCTGTTCGGCGACAAACACGCGCTGAAAGCCGCCTCGGTGCAAGGCGATCCGATGAACCGGGATGCGCGCACCGCCGTCATCATGCCGATCTGCAACGAAGACGTCGGCACCGTGTTCGCGGGCCTGCGCGCGACCTGCGAGTCGCTGGCCGCAACCGGTCATGCGACGCAGTTCGACGTGTTCGTGCTGTCCGACAGCAACCAGCCCGCGCTGATCGAAGCCGAGCGCGCGGCGTGGGAAACGCTGCGCGAAGCCCTCGCGGCGCAGACCGGCGGCTCGGCTCAGGTCGAGGTCTATTACCGGCTGCGCACGCGCCGCGTGCACCGCAAGGCCGGCAACGTGGCGGATTTCTGCCGCCGCTGGGGCCGGGACTACCGCTACATGGTGGTGCTGGACGCCGACAGCGTGATGAGCGGCGACTGCCTGGTCGACATGGTCAAGCTGATGGAAGCGAATCCGAAGGCCGGCATCGTGCAGACCGCGACGCAGTCGATCGGCCACGTGACGTTGCATGCACGGGCCCAGCAGTTCGCGTCACGCATGACCGGGCGGCTGTTCACGTTGGGCATGCAGTTCTGGCAGCTCGGCGAATCGCACTACTGGGGCCACAACGCGATCATCCGGGTCGAGCCGTTCATGGCGCACTGCGCGCTTGCGAAGATCGCGGGCAAGGGTGGCCTGAGCGGCGGGATCCTGTCGCACGACTTCGTCGAAGCCGCGCTGATGCGCCGCGCGGGCTGGCAGGTCTGGCTGGTGGCCGATCTGGTGGGCAGCTACGAGCAGCAGCCGCCCGATCTGATCTCCGAGCTGCAGCGCGATCGCCGCTGGTGCCAGGGCAACCTGCAGAACGCGCGGCTCATCGCCGAACCGGGCCTGCATCCGCTGCACCGCACCATGTTCGCAACCGGCGCGATGTCGTACCTGTCGGCACCGCTGTGGCTGCTATTTTTATGCGTCGGCACCACGCTGTGGATGAGCGGCACCGCACCGGCGTCGAGCGTCTACCTGTTCGACAACTTCGCGCTGGGCATTGAGCTGGCGCCGTTGCCGACCGAACTGCTCGGCTTGTGGGCATTGACTTTGGTACTTTTGCTGCTGCCGCGCTTGCTGGGCATGGCTGCCGTGCTCTTGAAAGGTGAGCAGGCGCAGTACGGTGGCGTCTATGGGCTGTGCAAGAGCGCGCTGCTGGAGACGCTGCTTGCGCTGCTGCAGTCGCCGGTCCGGATGCTTGCGCATTCGCTGTTCGTGCTGGTGGCGCTGACCGGCTGGAAGCTCGAATGGAAATCGCCTCCGCGCGAAGCGCTCGCCCTGTCCTGGCGCACTGCCGCCACCAGCCTGGCGCCGATGACGGTCGTGATCGGCCTGCTCGCTCTGGTGATCGCCAGCATCGATGCGCGCGCGCTGATCTGGCTGATCCCGGTCGGGCTGCCGCTGTTGCTGGCGGTGCCGGCGGCGGTCATCATGAGCCACATCGAGCTGGGCGCCGCATCGCGCCGGCGCGGCTGGCTGTTGATTCCGGAAGAGCGCGCGGAGCCCGTCGTGCTGCGGCGCGCGTGGCTGCATGCGGCAGGGCCGGTGGGCGACGCGGCGATGCTGGCAGCGGCCTGAACCCCTCTGCAGCCGCGATAACAAGCTGGGTCGGCAACGGCCCGGCTATTTTTTTGTCTGATCCGCTGCGGGCGCAAGTCCGTGGCAAGACCGGTCTGCTATATGAACAATAGCGTAGAGCGCTTGCTCCTACTGCGCCTCAGGCCGATTTGATGCAAAAAACCAAGGCCAGGGCTGCACGCGCCTGCCGGTGGTTGCCGGCAGCGACCACTCAAAACGGCAGCTTCGGCATCCCGCCCTTGCCGCCCGCAGCACCGCCCATGCGCTTCATCATCTTCATCAGGCCGCCGCCCTTCATCTTCTTCATCATCTGCTGCATCTGGCCGAACTCGTTGAGCAGGCGATTGACTTCCTGCACATGCACACCGGCGCCGGCCGCGATGCGGCGTTTGCGCGTGGCTTTCAGGATGTCGGGCTTGCGGCGCTCGAGCGGCGTCATGCTCTGCACGATGCCTTCCTTCCTGCGGATATCGCGCTCGGCCTTGTCCATGTCGAGCTGACCGGCCTTGGCGGACAACTGGCTGGGCAGCTTGTCCATGAAGCTCGACAGCCCACCCATCTGCTTCATCTGTTGCAGCTGACTCAGAAAATCGTTCAGGTCGAAGCCTTCACCGCTCTTGACCTTGGCCGCGAGCTTCTGAGCGGCCTGCAGGTCGACACCGGCCGTGACCTGCTCGACCAGCGCGACGATGTCGCCCATGCCGAGGATGCGGCCTGCGTGGCGCTCCGCATCGAACACCTCGAGGCCATCGATCTTCTCGCTGGTGCCCGCGAACTTGATCGGCGCGCCGGTGATGTGGCGCACGCTCAAAGCCGCACCGCCGCGTGAGTCGCCGTCGGTCTTGGTCAGCACGATACCGGTCAGCGGCAACGCATCGCTGAACGCCTTGGCGGTGTTGACCGCATCCTGGCCCTGCATCGCATCGACGACGAACAGCGTCTCGGCGGGCTTCAGCGCGGCGTGCAGGTCCTTGATCTCGCGCATCAGCACATCGTCGATCGCAAGCCGGCCGGCGGTATCGACCAGCAGCACGTCGAAGTAGTGGCGTTTTGCGTGGTCCAGCGCGGCGCGCGCGATGTCGAGGGGCCTTTGCTCGGGCGTGCTCGCGAACCATTCGGCGCCGGCCTGCGCCGTCACCATCTTCAACTGCTCGATCGCGGCCGGCCGATAGACATCACCGGAAACCGTGAGCACCTTCTTTTTGCGTTTCTGGATCAGGTGCCGCGCGAGCTTGGCCGTGGTCGTGGTCTTGCCCGCGCCCTGCAGGCCGGCCATCAGGATCACGGCAGGCGGCTGCGCGGCCAGGTTGATGTCCGAAATGCCGGCTCCCATCGTCGCGACCAGCTCACGGTTCACGATGCCGACCAGCGCCTGGCCCGGCGACAGCGACCCCATCACGTCGGCGCCGAGCGCTTTTTCCTTCACCTTCGCGATGAACTCGCGCACCACCGGCAGCGCGACGTCGGCTTCCAGCAGCGCCATGCGTACCTCGCGCAGCATGTCGGTCACGTTGGCTTCCGTGATGCGCGCCTGGCCGCGCATTTCCTTCACGAGCCGGGAGAGTTTGTCGCTGAGCGCGGAAGCCATGGGGTGGGAGGTCCGGGGGGAGGAATTCGGGGAGCCGGCACCGCACAAAAGCCGGCTCGAAAGCGGGATCGATGCGGCTGGGCAGCCTGCGCGGCAGCGATGCCGAAGGCCGTGCAGCAGAGCTTGAAACGGTAAACTGCGGCTGATGATTCTAGCCAGCGCCCACCCGGCCGGCGTGCTGCTGTCGGCGCTCGGCGCGCTGGCTTATGCCGTGCCGGCATGGCGGCATCTGAGTGCCGGCACGGCGGGCCGGGCGCTGCTGCTGGCCGGCTGGCTGCTGCACGGCGGTGCGTTGATCACGGGGTTGTTCCTGGGCACGCCGCGCTTCGGCTTTGCCCCGGCGCTGTCGATCACGGCCTGGCTGGTGCTGGCGGTGTATGCGGTGGAAAGCCGCTTTTTTCCCGCGCTGCAAGGCCCCGGCGTGTTGGCCGGTCTGTGCGCCGTGGCGGTGCTGCTGCCGCTGCCGTTTCCGGGCGCGCCGCTGCATGTATCGGCATCCGCCTGGTTGCCGCTGCATCTGGCGCTTGCGGTGGCCAGCTACGGGTTGTTCGCCGCGGCCGTCGCCCATGCCGCGCTGATGACGCGCGCGGAAAAGCGCATGCGCCACGCACTGCCTGCGGCCGCCTCGGAAGGTTTGCCGCTGTTGACGCTCGAGCGGCTCACGTTTCGCTTCGTCCTGGCCGGCTTCGTGCTGCTGTCGGCGACGTTGCTGGCCGGTTGGCTGTTCGGCGACCAGCTGTACGGCCAGGCAGGCGCGTCGGCGCTGACCACGCAGCATCGGGTCTGGGATCACAAGACCGTGTTCTCCCTGTTGGCCTGGGCCACGTTCGCCGCGCTGCTGGTCGGCCGCTCGCGATTCGGCTGGCGCGGGCGCGCTGCGGTGCGAATGCTGTATGCGGGTGCCGGCCTGCTGCTGCTGTCCTACGTCGGCTCGCGCTTTGTATTCGAGGTGATTCTGGGGCGTTCGCCATGAAGTATCTGGTGGTTCTAGCGGTGCTGATGATTGCGTTCTGGCTCTGGCGCTCCGGGCGCGATGCCGGCCGCGCCGATGCGCCGGCTGCGCCGAAGAAGACCGCCGCGCCGCCGCGGCTTGAGATGGTGCGCTGCCAGACCTGCGGCGTGCATCTGCCCGAGACGGAAGCGGTGCGCGCAAACGCCGCCTATTACTGCAGCGTCGAGCATTTGAATCAGGCCGAGCACACGCCCTAGCGGCTGCCCGCCTTTTGGTTGTTGCAACCTTCACGAACGCCGTTTTCCCGATGCGCTTTGCCACCACCCCGGCCGACCGGCGCGACCCGCAGCGTTCCTGGTTCGAGCCGTCCAACCTGGGCCCGAGCACGCTGACGGCGCCGGACGACGAGGCGTTCGTGCGGCTCTGGCAGGGCTTCATGACGGCGCGGGTGCTGATGGCGCTGGCGATCGGCCTGCTGCAGCTCGTGATCGCTGCGCTCGGCCAGGCGATCGACCCGGCGGTGCTGGTGTTGTGCGCGGCTTATGTCGCGACCGCGCTTGTGGTGCGCTTGAAAGCGCGGCCGAGTGCCACCGAGCAGGCGTTCGGGCGCCAGTGGCTGAGCACGGCCGGCGTCGACATCGCGATGTGTTCGTTGCTGCAGCTGCTGCAGCCGGGCACCCTGAACTACACGCCCTTGTTCGCGCTGCCGCTGCTGCTGGTGGCGGTGCTCGGCTCGCTGCGGCTCGCGCTGGGCACCGCGGCCGGCATCGCGCTGCTGCTGCTGGCGGGCGCGGCCTGGGCCGGCTGGCACAGCCCGGCCGATGCGACCGCACGCTATGTGGAAGCCGCGCTGGTGGCAGCGGGCTACTTCGTGATGGCGCTGGTGGTCAACCAGCTGGCCGTGCGGCTCGCGCAGGAAGAGCGGCTGGCGCGCCGCAACCAGCTCGCGGCGCAGCTGCAGACGCAGGTGAACGAGCTGGTGATCGAAACGCTGGCCGACGGCGTTGCGGTGGTGGACCGCGACGGCATCGCACGCGCCGTCAATCCAGCCGCACGCGCGCTGCTGGGCAGCATGCAGCAGACCGCGCGCGTGCCGTTCAGCCTGGGCGCCGAGCCCGGCTGGTGGCCGCTGCTCGATCTGGTGCAGGCAGCGTTCGAGCATCCGCGCAGCAAACCGGCCGACGTCGTGATCGACCATGCAGCGCAAGGCCCGCGCCGGCTGCGCGTGCGAACGCGGCTCACGCGCAACCGCTCGATCGGCGCGGAAAGCCTCTGCGTGCTGTTTCTGCACGACTTGCGCGAGATGGAAGCACGGCTGCGCACCGAAAAGCTCGCGGCGATGGGCCGCATGTCAACGGCCGTCGCGCACGAGATCCGCAACCCGCTCGCTGCGATCGTGCAGGCCAACGCGCTGCTCGACGAAGATCTGGTCGATCCAAACCACAAGCGGCTGGCTGCGATGGTGCAGCAGAACGCGCAGCGGCTGGCGCGCATCACGGAGGACGTGCTGAACATCTCGCGCGTGCAGCGGCAGCAGCAAGCACAACCGGGCGAGCCGCCGTCGGCCGGCCCGATGCTGGCACTGGACGCCGCCGTGGCAGCCATCTGCGCCGAGTGGACCCACACGCACAAATCTCGATCGCGCAGCGTGCAGACGCAGCTGGCGACCGCGCCGGGCCAGGTCGAGTTCGACCCCGAGCATCTGCGCCGTGTGCTCGTCAACCTGCTGGACAACGCGGCACGCTATGCCGGGACGTTCGACGATTCGCTGCAGGCGCATTGCTGGCTGTCCGAGTCGGGCCAGGCGCATCTGCGCGTCTGGAGCGACGGCGCGCCGCTGGAGCCGGCGGTGGAGCAGCACCTGTTCGAGCCGTTCTTCTCCTCGGAAAGCCGGTCCACCGGGCTGGGCCTCTATATCTGCCGCGAGCTGTGCGAACGGTACGGCGCGGGCATCGGCTATCGGCGCGACGTGGCACCGACCCGGCGCGGGCCGCTTGCGGGCAATGCGTTCGTGATCTCCTTTCGCGCGCCGGCGCTGGACCTGGACCTCGATGCACCGACGCTGCCCACCGACCTGGCGAGGCCGGCTGCAGCCACATCGATATGAGCGCGACGTCCTACGCCCCTGGCAACGCGGCCCCGCGCGTGCTGGTGATCGACGACGAGCCGGACCTGCGCACGCTGTACGAACTGAGCCTACTGCGCGAAGGCTACCGGGTCGATACCGCAGCCGACGTGGCCGAAGCGCTTGCGCAACTCGACGCGCAGCGCTACGACGCGGTGATCTCCGACATGCGGCTGCCCGACGGCTCCGGGCTGGACGTGCTGCGCCGGCTGAAAACGCAGGCGCGCGCCGAACGCTGCATCGTGATCACCGCGCATGGTTCGGCCGAGAACGCGGTGGAGGCGCTCAAGAGCGGCGCGTTCGACTACCTGACCAAGCCGGTCGATCTCAAGCAGTTTCGCGCGGCGGTGGCGCAGGCGGTGCGGGCCGAACGGCCAGCAGCACCGGGATCGACCGGGGCACCGGCGAAGCGCGCAGGTCAAGCCGCCGCCAGCGTGCCGTCGGCGCCGGCAAGCGGCCCGGCCGCGCTGGCCCGCATGGTCGGCACGTCGGAGGCGATGCTGGCGGTCAAGCAGCGCATCGCGCGCGTGGCGCCGAGCATGGCGCCGGTGCTGGTGCGCGGCGAATCGGGCACCGGCAAGGAACTGGTGGCGCGCGCGCTGCATGCGAACAGCCACCGCAGCGACGGGCCGCTGGTCGCGGTGAACTGCGGCGCGATTCCCGAGAACCTGCTGGAAGCCGAGTTCTTCGGTGCCAAGAAAGGCGCCTACACCGGCGCGGCGCAAGACCGTGAAGGCTACTTTCAGGCGGCCCGTGCCGGCACCCTGTTCCTCGACGAGATCGGCGATCTGCCGCTTGCGATGCAGGCAAAGCTGCTGCGCGCGATCCAGGAGCGCAGCGTGCGGCCGATCGGCTCCACCGCGGAAGAACTGGTGGACGTGCGCATCGTGAGCGCGACGCACAAGGACCTGGCGGCGGAAGTCAAGGCCGGTCGGTTTCGCCAGGACCTTTATTACCGGCTCAACGTGATCGAGTTGCGCATCCCGCCGCTGCGCGAGCGGCGCGGGGACCTGCCCGCGTTGTGCGAAGCGCTGCTCGCGCGCATCGCGGCCGACTCCGGGCTGCCGGAGGCTCCGAGCCTGCCCGATGCGGTATTCGAGCAGATCGCGAGCCAGCCGCTGCCGGGCAATGTGCGCGAGCTGGAAAACCTGCTGCACCGCGCGCTCGCGCTCGGTGACGGCGAGCTGCTGCAGGCCGATGGCGACAGCCGGATGGCGCTGCTGGAGCCGCTGCCGCAGGCCGCACGCATCGCGACAACGCCGCAGGCACCATCACCAGCGGCGCTGGACGGGCCGCTGCCAGCCGACCTGCAGGCTTTTCTGGACCGGCAGGAGCGAGACATTCTGGTGCGCGCGTTGCAGGAAACCGGCTTTAACCGCACCGCCACCGCGGCACGGCTGGGCCTGAGCCTGCGTCAGATCCGTTACCGCATCGCGCGATTGGGCATCGCGGTGCCGCAGAGCGACGAGCCCGAATGAGCGGGCCGGTCGCAGACCGCAGCGACGGCCCGGCTGCGCCGCCGTTGTGGCGCGACGGCTGGCTACGCGGCGCGCGGCGGCACGATTCGCCGAACTTCGGCGCACGGCCACCCGGCGCCTGCATCGATCTGATCGTGCTGCATTCGATCAGCCTGCCGCCGGGCTGCTTCGAAGGCGACGCCGTGCTGCGGCTGTTTCGAAACGAACTGGATTGGAGCGCACATCCCTATTTCGAACAGATTCGCGGCCTTGCGGTGTCGGCGCATTTCTTTCTGCGCCGCGACGGCGAACTCTGGCAGTGCGTGAGCTGCGACCAGCGTGCCTGGCATGCGGGTGCGTCGTGCTGGCGCGGGCGCGACAACTGCAACGACGACTCGATCGGCATCGAGCTGGAAGGACTCGAGGGCGGGCGCTTCGAGCCAGCGCAGTATCGGGCGCTTGCCGCGCTGTGCGAGCAGCTTGCGCGGCAGTACCCGGTGCGTCACGTTGCCGGGCATGAGCACGTAGCGCCGGGACGCAAATTCGATCCGGGCGCCGGCTTCGACTGGAGCCGGCTGTGCGATGACACCGGCTGGCCGGCCGACCGGTTCGCGTCCGATGTGACTTGAACACGACAGTCGCACGAAAAAATTTGTCGATGCCGACGGTTGTGGCCGGTCGCAGCCATTCGTCGACTTGAACGGGTCTGCGCTGATTCGCCAGAGGCAGCACGGACGCGGGCTCCGAACCCAAAACGGGCCCGATCCCGCATGCTGGTTGACCTTTGCCGCAGATCGCCTGAATCCATCGGCGATTGCCGCCGATGATCGAAATTCGTCGTGGCTGACCGGCTTCCTCGCCAATGACGTTCGAGCGATGAAAATTCCGGTTAAACACTACCGGTAGTGCATTGCCCGTGCCAGAGACGCTAGATATAGTGGTCTCATGACACCATATGGATCGGAGTCGAAGCTAGGGAGCAAGCCGAATCCGACGGCGTCTGGAGCTGGCTGCTTTCCAGACGCTGTGAGCTGCAACCACCGCGTTCGTGTCGCCACTTTGCCCTTCCACGATTCAAGGAGCTGACCTTTTCATGCAGAACATCACCAGCTTTCCCGCCGCTGCCCGTGCGCGCAGCGTCCAGTCCATCGATTCGGCGGCGTCCAGGCCACAGCCGTCCGCCGATCGCGCGGCGGGCGCCCTGTCCCACTACCAGATCATGCGGCGCAACGGCGCCGTGGTGCCGTTCGAGCCGAACAAGATCGCGGTGGCGATGATGAAAGCGTTCCTCGCGGTGCACGGCACCCAGGGCGCCGCATCGGCCAGCGTGCGCGAAGTCGTCGATGAACTGACGCAGGCCGTCGTGCGCGCGCTCATGCGCTCGCGCCCGGGTGGCGGCACCTTTCACATCGAGGACGTGCAGGACCAGGTCGAACTCGGCCTGATGCGCGGCGGCCATCACGAGATCGCGCGCGCCTATGTGCTCTACCGGGAACGCCGCACGCAGGAGCGCGCGCGCCAGGGCGCACCCGCGCCGACCGCTGCGCCGGCGCTGCATGTGCTGGTCAACGGCGAGCGCGTCGCGTTCGACGCGGACGGCTTGCGCCGCATGGTCGAGCAGGCCTGCGACGGCCTGGGCGACGACGTCTCGGCCGGGCCGATCCTGCTGGAGACGCAGCGCAACCTGTATGACGGCGTGCCGCTCGATGAGGTCTGGAAGGCCGCGATCCTGGCTGCGCGCACGCTGATCGAAAAAGACCCGGGCTACAGCTTCGCAACCGCGCGGCTGTTGCTGCACACGATCGCACGTGAAGTGCTGGGACGCGAGGTGACGCTCGCCGAACTGTCGCAGGGCTATGTCGATTATTTCCCGCAGTTCATCCGGCGCGGCGTCGAGGCCGAGCGGCTCGACGAACAACTGCTGCAGTTCGACCTGCCGCGGCTGGCGGCGGCGCTGAAGCCTGAGCGCGACCTGAGCTTCGACTATCTCGGCTTGCAAACGCTCTACGACCGCTACTTCCTGCACGTGGAGAAGACCCGGATCGAGCTGCCGCAGGCGTTCTTCATGCGCGTGGCAATGGGCTTGTCGTTGAACGAGATCGACCGTGAAGCACGGGCGATTGAGTTCTACGAAGTGCTGTCCTCGTTCGACTTCATGTCGAGCACGCCGACACTGTTCAACAGCGGCACGCAACGCTCGCAACTGTCGAGCTGCTATCTGACGACGGTGCCCGACCATCTTGACGGCATCTACGAATCGATCAAGGAAAACGCGCTGCTGTCGAAGTTCGCAGGCGGCCTGGGCAACGACTGGACGCGCGTGCGCGCCTTGGGCAGCCACATCAAGGGCACGAACGGCGAATCTCAGGGTGTGGTGCCGTTCTTGAAGGTCGTGAACGACACCGCGGTCGCAGTCAATCAAGGAGGAAAGAGAAAAGGCGCGGTCTGCACCTATCTGGAAAGCTGGCACCTCGACATCGAAGAGTTTCTGGAGCTGCGCAAGAACACTGGCGACGACCGCCGCCGCACGCACGACATGAACACAGCGAACTGGATTCCGGACCTGTTCATGCGCCGCGTGATCGAGAAAGGCGACTGGACGTTGTTCTCACCGAACGACGTGCCGGACCTGCATGACCTGTTCGGCAGTGCGTTCGAGACGGCCTACGTGGCGTATGAGGAGAAAGCCGCACGTGGCGAACTCAAGCTGCACCGCCGGCTGCCGGCGGCCGACCTGTGGCGCAAGATGCTCACGATGCTGTTTGAGACCGGGCACCCTTGGATCACGTTCAAGGACGCCTGCAACATCCGCAGCCCGCAGCAGCACATCGGCGTGGTGCACTCATCCAATCTGTGCACCGAGATCACGCTGAACACGAGCGACACCGAGACGGCGGTCTGCAACCTCGGCTCGATCAATCTGAAGCAGCATCTGATCGACCGCGCGGATGGCGGCAAGGCGCTGGATCACGACAAGCTGCGCGCGACCATCGCCACCGCGATGCGCATGCTCGACAACGTGATCGACATCAACTATTACGCGGTCAAGAAGGCGCGTGACTCGAATCTGCGGCACCGGCCGGTGGGTCTGGGGCTGATGGCGTTCCAGGACAGCCTCTATGAGCTCCGCATCCCGTACGCAAGCGATGCCGCGGTGCAGTTCGCCGACGAGTCGATGGAGGCGATCTGCTACTACGCGTACCTGGCTTCGACCGACTTGGCGAAGGAGCGTGGTCGCTATGCAAGTTATACCGGATCACTGTGGGAGCGCGGCGTGCTGCCGCTCGACACACTGGACCTGCTGGACGAATCACGTGGCGGCGATGCGCGCTATGTCCAGGTCGACCGCTCCTCAAAGCTCGATTGGGCTGCGTTGCGTCGGAAGATTGCGACCGACGGCATGCGCAATTCGAACTGCGTGGCGATCGCGCCGACGGCCACCATCTCGAACATTGTCGGCGTCGATGCATCGATCGAGCCGTCGTTCGGCAACCTGTCGGTCAAGTCGAACCTGTCGGGCGAGTTCACCGTCATCAACAGCTATCTGGTGGAAGACCTGAAGCGTCACAACCTGTGGGACGACGTGATGGTGATGGACCTGAAGCACTTCAACGGATCGCTGGGCCCGATCGATCGCGTGCCGCAGGAGTTGAAGGCTCTCTATGGCACCGCGTTCGAAGTGGAGCCGCGCTGGTTGGTGGAGGCCGCATCGCGCCGACAGAAGTGGATCGATCAGGCGCAGTCGCTCAACATCTACATGGCGGGTGCATCGGGCAAGAAGCTCGATGAGACTTACAAGCTTGCATGGCTGCGTGGCTTGAAGACCACCTATTACCTGCGCACGCAGAGCGCCACGCATGCAGAGATGAGCACGGTCAGCCGCGGCCAGCTGAACGCTGTTTCATCGCAGCAGGACGGCTCGCGGTCGATGGTCAGCCATGCAGCTGCACCGATGGCCACCGACAGCACATCGGATATTGAAGTGGGCAGCAGCGAGGTGCGCTTCTGCGCGATCGATGACCCGGGTTGCGAAGCCTGTCAGTGATGCAGGCATGTGTGGCGTGGTGATGCGTCAACAAATATTTTCAATGCAATGCGGATCAGCACTATGCAATTCATAGCAATGCTTTCATAATCCGACTACTGGAATCTTCTATGTTGATTTGGGAAAACGAAGCCAAGCCGCAACAGCGCGCTGTTCCATCACCGAGCCAGCGCCCGGTCGATGCAACGACCGCGTTGCAGCCGTCGCATCAGCAGCCTGCGCCGCAAAGGGTCAAGGCCAGCGACAAGCGCATCATCAATGGTCAGACCGACGTCAATCAGCTGGTGCCGTTCAAGTACAAGTGGGCCTGGGAGAAGTACCTGTCGGCGTGCTCGAACCATTGGATGCCGCAGGAGGTCAACATGACGCGCGACATCGCGTTGTGGAAAGATCCGAACGGCCTGACCGAAGACGAGCGGCGCATCGTGAAACGCAATCTCGGCTTCTTCGTGACGGCCGACTCGCTGGCTGCGAACAACATCGTGCTGGGCACTTATCGCCACATCACGGCGCCCGAGTGCCGCCAGTTTCTGTTGCGCCAGGCGTTTGAGGAAGCGATCCACACGCACGCGTATCAGTACATCGTCGAATCGCTCGGCCTGAACGAATCCGAGATCTTCAACGCCTATAACGAAGTGCCGTCGATCCGGGAGAAGGACCAGTTCCTGCTGCCGTTCATCGGCGCCATCATGGACCCGAACTTCAAGACCGGCACGCTTGAAGACGATCGCACGCTGCTCAAGTCGTTGATCGTGTTTGCATGCCTGATGGAAGGCCTGTTCTTCTACGTCGGCTTCACGCAGATCCTCGCACTCGGTCGGCAGAACAAGATGACCGGCGCGGCCGAGCAGTACCAGTACATCCTGCGCGACGAGTCGATGCACTGCAATTTCGGCATCGACCTGATCAACCAGATCAAGCTCGAGAACCCGTCGCTCTGGACGGCCGAGTTCAAGGCCGAGATCACGGCGGTGTTCCACCGTGCGGTCGAACTCGAATACCGCTATGCCGAAGACACGATGCCGCGCGGCGTGCTGGGCATGAACGCATCGATGTTCAAGGGTTACCTGCGCTACATCGCGAACCGGCGCGCGACACAGATCGGGCTGGAAGCGCTGTTTCCGCGCGAAGAAAACCCGTTTCCGTGGATGAGCGAAATGATCGACCTGAAGAAGGAACGCAACTTCTTCGAGACGCGTGTGATCGAGTACCAGTCCGGCGGCGCGCTGTCTTGGGATTGACGGCCGAAGCGAGGCACATGCCAACTCTGCAACCGATGTCGCCGCCCTCGTCGATGCGCTCGAATTTTGCATGCTCGTGCCTGGGTGGGACCGTCTGGTCCGGCACCAGCGCAGCGTGCTTTCCGTATTCATGTGACTGGGCGTTCAAGCTCGGCCACCTGGATCGCTTGGCGTCCGCGTTTTTAGAAGAGAAAGCGGTCGTGAAGTGCTCGTTGCAAAACTGGATCAAGGAGTAGATAACGATGGCAACTGCGAAAAAAACCGCTGCGAAGAAGACTGCGGCCAAAAAAGTCGGCGCGAAGAAAACGGCACCTGCCAAAAAGGCAGCCGCCAAGAAGATGCCGATGAAGAAAGTCGCGGCAAAGAAGATGATGACCGCGGCGAAGAAGACGCCTGCGAAGAAAGCATCGGCGAAGAAGGTTGCAACCAAAAAGGTCGCAGCGAAAAAAGCACCCGCGAAAAAGGCTTCGGCAAAGAAAGTGACTGCAAAGAAGGTCGGGGTAAAGAAGACCGCGACCAAGAAAATCGCGGCGAAGAAAGCACCCGCAAAGAAGGCTGCATCGAAAAAGGTTGCTTCCAAGAAGTCGGTGACTGCAAAAAAATCGACTGCCGCCAAGACGCCTTCGAAGAAAGCAATGCCTGCGGCGAAGAAATCGTCAGCCCGAAAACCTGGTGCGACCAAGAAAGCATCACAGGCGACACCACCGGCCGGCGACGAGGCCTCCCCGGCGACGTCATCCGCTGCGCAGACCACGCTGAATCCGCAAGCGGCCTGGCCGTTTCCGACCTCGGGCAAGCCCTGACGAGGACTGCTCGCGCAACGCATCGCCGTTTTGCGCACACCACTTCCGATCGCTCCAACAAGGCCGGAAGTGGTGCTTTACCCAGCTGTGTAAACCAGCTCGTCACGCGCGGATGGCAAAGTTCGCCTGAGAGCACCTACCGTGTCGGTGCCTGGTCAGAAAGCGGCCAGTACCTGCTGGTCGATCGCGTAGTTTTGCGGTCCACGCTGCGCGACCTTGAGCGCACCGACGTGGTTGCCCAACGTCGCACAACGCACCAGCAGCCATTGCTGTGCCAATCCGAACAGCAGCGCACCGCGCCAGGCGTCGCCGCATCCGGTTGGATCAACGACAGCTGTTGGCGCCACACCCGGCACCGTGACGACGGCGCCGTCTTGCCATACCTCGCAGCCTGCTGCGCCCAGGGTGACGAACAAACCACGCACCCGCCTTGAGAGATCGGCCCGCTTGAGACCGGTGCGCTCGCACAGCATGCTGCCCTCGTAGTCGTTCACGGTGACCCAACTGGCCAGTTCGATGAAATGAAGGAGTTCCCTGCCGTCGAACATCGGCAGGCCCTGACCTGGATCGAACACGAACGGGATGCCGGCAGCAGCCAGTTGTTCGGCATGCAGCAGCATCGCGTCCCGCCCGTCAGGCGCGATGATGCCAAGCGCGATGTCCTGCGGGTCGTCCAGCCGGTTCAGGTGCGCCTGCTGCATCGCGCCAGGATGGAACGCGGTGATCTGGTTGTTGTCCCGATCCGTCATGATCATCGCCTGGGCGGTGAATGAATCCAGGCTGCGCCGCACCCGCGAGGTGTCGATGTCCAATGTCTGCAGCCGCTGCAGATAGTCATCGCCATCGCTGCCAAGCATGGCCATCGGCACGGGCGCACCGCCGAGACTTTTGAGCGCATAGGCGATGTTGCCGGCGCAACCGCCGAACTCGCGCTGCAAGGTCGGCACCAGGAACGACACGTTGAGGATGTGCAGCTGGCCAGGTAGGATCTGCTCGGCGAAGCGGCCAGGAAATCCCATGATCGTGTCAAACGCGAGCGAGCCGCAGATGACCGTGCGGATGGTGCTGGGTGAGGTCGATCGCTGCAGCATGTGCGTAGGCAATTCTCGTTAAGGAAAAAGTTGGAGAAACCCTGCGCTCACGGATAGAACGCGAGCAGCCGATAGCCAGCGATTCGCTCAGATCCGTCGATCAGCTTGAAGCCGACCGCACCGGTCCACTCGGCGCGTGGCTCAAGCAGATCATCAGCCCCGAAGTCGCGCGCCGGCAATACACGGCGCAGCACGACGCGCTCGTTCAGATCGAGCAGGCTCACTTCGATGGCTGGCATCGCAAGGCGCAGATCGGACCGGTTCTTCACGGCAACCGACAGGCGATAGCCTTGCGCACCTGTTTTGGTCAGCGACGAATTGACGATCGCGATTGCATCGATCTCACGCGGCGGTGCGACGGCGCAACCCAGCCAGTCGCAGACCCGGTGCAACACCGGGGCGGTTGCCGGCACGCGTGCAGCCAGCCAATCGCGATGCTGCATCAATACTTGTGCAAGCAGCAGCGCGGCGAGCGCAATACCGGCCAATCCACCGAGGCCATGCCATCCGCGCCCGACTGGCTGCCTGACCGCATCCGCGTCACGCAGGAAGACCGGCGTGATTGGCGGCGGCGCTGGTGGCGGCAACGCCGACCGGTCTGCCCGCGGCGTCGGCTCCTGCCACCTCGGGTCACGCATCGCAAGTGGTTCGAAGCTGCCGCCCATCTCGCTCGACGCACGCTGCAGCAACGAAGCCTGTCCCGCTGCGCTGGCTGGCGCAGGCAGCGACTGGCGGCCTCCATCGAAGCCGTACCCGCATCGTCCACAGCGCACCCAGCCATCCGCGATGCGCAGTTGGTCCTGACTGGCCCGGAATCGAGTATTGCAACCGGGGCAGCAGACGATCAGATGCATGGCGCGGTGGATTGTAGGCAGCCTTCGCAAGCGCGTTCCGGCCAGTGCGTGCAGCGGGCCGCGAAGACGGCACCGCGCAATTGTCAGCCCACGTGGCTCAGCAGCACCCAACCGTCCTGTGCGTCCGCCACCTCGACTGCGAGGAACGGCGCGTAGGCGTCGACCAGTTCGTCGGCCTGCCGCTCCAGCACACCGGCCAGCAGCAATGCACCGCCTGCGGCCAGCTTGGACACGAGCAGCGGCGCCAGCACCTTGAGCGGAGACGCAAGGATATTGGCCAGCACCAGTTCGTATTCACCCCCCGCCTGCTCCGGCGGGCCGACGCGCAGATGCACGGCATTCGCCTGAGCGTTCACACGGGCGGCGACCAGCGCGGCTTCATCGATATCGACGGCGTCGATGTCAGTCGCGCCGTGCAACGCAGCGCCGATGGCCAGGATGCCGGAGCCGCAACCGTAGTCGAGCACCCGCGCAAATCGGCCGGGGTGCGCTGCGATCCAGCGCAGGCACATTTGCGTGGTCGGGTGCGTACCGGTGCCAAACGCGAGGCCGGGATCGAGCCGGATCGTACGGCGCGACACCGCCGGTGTTTCATGCCAGCTCGGCACGATCCAGAATCCATCCGCGATGAACACCGGCGTGAACTGATGTTGGGTCAGGCGCACCCAGTCCTGCTCAGGCACGTCGCGCAGTTCGTCGATGCGACAGCGGTCGTCATCGAAATGTTCGTTCAGCAGCCGATTGGCCCGACATGCCGAATCGACATCGGCAAACAATGCGCAAAGCAGCGATTGCTGCCAGCCTTGCGCAGCAAGCCCAGGCATGCCTGGCTCACCGAACAGCGCCTGCTCCGCCTGCGTGCCTGCATCGGCATCCTCGACGGCCACGCTGGCAGCGCCCGCAGCTTCAAGCAAGTCGCTGATCGCCTCGACATCAGCCTCACCACAATGCAAACGCAACTCGACCATCATGCGAGTTGGCGCCGCTGCAGCCTGTCAAGCAGTTTCATGGGGAGAGTAAGAGGGAGAAGGTCAGCCCGGGCCTGGCTAGCGCTGGCGCTGGGCCAGCCACTCTTCCAGATAGTGGATATTGGTGCCGCCGGTGCAAAAACCCGCATCGCTCATCAGTTCACGGTGCAGTGGAATGTTGGTGTTGATGCCTTCCACCAGCGTTTCCGCCAACGCGGTGCGCATGCGCGCCAGTGCCTGCTCCCGCGTATCGCCGTGCACAATGATCTTGCCGATCATCGAGTCGTAGTTCGGCGGCACGAAGTAGTTCGTGTAGATGTGCGTGTCAACCCGCACGCCGGGGCCACCCGGCGCATGCCAGACGGTGATGCGGCCCGGTGACGGGATGAAGCGGTATGGGTCTTCCGCATTCACGCGGCATTCGATCGCATGGCCGCGCAATTCGATCTGACGCTGCGTGAATGGCAGCTTCTCGCCGGCCGCCACCATGATCTGGGTCTTCACGATGTCCACGCCAGTGATCCATTCGGTCACCGGGTGCTCGACCTGCACGCGCGTGTTCATCTCGATGAAGTAGAACTCCTCGTCTTCGTATAGAAACTCAAAAGTGCCGGCGCCGCGATACCCGATCCGCTTGCAGGCTTCAACGCATCGCTGCCCGATCTTCTCGATCAGCTTGCGCGGAATACCTGGCGCCGGCGCCTCTTCCAGAATCTTCTGGTGGCGCCGCTGCATCGAGCAGTCCCGTTCGCCCAGGTAGACCGCGTTGCGGTGCTTGTCGGCCAGTATCTGAATCTCGATATGGCGCGGGTTCTGCAGAAATTTCTCCATATACACCGCGGGATTGCCGAAAGCAGCTTCCGCTTCGGCCTTGGTCATCTGGACCGCATTGAGCAGTGCGGCTTCGGTATGCACCACCCGCATGCCGCGGCCACCGCCGCCGCCAGCAGCCTTCACGATGACTGGATAGCCGACCGTGCGCGCAATGCGCCGGACTTGCGCCGGGTCGTCCGGCAACTCACCCGCAGAGCCGGGCACGCACGGCACGCCGGCCTTGATCATGGCCTGCTTGGCCGACACCTTATCGCCCATGATCCGGATCGACTCGGGCGTCGGGCCGATGAACTGGAAGCCGCTCTTCTCAACCCGTTCGGCGAAGTCGGCGTTTTCGCTCAAGAAACCGTAGCCGGGATGCACAGCTTCCGCATCGGTGACTTCAGCAGCGGAGATCAGCGCAGGCATATTCAGGTAGCTCAGGCCCGATGGCGGCGGACCGATGCAGACCGCTTCGTCGGCCAGCTTCACATACTTGGCATCACGGTCGGCTTCGGAATAGACCATGACGGCCTTCACACCCAGTTCGCGGCAGGCGCGCTGGATCCGCAATGCGATCTCGCCACGATTGGCAACCAGTATTTTTTTGAACATCAACTAAACGCCTAGCGGCTCGGGTCCGATCCAACATGCACTTGCCAGCAAGACAGTCAAGGACGAAAGACGCATTTCAGTTTTTCACGGCGTGCGTGCTACATACGAAGAGTAAGACCCGCACATTCAAGTCCAACAGGAGCCGCGGTGCTGGCTTTGACAGGCTGCAGGCGCCACCCGCTGCAAGGGAGTTGGCGAACGCCGCGCGAAGTGCGCGAAGCCTGGAGATGGATCCCATTTACCCGATCACGTACAGCGGCTGTCCATACTCGACCGGCTGCCCGTTGTCACAGAGGATCTCAAGGATGGTGCCGGATTTGTCGGTCTCGATCTCGTTGAGGATTTTCATCGCCTCAATGATGCAGATGGTCTCCCCTTGCTTGACCACCGAACCGACGTCGACGAACGGCTTTGCGCCTGGACTTGCTGCACGATAGAACGTGCCCACCATCGGCGATTTGACGGCGTGGCCAGCCTGTACCGCAGGTGCCGACGGAGCGGCCAGGTTCTCTGCCTGCAACTGGCTCGCTGTAAGCGGCATCGGGCGTGCCGGCTCAGCGGCGTATACGGCAGGCGAACCAGCCATCGGCGCACTTTTGACAATGCGTACCCGCCCGTCCGCCTCCGTGATCTCGAGTTCAGTCACATTCGAGTCTGAGACCAAGTCGATCAAAGTCTTCAGTTTCCGCAAATCCATACAAACTACGCTTTCGTGCAACGATCGTGCATCATTTCAATTGAATTCAGACTATTGATCGTCGCAGGTTTCAATCCGGCTGCCAATCCGTCCGACGCTGCACGGCAACAGCGCTGTCCGGTTCAGGACAACGTGCTGGCCCAGGCATTCAGCTCCTCACGTGACAACTGGCCCAGCTTGCGCCGGTGAATACGGCCGCCTGCATCAAACAGCACACTGAACGGCAGGCCGCCAGCCTCATTGCCAAGTTGCCGGGACAACTGCATGCCCGCCAGCCCCGCCTGGGCAACCGGAAATGATACCGGGGCGGCCTGCAGGAACCGCTGGACAGCGCCAGCCTGATCCACGGCCAGCCCCACCAGCTGCCACCCGCGACGGCGCTGCGCTTGATAGAAGATATCCAGCATCGGCAGTTCTTCCACACAAGGGGCACACCACGGCGCCCAGAAATTGACCAACAGGGGTGCGCCACGCAACGCGGAAAATGACAGCTCGGCGCCATCTGGCGTGCTGAAAGACTGTTGCAGGAAGGCTTCGGCAACAGGGTCGGTCATCGCAACGCCGCTTCCTCCATGACGCGACGCGATCGCAAACCCCGCAGCGGTGGCAACCGAGGCTGTCACTGCGATCAACCAGTGCCGCCGGTGCCCCGGCAGCTCAGCAGAGGAAGAGCGACCGTGCTTGCTGCCATCCCGCGGCTCGTCAGATGGAGTCATGGCTGGTGGTGCTCCTGTTGCAGTAACCGGCGCAACGCGGCGGTGTCGCCGCGACGTGCCCCCCCTTTCGCATCCGGCTTCAGCGCGCCACGCAGATCATCGTGGTCGTAGACCACAAAGTAGATACCGATCGATTCGTCGATCTCCTCACAACGACAGGAAAAGCCCAACGCGTCAACCGGCTCACCCCGGATGCCGACGACACGCTGCGGTTGAAAGGGCACGCCTTGATCGATCAGCGCGATTTCGGCGGATTTGGAATCGTCGCAAAACAGCTGAATGTGGATATCCGAACGCCGCGTTGCGGTACCGCGCCAGACCGCGCCAGTCAGATGTGGACGAAAAGGTGCCATCTGTTCCATCCACCGCAACGCGAGTCGACGCAATGCCGCGATTTCGGCTGCCTGACTGTCCGCATGAAACAACTCGATGTGCTCGCGGACCGCATCCTCCACTTCATCGTTGGTCGGCTGCGCGGCGCGCGCCATCGGCACCCGAAGCAGTTGCAGCGCGTGCCGTTTCGCGGCACCGTACTCCAGGCCCTCTTCCACGACCAGCCGCGCAGCATGCGCGGCCACTTCCAGTTTCAGCGAAGACATGCCTCGATTGTGCGCATGGCGAGCCAGCAACGCCGCGCCAAGCCCGATTTGTTAACCTGATCAAACATGCCTACACTTTCAACCACCTTCGAGATGCACAGCCAAAGAGTCCAGCGGCCACTCGAGCCCTGATAAAAAAGCGAAATCGATCATGGGGTTGCTGAAGAAAATCTTGCGAAGTCGAAATACCCGGGCCGAGCCGCAGGTGCCTACCTCTGGCGAGCGTTCAGATGATTCCAAATCCTGGAGCGGTTCGCATCTGACTTCCAGTGGGTATGCCGACCTAGACAACAGCATGGCAAACACGGTGCCGGCCGAGTTGAACTTCGACCTCGACATTCAGCACGACGAATACTCCGAGTTCGGGCCGTCGCAGTTCGGTGACTCCTCAGCAGCGCCATTGAGCGCTGACGCGCTCGAAGCCAACGCGGCCGGCGCAAATCTGCGGCGCGCGGTTCGCGCCAATCCGCGGGCCGGCACGCGCGTGTTGATCATCGACGAATCTTTCGCACTCATCAGCGGACTCCGTCGGCTGATGCGACAAAACAAGCTGGAGCCGATTGAGGCGGTCGGTGGCGAGCGTGGCCTGGAACTGGCGTTCAGCATGGCGCCAGAATTGATTTTCCTGGCCGTCGCAATGCCCGGGCTGAGTGGTTTCAACACGCTGCGGGCGCTGCGCCGCGATCCGCGCACCCGCGACGTGCCTGTGATCATGATGAGCACCAATGCGCAAGCCACCGAGGCCAGCTACGTACAGCGTATGGGCGCGGATGACTTCATGGTCAAGCCATTCTCACGCGCCGACGTGTTCCTGCGCATCGAGAAACTGCTCGATGGCGACCGCATTCCGCGGCGTGCGGGCGCAGCCGCCTCGCGTGCCACCGACGGCCCGGCAGCGTCCTGAGCGGAAGCGCTCCGCCTATACAGGACGCCGCACGCGACCGATCGTGTCCGCATCCGGGCGGCCTGATGCACCGCTCATCGACTAGCATCCGCTGCCATGAGGATTCTTGGTATTGACCCTGGATTGCGCTGTACCGGATTTGGTGTGTTGGACGTAGGTGCAGGCGGCGCGCTTCATTACGTGGCAAGCGGCACGATCAGCACGATGCATTTGCCGCTGGTCGATCTGGCCGGCCGGCTGAAAGCCCTGTTCGACGGCATTTGCGAAGTGCATGAACGTTATCAGCCAACCGCTTCGGCAGTCGAGATCGTGTTCGTCAACGTGAACCCACAATCGACCCTGCTGCTTGGCCAGGCGCGCGGCGCCTGCCTGACAGCATTGGTTGCCTGCCAGCTCAGCGTGACCGAGTACACCGCGTTGCAGATGAAAAAGGCGGTGGTCGGCCATGGCCACGCTGCCAAATCACAGGTACAGGAAATGGTACGACGGCTACTCGGCTTGGCGCGCCCGCCGGGCACCGATGCAGCCGATGCGCTTGGCCTGGCGATCACCCACGCGCACGCGGGCCGGACGATTGAGCACCTCGCAATGGCGAATCCGCGCGCACGCCGAAGCAGTTCAAGGTATGCGGCCGGCCGCAACCATTGAACAGCGGCCTGCCAGACCGCGCGTTGGCCCGTTCGTCAGCTTGGCTCGGTGAAGACGCGCTGCGCGATCAGCACGATAAAAAAGACAGCGGCTGCGACCAGCGTCCATTTGAAGGTCGCCAAGCCGATGCGGCGATAGCGCATGTCACCGGTGGCCGCATAAATCCCGAAACAGACCGCTGCTGCCGCAAGCAACAAGAAAAACGCGCCGCGGACGATCAGCAAGAGAACACTTCGTTCAGTGGCTGTGTGCCGCGCCAGCCAATATCAGGCGTAAGCGGTGGAGTCGACATCGACGTGATGCAGAAGAGACTGCACACACCCCTGCCGTACCAGCGCTTCACCAAGCCAGCGCCGGTTTCGCAAACCCGGCAGGTGCCTGGATGGCTTTGTCAAAGCTGACGATGTCGTAGCTGGCAGGCTGGTCAAGCAGCGCGCGCAACAGACGATTGTTCAGCGCATGACCGGATCGAAACGCGCTGTAAGCGGCCAGCAATGGCTTGCCCAGCAGGTACAGATCCCCGATCGCATCCAGAATCTTGTGCTTGACGAACTCGTCCTCGTAGCGCAGGCCGTCGCTGTTGAGCACTTTATAGTCATCCATCACGATCGCGTTGTCCAAGCCGCCGCCAAGCACCAGCCCGTTGGCGCGCATGGCCTCCACATCGCGTGTGAAGCCGAACGTCCGGGCCCGTGCGATGTCGCGCACGTAAGAGCCGGACGAAAAGTCAAACTCGACGCGCTGGCCGGTCGAATCGACTGCCGGATGGCGGAAGTCGATCTCAAAGCCGAGCTTGAATCCATGCCAGGGCACCAATCGCGCCCATTTGGCGTCCGTGCCGCTGCCCTCGCGCACCTCGACCGGCTGCAGCAGCCGAATGAAACGCCTGGGCGTACGCTGCAACTCGATGCCGGCGCTTTGCAGCAGGAACACGAAGGATGCAGCCGATCCATCGAGGATCGGCACCTCTTCCGCATTGATGTCGATGTAGAGATTGTCGATGCCGAGCCCAGCACATGCCGACATCAGGTGCTCGACCGTATGCACGGTTGCATCGCCTGCCGAAATCGTGGACGCCAGTCGGGTATCGGTGACGGACCGTGCCGAGACTGGAATGTCGACTGGCTGGACCAGGTCGACACGCCGGAACACGATGCCGGTGTCAGGCTGCGCGGGACGCAATGTCAACTCGACGCGCCGCCCACTGTGCAGGCCCACGCCGACCGCCTTGCTGACTGACTTGAGGGTTCTTTGTTGTATCACGTCACGCCAATTTTACATTTGTGACATCTGTCGGACAGCACAGTGCTCAATTACGCAAAAGCATGCGCTGTGCACCCAACAGGACGGACAAGCGCTCCCCGTAGGTCAATCGCGCCGACATCGTTGCTTGCCCTGACAAACCAGTGCACCATCAACCCAACGGCCACATGGGCGCAGGCTCCGTCAGAGCGCGCATGCCCCACCCACTTCCGGGATGGCAGCAGGCAAGAGCCAGATGCCAGGAAGCGGGGGCTTCAAACGCCAGTGGTCCTCAATCAGCCTGCTTGCGCAGAAACGCCGGAATTTCGAAGTCGTCCATGCCCCCGGCCGACAACGCATCGACCTTCGCTGACGCGCTGCGGCCGCTGCGCCAGACGGTGGGAGGCTGCAGGCCTGTGTAGTCGGGCTGATTGCTGTTGTTGGCCACGCCGGCCGCTGCGATCACATTCGACATGGAGAACGGCGCGCCGCCATCGGTGCCGGTGCGGATCACCTGCAACGGCGGTGCCGTGCGGCGTCCGGCACTGCGCGACAGACCCGTGGCGATCACCGTGACGCGAATTTGCTCGCCCAGGCTTTCGTCATAAGCGGTGCCATAGATCACGTGCGCTTCAGGCGATGCGTAATCGCGGATCGTGTTCATCGCCAGCCGCGATTCGGCCAGCTTGAGCGAGCCTTTCGCTGCCGTGATCAGCACCAGCACGCCCTTGGCGCCGGACAGGTTGATGCCTTCCAGCAGCGGGCAGGCCACCGCCTGCTCGGCCGCGATGCGGGCGCGATCCGGACCTTCCGCTGCGGCGGTGCCCATCATGGCTTTGCCCGGCTCACCCATCACGGTGCGCACGTCCTCGAAGTCGACGTTCACGTGGCCCGGCACGTTGATGATCTCGGCGATGCCGCCGACCGCGTTCTTCAGCACGTCGTTGGCTTCCGCAAAAGCCTGGTCCTGCGTGATCTCGTCGCCCAGCACGTCGAGCAGCTTCTCGTTCAGCACCACGATCAGCGAATCGACGTTCGCTTCAAGTTCCTGCAGGCCGACTTCCGCGTTCGTCATGCGCCGGCCGCCTTCCCAGTCGAACGGCTTCGTCACCACGCCGACGGTCAGGATGCCCATCTCCTTGGCCACGCGCGCGATCACCGGCGCTGCGCCGGTGCCGGTGCCGCCACCCATGCCGGCCGTGATGAACAGCATGTGGGCACCGCTGATCGCGGTGCGGATCGCGTCTTCGGCCGCGTGCGCAGCGTCCCGGCCTTTGTCAGGCTTGCTGCCGGCGCCCAGCCCGCTGGTGCCCAATTGAATCGTCCGATGCGCAGAACTGCGCGCCAGAGCCTGTGCGTCGGTATTGGCGCAGACAAATTCGACGCCCTGCACCGCACAGTCGATCATGTGTTCGACCGCGTTGCCGCCGCCGCCGCCAACGCCGATCACCTTGATCTGCGTGCCCATGTTGAACTCTTCGGTCTCGATCATTTCAATGCTCATGGCTGGTTGCTTTCTTTCGTTTTAGGTTTGATTGGAAAGGGGAACAAAAAAGTGGCTCGGGCAGTTGGAAGCGCCCAGGTCACCGGCGGATCAGTGCAGCGTCCGGGGCCCCAGGGTGGCCATGAACGCGACAGGATGAATGGATGGCAGACGGTGGTGTGCGACATCATCAGAAGTTCCCCACGAACCACTCCTTCATACGGCCCATCGCGGTCTTCATGGAGCCGTTTTTCTGCGATACCTTGAAGCCGCGCATGCGGCCGAGCCGCGCTTCGGCGATCAGCCCCATTACCGTAGCTGCCCGGGGCTGCGCGACCATGTCGGACAGCGCGCTTGAGTATTTCGGCAGGCCGCGGCGCACGGGTTTGAGAAAGATGTCCTCGCCGAGCTCGACCAGCCCTGGAATCACCGCGCTGCCGCCGGTCAACACGATGCCGGAGGACAGCACTTCCTCAAAGCCCGAATCGCGGATCACCTGCTGCACCAACGTGAAAATCTCCTCCATGCGCGGCTCGATCACGCCGGCCAGCGCCTGACGGCTCAGCATGCGCGGGCCACGGTCGCCCAGGCCCGGCACTTCCACCTGCGCTTCCGGCGAGGCCAGCAACTGCTTGGCGCAGCCGCTTTCCACCTTGATGTCTTCGGCATCCTTGGTCGGCGTGCGCAGCGCCATCGCGATGTCGCTCGTGATCAGGTCGCCTGCGATCGGGATCACGGCGGTATGGCGAATCGCGCCGCCCGTGAAGATCGCCACGTCGGTGGTGCCGGCGCCGATGTCGACGCAAGCCACGCCCAGTTCACGCTCGTCTTCGGTCAGCACCGCCTGTGCGGACGCGAGCGGATTCAGCATCAGCTGATCGACATCAAGTCCGCAGCGGCGCACGCACTTGATGATGTTTTCGGCCGCGCTCTGGGCACCGGTCACGATGTGCACTTTGGCTTCCAGGCGGATGCCACTCATGCCGATCGGCTCGCGCACGTCCTGGCCGTCAATCACAAATTCCTGCGGCTCCACCAGCAGCAAGCGCTGGTCGGTCGAGATGTTGATGGTGCGGGCGGTCTCCACCACACGGGCCACGTCGGCCTGGCTGACTTCGCGATCCTTCACTGCCACCATGCCGGTTGAGTTGATGCCGCGGATGTGGCTGCCGGTGATGCCGGTGGACACGCGCGCGATGCGGCAATC
This sequence comes from Burkholderiaceae bacterium, assembly GCA_965218765.1. GTDB lineage: Bacteria > Pseudomonadota > Gammaproteobacteria > Burkholderiales > Burkholderiaceae_C > JBBPYC01. The sequence goes on along the minus strand of CBDCLU010000006.1, from coordinate 437,912 downwards.
GGCCATCAGTTCGGCTTCCTTCAATGCCTGCTGGATGCTCTGCACCGTGGCTTCGATGTTGACCACCACACCACGCTTCAACCCGTTGCTTGGCGCGATGCCGAGCCCGGCAAGCTTCAGCTCCCCGTTGCCTTGCACTTCGGCGACCACGACCATCACCTTGGCTGTCCCGATGTCGAGGCCAACGATCAAGTCCTTGTAATCTCTTGCCATGTTTCAACTCAGTTGATTGCGTCGCTGGGCGGCCATGTTCGTCGTTTTAATAGTGGCAAGCCCGCTTGTCGTTCAACGCTTTTTCTTGTTGTTGTTTTTTCGATTCGCCGTCTTGCCCGGCTCCACGCCGGTGGTCACGCCGCGCAGCCGCAGTGCATAACCGTCCGTATAACGCAGGTCGGCCGATTCGATCGCATCCGCATCGCGCCCCTGCTGTTTCGTCACGTTCACAATCGTGTGCACGAACCGGTCCGTGCGGTCCAGCACGTCGGCGATCGTGCCGGCGCCCAACTCGATACGGGCCTCCGAATCAAGCTGTACGCGCCAGTCGCCACGCGTGGTCAGCTCCAGTTGTTCGATGGTCTGGTCAAGCGGCTCCAGCACCGGTTCGAGCGCGCGAAACATGTCCAGCAAATGCGCCGATTGCGTGGCCGGGCCGATCAGCCGCGGCAAGTCCTCCTGCTCGACTTCGCCGACGTTGGCTTCGAACACCTCGCCCAGTTCATTGAGCATCTGCGAGCCGGCCGGATTGCCCCACAGCGCGACCGCGTGTTCCTCGCGCAGCGAGACCCGCAGCCGATCCGGAAACTCACGCGACACGACCGCGCGCCGCACCCACGGCACCGACTCGAACGCCGCCTGCGTCGCGGGCAGATCCACCGTGAAGAAATTGCCGACCAGCTTCGGCGCCACGTTGCTGCGCAGGTTGGCCGTGCTGGCATGCACGATCTCGCCATCGACTTCGATGCTGCGGATCGAAAACGCCGAATGGCGGGCCGCCCACCAGAGCACGGCCGATACCGCAAGCACAAAGCAGGCCGCAAACAACAGGCTCGCAGTCAGGTTCATCAAGCGGACGTCGAACGGTGCAGGCAATGAATCGCTCATGCCGAAGCCTTTGCCAAAGACGCTGCCTGCGTGAGTGCGGGCCGTGCATCGAGAGTGGCCGCAGCCAGCACGCGTTCACACAACTCGGGATAGCCGATGCCCGCGGCACGTGCCGACATCGGCACCAGCGAATGCGTGGTCATGCCTGGGGAGGTATTGATTTCGAGCAGGAACGGTTTGCGGTCGCTTGCGCGGATCATCAGGTCGATGCGGCCCCAGCCGCGACAGCCGAGTGCGCGGTAAGCCGACAACGACAGCTGACGGATCGCCTGCTCTTCCTCATCGGGCAGGCCGCTCGGGCAGTGGTACTGCACGTCGTCGGTGAAGTATTTGTTCTGGTAGTCGTAAGCGCCGCCCGGCGCGGCGATGCGCACCACCGGCAACGCTTCGGCGCTCAAGCCTTCGCCGAGCACCGCGCAGGTCACTTCCTCGCCATCGATGAACTCCTCGCACAGCACGTCGGCGTCGTAGCGCGCGGCCAGTTGCACGGCCTCATGCATCTGCGCGTGGCGCTCGACCTTCGTGACGCCGATCGACGATCCTTCACGCGGCGGCTTCACGATGAGTGGCAATGCAAGCAGATCGGGCACCCCGCGAAGCTGCTCGTGGCCTTGGCTGTCGCACGCGAGTCGCACGTAGCGCGGCGTGGGCAGTCCTTCAGCCTGCCAGATGCGTTTCGTCATCACCTTGTCGATCGCGATGCTGGATGCCTGCACGCCGGAGCCGGAGTAGGGAATGCCAAGCAGTTCAAGCAGCCCCTGCACCGTGCCGTCTTCGCCGTGCCGGCCATGCAACGCGATGAAGCAGCGCTTAAAGCCGTCGGTGCGCAAGGCCGTCAATGCGCGCTCGGCCGGATCGAACGGGTGCGCGTCGATGCCGCGCGAACGCAGCGCTTCCAGCACGCCGCGGCCGGACATCAACGACACCTCGCGCTCGGCCGAGGCGCCGCCCATCAGCACCGCCACGCGGCCGATCGATGCTGCCGCTTCGGATTGCGAGCCCTGGGCGCTCATGACGCTTGCGCCTCCAGCAAAGTTTGCTCATCAACTTGTAGCATCTCGCTGATCTGTGCCGGCACCGAGCCAATCGAGCCGGCGCCCATGCAGATCACCACGTCGCCATCCCGCACGTTGTCCAGCACGCTCTGCGCCAGCGCCTGGACGTCGTCCACGAAGACTGGCTCGATCCGGCCGGCAACGCGCAAGGCGCGCGCCAGGGAGCGCGCATCGGCCGCAACGATCGGTGCTTCGCCGGCTGGGTAAACCTCGCACAGCAGCACCGCATCGGCCTCGCCGATGACTTTCACGAAATCGTCGAAACAGTCACGGGTGCGGGTGTAGCGGTGCGGTTGGAACGCAAGCACCAGGCGCCGGCCCGGATAGGCGCCGCGCGCAGCAGCCAGGGTGGCGGCCATTTCGACCGGGTGGTGTCCGTAGTCGTCGATCAGCGTGAAGAGCCCGCCGCCCCTCGCAGGGTCGATCGCCAACTCGCCGTACTGCTGAAAGCGCCGCCCAACGCCCTTGAATTCAGCCAGCGCCCGCTGTACCGCGCTGTCAGGCAAGGCAAGTTCGACCGCGATGGCGATCGCCGACAAGGCGTTCAACACGTTGTGCTCGCCAGCCAGGTTCAGCACGACCGGCAGATCCGGCAGCGCAACGCCGTTGCGTCGCTGCACCGTGAAATGCATCTGGTTGCCGACCGCGCGCACATCGACGGCGCGCACTTCGGCATCTTCTGCGAACCCGTAGCGCGTGACCGGACATGTCACCTCGGGCAGGATCGCGCGCACCGCCGGGCTGTCCACGCAGAGCACGGCCGTGCCATAGAACGGCATCCGGTGCAGGAAGTCGACGAACGCGCACTGCAGCCGGGCGAAATCATGCCCGTAGGTCTCCATGTGGTCGGCATCGATGTTGGTGACCACGGCCATCACCGGCAGCAGGTTCAGAAACGAGGCGTCGGATTCATCGGCCTCGACCACGATGTAGTCACCGCTGCCGAGCTTCGCGTTCACGCCGGCGCTGTTCAGACGCCCGCCGATCACGAAGGTCGGATCCAGCCCGGCTTCGGCCAACACACTGGCGACCAGGCTCGTGGTGGTGGTCTTGCCGTGCGTGCCGGCGATCGCGATGCCGCGCTTCAGGCGCATCAGTTCGGCCAGCATCATCGCGCGCGGCACCACCGGGATGCGCTTGGCACGCGCGGCCAGCACTTCCGGGTTGTCCGGCTGCACCGCAGTCGATGTGACGACCGCGTCTGCGCCTGCCACATGCACCGCGTCATGTCCGACGAACACGCTCACGCCAAGCGCGCGCAGCCGTCGAAGCACCGCGCCATCGGCCAGGTCCGAGCCGGTCACGCGGTACCCCTGGTTCAACAGCACTTCGGCAATGCCGCTCATGCCGGCGCCGCCGATGCCGACGAAATGAATCTGGTGGATCGCATGCCTCATGCAGCAAGCTCCTCACAAGCTGCCAACACCGCTTCGGTCGCGCCCGGCTTGGCCAGCGCGTGTGCAGCGCTCGCACGTTCGAGCAATTGCGGCCGATCGAGGCGTGCCAGCATGTCGGCGAGCGCCTGCGGCGTCAGCGCAGGCTGCGGCAACAGCCAGCCGCCGCCCGCATCGACCAGGAAGCGTGCGTTGCCGCTTTGGTGATCGTCGACCGCGGCTGGAAACGGCACGAAGATCGCGGCGGCACCGATCGCGGCGAGCTCGGCCACCGTGCTGGCACCGGCGCGGCACAGCACCAGGTCTGCATCGGCAAACGCCTGCGCCGTGTCGTCGATGAACGGGACCAGCGTGGCCGACACACCGGCACCGGCGTAGCTGGCACGCAATGCGCCGATCTGCGCTTCACCACTCTGGTGGGTGACGAGCGGCCGCCGCTCGGGTGGCAGCAACGCCAGCGCCTGCGGCACCACGTCGTTCAACACGCGCGCGCCGAGGCTGCCGCCGACGACGAGCAGCGACAGCGGCCCGTTGCGGCCTTCAAAGCGCTGCGGAGGCGGCGGCTGGCGCAGGAATTCCACGCGCAACGGATTGCCGACCCACTCGGCTTCTTTGAGCACATTCGGAAACGCCGTGAAGACACGGGCCGCCACGCTTGCAAGCAGCCGGTTTGCGCTACCGGCGACCGAGTTCTGTTCGTGCACGATCAGCGGCGCCTTCACCACCCTGCTCATCATGCCGGCCGGAAACGCGACGTACCCGCCCAGTCCCACCACCACGTCAGGTCGGACCCGGCGCAGCACCGCGATGCTTTGCAGGAACGCCCGGCTCAAGCGGCCCGGCAACCGCGCGAACGCGAACAGGCCTTTTCCGCGCACACCCGAAAACGCGATCGACTCGAACGCGAAACCGCGTTGCGGCACGAGTCGGCTTTCCATGCTGGGTCGCTCCACGCTGCCGCTGGTCCCGAGCCAATGCACCCTCCAGCCGCGACTGCGCAGCGCTTCGGCAATCGCGAGCCCAGGAAAAATATGGCCGCCGGTGCCACCGGCCATGATCAGTGCGCAGCGCGCGGTCATGGCCGTCCCCCGTGCATCAGCGCGCGGTTTTCCACGTCGATGCGCAGCACCACCGCGATCGCGACCAAGTTCATCAGAATCGCCGACCCGCCATAGCTCATCAACGGGAGCGTCAGGCCCTTGGTCGGCAGCGCGCCCAGGTTCACGCCCATGTTGATGAACGCCTGGAAGCCGATCCAGATACCGATGCCCTGGCCCACCATGCCGGCGAAGATGCGGTCCAGCAAGATCGCTTGACGACCGATTTTCATGATGCGGCGCGTCATCCAGAGGAACATGCCGATCACCACCAGCAGGCCGGTCAGGCCGAACTCCTCGCCCAGCACCGCCAGCAGGAAATCGGTGTGCGCTTCCGGCAGCCAATGCAGTTTCTCCACGCTGCCACCCAGGCCAACGCCGAAGATCTCGCCGCGCCCGATCGCGATCAGCGCATGCGACAACTGGTAGCCCTTGCCGAGCATGTGCGCTTCCGCGAATGGATCGAGGTAGGCAAAGATGCGTTGCCGGCGCCATTCGGAAAACGCGATCATGAGCCCGAACGCCACCAGGATCACCACGGCAACGACCAGAAACATGCGTGCATTCACGCCGCCCAGAAACAGGATGCTCATCGCGATCACGGCGATCACCATGAACGCGCCCATGTCCGGCTCGGCCAGCAGCAGCACGCCGATCACGCCGACTGCAGCGGCCATCGGCAGCACCGCGCGAAAGAACCGCTCCTTCACGTGGAGCTTGCGCACCATGTAGTCGGCCGCATACAGCACGACGGCGAACTTGGCGAATTCAGACGGCTGAAAGTTCATCGCGCCCAATGCGATCCAGCGGCGCGCACCGTTTACACCGCGGCCGATCTGCGGCAGCAGCACCAGCGCGAGCAGCACCAGGCAGGCAATGAACAACGGCCGCGCAATCTTTGCCCAGGTGTCGAGCCGGATTTGGAATGCGAGCAGCGCGCCGACGAACGCCAGCACCAGCGACAGCAGATGGCGCAGCAAAAAGCGGGTCGGCTCGAAACTGGCGAAACGTGGGTTGTCCGGCATCGCGATGGTGGCCGAATAGACCATCACGAGGCCCCAGGCAACCAGCGCCACCGTGACCCACAACAACGTCTGATCGAAGCCGAGCACGCGCACCGGCAACGCCGTAGTGCGGCCGAAGTCCACATTGCCGACCCGCACCGGCAAGTCGTCTGGCACCGCGCGCGCGCGCCGTCCGCTTGTCTGGTCGCCTTCGTCCGGCCCACGCGCACGGCCGGGCCACGGCAATCGAAGCAGGTTCATGCGGCCCCCACCAGTTGCGCGCCGTGCTCGTGCGCATGCTTGGCCACCGCGGCACGGAAGGCCTCGGCACGGTGGCCGTAGTTGCGATACATGTCGAAGCTCGCACAGGCCGGCGACAGCAGCACCGCATCGCCGGCCTGCGCGTGACGCGCCGCAAGGTCGACCGCAGCCGGCATCGAATCGGCAGCCAGCAGTGCAACGCCAGTACCGCTCAACTGCGCTTTCAACAACGGCGCATCGCGGCCGATCAACACCACCGCGCGCGCATGCTCAGTCACCGGGCGCTCAAGCGGCGCGAAGTCCTGGCCTTTGCCGTCGCCGCCGAGGATCACGACCAGCTTGCGCTGCTGGCCGAGACCATCCAGCGCCGCCACCGCCGCACCGACGTTCGTGCCCTTGCTGTCGTCGAAGTATTCGATGCCGTCGACCACGCCGACCAGTTCCACCCGATGCGGCTCGCCGCGGTAGTCGCGCAGCGCATGCAGCATCGGCGCCAGGCTTGAGCTGGCGACACTGGCCAGTGCCAGTGCGGCCAGCGCATTCAACGCGTTGTGCCGGCCGCAGATGCGCAGCGCATCGGCCGGCATGAGCCGCTGGAGCATCAGGTCGGGCGACGCCGCAGCGCGGCTGCTGCGTCTGCGGTTGTCGGCCACGTCGCCGTCCTTCACCAGGCGAACCAGCCAGGCCACCCCATGCACGGTATCGATGCCGAAGTCGCCGGCCTGGCTTGGCCGGTCGCTGCCGAAGCTGCACACCACCGGCGGCGGCAACGGCTTGCGCCGTGGCGGTCTTTTCTGGTCGGCAGCGGCGGGCTTGGGTGAGCCAGCCAGCGCGAACACGCGCGGATCGTCGCGATTCAGCACGCGCAGCGCCTGCCGGCCGAACACCCGGGCTTTGGCAGTCGCATAAGCCTCCATCGAACCGTGCCAGTCCAGATGGTCCTGTGTCAGATTCAGCAGCGCCGCAGCAGTCGGTTCAAAATTGCCGGCGGCGTCAAGCTGGAAGCTGGAGAGCTCGAGCACCCAGACGTCGGGCAGATCGTCGGCAGCCAGCCGCGCGGCCAGGGTGTCGAGCAGACTTGGTCCGATATTGCCGGCGACCGCCACCTTCATGCCGGCCGCTTCCAGCAGGCGCCCGGTCAGCGCCGTGACCGTGGTCTTGCCGTTGGTGCCCGTCACGGCCAGCTGCACCGGCCGATAGTTGCGTGCATCGCGCAGGTCGGCCAGCGCCTGCGCAAACAGGCTCAGTTCGCCGCCCCAAGGCACGTTCCGCTCGTGCGCACGCTGCAGCAGCGGCGCCAGGACGGCTGGTGCCAGCCCTGGACTTGCGAGCACGACGCCCGGGTCGATCGCGTCGAACAGCGCTGCATCAAACACCACGCCGCCTGTGAAACGGGTCGTCGGCAGCTCGCGCTCCAGCTGCGCCAGCTCCGGTGGCGCAGCGCGCGAATCGGCAACCGTCACCGTGCCCCCACCGCGCGCCCACCAGCGCGCCATCGCGAGGCCGGACACGCCGAGGCCAAGCACGAGCGCGGGCCGATCGGAGTGGTTCGACGTGATCATGGCCGGCAGCTCAACGCAGCTTCAAGGTGGACAGGCCGATCAGGCACAGCAGCATCGTGACGATCCAGAACCGCACCACCACCTGCGTTTCGGTCCAGCCGCTTTTTTCGAAATGGTGATGCAGCGGCGCCATCTTGAGCAGACGCCGGCCGACACCGTAGCGACGGCGCGTGTATTTGAACCAGATCACCTGCAGCATCACCGAGATCGCCTCGACGACGAAGATGCCCCCCATGATCGCCAGCACGATTTCCTGGCGCACGATCACCGCAATCGTGCCCAAGGCACCACCGAGCGCGAGCGCACCCACGTCGCCCATGAAGACCTGTGCCGGATGCGTGTTGAACCAGAGGAACGCGAGGCCGGAACCTGCCATGGCCGAGCAGAAGATCAGCAATTCGCCGGCGCCGGGGATGTGCGGAAACAGCAGGTACTTGCTGAACACCGAGTTGCCCGTCACATAGGCGAACACGCCAAGCGACGCGCCGACCATCACGACCGGCATGATCGCCAAGCCATCCAGCCCATCGGTCAGGTTCACGGCGTTGCTGGCGCCGACGATCACCAGGTAGGTCAGGATCACGAAGCCGAACACGCCCAGCGGATAGCTGGTCTGCTTGAAAAACGGCAGCAGCAAACCGGCTTTCGGCGGCAGATCCACGTCGAAGCCGGACTGCACCCAGCTTGCGAACAGCTCGAGCACGCGCAGGTTCGAGTTTTCGGAAATGCTGAACACCAGGTAAAGCGCGGCAAGCAGCCCGATGACCGACTGCCAGAAGTACTTCTCGCGCGAGCGCATGCCTTCCGGATCTTTTCGCACGACCTTGCGCCAGTCGTCCGCCCAGCCGATCGCGCCGAAGCCGAGCGTGACCAGCAGCACGATCCAGACGAACCGATTCGACAGGTCGAACCAGAGCACGGTGGACACCGCGATCGACAACAGGATCAGCACGCCGCCCATGGTCGGCGTGCCGCTCTTGACCAGATGCGACTCCATCGCGTAGCCACGGATCGGCTGGCCGATCTTGAGCTCCGTCAGACGCCGGATCACCGCCGGGCCTGCGATCAGGCCGATCAGCAACGCGGTCACGGCCGCCATCACGGCGCGGAAGCTCAGGTACTGGAATACCCGGAAGAAACCGAACTCCGGCGACACCGTCTGCAGCCATTGGGCCAAACTAGGCAGCATGCGCAACAGCTCCGGCCCGGATCGCGGCAATCACGCGCTCCATGTGCATGAAGCGTGAGCCTTTGACCAGCACGCTGCTGACCTGCGGCAGCGCGTCGGTCACGGCGTCGTTGAGCGCATCGATGTCGTCGAATGGCTGTGCGCCCGAAAATGCGACGGCAGCCTCGCGTGACTGAACACCCAGCGTCATCAGCGCGCCGATACCGCGCCGATGTGCCGCTGCGCCGACTTCGCGGTGGAACGCCGGCCCCTGATCGCCGACTTCGCCCATGTCGCCAAGCACGAGCAACTGCGGCGCCGGCAGCCCGCCCAGCAACTCGATCGCGGCATGCACCGAATCGGGATTCGCGTTGTAGCTGTCGTCGACCACGGTGACGGTGCGCTCACCGCAGGCAAGCGAGAACACTGCCGAGCGGCCTGCAACGGACGTGAATGCGCCGAGTCCGTCCTCGATCAGCTTCAGGTCCACCCCAACTGCCAGGCAAGCCGCTGCTGCCGCCAGCGAATTCAACACGTTGTGCAGGCCAGGCGCTGCCAGCCCATAGTGCAGCATGCCAGCTGGCGTGCGCGCCAGCACGTCCCACCAGCTGCCCTGCCAGTCGGCCGACTGCAGGCACACGTCGGCTGCACCTTCGCTTTTCAGACTGAACGTGATGCAGCGGCGCCCGGCAGCCAGTTCACGCCAGATATCGGCATGCGGCTCGTCGTGCGGAAACACCGCGATTCCGTCCGCCGGCAACGCGCTGATGGCCGCACCGTTCTCGCGTGCGACGGCTTCGGTGGAGTCCATGAACTCCATGTGTTCTCGCTGTGCATTGTTGACCAGCGCCACGGTCGGCTGCGCCATGCGCGCCAGACCCGCGATTTCCCCGGGATGGTTCATGCCCAGTTCAAGCACTGCAAGGCGATGTTCGGCGCGCAGCCGCAGCAATGTCAGCGGCACGCCGATGTCGTTGTTGAAGTTTCCCTGCGTACCGAGAGCCGCGCTGCCTGCTGCAGCCCGAAGGGCCGACGCGATCATCTGGGTGACGGTGGTCTTGCCGTTGCTGCCGGTGACTGCGATCAACGGCAATTCGAACTGCGCGCGCCACGCTGTGGCGAGTTGGCCGAGTGCGCAGCGCGAATCGGGGACCTGCACCCCGCGCCAGCCAATCTCTGCAAGCCCAGCTTGCGCGAGTGCTGCGATGGCGCCCGATGCCTTGGCATCAGCCAGAAAATCGTGTCCGTCAAACCGATCGCCGGCCAGCGCCACGTACAGGTCGCCCGGCAACACGCTGCGTGTGTCGCTGTGCACGCGCGCCACCACGGCGGCTGGGTCACCCACCAGCCGGGCATCGGGCAGCCAGCCTTCGATCTGCGCAAGCGTCATCATCAAGCGACGCTCCGACGGTTTTGCGATGCTGCGGCAGCCGCCATGCAGGCTTCGAGAGGAACGCCAGCGGCTCGTTCGGCGAGTGCCTCGGCCGCCACCGCAGTGTCGGAAAACGGCAGCTTGCGGCCGCTGACCTCTTGGGTCGTCTCATGGCCCTTGCCCGCGATGCAGATCAGATCGACCGGTGCCGCATCGAAGATGACGCGGCGAATCGCGCGCGCGCGGTCCGCCTCGACGATGGCCCGGTCGGGCTGCTGCAAGCCTTGCAGTGCCTGCAGGATGATCGCCTGCGGATCTTCCGAACGTGGGTTGTCGCTGGTCAGCACCAGACAGTCGGCCGCGCGTTCGGCCGCTGCGGCCATCGGCGCGCGCTTGCTGCGGTCGCGGTCGCCGCCACATCCGAACACGCAGTGCAGCCGGCCGGCGCGCGCGCTTGCCAGCGGCCGCAAGGTGCCCAGCACCTGCGCGAGCGCGTCGGGCGTGTGCGCGTAGTCCACCAGCACCAGCGGCTGGCCAGCCGGCGCCGGCACGCGTTGCAGGCGGCCCGGCACCGGCGTCAGCGCCGCGCACGCACGTGCCGATTCGGACAGCGCCACGCCTTGCGAGCGCAGCGCGCCGATCACGCCAAGCAGATTGAGGACGTTGTAGCCGCCGAGCAGCGTCGTCGCCACCGCCTGTGTCTCATGGGCTTCGCATACGTCGAAGCGCAGGCCGTCGGACGACTGTTCGATCCGGCGCGCATGAAGCCGCGCCGGCCGCCCGCAGGCGACGGTCCAGACGTCGACAGAAGGCGTTGCCTGCAGCGACCGGGCCAGTCGCACGCCATGACCATCATCGATGTTGATGACCGCCGCCTGCAGCCCCGGCCAGTCGAACAACTGGCGTTTGGCCTGCCAGTAGGCGTCCATCGAGCCGTGGTAGTCGAGATGGTCCTGCGAGAAATTGGTGAACACCGCGCAGCGGATGCGGCTTGCGTCCAGGCGGTGTTCGGCCAACCCGATCGAGGAGGCTTCGATCGCGCATGCCGTCACGCCCGCATGGACGAACCGGTGGAAGCTGCGTTGCAGCGTGATCGGATCCGGCGTGGTCAGGCCACTGCCGGGGCGCGGGCGAAGTTCCTCGTTGCCGCTTCCATCCGGCAGACCGACGCCCAAGGTGCCGATGATGCCGGCCTGCCGCCGATGCGCAGGACCAAGCGCGGCAAGGGCTTGCGCCAGCCACCAGGCACTGGAGGTCTTGCCATTGGTGCCGGTGAAGGCGAACACATCGAGCTTGCGGCTTGGATGTGCGTACCATGCGTCCGCGATCGAGCCAGTGGCCAATTTGAGGCCATCCAGCGTAGCCACGCTATCGTTTGCGCTATCGAAATCAAGGCACTCAATGCCCTGTTGCTCAACCAGGCAGGCCGCTGCACCGCTGGCGAACGCCTGCTGCACGAATCGGCGCCCATCGACCGCCGCGCCAGGCCAGGCGACGAAGCCGTCGCCACGGCCGACCTGCCGGCTGTCCACTGTCAACTCGCCCGACACACGCGCACGCAGCCAGGCAACGGCGTCCAGCGGGCTGTCCAGCCGCAGCACCATCTAGAACGACTCCTCCACCGTATCGGACACGATCTGCGGCACCACCGACATATCCGGCTGCACGCCCATCATGCGCAAGGTCTGCTGCACCACCGAACTGAACACGGGAGCTGCCACTAGACCGCCGAAATAGACGCCCGCATTCGGCTCGTCGATCATCACAGCGACGATGATGCGCGGCTGGCTAATCGGCGCCATGCCGGTGAACCAGGACCGGTATTTGTTGCTCGCGTAGCCGCGGCCGACCTGCTTGTGCGCAGTGCCCGACTTGCCGCCGACCGAGTAGCCCACGGTCTGGGCACGCTGGCCGGTACCGCCCGGGCCGGCCGCCATCTCCATCATCCTGCGAATCGCGCGCGCTGTGGCAGGCGAGAACACTTTGGTGCCGACCACCGGCCCGGACTGTTTCAGCAAGGTGATCGGGATCACCTGTCCGTCTCGTGCAAACGCGGTGTACGAATGCGCCATCTGGAACAGCGACGCTGACATGCCGTAGCCATAGGCCATGGTGGCCTGTTCGACCGGTTTCCAGGTTTTCCAAGGCCGCAGGCGCCCGGTGGCGGCACCCGGAAAACGCAGCGCGGGCTTTTCGCCGTAGCCAAGCGCGGTATAGGTGTCCCACATTTCGTGCGGCGACATCTTCTGCGCGATCTTGAGCGCGCCGACGTTGCTCGACTTCTGGATCACGCCTTCCACGGTGAGCGTGCCGTAGTTGTGCGTATCGCGGATCGTGAAGCCGCCGATCTGGAAGCGCCCGGGGCTGGTGTCGATCAAAGTCTGCGGCTTGACCCGGCCGGCTTCGAGCGCCATCGCGACCGTGACCGGTTTCATGGTCGAGCCCGGCTCGAACGTGTCGGTCAATGCACGGTTGCGCAACTGTTCGCCCTGCAGGTTCTGGCGCTTGTCGGGCACATAGCTCGGGTAGTTCGCCAGCGCCAGCACTTCGCCGGTCTGGCTGTCGAGCACGACCACGCTGCCGGCTTTGGCCTTGTTCGCCAGCACCGCGTCGCGCAGCTTCTGATACGCAAAGAACTGCACCTTGCTGTCGATGCTGAGCTGAATGTCCTGCCCGTCGAGCGGCGGGGTCTGGTCACCGACCGTTTCGATCACGCGACCGAATCGATCCTTGATCACGCGCCGCGAGCCAGCACGACCAGCAAGCTCCTTGTTGAACTCGAGCTCGATGCCCTCCTGGCCATGATCCTCCACATTGGTGAAGCCCACCACATGGGCGATCGCCTCGCCTTCCGGGTATTGGCGCTTGTATTCTTTGCGCTGGTAAACGCCCTCGATGCCAAGCGCAGCGATCGCCTGCGCGACGGGTTCGTCAATCTGACGGCGCAGCCAGACAAATGAACGATCCTGGTCCTCAAGCTTTTCGTTCAACGCAGCCAGCGGCATCTTGAGCAGGTCGGCCAACCTACGCAGCTTGACTGGATCGCGGTCGACGTCCTCGGGGATGGCCCAGATGCTCGGCGCCACCACGCTGGACGCAAGGATTAACCCGTTGCGATCCAGCACACGGCCGCGGCTGGCCGGCAACTCCAGCGTACGCGCGAAACGGACCTCGCCCTGGCGCCGGAAAAAGTCATTGCCGATCACCTGCACATAGGCAGCACGCCCGGCCAGCGCAAGGAAGCCAGCTGCAATGCCCGCCACGATCAGCTTGCTGCGCCAGACCGGCGTGCGGCTGGCCAGCAACGGGGTCGATGCGTAACGAACACTTCGGCTCATGGCTGGCTCCCACGCTGTTTGACGGGTGCGTTGCGTGCGGCCGTTGCCGCAGCGGCAGCAGACGTTGCGATCCGGGTCGGCAACGGGTTGCCGTCACCATCCACATAGAGCGTGATGACCGGCGTCGCCACCGTCATCTGCAAGCGCTGGGCAGCCAGGTTTTCCACGCGCAGCGAAGTCGCTTCGCCGCGGCGCTCAACCTGCAGGCGGCTTTGCTCGACCTCAAGCTTGGCGGCAGTGCTGTTCACTTTTTCCAACTCGTTGAAAAACCGGCGCGATTCGTACTGCACATGCACCAGATACAGCGCACTCGCGAGCACCGCGATGGCCAAGACGAGATTCAGCCGCATCGATCATGCCGGCACGGCCGTACGAGCGGCCACGCGCATCACCGCGCTGCGGGCTCTGGGGTTGGCGGCAATCTCGGCTGCATCAGGGCGCACCCGGCCCAGCGCTTCAAGCCGCAGCGGCTCGGCCGCGGCAAATGGCGCGCGCCGGTCTACCACCGCTCGCGCGTGGCGGGCGATGAATTGCTTGACGATGCGGTCTTCCAGCGAATGAAAGCTGATCACCACGAGCCGGCCTCCAGGTCGCAATACATGCAGGCTTGCCTCTAGCGCTTGTTGCAACTCTTCAAGTTCGGCGTTGATGTGAATCCGAAAAGCCTGAAATGTGCGCGTTGCAGGGTTCTGGCCCGGCTCGCGGGTTTTGACCGTGCCAGCCACGAGCCCGGCCAGCTCGGCGGTGGTTGAAACTGGGCGCCGCTCTTGTCGGCGAGCCACAAGCGCCTTTGCAATCTGAACAGCAAACCGTTCTTCACCGTAGTCACGCAACACCTCCACGATTTCCGGCACATCCGCCACCTGCAGCCACTCGGCCACGGTCGGCCCCCGGCTGGTATCCATGCGCATGTCCAATGGCGCATCGAAGCGAAAGCTGAAGCCACGTTCCGGCGTATCGACTTGCGGAGAACTCACGCCCAGGTCGAGCAACACACCATGCAGTGCCGGCGGCGCCACCTCGGCCAACTGTGCGAATGCGCAATGGCGAACTGAAAAACGCGGATCGTCGAGCGTTCGCGCAACTGCCACGGCGGCCGGATCGCGGTCGAGCGCCAGCAGCCGGCCGCGCGGCGACAGGCGAGCCAACAGCGCGCGAGAATGGCCGCCGCGACCGAAAGTTGCATCCAGATAGGACCCGTCCAGATCGGTCGACCAAGCGTCGACTGCTGCATCCAGCAGAACGGGCACATGCGTGGTGACGAGCGCTGTTGCGGGGGCGGCAGCGGTATGCATGGGCTGCACTCAAAACGAGAAACCCTTGAGAACGTCCGGCATCGGCGCCTGCATCGCATCGGCCTCCTTCGCTAGATAAGTATCCCGGTCCCACAGCTCGAAATGGGATCCCATGCCGAGCAGCACGACTTCGCGGGTGATCGCGGCGCCCGCACGCAGTTCGGGAGAAACCAGGATACGGCCGGTCTGGTCGAGCGTCAGCTCCATCGCATTGCCCAGAAAAATCCGCTTCCACCATTGCACCTCGAGCGGAAGGGCTGCGATTCTGGCTGCGAAGAGCTCCCATTCGGGACGCGGAAACAGCACCAGACAACCATGCGGGTGTTTCGTCAAGGTGACCTGATCGGCGGCCGTTGCGCTCAGCACACCCCGGTGGCGTGCGGGGACCGACAACCGGCCCTTCGCATCCAGGGTGAGGAACGACGCTCCGAAAAACACCCGATAGACCCCAGCAAAGCATGTTCAGACACCACCTCGATACTGCAGTCTCGTGGCTTTCACCACTTCATTGCACTTTTTCCCACTGTAGCAGGAATTGGGTTTGCCGCAACTGTGTCTGCAACAAAGTTTTGCAGTCAAATCAACGACTTAGGTGTTTATACCGAGACTTTGGGCAAAGAATAAAAATTCGAGCCTGGAGTCTCCCGCACAGTGCCGGTGGCAAGTGGCCGGTTTGCGAGTCCATCGCGTGGGCGGCGGGTGGCAAGCGAGCCACCAGATGGCGGCGCATGCTGCCCCAAGCCTAACAGCAGTACGAGGTTTTGCCGCCCGCAAACGCAGCCTGCGCCGTGCCCCAGACTTGCGCTGGCGACGCTGTCCGCGGCTAAAGAATGTAGCGGGACAGGTCTTCGTTGCGGCTGAGTTCAGCCAGCCGCTCATCGACGTAAGCCGGGTCGATGCTCACGGTCTGATCGGCCAATCGGGCTGCGTCGAAGCTGATTTCGTCAAGCAACCGTTCCATCACGGTGGACAGGCGGCGCGCGCCGATGTTCTCGGTGCGTTCGTTCACGTCGCAGGCGATCTGGGCGAGCCGTGTCACGCCGGCCGGCGTGAAGACGAGCGTGACCCGTTCGGTCGCCAGCAGCGCCTGGTACTGCTTGACGAGCGAGGCCTGCGTTTGCGTCAGGATCGCCTCGAAGTCGGCCACCGACAGCGACTGCAGTTCGACCCGGATCGGAAAGCGGCCCTGCAGTTCCGGAATCAGGTCGCTCGGCTTGCTCAGATGGAACGCACCGGATGCGATGAACAGGATGTGGTCGGTCTTCACGGTGCCGTATTTGGTCGACACCGTGGTGCCCTCAACCAGCGGCAGCAGGTCGCGCTGCACGCCCTGGCGCGACACCTCGCCCACGCTTTGTTCGCCACCACGCGACGTCACCTTGTCGATCTCGTCGATGAACACGATTCCGTTTTGCTCGGCGTTGCGGATCGCCTGTGCTTTCACTTCGTCCTCGTTGACGAGCTTGGCGGCCTCCTCGTCGGCCAGCAGTTTCAGTGCTTCGGCGATGCGCAGCTTGCGCACAGACCGCTTTTCCTGGCCGAACTGGCTGAACATGCCGCGCAGCTGCTCGGTCATCTCTTCCATGCCGGCCGGGCCCATCACTTCCAACTGCGGCCGCGGTTGTGCGAGATCGAGCTCGATTTCCTTGTCGTGCAACTGGCCTTCGCGCAGCTTCTTGCGAAACGTCTGGCGCGCGGTACTGTCGGGCAACGCCGGCGTGTCGCTGACGACGGACGAGGAACTGCGCGGCGGCGGGATCAACGCGTCCAGCACGCGCTCTTCGGCCGCATCCTCGGCACGGGCGCGCACCTGCTGCATCTCGGACTCGCGGGTCTGCTTGACCGCCGCATCGACCAGGTCCCGGATGATCGCATCCACGTCTTTGCCGACATAGCCGACTTCGGTGAACTTGGTCGCTTCGACCTTGATGAACGGCGCATCGGCGAGTCGCGCGAGGCGCCGCGCAATCTCGGTCTTGCCGACGCCGGTCGGGCCGATCATGAGGATGTTCTTCGGCGTGATCTCGTGGCGCAACTCAGCATCGACCTGCTGGCGCCGCCAGCGATTGCGCAGTGCGATGGCGACTGCGCGCTTGGCTGCATGCTGGCCCACGATATGGCGGTCCAGTTCGGAGACGATCTCCTGCGGGGTCAGATCGGACATCAGGAATTCAGGGTTTCGATGGTGTGGTGCATGTTCGTGTAGATGCACAGCTCGCCGGCAATCTCCAGCGACTTCTTGACGATCTCGGAAGCGCCGAGCTCGGTATTGTCGAGCAGCGCCTTGGCGGCCGAATGCGCATAAGCGCCGCCCGAGCCGATCGAGACGATGCCCTGTTCCGGCTCCAGCACGTCGCCGTTGCCGGTGATGATCAGCGAGGCGCTCAGGTCGGCCACGGCGAGCATCGCCTCCAGCCGCCTGAGCATGCGGTCGGTGCGCCAGTCCTTGGTCAGCTCGATCGCCGCGCGCACCAGATGGCCCTGGTGTTTGTCCAGTTTCGCCTCGAAGCGCTCGAACAACGTGAATGCGTCGGCGGTGGCCCCGGCAAAACCGGCCAGCACACGGTCTTGATGCAGCTTGCGGATCTTGCGCGCAGTGCCTTTGACCACGATGTTGCCCAGCGTGACCTGTCCGTCGCCGCCGAGCGCGACCTCGAGCGCGCTGCCGGTCTGGCGCCGCACGCTCAGGATGGTGGTGCCGTGAAATTGTTCCATGGAAGTGGCTCGAAGGGACGACGAAGAAGACCGCGCAGCAATCGATGCGGCGCCGGTTGGCGCTGCTTCGACTGCTATTGGCTCCAGCTGCCGGCACGCGGCTCACGGACCGCGCGCGGCCAGTATCATCAATTGTGCCGGACCGACACTTTCGCGTATTCGCTGATGCCGACCACGTTGAAGAAGCAGGCGACCAGCCGTTGCAGCTGGCTGAACTCTACCCGACAGCCATCGGCCTGCCGCGCGGCAGCCCAGTTCAGCACCGAGCCAGCGGCCGAGAAATCGACCCGGGCCAGCCCGTCGCAGCGCACGGTCAGCGACTTGACACCGGGATGGTGTTGATCCACACCGATCAGGC
This sequence comes from Burkholderiaceae bacterium, assembly GCA_965218765.1. GTDB lineage: Bacteria > Pseudomonadota > Gammaproteobacteria > Burkholderiales > Burkholderiaceae_C > JBBPYC01. Next base: position 420,192 of record CBDCLU010000006.1, on the reverse strand, counting down.
GCTCACCCGCATCGCCGATCAGACGCCCGGACAGTTCGACCAGCGCGGATCGCAGCGCTTCCCGGCTGGCGACCGGCCCCTTCACGGCAGGACTGAACGGGTGGAAGTCGCTCTGGGTGATGCTGTCCGGTGCCTTCTCGGATGCCGACAGGTCGGGCGGCGCAGCTTCGTCCTGTGCCGGGATCAAGGTGCAGACCGGATCGATCCACGACGGCGGCGACACTTCATAAGTGATGCAGAAATCAAGCGCAAGCCGGTCGAAATCGTCCACCCGCCGCATCACGCGCAGCAATTCCAGCCGCAGCCGCCAGCAGATCGGATCGACCGCGTCATCGCCCGACGGTGCCAGTGCCGCCAGCACCCGCTCCAGCTGCTCGACTTCGATGAAGCGCAACCGCACCTTCGCGCTGCACCAGCGCTCAAACAGCTGCAGCAGCGGCAGCCGCGCTTCCAGCTCGACTTCTGCAAGCTTGCCCCAGTTGAATCGCCAGGGTTGCAGCGGCCCTTTGGCCAGCGCCGCCTCGAGCGTGGCGACCGCCTTGGCCGTCAGAAGTTCGGGCGCGCTCCAGCCGAACGCACGTGCCGGCGCGCCGGGCTTGGCCGCACCTGCCTCGTCTGCCGAGACAGCGTCGCGCGGATCGGTCAGCGCGAACCAGACCGGCTCGGAACGACCGAAGCGCGCGGCGAAGTCCAGCGCGATATTTTCGAACCGGTCGTGCTGGCCAGTGGCGCGGTATAGGTCGAACAGGGCCAGCCAGATCGACGGGCGCTCAACGCCTGCTGCACCCGGCGCAATCAGCGCAGTCAGCGCTGCTTCGGCGCCTTCGTAGTCGCCGTTCGCAAAAAGAATGGCCGGTTCTTCGAGTTCCGGGTCGTGCACGAAGCCAGGTCCGGCCGCCTGACCAAGCTCGCTTGCGAGGCCGGCTGCATCGTCGAGCCAGCGGTCGTGATCCGACAACGAGATCGGAACCGTGGGCGGAATCGTCGGCCAGCCGTCCTCCGCCAACGCAGCCGGCGCTTGCCCGTCATCTGACGGCGGCAGCACCGGCGCGGGACGTGCGTCGGCTTCGGACTCTCCAAGCGCCTGCACCTCGGTCTTGGCCATCGCACGCGCCAAGGTAGCCGCCTCACCCGATCCGCCATTGACGCCGTTGGCGCCCGCCGGGGACTTGCTTTTCCACCACTGTCTGGACATCTGCGCTTCGATCTCGTCGATCTTGCGCAGTGTCAGCGCCCGCTCTTCCGGGTTGGACGGCAGACTGCTTTGGAAGAACGATTGTGGATCGAGCGATCCGGGAATGGTGGTGCCGGTGCGGCGCATCTTGCGCAGATGGTCGAACTCGCGCTTGCGCACGAAGTCGTTGCGCCGCTTGCGCTCGATCATTTCCTTCAGCAGCGCCTTGCTGTAGTCGCTCGACTTATCCGGCTCGGCCTGATCCAGATCGGTCCAGTCGGTCATCGGTTTGCGCACGAAGCGCGCGACCTTGGACAGAAATCCAGGGGGATTTTCCTTGCTCATCCGTCCGAGTTTGCGCCAACTCGGACGTTTCAAGGCGATCCGGGCCGCGCATATTCGGCGCCGGAACGGGATTTTTTGTCAGTCGCCGAACATCTTCTGCTTCAGTTCGCGCCGTTGCTGCGCTTCCAGCGACAGGGTGGCCGTCGGACGTGCGAGCAGGCGGCCGACACCGATCGGCTCGCCCGTCTCGTCGCAGAACCCATAGTCGCCGGCGTCGATGCGAGCGATCGATTGCTCGATCTTCTTGAGCAGCTTGCGCTCGCGGTCGCGCGTGCGCAGCTCAAGTGCATGCTCCTCTTCGATCGTTGCACGATCGGCCGGGTCAGGCACCACCACGGTGTCTTCGCGCAGATGCTCAGTGGTCTCGCCGGCGTTGCTGAGCATGTCGGCCTTCAGGCGCGCGAGCTTCAAGCGAAAGAACGCGGTCTGCTTGTCGTTCATGTACTCGCTGTCAGGCATGGCGAGCACTTCCTCATCGCTCAGCTTGTCGGCGGCAACCGTCTTCCAGTTGTCGGCGAGCTTGGGATTCTTCTTCTGCGCTGCAGCGGGTGGCGCGATGATCGCAGACGGAGACGTGGTTTGCGTGTAGCTCGACTTGGCCGCGCTCGACGCCACCGACTGGGCCATCGACGGCACGGTGATCTGCGCCAGCCGCGAAGACGGCCGGCCGCTGCGCACGGGTACCCGCTGCGCCGTCGCCGCTTGCGGGTCTTCGGCAGCAGGCGGCGGTGACGCAGGCACAGGCACCGCTTTGCGCGCCACCGGCGCTGCCGCTGCGGCCGTGGACTTGGCGCCTGCCGCGCGGCCGGCGGTCTTGGTCGCTGCCGCTTTCTTGTCGGACTTTTCCGCCTTGCTGCCTGGATTCACGGCGGCGGCGGTCTTGCCGGCACCCGTCTTTTTGGCGGACACAGCAGCTGTGCGCTGCGGCTTCGAATCGGCCGCACCGCCGGGGGTGGTCAACATCGGGCCGGACATGGCGAACCTCATCATTTGTAGGAACGAGGTGAACATGAAAAACCTCGGTGGTGGGGAAAACAGGCCCGGCACCGTGCGCCTGCCGGGCAGGCCGCCACGCGCGGGCCGCGCATCATGCCAGACATTGTTCAAGTCCCTGCAGCAGGATGTCGCGCGGCAGGTCGATACCGATGAACACCATCTTGCTGACGCGCGGCTCGCCTTCGGCCCAGTTGGGGCCGAGGTCGCTGCCCATCAACTGGTGCACACCCTGAAAAACCACCTTGCGCTCGGTACCCGCCATGTTGAGCACGCCCTTGTAGCGCAGCAGCCGTGGGCCGTAGACGTTCACGATCGAGCCGAGGAAATCTTCCAGCCGGGCCGGATCGAACGCGCGTTCGGAGCGAAACGCGAAGCTGCCGACGTCGTCATCATGATGATGATGGGCACCGTGCCCATTGTGCGAAGGATGCTCACAGGCGCCATCTTCCGTGTGGTCGTGGTCGTGGTCGTGGTCGTGGTCGTGCTTGTGGTCCTGTTCAGCCAGAAACGCCGGGTCGATGTCGAGCCGCGCATTCAGATTGAAGCCACGCAGATCGAACACCTGCGACAGCGGCACTTGCCCGAACGAAACGGCTTGCTGCGGCGCGCGCGGGTTCATCTGGCGCAGCCGCTGCATCAGATGCTGCGTTTCGTCAGCGCTGACCAAATCGGTCTTGCTGATGAAAATCCGGTCGGCAAAGCCGATCTGCCGGCGCGCCTGTTGCTGGTCATCGAGTTGTTGCTGCGCGTGCTTGGCGTCCACCAGCGTGACGACCGAATCGAGCAGGTAGCTTTCCGCAACCTCTTCGTCCATGAAAAAGGTCTGCGCGACCGGGCCCGGATCGGCGAGCCCGGTGGTCTCGATCACGACGCGGTCGAACTGGATTTCGCCCTTGCGGCGCCGTTCGGCCAGCAGCTGCAGCGCGCCCCGCAAGTCTTCACGGATCGTGCAGCAGATGCAGCCGTTGCTCATCTGGATGATCTGCTCGTCCGACTCGCTCACGAGGATGTCGCTGTCGATGTTTTCTTCGCCGAACTCGTTTTCGATCACGGCGATCTTCTGGCCGTGCGCTTCACTGAGCACGCGCTTGAGCAGCGTGGTCTTGCCGGAGCCGAGGAAGCCCGTGAGGATGGTGGCAGGGATGAGGCTCATGATGTGCAGGCAGCGGCGCCACGCGAGGGCGGGGGCGCCAAATCAAGCGGGGAGTGTAGCGGCGCGGGCTGGCCCGTGCGAGCGCGGGCTTTCCAGTAGACGAGCTCTATGTTCCGCTCTGCCAGATGGCGCGCCGGCTGCGGTGCCGATCAAGCATCAAAACATCTGGTAACGCTGTAAAACCACGCTCTTCCAGCTACTTTTTTGATAGTGAATCGAGTTTGGCGCGCGGATGCGCCGCGTCATACGCGCGCGCCAGATGCTGGAAGTCGAGCCGGGTGTAGACCTGGGTCGTCGTGATGTTCGCGTGACCGAGCAGTTCCTGCACCGCGCGCAGGTCGCTGCTGGACTGCAGCAGGTGGCTCGCAAACGAATGGCGCAGCATGTGCGGATGCACGGGCGCAGCCAGCCCGGCTGCGGCGGCGCGATTGCGCAGGCGCTGCCAGATCGACTGGCTCGTGAGTCGGGTGCCGTTGCGGCCGATGAACAGCGCAGCCTGGGTGCCTGCAGCCGGATGCTGCGCGCGCAGCGACAGCCAGGCATCGAGCGCCTCGAGCGTCGGCGCGCCGACCGGCACCGCGCGCCGCTTGCCGCCTTTGCCCAGCACATGCACGTGCGCCGCCTCACGGTCAACATGGCCGCGCGCATGCGAACCGGCTTCACAGTCGAGCCCGGTCAGCTCGGCCACGCGCAGGCCGCTGCCGTACAGCAGTTCGACCATGCAGGCATCGCGCGCATCGATCCAGGGATTGGCCGGCGCCTGCGGCCTGAAGCTGGCCAGTTGCACGGCTTCTTCGACACCGAGCGCTTTCGGCAATGGCCGCCCGGTCTTGGGCGCACGCACGTCCTGCGCCGGATTGCTCGGCACGAGGCCGCAGCGCGCCAGCCAGCTATAGAAGCCGCGCCACCCCGACAGGATCAGCGCGACGCCGCGGCCACTGCGGCCAGCGCCATGCATCTGCGCAGCCCAGCGCCGCACCTGCGCGTGCTGCACGGCCACGAGGGACGTGTCAGCCGCCTGCGTGAACGTCAGCAGCTTCTGCAGATCGAGCGCATACAGCTCGACCGTGCGTGCGGCGAGCCGCTTTTCGACCCGCGCGTGCTCCAGATAGCGTTCGACCAGCTGCAGATCATCGGATCGCGCTGCACCGACTGCGTTCGCATCCACGGCAGATCGTTCAGCGAAAACCACGCGCGCTTGATTCAATCCGCGCGCGGCGACGCCCCCGCCAAGGCCGGTCGCAACCGCGACAACGCGGCGCTGCACAGATCGGCCAGCCGCTGCAGGAATTCGGTGCCCATGTCGGTATGAAAGCGCTTCGCGTCCGGCGATGCAAGCACCAGCAGACCGCTGATGGGCCGCTCGGCCGCCGGCGTGGACTGCGACAGGTCGGGCGACGGTGCCGCCGCATCGCCGCCATGCGCAAAGGTCGGCTCGCGGCGGTCCGGATCATCGGGCGCGAAGCCGGCGTGGAGATCGAGCAGGGCCGGGCTGACGATCGGTTCGGCACCCGCATCGAAGCCTGCGTCGCTGCCCGGCTGCGACATTGCCGCACTCGTGTCGACCGGCCAGCGCAGCGGAATCACCGCGAGCGACACGGCTGCCTCCGGCTCGTGCAGCCACTGCACCACCGGCAGGCCTGGGTTCACGCCGCAGAACGGCATCTGCAACGAAGCGGCAAATGCCTGGGCGTCCTCTCCCACATCCTGCGCGAACGGCGATGTGGCGAACCGCGCGTCGACATCCCAGACGCGCAGCGCGACCTGCGGCACATCAAAGCGCTGCGCGAGCCCGCCGACCAGCCGCGCCGGCAGCTCGGCCGGCTGCTCGACGTGCAGCAGCTCGCAGCACAGTTGCTCGACCTTGTCGGCGAGCTGCGCGTTGTCGTGCGCATGGCCAACCATGTCGACGATGCGCGACTCGAGCGCCTTGATCTTCTCGCGCAGCATCTCGGCCTGGCGCTGCTGCAGGCCGACCGCGCGGTTGCCGTGCGGGCTGGCCAGCTGGATCGAAGCGAGCACTTCGGCATGGCGCTCGAAAAAGTCGGGCGACGCGAGCAGGAAGTTCGCGATGTCGTCTTCGGTGATCGGATGCGAGAGGTCGACTTGTTCCATCGGGCGGGCTGCTTTCGTGGGTGGCCAAGGAAAATAGCTGCGTTGCATGAGACCGGACGGAATGCGAAGCCACCGTCGAGACGGTCAGTCACCTTCCGGCAACTCGACCGCGCCTTCGAACACGGTCACGGCGGGCCCGGTCATCTGCACCGAAGTGCCCAGCGCACCGGACCAGCAAATCGTCAAGTTGCCGCCGCGTGTGGCCACGTCGACGCGCGCATCGAGCAGCCCGAGCCGGATGCCAGCGACCACCGCCGCGCAGGCACCGGTGCCGCAGGCCAGCGTCTCGCCGGCACCGCGCTCGAACACGCGCAGCCGGATATGGGTGCGGTCCATCAGTTGCGCAAAGCCGGCGTTCACGCGATTGGGAAATGCCGGATGCTGCTCGATCAGCGGCCCCTGCAGGGCGACCGGCGCAGCATCGATATCGTCCACCCATTGCACCGCGTGCGGGTTGCCCATCGACAGCACTGCTACATGAACAGTAGCTATAGACGCAGGCAGAACAAGCGCCAACGGCCATATTTGCCAATTATTTGCAGCGATCGGTGCGATGGCGGGCGCCGTGGCCGCCGGGTCGAACGGAATGCATGCAAGGTCGAATACCGGCGCGCCCATGTCGACCGTGACCTGGCCGTCCGGCCCCTCGCGCAGTTCGATCACGCCGTTCTGGGTGCATGCGCGCACCACGCTGCGATCGGTCAGGCCGTGTTCGCGCAGGTAGCGCATGAAGCAGCGCGCGCCGTTGCCGCACTGTTCGACCCGCTGACCATCGGCGTTGTGAATCACGTAGTCGAAATCGGCATCGGCCCTGCTGGCCGGGCGCACCGACAGGACTTGATCGGCACCGATGCCGAAGTGACGGTCCGCGAGCCAGCGGTATTGGCCGACGCTCAGGTCCAGAGCACGCCGGGTCTCGTCGAGCACGATGAAATCATTGCCCGCACCGTGCATCTTGGTGAAGCCGATTTGCATCGCACGATTATGTTGGGTGTGGCGCAAACACCCAAGCCGATGGCCGGCGCAGCCGGCTATCCGCGCGCCGTACGTCGCTTTAGCAAGACATCCGTTGTGTGCGGGCGACAAATAGGCAGGGACCGTAGCTGCATTGCAAGCAGTGAGGCCCGCTCAAGTCAATTTGCCGTGGCACTGCTTGAACTTCTTGCCGCTGCCGCATGGACAGGGGTCGTTGCGGCCGACTCTGGGCATCGGCATGCCGTCCGGCCATTCGCCTTGCGCCGCCACGGCAGCGGCCGCACGTGTTTCGACATCGCCGGTTTCGGTCGGCGCGCTGTACGTCACGTTCGCGAATGCATCGGCCTGCTGTTCGATCGACTGGGCCGCCTCGCCGATCTGCGCCTGGTTCTGAATCTGCACGGTCATCAGGATCTTGGTGACTTCGTTTTTCACCGAGTCGAGCAACTGGCCGAACAGCTCGAACGCTTCGCGCTTGTATTCTTGCTTCGGCTGCTTTTGCGCGTAGCCGCGCAGGTGGATGCCTTGGCGCAGGTAATCGAGCGCGGAGAGATGTTCGCGCCAGTGGCTGTCGATGCTCTGCAGCAGCACCATGCGCTCGAACTGCGTGAAGCTCTCGCCGCCGACCAGTTCGACCTTGGCGGCGAACGCGGCATCGGCTGCCTGTCTGACACGCTCGACCACTTCCTCATCGACCATCGCCTGGGCCGCTTCGACTTCTGCCTTCAGCGGCAGGTCGAGCTGCCATTCGTCACGCAGCAACGCTTCGAGCTTGTCCAGCTCCCACTGTTCCTCGACCGACTCGGCCGGCACGTACTGGCGCACCAGATCATGAAAGCAGCCTTCGCGCAGCGAAGCGACCTGTGCGGACAGATCGGTCGCATCGAGGATCGCATTGCGCTGCTCGTAGATGACCTTGCGCTGGTCGTTCGATACGTCGTCGTATTCGAGCAGTTGCTTCCTTATGTCGAAGTTGCGCGCCTCGACCTTGCGCTGCGCGGACTCGATGCTGCGCGTGACGATGCCCGCTTCGATCGCTTCGCCTTCCGGCATGTTGAGCCGGTCCATGATCGCGCGCACGCGGTCGCCCGCGAAGATGCGCATCAGCGAGTCATCCAGGCTCAGGAAAAAGCGCGACGCGCCCGGGTCACCCTGCCGGCCGGACCTGCCGCGCAACTGGTTGTCGATGCGGCGCGACTCGTGCCGCTCGGTCGCGACGATGCGCAGGCCGCCTTGCGCCTTGACGAACTCGTGGTCTTTCGCCCACTGCTCGCGCAGGCGCGTGATCTCAGCCTCTTTGACGGCCGGATCAAGCGACTCGTTCGCTTCCACCGTCGTGATCATCTTTTCGAGGTTGCCCCCGAGCACGATGTCGGTGCCGCGCCCGGCCATGTTGGTCGCGATCGTGATCATCTTCGGGCTGCCGGCCTGTGCGACGATGTCGGCCTCGCGCTCGTGCTGTTTCGCGTTCAGCACCTGATGCGGCAGTTTTTCTTGCTCGAGCAGCTGCGCGATGATCTCCGAGTTCTCGATCGAGGTGGTGCCGACCAGCACCGGCTGGCCGCGCTCGTGGCATTCCTTGATGTCCTCGATCGCAGCGACGTATTTTTCCTTCGTGGTCTTGTAGACCCGATCGAGCTGGTCGTCGCGCCGGCTCGGCTTGTTCGGCGGGATCACGATCGTCTCCAGGCCGTAGATTTCCTGGAATTCGTAGGCTTCGGTGTCGGCCGTGCCGGTCATGCCGGACAGCTTGGCGTACAGGCGGAAATAGTTCTGGAACGTGATCGAGGCAAGCGTCTGGTTCTCTGGCTGGATCGCGACGCCTTCTTTGGCTTCGACGGCCTGGTGCAGTCCTTCGCTCCAGCGCCGGCCCGCCATCAGGCGCCCGGTGAACTCATCGACGATCACGACCTCGCCGTTTTGCACGACATAGTGCTGGTCGCGGTGATACAGATGATTCGCACGCAGCGCTGCATAGACGTGGTGCATCAGCGCGATGTTGGTCGGGTCGTACAGCGACGCGCCTTCGGGCAGCAGGCTCAAATCGGACAGGATGCGCTCGGCGCTCTCGTGGCCCTGCTCGGTCAGATACACCTGCCTCGTCTTTTCATCGACCGTGAAGTCGCCGGGCTTGGTCACGCCCTCGCCGGTGCGCGGATCGGCCTCGCCTTCCTGCTGCGTAAGCAGCGGCACCACGCGGTTGATCGCCTGATAGGTCTCGGTCTGGTCTTCCGCCTGGCCGCTGATGATGAGTGGCGTACGCGCCTCGTCGATCAGGATCGAATCGACCTCGTCCACGATCGCGTAGTTGAGGCCGCGCTGCACGCGGTCCGCGACTTCGTAGACCATGTTGTCGCGCAGGTAGTCGAAGCCGTATTCGTTGTTGGTGCCGTAGGTGATGTCGGCCCGGTAAGCGGCCTGCTTTTCCTCTCTGGGCAGCTGCGGCAGGTTCACGCCGACGGTCAGGCCGAGGAAGTTGTACAGGCGCCCCATCCACTGCGCATCGCGGTTGGCCAGATAGTCGTTCACTGTCACGACGTGCACGCCGCGGCCGGTCAACGCATTCAGATACACCGCAAGCGTCGCGGTCAATGTCTTGCCCTCGCCCGTGCGCATCTCGGCGATCTTGCCATTGTGCAGTGCCAGGCCGCCCTGCAGTTGCACATCGAAATGGCGCATCTTCATGACGCGCTTGGAGCCTTCGCGCACGACGGCGAACGCTTCGACGGCCACATCGTCGAGCGTTTCGCCGGCGGCGACTCTTTCCTTGAATGCCCGGGTCTTGTCCTGCAGTTCCTGGTCCGACAGTTTTTCAAAGTCGGCTTCGAGCGCGTTGATCGCACGCACCGACTTGCGGTAAGTCTTGAGCAGCCGATCGTTGCGGCTGCCGAACAGTTTGGTCAGGAAATTGGTGGTCATGAATGCACGGTGGTTGCCACATGCGGCAACGCCGCTTTGATGCGACGAGCCGGCAATCGGTGGGATCGCCGTCAGGAGAGGGAAAAGGGGAAGCAGGGGGAAAGCGCGACTCGGCACCAGCCGAGCAAATAGGTTGCGCCTTCGAGCAGGCGGGCATTTTACCGTTGCGTCTGCCCAGTGCCGGCGAAGTCAGTCTTTCGACATGCCGGGACTCGCACTCGCAATGCATAGGCAAAATCAGGCACCGCACCATGAGCCGTCGCCATTATTCCGTCGATATCCTGCATGCGGCGAGCGATTCGCCGACGTTTGCGCGGCTGTCGATGCTCGCGCGCGAATCGCAGCAGCGTCTGGAGGCATTGGCCGGGTTGTTGCCCGCCGGCATGCTCCGCTCGATCCACGCCGGTCCGATCGACGGCAGCGATTGGTGCCTGCTTGTCGACAACGGCGCGAGCGCGGCCAAGCTGCGTCAACTGCTGCCGGCGCTGGCGGCGCATTTGCGCAGCAAGGGATACGAGGTATCGACGATCCGGCTGAAGCTGCGCAAGGCTGTCTGAGCGATGCCGTGCTGCGCAGTCATGTGCGCTGCATGCGTGATTCGAATCGGCCAGTGCAGGTTGCAGGGCCTGCAACCTGCGCGGGGAGCCGACGCGCGGATCATCTGGTGCCGCCTGTCGGAATCGAACTGACGACCTACCGCTTACAAGGCGGTTGCTCTACCAACTGAGCTAAGGCGGCGATGGCAAGGCTTAGTTTACCGGCTCGACGCTGCAGAATCCGTGATGGGAGACGCCTCCAGCAACAGCGCTATTTCACCCGTTTGAGCGCCGGCCGCTTGGCCGGCGTCGGACGCGGCGGGTCGGTATCAGGTGGATCGGTGGCCGTGCCGGAAAACCCGGGCGCTTGCCGGCCGTCGACCGGCATGACTTCGGTCAACTCGGCCAGTGGCGGTGTCGTGCTGGAGCGCACCACCATGCCAGGCGCCGGCTGCGGAAATGCCATGCCCTGCCCGTTCTCACGCGCATAGATCGCGACCACGCGAGCCATCGGCACCAGGATTTCGCGCGCGCTGCCACCGAAGCGGGCCTTGAACTCGATGAAGTCGTTGCCGAGCTTCAACGCGCTGGTCGCATCCATGCTGATGTTCAGCACGATCTCATCGTTCTTCACATACTCGCGCGGCACCTGAACGGAATCATCGACCGCGACCGCGACATACGGTGTCAGGCCGTTGTCCGTGCACCATTCATAGAGCGCGCGGACCAGATACGGACGGGTCGAGGTGGATTCGATGGCGTTCATCATGCTGGACAACCCAATGCGACGCAGGAAAAAACGGAACGGACAAGCCTGAGCTGCACGGGGCAGACCGACTCCTTATTTGCGCATCACTTTTTCCGATGGTGTCAGTGCCTCGATATACGCGGGGCGCGAGAAGATGCGCTCCGCGTATTTCAGCAGCGGCGCCGCGTTTTTGCTTAGTTCGATCCCGTAGTAATCGAGTCGCCACAAAAGCGGCGCGATTGCGACGTCGAGCATGGAAAATCCGTCGCCGAGCATGTATTTGTTCTTCAGGAACACCGGTGCCAGTTGCGTGAGGCGATCGCGAATGTGTGAGCGCGCTTTTTCAAGCGTCTTCTCGTTGTTTTTGGCTGCGCGCGATTCGAGCACCGAGACATTGACGAACAGCTCCTTCTCGAAATTGAGCAGAAACAGTCGAACCCGTGCGCGATCGACTGGATCGCCCGGCATCAACTGCGGATGCGGAAACCGCTCGTCAATATATTCATTGATGATGTTCGATTCGTACAGGATCAAATCGCGCTCGACCAAGATCGGCACCTGGCCGTACGGATTCATCACGAGGATGTCTTCCGGCTTGTTGTAGAGATCGACGTCGCGAATCTCGAAATCCATGCCTTTTTCGAACAGCACGAAACGGCAGCGATGAGAGAAGGGGCAGGTCGTTCCCGAATACAACACCATCATGGCGGCAGCTCCTAAAAATCAAAAAGAGTGGGGCGCGCTCGTGGCACGCCCCACTCCGGAAAAAAAGCCAGGCTTTTCACACGCCCGGCTTCGATCGATCTGGCCCGTTATTTCACGTGCTTCCAGTACGCTGCATTCAAACGCCAAGCAAAAAACGTCAGCACGCCAAGAAACAGCAACACCAGGATGCCCAGACGCACCCTTGCGTTCTGCGCGGGCTCGGACATCCATTGCATGAAGCCGACCAAGTCGCCGATTTGCTGGTCGTACTGTACGGTGGTCAAGGTGCCGGGTGTGATCTGCTGCCAGCCTTTGAGCACCTTGACTTCATGACCGTGCTCCTCAAATTCCTCGAACACCGGTTTGCGCACGCCCTGCATCTGCCACAGCACGTGCGGCATTGCAACGTTCGGATAGACGAGGTTGTTCCAGCCGGTCGGTGTGCTGTCGTCCTGGTAATAACTGCGCAGATAGGTGTAGAGGTAGTCGGCACCGGTGCCGCCGTGGCCCGCACGGGAACGCGCCACCAGGGTCAAGTCCGGCGGATTCGCGCCGAACCATTCCTTGCCCTGCTTCGCGCTGATGGCGGCCTTCATGGTGTCGCCGACCTTGTCGGTGCCCACCAGCAGGTTGTCCTTGATCTGCTGCTCGGTCAGGCCAATGTCGCGCAGGCGGTTGAACCGCATGTACGAAGCAGAATGGCAGTTGAGGCAGTAATTGACAAACAGCTTGGCGCCGTTTTGCAGCGACACCATGTCGTTCGTCTTGGCAGGCGCCTTGTCCCAAGCAAAGCCGCCTTCGGCTGCACCAGCACCGCCCACCAGTCCGATCGCCGTGACTGCAGCGATCAACAGCCGCCGCACACACCTGTAACTCATCGAAGAAACTTTCTGCCAAGAAAAGCGCAAGTGGCCTGAAGAATCAATGTGCGGTGAACGTCACACGGTCAGGCACCGGCTTCGGGTCACCAATGCGGCTCCACCACGGCATCAACAAGAAGAAGCCGAAATAAAACAGCGTGCCGATCTGCGAAATGCGCTCGCCCAGCGGAGACGGCGGTTGCATGCCGAGATAGCCGAGCACGAAGAACATCGCAACGAACAGGCCGTACAGATATTTGTGCCAGTCCGGCCGGTAACGGATCGAGCGCACCGGGCTATGGTCGAGCCACGGCAGAAAGAACAGGATGATGACCGCACCGCCCATCACCACCACACCCCAGAACTTGGCATCGATCGCGAACATCATCACCAGCGCAACCACCGCCACCGCGGCAATGACGGCCTTGAACAGCATCGCCATGCGCACGCGCAGCAGCAATACTGCAGCACCGGCCACCACGCAGGCGATCAGCGCATACATCATCTCGCTCGTGATTGCACGCAGCATCGAGTAAAAAGGCGTGAAGTACCAGACCGGTGCAATGTGCGACGGCGTCTTCAGCGGATCGGCTGGGATGAAGTTGTTGTACTCGAGGAAGTAACCACCGAATTCCGGTGCAAAGAAGATGATTGCGGAGAACACGGTCAGGAACATGCAGACCGCGAACACGTCGTGCACGCTGTAATACGGGTGAAACGGGATGCCATCGAGCGGCCGGCCCTGATCGTCTTTCTTCGCCTTGATCTCGATGCCGTCTGGATTATTCGAGCCGACCTCGTGCAGCGCGATGATGTGAGCAGCCACCAGCCCAAGCAGCACCAGCGGCACCGCGATCACATGGAAGCTGAAAAAGCGGTTCAGGGTTGCATCGCCCACCACGTAGTCGCCACGGATCAGCAGCGCCAGGTCCGGGCCGATGAACGGGATCGCAGAAAACAGGTTCACGATCACCTGTGCGCCCCAATAGCTCATCTGGCCCCAGGGCAGCAGATAGCCCATGAAGGCTTCCGCCATCAGGCACAGGAAGATCGCGCAACCGAATACCCAGACCAGTTCGCGTGGCTTGCGATAACTGCCGTAGATCAGCCCGCGGAACATGTGCAGGTAGACCACGATGAAGAACGCCGAGGCGCCGGTCGAATGCATGTAGCGGATCAGCCAGCCCCAGGGCACGTCGCGCATGATGTATTCGACCGAACCGAACGCGAGCGCCGCGTCCGGCTTGTAGTGCATCACCAGGAAGATGCCGGTCGCGATCTGGATCACCAGCACCAACAGCGCGAGTGAGCCGAAGATATAGAAGATGTTGAAGTTCTTCGGCGCGTAATACGCCGACATGTGGTCCTGGAACAGCTTGGTAGCCGGAAACCGGTTGTCCACCCAGTTCAGGAGCTTGTCCGATGCGGGCGCGTTCGGCGAGATCTGCTTGAGGTCAGCCATGATGGATGTTCGCTTAGACGAAAGTGTCAAGCCTTCTTCGGCTCGACACCGATCAGGATTTTCGAGTCGGTCACGTAGGTATAGGGCGGCACGGGCAGGTTGTCCGGCGCAGGCTTGTTCTTGAACACGCGGCCAGCCAGGTCGAATGTCGAGCCGTGGCACGGGCAGAAAAAACCGCCCGGCCAGTCGGCCGGCAACGAAGCGCCGCCACTGCCGGTGGCCAGCCGGTCCACCGGCGAGCAGCCCAGATGCGTGCAGATGCCGACCACCACCAGCACTTCGGGTTTCACCGAACGCAGTTCATTGCGCGTGGAAGGCATAGGCGTGAATTCGTCCGGATGACGCTGCGACATCGGATCGGCCAGTTCGCCGTCGTGCTTGGGCAAGGCCGCAATCATCTCGGGCGTGCGCCGCAGGATCCAGACCGGCTTGCCGCGCCACTCCACCGTCATCTTCTCACCCGGTTTCAACGCTGAAATATCGGCCTCCACCGGTGCTCCGGCAGCCTTCGCACGCTCGGACGGTTCAAAGCTCGAAACGAACGGCACCGCGGTGGCCAGGCCGCCCACGGCGCCGACGCAGCCAGTCGCAAGCAGCCAGGTGCGCTTGCTGTGGTCGACTGGGGTGTCACTCATTTTTTTGGGAGTCCTGCACTGAAAAATTCTTGCGATGCAAAGCCGCCGGGCATTGTAGCTGAGGGTATTGGCCGTACCGGAGTGCTCAGGCTAAGCTCGGCGCCGGCGATTTCCGCCGCGGCCACGTCGGTCGGCCCCACCTTTGTTCAAGGAGTTGCGCAGCATGGGAATGATGAAGGAATTCAAGGAATTTGCGCTCAAGGGCAACGTGATGGACCTGGCGGTCGGCGTCATCATCGGCGCGGCGTTCGGCAAGATCGTCGATTCGGTGGTAAACGATCTGATCATGCCGATCGTCGGCAAGGCAATCGGGGGACTCGACTTCTCCAACTACTACCTGCCCCTGGCCGGCCAGCCGATGGACATCGGGCTTGAGGCGGCGAGGAAAGCAGGCGCCGTGTTCGCGTACGGCAACTTCCTCACCGTCGCGATCAACTTCGCGATCCTGGCGTTCATCATCTTCATGATCGTCAAGCAGATGAACCGGCTCAAACGCGAAGCGCCGACCACCGCGAAGACCGAGACGCCGGAAGAAATCCTGTTGCTGCGCGACATCAGCGCCAGCCTGAAGCGCACCAGCTAGCCGGCGGCTGCGGGCGCCATTGGCGCGGCCAGCCGCCGCGCCATCTCTACCGCGGCGATCAGGCTGCCCGCATCGGCCCGGCCGCTGCCGGCAATATCGAATGCGGTGCCGTGGTCCGGGCTGGTGCGAACCAGCGGCAACCCGAGCGTCACGTTCACCCCTTGTTCGACCCCAAGGTACTTCACCGGGATCAGCCCTTGGTCGTGATACATCGCGACCACCACGTCGAACGCGCCCGGATGGGCCGGCGTGTGGCGCGCCCGCATGAACACGGTGTCCGGCGCGAACGGTCCTTGCGCATCGATGCCGAGCGCTGCTGCCGCCTGCAGCGCGGGCACGATCACGTCGATCTCCTCGCGCCCGAACAGCCCGCCCTCGCCCGCATGCGGATTGAGCCCGGCCACGCCGATGCGTGGCGCACGGCCGAGCAGCGGCAGCAGCGCCGCATGCGCGATCTGGAGCGTCGCAAGCACCTGTTCGAACGTGACCGCATCGAGCGCCTGCCGCAGCGCCATGTGAATGCTGACCAGCACGGTGCGCAGTTCGTCGTTGGCCAGCATCATGCGCACCGGCAGCTCGGCCAACGTGCAGCCGACGTGCGCAGCAGCTTCCGCCTGCAGCAGTTCGGTGTGGCCCGGAAACGGCACGTCGGCCGCGGCCAGCGCCTCCTTGTGCAACGGCGCCGTGACCAGCGCGGCGATCTCGTTGCGCAGCGCGGCGCGCGCCGCCCACACCACGCAGTCGGCTGCGATCCGGCCCGCCTGCGCGCTGATGCGGCCGAATGGCGCGAGCCGGTCGGCCGGCACCGGCGGCACCACCTGCAACAGCGGCACGCAGCGCGGCGGCAGTTCGGTCGCGTCGCACGGCGCTTCGAGCTGCACGATCGGCAGGTCCGGCGCGGCGCCGTGCACGAGCCGAACGGCGCGGCGCAGATGTTCCAGATCGCCCGCGACGAAGCAGCCGTGCATGGCGTCCGGCGCCTCCACGAACGCCTTGGCGATGATCTCGGGGCCGATGCCGGCCGGGTCGCCCAGCGTGATCGCGATCGATCGGGTTGAGGTGGTGGCAGCGGCGGCAGCAGTCATGACCGGCTTCAGGCGGGGTTGTCAATCTCGATGAACCGATGCTCGATGCCATATTGCGCCGCGACATGCGCGGCCACCGCCGGCGCACCGTAGCGTTCGCTCGCATGATGGCCGCAGGCCAGGAACGCGACGCCGCATTCACGCGCGATGTGCGCCTGCGGTTCGGAAATCTCGCCGGTGATGAACGCCTCGGCACCGGATGCGATCGCAGACTCGAAGTAGCCTTGCGCGCCGCCCGTGCACCACGCTATCTTTTTAATAGTTGAAGATTTAGCAGCCACCAGCGTCACGGGCCGATTCAACACCGATTCGACATGCATCGCGAGTGCCGTTGCGCTGTCGAACCGCTGGCCGTCGGCGCGCTCGCCGATGCAGCCGAGCTGCTGTGCGCCGAAGTTGGCCTGCGTGCAGAAACCCAATCGCCGTGCGAGCTGAGCGTTGTTGCCCAAAGTCGGATGCGCATCCAGCGGCAGGTGGTAGGCGTACAGGTTCACGTCGGCCGCCAGCAGCCGCGCGATCCGCGCGCGCAGCCAGCCGGTGAGCCGGCCGTCCTGGCCGCGCCAGAACAGCCCGTGGTGCACGAAGATCGCATCCGCATCGGCGTCGATGGCAGCATCGATCAACGCGGCACTCGCGGTCACGCCGGAGACGAGCCGCCGGATCTCGCGCCGCCCCTCGACCTGCAGCCCGTTCGGGCCGTAGTCGGTGAAGCGGCCCGGCTCCAGCAGGGCGTCAAATGCGTTCAGCAGTTCGGTTCGATCGATCATCGGCAGCGGGGTTGAAAGGCAGGCCGCGTCGTGGTCGGCGTGGCGTCGCGCAGGCTGAGTCGGCCAGGCCGCACGGGCATTGTGTGCGCAAAGCAGCGCCTGCAGCGCGGCCGGCACGATCGGGGACAATCGTCGGCCTATGAATCGCATCTGGCTGTTGTTTGCTCAAACCGTGACGATTTTGCTGGCCGCCTGGTTCGTGGTCAGCACGCTGAAACCCGAATGGATCGGCCAGCGCGGCCGGCTGGCCGGCAGCCCGGTATCGATCATCGAAGCGGCCCCGGCCGCGTTGCCCGCGTCCGGCGCGCCATTGCCGGTCGCAGCCGGCAGTTTCAGTGCGGCGGCGAAGAAGGCCGCGCCGGCGGTGGTCAGCATCAACAGCAGCAAGGCGGCTCAGGACAATCCGCATGTGAACGAGCCGTGGTTCCGCTTCTTCTTCGGCGACCCGGGCAGCAACCAGGTGCAGTCGAGTCTCGGCAGCGGCGTGATCGTGAGCGCGCAGGGCTACGTGCTGACGAACAACCACGTGGTGGAAAACGCCGACGCGATCGAAGTCGTGCTGAACGACACGCGGCGCACCCAGGCGAAAGTGGTCGGCACCGATCCCGATACCGATCTGGCGATCCTGAAGATCGACCTGCCGCGGCTGCCAGTGATCGTGCTGGGCAGCTCGGACGCGCTGCAGGTGGGCGACCAGGTGCTCGCGATCGGCAATCCGTTCGGCGTCGGCCAGACCGTGACCAGCGGCATCGTGAGCGCGTTGGGGCGCAACCAGCTCGGCATCAACACGTTCGAGAACTTCATCCAGACCGATGCGGCGATCAACCCCGGCAACTCGGGCGGCGCGCTGGTGGACGTGGCCGGCAACCTGATGGGCATCAACACCGCGATTTATTCGCGCTCGGGCGGCAGCATGGGGATTGGCTTCGCGATCCCGACGACGACCGCCAGGCTCGTGCTCGAGAGCATCGTGCGCGACGGCGAAGTGCGGCGCGGCTGGATCGGCGTGGAGCCCAACGAGCTGTCGCCCGAACTCGCCGAAACCTTCGGCGTGAAGGCCGAGCGCGGCGTGCTGATCACCGGTGTGCTGCAGGGCGGCCCGGCCGCGAAAGCCGGCGTGCGGCCCGGCGACGTGATCGTGGCGGTGGCCGGCAAACCGGTGTTGAACGTGGCCGAACTGCTGTCCGGCGTGGCCGGATTGAAGCCCGGTGCGGCAGCGAAGTTCGACGTGCAGCGGCGCGGTGACAAGCTGTCGCTCGACGTATCGCCGGGCCTGCGACCGCGTTCGCAGCGGCGGCCGGAACGCTAGCCGTCACTGAAAGTATCTGCGGTTGCGCGGTTTCCCGCTTCAGGATGCCTTGGCTTGCGACGCCTCGTCCTCGGACGCCTTGGTCTCGCGGATGAAGATTTGCGCAGCCCAGATGCCGACTTCGTAGAGCAGGCACATCGGCACCGCGAGAGACAGCTGCGACACCACGTCCGGCGGCGTCACGATGGCTGCCACGATGAACGCGATCACGACGAAATAGCCGCGATACGACTTGAGCTTGTCGATGCTGACGATGTTCAGCCGCGCCAGCACGATCACCACGATCGGCACTTCGAACGTGAGGCCGAACGCGAGGAACATCGTGAGCACGAAGCTCAAATACGCCTCGATATCCGGCGCCGCCGTGATGCTCTTGGGCGCAAAGCTCTGGATGAACTTGAACACCTGGCCGAACACGAAGAAATAGCTGAATGCGATGCCTGCGAAAAACAGCAGCGTGCTCGACAGCACCAGTGGCATCACGAGCTTCTTTTCGTACGAATAAAGCCCGGGCGCGATGAACATCCAGGCCTGATACAGCACCACCGGCAACGCGATCAAAAATGCGGCCATCAGCAGGATCTTGAGCGGCACGATGAACGGCGAGATCACCGACGTCGCGATCAGGGTGGCGCCGGCCGGCAGCTGCGCGACCAGTGGCGCGGCGAGCCAGTCATACAACGTGGCGGGCCCCGGATAGATCGCCAGCACCGCCGCGACGATGCCGACTGCGACCACCGCCTTGATCAGCCGGTCCCGCAGCTCGACCAGATGCTCGACGAACGGCTGCTCGCTGCCGCTCAGTTCATCTTCGTCGCGATTCGGGGGATGGGGCATGAGAGGACGAGGAAGACGGTGGGGCGAGAAAAAATGCGCGACGTCAAGCCCGGTTCATCGAACGGCGAATCGCTGCCGGCACCAGCCTCAACGTGATGACAGAGGCAATGACGACGCGATACGGCCGCCGCCGCGTCACGCCAAACGGCCAGGCGGCCGGTGCCGTGCGACTCTTGCCGCGCCAGACTGCACATGGCGGCGCACGCCAGACCGCGCTTTGTACCAATTCGGCATCGCGCCCTGCTTGACGCGCCAGTTCTTGTTCGGCGGCCGATATTCGGGATAGGACGGCACTACTGGCACGGCAGCCAGATGATCGGTGGATGACGCATCGCCAGGGTCGGACCATTGCCGCTCGAAATCGGCCTTGCTGCTGTGGATCGACTGTTCCACGTCGCGCGCGGCGCCTTCGACATGCTCGCGCATCTTCTTGAGCTCATCGAGCTCCATCGAGCGGCTGACTTCCGCCTTCACGTCGGCCACGTAGCGCTGCGCCTTGCCCAGCATGGTGCCGACCGTGCGCGCCACCATCGGCAGCTTCTCCGGGCCGATCACGACCAGCGCAACCGCGCCGATCAACGCCATCTTGGACAGGCCGATGTCGATCATGAAACGGGCACCTTTGAACTGCGGCGTACGGCCTGCAGAAAACGACAATCAGCTGCGCGAGCGCGCTTCGACATCGATCGTCGAGTTGTCGCGCGGCGGTGGCGGCACGGTGCCGACCTTGGCGGTGGTGGTGGTCGTGGTGACCTCTTCCTCGTTGACGGCCGAGCCGTCCTTCATGCCGTCCTTGAAGCCCTTGACGGCACCGCCGAGGTCGGAGCCCATGTTCTTGAGCTTCTTGGTACCGAACACCATCACGACGATCAGCAGCACGATCAGCCAGTGCCAGATGGAAAAAGAACCCATGAATTTGCTCCCGAAGAATACTTAAGGATTTTACGGTGCGGCCGACCAATGGCCTATTGCGCCGATGGTCGCCTTGATGCCAGCCCGGAATTCGATCGCGCTGTGCCAGCGATCCGCCAGTCGATCCGCGCAATCAGCCTTTGGCCCACGGCCGCGGACCGCCGGTCACATGCACGTGCAGATGGTGCACTTCCTGCCCGCTCAACGCGCCCGTGTTGATGACAATGCGAAAGCCGCCGTCCGGGTACGGCGTGCAGCCGGCCTCGAGCGCGAGCTTCGGCGCCATCGCCATGATGCGCCCGAGCAGCGGCGCGTGCTGCGCGCCCACCTGCGCCATCGACGGGATGTGCTGTTTCGGCACGATCAGAAAATGGATCGGCGCCCATGGCGCGATGTCGTGGAATGCGATCAGCTCCTCGTCTTCATACAGCTTCTTCGCCGGAATCGCCCCGGCTGCGATCTTGCAGAAGATGCAGTCGGGGTCCGCGTCGTTCGTCTCAGCCATGATGCGCCGCGCCGATCGATTACGCGTTGCCGACCGGCTGCCCGGCGTTCATCGCAAGCATGCCGCGCACGATGCGATAGAGGAACCACAGCGAGATCAGCCCCCAGGCGATCCAGCCCGGCAGTACGAACAGCAGCCACAGCGGAATCGTCACGACATACAGGATGCCGGCCCAGAGCACCGAGTTGATGCGCCAGGAAAAATGGCTCGCCTGCCAGCTGCCAGCCGCGTCGTCCTTCTTCACCATGTCGATCACGAGCGCGAGCAGCAGCAGCGCAAGGCTTGCCTGCGTGCCCGGCAGCACCGCGGCGACGGCCACGATCAGATGCAGGATGTAGCTGATCCAGCCGATCGTGCGCAGGCTCTTTTCGGTCGAGCCTTTCGGGTCCACGTCGATCACGTCGTTCATTGGGCAGGGCCTCCGTTGTTGTCCATCCGTTCGCTCGCCTCACGCTCGCGCACGCGGCGCAGCGCTTTTTCCTCGATGCCGCTGGTGCCTTCGCGCCGCAGCAATTCTTTGATCACGTCGGCCGGCGACAGGCCGTGGTGCGCGAGCGCGATCATGCTGTGAAACCAGAGATCGGCCATCTCGCCGACCAGCTTGCCCTTCAATTCCGCGCTGTTGCCGCCGTGCTCGGCGTCTTTCGCTGCCAGCACGACTTCGGTCGCTTCTTCGCCGATTTTTTTCAGGAACGCATCCGGACCTCGCTCGAACAGGCGCGCCACGTAGCTGGTCTGCGCATCGCCGCCGTTGCCGGGCTTGCGGCTTTCGATCACGGCCGCGAGCCGTTGCAGCGCATCGGTGTTGGCAGGCTCGGTCATCACGGGCATCGGCTTCAGGTGTAGATGGCCTGCGGATCTTTCAAGACCGGCTCGGCGACGCTCCAGCTGCCATCTGCATGCAGCACCTGAAAAAAGCAGCTGTGCCGGCCCGTGTGGCACGCAATCGACGGTTCGTGGCCGAGCTGCGTGACGTCGAGCAGCAGCACGTCGTTGTCGCAATCCATCCGGATCGCATGCACGGTCTGCCGGTGGCCGGATTCCTCGCCCTTGTGCCAGAGCCGGTTGCGCGAGCGGCTGAAATACACCGCGTGGCCGAGTGCCGCGGTCTGCTCCAGCGCCTCCCGGTTCATCCACGCGAACATCAGCACGTCGCGGCTCGTGCGTTCCTGCGCGATCACCGGCACCAGGCCCTGAGCATCCCATTTGACTTGATCGAGCCAGTTCATCGGAACATTGTCGGTGATCGGTTACTGCTACTTTTTCAGTAGCTTGGTCCGCACAGCCTGCATGCGCCCCAGCCGCATTTGAACAGTGAATCGATCTTCAAGCACGAACAGCGATGCCGCGCGCGGCCAGCGTCGCTTTCGCTTGGGCGATGGTGAATTCGCCGTAGTGAAAAATGCTCGCGGCCAGCACCGCGTCCGCATGCCCATGCTCGATGCCGTCGGCCAGATGCGCAAGCGTGCCGACCCCGCCCGATGCGATCACCGGTACGCTGACCGCGTCGCTCACGGCGCGCGTGAGCTCCAGGTCGAAGCCGGCGCGCGTGCCGTCGCGGTCCATGCTGGTCAGCAGGATTTCGCCGGCGCCGGCGGCAGCCATCCGGCAAGCCCACTGCAGCGCATCCAGCCCAGTGTTGCTGCGCCCGCCGTGGCTGTAAACGTCCCAGCCGGAGCCGCGTGCAGCCAGCTCATCCCCCACGCGCCGCTTGGCGTCGATCGCGACCACGATGCACTGCGCGCCGTAGCGGTCCGCCGCCTGCTCGATCACCTGCGGATTCGCGATCGCGGCCGAGTTGAAGCTGGTCTTGTCGGCACCCGCGTTCAAGAGCCGCCGCACGTCGTCCACCGTGCGCACGCCGCCACCCACCGTGAGCGGGATGAACACCTGCGACGCGACCGCTTCGATCATGTGCAGGATCAGATCGCGCTGATCGCTGGTCGCGGTGATGTCGAGGAACGTGAGTTCGTCGGCACCCTGCTTGTTGTAGCGCGCCGCGATCTCGACCGGATCACCGGCGTCGCGCAGTTCGACGAAGTTGACCCCCTTGACGACCCTGCCGCCGGTCACGTCAAGACACGGGATGATGCGTTTGGCAAGCATGGATTTTTGTTCAACCGATCAGAGTACACAGACGCCGCAGCCATTCCATGACTCGGACCAAATGGTGTGGTAGAGCAAGCGCCTCGGGATTTATCCAGCAGAGGCCGCGGAGCTGGCTTTGCCAGGCCGCAGGCGCCCTCCTGCCAGGGAGGGGGTAAGCCGAGAGCGAAGCGAAGGCTGGGGGTAGGTTCAAGTCTCGAACTGCTGCCACCCCTGCCAACGCTGGCCCGGCGCCAGCAGCACCGGCGTGTCGACCTTGGCGGCTTCCACGCAGAGCATGGATCGATAGCCGTCGTCCGGCATGTCGGGCAGCGACGCGCACAGCGCGCGGCCCGGATTCCAGACCACCGCTTCGGTCAGGCTCGCGCTTTGCGTCAGCGTCAGCGAGCCGCGCGGCTCGCGCAGTTCGAGTCGCGTCGACTCGCCGATCCCGCGGAAGACGCGGTCGAACTGCGCATCGAACGTGATCTCGGGCGCATCCTGGATCGATTCGGCCTCGGTCAGCGCGTCCCAGCAGCGGTGCTGCTGCAGGCCGGCCAGCCGAACCTGTTCGATCGCGTCGAACCGCAGATAGCTGTGCAGCGCGACCGTGAAGCTCCAGGGCTGGCTGTCGCTGTTGAGCACGTCGACGGTGATGCGCAGCTTGCCTGCGCCCAGATTCACCGTGATGGCCGCCTCGAACGCCTGCGGCCACCAGCGGCGTGTGGCGTCGCTGTCCTGCAGGGTCAAGCGCACCGAGTCGGCAGCAGCGCCGGCCTTGCCGGCGTCCGGCTGCCACGGCAGCGCGCGTGCGATGCCGTGCTTGGGCAGCGGACCGCGCAGGTTGAACTGCGGAAAGCAGATCGGCACGCCGCCGCGGATCGGGCTCGCGCCGTCGAACACCGCCTTCGGGCTCAGGTAGAGCCGCTCGGTGCCGCCGGACGGGATCCACGAGAGCACTTGGCCGCCGAATGGCGCGACCCGGGCGCAGTCACCTTCAGGTCGCGACAGCTCGATGGTCGGGGTGCCGATCATGGCCCAAGCAATGCATCGGCGCGCGTCTGCGCAGCGGCAAAGTCCAGTGCTCCACTGTAGATCGCGCGGCCGCAGATCACGCCTTCGACGCCATCCCCGGTGACCGCGCAAAGCTGCTCGATGTCGGCCATCGAGGACAGCCCGCCGGACGCGATCACGGGAATCGACAGCGCCTGTGCGAGCCGCACGGTGGCGTCCACGTTGATGCCTGTCAACATGCCGTCGCGGCCGATGTCGGTGTAGATGATCGACTCCACGCCGTAGTCTTCGAACTTCTTCGCCAGATCGATCACCTCGTGGCCGGTCAGCTTGCTCCAGCCGTCCGTCGCGACCTTCCCATCCTTGGCGTCGATGCCGACGATGATATGGCCGCCGAACGCGCTGCAGGCGTCTTTCAGAAAACCCGGGTTCTTCACCGCCGCGGTGCCGATGATGACCCAGCGGATGCCGTCATCGATGTAGCGCTCGATCGTGTCCAGATCGCGGATGCCGCCGCCGAGCTGGACCGGGATTTCCTGCTCACTGCCAGCCTGCACGGTTTTCAGGATGGCGCGGATTGCCGCATGGTTCTTCGGCACCCCGGCGAACGCGCCATTCAAATCGACCAGATGCAGCCGGCGCGCACCCGCGTCGAGCCAGCGCTGGGCGACCTGCGCCGGGTCTGCGCCGAACAATGTGGCCTGGTCCATGTCGCCCTGCTTCAGGCGCACACACTGGCCGTCCTTGAGGTCGATCGCGGGAATCAGGATCATGGTGCCCATTGCAGGAAGTTGCGGTACAGCTGCAGGCCGTGTTCGGCGCTTTTCTCGGGGTGGAACTGGGTCGCGAAGATGTTGTCGCGCGCCAGCACCGCGCAGAACGGTATGCCGTAGTCGGCCTCGCCCGCGTTGTGCCACGGGTCGGACGGACTCGCGTAGTAGCTGTGCACAAAGTAGAAATAGCTCGCGTCCGGTATGCCGTTCCACAGCGCGTGCGGCCGGGCTTGGCGCACCTGGTTCCAGCCCATCTGCGGCACCTTGAAGCGGCTGCCGTCGGGCTGCAGACGGCCAGCCAGCTCGAAGCGCACGACGTCGCCTGCGATCAATCCAAGCCCCGGCGTGGTGCTGCCAGCCACTGCCCCCTCCGTGCTGTGGTCGAGCAGCATCTGCATGCCGACGCAGACGCCGAACAGGGGCTTCGCAGCGGCAGCTTCCAGCACCACAGACAGCAGGCCCGATTCGCGCAGTTCACGCATGCAGTCGCGCATCGCGCCCTGACCCGGCAGCACGATGCGGTCGGCTGCGCGCACGACCTGCGGGTCGCTCGTGACCTGCACCGCGACGCTGCTGCCAGCCGCCACATGCAATACCGCTTGCGCGACCGAGCGCAGGTTTCCCATGCCGTAATCGACCACCGCGACCGTGCCGGACGCTTCGCTTTTCATAGCTGAAAATGATTGCTGGACCAGCGCCCCAGGCCGATTTGGATCAAAACCCGCTCAGAGCGAGCCTTTGGTCGAGGGAATCGTGCCGGCGCTGCGCGGATCCGCTTCGACCGCCGTGCGCAACGCGCGTGCGAACGCCTTGAACACGGTCTCCGACTGGTGGTGCGCGTTGCTGCCGCGCAGGTTGTCGATGTGCAGGGTGACGAGTGCGTGGTTCACGAAGCCCTGAAAAAACTCGTGCAGCAACTGCGTGTCGAGCGTGCCGATCATGCCGCTGGTAAATGGCACGTTCATGACGAGGCCGGGCCGGCCGGAAAAATCGATCACCACGCGCGACAACGCCTCATCGAGCGGTACGTATGCATGCCCGAAACGCCGGATGCCCTTGCGCTCGCCGACCGCCTTGTGCACCGCTTGCCCAAGCGTGATGCCAACGTCTTCCACCGTGTGATGCCCATCGATGTGCAGGTCGCCATCGGCCTTGATGCGCAGATCGATCAGGCCGTGCCGCGCGATCTGCTCGAGCATGTGGTCGAAAAAGCCGATGCCGGTGCCGATCTGCGAGGCGCCGGTGCCGTCCAGATCGACCATGACGGTGATCTTGGTTTCGGCGGTGTTGCGGCTGACTTCGGCGGTGCGGTTCATGAGGGGGTGGCAATCGCGATGGGTTCGGACAACGCCGCTTCGAGCGCCGCGAGCATCTGCACGTTCTGTTCGGACGTGCCCACCGTCAAGCGCAGGCAGCCGTTCAGCAGAGCATGCATTTTAGAAACGTTCTTCACGAGCACGCCGCGCGCCTTCATGCCCTCGAACGTGGCGGCTGCGTCGGCCACACGCACCAAGATCATGTTGGCGTCGCTGTTCCAGGCCTTGACGGCAGGCATTTCGCGCAGCGCCTGCAGCAGCACCCCGCGCTGCGCACGCAGATCGGCGGCCTGCTGCTCGAACACCGCTGCGTGCTCAAGCGCAAACAACGCGCATTCGCAATTCAGCGAACTGATGTTGTACGGCGGGCGCACCTTGTCGACCTCGGCCACCAGCGCGGCCGGGCCGATCAGGTAGCCGATGCGCACGCCGGCCAGGCCGAACTTGGACAAGGTGCGCATCAGCAGCACGTGTGCATGCTGCGTGATCCGGTCGATGTAGCTGCGGCTGGAAAACGGCTGATAGGCCTCGTCCACCACGATCAGGCCGCCCTGGGCGCCCTGGGCAGCAACGATCTGCTCGATCGCGTCATCATCCCAGAGGTTCGCAGTCGGGTTGTTCGGATAGGCGAGGTAGACGATCGACGGCCGGTGCCGCTCGATCGCCGCAAGCATCGCGGGCAGATCCAGCTCGAATTCATCGGTGAGCGGCACCGCCTGGAACGTCAGGCCCTGCAACTGCGCGCTCATCTGATACATCACGAAGCCCGGCAGCGGCGCGAGGATGGACGCGCCGGGCACATCGCAAGCCAGCGCAAGCAGCGCGATCAGTTCGTCCGACCCATTGCCGACCATCAGCGCGAAGCCGTCGGGCAGCTGTGCATGCTCTGCCAGCGCGGCCTTCAACTCGGCGATGTGAGCACTGTCCGGGTATCGGTTCATCGCAAGCCGGCCGAGCCGCGCCCCAAGCTCGCGCTGCAGCTCGGGCGGCAGCCGGTGCGGGTTTTCCATCGCGTCGAGCTTCAAAAGTCCGGTCGCGTCCTGCACCGCGTAGGCGTGCATCGACTGCACGTCCTGGCGGATCCGGGTGCGAATCAACTGCGGCAGCGCGCTCTGCGATTCATTCATGACCGGATTTGATCAGGGGTGAGCTGGAACGGATCGATGATCTGCACCGAATCCACCTGTTGCAGATGCTGGAGGTCTTCGGTCAACAGGTAGCCGCAGCCTTGCTGCTGCGCAGCGGCCAGCATCAGGCCATCCCAATAGCTGAAGCTGAAGCGGTCCTGGATGTCACAGGCCAGATCCATCGTCGCCTCATCGACGATCCAGGGTCGCCAGGTCCGATAACGACGCACCAGCTTGCGCGCAGCATCGACGTGCAGCGCCGGCGCCATGCGCTGCAGATTCACATAGAGCTCATTGAGCACCTGGCTGCTGATGCGCGCGCGGCCCTCGGTCCAGCACCATGAGAGCCAAGCCTTCGCGCGACCCGATTTGTCCGGCTCGCGCGGATCCTGCGCATACAGCAGGACGTGGGTATCAACGAAAACCAGCGCGCTCATGGACCTGGTTCCGGCTCAGATAGTGGCCTTCGAACCGAATCGGCTCGAACTTGAGTGCCTCCTGCATGGCCCGCGCGTACGCATCTTCCTGCCGCATCTTCTCGGCCAGCATCTCGCCGACCATGCGTGACACGCTTGAATTGCGCTTGGCCGCTTCGATGCGCGCCCATTCGAGCACCGGCTCTTCTACGGTAATCGTGACGTTTTTCACCCGACGATGCTATCGCTGAATTCGTGTTACACGAAGTTAGTGTTGGTATTGCTCAGCGCTGCATCCGCAATTCGGCTGCCCGAGCATGCGCCTGCAGCCCCTCGCCATAAGCCAGTTCCGCCGCGATCACACCAAGCGGCTGCGCGCCCGCTTCGCTGACCTCGATCAGGCTCGAGCGCTTCTGGAAGTCATAGACCCCGAGCGGTGATGAAAACCGCGCGGTGGACGACGTCGGCAGCACGTGGTTCGGCCCGGCGCAATAGTCGCCCAGCGATTCGCTCGTGAACGCGCCCAGAAAAATCGCGCCGGCGTGCTTGAGCAACGGCTCCCAGCGATGCGGCTCGCGGCAGGCGATCTCCAGATGTTCAGGCGCGATCCGGTTGCTGATCGCGCAGGCTTCTTCCATGCTGTGCGTGAGGATCAGCGCGCCACGGCCGTTCAGGCTTTTCGCGATGATGTCAGCGCGCGGCAGCTCGGGCAGCAGCCGGTCGATCGATGCCTGCACCGCGTCGAGGTAATCGGCATCAGGGCTCAGCAGAATGCTCTGCGCGAGTTCGTCGTGTTCGGCTTGGCTGAACAGGTCCATCGCGACCCAGTCGGGTGGCGTCGTGCCATCGGCGAGCACCAGGATCTCGCTCGGGCCCGCGATCATGTCGATGCCGACGGTGCCGAACACGCGGCGCTTGGCGGCGGCCACGTAGGCGTTGCCGGGGCCGGTGATCTTGTCCACAGCGGGCACGGTCTGCGTGCCGTAGGCCAGTGCGCCGACGGCCTGCGCGCCGCCGATCGTGAACACGCGCGTCACGCCGGCGATGCAGGCAGCGGCCAGCACCAGCGCGTTCTTCTCGCCGCGCGGGGTCGGCACCACCATGATGATCTCGGCCACCCCCGCCACCTGCGCTGGAATCGCGTTCATCAGCACCGACGACGGATAGGCGGCCTTGCCGCCCGGCACATAGATGCCGACCCGGTCCAGCGGCGTGACTTTCTGCCCGAGCAGGCTGCCGTGCTCGTCGCGGTAGCTCCAGCTTTTGCCGCTCGCGCGCTTTTGCGCTTCGTGGTAGCTGCGCACGCGGGCGGCCGCGGCTTCAAGTGCGTTGCGCTGCGCGTGCGGTAAGTCGGCGAGCGCGGCTTGCAGTTCGCCGTCGCTCAATTCCAGCTCGGCGACGGACTGCGCTGCCAAGCCATCGAAACGCTGCGTGTAGTCGAGCACCGCCGCATCGCCGCGCGCGCGCACGTCGGCCAGGATGGCGGCGGCGGCCTGCTCGACGCTCGCGTCGGTTTCCGCCGACCAGTGCAGCCGCGCCTTGAATTCTGCATCAAATGTGGCTGAAGCGCTGGTCAGCCGTGCAGGAGCAGCTTTCAAATTCATAGCGCACCGGCAGTCTGACGCCGCGCCACCGCTTGCGCGAATGCATCGATCAGGCACCGGATCGGCGCGGTTTTAAGCTTGAGTGCGGCCTGGTTCACGACCAGCCGCGCGCTGATGTCCATGATGCGCTCGACTTCGACCAACTGGTTTGCGCGCAACGTGTTGCCGGTGGACACCAGATCGACGATCGCGTCTGCCAGACCCGTCAGCGGCGCGAGTTCCATGCTGCCGTACAGCTTGATCAGGTCCACGTGCACGCCCTTGGCCGCAAAGAAGTCGCGCGCGATCTGCGTGTACTTGGTCGCGACCGCGAGCCGCGCGCCCTGGCGCACCGCGTTCGAGTAGTCGAAGTCGTCGCGCACCGCGACGCTGACCCGGCACTTCGCGATCTGCAGATCGACCGGCTGGTACAGGCCGGCACTCAAGGCCGCGCCGGCCCAGGCCGCACCGTGTTCGATCAACGTGTCGCGGCCCGTCACGCCGAGGTCTGCACCGCCGTATTCGACGTAGGTCGGCACGTCGGTCGCGCGCACGATCACGACGCGCAGGTTCGGCTGGCTGGTCGGCAGGATCAGCTTGCGCGAGGTCTCCGGGTTCTCCAGCACCTCGATGCCGGCGGCCGCCAGCAGCGGCAGCGTCTCGTCGAAGATGCGGCCCTTGGACAGCGCGAGCGTGATCATGTCGTTCGTCATGCGACGCGCTCGATGTCGGCGCCGAGCGCGCGCAGCTTGGCTTCCATGCGGTCGTAGCCGCGGTCGAGGTGGTAGATGCGATCGACCTGGGTCCGGCCGTCCGCAACCAGCCCGGCGATCACGAGGCTGGCCGAGGCGCGCAGATCAGTCGCCATCACGGTGGCGCCGGACAGGCGTAGGGCGCCCTCCACCACCGCGACGTTGCCTTCGATCTGAATGCGCGCGCCCAGCCGCAGCAGCTCGTCGACGTGCATGAAGCGGTTCTCGAAGATCGTCTCGGTCACGATGCTCGGGCCCCGCGCGACGCAGTTGAGTGCCATGAACTGCGCCTGCATGTCGGTCGGGAAGCCCGGGTATTCGGTGGTGCGAAAGCTCTGCGCGCGCAGCCGGCTGTTCGAGCGGATGCGGATGCCGTCAAACTCGGCGATCACGTCGGCGCCCGCGTCGCGCAGCTTGTCGAGCACGGCCTGCAGGTTTTCGGCACGCGCGCCCTGCAGCAGCACGTCGCCGCCGGTAGCAGCGACTGCGCACAGGAACGTGCCCGCTTCGATCCGGTCCGGCAGCACACGATGTGTGCAGCCGTGGAGCTTGGGCACGCCCTGCACGGTGATCCGGCTCGTGCCGTGGCCATCGACCTTTGCGCCCATCGCGATCAGCATCGTCGCGAGGTCGCCGATCTCGGGCTCCTGCGCAGCGTTCTCGAGCACGGTTTCGCCGTCGGCCAAGGTGGCGGCCATCAGCAGGTTCTCGGTGCCGGTCACCGTGACCATCTCGGTCGCGATGCGCGCGCCGCGCAGCCGCTTTTGTCCGGCCGGCAAGCCGGCCACGATGTAGCCGTGCTCGATGCGGATGTCGGCGCCCATCGCAGCCAGCCCCTTCACGTGCTGATCGACCGGCCGCGAGCCGATCGCGCAGCCGCCCGGCAGCGACACGCGCGCATGGCCGAAGCGCGCGAGCAGCGGGCCCAGTGCGAGCACGGACGCGCGCATCGTCTTGACCAGTTCGTACGGCGCTTCCGGCACCTGCACGCTCGAAGCGTCGATGCGCATGCTTTGTTCGTCCGTGCCCAGGCCGCTGCGCACCTCGACCCCCATGTGGCGCAACAGCCGCTGCATCGTCGCCACATCGTTCAGCCGCGGCACGTTTTCGAGCGTGACCGGCTCGGCCGTCAGCAACGCTGCACACAACTCGGGCAACGCAGCGTTCTTGGCACCGGAGATCGGCACCTCGCCTTCCAGCCGCCGGCCGCCGCGGATCAACAGTTTGTCCATGCTTTTATCGTCCGGAAATTGGCTTCAACCGTGCGGCTGCGCCGCCCACTCGGCCGGCGTGAACGCCTTGATCGACAGCGCATGCACCTCGTCGGTCTGCATGCGCCCGCCCAAGGTCGCATAGACGCGCTGATGCCGCTGGATCGCGCGCCGGCCCTCGAATTCGGCCGACACGATGGTCGCGAACCAGTGCCGGCCATCGCCTTCAAGCGCGAGGTGCTCGCACGGCAGGTCTGCGGTGATGATGGATTTGAGTTCGTCTGCAGTCATTTCAGTTGTCCATGTCGGCTTTGGTCGCAAGCGCAATGTCAGAGATTGGCGGTTCCAGTCCAGCAGGCGCCGTGGAGCCGGCTTTGCCGGGCCACTGGCGACGCCCCCGGTCGGGGGTACGCGAGAGCTGACCCAAGGGAGCGAAGCGTGGGGGTGAGCTTCAGCCTCTGATTTTGTAGCCGATGCGCAGCAAGTTGACGGTGATCGCACCGACCACCACCAGCGCCATGCCGACCACGCTCAGGCTGATCCAGGGCGACACGTCGCTGACCCCGAAAAACCCGTAGCGAAAGCCGTCGATCATGTAGAAAAACGGATTCAGGTGGCTGACCCGCTGCCAGAACGATGGCAGCGAGTGGATCGAATAGAACACGCCGGACAAAAAAGTCATCGGCATGATCAGGAAATTCTGGAACGCGGCCATTTGGTCGAACTTCTCCGCCCACAGGCCGGCGACGATGCCGAGCGAACCCATCAGCGCCGCACCCATCAATGCAAACGCGACCACCCACAACGGCGCGACAACATGCGGCTGCACGAACAGCACGGTGGCGGCCAGCACGCCGGTGCCCACGATCAACCCGCGCGCGATCGACGACCCGACGTACGCAAAAAACCAGCTCCAGTGCGACAGCGGCGTGAGCAGCAAAAACACGAGGTTGCCCATGATCTTGCTCTGCACGAGCGACGACGCGCTGTTCGCGAACGCGTTCTGCAGCACGCTCATCATGACGAGGCCCGGCACCAGGAACGCGGTGTACGGAATCTCGCCGAACACCTTGACCCGGCCTTCGAGCACGTGGCCGAAGATCATCAGATACAAGAGCGCGGTAAGCACCGGCGCGCCGACGGTCTGGAAACCCACTTTCCAAAAGCGCAGGACTTCCTTGTAGAACAGCGTGCGCCAGCCGGTCATGCAGCAGCCTTGTTGTCTGCGCGCATCATCGCTGCGACTCCGCGCTGTCAACCACGTCCTGCGCTTCCAGCAGCTGGGCAGCGTCCACGGACTCAGGCGGCTGATTCAATGCCTGCGATGGGCGCGCCGCTTCGGCACCTTCGCTCATGAGCTGGACGAACACGTCTTCCAGGTCGGCCTTGCGGATTTCGACGTCCTGCGCCTCGATGCCGGCTTCGCGCACCGCCGCCAGATACTGCTCGATCTCCAGCGCGCTGTTGGCGGGCAGCTGCACGATGCGGCCGGTGATGCGCGCGCGCGCGGCCAGTTGCGGCGGCAGTTCGCGGTCCACCTTGAAGTGCAGCATGTTGCTCGACGCGAGGCCGAGCAAGGTGCTGGTGCGGTCCAGCGCAATCACGCGGCCCTGCTTCAACATCGCGATGCGGCCGCACAGCGCTTCGGCTTCTTCCAGATAGTGCGTGGTCAAGAGCACCGTGTGGCCTTCGCGGTTCAGCTTCGCAATGAAGCGCCACAAGGTCTGGCGCAGCTCGACATCGACGCCGGCGGTCGGCTCATCGAGCACGATCACGGGCGGCCGGTGCACCAGCGCCTGCGCGACCAGCACGCGCCGCTTCATGCCGCCGGAGAGTTGCCGCAGATTCGCATTCGCCTTGTCAGCCAGACCCAGGCTGTCGAGCAACTCGTCGACCCAGGCCGCGTTGTTTTTCACGCCGAAGTAGCCGGACTGGATACGCAACGCCTCGCGCACATTGAAGAACGGGTCGAACACGAGCTCCTGCGGCACGATGCCGAGGCTGCGGCGCGCCTCGGCGTAGTCGGCCTGCACGTCGTGGCCATGCACGGTGATGCGGCCGCTGCTGGCCCGCGTGAGGCCGGCAAGAATCGAGATCAACGTGGTCTTGCCAGCACCGTTCGGGCCCAGCAGGCCGAAGAACTCACCGGGTTCGATGTCGAAGCTGACATCGTCCAGCGCCCGCAGCGACGGGCCCTTGGGGCCGACTGTGGAAGCGAATACCTTGGAGACCGACTGAAACGAAATGGCAGGCATGAGAGCCCGCTATTTTAGGTCGGCCAAGCGTGCCGGGCCGTGGCTGCCGGGGGGCGCGGACGACACAGCAACTGCGGCGGTCGCGTCAGGCGGCTGCGGACAACAGCGCCGCCACACCGTAGAGCGTCGCCAGCTCATGCAGCCGCTGCGGCAACCCGTGCACTGCGAATGGACGACCAGCCGCAGCACAGGCGCGCCGCAGTTCCAGCAGCACGGCGATCGCCGACGAGTCGAAACGCTCAAGCGGTACGGCGTCGATCACCACGCTTCCGCCGGCGCTCTCCTTCGCCATGCCCGCAGCGAGTTCGGCCAGGCAGGCGGTTGCCTGCGCGCTGGTCAGTTCGGCTGGCAGTGTCAGATTTGCTGGCATCAACAAGCCATCTCAGGCGCGCCCGGCGTCGGCTTGACCGAGCCGGCTGGTGGCAGCGCTGGCTGGTTGCGGGTTCACCGTGCGGCCAGCGACTTGTTGCGTTCGGCCAGCGTCTTGATCAGGCCATCGAGCCCGCCGCTGTTGATCTCCTGCGCAAACTGACTGCGGTAGGTATCGACCATCCAGATGCCGAGCACGTTGAAGTTGTAGATCCTCCAGTCGCCTTCCGAACCTTTCACAAGTCGGTAGTCGAGCTGGATCGGGTCGCCGCGGCCGACGATCTCGGTGCGCACCAGCACGTCGGTGTCGCCCGGCTGCGCGCGCATTGGCTTCAGCTGCACCTGCTGATCGCTCGTGACCTGGGTCAGCGCGCCCGCGTAGGTGCGCACGAGCAGCTTCTTGAATTCGTCTTCCAGGCTCTTTTTCTGCGCAGGGCTGGCCTGCCGCCACGTCGGGCCGACAGCCGAGGACGTCATGCGCGCGAAGTTCACATGCGGCATGATTTTCTCGTCCACGAGGTTCATGACCGCCGCCGTGTCGCCGGACTTGATCGACGAATCGGTCTTGATGCGCTTGAGCGTTTCATCCGACAGGCGCTTGACCAGCGCTTCGGGCGATTCATTTGCCGTCTGTGCGATGGTTGGCACGGCAATGGCGCTGGCGAACAGTGCGCTTGCGCAGAAAGCAGCGGCATGGCGGGCAACGGAACGGCGATTCATCTGGGTTTTTTCCTAAAAGAAGTCGAGCGGGTCACAAGATCACGCGCTCGCAAAACTGGCTCGGCACAAGCCACCAAAACGAGTTTCGATCGCGCTGGGCACACGCGGGTTCCAGTAAAGCTCGTGCAGGCCGGTGCAACATTGTGTGCGCCTGCCCGGAGTCGGCGCTGGTTCAAGGCTTGGTGTAATCCGGCGCCTTGCCTGCATCATCGGCCGGCTGCGTGTAGTCGGGGGTTTGGCCCACGCCGCCGCCTGCTTCAGGCTGCGAGTAGTCGATGGCTTTGCCGGCGTCTGCGTCATCGGCAGCGCCGGCTCGCGGAGAACCGCTGCGGTTGGTCACGTCGTTCACCCAGACCCGGCCGCGGTGCAGTTTCTCCGCGCCCGAGTCTTCGCCGGTGCCGATCGAGGCAGCCCGCAGTTGCAGGTAAGCATCGCGCACGAAGCTGTATTTGTCGAGCGCCACATCGGACAGCAGCGAGGTGGTGGACAGCAGGCTTGCGCGGGTATCGACGATGCGCAGGCCGGACAGCGCCAGTCGCAGGCCGAATACGTCAAGGTACTGCACCGGATCGCCCGCGAAATCGAGCGGCAACGCAGCCGTGTCGCGCACGGTGGACGGCCCCAGCAGCGGCAGCACCAGGTACGGCCCGGAGCGCACGCCCCAGTAGCCAAGCGTCTGACCGAAATCTTCCGTATGGCGCGGGATGCGCATTTCGCCGGCCACGTCGAGCAGGCCGCCGAGCCCCATCACGGTGTTCACGCTCAGCCGCAGCGCCGAATCGGCTGCCGCCGTCGGCTTGGCCTGCAGCACGTTGTTCACGAACGACCAGCCGTCGCGCAGGTTGTCGAAGAAATTGCCGACGCCGGTGCGCATCAGGCTCGGCACCACGTTCTGATAACCGGTCGCAACGGGCTTGAGCACGACCCGGTCGACCGTTTCGTTGAACTGGAACACGCTGCGGTTGTATGACTCGAGCGGGTCCTTTTCACTCGGGCGCGTGACGCTTGCGCAGCCGGTCGTCAGCAACACGGCCGCGGCCAGCGAAGCCGCTGCATAGCGTCGGCTTCCAGACCGCTGCGGCGCGGAGGGGATCTGGAATGCGCAGGCTGCGAAACTGGTGTGCATGATGATTACCGTCGCTTACTTGTCCGCGCCCGGCGCCGGTGCAGGGCCATCGGCGGCCTTGTTGTAGAGAAACTGCCCGATCAGATTTTCCAGCACCACCGCCGACTGCGTGGACGTGATGCGGTCCCCGGCTGCCAGGTTTTTCTCATCGGCACCGGCTTCGATGCCGACGTACTGCTCGCCGAGCAGGCCACTCGTCAGGATCTTCAGCGAGCTGTCTTTCGGGAATGCGACGCCATCGGTCATCGCCAGCTGCACGCTGGCCTGAAAGCGCTTGTCGTCGAAATTGATCGACGCGACCCGGCCCACCACGACGCCCGCGCTTTTCACCGGCGCGCCGGGCTTCAAGCTGCCGATATTCTGAAAATTCGCGGTCACGTCGTAAGTCGGCTTGAAATTCAAGGTCAGCAGGTTCGCCGAGCGCAGCGCGAGAAACAACAAGGCCGCCGCGCCGATCAGGACGAACAGGCCGACCCACAGGTCGATCTTGGAGCGTTGCATGTTGGGATGAATCCGGTTTGAGCGGCAGACCGCTGTTTCAAATGCTGAACATCAGCGCCGTCAGGATGAAGTCGAGCCCGAGCACCGCAAGAGAGGCCATCACCACCGTGCGCGTGGTGGCAGCCGAGACGCCTTCGGGCGTGGCCTGCGCATGGTAGCCCTGCAGCAGCGCCACGAACGTCACCGTGAAGCCGAACGCGACGCTCTTGAGCACGCCGTTGCCGACATCTTTCCACACATCGATGCCGCCCTGCATCTGGCTCCAGAACGCCCCTGGGTCGATGCCGATCATCAGCACGCCGACCACATAGCCGCCGATCACGCCGACCGCGCTGAACACCGCGGCCAACAGCGGCATCGCGATCACGCCTGCAAGAAAGCGCGGTGCCAGGATGCGGCTGACCGGATCGACCGCCATCATCTCCATCGCGCTCAACTGTTCGCCGGCTTTCATGAGGCCGATGCCGGCCGTGAGCGACGTGCCCGCGCGGCCCGCGAACAGCAGCGCGGTGACGACCGGCCCGAGTTCGCGCACCAGACTCAACGCAACCAGCAGGCCGACCGCCTCGGTGGCGCCGAAGCGCGACAGCGTGTAGTAGCCCTGCAACCCGAGCACGAAGCCGACGAAGAGACCCGACACCGCAATGATCGACAGCGACCGGTTGCCGAGGAAAAAAATCTGGTCGCGCACGAGCCCGAAGCGCTTCAAGGTCGCAGGCAGCAGCACGATCAACCGCACGAACAGGCGCATGGCCATGCCGATGTCGGCCATCTTGCGGCGCACCGCGAAGCCGATTTCGGCCGGGTGGTACCAGCTCATTGCATCCCCCCCGCCGCTGCGCCGCCGAAGTCCTGCGCCACATCCGGGCCCGGATAGTGAAACCGCACCGGGCCTTCCGGCTCGGCATTCACGAACTGCGTGACCAGCGGATCGGTGCTCTGTCGCACTTCGTCGGGCGTGCCCTGCGCGGCGATGCCGCCGTTGGCCAGGATGATCACCTGGTCGGCGATGTTGAAGGTTTCGTCCAGGTCGTGCGAGACGACGATGCTGGTCAGCCCCATCGCATCGTTCAGCTGCCGGATCAGCCGCGCCGCGGTGCCCAGCGAGATCGGATCGAGGCCGGCGAACGGTTCGTCATACATCACGAGGTCCGGGTCGAGTGCAATGGCGCGCGCCAGCGCCACCCGGCGCGCCATGCCGCCCGAGATTTCGCTCGGCATCAGGTCGCGCGCGCCGCGCAGGCCGACCGCTTCGAGCTTCATCAGCACGATGTCGCGGATCAGCGCCTCGGACAGGTCGGTGTGCTCCCTCAGCGGAAACGCGACGTTGCCGAACACGGTTTCGTCGGTAAACAGCGCCCCGAACTGGAACAGCATGCCCATGCGCCGGCGGATCGCGTAGAGCGCTTTCTGCTTCATTGAGCCGACTTCCATGCCGTCGAAAGTTAGCGAACCACTCCGGGCCCGTATCTGTCCGCCGATCAGTCGCAATACCGTGGTCTTGCCGCCGCCGGACGCACCCATCAACGCGGTGACCTTGCCGCGTGGAATGGTCAGCGAAACGTTCTGCAGAATTGCGCGGGCGCCGTAGCCGAACGTCAGGTCGCGCAGTTCAACCAGTGAGGCGATGGCTGCGGGGGTCAGGTCGGGTGCGGGCGTCATGAGAAAAAAGAAACCGGCTGTGACGCCGGCTGCAACGATGATAAGGGATCGCCTCGCGGCGGGTCATGCGGTCTGACTTGACTTCCGCGCAGATGCCGGCCCAATCTGGATTCCTGTCGAGGGAGTTCGAACCCATGGCGCGAATGCTGGGCGGCTTCGTACGGCCCGAAGCTGGTCGCCTTCATGCCACCCAAGACCGCACTGTTCCGGATGGCGAGTGGTCGCAAATGAAAACTCCACGCCGTCTACCGCACCTTCCGAAGCCGTGGACGCTCTACGACGATCCGCAAGAGCCGATCAGCCCATACTTAGAACGAGATCCAGGTCCCAGCGGGAGACGTGTTCGCAGACGGATTCCCGAATCGTCGCCGGCAGGCCATCCGGCGAAGGCAACAACATATGACGCAGTTCCACTGCGACGACCCTCTGCGAGGGAGCCGTTCCCGATGTCCCGGAAATTGCAGGAAGGACCGCTCAACGCGGCAAATCGCTGAACCCCATCAGAAACTCATCCACTGCCCTGGCCGCCTGCCGGCCTTCCCGAATTGCCCAAACCACCAGCGACTGCCCGCGCCGGATGTCACCGGCCGCGAACACCTTGGCCACGTTTGTCGCATAGCCGCCATCGAAATCGGTCGTCGCCTTCGCATTGCCGCGGCCGTCCTTTTCGACGCCGAACTGATCGAGCACGGAAGCGACTGGCGACACGAACCCCATCGCGAGCAGCACCAGGTCTGCTTTCAATGTCTGCTCGCTGCCCGGCACCTCGACCATCCTGCCGTCCTTCCATTGGACCCGAACCGTCTTCAGGCCCGTCACCTTGCCGCCCTCGCCGA
The DNA here is from genome assembly GCA_965218765.1 of Burkholderiaceae bacterium. GTDB lineage: Bacteria > Pseudomonadota > Gammaproteobacteria > Burkholderiales > Burkholderiaceae_C > JBBPYC01. Next base: position 381,825 of record CBDCLU010000006.1, on the reverse strand, counting down.
CGAATTCCTTGGTCGATATCGCGAACTCGCGCTCGCAGCCCTCCTCGTGGCTCGAACTCGTGCGCAGCTTGATTGGCCAGTAGGGCCAGGTCATCGGGCGGTTCTCTTCCTCGGGCGGTTGCGGCATCACTTCGAACTGCGTGACGCTGACCGCGCCGTGGCGATTGCTCGTGCCCACGCAGTCGCTGCCGGTATCGCCGCCGCCGATCACGATCACGTGCTTGCCGTCGGCGCGCAGCTGGTTTTTGACCTTGTCGCCCGCGTTGATCTTGTTCTGCTGCGGCAGCGCTTCCATCGCGAAGTGGATGCCTTTCAGGTCGCGGCCGGGCACAGGCAGGTCGCGCGACTGTTCGGCGCCGCCGGTCAGCAGCACGGCATCGAAATCGCTCTTGAGCTGGTCCGGCGTGATCGTCTCCTTCGCCCAGTTCGTGACTTTCGAATCCTTCGGCAGCTCACCGACCATCACGCCGCAGCGGAACTCGACGCCTTCCGACTTCATCTGCTCGACGCGGCGGTCGATGTGGTGCTTTTCCATCTTGAAGTCGGGAATCCCATAGCGCAGCAGGCCGCCAACGCGGTCGTTCTTCTCGAACAGCGTGACCTTGTGGCCGACGCGCGCAAGCTGCTGCGCCGCTGCCATGCCAGCCGGGCCGGAGCCGACCACGGCGACGGTCTTGCCGGTCCGATGCTTCGCGGGCCGCGGCTTGACCCACTGCTCGTCCCAGGCGCGGTCGATGATCGCGTGCTCGATCGACTTGATGCCGACCGGGTCGTCGTTCACGTTCAACACACAGGCCGCTTCGCAGGGCGCCGGGCAGATGCGGCCCGTGAACTCGGGAAAATTGTTGGTCGAGTCGAGCACCGCGAACGCGCCCTGCCAGTCGGCGCGATAGACCAGATCGTTGAAGTCCGGAATGATGTTGTTGACCGGACAGCCGCTGTTGCAGAACGGCGTGCCGCAGTCCATGCAGCGCGCAGCCTGCACTTTCGACTGCTGCTCGTCGAGCGCGATCACGAATTCCTTGTGGTGCCGGATGCGCTCCCCGGTCGGCTTGTAGCCTTCCTCAAGCCGCTCGTACTCCATGAAGCCGGTGATTTTTCCCATGAGTGAAAACCTCCTTGCCTGCGATCAAATGGGTGCAACAGCAGCCGGCTCCAGGCCGAGCTTCGCGTTGTTGCCGGTGCTGGTCTCGGCTCTGCTGCGATAGTGCATCTCGGCGAGTGCGCGCTTGTACTCGTTCGGGAACACCTTGACGAACTTCGTGCGCGCTTCGGACCAGTGATCGAGCAGCTCGCGCGCTCTGCGGCTGCCGGTGTAGCGGTTGTGGTCTTCCAACATCTTGCGCAGGATCGCCTCGTCGCTCTGATCCCGGTGCCATTTGGTGTCGCCCATGCGCGCTTTCTGATCGACCGCGGTCGTCACAGGTTCGAGCGACACCATCGACTTGTTGCAGCGAGACGCGAACTGGCCGTCTTCGTCATAGACATAAGCGATACCGCCGCTCATGCCGGCCGCGAAGTTGCGGCCGGTCTTGCCGAGCACGGCCACGGTGCCGCCGGTCATGTACTCGCAGCCGTGGTCGCCCGTGCCTTCCACGACCGCGGTCGCGCCGGACAGGCGGACTGCGAAGCGCTCGCCCGCGACGCCGGAGAAAAACGCTTCGCCCTCGGTCGCGCCGTAGAGCGCAGTGTTGCCGATGATGATGTTCTTCGTCGCTTCGCCGCGAAAGTCGAGGCTCGGGCGCACCACGACCCGGCCGCCGGACAGACCCTTGCCGGTGTAGTCGTTCGCATCGCCGATCAGGTACAGCGTGATGCCGCGCGCGAGGAACGCGCCGAACGACTGGCCGCCGGTGCCTTCGAGCTGGACGTGGATCGTGTTGTCGGGCAGGCCATTCGGATGCGCGCGCACCACCGCGCCGGACAGCATCGCGCCGACGGATCGGTTCACGTTCTTCGCGACTTCAATGAAATGCACCTTCTCGCCGCGCTCGATCGCGGGCAGCGACTTGCGGATCAGCGTGTTGTCGAGTGCTTTATCGAGCCCGTGGTCCTGCTGTTCGAAATGGCGCCGGGCCAGTTCGGCCGGACCGGTTGGGTGCATCAGCAGGCGCGTGAAGTCGAGGCCTTTGGCTTTCCAGTGCGCGATGCCCGGCCGCATATCCAGCAGGTTCGACTGACCGATCAGGTCCTCGAATTTGCGGATGCCCAACTGCGCCATGATCTGCCGCACTTCCTCAGCCACGAAGAAGAAATAGTTGACGACGTGCTCGGGCTTGCCGGTGAACTTCTTGCGCAAGACCGGGTCCTGCGTCGCGACGCCGACCGGACACGTGTTCAGGTGGCACTTACGCATCATGATGCAGCCTTCGACCACGAGCGGCGCGGTCGCGAAGCCGAACTCATCGGCGCCGAGCAGCGCGCCGATCGCCACATCGCGGCCCGTTTTCATCTGGCCATCGGCCTGCACGCGGATGCGGCTGCGCAGGCCGTTGAGCACCAGCGTCTGCTGCGTCTCAGCCAAGCCGATCTCCCACGGAGAACCTGCGTGCTTGATCGATGACCAAGGCGACGCGCCGGTGCCACCGTCGTGGCCTGCGATCACGACATGGTCGCTCTTGCATTTGGCAACACCCGCGGCGATCGTGCCGACGCCGACTTCGCTGACCAGCTTCACGCTGACGCTCGCATGCGGCGCCGCGTTCTTCAGGTCGTGGATCAGCTGCGCGAGGTCTTCGATCGAATAGATGTCGTGATGCGGCGGCGGCGAGATCAATCCGACCCCCGGCACGGAAAACCGCAACTTGCCGATGTACTCGCTGACCTTGGCACCCGGCAGTTGCCCGCCCTCGCCCGGCTTGGCGCCCTGCGCCATCTTGATCTGCAGCTGGTCCGCGCTGCTCAGATATTCGGCCGTCACGCCGAAGCGGCCGGATGCGACTTGCTTGATCTTCGAGCGCAGGGAATCGCCTTCCTTGAGCGGATAGTCGGCGATCACCACATCGTTGCCCATGATGTCGCCGAGCGTCTGGCCCTGCTGGATCGGGATGCCTTTCAGCTCCTGCCGGTAGCGCGCCGGGTCCTCGCCGCCTTCGCCGGTATTGCTTTTGCCGCCGATGCGGTTCATCGCGATCGCAAGCGTCGCATGCGCTTCCGTGCTGATCGAGCCGAGCGACATCGCGCCGGTCGCGAAGCGCTTGACGATCTCGGATGCGGGCTCGACCTCGTCGATCGAAATCGCCTTGCTGGGATCGACCCTGAACTCGAACAGCCCGCGCAAGGTCATCATGCGGCGGTTCTGCTCGTTCACGATCTGCGCATATTCCTTGTAGGTGCTCCAGTTGTTCGCGCGCGTGCTGTGCTGGAGCTTGGCGATCGCATCCGGCGTCCACATGTGCTCTTCGCCGCGCACCCTCCACGCGTATTCGCCGCCCGAGTCCAGCATATGCGCGAGCACCGGGTCGTCGCCGAACGCGGCGCGATGCGTGCGGATCGCCTCTTCGGCGATCTGGAACACGCCGATGCCTTCCACGCGGCTTTGTGTGCCGGTGAAGTATTTTTTCACCGTGTCGGTGTTCAGGCCGATCGCCTCGAACAGCTGCGCGCCGCAGTAGCTCATGTAGGTAGACACGCCCATCTTGGACATGATCTTCGACAAGCCCTTGCCGATCGCCTTTACATAGTTGTAGACCGCCTTGTCGGCGGACAAGTCGCCGGGCAGATCCGCATGCATCGCGGCCAGCGTTTCCATCGCGAGGTAAGGGTGCACGGCTTCCGCGCCGTAGCCCGCGAGCACGCCGAAGTGATGCACTTCGCGCGCGGAACCGGTTTCGACCACGAGGCCGGCGGATGTGCGCAGCCCGTTTTGGATCAGATGCTGGTGGATCGCCGACAGTGCGAGCAGCGCAGGGATCGCAACCCGCTGCGGCCCGACATTGCGGTCGCTGATGATCAGGATGTTGTGGCCGCCCTTGATCGCGTCCACGCACCGCGCGCAGAGCGACGCGAGCGTGGCTTCCACGCCCTCGTTGCCCCAGGCGAGCGGATAGGTGATGTCGATCGTATGGCTCTTGAACTTGCCGCGCGTTTGCCGTTCGATGTCGCGCAGCTTCGCCATGTCGCTGAAGTCGAGGATCGGCTGGCTCACCTCGAGCCGCATCGGCGGGTTCACCTGGTTGATGTCGAGCAGGTTCGGCTTCGGGCCGATGAACGACACCAGCGACATCACGATCGCTTCGCGGATCGGGTCGATCGGCGGGTTCGTGACTTGCGCGAACAGCTGCTTGAAGTAGCTGTAGAGCGGCTTGTTCTTGTCCGACAGCACCGCGAGCGGCGAGTCGTTGCCCATCGAGCCGATGCCTTCCTCGCCGGCCTGCGCCATTGGACTCATCAAGAACTTGATGTCTTCCTGCGTCATGCCGAAGGCTTGCTGACGATCCAACAGACTCACGTCAGTCGAGGGCTGCGGCATGTCGGACACGTGGCCCGGCACATCGTCCAACTTGATGCGCAGGTTCTCGATCCACTGCTTGTACGGCTTGCTGTTCGCGAGGTTGCTCTTCAGTTCCTCGTCGTCGATCATGCGGCCCTGATCCAGATCGATCAGGAACATGCGGCCCGGCTGCAGCCGCCACTTGCGCACGATCTTCGACTCCGGCACCGGCAGCACGCCGGACTCGGACCCCATGATCACGATGTCGTCGTCGGTGACGCAGTAGCGCGCCGGGCGCAGGCCGTTGCGGTCCAGCGTCGCGCCGATCTGGCGGCCGTCGGTGAACACGATCGAGGCCGGGCCGTCCCACGGCTCCATCATCGCGGCGTGGTATTCATAGAACGCGCGGCGGCGGTCGTCCATCGTGCTGTGGTTCTCCCACGGCTCGGGAATCATCATCATCACCGCGTGGCTGATCGGGTAGCCGGCCATCGTCAGCAGCTCGAGGCAGTTGTCGAAGGTGGCCGTGTCCGACTGGTGCGCGAAGCTGATCGGATAAAGCTTGCCGAGGTCGGCGCCGAGCACGGGTGACGCCATCACGCCTTCACGCGCGCGCATCCAGTTGTAGTTGCCCTTGACGGTGTTGATCTCGCCGTTGTGCGCGACGTAGCGGTACGGATGCGCGAGCGGCCATTCAGGGAACGTGTTGGTCGAAAAGCGCTGATGCACAAGGCCGAGCGCCGACACGCAGCGCGCATCCTCCAGATCGCGGTAGTAGGTGCCGACCTGATCGGCCAGCAGCAGCCCTTTGTAGACCACGGTGCGGCTGCTCATGCTCGGCACGTAATACTCCTGGCTGTGCGTGAGCTTCAGGCGCTGGATATTCGCACTCGCTGTCTTCCTGATCACGTACAGCTTGCGTTCCAGCGCGTCCTGCACGATCACGTCGTTGCCGCGGCCGATGAAGACCTGGCGCAGCAACGGCTCTTTTGCGCGCACGGCCGGGCTCATCGGCATCTCGGCGTTCACCGGGACGTCGCGCCAGCCGAGCAGCACCTGGCCTTCGGCCTTGACGGCGCGCTCCATCTCCTGCTCGCAGGCGAGCCGCGACGCATGTTCCTTCGGCAAAAAGATCATGCCGACGCCGTACTCGCCGGGCGCGGGCAAGGTGATGCCCTGCTTTTCCATCTCCTCGCGGTACAGCGCATCGGGCAACTGCAGCAGGATGCCGGCGCCGTCGCCCATCAGCTTGTCGGCGCCGACTGCGCCGCGGTGGTCCAGGTTTTTCAGGATCTGCAGCGCCTGCTGCACGATCGCATGGCTTTTCTCACCCTTGATGTGCGCGACGAAGCCGACGCCGCAGGAGTCGTGTTCGTTCGCAGGGTCGTACAGGCCGGTTTTGGCGAATGCCTGAATGTCTTGTGCGGTGGTCATCTGCTGACTCCTGGAAGGTATCGTCGAAATGTGCTGTTGGCGCACCGGCCTGCTGGAAACCGACCGGTCGCGAGCATAAGACATTGCAACAACGATGCCAACTGGAACAATAAGGGTCGGATTCCCAAATAAATCAGCTTCAAGAAATTAGCAATGAATCGGGGTCATAGTGCTCGCAATGAACTGGCAATGTGTGCTTATGCTGCACATCCAGCCCTGACACTAAGCGGTCTGCCATATCAACTGAACGGATTGAATTTCCCGAAAGCCAGGGTGCCCTGGCTGCAGGTCGGCTGGACATGCCCGATGCACCCCCACGCGCTTGGGCGATCCTTGCGCACTGCTTCACCTGTTCCAAGGACCGCAAGGCTGCCGCATATATTGCCCGCGCGCTGGCCGACGCCGGCTATGGCGTGCTGCGCCTCGATTTCAACGGCTCAGGGGGGCAGCGGCGGCGATTTTGCGAACATGCATTTCTCGTCGCACGTCGATGATCTGGTGGCGGCAGCCGACTGGCTGCGGACCGAACGCGGTGCGCCGGCACTGCTGGTCGGCTATTCGCTTGGCGGGGCGGCGGTGCTGGGCGCCGCGCATCGCGTGCCGGACGCCGTGGCCGCTGCCAAACTGGGTGCACCGTTCGATCCGGCGCACGTCACGCGGCAGTTCGCGGGCCGCGTCGCGCCGATCGAAGCCGATGGCGAAGCGAACGTGCAGCTGGCCGGACGGCCGTTTCGCGTGAAGCGCGCGCTGCTGCACGACCTGCACAGCCAGCATCAGGCCGCCCGCATCCGCAACCTGCGCCGCGCGCTGCTGGTGCTGCATGCGCCACTGGATGAAATTGGCCCGGTGGACGACGCGCGGCAGATCTTCGAAGCAGCACTGCACCCGAAATCCTTCCCTTCGCTAGTTGGCGCCGACCATCTGCTCACACGCGCCGCCGACGCACGCTTTGCGGCCGGCCTGATCGCGGCCTGGGCCGGGCGCTGCGTCGATGCCGGCGACGGCGCATCGACGACCGCGGCCAATGCAACCGTGACCGCCCCGGACGGCAAGGTCCGCATCGTCGAACGCGGCACGAATCGCTTCACGGTTGCCATCAGCGCGGGCCGCCACAGCTGGCTGGGCGACGAGCCGGCCTCGGTCGGCGGCGGCGGCGACCTCGGCCCCAGCCCCTACGAGATGCTCAGCACCGTGCTGGGCGCCTGTAGCGCGATGACGTTGTGCCTGTATGCGCGGCAAAAATGCTGGCCGCTCGATGCGGTGCAAGTGGTGCTCGACCACGCAAAAATCCACGCTGGCGAGTGCGCCGAGCGCGAGACGAGGGACGGCAGGACCGACCGAATCGAGCGCGAAATCCGCATCGAAGGAAAACTGTCCAACGAACAGAATGAGCACCTGCTCGAGAACCGCCGACCGATGCCCGGTGCATCGCACGTTGAACGTGCAGGTACAGATCGTGACGCGCGCAGCCGGTACCGGGGCATGACATGTAGGGGGGGGTGTTGCTATTTATTTGAGAGCTATCAGCGATTGATTAACAAGCGTCTCAGCCACTTTTCATTGACAACCCAACCGTTTTCGACGTATCCGAACGCGGTCGCCCGGCTCGGGCCTTCAAAACCCGCCGCCCGGTCCTGTCCTGCAGTTCGGCAATGAACGCGGCGTCCCCCAACGCCCAGCCGCCCAGCAACGCATCGGTCAACGCCGCGCATGTGGCCGGCGCAACACCGGCCGCGACCCGCACTTGCCAGGCTTGCTCGCGCGCGAAAGGCGTGTTGCCGAGTGCCCAGACTTGGGGTGGCGGCGTCAGCGACTGGTCGACCCGGGCACCGACGTAGTGCGCGTGGCTGGACCACGGCCAGTCAGCCGCCGACGCAGCCAGGCCCGCACGCACCGGGTCCAGCTCGAGGTAGGCCAGCGCATCGAGCAGATGCCGCTCGGGCTGAAGCACCGTGCAGCGATAGCGCCCGTCCCACAACGTGCCGCTGCGGCCGTGCCGGTCGTTGAAGTAGCGCACGTAGCGGCGCCCGAGCGACTGCATCAGCAGCGGCAGTCCATCGTCCTCCGGCGTGGCCAGCAAATGGAAATGATCGGGCGTCAGCACATAGCCGTGCAGCGCGACCCGATGCTGGCGCGCCAGTTCGCCGAGCATGAAGCGCATCGTTTCGTAATCCGCGTCATCGACGAATACCGGCTGCCGGTTGTGCCCGCGCTGGATCACGTGGTTCAGGCAGCCGGGGACGGACAGGCGGGGCAGGCGGGCCATGACGGAGGCGGTGGAGGGGTCTCTGATGTGATGTGCCGGGGGGCCAGTATCCTGCGCTAGCCGTAAAACCAGTAACAAATCCCGATCGCTGCCAGCACCCCCGCCTGCTCCGCGATCAGCGAACAGGCGACCGCATGCCGCGTGCGCCTGATGCCGACCGCGCCGAAATAGACCGCGAGCACGTAGAACGTGGTCTCGGTACTGCCCTGGATCACCGCCGCGAGCCGCGCGCCGAAGCTGTCGACGCCCTGCGCGTGCATCGTCTCGAGCAGGATCGCACGCGCCGCGCTGCCGGAAAACGGTTTCACGAGCGCGGTCGGCAACGCATCGACAAAACGCGTGTCCCAGCCCGTCAGACCGACCAGCCAGCGAATCCCTTCGAGCGCGAAGTCGAGCGCGCCCGAAGCACGCAGCACGCCGATCGCACAGAGCATCGCGATCAGGTAGGGCAGCAGGTCGCGCGCGACCGCAAAGCCTTCCTTCGCGCCTTCGATGAACGCTTCGTAGACCGGCACTTTTCTGAACGCACCGACCAACAGGAACAGCAGGATCAGCGAAAACAGCACCAAGTTGCCGAGCAGCGACGACAGCGATGCGATCGCGGCCGACGACAAGGTGGCGAGCAGCGCAACGAAGCCCGCGAACAGCGTTGCTGCCGGCAGCAGATAGGCAAGCACGACCGGGTCGCTCAGGCGCAGCCGCTGGACCCGCCCCACCACCAGCAGCCCCACCAGCGTCGAGGTGCAGGTCGCGAGCAGGATCGGCAAGAACACCAGCGCCGGGTCGGCCGCACCGGCCTGCGCGCGGTACATGAAGATCGTGACGGGCAGCAGCGTCGGCGCCGATGCGTTCAGCACCATGAACAGGATCTGCGCGTTGCTCGCATCGGTCGCGCTCGGGTTGATGTCCTGCAGCGCGCGCATCGCTTTCAGGCCGATCGGCGTCGCCGCGCTGTCGAGGCCGAGCGTGTTGGCGACGAAGCTCAACGTGATCAGGCCGAGCGACGGATGGCCGGGCGGCACCTCGGGCAGCAGGCGCCTGAACAACGGGCCGAGCGCGCGGGCGATGGCCGCGACCAGACCGCTTTTTTCCGCGATGCGCAGGAAGCCGAGCCACAGCGTCAACGTGCCGAACAGCACGAGCATCACCTCGACCGACAGCCTGGCCATCGCAAACAGGCTCTCGACCATCTGCGCGAACACGGCCGCGTCGCCCGCGACCAGCCAGCGGCCGAACGCGCTGATCGCGGCGACGACGAAGAAGCCGAGCCAGAGCGCGTTCAGCACATCGGGCCGGGTGTCGTCGCAGCGGACGCGGGCAGCTCGGGAAAGCGGATCGGCAGCAGCCCGGACAGCCCGAATTCATCAGCGATCGCACGCAGCCGCTCGGCCGCACTGCGTTTCCTTTTGCCGGTGCGGCGCGCGATGATCAATTCATTTTTCAGGCTGTGCTCCCAGCCGACCAGTTCGGTCACGCTGACCGAGTAGCCGCAGGCTTCCAGATACAGGCAGCGCAGCACGTTGGTCAACTGGCTGCCCAGCTCGCGCGTGTGCAGCGGGTGGCGCCAGAGTTCGGCCAGCGGGGTGCGCGACAACGCCAGCGCCTTGCCACCGCCGAGCGCCCGAGCTATTTCTGCCTGGCAGCACGGCACCAGCACCATGAACGTTGCCTGCTTGGCCAGGCCGAACGCGATCGCATCGTCGGTTGCGGTGTCGCACGCGTGCAGCGCGGTCACGATGTCGATGTGCTCGGGCAACCGGGTGGACCGGATCGATTCGGCCACGCTGGTGTTCACGAACCGCATGCGCTCGAACCCGAGCCGCGCAGCCAGTTGCTGCGAGCGTTCGACCAGTTCCGCGCGCGTCTCGATGCCGTAGATGGTGCCGCCCGCACGTGACTTGAAAAACAGGTCGTACAGGATGAAGCCCAGATACGACTTGCCCGCGCCGTGGTCGGCCAGCGTGATGCCGCCGCTGCCCGCTGCCGGCCCATCGAGCTCAAGCAGCAGTTTCTCGATGAACCGATACAGGTGCTGGACCTGCTTGAGCTTGCGGCGCGAATCCTGGTTCAGCCGCGCGTCGCGGGTCAGGATGTGCAGCTCCTTGAGCAGCTCGATCGACTGGTCCGGGCGAATCTCGTCCGGCAGCGCGGGCGGCGTGGCAGCTCTGTCGTCGCTGTGCCTGTGCTTCGTTTTCATTGCGGGTTCCCGTTCGGCTGAGCGTGCTCGGCCAGCAGCGCGGCGAGTGCCATGCCCAGCAGCGCGCAGGCGCCGGTCGCAGCCCAGGTCCATTGCCAGCCGCCGACCTCGGCGGCCAACGCAGCGACCAGCGGCGGCCCGGCGAACTGGCCGATCGACGACCACTGCTGCATCCAGCCGACCGTGGTGGAGACGGTGTCCTCGCTCGGTGCGCGGCGCACCGCGAGCGCGAACAACGTGGCTGGGATCATGCCGCCGAGCATCGAGAACACCAGCACGCCGCCGTAGCGCAGGCCGAACGGCGGCGTGCCCGCACCGACCTGCGCGAAAGTGGCCGCCGCGCCGGCCATCATCGCTGCATAGCCCGCCCACAGCAGCCATTGCGGCCGCGCGCCGCGCTGCAGCAGCCGGCCGGCTGCGATGTTGCCGATCATGTTGACGGCCGCAGCCAGCGCCGTGAGTGCGCCGGTCGCGCCGCTGCCGATGCCGGCGGCCAGGTAGATCGACGGCAGAAAGCCGATCACCGCAAGCCACTGCGATGAATAGACCGCGAAGCACAGCGCGACCAGCCACGGGCCGCGTGCGCCGAGCGTTGCGAGCAGCCGCGCGCGCCAGCCGGGCAACGACCGGCGTGCGTCCGGCGTGACGATCCCTGCGGCATGCGCTGCCCGTGCCTGCACGCGGTCGGCATCCGACGGCACCGACTGCCAAAACCAGAGCGCGACCAGCCCCGACTGCGCCGCGATCAACCACCACCAGACCGGCCAGCTCAGATGGCCGAGCACGAGCGAGCCGGCCAGCAGCGCGAGCGCGGTGCCGAACGGCATATAGGTGCCCCATAAGCCGAGCGTCGCGCTCAGCCGGTCCGCCGGCACCAACTGCCGAATCAGGCTCGGGCCCGGCATCGATGCAAGCAGAAAGCCGAAGCCCTCAATCGCGCGCAAGCCCAGCAGCATCGTCGGGTCGGTCGCGAAGCCGCCCGCCGCGCCGGCCGCCGACAACGTGACGAGGCCCGCAAGCATGCTGCGCCGCAACCCCAGCGTGTCCGCCCCGAGCCCGACGAAGATGCCCAGCGCCATGCCCGCGAACTGCACCAGCGACAGCATGAAGCCGGCCTGCAGCAGCGTGAGCCCGAGCGCGTCGCGCAGCGCCGGAAGCGCCGGCGGCAGCTTGCCCACATGCAACGCCGCGCTGACGCCGGCGGCGATCACGATCAGCGCGGGATCGATCCGACCTTGCAGCGCCTGAGCTTCCGCAGCCTCAGTCATCGCTGGAGGAGCCGTTACCCGCCGAGATCGCCCGCAGACAGAGCCAGAGCGCTTCAGTTCCAGCAGGGGCCGCGGAGCTGGCTTCGCCAGGCCGCAGGCGCCGCCCCCGGCAGGGGGAAGGCGGGAGCCGACCGCAGGGAGCGAAGCCTGGGGGCGAGTTCATTCCAGCAACCGCTGACCGCTGAGGCGCTCGTGTTCATGCGCGGCGAACCGGTCGGTCATTCCCGCGATGTAGTCGGCCACCGCACGTTCGCGCTGCGGCCGGGCCGCAAAGTCATCGGACAGTTGCGCAGGGTCGGCCAGATAGGCCGCATAGAGATCGCGCACCACCTGCTGTGCCTGGGTGGTGGTCTGCAGCACCTGCGGATGCCGGTACAGGTTGCGATGCAGGAACGCCTTCAGTTCAGCCGACTGCGTCCGCATCGCAGCGCCGAACCCGATCAGCGGCGGCAGCTGACGCACCGCCTGCACGTCGGCCGGCGCGGCTGCTGCCAGCGCGGCGTTCGAGTGGTCGATCACGTCATAGACCTGTGCGGACAGCATGCGCCGGATCGCTTCGTACAGCAGCCGCCGCCCGGCCAGTGCGGGAAATTCGGCGAGTGCCTCACGCCGATAGCGATCGAACAGCTCGATTTCCTGCAGCTGCTCCAGCGTCAGCAACCCCGAGCGCACACCGTCATCGATGTCATGCGCGTTGTAGGCGATCTCGTCGGCGAGGTTGCACAGCTGTGCTTCCAGCGACGGCTGCAGGCGCTGCAGAAAGCGCTGGCCGATGCCGCCGGGCTCGGCTGCTTCGAGCCGCCGCGCGTTGCGGATCGAACAGTGCTTCAGGACGCCTTCGCGCAGCTCGAACGTGAGGTTCAGCCCGTCGAACGCGGGATAGCGCTGCTCGAGCGAATCGACCACGCGCAGGCTCTGAAAATTGTGCTCGAAGCCGCCATGTTCGCGCATGCAGTCGTTCAGCGCATCCTGCCCCGCGTGGCCGAACGGCGTGTGGCCCAGGTCATGCGCGAGCGCGATGCCTTCGACCAGGTCTTCTTCAAGCCGCAGTGCACGCGCAATCGATCGGCCGAGCTGCGCGACTTCAAGCGAATGCGTGAGCCGCGTGCGAAACAGATCGCCTTCGTGGTTCAGGAACACCTGCGTCTTGTAAACGAGCCGGCGAAACGCGGTCGAATGCACGATGCGGTCGCGGTCGCGCTGGAACGCGCTGCGGGTCGGCGGCGGGGGTTCGGGAAAGCGTCGACCGCGTGAATCGGCGGCACGGCATGCATAACCTGCCAATCCCAGCAGATTCGAAGCAAAAAGTGGCGTGGGCGCAGGTACAGCCATCACATTCAGCTACTAATTCAGTAGCATCAATGCACCGCTGCGAGCTAATCGCCGCAGCAGGCTTCGAGCACCTCGCACACCACTGCGTCCGGCGCCTCGTGCAGGCTCGCGCGGCCGGGCTCGTCGAGCAGCACGAAGCGGATCGAGCCGGCCTGTGATTTCTTGTCCAGCCGCATCAACTCCAGGTAGCGGTTTGCGAACTGCGCGCCGCCAAGCCGCGGGCCGCGCACCGGCAGACCCGTTGCTTCGATCAAGCGCGTGAGCCGCCGCACGAAAGCGGCATCGACCAACCCGAGGCGCTCGGACAGGTTCGCCGCCATCACCATGCCGCAGCCGACCGCTTCGCCGTGCAGCCATGCGCCGTAGCCGAGGCCCGCTTCGATCGCATGGCCGAACGTGTGGCCGAAGTTCAGGATCGCGCGCAGACCGGTCTCGCGTTCGTCAGCGCCGACGACTTCGGCCTTGATCTCGCAGCAGCGTCGCACCGCATGCGCGAGCGCTTTCGGCTCGCGCACGAGCAGCGCCGGCAGGTTGTGCTCGATCCAGTCGAAGAACGCCATGTCGTGGATCGGGCCGTACTTGATGACCTCGGCCAGGCCCGCGCGCAGTTCGCGCAGCGGCAAGGTGGCCAGCGTGTCCAGATCGCAGACCACGAGCTTCGGCTGCCAGAACGCGCCGATCATGTTTTTGCCAGCCGGGTGGTTGATGCCGGTCTTGCCGCCGACCGATGAGTCGACCTGCGCGAGCAAGGTGGTCGGCACCTGCACGAACGGCACGCCTCGCATGAAGCTCGCGGCGGCGAAGCCGGTCATGTCGCCGACCACGCCGCCGCCGAGCGCGAACAGCACCGTCCTGCGGTCACCCCCATGTTTCAGCAGCGCATCGAAGATGGTCTGCAGCGTCTGCCAGTTCTTGTGGGCCTCGCCATCCGGCAGCGCGACGCGGTGCACAGAGCTGAAGCGCGGCGCCAGCGCGGCGGCGACCGCGTCGGCATAAAGCGGGGCGATGGTCTCGTTGCTGACCAGCAGCGCGCTGGCCGCTCGCGGCAGGTCAGCCCAGGTGGCAGGCTCGCCGATCAGCCCCGCGCCGATGCGGATCGGATAGTTCCGCTCGCCGAGATCGATCGGCACGCTGATCGGTGCAGCGGAAGTGGCGGCGAAAGCGGATACGGCAGGCATGCCGGCGAGTGTAGAGCGCGAGCTGCGCCCACCCGGCCTCGCGCTGCTGCCGCCTTCAATGGATTGCTCAGCGCGAAGCAATCAGTCCAGCGAGTTCAAGCTGGCTCACGATCAGGCCGGCAAGACGCGCGACCGACGGACGCCCGGTCTCCACCGTGAAATGCGCCGCCTCGCGATACAGCGGATCGCGCTGCTCGAACAGATCACGCAGCCGCGCCATCGGGTCGTGCACCTGCAGCAGCGGCCGATTCCGGTCGTGCTGGACGCGCCGGAACACCTCGGTTGGGCTCGAGCGCAGGTAGATCACGTGGCCACGCGTGCGCAGACGGCTGCGGTTGGCGGCCCGCAGCACGGCGCCGCCGCCGGTGGCCAGCACGCCGTCATGCGACTGCGTGAGCTCGTCGAGCACCGCCTCCTCGACGTTGCGAAATCCCTCTTCTCCCACATGCTCGAAATACTCGCGGATCGAGCAGCCGATGCGTTCTTCCACCGCCTGATCGGCATCCAGAAACGGCACCTCCAGCCGCCGCGCGAGGTTGCGGCCGACGGTGGATTTGCCGGAGCCTGGCAGGCCGATCAGGAACAGTGGGGGCACTGGGGTTATGGGCCTACGTTGGCGCCTGAGGCCGGGGCGGTGGGGCTAGTCGGGGTGGTAGGCGGCGGTGCGATCGTCATGAGCGTAACCGGGTATGACGTCGTGAGCCCACCCGGAGTCGTTGCGCTGAGCAAAATGGTACCGCCAGTGCAACCGTCCAAATTGATCACGGCGCGACTTGCATTAAGCGTGTTCGGGATCACCGACGGCGTGACTTTCTTGACAGAGCAAGATGATGTCGTTGTACCGCCGCCGACGAATTCGGCAGCCACCGTGGTTCCGACCGGCATGCTGTTGCCATTTTTGTCGCTAAGGACAAACGTGACTGCCGCATTTCCGCTTACGACCGCAACGTTGCTGAACAGCGCTTCCGACGTGGCGAACACGATAGTGGCCTGCCGGCGCACGTCGACCGTTCCCCATTGTCCGTCACAGGTATTCGGCCGGCCATTGATGCCTCCGTCGCAATTAGCGGTCCCCATCCGCGGCACGGTGAACTCTCCGAGATCAAATGCACCGTTCTCGTTGTCGTCACGATACGCATTACCCAAGTCAGTAAAGCTTTCACCCGGGTCAAACACATTGTTGAAGTTCGCATCAACGAAGTCCTCCTCACCCGGGACGTAGGCCAGAATCTGCACCCTGCCATTGCCGGTACGCGTGCCCTGCGACCGGATCTGGACCGAGCACTGGGAGGTGCCTTTGTCGACGACACAGCGCGCCGGGATCAGCACACCGGTCTGCGCGACCAAGTTGACTTCAGTGCCGTCCGGCACCGGGTTGCCCTGACGGTCGGCGAGGGACACGGTCACCTGGGAGCTGGCTCCATCCACATTTGCACCTTCGATGCTGAGCTTCTCGATCGCTACACTCATCGCCCGTTGCACCGGCCGGCCGGAGGCAATCGTCAGCACGTTTGAAGTGACATTCAACGCCGGGTTTCCTGCCGAAACTGCCCTAACCTGCGCCGATGTCGGCACCGTGCCCGAAAATACCGGCACTGATGCGATGCCCGTTGCGTTCGTTGTCACTGTGACGGGTGCCGCGTTGCCGACCACGCTAAGCGACACGCCGGGTCCCGCGTTCACGAGTGACAGTTGCAGCGACTGATTCTGCAACGGGTTGCCGGACGCGTCGACCACCTTAAACGTGACCAGCGACTGCGTCGCGCCGCCGGAACCCGTCAAGTAGATCAACGACGGCGTGGCATTCACGAACTGGATGTTGGTCGCCACCGTCGGGCTGACCTGAATCGTCGAACTGATCGCGGGTGCGCCGGGTGCGGACGCAGTGATCGTCACATTGCTGCCTGCGCAGCGCGCGTCGTCGGCCGAGTAGGTCGTGCTGGCCAGCCCACCTGCGTTGGTGCCGACCACGGCCGGCTCGATCTTGCCGCAGCTTGCCGTGAACGTGACCTGCACCGGCGCGCTGGTCAGCGGCTGGCCGTTCGCGTTTGCGGTCACCGAGATCGGGCGGTTGCCGAACGCGGGCAGCGGGCCGGTGCCGACGTTCAGAGAACCAAGCGTCAGGTTTACAGCCGCCACCTGGATGTTCGAATTGGACGTGATCAGCGTGCCGCTCACGGTCGCTGACGCAGAGACAGTGCCCGCACCGGCAGACGTCAGCGATGTCGGGATCAGCTGCACCGTCGCGATGCCGGATGCGTTGGTCAGCGCGGTCGCTGCCGGTGCCAGCTTGACCAGCGTTTCATCGGCCGTGAACGTGATCTTCTCGCCCGCGATCGGCACACCGGCCAGACTCGTCAGCTTGGCGGTGGCGGTTGCGACGCCGTTGCCGGACAACGTGTTGGTCTGCACGCCCGACACGTCCGAGACCGACAAGGTCAGCAGCGCCTGCGCGGTCGGCACCACGGTGCCCGACCCGCCGATGCCGCTGCCGGCCGGGGTGCCCGCACTGCCGCCGCCACCGCCGCAGGCAGCCAGCACCGACACCACTGCAGTTGCGAGAAGGGTTTGCTTGAAATTCAACATGGATGTCTCTTGCTTTGACTGGAAATGGAATGGATGATGTGGTCTGTCGAGGGCCTCAGGTCAGCGCACCGCGGCGCGGTCCGTGATCATCTTGGGCGTGATGAATACCAGCAGCTCCTGCTTGTTGGAAGCGCGCCGGCGCGTCTTGAACAGGTTGCCGACGACGGGGATGTCACCCAGGCCCGGCACCTTCACGACGTTCTCGTTCTCGTCAAGCGTGAAGATGCCACCGATCACGACGGTGCCGCCGTTTTCAACCAGCACGTTGGTCTTGATGTGCTTGGTGTCGATCGCGATGCCGGCTGCAGTGGTCTCGCCGCGCGTGTCCTTGTTGATGTCCAGGTCCAGGATGATGTTGCCTTCGGGCGTGATCTGCGGCGTGACTTCGAGCTTCAGATTCGCCTTGCGGAACTGAGTCTGCGTGCCCTGCAGGGAGACCGTCTGATACGGAAACTCAGTGCCCTGCTCGATCAGCGCCTTGATCTGGTCGGCCGTCACAACTCTCGGGCTCGACACGACTTTGACTTTGCCATCGGACTCGGCGGCCGAGATTTCGAGGTTCAGGAAGCGGTTGGCCATCGAGCTGAAAATCGAGATCGCGAATGTGGCCGGGTCGTAGCCGCCCAGGCCGATCGCAGGGAAGTTCAGGAACGCGCCGTTCGGGTCTACGTTGACGCCGGATGAACCATTCGTGGCTGTGACGTTGTTGTAGCTGGTGCCGAACGCCACGCGGTTGTTGGTGCTGCCGCCGCCGAGCCGGTAGCCGCCGTCGCCACCGTTTTGCGCGCGCAAGTCGGTCGCACCGAGCCGCACGCCGAGCGACCGGCCGAACGTGTCGGCGGCTTCCACGATGCGCGCTTCGATCACGACCTGGCGCACCGGGATGTCGATCTTCGCGATCAGTTCCTGCACTTGCGTGAGCTTGCTCGGGATGTCCGTCACGAACAGCTGGTTCGTGCGGACTTCGGCAATCGCCACGCCGCGGTCGGACAGGAAACGTGCTGCTTGCGCGCCGTTCGGGCCGGTCGGCACCGGAGCGGCAGCGCCGCCAGTGGCCCGGCCCATCAACTGGTTGGCCACGTCGATCGCTTTCGCATAGTTCATCTGGAACGACTGCGTGCGCACGGGCTCCAGCCCTTCGCTGGCTTTGGCCGCTTCCAGATCCTTCTTCTCCCGCGCCTGCAGTTCGTCCTTCGGTGCGACCCACAGCACATTGCCCTGCTTGCGCAGGCCCAGGCCTTTGGCGTCCATGATGATCTGCAGCGCCTGGTCCCACGGCACGTCCTTCAGGCGCAGGGTCAGCGCACCGGTCACGGTGTCGGACGTAACGATGTTGAAGTTGGTGAAGTCCGCGATCACCTGCAGCAGCGAGCGCACTTCGATGTTCTGGAAGTTGAGCGAAAGCTTTTCGCCGCTGTAATTGGGGCCCTGCACCAGCCGCGTCGGGTCGATCTTCTGCTCGCGCACCTCGACCACGAACTGGTCGTCGCGTTGATACGCGCTGTGCACCCACTGGCCTCTGGGCTCGATCACCATGCGCACACGGTCGCCGGTCTGCGTGGTGGTCACGCTCTGGATCGGCGTGCCGAAGTCGGACACGTCCAGCCGCCGGCGCAGGCCTTCGGGCAGCGAGGATTTGAGGAAATCGACCACCAGCGTCTGGCCCTGCTGGCGCAGATCGACGCCGACCTGGTTGTTCGCGAGTTCGATCACGACGCGGCCCGCGTTGTCGGCGCCGCGGCGGAAGTCGATGTCCTTGATCGGCGTGGTCTCGGCATTGCCGTTCTCCGCGAACGTCGCGCGGTTTGCGGCGGCGGGCGACGCGGTGATCGAGTTGGCCGACACCGGATCGAGCGCGACCAGCAGCGTCTTGCCCTGCAGCTCGGCCTTGTAGGTCGTGCTCTGCTTGAGGTTCAGCACGACCCGCGTGCGGTCGCCGGCCTGCACCACGTTGACCGACTTCAGGTTGCCCTGGTTGATGTCGATCGCGGTGCGGCCCAGGCTGCTTTTGGTGTTCGGAAAGTCGAGCGCGATGCGTGCTGGCGACTGCACCGTGAAGCCGGTCGGCAGCGCGGGCAGCGCTTCGGACAGGTCGATCTTCACGTACTCGACGCCGCTTTGCACCGAGCCGGTGACCGATTCGATCACGCTTTGCGCGTGCGCTGCGGCAGCCAGCAGCAGTGCTGCGCAGCCCCCGAAGATGTGGCCACTCAGGCGCCGCATGAGTCGATAGTTCTGTTTCATCTCAGTTGCTCCACTGCGCTTGAATGAAAAGCGCCACTGACGTTTCGAAAATTTTGGTGACTGCCTGATTGCCCGCTGGGCGCAGTTGCCCGAAAAGGCCCGCCAACAACCCTGCTCGTCGCGCAGCGACGGCGTTACTTCTTGCCCGGCTGTTCCTGCAGCTGCAGGTTCGCGATCCGCTCGACCCAGTCGCCGGCCGGGTCCTGCACCACTTCGCGCAGGCCGATCTCGCTTTCGCTGATGCGCATCACGCGGCCGTAGTTCTGGCCGAGATAGTTGCCCAGCCGCACTTGATAGAGCAGGTTGTCCACCCGCACCAGTGCGACCGGCTTGCCGGACTTGTCCAGGCTGCCGACCATCGCCATCGCGTCCAGCGGGAACGCTTCGAGCGGCTCCTTGCGGCGCGCGAGTTCCGGCAGCACGAGCCCAGCGTTGGCCTGCACCTGGGCCGAGTCGCGCCGCAGCGCCTGCGTGAGCTTCTGCGCGCTGAACGGGTCCAGCGTGGCGAGCTGCGTATAGGACTGCGGCGAGAACTGCTTGGACTGCGTGATCGGCTCGACCTTGGGACGGCTTTGATTGCGCTGCTCGGTCACCCACTGGCGCAATTCGCTGTCGTCCGGGGTGCTGCAACCGGCCAGCAGGCTTGCAGCCATGACGCAGCCGAGCAATAGGAAGCGATAAGAGGCGCGTTTCATTTCTTGGCTTTCTTGGCGACTGCCGCTGCTGCCTGCTTCGCGACCTCGTCGGAATCCAGGTAGCGGAAGGTGCGCACGGTGGCGTCCATCACGAGGCTGGCGTTGTCCTTGTTCGGCGCGATGCTGATGTTGTTGAGCGTGACGATGCGCGACAGGTGCGCGATGTCGGACGCGAACGCGCCGACGTCGTGATAGCGACCGGTCACGCGCACGGCGATCGGCAGCTCTGCGTAGTAATCCTTCACGACCACGTCGCCGGGCCGGAACAACTCGAACTGCAGGCTGCGGCCGAGACCCGCCTGGTTCACGTCGGATAGCAGCGCCGCCATCTCGGCCTTGCCGGGCAGCTGCTTTTCCAACTGGAACACGTACTGCTGGATCTGTTCGCGCTGGCGTTTCAGCACGTCCAGATTGACCGCCTTCGCGGTCTTCTGCTGGAAGTCGCGGCGCAGTGTGGTTTCCTTGCCCTGCTCCTGCTCAAGCTCTTCCTGGAAGCTGTTGAGCCAGGTGAACCACAGGCCGCCGACCACGAGTGCGGCAGTCAGTGCGAACAGCATTGAGCGCGGCAGTGCCGGCCAGATCGACGGATCGCGCATGTCCAGGTCGCTGAACTGCGCGGCCACGCGCCGCTGCCAGAGGGCAAACGCGCTCGGAGAGGAAGATTTTTTCTTAGGCATGGGATCGGCCCGGTTGTTCGCGTTCGGCGGCTTATTTCGGCGCGGCTGCGACCATGCGGGTCGCGCTTGCGTGGGTGGCATCGGCGGTGTTCGCCTGCGCCGTGCCCGGAGCGTCCTGCTTGTCGGGCTCGCTCGATCGCTTCAGGTTGAACTTGACATTGAAGTTGGAAACGCGCCGCTGGTCGCGTGGGCTCAACGACAAGGTAGATGAGACGATGTCCACCAGCTCCGGCTTGGCCAGCCAGGGCGTGTTGGCTGCGAGATTGCGCAGCAGCTCGGAGACCCGTTCGTTCGATTGCGCGACGCCGGCAATCGAGACCGACTGGTCCTGCTGCTTCAACGCGGTCAGATAAACGCCGTCGGGCAGCTGTTTCGACACCTCGTTAAGCAGGTGCACCGGCAGGTTGCGATCGGCCTGCAGGTCTTCCACGGCTTTCTGCCGTGCGCGCAGCGCGGCGATTTCGCCTTCGATCGACGCGATCTCCTTGATCTGCTCATCGACCTTCTTGAGTTCTCCCTGCAGGTACTGGTTGCGACCCTGCTGGTCGGCGATCTGCCCCTGATACCAGAGGTAGACACCGCCGGCGATCGCGACGCCGGCCGCGACCGACGCTATCAACGCCATCTGAAAGCCATCGCGGCGGCGCTTGCGCGCCGCTTCGCGGTGCGGCAGCAAATTGATCAGAATCATTGCAGGAACCTCCGCATCGCGAGGCCGCAGGACGTCAGATAAGACGGTGCCTCACGCGTTATCTTGTTGATCCGGATGCCGTTACCCAGCTCCATGCCCTCGAACGGATTGAGCAGGGTGCATTCGAAATTCGATTGCAGCGCGACCGCCTTGGTCAGCCCCGGCAGCGACGCCGAGCCGCCTGCGAGCATGATGTGATCGATCTTGTGGTGCGGCGTGCTGGTGAAGAAGAATTGCAACGCGCGCGTGATTTCCTGCGCGGTGCTGTCGACGAACGGCTGCAACACGGCCAGCGTGTAGTCTTCGGGCAGTTCGCCGCTGCGCTTCTTGGCTTCCGCCTCTTCTGAAGAGAAGCCGTACTGGCGCATGATGAGCTGGGTCAGCTGCGCGCCGCCGAACGCCTGATCGCGCTCGTACAGCACGTCGCCGTCGCATAGCACCTGCATGCTGGTGGACAGTGCGCCGATCTCGAAAAGCGCGACCAGCGCCTCCGCGCCGCCGTTGGGCAACGCCTCGATGAGCCGGCCGGCCGCAAGCCGCGCCGCATGCGATTCGACGTCCAGCACGATCGGCTTCAGTCCGGCCGCTTCGGCCAGTCCCTGGCGGTCCTGCACCTTCTCCTTGCGCGAGGCGGCGATCATCACCTCGACATCGCCGTCCGAACTCGCGCTCGGGCCGATCACGCAGAAGTCCAGGCTCACCTCGTCGAGCGAGAACGGGATGTACTGATTGGCTTCGGACTCGACCTGCACCTCCAGCGCCGCGTCGCTCAGGCCGCCGGGCAACGTGATCTTCTTGGTGATCACGGCCGACGGCGGCAGCGCCAGCGCGACGTTCTTGGTGCGGGTGCCACTTTTCTTGACCAGCCGGCGCAGGGTATCGGCCACCTCGTCAAATTTCTCGATGTTGCCTTCGTTGATCCAGCCCGGCTCCAGGGGCTCGATCGCGCAGCGCTCGAGCACCAGGTCGCCTTTCGGGTCGCGGCCCAGCTCGACCAGCTTGATGCTGGACGCGCTGATGTCGATACCCAGCATCGGCGCCGGCTGGCGGCTGAACAGGGACGCTAGTGAACTCAAGTTTGGCTCCCGAAAATTGCACGCATGGCGGCTTATCCACTTGCTGATGCGATCGATCCTATGGCGGAGCACCAGCCGCCCATAGGCACTATCTAACGGTCGCGGGTGAAATTCGGGGCCGCTGCTGAGCCAGCCGGGCAGAGTGTTGCAAGCGCACCATCGACAGCCCTATGAACTCGCGGCCACCAGCCGCTGCAGCCGCCAGTTACAGACGCACGGTGGGCTTTCGATGCCAAATTTTTATAATGCGGGCTCACTTCAAAATCGAGCTTCCATGCCCAGGCCCCCGATCAAGACTGCCGCCGACTTGCGCGCCGGCGTGAGTGCGTCCCGCACGCCGGGCTGGATTCGAATCCCGCTGCGCCTGCTGAGCTGGGCCGTCGGGCTGGCCGTGGCAGGCGCTTGTTGCGCGGCGCTGGCAATCGGGCTCGCGTTGGCGATGGCGTATCCGAACCTGCCGGACGTCTCGGCGTTGTCGGATTACCGGCCGAAGCTGCCGCTGCGCGTGTATTCGGCCGAGCGCGTGCTGATCGGCGAATTCGGCGAGGAACGCCGGCGCCTGACGCCGATCAAGGAAATCCCGCAGGTGATGATCGATGCGGTGCTCGCGATCGAGGACTCGCGCTTTTACTCACACCACGGTGTCGATTACAAGGGCATGGTGCGTGCCGCTTTGGCGAATCTGGGCCGCATCAAGAGCCAGGGCGCCTCCACCATCACGATGCAGGTGGCGCGCAACGTCTATCTGTCTTCCGAGAAAACCTTCACGCGCAAGATCTATGAGATTTTGTTGACGTTCAAGCTCGAGCATCTGCTGTCGAAGGATCAGATCCTCGAGATCTACATGAACCAGATCTATCTAGGCAACCGCGCGTTCGGCTTCGCCGCAGCAGCCGAGACCTATTTCGGCAAGCCGCTGCAGGAGGTGACGGTGGCAGAGGCTGCGATGCTGGCTGGTCTGCCGAAGGCGCCGGCGGCCAACAATCCGATCAAGAACCCGGAGCGCGCGCGCGTGCGCCAGCTCTACATCATCGAGCGCATGGAGCAAAACGGTTTCCTGACCGAAGAGCAGGCGGACGCTGCACGCACCGAGAAGCTGCGGCTGAACCCGGGCAACGACAACGCCGGCCTGTCTCACTTCGCGTATGTTGCGGAGATGGTGCGGCAGATGATCTTTGCGCAGTACGGCGAGCAGGCTTATACGCGCGGCCTGAACGTCTACACCACGCTGGACAGCACGCATCAGGAAGCCGCCTACGACGCGTTGCGCAAAGGGCTGCTCGACTACGAGCGGCGTCAGGCCTACCGCGGCCCCGAGCAGTTCGTGAATCTGCCGCGCAGCGACAAGGATCTCGGCGACGCCGTCGACGAGGCGCTCGCCGAACACCCGGACAACGACGACCTGGTCGCTGCCGTCGTGCTGTCGGCGGACCGGCGCAAGATTGTCGCGTTGCGGCAGAACGGCGACCAGATCGAGATCACCGGCGAAGGGCTGGAGCCGGCGCGTTCGGGCTTGGCCGACAAGGCGCCGCCGAACATCAGGATTCGCCGCGGTGCGATCATCCGCGCGATCCAGACGCCCAGAAAAGGCTGGCAGATCACACAGCTGCCGGAAGTCGAAGGCGCGTTCGTGTCGCTCGATCCGCGCGATGGCGCAATCAAATCGCTGGTCGGCGGCTTTGATTTCTTCCATGCCAAGTTCAACCACGTGACGCAGGCCTGGCGACAGCCGGGCTCGTCGTTCAAGCCATTCATCTATTCGGCTGCGCTGGAAAAAGGCTTCATGCCGTCCACCGTGGTGAACGATGCGCCGCTGTTCTTCGACGGCTCCGTGACCGGCGGCCAACCCTGGGAGCCGAAGAACTACGACGGCACCTTCTCCGGTCCGATGACGCTCAAGAGCGCACTGGCCAAGTCGAAGAACATGGTGTCGATCCGGGTGCTGCAGGCGATCGGCCCGCAGTACGCGCAGGACTGGATCACGCGCTTCGGCTTCGAAGCGTCGAGGCATCCGGCCTACCTGCCGATGGCGCTCGGCTCGGGCGCCGCCACGCCGATGCAGATGGCAGCGGCGTTCGCCGTGTTTGCTAACGGCGGCTATCGCGTGAACCCGCAGCTGATCACGAGCGTGACGGATCAGCGCGGCAGCGTGCTGGTCGAGGTGCCGCCGGCGCCGCTGAACGAATCCACGCGCGCCATCGATGCGCGCAACGCGTTCATCATGGACGGCATGCTGCAGGAAGTCGTGCGAAACGGCACCGGATCGCTGGCCAGCCGCACGTTGCGCCGCCCGGACCTGCACGGCAAGACCGGCACCACGAACGACTCAAACGACGCCTGGTTCACCGGCTATCAGCCGACCTTGGTGGCCGTCACCTGGATCGGTTATGACACGCCGAAAAAGCTCGGTGACAAGGAAACCGGCGGCGGTCTTGCGCTGCCGGTCTGGATCGACTACATGAAGACCGCGCTCAAAGGCGTGCCAGTCGCCAAGGTGCAAGTGCCCGAAGGCGTCAGCAATGTCGGTGGCGACTGGACCTACGACGAATATGCGAACGGCGGCGGGGTACGCAGCCTTGGCGTGGAGGAGCGGCCGGCCGACACCCGCATGCTGGCACCGCCGCCGCTGCAGGCGCCGCCGGCGGCCGAAGAACGCCGCAGCATCCTCGACCTGTTTCGCAACTAGCCGCGCGTGAAGCTGACCGGGCTGCCGGCCTGGGCACTCGCATCCTGCGACAGCCGCTCGAAGAATTCGACTTCCCCACGCGTGTCGACCCAGCGGCCGGATGCGTCGCGGCGGAAGTGGTAGCCGCCGGAGCGCGCAGCCAGCCACACCTCCTGCAGCGGTTTTTGCAGGTTCACCACGATCTGGCTGCCGTTCTCGAACACCAGCGTGACCATGCCGCCGACCCGCTGGTTGTCGATGTCGCAATCGGTCGCATCGTTGATCCGGTCGCAGCCGGCTTCCACCGCCTGCAGCAGCGCTTCCGCCTCGTCCATGAACTCAAGGTCGGTCATTACAATTTGGTCCATGTCAAGGTCGCAGTTGAGGCAAATTCTATTCGTCGCCGGCACTGCCGTCGGGCTCGTGCTGCTGCTGCCGCTTTCAGGTTGTGGACAGAAAGGCGGCCTGTTCCTGCCGCGTGACGCTGCGGCAGCGCAGCGCGCGACCTTGCCCGCAGCAATCGGTGCGACGCTGCCCGACTTCGGTGGTGGCTACCAGAACAGCGACAGCCCGGCGCCCGCGCTGCCGGTGCCATCGGAAGCGGTCGTCACGCCGACACCGGCAGCCAGCACGCCGCTGCCGGCCGACCCGCGCCGGCGGCTGCCATGAAGGAAGCCTCGATCGAATCGTTGCCCGGCAGCCCGCAGCTGCATCGGCGCGACGGTGGCGACTTGCTGCTCGAGCAGGTGCGGCTCGCCGATCTCGCGCAGCAGCACGGCACGCCGCTGTTCGTCTATTCGAAAGCCGCGATGCTGGCCGCACTGGCCGCCTATCAGCGCGGCTTTGCGGGCCGCAACGTGCAGATCTGCTACGGCATGAAAGCGAATTCAACGCTTGCGGTGCTGCAGGTGTTTGCACGAGCGGGCTGCGGCTTCGACATCGTCTCGGGCGGCGAACTCGAACGGGTGCTGGCGGCCGAAGGCGATCCGGCCAAGGTGGTTTTTTCCGGCGTCGGCAAGACGGAACGCGAGATGCGGCAGGCGCTTGCAGCCGGGATCGGCTGCTTCAACGTGGAAAGCGAAGCGGAGCTCGAGCGGCTCAGCAAGGTCGCCGTATCGATGGGCGAGTCGGCGCGTGTGAGCATTCGCGTCAATCCGAATGTCGATCCGCAGACGCATCCGTATATCTCGACGGGCCTCAAGGACAGCAAGTTCGGCGTTGCACATGAACGCGCGGTGGCAACTTATCAGCGCGCCGCTGCGTTGCCGGGCATCGAGGTGATCGGCATCGACTGCCACATCGGCTCCCAGATCACGCAGGCCGAGCCGTTTCTGGATGCGGTGGAACGCATGCTCGATCTGGTCGAGCGGATCGAAGCCGCGGGCGTGGCGCTCTCGCACATCGACTTCGGCGGCGGGCTCGGGATCGACTACCAGGGCGAGACGCCACCGGCAGCCGATGCGCTCTGGCAGCAACTGCTCGCACGCATCGACGCACGCGGTTTCGGCCACCACAAGCTGCTGATCGAGCCGGGCCGCTCGCTGGTCGGCAACGCAGGTGTCTGCGTCACGGAAGTGCTGTATCTGAAGACCGGCGCCGAGAAGAATTTCTGCATCGTCGATGCCGCGATGAACGACTTGGTGCGCCCCGCGATGTACCAGGCATTCCACGCCGTGGTGCCGCTGGCGACGCAAAGCAGCGCAGGGCCTTCCCGCTACGATGTGGTTGGCCCGGTCTGCGAAAGCGGCGACTGGCTTGCGCGCGATCGCATGCTGGCCGTGGCGGCCGGCGATCGGCTCGCGATCCTGTCCGCCGGCGCTTACTGCATGAGCATGGCGAGCAACTACAACACGCGCGGTCGCGCGGCGGAACTGTTGGTCGACGGTGGCCGGGCCCACCTGATCCGCGCGCGCGAAACCACGGCCGACCAACTGCGGGGCGAGTTGCTGATCGACTGATCAAGCAACCATTATGCTACTTCTTTTGTAGCGCCAAGTGGTTGCTGGAAGCGCGCCTCAGCCGCTTTTTCTTCCAAATCCCCCAGATTCGCCAGGCCAGCAGTCCGCCGATGATCGCGGCATACACATAGACCTCGCCAAAGTTGTTCTTGCCCGCGCGCATCCAAAAGAAATGCAGCAGCGCCAGCAGCGCCACCAGATAGACGATCCGGTGCACCGCTTTCCAGCGTGCCGCGCCAAGTGCACGGATCGCGCGGTTGAATGACGTTGCCGCCAGCGGTGTGAGCAGCAGCAACGCCAGGAAACCGACCAGGATGAACGGGCGTTTGACGATGTCCTTAGCGACTTCAGCAGCGTCGAACCCCTTGTCGAACCATGCGTAGCTGATGAAGTGCAGCAGCACATAGAAGTAGGTGAACAGGCCGAACATGCGAGAGAAACGGATCAACTGCGGCGAGTTGGTCCACTGGCGCAGCAGCGGCAGCGCCAGCACCGCACAGAGCAGGCGCAACGTCCAGTCGCCGGTGGCGCGGCTTAAATATTCGGCCGGGTTCGCACCGAGCCGATCATTCCAGGCGCCGTAGAACAACCAGCAAAACGGCAGCAACAGCAGCACGAACACGAGCGGCTTGGCCGCCGGGTGCATGAGCCATTTGCGCATGAGCCCGAGCTTTCCGGCCCTGGCTCAGAAGTTCTTTTTCAGATCCATGCCCGCATAGAGCTGGCCGACCTGTTCCTCGTAACCGTTGAACATCAAGGTCTTGCGCCGCTTGGCGAACAGGCCGCCGGCCTCGCCGATGCGCCGTTCGGTGCCCTGGCTCCAGCGCGGGTGGTCCACGTCAGGGTTCACGTTCGAATAGAAACCGTACTCCTGCGCCGCGGCCTTGTTCCAGGCTGTCTGCGGCTGCTGCTCGACGAAGCGAATCTTGACCAGACTCTTGGCGCTCTTGAAGCCGTATTTCCAGGGCACCACCAGCCGCACCGGCGCGCCGTTCTGCTTGGGCAGCACCTCGCCGTACATGCCGAAACCGAGCAGCGTGAGCGGATGCATCGCCTCATCCATGCGCAGGCCTTCGACATACGGCCATTCGAGCACGCGCGAGCCGACGAACGGCATCGTCTTCGGATCGGCGAGCGTCACGAACTCGACGAACTTGGCGCTGCCCTGCGGTTCGACCTGCCTGATGAGCTCGGCCAGCGAATATCCGATCCACGGAATCACCATCGACCAGCCTTCCACGCAGCGCAGCCGGTAGACGCGCTCCTGCTGCGCGCTCAGCTTGAGCAGGTCTTCGATCGAAAACGTGCGCGGCTTGTTGACCAGACCGCTGACTTCGACCGACCAAGGATTGACCTGCAAGGTGTGCGCGTTGCGCGCCGGGTCGCCCTTGTCGGTGCCGAATTCGTAGTAGTTGTTGTAGCTGGTTGCATCGACGTAATCGGTCGGCTTCTCCAGGGTGATCGCGCCGGCCACTTTGGATGGCTCGGCGGCCAGCGCTGGATTCTTGCCTGGCGCGGCCGCACCGTCGGCAGCCAGCGCCGTGCGTGCTGCCCAGGGGCCGAGCGCGGCGCCGACTGCACCAGTTGCGCCGACGGCTGCAAGCTTGAGCCATTCACGACGGCGCCGGTACTGCTCGGGCGTCGTGATCTCGCTCGGCGCCACGTGGATGAAGCCTGCCTTGTGGGTGCGGATCAGCATGATGGAAAGAAACCTTTTTCAATTCGGTGCAGCAGCGGCCTCGGCAGGCATGGCCGCGCGGGATCGAGCGGTGTCTACAGTTCGCCGTAACTGTGCAATCCGCTCAGGAACATGTTGACGCCGAGAAACGCGAACGTCGTGACCGCCAGCCCGGTCAGCGCCCACCACGATGCAACCGTGCCTCGCAGCCCTTTCATGAGCCGCATGTGCAACCAGGCCGCGTAATTCAGCCAGACGATCAGCGCCCAGGTTTCCTTCGGATCCCAGCTCCAGTAACCACCCCATGCTTCGGCTGCCCACAGCGCACCGAGCACGGTGGCGATCGTGAAGAACGCGAAGCCGACCGCGATCGCCTTGTACATCACGTCATCGAGCACGTCCAGGCTCGGCAGCCGCGATGCGATGCGTTTTCGGCCGAGCAGGATGCCCGCCATGATCAACGCCGAAATCACGAAATAGACCGCCCAGTAGCTGCCGCCGGCCGCAGCCGTGGTTTTCCTGAACACGACCGGCACGAAGCACAGCACGATGCCGAGCAGCCACATCGGCGCAAGCTTCCACCAGCGCGACTCGGTCGCCTGCTGCTTGATCAGGTAGGCGAACGCGACCATCGCCGACAGCGCAAAGGTGCCGTAACCGATGAAGTTGGCCGGCACGTGCAGCTTCATCCACCAGCTCTTCAACGCCGGCACCAGCGGCTGAATCTCGTGCGCGCCACGCACGACCGTGTACCACAGCAGGAAGCCGACCGCCGCACTGACCACCAGCATCACGAACGCACCGAGCGAGCGTGTCTCGTACTGCTGTTCGTAATACAGATAGAACGTGGTGGTGAGCCAGCAAAACAGCACGAACACTTCGTACAGGTTGCTGACCGGGATGTGGCCGACATCCGAGCCGATCAAGTAGCTTTCATACCAGCGCACCAGTGTGCCCGTCACCGCCATGCCGACTGCGACCCAGGCCAACCTGGAGCCGATCAGCTCCATCGCAGCGGCGCCGCGCCTGGACGCGATCATGCCGAGCCAGTAGAACGTCGTGCTCATGAAGAACAGCACGCTCATCCAAAGGATTGCGGACTGACTCGACAGAAAATATTTGAGCGCGAACACGGTCTCGGCCCGCCCCAGGCTGCCCTGCCCGTCCGCGCCCGAATACAGCGAGATGGCCAGCAGCGCCAACCCGGCCGCAGCCAGCATCAACACACGCAGCGGCCGCCAGAACCAGCCGAGCCAGATCGCGGCCGGTACTGTGCCGAGCAGGATGCCTTTCTCGTACCCGTCCATGTAAGCCGCATAGCGCGAGAACGCAAATGCGCCGCCTGCGACGACCAGCGCCGCGAACAGCCAGTCGAACCAGTTGCGGCGGCTCCAGAAACTGTCGTTGAGCGACAGCGTGACCGCGCCCGGACTGCGCGCCGTTGCGGCCGTGCTCACTGCTGCGCTATTCATGTTGCGTGGCTCCCAATCAGTTTGTGTTTTAACCGCTCGAACGCGCGGTCGCCATCCATCGTTCTGCGGTTCATCGACATGGCCAGCGTGGCCCGGCTGCCGTGGCCGTCCCCTGCGTCGGTGTTTGCGCCTTCAAGCCAGACCCAGATGCGACGCTCCCGCACGTAGAGCATCGCAAAAACCCCGAGGATCAGCAATGCGCAGCCCAGATAGACCACGTTCCTGCCGGGCGCACGCGCGACCTGGAACACGCTGGCCTGCACCTGCTTGAAATCGATCAGCTCGAACGCCATCGGCGCCGGATAGACGCGCGCGTCGCTCGCGGCCAGCACCGCCTGCGTCATGAACGCTTGGGTCTTGTCGTCAGGCGTAAGCGC
Organism: Burkholderiaceae bacterium; assembly: GCA_965218765.1. Classification (GTDB taxonomy): domain Bacteria; phylum Pseudomonadota; class Gammaproteobacteria; order Burkholderiales; family Burkholderiaceae_C; genus JBBPYC01. The sequence continues at coordinate 351,599 of CBDCLU010000006.1, read as the reverse complement.
CGCCAACCCGGCACGTTCGCGCGACAGCTGGGTCAGCTCGAACAGCGCACCGCTCAGGATGCGCACCAGCACTTCGCCGGCCTTGGCGCGTTCGGCTTGCGGCACATTGCGCTCGATGAAGTCGGAAACCGCCTGCAGGCCGCTGATCGGGCTGGCCGGCTTGTCGTCGCTGGTGCCGGCTTCGTTGCTGCCTGCGAACAGCGCCAGCGCGCGCTCTGCCGAGGCGGCGAGTTGTTCAACCAGTTCAGGCCGATCGGGACCGATCGCGCCCACCGCATAGCGGCGCACCGCCTGCTCGCGCAACTGCGGGTCGGCGAGCGCCGCCATCAGCCGCACGAAGCCGTCGATACCGCCTTTGTCGTCAGCCGGGATGCGCAGATACCGGAACGGCTCGGCAGGCGAGTCACGCACACCGAACAGGAATGCGGGCAGCCCATCGCCGGTGTCGATCGGCAGCATGTAGTTGTTGAATTCGCGCGCTTGGCCGGCCGCGTCGCGCAGCTTGTAGCCGATGCTCGGGCCGACGTTGCGAATCTCCTTGTTGCGCGCGGTCTTGTTGGCAGCGCCGAGACGCGACTCGATCGCGCCGCGCAGGTCCACCTTGCGCACGTCGGCGCCGGACTCGCTGGCACCGGCACCGAAGTTCTCGACGTTGAGCACGCGCAGGCTCGTGTATTCGAGCGTGAGCCTGTCGCTGCTGCCGGTTTTGGCCAGGGGCGAGCTGCCGCCGATCACGCCATCGAGTTCGAACGGCTGGCTCGTTCCATGGATCGGCAGCGCGCGCAGCTTCACGCCGGAGCCGCCATCGTCGAAGCTGGACTGATAGATCTCGACGCCGGCGTAGCTGGCCGGGTGGTTCACCTCGACCCGTGCCGGGACCGCTGCGCCAGTTTTCTTGTCGTGAATGACGATCTCGCTGGCGAACATCTTGGGCATGCCGGTCGAATAGTGCTCGACGATGAACTTTTTCAGCTCGATCGAAAACGGCAGGTCCTGCAGCAGCACGCCGCGCGGCTGCGCCAGGATCGCGGTGCCGGCCTGCGCGCCTTCGGCGACCAGCAGGTTGCCGCGAAACGTCGGGTTCGAGGGCGGCAGCCGATGCTCGGGCGACACGTCGGCGATCATGCCGCCGCCCAGATAGGGTGTCTTGCCGTCCAACCACATCTGCGCGCGCACGATCAAATCGCCGTCGAGCAGACCACCGACGCAGACCAGCACGATCGCGCTGTGCGCAGCCAGATAGCCGATCTTGTTGGCGCCGCCCGTGCGCGCCGCGACCATCCAGCCGGCACCGGCTGCTGCGCCTCCGATGGCCGCGCGCTGCTGCAGGCGCACCTTCCAGCCCGCGCCGGCGAGCTGCTTGCCGATGCGCTCGGCGGCTTGCTGCGGCGGCTCGGGAAGCCGGCTTTCGCCGCGATGGTGAAACGCCGCCAGGCTCTGCACCCGCACGTGTTCCTTCACGGTGCGCAGATCGGCCGCAATCTTCGGTGCGTTGCGCGCGATGCACAGCGACGTGCTGACCACTAGAAAGCCGAGGATCAGGAGGAACCACCAGGCGCTGTAGACGGTGTAGAGGCTCAAACGCCCGAACACGTCGGCCCAGAACGGCCCGAACTGGTTTACGTAGTTGCCGGCCGGCTCCTGCTGCTTGAGCACGGTGCCGATCACCGAAGCGATGCAGATGACCGTCAGCAGCGAGATCGAAAACCGCATCGACGACAGCAGCTCGACCACCTGCCGCCAGGCGCGCGGGCCGCGGGTCGGAGTCAAGCCTTGGGTCGCCAGAGTGGACATGCGCTGAGGTCGGTCGGGGGCGTGGCAGTGGAGATCGAAGGAATGGGCCGCAGTCTCAGGCTTTCGCCCCATGAACCCGGCCAACGAAAAAGGCGAGGCATCCGTCGTTTGGATGCACCCGCCTCGAAAAAAGTTTACCTGCGACCGCTGCCGACGACGGCCATTGAAGGTGTGCGTCAGCGCAGCCCGGAGATGTAGTCAGCCACTGCCTTGATGTCGTGGTCGTTCAAGCGCGCGGCCACGCCGGTCATCTGCACGCTGTTGTTGCGCACGCCTTCGCGGAACGCGGTCAACGTATTTGCGGTGTATTCGGCGAGCTGACCGCTCAGGCGCGGGTACTGCACCGGAATGCCGGCCCCGTTCGGGCTGTGGCAGCCCGCGCAGGCCGGGATGCCGCGCTCGGCATTGCCGCCGCGGTAGAGTTTTTCACCGACCGCGACCAGCTCCGGATCTTTCGCAAAGCCGGGCTTGGCCTGCTTGGTGGTCAGCCAGTAGGCGATGTTTTTCATGTCGTCTTCGGACAACGTCGACGCAAAGCCCTGCATGATCGCGTTCTTGCGCTTGCCGGACTTGAATTCTTCCAGTTGCTTGACAAGGTAATGCGGATGCTGCTGGGCCAGCTTGGGCTGGGTCGGCACGACCGAATTGCCGTCTGCAGCGTGGCAGGCCACGCAGACCTGGCCATAGAGCGTTTCTCCGCGCGCCAGATCCGGCTTGAACACCGCCTTCGGCGCAGCGGCTGCAGGGGCTTCAGCAGGCGCCGCTTCAGCAGCAGAAACGGACGCGGCGGCTGCCGTCAGCACGGCAGCGGTCAGCAAGGTGGCAAGCAGCTTCATGGATTGGGTGGAGCAGCCGCTTCGGGTGAACCAGCGGCCTTTTTTGGTGGCGCAAAACGGGCTGATTCTACAATCAGGCGTGGGTCCAGCCCGGGTGACCCGCCCGCTTGGCACCTTGCCCGGCTCCACCACTGCCCCCGCCTCCATGCCACATCCTGCCGCCGGTTCCAGCCCCGTCCAACCGGCCCGGACCGCCAGCACGGACATCGACGCCGCGGCTGCTGCAGGCTGGCTGCACACCACACGGTTTCTGACCACTGCGGCGCAACTGCACCACCTGCCGGAACTGACGCTGCCCGAAATCGCGTTCGTCGGCCGCTCCAACGCCGGCAAATCGACCTGCATCAACACCCTGACTCAGCAAAAGCAGCTTGCGTTCGCGTCCAAGAAGCCGGGCCGCACCCAGCACATCAACCTGTTTGCGCTGGGTCGCCACGGCATCGACGATGCGGTGCTGGCTGATCTGCCCGGCTATGGCTATGCAGCGGTGCCCAAGCTGGACAAGGCGCGCTGGCAGCAGGTGATGGCCAACTATCTGGTCAGCCGTACGAATCTGGTCGGCATCGTGCTGCTGACCGATCCGCGCCTCGGCCTGACCGAACTCGACGAGCAACTGCTCGAGGTGATGCGCCCGAGGGTCGCACAAGGTCTGAAGCTGCTGCTGCTGCTGACCAAGGCCGACAAGCTCACGCGTGCCGAAGGTGCAAAGGCGCTGTCGATCGCGCGGCTGCAGGTCGGCACCGGCGAAGCGATGCTGTTTTCCGCCTTGAAGCGGCACGGCGTGGACGATGTCGGCATGCTGCTGTGGCGCTGGACGCATGAGCGCGCCGAAACGCCGGATGCGGGGTCTGGTCAAGTGGGAGCGCTTTAAAAAGGATAGTTTCATGATCGAACAGTCGATGGTCGAACTGCCGCACGGCATCACGCTGTCCTGCCGCAGCGCGGGCGAGCGCGGCCGGCCGGTGCTGATGTTCCTGCACGGATTTCCGGAAGCCGCGTTCGTCTGGGACCACCTGCTCGAGCACTTCTCGCAGCCGCAGCACGGCGGCTATCGCTGCATCGCGCCGAACCTGCGCGGCTTCGAAAAATCGAGTGCGCCGACCGAGGTGGACGCTTATCGCGGCAAGCTGCTGGTGCAGGACGTGGCGGCGCTGATCGCAATCGAAGGCAATGGCCGGCTCGACTGCCTGATCGCGCACGACTGGGGCGGCGCGCCGGCCTGGTCGCTCGCGAATCAGCACCCGGCGTTGCTGCAACGCCTGGCGATCGTCAACTCACCGCATGCGGGCACGTTCCAGCGCGAGTTGAGCAGCAGCCCGGCGCAGCAGTCCGCGAGCGCCTACATGAACTTCCTGATCCGGCCGGATGCGGAAAAGCTGCTGGCCGAGGACGACTTCAAGCGGCTGCGCGAGTTCTTCCTGCGGCTGGGCGCCGCGAACGGGCCGAATGCGTGGTGGACGCCGGACGTCGAGCAGCAGTACCGCGAAGTCTGGCAAGCCGGCCTTACGGGTCCGCTGAACTACTACCGCGCGACCCCGCTGCGCCCGCCGACGGCCGACGACCCGGCTGCCGCCGCGGTGCAATTGCCGCGCGCCTGGCTCACGGTGGACGTGCCGACCCTGGTGCTGTGGGCGATGGACGACATCGCGCTGCCGCCGGCGCTGATCGACGGGCTGGAAGATTACGTGAGCCGGCTGCAGATGCACCGGATCGAGGGCGCGACGCACTGGGTGGTGCATGAAAAGCCCGAGGTGGTGATCGACCATCTGGGCCGGTTCCTGGCCGCGCCGGTTTGAGCTTGGGTCCCGGTACGGTCCCAGGGCTTTTTTTTAATTAAAACGGGCGAAGGCGCATGATCCTGCTGCGCCTCCAGCTATTCAAACAGTAGCTGTGGTCAGCGTGCCGGCCCTTCTGCCAGCCGATGGGCGGCAGCGAAGCGCGCACGTTCGCGCCGCACATCGGCGTTCGTGATGCAACGGCGTGCAGCCGGCGACGCCGGATGGGCCGCGACGTGGGCACGGTAACCGTTGCTCTGAAACGGATCGGCCACCACATAGCCGGCCTGCGGCACGCAGCGCTTGCCCGGCAGACAGCTTTTCCAACTCGCGCCAAAGATCACGCGGCCATCGCGCGTGAGGCCGGGAAATGCACTGGCAAGCACGTTGGTCTTCAGGTCGTCGATGCGAAACGCCATGCCGGGCGGATCGCCGCTGCGGTCGAACCAGAACACGCTTGCGTTGTCGGTATAGACCAGCGGTGCGACAGCAGACGGCACGGTGGCCGCACCTTCGGCAGCCGGAAAGCCGAACACGGCCTTTGCCGGGCTGTAGCCCAGATCGAGCCGCTGATCGCAGGCATGCGATCGCGCGAACGGCTCGCTGGACAGGCCGTACACGCGCATGCTCGGCACGCCGTCCTGCGGCGCCTGCGGCACGGCGGAGAACTCACTGCCGTCCACCGAAAGCATCGGCAGCGCATAGACGTTGCCATCGCGCAGTGTGCGGGCGGTGCAGACGTACTGCGGGCCGGTGTCCTGCACCACGCTGGCCTTCATGCCGTTGTCTTCGATGCGCAAGGTGCGCACCTGCAGCGGGCCGGTGCCGGCCACTTCGGCTCCGCCCTGCGCGCCGCCTGCAGGCACCCCGCTCGGCTGCGGCCAGCTGAGCGACCGGATCAGGATGGGCGGAGCCGAATCGGTCGGACCGGCTGCCGATACCAGCTCCGACGCGACGGCGTAAAAGCCGGTCATGCCGCCGCGAAACAACGGCTGCGCGCGCCGCTGTTTCTGCAGAACGTCGGCAAACCGGTAGTGGTCGCCGTTCACATCCACCAGGTAGCGCCAACTGCCCTGCACCGGAAACGCTTCGTTCGACAGCGGCGTCTCGAACACGCGCAGCGGTGCGTCGGCCTGGGTCGGCAATTCGATCAGGCTGACTTCACCGAGCCGCCCGCCGGACCAGGACCGCAGCACGAAGCGGCCGTCCGGGCTGATCCGCTCGTAACTGCCGAGCACGGCGCGACCGTCGCGGTCCGCGCCGACCTGCGCGGGGTCGAGCGGCAGGTAGCCGACCGGCGGAATGCAGGTGTCCGCGTCCGGCGTGATGGGCGGACCGGCAACTGCGATCGTCAGTGCGGCGCAGCTGAGGAACGGCAAGGCAAGGCGGATCGCATGCCGCAGCCAGGCGACGATGCCGGTCACGAATGCGCTCCAGCGCAAAGCTGGTGCAGGCGCTGCCGCAACACGCTGACGAATGCCGCATCCGGCATCACGCCCAGCACTGGCCACGGATGCAGACGCTGGCCGCTTTGCACGAGTGCTGCTGGAAAATGATTGAGGGCGCCGAACTGCCTGACCAGCGCAGGCGTCTGCAGCCGCTGCAATCGCAACGCGGCGGGCAGACCGGCGATGTGCGCTGCAGCCTGCCATTCGCGCGCGCCGACACGGGGATCCCGCAAGCTGACCGTGGCAAAGCCCGCCGCCTGCGCAGCACGGCGCATCCGCAGCCATTCCTGAAGCGCTTGCGGCATGCGCGGTGACAGCACGATGAAGACGACAGGTCGTGTTGCGGCGCTAGTACAGCGATCTCCCGGCTCCGACCGATCTGCCGATGCCTGCGTGATCGGCGCGCTGCCCGCTGGAAAGCTGGCAAACGCGAGGCAAGTCGAGGCAGCGAGGAGCGCAAACCGCTGTTTTGAACTCGGCCGACCGCGCGGCCGCATGGTCGTGGCTGCATCCCGGGGTCGATCGAACAATTCGCGAGTCACAAAAAAGCCTCGTTCAAGTCGATACTTGAACGAGGCTTCGTGCTGCGCTCGCACGCACAGCGTTCGAATCCGGCGCTAGCCGGATGCAACGTCGCTGGATCAGCGGTTCGGACGCGTGCCGACCACTTCGATCTCGACGCGGCGGTTCTTGGCGCGGCCGGCCGCAGTCTTGTTGGTCGCAATCGGCTGCTTCTCGCCCTTGCCTTCGGTATAGACGCGGTTGCGATCGATGCCTCTGGACACCAGGTATGCCTTCACTGACTCGGCACGACGCACCGACAGCTTCTGGTTATAGGCGTCCGTGCCGATCGAGTCGGTATGGCCGACGGCAATGATCACTTCCAGATCGATGCCGCGAATCTTGCTGACCAGATCATCCAGCTTGGCCTTGCCCTGTGGCTTCAGCACCGACTTGTCGAAGTCGAAGAATGCATCGGCGGCGTAGGTGATCTTGCCGACAGCAGGCACCGGCCGCGCAGGCGGCGGCTTCACTTCGTCCGGCGGCACCACAACGACCGGCGGCTTGGCTTGAGCGACAATAGCGCCATCACAGCCCTTTGCAGCGGTGGCCGGCGTCCAGAACCCATCGCGCCAGCACAGCGTGCCGTCGCCATTGCGCCAGATCAGGTTCTCATAGCTGCTGCGCCAGTTGTCGGATGCGATTGACGACGGGCCGGCGGCAAACGCGGAGCTGGCGACCGTTGCGGCTGCAAACAACATCGCCACGCTATTCAGTTTCTTCATGGTTCTCCTCGAAGGGATAAGGGCCGCAGCCGCGCTGCGTTATCAAGAACGACATTAACGACAAGTACGTTTAAGGTGAAAAGCCACCCGAACCGTTGAGACAATTGTGCCATGCAGGTGGCGCCAGCCCCATGAAAACAAGTGGCGCAGGCCGCTTTGCGGGCCTGAAAACTACGCTTTCGTTGTAATGCCACGACAGCCCCTTGCGCCTAAAATTCACGCCGGCCCGCTGCCTCAACCGACCCTCCCATGACTTCTTTCGCCAAGGAAACGCTGCCGGTCAGCCTGGAAGAGGAGATGCGCCGCAGCTATCTCGATTACGCGATGAGCGTGATCGTGGGCCGGGCGCTGCCGGATGCGCGCGACGGGTTGAAGCCGGTGCATCGGCGCGTGCTGTATGCAATGCACGAGCTGAACAATGACTGGAACCGGCCATACAAAAAGTCCGCGCGCATCGTCGGCGACGTGATCGGCAAATACCACCCGCACGGCGACCAGTCGGTCTACGACACGATCGTGCGGATGGCGCAGGACTTTTCCATGCGCCACATGCTGGTCGACGGCCAGGGCAACTTCGGCTCGGTCGACGGCGACAATGCGGCAGCGATGCGCTATACCGAGATCCGGCTCGCAAAGATCGCGCATGAGATGCTGGCCGACATCGACCGCGAGACGGTGGATTTCGGCCCCAACTATGACGGCTCCGAGAGCGAACCGCTGGTGCTGCCAAGCCGGCTGCCGAACCTGCTCGTGAACGGCTCCGGCGGCATTGCCGTGGGCATGGCGACCAACATTCCGCCGCACAACCTCGGCGAAGTGGTCGATGCCTGTCTGCACTTGCTCGCGAATCCGCAGGCGACGATCGACGAGCTGATGCAGATCATTCCCGCGCCGGACTTTCCCACGGCCGGCATCATCTACGGCAGCGCGGGCGTGCAACAGGGTTACCGCACCGGCCGCGGCAAGGTGGTGATGCGTGCGCGCTGCCACTTCGAGCCGATCGACCGTGGCCAGCGTCAGGCGATCATCGTCGACGAGCTGCCTTACCAGGTCAACAAGAAGACGTTGCAGGAGCGCATGGCCGAGCTGGTGCACGAGAAGAAGCTCGAAGGCATCAGCCACATCCAGGACGAGTCTGACAAGTCCGGCATGCGGCTCGTGATCGAGCTGAAGCGCGGCGAAGTGCCCGAGGTGGTGCTGAACAACCTGTACAAGCAGACGCAGCTGCAGGACACGTTCGGCATCAACATGGTCGCGCTGGTGAACGGCCAGCCGAAGCTGTGCAACCTGCTCGATCTGATCGAGGTGTTCCTCGACCATCGGCGCGAAGTGGTCACGCGCCGCACCGTGTTCACGTTGCGCAAGGCGCGCGAGCGCGGTCACGTGCTCGAAGGCCTGGCAGTCGCACTGGCCAATATCGATGACTTCATCGCGATCATTCGCAGTGCGCCGACGCCGCCGGTGGCCAAAACCGAACTGATGGCCCGTGCCTGGGACAGCCAGATCGTGCGCGAGATGTTGACCCGCGCGCGCGAAGACGGCTCGGTCGTGGATGCGGATGACTATCGGCCGGAAGGACTGGAGCGAAGTTTCGGCATGGGCGCGGACGGCCTCTACCGCCTGAGCGACACGCAGGCGCAGGAGATCCTGCAGATGCGGCTGCAGCGCCTGACGGGCCTCGAGCAGGACAAGATCGTTGCCGAGTACAAAGAGGTGATGGCCGAGATCGAGGATCTGCTCGACATCCTGGCCAGGCCGCAACGTGTCTCTACCATCATCGGCGAGGAGCTGGGCCGCATCAAGCAGGAGTTCGGCACTGCGAGGACAGCCGCGCGCCGCAGCCTGGTCGAGACCAGCGCGATCGATCTGTCCACCGAAGACCTGATCACGCCGACCGACATGGTCGTGACGCTCTCGCACACCGGCTACATCAAGAGCCAGCCGCTGTCCGAATACCGCGCGCAAAAGCGCGGCGGGCGCGGCAAGCAGGCCACCGCGACGAAGGACGACGACTGGATCGACCAGCTCTTCATCGCCAACACGCACGACTACATCCTGTGCTTCTCCGACCGCGGCCGGCTCTACTGGCTGAAAGTCTGGGAAGCCCCGGCCGGTTCGCGCGGCTCGCGCGGGCGTCCGATCGTCAACATGTTCCCGCTGGCCGAAGGCGAGAAGATCACCGTGGTGCTGCCGCTGACGGGCGAGAAGCGCACGTTCCCGGCCGACCAGTACGTGTTCATGGCCACCTCGATGGGCACCGTCAAGAAGACCGCGCTCAATGAGTTTTCGAACCCGCGCAAGGCCGGCATCATCGCGGTTGACCTCGATCCTGGTGACTGGCTGATCGGCGCTGCGCTGACCGATGGTGCGCATGACGTGATGCTGTTCTCGGACGGCGGCAAGGCGGTGCGCTTCAACGAAGGCGACGTGCGTCCAATGGGCCGCGGCGCGCGCGGCGTGCGCGGCATGGCGCTCGAAGACGGCCAGTCCGTGATCGCGATGCTGGTGGCCGAAGACGAAGAGCAATCGGTGCTGACTGCGACCGAGAACGGCTACGGCAAACGCACCCGAATCGGCGAGTACACGCGCCATGGCCGCGGCACCAAGGGCATGATCGCGATCCAGCAGTCCGGCCGCAACGGCCGGGTCGTGGCCGCGACGTTGGTGCGGCCCGATGACGAGATCATGTTGATCACCGATCGCGGCGTGCTGGTGCGCACCCGGGTCAGCGAAATTCGTGAATTGGGCCGTGCGACTCAGGGGGTGACCTTGATCGGGCTGGACGCCGGCTCCAAATTGAGCGGCCTGCAGCGCATCGGCGAAAACGATGCGGCACCCGAGATCGAAGCGCTCGATGACGCGTCGCCCGGACCGGATGGCGTAGCCGAGCCGGACGCCGCAGCCGATCATCCAGGCGATGCTGCTGCCGATGACGGCGGACTGCCCGACGCGAGCTGAGCGCTTAGCCGACGCGCCTTTGCTTTTCTTTCCCGATACCGTCTTTTCAGACAGAAAGCTCCCTTATGAAAAACAACGCCATCGCAGCTGCCGTGCTTGCCTTTTCCGCACTGGCCTGCGGCCCGGTCCTGGCCCAAGCCGACGGCCAGAAGAAGGAACTGGCCAGCAAGATCGTGGCGATGCAGCAAGGCAGCGAAATGGAGCCGATCGCGGCGCAGCTGACCGGCGTCGCGGTGACGCCGATGTTGCAGAAGTGGACGCCCCGCCTGCAGGCCGAGGTGCCGGAGGCCCGGCGCAAGGAAGTCGCCGACAAGCTCAACGTCGAGCTCAACAAATATCGGGACGAGACCAACGCGATCATCAAGAGCAAGGTGGTCAAGGTCAGCAACGACGTGCTGGTGCCGGCTTATGCGGAGCGCTTCAGCGAGGACGAATTGCGCCGGTTGGCCGCGTTCTTCGATGATCCAGCCATCAAAAAATACCAGGCCGCACTGCCTGAAATGCTGAATTCGCTGGTGCAGCAATTGGTCGAGGCGTCGCGCACCGAGGTGCAGGAACGCACGACGGCGTTTGATGACACCGCAGCGAAGATCGTCGGCGGTGAGTCGGCCAAGAAGAGCGCACCGCCGAAGAAGAAGTAAGCGGCCGCGCGGCTTGCGTTCATGAGCGACTCACTGGCCGAGCTGCGGCTATCCATCGATGCGCTCGACCAGCAGTTGCTGGCCTTGTTGAATCAGCGGGCCGAGCTGGCCGAGCAGGTTGGCGCGATCAAGCGGCGCGAAGGCTCGCCGTTCTTCCGTCCGGACCGCGTCGCGCTGCTGATCGAGAAAATCCAGGCGGCCAACGCCGGGCCGCTCAAGGATGAGCACGTCGCATCGATCTGGCGCGAGATCACCTCGTCCTGCCTGGCGCTGGAAGCGCCGCAGCGGGTTGCCGTGCTGGGTCCGGCCGGCACCTTCACGGAGCAAGCTGCGCTCGAGTACTTCGGCAGCGCCGTGAATTGCGTTTACTGCGCCAACTTCGACGAAGTGTTCCACGCCACCTCTTCAGGTGCCGCGCAGTTCGGCGTGGTCGGGGTCGAGAATTCGACTGAAGGCGTGGTGACGCGCTCGCTCGACCTGTTCCTGCACGCACCGGTGCACGTGGTGGCGGAGGTCAGTCTGAAGGTGCAGCACCACCTGTTGCGGCAAGCCGATTCGCTGGACGAAGTCGTCGCTGTGCTCGCGCATCCGCAGGCGCTCGCACAGTGCCAGGATTGGCTGTCGCGGCATCTGCCGAGCGTCGAGCGGCGCGCGGTTTCCAGCAACGCCGAAGGCGCGCGGCTCGCTGCCGCCGATGCACAATTTGTCTGTCTGGCCAGTGCCCGTGCCGCCAATCAATGGGGTCTGCATGTGGTGGCGCATGCGGTCCAGGACGATCCATCGAACCGCACGCGCTTTGCCGTGATCTGCCTGCCGGATACGATGGGCGTGCCCGAAGCGACCGGGCGCGACTGCACCAGCCTGGTGGTGTCGGTGCCGAACCGGCCCGGCGCGGTGCATGACCTGCTGGTGCCGCTGAAAAACCACGGCGTGTCGATGACCCGGTTCGAGTCTCGCCCCGCGCGCAACGGTCAGTGGGACTATTATTTTTATATCGACCTGGACGGCCACCCGTCGCAGCCGCATCTGAAGCGCGCCTTGGCGGAGCTGCAGCAGCTCTGCGCGTTCTACAAAGTGCTCGGCAGTTACCCGGTGACAGATTGAAGCTCGTCCCCAGCCTTCGCTCCCTGCGGTCGGCTCTCGGCTACCCCCCACCGGGGGCGGCGCCTACGGCCCGGCGAAACCGGCTCCGTGGCCCCTGCTGGACCTGCCTGCCAAGAGTGCCAGACAGCGTGCGAGGCGCGCAGCGCCGCGGATCATCGAAATGTTCGAGCAGCTCGGCCTGATCGGTTGCGGGCTGATCGGCGGCTCGTTCGCACGCGCGGCCAAACGCGCCGGGCTGGTCAGGCGCGTGGTCGGCTACAGCAAGTCCCCCACCACCACGCAGCGCGCGCTGCAGCTCGGCGTGATCGACGTGGAAGCGCCCTCGGCGCTGCTGGCGGTGTCCGGCGCCGATCTGGTGCTGATCGCGGTGCCGGTCGCGTCGACCGAAGCAACCTTCAAGGCGATCCGGCATCTGGTCACGCCTCAGACCTTGCTGATGGACGTCGGCTCGACCAAGCGCGACGTGGTGGAAGCCGCCCGCCGCACGTTGGGAAACAACCTGGTCGCGTTCGTGCCGGCGCATCCGATCGCGGGGCGTGAGGTCTCCGGCGTCGAACACGCGGATGCGGACCTGTTCATGAATCGGCAGGTGATCCTGACGCCGATCGAGCGCACGTTGGACAGTCACGTCGCGCGTGCCACGCAGCTGTGGACCGCGATCGGCGCCCAGGTCAGCCGCATGTCGCCGCAGGCGCACGACGCGGCGTTCGCAGCAGTGAGCCACTTGCCGCACCTGATCGCGTTCGCGCTGATGAATGGCATCACACGGCAGCCCGAAGGCAACGAGTTCCTTTCGCTGGCCGGCTCCGGCTTTCGCGATTTCAGCCGGATCGCAGCCAGTGACCCAGAGGTCTGGCGCGACATCCTGTTGTCCAATCGCGAGGAACTGCTGGCGCAGTCGCGCCTGTTCCAGCAGCAGCTGGCCGCGATCGAAAAACTGATTGAGGACGGCGATGGCGACGCCCTCAAGCAGCGGATCGAGCAGGCCAGCGATGCGCGGGCCGGGCTCGCCTCGCTGGCCGCACGTGCGCGTCAGGCCGGCCGCTAAAGCGCGCCGGCGCTTCGTTATTTCCCTAGCCGGATGTTCCAGACCGAATTCATCGACCTGCCACCACTGGTGCGCGCGGGCGGCCGTGTCCGGCTGCCCGGCTCCAAGAGCATTTCCAACCGCGTGTTGCTGCTGGCCGCGCTCGCACACGGCGAGACCCGGCTGGCCGGCCTGCTGCGCTCGGACGACACGCGCGTGATGCTGGATGCGCTGCGCACGCTCGGCTGCCGCATCGATGATGCGGCGAGCGATGGCCAGCCAGCGGGCCAGGAACTGGTGATCCAGGGCTGTGGCGGCCGCTTTTTGAACCCGCAAGCCGAGCTGTTTCTGGGCAACGCGGGCACTGCGATGCGGCCGCTGACGGCGGCACTCGCGCTGCTGGGCGGCGACTACCGCCTGAGCGGCGTGGCGCGCATGCACGAGCGGCCGATCGGCGATCTGGTCGATGCACTGCGCGGGCTGGGTTGTCGCATCGATTACCTCGGTGTGCAGGGCTATCCTCCGTTGGCGATCGGTACGCCTGACCGCAGGCTGGATGCGCCGATCCGCGTGCGCGGCGATGTATCGAGCCAGTTCCTCACCGCCCTGCTGCTCGGGCTGCCGCTGGTGGCGCAGCAGGCGGTCTGCATCGAAGTCGTCGGCGAACTGATCTCCAAGCCGTATGTGGAAATCACACTGGCGTTGCTGCAGCGCTACGGCGTCCAGGTGGAGCGCGACGGTTGGCAGCGCTTCACGATTCCGGCGGGCAGCGTGCTGCGTTCGCCCGGCGACTTTCAAGTTGAGCCGGACGCATCTTCTGCTAGTTATTTCATAGCTATAGGTGCAATAAGCACTAACGCCCCTGGCACAAAAGGCATTGAAATCCGGGGTTTGGGCAGCGATTCGCTGCAAGGCGATGTGCGCTTCATCGATGCGGTGCGTGGGATGGGTGCGCAGGTGCTCGAGCAAGACGGCGCCCTGCACATCGCGCGCGGCGCTTGGCCGCTGCGCGCGATCGAGCTGGACTGCAACCACATCCCCGATGCGGCGATGACCCTGGGCCCGCTGGCGCTGTATGCCGATGGCCCGAGCCTGCTGCGCAACATCGCAAGCTGGCGCGTGAAGGAAACCGACCGCATCCACGCGCTCGCCGTCGGCCTGCGCGCTTTAGGCGCCGGCGTGGAGCAAGGCGCCGACTGGCTGCGCATCACACCACCGGCCAGCGCCGCCGACTGGCGCGCGGCCACCATCGAGACCTTTGATGACCACCGCATCGCGATGTGCTTTTCGCTTGCGGCGTTCAATCCGGCCGGGCTGCCGGTGCGCATCCTGGACCCAAAGTGCGTGGCCAAGACGTTTCCTGACTATTTCGAAGCGCTGTTTTCGGTCGCTGAAGCCGCACCGGCGCAGGTTCCGGTGATCTGCATCGACGGCCCGAGCGCCTCCGGCAAGGGCACCGTGGCTGCCGCATTGGCGCACCGGCTGGGCTACTACTTCCTTGATTCCGGCGCGATCTACCGGGCCGCTGCGCTCGCGGCCGTCCGTGCCGGCATCGCGATCGAGCCCGCGAACGCCGAGCGCATCGCCGAACTGGCGCGCAGCCTTCCCGTGCGGTTCGATCGCAGCCGCATCTGGCTCGGTGGCGCCGACGTGAGCGATGAGCTGCGCAGTGAGGCCACCGGCCGGCTTGCATCACAAGTCTCGGCGCTGTTGCCGGTACGCACCGCGCTGGTCGCGCTGCAATTGGGATTCAGGCGCCTGCCCGGGCTGGTCGCCGACGGGCGCGACATGGGCACCGTGATCTTCCCCGCTGCCGCGCTCAAGGTGTACCTGACGGCAAGCCCGCAAAAACGCGCGGAACGCCGTCACAAGCAGTTGATTTCAAAAGGCTTTTCTTCTACAATCACTGACCTTGCAAAGGATTTGGAAGCGCGTGATGCGCGGGATTCGTCCCGGCGCGACGCGCCTTTGAAGCCGGCGCAGGACGCGCTGCTGCTGGACAACTCCGAGCTGACGATCGAGCAATCGGTCGAGCAGGTGTTGGCCTGGTGGCAGCGCAGACAGCCGTTCGCGCACTGACGTTTCCTGCTCTTTAGGTTTGTTCAGATCCGTTTGTGCCTCGGTCGAATCGACGGGTCGATGGTATTCCACCGAACCGTCGCTGACCGGATGCATGCTGTCACCCGTGTCCTGTCCACTGTTCGTTCTCGCACCAGCCAGGGTGCTACGGTAGCCAGGCGTTTTTCTTGCAGCCCCAGGCGACGCATCCATCGCGCCGCCCCAACCCAACCACCGCCCCTCGCGTGGGAAGGCATCGGCCACTTCCAGTGGTCGAGTCGCCCAGCAGGCCCGCGGCCCAGGAAAACTTTTTGAATGTCTGAAGAATCTTTTGCCGACCTGTTTGAAGAATCGCTGACGCGCTCGGAAATGCGCGTGGGTGAAGTGATCACCGCCGAAGTCGTTCGCATCGAACACAACTTCGTCGTGGTCAACGCCGGCCTCAAGTCCGAAGCCTATGTGCCGCTCGAAGAGTTCAAGAGCGACAAGGGCGAAGTCGAAGTGCAGGTCGGTGACTTCGTGTCGGTTGCGATCGACGCGATCGAAAACGGCTACGGCGACACCATCCTGTCGCGCGACAAGGCGAAACGCCTCGCATCGTGGATGAGCCTGGAGAAAGCGCTCGAATCGGGCGACTTCGTGACCGGCACCACGAGCGGCAAGGTCAAGGGCGGCCTGACCGTGCTCGTGAACGGCATCCGCGCATTCCTGCCCGGTTCATTGATCGACACGCGCCCGGTGAAGGACCTGACCCCGTACGAGAACCGCACGCTCGAGTTCAAGGTCATCAAGCTCGATCGCAAGCGCAACAACGTCGTGCTGTCGCGCCGCGCGGTGGTCGAAGCCAGCATGGGCGAAGAGCGTGAAAAGCTCATGAAGACGCTCAAGGAAGGTGCGATCGTCGACGGGGTGGTGAAGAACATCACCGAATACGGCGCGTTCGTCGATCTGGGCGGCATCGACGGCCTGCTGCACATCACCGACATGGCGTGGCGCCGCGTGCGGCACCCGAGCGAAGTGGTGCAGCCTGGCCAGGAAATCCAGGCCAAGATCCTCAAGTTCGACGCGGAAAAGAATCGCGTTTCGCTGGGTCTCAAACAGCTCGGCGACGACCCCTGGATGGGCGTCTCGCGCCGCTACCCGCAGGGCACGCGCCTGTTCGGCAAGGTCACCAACATCGCCGACTACGGCGCGTTCGTCGAGCTGGAACCCGGCATCGAAGGCCTGGTGCACGTCTCCGAGATGGACTGGACCAACAAGAACATCGCACCGAACAAGCTCGTCACCCTGGGCGAGGAAGTCGAAGTCATGGTGCTCGATATCGACGAAGACAAGCGCCGCATCAGCCTCGGCATGAAGCAGTGCAAAGCCAATCCGTGGCACGAGTTCGCGCAGAACACGAACCGTGGCGACCGTGTTTCGGGCCCGATCAAGTCGATCACCGACTTCGGCGTGTTCGTTGGCTTGGCCACCGGCATCGACGGACTCGTGCACCTGTCCGACCTGTCCTGGAACGAAACCGGTGAAGCCGCGGTGCGCAACTACAAGAAGGGCCAGGAAGTCGAAGCGATCGTGCTGGCCGTCGATGTGGACCGCGAACGCATCTCGCTGGGCATCAAGCAGCTCGACGGCGACCCGTTCACGACCTTCACGAGCGTGAATGACCGCGGCCAGGTCGTCAACGGCAAGGTCAAGACGGTGGACCAGCGCGGTGCCGAGATCGACCTGGGCAATGAAATCGTCGGCTACCTGCGTGCCAGCGAAATCTCGCGCGACCGGGTCGACGATGCGACCAGCGTGCTCAAAGTCGGTGACGAAGTCAGTGCAGTCGTGATCAACATCGACCGCAAGACGCGCAACATCCAGCTGTCGGTCAAGGCCAAGGACTCGGCCGATCAGCAGGAAGCGATGCAGTCGATGAGCCAGTCGCAGTCGCGCGAAAACGCCGGCACCACGAGCCTGGGTGCGTTGCTGCGCGCCAAGCTCGACAACAGCGGCGATAAGCAGTAGCAGCCGGGTAGGACTAAAAACCGCGCCGTACCGGCCTTGGGCATGGCGGCATGGCGGCGCGGCACCTGTCGCCGGTTCCGGGCTGGTCGGCGCCCGACGCGCTTTGCCCGCAGACGACTGGTACGGCCAGTCGTCTGCGGGCCTCGGCGGGACAGTCAGAAAATCGTTTTTTTGGACGTTGCGTCTCACTCTTGTGCGCGCGCACGATGCCCGCGGTGACACCATCACAACGCCAATCCCCATGACGCGCTCCGATCTGGTCGAGGAACTCGCTGCCCGCTTTGCCCAGTTGACGCACCGCGATGCGGAACAGGCGGTGAAGGCGATCCTTGATTCGGTGGAAGATGCGCTGGTGCGCGGCCATCGGATCGAGATTCGCGGTTTCGGCAGCTTTTCGATCAGCCACCGCCCGCCGCGTATGGGACGCAACCCGCGCAGTGGCGAACAGGTGGCGGTGCCGGAAAAGCGCGTGCCCCACTTCAAACCGGGCAAGGCGCTGCGCGAAGCGGTGGATGCGCGCACCGCGGAGTTGGAAGCACGCCTGCCGGCTGCCACGACCAGCGCAACCGGCACGCGTTGAGGCCGTGCGATCCATCAGCCGATGCAAGCGCGTCTGATCGCTCTTGTTGATCTTTTCGATCTCCCCAATCTTCAACCGTTTCGCAGCATTTCCCGCATGCAACGACTGACGTGGCTGCTGAAACTGTTGCTGCAGGCGGCTTGTTTTCTTGCGCTGTTTGCGTTCGCGCTGAACAATCCGCACGACGTCACCGTCCATTTTTTCTTCGGCACCTACTGGCGCGGACCGCTGGTGCTGCTGGTGCTGGCCGTATTGGCCTGCGGCGTGCTGCTCGGCGCCTTGGGGATGGCGCCGCGTTGGTGGCGTGATCGGCAGTCCGCGGCGCGGGCGGCAGGCAGCCACCTCACGCCGGCGTCGACCGCAGCACCGGTCGCATCGACGGCGCCCGCGGGGCCGGTTGGAAGCGATCCGCATGGATCTTGACCTGTTCTGGCCGCTGCTCGGGCTGCCGCTCGCGTTCGTGCTCGGCTGGGCCGCCTCGCGCTTCGATCTTCGCCAGTTGCGCTTTGACAGCCGGCAGGCGCCGAAAGCCTATTTCAAAGGTCTGAACTACCTGCTCAACGAGCAGCAGGACCAGGCCATCGACGCGTTCATCGAAGCGGTGCAAAACGATCCGGACACGTCCGAGCTGCATTTCGCCCTGGGCAACCTGTTTCGCCGCCGCGGCGAATACCAACGCGCGGTGCGCGTGCATGAACACCTGCTGTCGCGCGGCGATCTCGGCGCTGCCGACCGCCAGCGCGCGCAGCATGCGCTGGCGCTCGATTTCATGAAAGCGGGTGTGCTCGATCGTGCCGAGGACGCGTTGCGCAGACTTGAAGATACGCCGCTGCAGGCGCAGGCGCTGATCGCGTTGCTCGCGATCTTTGAACGGTCCCGCGACTGGGCGCAGGCGGCAGACTGTGCGCATCAGCTGCAGGCATCCGGTGAAGGCGATTTCAGCAGCCGGCTTTCGCATTACCTCTGCGAGCAGGCGATCACGCTGCGCGCCGACGACGAACCGGCGGCCCGCGCGTTGCTGGCCCGTGCCATGAAGACGGCACCCGGCGCGCCGCGCGCGCGCATCGAGCTGGCCCGGTGGCAGGCTGCTGCCGGCGAATCAGCTGCTGCGCTCGAAACCTTGCAAGCCTTGTGCAACGTTGCCCCTGATGCGCTGCCGCTGGTCGCGCAGTCGGTTGCGCAACTGGCCGAACGCACGGATCGCCAGCACGAAGCGCTCGACCTGTTGCGCACGAGCTATGCGCGCACGCCGTCGCTCGACGTGCTGGATGCGATCGTGGCGCTCGAACAAACAGCCGCCCGCTGCCACATCGGTCCCGACAGCAAGGCGGCATCCGATGTAGCCGACGCTGCTGACGGAGCCGAGGTTTGCGATCCGCCGCGTAACCGATACGTGGCGCACCTGGACCGCGTGCCTTCGCTGGTGGCCGCCGCGCGCTGGCTCGCGCATGAAAAGATCGAGCACGAGCAATTTCGCCCGCAATTGCAACGCACGCTGGAGCGCGCCACGCGGCCGCTCACGCGCTACCGGTGCGCATCCTGCGGATTCGAAGCGTCGCTGCATTTCTGGCATTGCCCCGGTTGTCAGTCCTGGGACAGTTATTCGGTACGGCGCGTCGATGAGTTGTAGCTCTCCATCAGGCTTCGCTCCCTTCGGTCGGCTCTCGCCTCCCCCCCACCGGGGGCGACGCCTGCGGCCTGGCAAAGCCAGCTCCGCGCGGGTGTTGCTCCACCCCAGGCTTCGCGCACTGCGTGTCGCTTCGCCTACCCCCCACCGGGGGCGACGCCTGCGGCCTGGCAAAGCCAGCTCCGCGGCGCCGGTTGGAATCGTCTGCGAACAGTTGGTGGGCCCTGGGAGGCGTGTGTATCTAGGGTGGCAGAGATGAAACTTGAACGTTCGCAGCTGGCGAAAGCGCGCGTGCTGGTGGTCGGCGATGTGATGCTGGATCGGTACTGGTATGGCGCGGTGGAGCGCATCAGCCCGGAGGCGCCGGTGCCGATCGTGCGGGTGTCGCGTGCTGAGGAGCGCGTAGGTGCGGCGGCCAACGTGGCACACAACGTGGTGACGCTGGGCGCGCAGGCGTCGCTGCTCAGCGTGGTGGGCAACGACGAAGCCAGCCACAAGCTCGAAGCGCTGATCGCGACGACCGGCATCACCGCGCATCTGGGCCGCGATGCGGGCCTGCAAACGACGGTGAAGCTGCGCGTGATCGGGCGCCAGCAGCAACTGCTGCGGATGGATTTTGAAAGCTCGCCGCAAACCGAAGTGCTTGCGTCGCAATCGGCCACGTTCGAGCGGCTGCTGCCCATGCATCAGGCGGTGCTGTTCTCCGACTACGGCAAAGGCGGGCTTGCGCACGTCGCGCAGATGGTTCGCTCGGCGCGCGCGCTTCGGTTGCCGGTGCTGATCGACCCCAAAGGTTCCGACTATTCGCGTTACGCGGGCGCCACCGTCATCACGCCGAACCGGGCCGAACTGCAACAGGTGGTCGGCGCCTGGCGCGACGACGCTGACTTGGAGCAGCGGGCCCGGAACCTGCGCACGCAGCTTCGGCTGGACGCGCTGCTCGTCACGCGCAGCGAAGAGGGCATGACCTTGTTCGATGCGGCCGGCGCCCTGCACGTGCCGGCACAGGCACGCGAGGTATTCGACGTGACCGGCGCCGGCGATACCGTGATCGCGAGCCTGGCTGCATTGGTCGCCGCCGGCCTCGACATGCGCGCTGCGGTGCCGCTGGCCAACCGCGCAGCCGGCATCGTCACGGCCAAGTTCGGCACTGCCACGGCAAGCTTCGAGGAATTATTCGAGTCATGAGTGAAAAGATCGTCGTCACCGGCGCGGCCGGCTTCATCGGCAGCAACCTCGCGCGCGGCCTGAACGCACGCGGCATCACCGACATCATCGCGGTCGATCACCTGAAGAACGGCGACAAGTTCAGAAATCTGGCCGACCTGCAGATCGCCGACTATCTGGACCGCGATGATTTTTATCCCGCGTTCGCCAGGCAGGCGTTCGGCCGGGTGTCCGCGGTGTTCCACGAAGGCGCCTGCAGCGACACGATGGAGACCGACGGCCAGTACATGATGCGCAACAACTACACGCGGTCGTGCGAGTTGTTCGAGGCCTGCCGGCAGCAGCGCGCACAGTTTTTGTATGCGTCGTCGGCCGCGACGTACGGCGGCTCGTCCACCTTCATCGAAACACCCGAGTTCGAGCGGCCGTTGAACGTCTACGGCTGGAGCAAGCTGCTGTTCGACCAGCGGCTGCGGCGCGAACTCGGCGACCGGTTTGAGCACGCTGCAAGCCAATCCGTGGGCTTTCGTTACTTCAATGTCTACGGTCCGCGCGAGCAGCACAAGGGCCGCATGGCCAGTGTCGCGTTCCATCAGTTTCATCAGTTCCGCGACAGCGGCAAGGTGCGCCTGTTCGGCGACTACGGCGGCTACGGCCCAGGCCAGCAGCAGCGCGATTTTGTCTACATCGATGATGTGGTCGCGGTGAACCTGTGGTTCTTCGATCATCCGCAGTGCAGCGGCGTGTTCAACCTCGGGACCGGCCAGGCGCAGCCGTTCAACGATGTTGCGCTGGCAGTGGTCAACACGCTGCATGGCGAAGGCGTGCCGCTCACGCTTGCGCAAGCCGTCGAGCGTGGCCTGATCGAATACGTGCCGTTTCCGGATGCGTTGCGCGGCAGGTATCAGTGCCACACCCAGGCCAACCTGACAGCGCTGCGCGCTGCCGGCTGCGACCATCGTTTCGTGAATGTGCAACACGGCGTTGCGGATTACGTGCAGCAGCTGGCGGCCGCTGCAGGCTGAATCGTCGGCAGCCCCTTGCGTTGAGCGCAGTCAACCGCACGCGAATCACCGCCGTTGTGCAGCGGCGCCGACTTCATTTGAAGCGACGCGCAGCCGGCACCGGTCGCATTCACGTCCTCTCCACAACCCTCAGGAAACAAGCCCATGTTCAAGAAACTGCTTGCAATGGCGGCCATGCTGTTAGCCGTCGCCTCGTTCGCTGCCGTCGAAGTCAACAAGGCCACCGCCGAAGAGCTCGACAGCGTGAAAGGCATCGGCACCAAGATGGCCCAGAAGATCGTCGACGAGCGTGCCAAAGGCGCGTTCAAGAACTGGGACGACTTCATCGCGCGGGTCAAAGGCACCGGTCGGGGCAATGCCGCAAAGCTGTCGGCAGCCGGCCTGACCGTGGACGGCAAGCCCCGCGAAAGTGCGGATGCGAAAACAGGCGCCGAGCCGAAGACGGGCACCGCGCGGTCCATGACGGCCGCACCCGCCGGGATGCCGGCGCCCGCTGCAAAAGATGCGATGCGGCCCGCACCGATGGCCCAGCCGCGTGCGTCCGAACCGGCCCGGAGGTAACGGCCAACAGCCGTGCGGCCGGGCGCTTCATACGTCCGGCCTCGCTTCGCGCTTGCTACTTCGCCTTCGCCAATCCCAGCTGGTCGATCAGCGCCTTCTCCCTGGCAAAGGTGTCGGCTGCGAATTTCCGGTACTGCTCGGTGCCCATGTAGAGCGGCTCCATGTCGTAGCGCTTCAGGATCTCGACGTAGCTCGGCTGCTCCATCGCGGTCTTGAAACCGTCGTGCAGTTTCTTGACGATGTCCGGCGGCGTGTCTCTTGGCGCGCCGATGCCGAACGGCGAGTTTTGCACGACGTCGACGCCGAGCTCCTTCAAGGTCGGCACATCGGGAAACTTCTCGAGCCGCTTCTCGCCCCAGGTGTTCAACACCCGCAGCTTGCCGGACTCGACCAGCGGCGCGAAGCCGGTCGAATCGGCCGCCGCCATCAACTGGCCGCCGAGCATCGCCTGCGCCAGCTCCGCGCTGCCCTTGTACGGCACGTGCAGCAACTGGAGCCCGAGCTTCTGCGCGACCAGCTCCATCGTCAGATGCGGGCTCGTGAAAGTGCCGGTCGAGCCGTAGGTCAGCTCGCCCGGATGCGCTTTCGCCCAGGCCACCAGGTCGGCCCAGGTCTTGAACTTGGAGTCGGCCGGCACCGTGACGCCGAACGCATAACCGGTCACGTTGATCACATAGTTGATGTCCTTCACCGGGTCCCAGCTGAGCTTGGTCGTGTAGGGCAGCCGAAATACGCCGAGCGGAATCTGACCGACCGTATAGCCGTCGGGTTGCGCGATCTGCAGCGCCTGCGCGGGCAGGCTGCCGCCGGCGCCGGGCTTGTTGTCGACGATCACGGGCTGGCCGAACGCCTTGCTTGCGTTCTCCGCCAGCACGCGCATCGTCGCATCGGTGGGGCCGCCGGCGGAAAACGCGATCACGAGCTTGATCGGGCGCGCCGGGAAGGCAGCTTGCTGCGCGCGGGTGACGAATGTGGAAGACGTCAGGGCGGCGGCGGACAGTTGCAGGACTTTTCTGCGTTGCATGAATGAAATGGCTCCTCTTGTGTTCCGATCCTGCAGGCGATCGGCAGATTAGATGAATATCAGGTGCGAAAGAGCGAAATGCCCGGCTCGCGGCTGGTGCTTGATCCCGCCCTGTCGCCGACCATACACGCTGATCTCGTCGCGATCGTCGCGGGCGGGACCGATCGCAGCGCTGCATGATCGGCATTTCACGAGCTCTCACTGCCAATGACCAACCACCATTCTTCTGTCCCAGCACCGGCCGGGGCCGCATCCCACGGCACGCCGGCCGGGACAGCGCAAGCTGCCGGCACGGAAATCGCGCCCGGGCCGGAAGCGATCTCCGCGGCGGCCATCAACGTCAAGAACCTGTCACTCGCGATCATGGCCACGCTGATCTCGATTGCCGCGCTGCGCCTGGGCAGCGGCATCTTCGTGCCGTTGATGCTGGGGCTGGTGCTCAGCTATGCGCTCACGCCGATCGTGGACCGCTTGCAGAAATGGCGTCTGCCACGCCCGCTGGGCTCGGCGCTGGTCGTGTTGAGCCTGGTCGGTGGCATCGGCTGGGTCGGCTATTACTATGCCGACGACGCGCGCGCGTTGATCGATTCGCTGCCCGAGGCGGCCGAGAAGCTGGCCCGCACCATGGCCTCCGACACCGGTGGCCCGGACCAGCCGAGCGCGCTTGAAAAAGTCGAGCTGGCGGCGGAAAAACTGCAAGGCGCGGGCGCCATCGACAAGCCTGCACCGGTGCCGGCGCTCGCGCCCGACGCGAATAAAACCACCACCACGACTACGACGACCACCACCACGACCAGCGCGCCCGCTGCGGCTGCTTCTGCACCGGCGGGCCCCGTGCGCGTCCAGGTCGAACGCCCCAAATTCAGCGTCAAGGACTACCTCTGGACCGGCACCATGGGCGTGATCAGCGGGCTTGGTCAGCTGCTGGTGGTGATCGTGCTGACGTTTTTCTTGCTGTCGGCCGGCAATACGTTTCGGCGCAAGATGCTGCGGCTGGCCGGCCCCACGTTGAGCGAGAAGAAGGAAACGCTGGAAGCGATGGATGAGGTAAGCGAACAGATTCAGCGCTACCTGCTCGTGATGGGGTTGCTCAGTGTGCTGACCGGCATCGTCACCTCGCTCGCTTTCTGGGCGCTCGGCATGAACCACGTGATCGCCTGGGGCGTGCTGGCTGCGGTGTTCAACCTGATCCCGTATCTTGGGGCGATCCTGGTCGCGGGCGGCGCGATGCTGGCCGCGTTCCTGCAGTTCGGCACGCTGGAGATGGCGATTGCGATCGGCTTCGTCAGCATCGCGATCCATACCGTAATCGGCCAGTTCCTGACGCCCTGGCTGACCGGCAAGGCCAGCCACATGAACTCGGTCACCGTGTTCATCGGCGTGCTGGCCTGGGGCTGGGTCTGGGGTCTGTGGGGCCTGTTCCTAGCGGTGCCGATCCTGGCGATCGTGAAAGTCGTGAGCGAACGCATCGACGACCTGAAGCCGGTCGCTGAATTCCTAGGCGACTGAGACCGCAGCCTCCACGGCCGCTTCGGCAGCAACAGCCGTGCGCATGAGCACCGGCGCCAGCACCTGACCGGTCGGCGAGCCGATCGCCACCACCTGGGCCGGCGTCCCGGTCGCCACGATTCGCCCGCCTGCTGCACCACCGCCGGGACCCAGGTCGATGATCCAGTCGGCTTCGGCGATCAGGTCCAGGTCATGCTCGATCACGATCACGCTGTGGCCGCCATCGACGAGCCGGTGCAGCACGCGGATCAGCTGCTCGACGTCGGCCATGTGCAGCCCCACGGTGGGCTCGTCCAGCACGTACAGCGTGTGCGGCGGCTGCTGGCCGCGGCGTGTGATGTCGTCACGCACCTTGCTCAGTTCGGTCACGAGCTTGATGCGCTGCGCTTCGCCGCCGGACAACGTCGGTGATGGCTGGCCCAGGGTCAGGTAGCCCAGACCGACATCCTTGAGCAGCTGCAACGGATGGCTGATCGCGGGCATCGATGCAAAGAAATCGACCGCCTCGTCGACTTCCATCTGCAGCACGTCGCCGACGCTTTTGCCGCGCCAGCTCACCGCGAGCGTTTCCGGGTTGAAGCGCGCGCCGTGACACGTTTCGCACGGCACCTTCACATCAGGCAGGAAACTCATGCTGATGGTGCGCACGCCCTGGCCTTCGCAGGCAGGGCAGCGGCCTTCGCTGGTGTTGAACGAGAAGCGCCCTTGTCCATAACCACGTGCCTTCGCTTCCAGCGTTTGCGCGTAGAGCTTTCGCACCGTGTCCCAGAAGCCGATGTAGGTGGCCGGGCAGCTGCGCGGCGTCTTGCCGATCGGCGTCTGATCGACTTCGAGCACGCGGTCGATGCCGCGGAAACCCGTCAGCGCGGTGCAGCCGGCCAGCACCGGAAACCGGCCCGCATCCATCGCGTCGCGTCCCGCCTTGGTCTGGCGCTGCGCGACCAGTGCGGCGACGTTGTCGAGCAGCACGTCGCGCGCGAGCGTCGACTTGCCCGAGCCGGACACGCCCGTGACCGCGACCAGCCGACGCAGCGGCACATCGACATCGACGTTCTGCAGGTTGTGCAGGTTCGCGCCGCGCAACTGCAGTGCGCCCGCATCGCCAGCCTCCCGGCGCGGCCGGCTCGGGTGCCGGATCGCGTGCAGCAGATAGCGCCCGGTCACCGAGTCCGCGTTCTCGCTGACCTGCGCGACCGACCCCTGCGCGACCAGCCGCCCGCCGCGCTTGCCTGCGCTCGGCCCGATGTCGATGATGTGATCGGCGCGCCGGATCGTGTCCTCGTCATGCTCGACCACGACCAGCGTGTTGCCCTTGTCGCTCAAGGTCTGCAGCGCATCGAGCAGGATGCGGTTGTCGCGCGCATGCAGGCCAATGGTCGGCTCGTCGAGCACGTAGCAGACGCCCTGCAACTGGCTGCCGAGCTGGGCCGCGAGTCGAATGCGTTGCGCCTCCCCGCCCGACAGAGTCGGCGCGCCGCGGTCCAGCGTCAGGTAGTCGAGGCCGACCTGTTCGAGGAACGCGAGCCGGCTTTCGATCTCCGGCACCAAGTCGCGCGCAATCTGCGCTTCGCGCCCCTGCAGCGCAAGGCCGGCGACCCATCCATGCATCTCGGTGACGCTGCTCGCGCCCAGTTCGGTCACTGAGCGATCGTCGAAGCGCACCGCACGCGCGGTCGCGTTCAACCGGGTGCCCGCGCAGGTCGGGCAAGTGGCGTCGCTCAAGTCCTCGACTTCGGGCTCGGCAAACGTCTGCTCGGTGCCGCGATCGGTGTCGGCCTGCACCGAATCGTCGAGCGCGGCGCGCTGCTCCTTCGTGAGCCGCACGCCGGTGCCGACGCAATCGGGGCACCAGCCGTGCTTGCTGTTGTAGCTGAACAGGCGCGGATCGAGTTCGGGGTAGCTGGTGCTGCAGATGGGGCAGGCACGCCGTGCAGAGTATGCAGTGAGCTGGCCGATGCCGGCCGTCGGCGCGCCCGCTCGCATCGCTTCGCGCAAGCCGTCGAGATCGCTCAGCACATGCACGACGCCTTTGCCATGTTGCAGTGCGGCGGCCAGTGCCTGCTTCAGCAACGCTTCGTTTTCCGGCAGCAGGTCGAGGCTTGCCACCGGCAGCTCCACCGTGTGCTCCTTGAACCGATCCAGCCGCGGAAAGCCAGTGGTCGGCAGGAACTCGCCATCGACCCGCAGATGCGTATGTCCGCGCGGCCGGGCCCAATCGGCCAGCTCGGTGTAGACCCCCTTGCGGTTCATCACGAGCGGCGCGAGCAGCCCGATGTGCTGGCCGCGAAAATTTTTCAGCAACTGCGCGGCGATGCTCTCGGGCGACTGCGGCTGCACCGCGGCGCCGTCATGGATGCAATGCTGGATACCGAGCTTCACGTAGAGCAGCCGCAGGTAATGCCAGACCTCGGTCGTGGTGCCCACGGTCGATTTGCGCCCGCCACGCGACAGACGCTGCTCGATCGCGACGGTCGGCGGGATGCCGTAGACCGCGTCGACTTCCGGGCGGCCCGCCGGCTGCACGATGCTGCGCGCATAAGCGTTCAGGCTTTCCAGATAGCGCCGCTGGCCTTCGTTGAACAGGATGTCGAACGCGAGCGTCGACTTGCCCGAGCCGCTCACGCCGGTGATCACGTTGAAGCGGCCACGCGGGATGTCGACAGACAACGACTTCAGGTTGTGCTCTTTCGCATTCACGATCTGGATCGCTTGGCGGTCGTCGGCGGGGGTCGGCTTGGCAGCATGCGCGGCGTAGGTCGCAGCGCGCTCGGCGACCTGCTGCGCGCCGTTGCCGAGCGCCGCTTCGTAGTCGCGCAGCGCGGCGCCGGTGTGCGACGTCGGGTGCTGGCGCAGGTCATCGGGCGTGCCCTGCGCGACGAGTTCGCCGCCCGCGTCGCCGCCGTCCGGCCCGAGGTCAATCAGCCAGTCGCTCGCGCGGATCACGTCGAGGTTGTGCTCGATCACGATCACCGAATGGCCGATGTCGAGCAGCCGGCGCAACGCGCGCATCAGCTTGGCGATGTCGTCGAAATGCAGGCCGGTCGTCGGTTCATCGAACAAAAACAGCGTTCCGCGCTGGTGTTTGCTTCGGTTGTTGCTATCTTTTTTGAGATCGGCACCGTTTTTCGCAGCGCTTGCCAGAAAGCCCGCGAGCTTCAGCCGCTGCGCCTCGCCGCCGGACAGGGTCGGCACCGGCTGGCCGAGCTTCACGTAGTCGAGGCCGACTTCGGCGATGGGTTTGAGCGCGCGGATCACGTCGCGGTCGCCGGCGAACAACGCAGCCGCTTCGCTGACTGTCAGGTCCAGCACGTCGGCCACATTCAGCACGCGCGGCAGCGTCTCGCCATCCATGCGGCGCTCGATCGTGACTTCGAGCACTTCGGGCCGATAGCGCTGTCCGTCGCAGTCCGGGCAGCGCAGGTAGATGTCGGACAGAAACTGCATCTCGACATGTTCGAAGCCCGAGCCGTTGCAGGTCGGACAGCGGCCGTCACCGCTGTTGAAGCTGAACTTGGCGGCCGACCAGCCGCGCTGGCGCGCAAGCGGCGCGTCCGCGAACAGCACACGCAAGGTATCCCAGACGCCGACGTAGCTCGCGGGGTTCGAACGCGCGGTCTTGCCGATCGGCGACTGGTCCACGAACACGATGTCGGCCAGTTGCTCGGCGCCGAGCAGTCGGTCGAATGCGCCCGGTGCATCGGTGGGCCGCCCGAAATGACGCAGCAGCGCGGGCGCCAACACATCCTGCACCAGGCTCGACTTGCCGGAGCCGCTCACGCCCGTCACGCAGACCAGGCGCTGCAGCGGCAACTCCACGGTCAGGTTTTTCAGGTTGTGCTCGCGCACGCCCTCCAGGATCAGCTTCGGCGTGCTGTCCGAGACGGTGCGCTGGAAACTCGTGCTGACCTGCTTGCGGCCACCCAGATAGTTGCCGGTCAGCGTATCGGCACCGCGCAATGCTTCGGGCGTGCCGTCGAACACGATCTGCCCGCCGCGTTCGCCCGGGCCCGGGCCCATGTCGATCATGCGGTCGGCTGCCAGCATCACGGCCGGATCGTGCTCGACCACGACCAAGGTGTTGCCCGCATCGCGCAGCCGCCGCATCGCTTGCGTGATGCGGCCCATGTCGCGTGGGTGCAGGCCGATGCTCGGCTCATCTAGCACGAACAAGGTGTTCACGAGCGAGGTGCCCAAAGCGGTCGTCAGGTTGATGCGCTGCACCTCGCCGCCGGACAAGGTGCGGCTTTGCCGATCGAGCGTGAGGTAGCCGATGCCGACATCGCAGAGATACTTCAGGCGCGTGTTGATTTCGTGGAACAACAGCCTCAGCGCTTGCGCCTCGCCCGGCTGCGCGTGCGCTGCCGCATGCAGCTCCAGCCCATCGAAGAAGCGCCGCAGCCGCTCGATCGGCAGCAGCATCAGGTCATGCACGCACAGGCCCGGCAAGGCCTCGAGTTGTTCGCGCGACCAGTCCACGCCGTGCGGCAGAAAGCGCTGCGCCGGCGCCAGCACGCCATCGGCTGCCGCCTTGCTGCCGATGCGCCACAGCAGGCTGTCGGTCTTCAGGCGCGCGCCGCCGCAGTCCTCGCACGGCGTATAGCTCCGGTACTTGGACAAGAGCACGCGGATGTGCATCTTGTAGGCCTTGCTCTCCAGATACACGAAGAACCGGCGCACGCCGAACCACTTCTGGTTCCACTGCCCTTCCTTGAACCCCGGCTCGCCGTCGATCACCCAGCGGCGCTGCGGCTCGGTGAGCTGGTTCCAGGGCGTGTCGCGCGGGATGCCGTGACTTTCCGCATGCCGCATCAGGTCGTCCTGGCACTCTTTCCAGGCCGGCGTCTGCATCGCCTTGATCGCGCCGGCACGCAACGTGAGCCGCTCATTCGGGATCACGAGCGAATAATCGACGCCGATGGTGCGCCCGAAGCCGCGACAGGTCGGGCAGGCGCCGACGGCCGAGTTGAACGAGAACATCGACGGAATCGGGTCCGCATAGCGCAGGTCACTGTCCGGGCAGTGCAGGCCCGTGGAAAAGCGCCAGATGTCGGAGACCGAACTGCCGTCGTCGCCGAGCCGGTACACGCTCAGGCGGCCGCTGCCGCGCTTCAGTGCCGTTTCGATCGCTTCGACAGCGCGCGAACGCTCGGTGCCCTGCAGCCGGAAGCGGTCCGCGACGACGTCCAGCACCTTGCGCGGGCCAGTCTCGCCTGCCACCTCGCGCTCGGCCTGCACCTTCGTGAAGCCGCTCGCCGACAGCCACTGCTCGACCTGCTCGGCACTGGTGTTCGCGGGCAGCTCGACCGGGAACGTGACGACCAGCCGCGGGTCGCCGGCCGCCGCCGCACGCGCCTGCATCTCGGCATAAATCGTGTCCGGCGAGTCGTGCTGCACGGCCTGCGCGGTGACGCGGTCGAACAACTGTGCGGCGCGTGCGAACAGCAGCTTCAGATGGTCGTTCAGCTCCGTCATGGTGCCGACCGTCGAGCGCGAGCTGCGCACCGGATTGGTCTGGTCGATCGCGATCGCGGGGGGCACGCCTTCCACCTTGTCCACGGCCGGCTTGTCCATCCGGTCCAGGAACTGGCGTGCGTAGGCGCTGAACGTCTCGACGTAGCGGCGCTGGCCTTCGGCGAACAGCGTGTCGAACACCAGGCTCGACTTGCCGGAGCCGCTCGGGCCGGTCACCACCGTGAGTTCGCCGCAGCGGATGTCGAGATCGACGTTTTTCAGGTTGTGCTGGCGCGCGCCATGGATCCGGATCAGGCCTTGGGTCATCAGGAATGGGGATGTTTGGTGAGTCGGCGAAAAGCGGAACATTTTAGGAATCGGGGCTGATGTCGAACGCTGCAAGGGCAATCCGTGATGAAGTGCGCGCAGCGGTAGTGAGGTCGGCGCGGACACTCCGGGCACGATTTTTGTGACTCTGAACGGAAGGTGGAATCTGCGATGCTTCGATCCCTACTATGCTCCGCCGCGCTGCTCGCCTGCCTCGGCGGCGCGCACGCACAACTCATAATCGGCCAGACGGCCGGCTATACGGGCACGAACGCCGACGGCGTCAAGGAAACGGCTGCCGGCGCCAAGCTGTACCTGGACAGCATCAATGCCAAAGGCGGCGTGAACGGCCAGAAGATCGAGCTGCTCTCGATGGACGACGGTTTCCAGGTGAACAAGGGCGTGGAGAATGCGCAGAAGCTGGCCGAGAACCCGAACGTGCTCGCGCTGTTCCTCACACGCGGCACGCCGCACACCGAAGCGATCCTGCCGGTGCTGGAGAAGCACAACCTGCCGCTGCTCGCGCCGTCGACCGGCGGCATGATGTTCCACAAGCCGGTGAACCGGCTCGTGTTCAACGTGCGCGCCACTTACCAGCGCGAGGCCGAGCGCGGCATTGCACATCTGGCCCTGACCGGCCTGACCCGGATCGCCGTGATCTACCGCGACGACAGCTTCGGCAAGGACGGGCTCGAAGGCGCGCAGAAAGGCTTTGCTGCCGCGAAACTGACGCCGCTGGTGGAAAAGGTCGACGCGAAGAAGCCCGACTACAAAGCCGTTGCCGAAAGCATCAAAAAAGCCGACAGCCAGGCGGTCATGCTGATTGCAGCCGGCAAATCGGCGGCCGAAGGCATCAAGGCGCTGCGCGCGGCTGGCTCCAACGCCCAGGTGATCACGCTGTCAAACAATGCGTCGGCCGGCTTCATCCACGATCTCGGCGACGACGCGCGCGGCGTGATCGTGACGCAGGTGTTCCCGTCGGAGCGCACCGATGTGTTCCCGATGGTCAAGGAAGCTCGGGGCCTGGCCCGTGCGAACGACATTGCGGAACTGAGCCCGCCGATGCTGGAAGGCTTTGCAGCCGCCAAGGTACTGGTCGAAGGCCTGCGCCGCGCCGGCCCGCAGCCCACGCGCGAAAAACTCACCGCAGCACTCGAAGGCATCCGCAAGTTCGACCTGGGCGGGCTCGACGTCAGCTATGCGCCGGACGATCACACCGGGCTGGATTTTGCCGACCTGTCGATCATCGGGCAGAAAGGCAAGTTCCAACGCTGATTGACCGCAAGCGCCTGAACATTGCGCTTTTCAAGCAAGAAGTGCCTCAGGCGCTCGTTCCTCCTGCGTCTCCAGATACAGTTTCCATAGCAATGGCCGGCCGCCGCTGCACGCCGACCGGCCGGTCGGCGATCGCGTGCCAGTGCGGTTCGGCAAACCAGTCGGCGTCGTCACCCGCGACATAAGCGCGCAGCATCGGCAGCGCATCGAATCCCCAGAACACCCGCCCGTCGACGAGGAAGCTCGGCACGCCGAACAGCCCCAGCGCAAGCGCGGCATCGGTCTGCGCGCGCAACTCGGCCTTGACCGCCTCGCCTTGCGGATCGCGCGCCGGCGCGAGCTGCTGGCGCAGCGCTTCGAGCCGGGCCGCATCGGCCGCGTCGAGCCCGGACTGCCAGACATGCCGGAAGATCGTGCGGCAGACGTGCCGGTTCGGCGTGCCACCGGCGCTGCTGCACGCCAGTGCAAGGCGCAGCAATGCAAGCGAGCGAAACGGATGGCTGGCCGGATGGCGCAACTCGATGCCGTGCGTGCGCGCCAGCCACAGTACGTGACGGCTGGTCCAGTCGCGCTTCGGTCCTATCTCGGCGGGCCCGAGCTGGCCGTGCGCGTTCAACAGCGCGCCGAACACGACCGGCCGATAGCGCACCGCATAACTGCCCGCATCCTGCAGCGCGCGCGGCAACTGCTCGAACGCGAGGTACGCATACGGCGAGATGAAATCGAAATAACAGTCGATCTGCTTCATGGCCGCGGCCCTGTCGGGCTGAGCACCTCTTCAGCACGCTGCGCCAGTTGCTGCCAGATCGCGCGCTTGGCCGCCTCGTCACGTGCGCCCCAACCCATGATCTCGTCGATCGTGCGAAGGCACCCTTCGCAAAAACCGCTTGCCTCGTCCATTTGGCAGACCGAGATGCAGGGCGACAGAACCGGCGTCTGCAGCGGCGCCTGAGCGACGCGGCGTGCGGCAGCGGAGACGGTGCGGGCGTGCGCGTCGTTCATGGCGCCGACTCAATAACCCCGCACGCGGTCCACCACGCCGGCGATCGGCTCGCCGCGCTCCACCGCTTCGATCTTGGCTGCGATCTGCGCGATCGTGTCCTCGCGCAAGGTGCGCGCCGACGTGTGCGGCGTGACGACGATCTTCGGGTGCGCCCAGAACGAATGCGATGGCGGCAGCGGCTCTTCGCTGAACACATCGAGCGCGGCGCCGGCCAACTGGCCGCTGTCCAGCGCCTCGATCAGGTCGGCCTCCACCAGATGCTCGCCGCGCGCGACGTTGATCAGATAGCCGCCCGTATGCAGCTTCGCAAACGTGTCGCGGTTCAGGATGCCACGCGTGTCCTGCGTGAGTGGCAGCAGGCAGACCAGGATGCGCGTGCCGGCCAGGAACGCATCGAACTGCGCCGGCCCGGCGAAGCATTCGACGCCGGCCAGCTGCTTCGGGCTTTGGCTATAGCCGCGCACCGGGAACTCGAATGTCTGCAGCGCCTGCGCGACCCGCGTGCCCAGTACGCCCAGCCCCAGCACGCCGACCGGGAAATCCGCGCGTGCGTTCGGCTTGCGAAACGCCCAGTGCGCGCGCTGCTGCTCGTGCATGTAGGCATCGAACTCGCGGAAGTGCCGGATCACCGCATGACAGACGAACTCGGCCATCTGCACCGACATGCCCGCATCGTCGAGCCGCACCAGCAGCAGCTCGGGCGGCGTCTGCAGCCTGAGCAACGCATCGACGCCGGCTCCGAGGTTGAACAGCCCGCGCAGCTGCGGCTGCTCGTCGATCAACTGCTGCGGCGGCGCCCAGACCACCGCATGATCGGCGGGCGCGGCGCCGCTGGCCCAGGGCTCGACCTCGGCGTGCGGCAGCGCGGCGCGCAGGCCGGCGATCCAGGGCTCGACCTTGGTGTTCGCCGCGTGAAACAGGATACGCATCGGGGTCAATCCTTTCCCGGGCCGAGCCGCAGCAACTCGGCGCCTTCCGCGACCTGATCGCCGGGTGCATACAGCAGCTCTTCGACGACGCCGTCGGCAGGCGCCGATACGGTGTGCTCCATCTTCATCGCATCGAGCACCGCGAGCGGCTGGCCGGCCGCCACGTCGTCGCCCGCCTGCACCAGAAAGGCCACCACCTTGCCCGGCATCGGCGCCGTGAGGCGGCCGGCTTCCGAAGCCTCTTCACCTGCGTGCGCAAGCGGATCGAGCAGCGCGATGCGGCTCGTACCGACCGGCGTGAACACATGCAGCTGCTCGCCCTGGGCATACACGTCGGCGCGCGCGCGATGGCCGTTGAATTCGAGTTCCAGCGTGCTGCCGGCAGTGCCTCCAGGACCGACCGCGACGTGCGCGAACGTCAGCAGCGCGGTCTCATCGTCGATCGACAACTGCAGCGCACCGTCGTGCAGATAGCGCAGCTCGGCGCATGCGGGCGCGCCGTGGAATTCGAAGTCGAAACGGCGGTTCAGCGCGCCGTGCGATCGCCAGCCGTCGCGGGCGCTGAATGGATTCGACGGTTGCTGCAGCGCGCGTTCGGCTAGCAAGGTATGGGCAATCGCGGCGGCCCCGCAGATGGCGAGGCCAACGGGCTCCTGGTTGAACAGCGCATCGCGCTCGCGCGGGATCAGCGCGGTGTCGAGCTGCGCTTGTGCGAACGACCGGGTCGCGAGCACCTGGCGCAGGAACTGCACGTTGTTGCCGACGCCGACGATCTGCAGTTGCGCGAGCGCCGCGTCCAGCCGCGCCAGCGCCTGCTCGCGCGTGTCGCCATGCACGATCAGCTTGGCGATCATCGAGTCGTAGAACGGCGACACCGTGTCGCCCTCGCGCACGCCGTCGTCGATGCGCACCGGCGCGCGCATGAAGCTCGCGGCGTCGGGCTTGCGATAGACGTGCAGCGTGCCGGTTGCGGGCAGGAAATCCTTGTCCGGCGTCTCGGCACTGATGCGCGCCTCGATCGCATGGCCGTTGATCTTCAGGTCGGCTTGCGTAAGCGGCAACGGCTCGCCGGCCGCGACGCGCAACTGCCATTCGACCAGGTCCTGCCCCGTGATCGCCTCCGTGACCGGGTGCTCGACCTGCAGCCGCGTGTTCATCTCCATGAAGAAAAAGCGCATCGCGCCGTCGTCGTTCTGCTCGACGATGAACTCGACCGTGCCGGCGCCGACGTAGCCGACTGCGCGCGCCGCTGCCACGGCCGCTTCGCCCATCTGCGCGCGCATCTGCGGCGTCATGCCGGGCGCGGGCGCCTCTTCGAGCACCTTCTGATGCCGACGCTGCACCGAGCAGTCTCGCTCGAACAGATGCAGCACATGGCCATGGCTGTCGGCGAACACCTGGATTTCGATGTGACGCGGGCGTTGCACGTATTTTTCGATCAGCACCGCCGCATCGCCGAAGCTGTTCGTCGCCTCACGCTGGCAGGATGCGAGCGCGGCGGCGAAATCCTTTGCCTGTTCGACGATGCGCATGCCTTTGCCGCCGCCGCCTGCGCTGGCTTTGATGAGCACCGGATAGCCGATGCGTTCTGCCTCCTGCTGCAACAGTGCCGCGTCCTGGTCCGCACCGTGATAACCGGGCACCAGCGGCACGCCGGCCTTTTCCATCAACTGCTTGGACTCGGCTTTCAGGCCCATCGCGCGGATGGCCTGCGGCGGCGGGCCGATGAAGACGACGCCGGCATCTGCGCAGGCAGCAGCGAACGCATCGTTCTCGCTTAGAAAACCGTAACCGGGATGGACGGCTTGCGCGCCGGTGTCGACCGCCGCCTGCAGGATGCGGTCCCAGCGCAGATAGCTATCCTTCGGCGCGCTGCCGCCGATATGCACCGCTTCATCGCAGACCGCGACATGCTTGGCGTGGGAGTCCGCGTCGGAATAGACCGCAACGGTCCTGATGCCCAGGCGGCGCGCGGTGGCGACGACCCGGCAGGCGATCTCGCCGCGATTGGCGATCAGGATTTTTTTAAACATCGCTTCCCTTCGCGGCGAGATCGCCCGTGTGCGCTGCAGGCACCAGGCAATCTGGCTTCGCCGCTGCGCCGCATTGCGGCTGGTCACCGCGATTGGCAGTCAGAATCTTCTTGAACATTGCATCCTTCATTTCACACAGCGTTCGCTTGAACCGACTGCACCCGCGACAAGCGCCGGACCGCCGCGCGCAGGAACTTGAACAGCGTCCAGGTCACGATCCACATCAGCAGCACGACGATGCACAGCAGCACACCGAACAGCAACGGATGCGTTGCGGCAAGCCAGACCGCGCCGACCGAAGCGCCGTCCTCCACCAAGCTGGCACCGATATTGGAAAACGGCTCGGGCGATGCGTTGATGGCGGCGCGCGTGGTCGTCTTGGCGGCCTGGCTGGTGGCAGCCAGGCCGCCGCCGAGCAGCGCTGCCAGCAGCGTCATCATGCCGTTGTCGGCGCCGAAGAACACGGCAGCGGCCAGCGCCGCGCCGGCCGGGATGCGGATCAGGCTGTGCAGCAGGTCCCAAAGCGAATCGACGCCCGGAATCTTGTCGGCAAAGAACTCCATGAACAGCATGAAGCCGCTCACAGCCAGCACCGCCGGATGCTGCAACACCTGCAGGCCCGGCGGCAGCACGACGCCGCCAGCCGCGCCCATCAGGCCGACCAGGAACACCGTCGCGTAGAGCCGGAAACCGCTGGCCCAGCCGAGCGCCGCGGCCAGTGCGAGCAGGCTCGGCATGTCCATCCTGCCTGCCACTTTCGCGACGTTGGCGGACCAGTCGCCGTCCAGGTGCAGACCGGCCGTATGCAGCCACTGCACGAGGTCGAGCCAACTGTTTTCCATGCGTTGCTGTCGCCGTGCTCAGCGGTCCAGCCAGCCGGGCTTGCGCTTTTGCAGAAACGCCTGCACGCCCTCGCGACCTTCGTCGGTAGCGCGGATGTCGGCTATTTCCCCCACGGTGTGCTCGATCAATCGGTCATCGATCGGTTGGCCGGCCACATCGCGCAGCAACTGCTTGCAGGCCTTCAGCGCATTCGGACTCATGTTCGCGCACGCGGACGTGAACTGCTCGACTTTCGCATCCAGCTCCGCTGCCGGCACGACTTCATGCACGAAGCCGATCCGGTGCGCTTCAACCGCATCAAACCGTTCCGCCGTCAGGAAATAACGCTGCGCCGCACGCGCGCCCATCGCACGGATCAGATACGGGCTGATGGTGGCCGGGATCAGGCCGATGCGCACCTCGCTCACGCAAAAGCCCGCGCTGTCGGCGGCAACCGCCACGTCGCAGGTGGCGACCAACCCGAGCCCGCCCGCGTAGACGTCGCCCTGGATGCGCGCGATGGTCGGCTTCGGGCAGTCGTAAATGGTGCGCAACATCGCCGCGAGCTTGGCCGCATCGGCCAGGTTCTCTTCACGCGAATAGTCGGCCATGCGCCGCATCCAGTTCAGATTCGCGCCCGCGCAGAACGCACTGCCTTCTGCCGCCAGCACGATGCAGCGCACATCGTCGCGCGCGCTGACTTCGCTGAACGCGCGCGTGAGCTCGGCGATCACTTCATCGTCGAATGCGTTGCGCACGTCGGGGCGGTTCAGGGTGATACGAGCGATGCGCTGCTCGACCGAGACTTGCAGGGCATTGAACTGCTCGTTCATCTTTTGTTTTCCTCCTGTTGCAACAGCCGGACCCAGTCCAGTTCAGGCGCTGGCCGGCCCATCGTGGTCAAGGCGGCGCAGAGTTGCCCGCGATGGTGCGTTGCATGGTTGAACACATGCCCGAGCGTCGGTGCAAACGGAATGCACACCGCTTCGCCGTTGCCCCGGGTGTAGACCAAATCGGTACCGAAGCGATCGGGGTCGACCGACGGCAGCCAGGAACGCCAGCGGACAACCGCCTCCGCCAGCGCCGCACAGACCTCGTCGCGACCGGCGTGCAGTTCAGCATCCAGCGCAGTCCACGGCGACTGGTTCTCGGCCAATCGCGAAAACCAGATGTCGTCCGTCACGAGCAAATGATTGACGGTGCCGTGAACCGATTTGAAAAACAGACCGCAGTCACGCCACCAGTCGTCGTCGGCCAGTATCACCAGATGCTCATCGAGCAGACGCTGCGTGGCCCACGCGTGATACCGCGCCAAGCCATTGAAGTAGTCGACAAGCTGCATCAAGCCACCTCAGTATCGCTTGGCCACTTCTTCCAGCATGACCTCGGTCGCACCGCCGCCAATCGCCAGCACGCGCGCATCGCGCCAGAGCCGCTCAATCGCGCTCTCTCGCATGTAGCCCATGCCGCCGTGGAACTGCTGGCAGGTCTGCAGCACCTCGTTGACGAGCTCGCCGGTCAGCGCCTTCAGCATCGACACTTCCTGCACGATGTCCCGGCCCTGCTTCACGGCCCACGCGCAGTGGTACATGAACGCCCGCGCCGCACGTGTTTTCGCATCCAGCATCGACAGGCGCTGGCGGATCGTCTGCTTGTCCCACAACGTGGCCTGGAACGCCTGGCGCTGGCGCACGTAATCGAGCGTCAGCTCGAGCGCGCGCGTGCAATGGCCGATCGCCATCGCGCCTAGCGCGATGCGTTCGGTCTGAAAGTTCTTCATCACCGAGTAGAAGCCCTTGCCCTCTTCGCCGAGCAGGTTCTCCGCCGGGATGCGCACGTTGTCGAGCACGAGCTCGGCCGTGTCGGACGACAGCCAGCCGCTTTTCTTCAACGCGCGGCCCACGGAAAAGCCCGGCGTGCCTTTCTCGACGATGAACATGCTCATGTCGTGCCGCGCGCTGCCGGTCTTGGCGGCGATGAAATAGACGTTCGCGTGCACGCCGTTCGTGATGAACATCTTGGCGCCGTTGAGCACCCAGCCATCGCCTTCGCGCTTCGCCGTGGTGCGGATGCCGGCCACGTCGGAGCCCGCACCGGGTTCGCTGATGCCGACCGCGCAGATCGATTCACCGGCGGTGATCTTCGGCATGAAGCGGCGTTTTTGCTCCGCGTTGCCCGCATGATGCAGATGCGGCCCGGCCATGTCGGTGTGCACGAGCACCGTGATGATGAAGCCGCCGAAGGTCGACTGCGACAGGCTTTCCGCGAACACCAGATTCGTCATCGCATCGGCATCGGCGCCGCCGTACTCGCTCTCGAATGCGATGCCAAGCAGCCCGGCCATGCCCATGCGCCGCAGCACGTCGCGCGGCACGCTGCCCTGCTCCTCCCAGGCGGCGGCATGCGGCTCGACTTCGCGTTCGATGAAGCGTGCGATCTGGTCACGCAGCAGGTCGTGTTCGGGGGTGGTGTAGATGTTGTTCATGGCGGTTGTGGGTCTTGCCCTGTTCTGCTTGGCTGCTGCGCGACCGTGCGCAGGCCGCGATGCTGCTTGGGCGCATCGGTCATCAACACCGCAACGTGCTCGCTGAGCAGCCGTCGCGTGGCCCACGCGTGACAGCGCGACGAACCGACGAAGTGGTCATTCAGATGCACATGTCTCGCAGTTGATCAGGGCGACTCGAATGCGCTGTGCGGAATGCAGGATTGGCGAACGATGGACCGCAAGACGCCATGAAGTCGCTGGTGCAGTTCCACCGGCGACGCACATTCAAAGAATAGCTCCAATGCTTCGCGAAGGTTTTCTCGCGCGTTCTCAATCGTGGCGCCTTGGCTTGCGATATCCAGTTCCGAGCACAGCGATGCGTAACCGTTGCACTCGCGTTCAATGATTGCAGTCACGTCCATCGGGTTCTTCTCATCCGGCCGCTACATCCTGAACACACCAAACTTCGGCTCCCCAATCGGTGCATTCAAACTCGCCGCCAGCCCCAATGCCAGCACGCGCCGCGTGTCGGCCGGATCGATCACGCCGTCGTCCCAGAGCCGCGCGCTCGAGTAATACGGATGCGACTGGTGCGCGAACTGATCGAGCACAGGCTGCTTGAACGCGGCTTCCTCTTCCGCGCTCCACTGGCCACCACGCGCCTCGATGCCGTCGCGCTTGACGGTCGCGAGCACGCCCGCGGCCTGCTCGCCGCCCATCACGCAGATGCGCGCGTTCGGCCACATCCACAGGAAGCGTGGGCCGAACGCGCGGCCGCACATGCCATAGTTGCCGGCGCCGTAGCTGCCGCCGATGATCACGGTGAGCTTCGGCACGCTGGCGGTGGCGACGGCTGTGACCATCTTGGCGCCGTGCCGCGCGATGCCTTCGTTCTCGTACTTCCTGCCGACCATGAAGCCGGTGATGTTCTGCAGGAACACGAGCGGGATCTTGCGCTGGCAGCACAGTTCGATGAAGTGCGCGCCCTTTTGTGCGGATTCGGAAAACAGGATGCCGTTGTTCGCGACGATGCCGACGGGCATGCCCTCGATCTGTGCAAAGCCGCAGACCAGCGTTGCACCGTAGCGCGCCTTGAACTCGTGGAACTCGGCGGCGTCCACGATGCGCGCGATGATTTCATGCACGTCGTAGGGTTTGCGCGTGTCGGTCGGCACGATGCCGTACAACTCGTCTGCTTCAAATTTAGTAGCAAACTTTGAACGATGCAGTAACGCCTCAGGCACTTTTTGCTTGAAAGTTGCCAGTTCAACCGCTGCTGACTTAGCGTTGAGGTTGGCGACTGCTGTACGCGCCAGCTTGAGCGCATGCGCATCGTTTTGCGCGAGGTGGTCGGCCACGCCGGACAGCCGCGTATGCACGTCGCCGCCGCCCAGATCTTCCGCCGACACGATCTCGCCGATCGCGGCCTTCACGAGCGGCGGCCCGCCCAGGAAGATCGTGCCCTGGTTCTTCACGATGATCGACTCGTCGCTCATCGCGGGCATGTAGGCGCCGCCCGCGGTGCAACTGCCCATCACGACCGCGATCTGCGCGATGCCCTGCGCGCTCATCTGCGCCTGGTTGTAGAAGATGCGGCCGAAGTGCTCGCGGTCCGGGAACACGTCGTCCTGGTTCGGCAGATTCGCGCCGCCCGAATCGACCAGATAGATGCAGGGCAGCCGGTTCGCTTCAGCGATCTCCTGCGCGCGCAGGTGCTTCTTCACCGTCATCGGATAGTAGGTGCCGCCCTTCACGGTGGCGTCGTTGCAGACCACCATGCAGGTCACGCCGCTGATGCTGCCGATACCCGTGATCAGACCCGCACCCGGCGCGTCGCCGCGGTACATCTCGTGCGCGGCCAGCGGCGCGATCTCCAGGAACGGCGTGCCGGGGTCGAGCAGCAACTGCACGCGGTCGCGGGGCAGCAGCTTGCCGCGTGCGGTGTGCTTGGCGCGCGCGGCCTGGCCGCCGCCGGCCGCGGATTTTTCGACCTGTGCGTTCAGGTCGGCGACCAGCGCGCGCATTGCGTCGGCGTTCGCCTGGAAGTCGGCGGCGCGGGGATTCAGGCGGGACTCGAGGATGGCCATCGGATTCGTCTCGGACTTGGAATAGCTTCGGCTTGTTCGGAAGATGGCGTCTGGCATCGAATCGTTGGGCACAGCCAGCACCGGTGACCGGCGGGCTTTTGCTGCCCTCGCTGCGAAAAGCCGGACGGCAAGCTTGCCACATCCGCATCACGGGGCGTCCTGCCCTCACGCGTTGCACACGCCGGGTCAGGCCATCGCCCGGGCCGACGCAGGTTGCACCGCTTGGCGCCCGCCTTCAAAATCTGCTTCTCTTTCATGCAAGCCTGCCGGTTCGGCTTCCAGCGCCGGCGGCGACCCAGCCAGCACCTGCTTTTCCCACATGATCCGAATCGGAACCCTCTGCTATGTCGATGCCACCTGCGAGGCCATGCAGCCCGCGCGCGATGCGGTCGGCCGCATCGTCGAAGTGGTGTCGACGCCCTACCAGGCACCGGACTGGCGCTACCTGCCGGGCACGTACTACGACGTCGCGTTCGAAGGCTGGACGTTCTACTGCCACGAGACCAAGCTGCGGCCGATCTCGGACCCGGGCGCGGACCTCGCAGACGACCTGCCGCAGGCGATCGATGCCCCGCCGCTGACGACTGGCGCGGATGCCGTCGCCCGATGAGCGCATGACGGCGCGGCCGCGCGACGCGGCCGCGCCGATCGGCATGCGCCTCGTCATCTGCCTGGGCCTGTCCCAGCTGATCGGCTGGGGCACGATGCATTACCTGATCGCGGTGTTCGGCACGCCGATCCAGGCCGAGCTGGGCTGGAGTGCCGCGTTCGTGC
Organism: Burkholderiaceae bacterium; assembly: GCA_965218765.1. Classification (GTDB taxonomy): domain Bacteria; phylum Pseudomonadota; class Gammaproteobacteria; order Burkholderiales; family Burkholderiaceae_C; genus JBBPYC01. The sequence continues at coordinate 309,983 of CBDCLU010000006.1, read as the reverse complement.
AGGGCGGCTTCTCGCTCGCCTTGGTCACGATGGGGCTCGCGTCCGGCTTCGTCGGCCGCTGGATCAACCGGCATGGCGGGCGCCGCGCGATGATGGCCGGCTGCTGGGCCGGTGCGGCGGGTTGCGCGCTGCTGGCGACGAGCCACGGCTGGCCGCACTACTACGCGGGCTGGCTGCTGCTCGGCCTGGGCATGCGGCTCGCGTTGTACGACGCGGCGTTCGCCACGCTGGCGGTGCTGGGCGGTGCGGCGTCCAAGCGTGCGATGTCGCAGATCACGCTGTTCGGCGGGCTCGCATCCACCGTGTTCTGGCCGCTCGGGCAGGCGTTGTCCGACCAGCTCGGCTGGCGCGGCGCGCTCTGGGTCTATGCGCTGGTGCTGCTGCTGTCGTCGCTGCTGCATCGCGCGCTGCCGGCAGTTGGCCTGAGCAAGGCAGCGCCGGGTGTGCAGCACGCGGCAACGGCAACGGATGCGGCGACCGCGGCGGTGGCATCCGGCTACACGACCGCGCTGTACGGTTTCATTGCGAGCGTGGTGATCTTCATGCAGATCGGGCTGGCTGCGCACTTCATCGAACTGGTGCGGGCTCTGGGCTGGGCGCCGGCTGCGGCCGTCACGTTGTCTTCGCTGTTCGGGCTCGGGCAGTTCTCGGGCCGCGCGTTCGTGGTGGCCTGGGCGCACCGCCTGAATGCGGTGCGGCTGAACCTGTTGCCGTGCGGGCTGCTGTGCGGGTGCTTTTTGATCTATCTGTTTGCGGGCGGCCATTTCATCGGCGCGGCGGCGTTCGCGTTCTGCTACGGCACCGGCAACGGGATCGCGACGATCACGCGCGGCTCGATGCCGCTGCTGCTGTTCGACCCCGCGCAGTACGGCCGCATCGTCGGCGCGATTCTGCGGCCCGCATTCATGCTCGCAGCCGTTGCACCGGTCGCGGTCGCGCTGTCGATCGAGCATTGGGGGCACGAGCGCACGGTGGCGCTGGCGCTGGGCTTGAGCGTCGCGCTGCTCGGCGCGGCGGTCGCGCTGTGGCTGCGGTTCGACGAGACGCGTGCGCTGCCGGCGCCCACGGGCCTGCCGGGCGGTCAGACTTGAGCGGCCAGCAGCTGCGGCAGTTCGCTCATGTCGGCAAACAGCTTGTCCACGCCCGCTTCGCGCAGCGCAGCGGCGCTCGAATGGGCTGGGCCGCCCGGGCAATAGCCGAACACGGTCGCCCCAGCGGCCAGCCCGGCCATTGCGCCGGTCGCGGTGTCTTCCACCACCGCGCAATCGCGCGGTTCGATGCCGAGCGCAGCGGCCGCCTGCAGGTAGACGTCCGGAAACGGCTTCGAGCGCGGCACCTCGTGCCCGCTGAAGACGTGGCCTTCAAAGTAACGCAGCAGGCCGACCTTGCGCAACTGAAGCTCGATCTTGCCGCGGTCCGCGCCCGATGCGCAGGCGATGCGTCCGTCCAGCGCGTCGTGCAGTTCGGCCACCGCTGCCAGCGCACTTGGCACGATCAAGAGCGATGCGTCCAACGCCGCATTGCGCCGCTGCCAGAACTGCGCGAGCCACGCCTCGCTGAACGGCCGGCCGGTATGCGCCTCGATCAGGTGGCTCTGGTCGCGCACGGCCTTGCCGATGAACAGGCGCATGGATTCGGCCAGCGTCATGTTCCAGCCGATCTCCTCCAGCATGTCGCGCAGCACGCCGTTCGTGATCGTTTCACTGTCGACCAGCACGCCATCGCAATCGAACAACACCGCTTTGAATTTCATGGGGCGGATTGTCCACGGCGCGGCGCTGGTTGGGCCGGGCCGGTGTCGCCGTCGAGGCAGTACCAGCTGTTGAGCGGAGACCGTGCGTCGTCGATCCGCGGCACCGCGTCTGCTTCACCGTGTCGCACGACGGGCTTCAGGGCCACTTGACCGCCGTTCTCAAGCCGACCGACGCCCCGCAGCCAACAGGTGCAACGGCTCCGGGCGATGCAGCAAAAATCCTTGCGCGTAGTCGACCCCGATCTCGCGCACCCGGGCCAGCAGCTCGGGCCGGTCGACGAACTCGGCCACCGTCGGCACGCCCAGCACGCGCGCCATATCGACGAAGCAGCGCACTGCCGCATCGTCGAGCCCGTCGTTCAGCAGGTTGCGGATGTACTGACCGTCGATCTTCAGCAGATCGACGGTCAGGGTCTTCAGGTAGCTGAACGACGACGCTCCGGCGCCGAAGTCGTCGAGCGCGATGCGCACGCCCAAAGCGCGCGCCTGCTCGACGAACAGCATCGCGTCGAGCATGTTGGTGACAGCGGCGGTTTCGGTGATTTCGAGGCAGATGCGCGCGCGCATATCGGCGCCGGCGCGCAGCAGTGCATCGATCGCATGCGCGTGGAAGGTGCGGTCGCCGACCGACTGGCCCGACAGGTTGATCGCGATCGTGCGCACGCGTTTCAGCCAGGGCAGCGCGGCGAGTTCGTCGATCGCGTGGTGGAGTACCCAGCGGTCGATGCGGGTGGCGAGGTTGAAGCGCTCGGCCGCGGGCAGGAACGCGCCGGGCAGCACCAACTCGCCGTCGCTGTCGATCAGCCGCAGCAGCACTTCGAGATGCAGCGCGTCGTCGGCCTCGCCGCCGTCCAGCGCCTCGATGCGCTGCGCGAACAGCACGAAGCGGTCGTCATCGAGCGCCTGCTCGAGCCGCGTGGCCCATTGCATGTCGCCGCTGCGCGCGCGGATCGCATGGTCGGTGTCGAGCCAGGCATGCACCCGATTGCGCCCCGCATCCTTCGCTGCATAGCACGCGCTGTCGGCCGCCTGCATGATGGCCGCGGTGGTGCCCAGCCGCGCATCCAGCGGCACCAGCCCGATGCTGGTGCCGATCCGAAAGCGCCGGCCCTCGTGCACGAAGCGAAAGTCGTTCATGCGCTCGCAGATCTGCTGGGCCACGCGCTGCGCCTGCTCCGGCGCGCAGTTCTCCAGGATCACGCCGAACTCGTCGCCGCCGAGCCGCGCGAGCGTGTCGCCGGCGCGCACGGCATCGCGCAGCAGCGCGCTGACCTGCTGCAGCAGCTGGTCGCCGACCGAATGCCCGCAGGCGTCGTTCACGATCTTGAACTGGTCCAGATCGATGAACAGCAGCGAATGCGCATCGGGCCGTTCGCTCAAGGAGTTGCTCAGCACGCGGTGCAGCCGCGCTTCGAATTCGATCCGGTTCACGAGGCCGGTCAACGCGTCGTGCGTGGCGCGGTGGTTCATCTCGCCGCTCATGCGACGTTGCTCGGTCACGTCGCGAAACACCAGCACGACGCCCAGCAGCTCGCCGTCCTTGCTGCGGATCGGCGCCGCCGAATCCTCGATGCCGAACTCCTGGCCGGCACGCGACAGCAGCACGGTATGGCTGGCCAGCCCCGTGATCACGCCGTGCTGCAGGCAGCGTGCGACCGGATCCGGCGCCAGCAGTCGCGTGTCGCCTTCCACGATCCGCAGGACCTGCGTGGCCGGCTGGCCGACCGCATCCACCGCCGGCCAGCCGGTCATCCGCTCGGCCACCGGGTTCAGCCAGCTCACCCGACCTTGGGCGTCGGTGGTGACGACGGCGTCGCCGATCGACTGCAGCGTGACACGCATCAGCTCGTGCTGCTCGGCGAGCTCGGCGCCGAGCCGATGCAGCCGCGTCACGTCCTGGATCGTGCCGAGCAGCCGCACCGGCAGGCCCTGCGCGTCGTATTCGACGCTGCCGATCGCGCGCACCCAGATGCGCCGGCCGTCGGCCTGGATCAGCGGCAGTTCGAGGTCGCAGCCGCGGCTCGCTCCGATCGCCTGCTCGATCGCGGCGCGCACCGCCGGCTGCGCCTCGGGCGCGTAGAAAGCGATCGCGCGCCGCATGTCGACCGGGAAGTCGGGCGCGACGCCGTGAATGCGCCGCGTCTGACGCGACCACTGCACCGCGCCGGTGGCGAGTTCGACCTCCCAGACGCCGACGCCGGCGGCCTCGCTCGCGCGGTCGAGCAGCGCCTCGCTCTTCTCAAGCGCCTGCTGCTGGTCCCACAGCGGCGTCACATCGACATGGGTGCCGAACATCCACTCGGGCCGACCGTCCGGCGTGCGCGTGAGCAGCCGTCCGCGGCTCAGCACCCGGACCCAGTGGCCGTCGCGGTGCCGCATGCGGAACGTGCGCTCGTAGAACGGCGTCGTGCCGTCCAGGTGTTGCTCGCGCAACCGGGTTGCGGGCCCGATGTCGTTCGGATGCGTGTGCGCCTTCCAAGTGAGCCGGGACAACGGCTGCAGTTCATCGAGCGTATAGCCGATGATCGCCGCCCACTGCGCGTTGACGCGCACCTCGTCGGTCTGCAGGTTCAGCTCCCAGGTGCCCATCGCGGCACCTTCGATGATGTAGGCCAGACGCTGGCGCTCGGCTGCGAGCTCCTGCACTGCGCGCAGCCGCTCGGTCACGTCCTCGACCGATCCGACATAGCCGCGGCGCAGCCCCGGCGCGGAGCGCGCGGCGGCGGCGCGTACGTGCAGATGGCGCACACCAGCGCCGTTCACGACGCGCGCCTGGCAATCGAATTCGGCGCCGGCGGCCGTCGCGCGCCGCCATTCGAACTGCGCCACGGCACGGTCGTCCTCGTGCAGGCCGGCGGTCCAGTCCCGGCCGATGCCGGCTTCGGGAGCGCCGCCCACGAGCGCGAGCCAGCGCTCGTTCGCATAGCTGCAGCTGCCGTCGCCATCGGCCGCGAACACGCCAAGCGGGGATGAGTCGCTGAGCGCCTGAAAGCGCGCGCGGCTGTCGACCAGCGCCATGCCCGCGCTGCGGCCTTCGAGCGCCTGGCTCGCGATGCCGGCCAGCAGGCGCAGGCCCTCGCGCTGCGCCGCATCGAGCTGCCGGACCTTGCGATCCATCACGCACAGCGTGCCGACGCGCGCGCCGCCGGTCAGCTTCAGCGGGACGCCCGCATAGAACCGCATGCCGGGCCCGTCGTCAGTCACCAGCGGGTTGCCTGCGAAGCGCGGATCGAACCGGGCATCCGCCACTTCGAGCATGTCGTCGGTCTCGATCGTGCGCGTGCAGAATGTGACCCCGCGCGGCAATTCGCGCATCAGCGGCCAGCCGACGCCGGCCTTGAACCACTCGCGATCGGCGTCGATCAACGAAAGCAGCGCGATCGGCGCCGCGCACAGCAGCGCCGCAGTCTGCACCAGTGCGTCGAACACGCGCTCGGGCGCCGTGTCGAGCACCTGCAGTTCGGCCAGCGCGCGCAGGCGTTCGGGTTCGGCCGCGTCAGGCGGCGACGCGAACAACAGAGGTTTCAGTTCAAGGCTCCCTCGGCCCGCGAGGTCGGCAGCTCGTTATGGCGGCTCATCGAAACAGGCGGATCGGTTCATGGCAGGCACCTGCAGCAAACGGGGAACCCGGCTGGTCCGCCTGCCAATGCCGGGATCGGTGGGCGCCGCGGTCGTATCCGCTCGAAGCGGGTACGCGACCGTGCTGCCTCGATCATGAAGATGCGAGCGCGCGCTGGATGATGATCTTCTGCACGTCTGAGGTGCCTTCGTAAATCTGGCAGACGCGCACGTCGCGGTAGATGCGCTCGAGCGGGAAGTCGGCCAGATAGCCGTAGCCGCCGAGCGTCTGGATCGCCGCGCTGCAGACCTGTTCGGCCATTTCGCTCGCGAACAGCTTGGCCATCGCGGCTTCCTTCAGGCACGGCAGGCCGGCGTCTCGCAGCGCCGCAGCGTGCCAGATCAACTGGCGCGCAGCTTCGATCTTCGTCGCGCAGTCGGCCAGCCGGAAACTCACCGCCTGATGGCTGAAGATCGACTGGCCGAAGCTGGTGCGCTCCTTCGCGTAGCGAATGGCGACGTCGAGCGCGCTGCGCGCCATGCCGACGCTCTGCGACGCGATGCCGATGCGTCCACCCTCGAGGCCGCCGAGTGCTATAGCGTAGCCATCGCCTTCCGCGCCGATGCGGTTTTCCACCGGCACACGGCAGTCGTCGAAGTTGATCTGCGCGGTGTCGCTCGAATGCTGGCCGAGCTTGTCCTCGATGCGGGCCACGACGTAGCCTGCTGTGCCGGTCGGCACCAGGAACGCGCTCATGCCTTTCTTGGCAGCGCTTTTGTCGGTCACCGCAATGACGATGGCCACATCGCCGTTCCTGCCGCTCGTGATGAACTGCTTGACCCCGTTGAGCACATAGTGGTCGCCATCCCGCACCGCGGTCGTGCGCAAACCCGATGCGTCGCTGCCCACATGCGGCTCGGTCAGGCAGAACGCGCCGAGCATCTTGCCTTGCGCAAGCGGCGCGAGCCACTGCCGTTGCTGCGCGGCGCTGCCGTGCTTCATCAAGATCGCGTTGACCGGGCAGTTGGTGACGCTGATCGCAGTGCTGGTGCCACCGTCGCCCGCTGCGATCTCTTCAAGCACCAGCGACAGGGTCAGATAGTCGAGCCCGGCACCGCCAAGCGCTTCCGGCACGCAGATGCCGTAGGCGCCGAGCTCGGCCAGGCCGCGATGGGCTTCTGCTGGAAACGTGCGCTCCTTGTCCCAGCGCGCAGCGTACGGCCACAGCTGCTCCTGCGCGAATGCGCGCACAGCGTCGCGGACGGCTTCCTGGTCGGCGCTCAGCAGCATGATGGTCTGATAGCAGGCTACTTGCCCGAGCCGAGTTCCATCACAAGCTTGGCGGCCATGTAGAGCCGCCGCGGAATCGCATCGAGATCGACCCACTCGGCCTTGTCGCTGTGATAGCCGAAGCCCGGCAGGCCCAGGCTTTCGATCACCGGTTTGCCGGACAGCGCCGCATAGGCTGCGTCGGTGCCGCCGCCGGTGCGCGGCTCGATGCCGACTTCGCCGCCGGCTTGCCGGTAGAACTCAGCTGCCTTATCGACCAGCGCCTTGCCGCCCTCCCCCGCATTAAAGGCAGGTCGGCCTTTCGTCACACGAATCTTGACCTCTGCATCAGGCAGACGCTTCTTCTGCGCCTTGTCTTCCAGCGACTTGATCGCCGCGTCGAAGTCTTCCGTCCTCGCATAGCGCATATCCGCTTGCAGGCTTGCCTCGGCCGGGATGATGTTGGAGACGTTGCCGGCCTTCTCGATCGTCCAGTTAAAGCGCAGGTCCTTGGCCTTGTCGTCGATGTCCTGCGTGCGCAGCACGAGGTCGGCGGCTTCGACCAGCGCGTTCACGCCCTGCTCCGGCGCAGCGCCAGCATGCGATGCCCGGCCCCTGATGTCGGCGAATACATAGGCGATGCCCGACGTGCCGAGCGAGAACTTTTCCTTGCCCGCGGACGTCGGTTCGAACGACAGGATGTAGTCGGCCTTGGCCGCTTCGGCCTGGATCAGGTCGCGCGAGCCGAACGAGCCTTTTTCCTCATCCGTGTTGAACAGCACCGTGATGGTTCCGTAATCTTCGAAGCCGCGTTCGCGCAGCAGCTTCAACGTATGCAGCACCACCGCGTTGCCGCTCTTGTCGTCGGCGATGCCGGGGCCGTATGCCTTGCTGCCCTCGATCTTGAACGGCGCCTTGTCGAGGATGCCTTTCAGGTAGACGGTGTCCATGTGCGACTGCAGCATGATGTTCTTGCCGCCCTTGCCACGGCGCACGCCGACCAGGTTGTCGCCGACCTTGCCTTCCGCAGCCTGGTGGCGGGTGACCTGGAAATCGAGCTTCTTCAACTCGTCTTCGAGCAGGTTTGCATAAGCCGCGAGCCCTTCCGCGTTGCCGGTGCCGGTCTCGATGTTGACGAGCTTTTCAAGGGTGGCGATGACGGCCGATTTTTCGGCCGTGGCGGCGGCCAGCAGCGCATCGTCGCGGGTCTGGGCCTGCGCGGGCACGGCGGCAAGCAGCGTTGTTGCAAGCGCTGCGGTGATCGATCGCAGGACGAAAGTATGGCTCTTGTTCATGCGGAGTGCTCCTGGGGTGGGAAAAGCAAATGGACTGGCTGGGAAACGCGAGTCTTTAAGTAAAACTGGCCGAATGCGCGAGTCGCTACTGCATAGTCAGCTACTATTTTTATAGTAATTCCAGCGCAATAGCGGTCGCCTCGCCGCCGCCGATGCACAACGTCGCCACACCTTTTTTCAGGCCCCGGTTCTTCAGCGCATAGATCAACGTGACCATGATGCGCGCGCCGCTCGCGCCGATCGGGTGGCCGAGTGCGCAGGCGCCGCCGTTCACGTTCACGATGTCGGCAGGCAGCTTCAGCTCGGTCATGAGCGCCATCGGCACCACCGCGAACGCTTCATTGATTTCCCACAGGTCTACGTCTTCGACTTTCCAGTCGGCCTTGTCGAGCACCTTGCGCGTTGCGCCGATCGGTGCGGTGGCAAACCAGTTGGGCTCCTGCGCGTGCGTGGCGTGCGCGACGATGCGCGCGAGCGGCTTGCAGCCGAGCCGCTCAGCGGTGGATGCGCGCATCATTACCAGCGCGGCAGCGCCGTCGTTGATCGATGAGCTGCTCGCGGCCGTCACGGTGCCGTCCTTCTTGAAAGCGGGCTTCAAGGTCGGAATCTTGTCGACGTTGATCTTGCCCGGGCCTTCATCGATCTTGACTTCAACCTCGCCTTTGCGCGTCTTGACATTGACGGGCGTGATCTCGTCGGCGAACGCGCCGGACTTCGTGGCCTCCTGCGCGCGCTGGACGCTGCGAGTGGCGAACTGGTCCTGCTGCTCGCGCGTGAAGTGGTACTTGGCCGCGCAGTCTTCGCCAAAGGTGCCCATCGATCGGCCCGCTTCATAGGCGTCTTCCAGGCCGTCGAGCATCATGTGGTCCAGCACGCGGTCATGGCCGATGCGGATGCCGCCGCGGCCTTTCGGAAGCAGATGCGGCGCGTTCGTCATGCTCTCCATGCCGCCGGCGACCAGCACATCGTGGCTGCCGGCTTTGAGCATGTCGTGCGCGAACATCGCAGCGCGCATGCCGGAGCCGCACATCTTCGACAACGTGACCGCGCCCGCGCTTTTCGGCAGGCCGCCCTTGAACGCGGCCTGCCGCGCGGGAGCCTGGCCCTGGCCGGCCATCAGGCAGTTGCCGAACAACACTTCGGTGACCATCTCGGGCGTGAACCTCGAGCCTTCCGCGGCGCGGTCGAGGGCCGCGCGGATCGCGGCGCCACCGAGGTCATGTGCGGCCAGCGTGGCGAAGTCGCCCTGGAAGCCGCCCATCGGCGTGCGGGCCGCACCGACGATCACCACGGGATCGCTGCTGCCGGCTTGTTCACGGTGGTTCGATGCGTTCATTCGAATAACTCCCTCGTTTCAATTAGTTGACGGTCGGCACCCCGCCCGGCCGTGCGAAGCGCTTGGCCTGTTCGTACGGGAACACGTCGAATACGTGGCCCGCCTTGATGCGTTCCTTGTGACCTTGCCAGAAGTTCACGTCGAGCAGATCGGCATGGTGGCGCATGAACACCTCTCGCACCGCGTCGTTGCCGAGCAGGAACGGGCCGAACGTTTCGGGGAATACGTCGTGCCTGCCGACCGAATACCAGATTTCGCCGCTCATCTCGTCTTCTTCGTTGCGCGGCATCGGCACCTTGCGGAAGTTGCTTTCGGTGATGTATTCGATCTCGTCGTAGTCATAGAACACGACCTTGCCGTTTCGCGTGATGCCGAAGTTCTTCCAGAGCATGTCGCCGGGGAAGATGTTGGCGGCCACCAGGTCCTTGATCGCGTTGCCGTATTCGACCACGCTCTTCTCGATCTGACGCTTCGCGTGCGGGTCTTCCAGCCCGAGGTCGAACGCTTCCTGCAGATAGATGTTGAGCGGGATCATGCGGCGTTCGATGTACACGTGCTTCAGGATCACCTCGGTCTGGCCGTCGCCGTCACGGTCGCTGATCTCGAGCTGGCTCGGCGCGAACTGCTCGATCTCGGCGATCAGCTCGTCGGTGAAGCGGGCTCTGGGAAACGCGACCTCGCTGTATTCGAGCGTATCGGCCATGCGCCCGACCCGGTCATGCCGCTTCACGAGCTGGTACTTGCCCTTGATCTGCTCGCGCGTGGTGTCCTTCTGCGGCGGATAGAAGTCCTTGATGACCTTGAACACATAGGGGAACGATGGCAGGTCGAATACCAGCATCACCATGCCCTTGATACCGGGTGCAATGCGAAAGCTGTCCGTGGAATGGCGTAGGTGATAGAGAAAGTCGCGATAGAACAGGGTTTTGCCCTGCTTGGCCAGGCCCAGCGCGTTGTAGAGCTCGCCGCGCGGCACCCGCGGCATCAATGAACGCAGGAACTGCACGTAGGCCGACGGAATCGCCATGTCCACCATGAAATAGGCACGTGCAAAGCTGAACAGCACCTGCAGGTCGTCTTCGCCGAACAGCGCCGCGTCGATCACGACTTGGGCGCCGTCGTTGTGCAGGATCGGCAGCGCAAACGCGATTTCGCTGAAGCCGTTGATGATCTTGCCGACCACATAGGCGCCCTTGTTGCGATAGAACAGGCTGGTCAGCACCTGCAGCTGAAAGTTCGCGCGCAGCTTGGCACGGCCGATGCGCGCCGTCATCGCCTCGGCGATCTGCTGCACGTCCGCGTCGAGGTCTTCGAACGGGCATTGCAGCTCGAAGTCCTCGATCAGGCGCTGCAGTATCTGCGCGAGATCACCCTGCGCCGGGTAGTACGCGCGGTACGTGGGCCGGGCTTCGCGCAGATCGTTGTCGATGTATTCGGTGCTGACCGCGGGCCGCACGAAGATGAAGTCGTTGTGAAAGTGCGTGCGGTGCAGGATCTTGGTCGTGACCGAATTGAAAAACGTCTCGGCCAGCTCGGGCTGCAGGTGATTTACCAGCAGCCCGATGTAGTGCAGCTTGACCTGATGCCAGACGTCCATCGGCTGCTCGCCCGCGTGGAATTCCTTGTCCAGGCGCCGCTCGCATTCGCGCACGCGCAGGTCATAGAACTCGATGCGTTCGCGCTGCGCGCGCTGCTGGGCATGCCAGTCGGCCGTCTCGAAGCGCTGCTTGGCGCGCGCCGACTCGCTGCGGAACAGCTGATAGTGCCGGTTGAAACCATCCATCATCGCTTTCGCGATGTCGTAGGCGAGCGGCGAATCGAGCCGCTGCGGGAACACGGTAGCGCTGCCGTTCATGCCGGCAGCACCGCATCGCGCGCCGGGCCGCGCGGGTAGCGCTTCAACGCATTCGCAAACACATCCACCGGCTCGTCGCCGCGCTTCATGCTCACGTCCAGGTCTTTCAGCAGGCCGTCGTGCACGCCGTATACCCAGCCGTGCACCGTCACGTCCTGCTCGCGCGCCCAGGCGTCCTGCAGCACCGTGGAGCACGCGACGTTGCCGACCTGCTCGATCACGTTGACTTCGCACAGTGCGTTCTCGCGTTCGCCTTCCGGCAGGTGTTCGATGCGGCCGCGGTGCCGCAGCCGGATGTCGCGCAGGTGGCGCAGCCAGTTGTCGGCCAGGCCCACGCGGGTGCCGCGCATCGCGGCGCGCACGCCCGCGCAACCGTAATGACCGACCACGATGATGTGTTCGACGTGCAGATGATCGACCGCGAACTGGATCACCGACAGCGCGTTCAAATCCGAATGCACGACCAGATTCGCGACGTTGCGGTGCACGAACACCTCGCCGGGATCGAGCCCGGTGATCTCGTTGGCCGGCACCCGGCTGTCGGCGCAGCCGATCCACAGGTATTTGGGCGTCTGCTGCTGCGCGAGCCGGCTGAAGAAACCGGGCCGCTGCGCTTCCATCGTGGTGGCCCAGGCGCGATTGTTGGACAGAAGGTGGTCGATCGGGGAGGGCATGCGGGTGATTGTGCCGCGCGCAGAGGCAATTCATCAGTATCGACCGGCACACGAAAAAAACCCGCCGGGGTGGCCGGCGGGTGGTGTGGAAGCGGTCGCTGGGACCGCAAGCTGAACGTTACTCGGCGCCGAAGCGGCTGCCGTCACGCACGCTTGCGGCCAGCACCGGTTGCGGCGTCACGCGGCGCTGGGCGACCGATGGCGGCAACGCATCGTCACCGTTCGGGTTCAGCGCCACCGCCGGCAGCACGGTGCGGGTCTGTGCGACTTCCCGGCGGACCGCAGCGCGGGTCTGCTGAGCCTGGAAGACCGGCTGCTGGACCACGGCCGGGCCTTGCGGGTTGACCGCCACTGCGGTCAGCACGGCGCGGTTCTGCGCGACGCTGTTACTGACCTGGCCACGGCTTTCCGCTTCGTGGAACGCCGGCTGCGTGACCGTGTCGCCATTCGGGTTCAGCGCGATGGCGCTGGCGTTGCCGGCGGACCAGACACCGTTGTCGTGGCTGGTGCCGAAGGCGAAGCTGCTGGAAGCGCCCAGTGCGGCAGAGGCGATGACGATGGCGGATGCGAACTTCATGTTCATGATGATTTCCTTGGGAAAAAAAGTCCTGTTTCACTTCAGTTGATGAGTAAGTTTCCCGGGCATCGGCGGGCTTCGTTGGTCCCGTCTGTCCAGCCTCGGTGAGTCGTTCAACTGTGGCTGCGGCTCATCGATGGGGTGAACTTTACTCTTGCTGAATTAGATTAAAAACAGGCTCTCAATCAATTCATCATTGCAGAAATCGAAATTAATCGCCCACTTGAATTCCGGCTGCAACGACCTTTTCAGCCGGCTGTCAGGTGCTTGACGGTTTGGATCCGTCGCGCAGCGTTTCGGTCTGCTTAAGCAAAAAATCGAGCAGCGCACGCGTGCGCGCCGGCAGGAACTTGCGGCTCGGCAATGCCGCATAGACCACGCCGTGGCCGCTGCGCCAGCCCGGCAGCAGGTGGACCAGCTCGCCCTGCGCAACGTGTGGCGCCACCAGATGCATCGGCAGCGCGCCGATGCCGCAGCCGTCCAGCACCGCGCGCAGCAGCACTTCGATATGGTTGCTCACGAACGCGCTGCGCATGGCGACTTCGACCGCAGTGGCATCGGCGATCCGCTCGATCCGCCACGCGCTGGCGACCGGGACGGTCGGGATCTTCAACGTCACGGCCGCATGCCGGGCCAGATCGGCCGGCTCCCGCGGCGTGCCGGCCCGCTGCAGGTAGCGCGGCGCCGCGCACAGCAGCCGGTCCGAGTCGATCAGCCGGCGCGCCACCACCGCAGCATCGAACGTCGCATCCGCCACCAGCAGCGTGAGGTCGTAATCCTCCACGAACGCTTCGGCCGACAGCTCCACGTGCACGTCGAGCGTGACCTGTGGCTGCTCGATCCGGAATTCGGCTGCCAGCGGCGCCAGCAGGTGCAACGCGAGCGACGGCGTGGCCGCGATGCGCACGGTGCCGCTCATCGCGCGGGTCTGGGTCAGCGCCGATTGATCGGCTTCTTCGAGCGCGGCCAGGATCGGCCGCAGCCGTGCCAGATACGCATCGCCGGCTTCGGTCAGCGCCACGCGGCGTGTGGTGCGTTGCAGCAGCCGTGTGCCCAGATGCGCTTCGAGGTCGCCGACGAGCCGGGTCACGACCGCAGGCGACAGCTCCAGGCTGCGCGCGGCCGCCGCGAAGCCGCCCTGATCCACCACCTCGGCGAACGTGCGCATCGACAGCAGGCGGTCCATCGATGTCGCTGCTCAGATGCTCAAGCCTGCATCGATCGGCCATCGGCCGGCGCATCCTGGATCGAGCGCAGCACGCGACACGGATTGCCGACCGCGATCACATCGTCCGGAATGTCGCGCGTGACCACGCTGCCGGCGCCGATCACGCTGCGCGAGCCGATCGTCACGCCGGGCTGGATGATCGCGCCGCCGCCGACCCAGACGTCCGAGCCGATGCGAACCGGACTGCCGTATTCCCTGCCGCGCCGCGCCACCGCATCGAGCGGATGCAGCGCCGTGTAGATCTGCACCGCCGGCCCGAACATGGTGAAGCTGCCGATGCGCACCGGGCACACGTCGAGCACCACGCAGTTGAAGTTGAAGAAGACACGCTCGCCGAGCTCGATGTTGCGGCCGTAGTCGCAGTAGAACGGCGGCTGCATCCAGGCCGAATCCCCGCCCTGCCCGAACAGGTCGCGCAGCAGCCGGCGGCGCTCATCGGCCTGATCCTCGCTCGTCGCATTCAGCGCCCAGCAAAGGTCGCGGGCGCGCTTGCGGCCGGCCACCAGCGCCTCGTCGTGCGGGTCGTACAGCTCGCCGGCGATCATCTTTTCGCGTTCGGTGTTCATGGTGTGCCAGGGTAACTCAGGGGCTCGACCCGAGACGGCCCAGGTTGCCGGATGAGACGCCGGCCGCTACACCTCGGTCCACATCCGCAGCAGATTGTGGTAGTGACCGGCCAGCGCGACGGTTTCCGGGGAGTCGCCATGGCGCGCGCGCAGCGACTGGATGCTCTGGTCCAGCGCGAACAGCAGGCCGCGCCGGTGGTTGTCGCGCACCATGCTTTGCAGCCAAAAGAAAGCGCAGATGCGTACGCCGCCCGTCACGGGCAGCACCTGGTGCAGGCTGGTCGACGGATACAGGATCAGGTCGCCCGCCGGCAACTTGACCTCGTGCACGCCGTAGGTGTCGACCACTTCGAGTTCGCCGCCTTCATAGTCTTCCGGATCGCCGAGAAACAGAGTGCAGGACAGGTCGGTGCGCAGCTGCTCTCCGCCGGACAGGCGCCGCACCGCGCCGTCGATGTGCAGCCCGTAGTGCTCGCCGCCTTCATAGCGGTTGAACAGCGGCGGCAGAAAGCGCAGTGGCAGTGCGGCCGAAAAGAACAGCGCGTGGCGTCCGAGCGCCGCGAGGATTTCGCTGCCCAGCGCCCGGGTCAGCGCCGCATCCGGGTCGAGCTGGCGGTTGCGTTTGACCTGCGCGCCCTGGTCGCCGACCGTGGCGCGGCCATCGCTCCACTCGGCGGCGTCGAGTCGTGCGCGCAGGCTCTGCACCTGCGCGCGGTCCAGCACGGCGGGAACGTGCAGCATCATGCCGGACCGTATCTCGCTTTCAAACGCGCACCTTCGGCGGTCCTGCGAGGCTGCGTCCGGGCACCGGCCAGCGCGCCGGCCGGCCGCAGCCGAGGCGGCCTAGAACGCATACGTGCCGGTCAGCACGAAGGATCGCCCTGGCGCCAGGTTTGCATAGTGCGCCGCATACGCGGTGTTGTAGTAGATCCGGTTGGTGAAGTTCTGTGCGTTCAGCTGCAGGCTGAAGTTGCGCGTCACGGCGTAGCTGACCAGTGCGTCAAACCGGGTGAAGCCCGGCACGCGGCGGCGCAACAGTGTCTGGCCACCGGTGCCCGCCACCAGCGCGTAGCCGCCGAAGACTTCGCTTTGGGCGAACGCGCCGAGGCCGAACTTCAGCGCCGGCGTCGGCTGATACGAGGCCCAGAGGCTGGCGCTGTGCTTCGGCGTGTTCGGAAACAACTGGCCGGTCGCGGGGTTCGGCACGTAGACGGTGGCGCCGCTGGCATTGGTGGTGCTGCTCAGGCCCAGATTCCTGCTCTTGCTGTCGAGGTAGGTGTAGCCGCCGAACACCTGCACCTGGCGCGTGACGTTGCCGGAGAAGCCGAGTTCGAAGCCGCGCACCTGCTTGTCGCCCGCCAGCGCGGCCGTGCCGTCGACCGGGTTGACGACGCGCGCGTTGGTGGTGTCGATCTGGAAGATCGCGCCGGTCAGCGACAGGCGCCGGTTCAGCAGGTCCCATTTGGTGCCGAGCTCGACGCTGCGGTTGCGCTCGGGCGCCAGGTCGATCGGGCTGTTGGCCACGCCGTTCACGGTGCCGCCGAGGGCCTGCGTCTCGGAGCCTTGCCCGAGCACGCTGCCGGCCGGCAGCGACGAAGTGCCGAGCGACAGGTAGATGCTGCCGTTTGGCGCCGGCTTGTAGACCGCGCCCACCTGGTGGTTGACCAGCGTGTCGTCGCGCGAGAACTCGGGGCGCGCCGCGCCGGTGCGCACCGGCAGGCTCAGGCCGCCGGCCGCCGTCGTGGTCGGGAACGGGCTGGTCTGGCGCGTGCTGTAGCGATCCAGGCGCAGCCCGCCGTTGAGCAGCCACTGCGGCGTCAGCTCGACGGTGTCGAAGCCGTACAGCGACACCGTGTCGGTGCGGTAGTCGGTCGGGTTGCCGGCCGGCGCGAACACGCCGAGCCAGGGATCGTTCGGGTTCGGATTCGTCAGGCTGGTGCAGACGTAACTGGAGCCGGCGCCCGCGCCGCCCGGGCATTTCTGCTGCGCCGCATAGGCCGCGTTGAGCTGGGTGTAGGTGTCGTTCCGGGCGTTTTCGCGGGATAGTTCGAGGCCGGCGGTGTAGCTGTGCTTGAAGCCGCCGGTCCTGAGTTTGCCCGTGAACTCCGACGCGTTGGCGTACGTGTCGCTGGCGCGGTCGCTCGCGTTGAAGCGGCGCCAGACCAGGCCGCGCGCGACGTTGCCCTGGCTGTCGTCGGGCTGCGTCCAGATGTAGTTCATGCTGGATTCGGTCAGCCGCGTGATGTTGCGGAATTTCAGATCGGGATTGAAGTCGTGCTCGAACTTGAACGTCAGCGCGTCCGAATCGTCGTACCGGAAATCCCGCGCGTACAGGCCGTACCAGTTGTTGCGGTTGCCGCCGTAGGTGGGCTGGATGTCGAACACGCCCGAACTCGGAAACCCCGACGGCAGGTTGTAGGGCGCGCCGCCGTCGGGAATGTCGCGCGTCTGCAGGTGGAAATACGACGCCGAAAATCGCGTCGGCGTGCCGAGCCCCCAGGCGATCGACGGCGCGATGCCCCAGCGCTTGTTGCTCGGACCGTCGCGGCCCGGCACGTCGGCGCCGAAGTCCATCAGATTCAGCCGGAACGCGCCGCTGTCGCCGAAGGTGCGGTTCCAGTCGATCGTCTCGCGGTGGTATCGATCGGTGCCCAAGCCGACGGATCCGATGAAGAAGTTCTCTTTCTGCGGCATCTTGGTGTAGAGGTTGATGGTGCCACCGGCACCGCCACGACCGCCGGCCGTGGAGTTCGGACCCTTGATGACTTCGATCGATTCGAGGTTGAACACCTCGCGCGTGCTCGGCGCGATGTCGCGCAGGCCGTCCACGTAGGTGCTCGCCTGCGTGTCGTAGCCGCGCACCACCGGACGGTCGCCGAGCGGATTGCCGCCTTCGCCGGCTCCGAACGTGATGCCGGGGGTTGCACGCAACGCCTCGACCAGCGTGGTCGCGTTGAGCTGCCGGATCACCTCCTGCGGAATCACGGTGACCGTTTTGGGCGTGTCGACCAGCGGGGCGGTCATCTTGGACGACGAGGACTCCTCGGCCTTGAATTCCGATGGGGCCTGGACCTGGACTTCGGGCAGTGTCCGTTGCTGGGCCTGTGCGCCGACCTGCAGGACGGCCAGCAAAGTGGCTGCGGTGGCGCCCGGGATCAGGGGAACGGCACGCGCGACCGCGTGCTTGCGGCTCTTGATGTAGGCCAAGGAAGATTCTCCCAAGAAAAGAAAACGAAGCGAGAACTCGATGGCTGGTCGCGCAACGGCCGGACCACGACGACGACGGCAGTCGCGTGGAGTTAGCTGATGAACTGAATCGAAGCAGACGCCACGAATAAATGTGAATGATAATGATTCTCACTCGCTTCTTTACTTTTTATCCAGAAGAAATTGACTTGAGGTTGACTTGAGGTTGACTTGTCGGCTGTAAGGACCGCTCGTCCGGCGTCAGGTCTGCTATCCGAAAAATAGCTGACTACGCAGCATGTGCAAGCGCTGGGGCTGCTTTTTCTCTTTAGATCACTGAACGTCTGGAGGCTCAATAAACATCGCGCCGGTAGCGGCCGGCTCGTGCCAGTTCGTCGAGTTCCGGGCTGCCGAGCACCTCGCGCAACGCCGCATCGACGCCCGCAGCCATGCCGGCCAAGCTGCCGCAGACATACAGCGCGGCACCGCGTCCGACCCACTCGCGCACGGCAGCGCCGGCGTCGAGCAGCCGATGCTGCACGTAGGGCCGGTCGGGGGTATCGCGCGAGAACACCATGTCGAGCCGCTCCAGCACGCCGTTGGCTTGCCAGCGCTCGATCTCCCCCCGGCACAGGAAGTCATGCGCCGCCTGGCGCTCGCCGAACAGCAGCCAGTTCGCCGTCCGGCCCGCCGCGGCACGTGCGCGCAGATGGCCGCGCAGGCCCGCCAGCCCGGTGCCGTTGCCGATCAGGATCAGCGGGCGCGCCGCGTTGTCCTCGAGCCGGAAGCGGCGATGCGGCCGCACGCGCAGGCGCACCCGCTCGCCGACCGCCAGGCACACCGTGAGCAGGCCCGAGGCCGCGCCGAGCGAACCATCGTCGTGCAGTTCCTGGCGCACCAGCAGCTCGAGCCGGCCATCGGCCGGCACCGAAGCGATCGAATAGTCGCGTGGCCGGCCGTGGTCGCCGTCGAGCGACAGCTGCGCGAGATCGCCCGATTCCCAATGCATGGCCAGGTCGGAGGCGGCCGCGAAACCCAGCTCGTACAACGGTGCGCCGAGGCTGCCGTCGTTGAGCCGGGTGCGCGCGACCAGCTGCCATGCGGCCGGAGCCGGCTCGTCGTCGTGCGGCAGCTCCCGGTCCGGCCCGCCCCACAGCCGCTGCCATGCGTCCAGCGCCGCCACGTCGCCGTTGTCCACGTCGATGCGCGCGGCGATCGGCGTGGCGCCGGTGGCCTGCAGCCAGCGATCGAGCGTGCGTCCGAAACCGCAGAAATGCGCGTATTCGCGGCTGCCGAGCGCGAGCACCGCGAAGCGCAGGCCGGGCAGTGACGGCGTCGCACGCATCACCGCATCGGCGAACCGGCTGGCGCCGTCGGGCGGGTCGCCCTCGCCGTAGGTGCTGGCGATGAACAGCGCACGGCGCGTCTCGACCAGCAGCGCGGCATCGACCTGGTCGAGCGCCAGCACCCGCACCGCCTCGCCCGCCGCGTGCAGGCTGCGCGCGGTGCGCCAAGCGATAGCCTCGGCCTGGCCGGTCTGGCTTGCGAACGCCACCAGCACGGCCGGCTGCGGCCCGATCTGGGCGAGCGTCCGACCAGCCTGCAGCGCGGCCTGCCGGCGGCGGCGTTCCCGCGCGAACACCGCCGCGCACAGCAGCGCATAGCCGAGCAGCATCGCTGCCGCCCCGGCGGCCCGCGACGCCAGCTCGTTCATGATCGCACGGGGCCTGCGCTCCAGCCGGTGCTGACGGAAACCCCGGGTAGGCTGCCTGGCGCGTCAGGCACACCGTCCTGCAGAAAATGCGCGGCCACCCGATGCGTCTCGGCGAAGGCCATGCCTTGAACCGGCCCGAGCACCATCAGCACCGTCGCGAGCGCATCCGCGTCCATGCAGCTCGGATGCAGCACCGTGACCGACGACAGCGCAGGCGCGGTCGGCTTGCCGCTGCGCGGGTCGATCGTGTGCGACCAGCAGCGCTCGCCGTGCCGACGCACCTGCCAGCGCGTGCCCGACGTGGCGACCGCCATGTCGGAGAGGTTCAGCACGCCGGCGGCGCCGTCGATCCGAACCTGCCACGCGCTGCCGCCGGGCCGCTGTCCGACGCCGCGAAGTTCGCCGCCGATCTCGATCAGCAAATGTCCGAGGCCGAGCGCGAGCAGCGCCTGCGTCACGTGATCAACCGCGAAGCCCTTGGCGACGCCGGACAGGTCGAGCTCGAACCCGCCCGGCTGCAGCACGGTGGCCTCGTCCGGCCGGAAGTCGAGCCGCTGCCAGCCGGTGCGAGCCTGTGCATCGACCCGTTCGGCATCGGTCGGCGGCACGACGGCGACACCGGCGCCGCGCGCGGCGTTCGCGCCGAAGCCCCAGGCGGCGACCAGCGGGCCGATGGTCGGGTCGATCGCGCCGCCGCTGGCTTCGGCCCAGCGCAGCGCGCAGGCCAGCACGGTGGCGAACTGCGGCGTGAGCGGGTGGCGCGAGCCGGCCGGCGCCGCCGCGTACCGACTGATGTCCGATGCCAGCTCCCAGGTGCTCATCTGCGCGATCACGCGGTCGAGCGCGGCATCGATCGTCCGGCGCACCGCTTCGAGCGGCAGCATGGCCGGATTGTCAAACAGCAGCGACCAGTGCGTCCCCATCGTGCTGCCGGCCAGGCGCTGCAACCGCGCAGGATCGGCCCGGCGCGGCGTCGGATCGTTCGCGTAGCTGGAAAACCCGCCAAAGCCGAAGCGGCCGCCGGGCGGCGGGACGGCCGTCACGAAAGCCTCGGCCTGCCGCGTCAGGGCATCACTTCCAGCGTCAGCGCATACGAGACGCGCCGCTCCCTTGCATTGGGCACGGTGGTCTTGTCGTCCTTCATGCTCGCATCGAGCCAGTACTTGCCGGCTGTCGGCCACGTCACGGTGAACCGGCCTTGCGCGTCGGTCTTGAGCTTCAGCTCGTCGAGTTTGTCGCGATACACCGTGTCGCCGGCCGTGACGGTCACTTCGAGGCCTGAAGCAGGCTGGCCGTCCAGCAGCATCGTGAAGGTCGATGGCTCGCCCTTGACCAGATCGGTCGGCGACCCGGCCGACACCAGCTCCAGACCCTGGCCGATCGGCGCCGGCACGGACGGCTTGCCGACCGTGACGAAGGTTTCAACCCGGCCGGCCGTCTGCGTGATCGCGACGTCGGTCGCGTCGGCGGGGACTTCCTTCGCGATGGTTCGCGGCGTTGCCCCGCGCGCGCGCCGGCTTGCCGGTGGCCTTGTCCTTCCATGACGCGAAGGCGCCGTCGTTGAGCACCGCGATGCGCCAGGTGCCGGGCTGCACCACGGCCACGTCGAACACCGACCGGTACTTGAGTCTGGCTTCGTGCTCCGGCTTGACGGTGCTGCCGTCCGGCGCGGTGATCCGCAGGCCGTCGAGTCGCAGCGCGCTGTGGTTGGCGACGAACAGGTCGTTCGAGACCGCCGCATCGACGCTGATCGTGTCGGGCTTGGACAGCACGGTGGTCGATGGCAGCAGCCAGAGGTTGTGCGCCTGCGCCGCGATCGATGTGATGGCGAGCATGGCGGCGGCCGCGCAGCGAATGGAATAGGTCATGGAGCAGCTTTCGAAAATGAGGAATGGACGGCCATCGTGGTTCAGGGCTTCGGGCCGAGCGTGATCTGGCCGAGCTCTTCCTTGCCCGAGGCGACGATCGGCTGGCCGGCCGCCAGCGGCCACCGGAACGGCAGAAGCACGACCTCGTGCCCGCCGACCTCGCGCGCCGCCTCCACCACCAGCCGGTAGTTGCCGGGCGGCAGTTGCGGCAACCCTGTTGTGCCTTCCTCGAAGGCCAGCGGGTATTGGCCGGCCGGCTTGGTCGCGCCCGTCACGCCGTCGATCGGCACCGACAGTTCACGCCCGCCGCGGCGCCACCACTGGCGCAGGTCTTTCAGCCACTTGGTGCCTTCTTCGCCCTTGTCGTTGGGCTTGTTGCGCACGTCATACCAGAGCGCCAGCGTGCTGGCCAGCGTGCTGTTATCGGCCCGTTCGACAAAGACGGCAACGTATGGGCGGTGATATTCGGACACCGACAGGCGCGGCACCGTGACGGTCACGGCCAGCCCGGCGGCGAAAGCCGGCACGGCGCCCAACGCGGCGGCGGCGGCCGTGAGGGAATAACGGATCAGCAAGGCAGCTTCCTTATTTCTTTCTTCTCGGATTCAGTGGACGAACAGCAGCGCAAGCAATGCCGGCGCGAGCAACCCGAGACCGACCATCGGCCAGGTGAACGGCCGCCGCAACGCATGCATCTTCAGGATCAGCAGGCCGGTGATCGAAAACAGCAGCACGGCGGCGGCAAAAATGTCGATGAACCAACTCCAGGCGAGCCCGGCACGGCGGCCTTTGTGCAGATCGTTCAGGTACGAGATCCAGCCGCGATCGGTGCGCTCGAGCTCGGCCTGCCCATCGGCGAGACCGATGCGCAGCCACGCATCGCCGCCGGGTCGCGGCATCGAGAGGTATATTTCATCGGCACTCCACTCGGCCAGTCGGCCTTTCGTGTCGATGTCGAACGATTGGCCCACCCAAGCCCGAAGCTCGGCCGGCAATGGCGCATTGCGCGCGGTGCCGCTCTTGTCCGCGGGGTCATGGTCCGGCGCCGTCAGACGAGCCAGCAGCGTGGCGTCCAGGCGGGCCTGTCTGCTCGTCACCACCGGCCTGCTCTCGATCTGCGCTGCATGATTGAGCGTGATACCGGTGACGGCAAACAGCAGCATGCCGATCAGGCACAGCGCCGAACTCACCCAATGCCATTCGTGCAAGGTTTTCAGCCAATGGGCGCGACGCCCGGCGCTCGGCACCGCAAGCGGCGCGTCGGCACGGACGGCAGATGCGGGAGCGGATGGGACGATGTGAGCTTTCATCGGAATTCCCGATTCTAGCGTCTCAGATGCAAATGATTTTCATTCATCACTTGCCTGCGCGCGCGTTCGGCAATCTCATTCGGCAGCGTTTTGCGACGGAACTGACCTGCGTTGCCCTGCATCGATGCAATGCGTGCAGGCCAGGAGAGCGCTGCCAAACCCTGCACGTAACGACGATGTGCAACTTGTTTCCAAGTATTTCCTCACGTTGTCCTTGGAAGGAGCTATGGTCGTCTGCGTTCTTTCATGATTTGATGGCTACCCCCTGAACCCATGCCCGACGCATCAATGAACATCCAACCCGCATTCAACGCCGCATTTCATGGACCCGCCATTTCGGCCCTGTGCGTTCACGACCATGCACTCGACGTGTTGCCGATGGTCATCGCGCATGAAGACGGGACCACAGTAGCCGAAGGCGAAGTCGTGCATCGGGCCGCATCCGGCGCGATGGAACGGCTTTGCTATCGACTCGAAGTCCGGCATCACCGGCTGGTCGGCTCGAAGCGCCGGCTCGAGTGCGCGAATTCATCGAACATGGTCACCCGCATCGGCTCGCCCTGGCTAGGCAGCGCCGAATACCTGATCGCGCTGTTCGCGCAACGGCTCGCCGCCGACCCGGATTTCGACCGCATCGAGATCGCATTCCCGGAAGCGGCCGAGGTCAGTTGAGCAGCCCCCCCCCCCGAATCAGCAGCCGCGGTCTACATGGTTTCTGAAAACAGCTCGCGCCCGATCAGCATGCGCCGGATTTCGCTGGTGCCAGCGCCGATCTCATAGAGCTTGGCATCGCGCCACAGGCGCCCGAGCGGATATTCGTTGATGTAGCCGTTGCCGCCGAACAGCTGGATGCCGTCGCCGGCCATGCGCGTGGCCTGCTCGGCGGTCCAGAGGATCAGGCTTGCGCAGTCCTTGCGCACCTGGCGCACGTGCGCGTCGCCCAGGCTGTCGAGGTTCTTGCCGACCGTGTAGAGATACGCGCGGCCGGCCTGCAGCACCGTGTACATGTCGGCGACCTTGCCCTGCACGAGCTGGAATTCGCCGATGCTGGTGCCGAACTGCTTGCGGTCGTGGATGTATGGCACCACGTTGTCGAGCACCGCCTGCATGATGCCGACCGGGCCGGCGGCGAGCACCGCGCGTTCGTAATCGAGGCCGCTCATCAGCACCTTCGCGCCCTGGTTCAGCCCGCCTAAGATGTTCGCGGCCGGCACTTCGACGTTCTGGAACACCATTTCGCCGGTATGGCTGCCGCGCATGCCGAGCTTGTCGAGCTTTTGCGCGGTCGAGAAGCCAGCCATGCCTTTTTCGACGATGAACGCGGTGATGCCGCGCGCGTTCAGTTCGGGCTCGGTCTTCGCATAGACCACCATCACATCGGCGTCCGGGCCGTTCGTGATCCACATCTTCGTGCCGTTGAGCAGGTAGTGGCCCCCCTTGTCCTGCGCCTTCAGCTTCATCGAAATCACATCGCTGCCTGCGCCGGCTTCGCTCATCGCGAGCGCACCGACGTGCTCGCCGCTGACCAGTTTTGGCAGGTATTTCCTGCGCTGCTCATCGCTGCCGTTGCGCCGGATCTGGTTCACGCACAGGTTGCTGTGCGCGCCGTACGACAAGCCCACGCTGGCCGATGCACGCGAGATTTCTTCCATCGCGATCATGTGCGCGAGATAGCCCATGTCGGCGCCGCCGTAGCTTTCGGGCACCGTGATGCCGAGCACGCCGACTGCGCCCATCTTGCGCCACAGGTCCATCGGGAACTGGTCGCTGTGATCGATCTCGGCCGCGCGCGGCGCGATCTCGCTTTGCGCGAAATCGTGCACGGCATCGCGCAGCGCATCGATGTCGCCGCCGAGTTGGAAGTTCAGGCCGGGCAGGCTCATCTCAGGTCTCCTCAGTTGCAGGGTTGTTCAATAGGTCATGGGCACCGGCACCAGCGTCTGCTGCATCAGCGCGCAGACGCTGGGCGCCGCGCCGTCCGCGCCGTGGTGCAACACTTGGGCAGTCGTCACGATGATGCGCCGGCCGGCCTTGACGACCTGCCCCGTCGCGCGCAGCTCGCCACCGGTGAACGCGGCGACGAAGTTGATCTTGTATTCAACGGTGGTGACTTCCATGCCTTCGGCCGCCACCGACAGCGCCGCATAGCCGCCCGCGATGTCCGCCAGCGCCCCCATCGCCCCGCCATGAAAGCCTCCCTGCTGCTGCGTCACCTTATTCGAGTAAGGCAGCGCGATTTCGCAGAGCCCCGCCTCCACGCGCAGCAGCCGCACGCCCAGATGCTGCATCAGCCCCTGCCGCGCCAGACTGTCGGCAATGCGCTGCCACAGCGGGTTGTTCGAGGCGTCGGCTGGTTCGGGTGGTTGTTGCATGAGACGGACGAGCGGCTGATTTCCAGGGATCTGGAAACGATCCTGAAATTGTGGTCCATTCGACGCCCCCGATCTGCCACCCACAACCGATGAACCCGTAGAACGGCCCAATCCAGCAGGCGCCGCGGTGGCTGAAGCCATGCCTCTGGCGCCGCCCCCGGTTGGGGGGGGGGGTTAGCCAAGAGCCGATCCACAAGGCAGCGTTGTGCCGGGGAAGAGCCCAATCACTCCCAGGGCGGCAACGTCAATGCCTTCAGCCGCTTGCGCAATGTCAAATAGTCCGGCAGCACATCAGCGACCACCGCCCAGAAGCGCGGGCTGTGGTTCATCTGCCGCAGATGCGCGAGCTCATGCACGACCACGTAGTCGAGCAGTTCGGGCGCGAGCTGAATGAGCCGCCAGTGCAGCCGGATCGAGCCGTTCGCACTTGCGCTGCCCCAGCGCGTCGCGGCGTTGCTCACCGTGAGCTTGTGCCAGCGCACGCCCATGGGCGCAGCGAAATGGTCGAGCCGTTCGACGCAATGCGTCTGCGCGCGCGCCCACAGAAACTGGCGGACCGCAGCGCGGATGGCAGCAGCCGGTGCGTCGGCTGGCAGCGCCACGCACAACAGGCCGACTGGTTCAGCAGTTGTGTCGGTAGCCATGTCGATTGACGGCCCGGTCGACGCTGGAGCCAGTTCGCGCAAGACAGGTTCGCACGCGGCCGCCAAGCCGGCATCGACCAGCTGCATGCTGCCCGGTACACCGGCGACCGGATCGAGCCGCAGGCGCAACTGCCGGCCGTGATAGGCGATCGGCGCACCGTCGTGCCAGCGGGATACGGCCGCCGCGGCGCCGAGCAGTGCCTGCGCGTGGCGCGCCTGGTCGAGCTTGCTGCAAATCCAGTCGGCGTGCTGCTGCAACGCCGCATCGATCTGCGCAAGCGTTGCCCATTTCGGCGCGCTCACGAGCAGCGCGCCGGCACGCACCGACAGCCCGATGCTGCGACGCGCACTGCGTTTCAACGAAAACCCGATCGGCGCGCTGCGGCCTGCTGTTGCCGGCGCAAACGCAGGATCGGTGCTCCCAGCAGACTCGGCCAAGTGCGCAGCCTGGCTGGCAGACGACACCGCCGCTGCATCCATTTTCATAGCAGGATCCGCAGGGTGTGCCTGTGCCCCAGCCACATTCAACTGATAAAAATCGACTGGCGCGCGGGTCAGCGTCGCAGCGGCGAAACTGTTCTTGCGCAGCGCCGGCAACGCATGCCGCGAAGCAGCAGCAATATCGGATGCGATGAGCGGGGCCGGCGTGCGCAGCGCAACAAGCAAGCGCCGCGCTGCATCGAGCATGGGCCACCGGCGCGTCGCAGGCTGCGGACTGTGCATCAAAGCGTGTTGACGCCAGGCGCGATCGGCGGCGGCGCCGCTTCGTCGCGCGCATCGGCCGGGTAAGCCTGCGGGTCGAGCCGGCGCATCTCGGCCTCGATCCAGTCGCGCACTTCGCGCATCAGGTCGTCCGGCTCGCGGCCCTGGCTTGCGATCGGCGGACCGATCGAGATGTCCACCACGCCGGGCGTCTTGATCCAGGCTTTTCTGGGCCAGCATTTGGCCGACGTGACCGCGATCGGGATCACCGGCACGCCGCACTCGATCGCAAGCCGCGCACCACCGGCCTTGTACTGGCCGACTTCGCCGCGTTCGATGCGCGTGCCTTCTGGGAACATGATGACCCAGACCCCCTGGGCCGTGAGCCGCTTGCCCTGCTCCACCACTTTCGCAAACGCGCGCGCGCGCTGGCTGCGGTCGATGTGGATCATGTCCATGCGCGCCATCGCCCAGCCGAAGAACGGCACGTAGAGCAGCTCGCGCTTGAACACGTAGGCGAGTGGATGCGGCATGATGGCCGGCATCACCAGCGTCTCCCAGGTCGACTGGTGCTTGACCAGCAGCACGGCCGCATCCTGGCCGCCCTGCGGCAGGTGCTGCATGCCGGTGATGCGGTTCTCGATGCCGAGGATGAACTCGCCGCCGCGCACCGCCACTTTCAGCCAGCCTGCGCACATCCAGTAGACGCGGGTGCTGTTCACGAACAGCGATGCGATAAGCACGAACGTGGCCCAGGGGATCACCGTCACGGCCATCCACAGCAGGTGCAGGATCGAACGCAGCGCGGCCATCGGTGGTGTTTCTTCTTTCCGGGTTCCGTTCAATCAGGCGGCTGCTGCCGTCTTTGCGGCGGCGTCCTGCTGCGCATTCAGGAATGCGGCGAACTCGCCCAGATCCGCATGGACCTGCGTCTGCGGCGGAAACGCCTGCGGCAACGGCGCGCCGGCGACGAACGCGGCCGACTTGCCCGTGCGCACCAGGTGCGGCTGCGCACCGACCGCGATCGCCGCCTGCAGGTCCCGCGCGCTGTCGGCCACCACCGGCACGTTTGCCAGGTCGAGCCCGTAGCGCTCCGCGATCTGCCGGTACAGCCCGGGCTGCGGCTTGCGGCAGGCGCAGTTTTCATCGGGCGTATGCGGGCAATAGAACACCGCGTCGATGCGCCCGCCCAGCATCGCGAGCTGCTTGAACATCTTGCTGTGCATCGCATTCAGCGCCGCCACGTCGAACAGGCCACGCCCGAGACCCGACTGGTTCGATGCGACCACCACATGCCAGCCTGCATGGTTGAGCTTGGCGATCGCTTCCAGCGCGCCGGGCAGCGCGATCCATTCGTCGGCCGTCTTCACGAAGTCGTCGCGATCCTCGTTGATGGTGCCGTCGCGGTCCATGATGACGAGCTTGGGCGCGGAGGTTTTCATGCGGCGGCCACCGCGAGTTTCGACAAGTCGGCCACGCGGTTCATGGCCTGGTGCAGCGTGCGCAGCAGGGCCAGCCGGTTGCGGCGCAGCGCGGCGTCTTCGGCGTTCACCATAACGGACTCGAAGAACGCATCGACCGGCTCGCGGAGTGCAGCCAGGGTTTGCAGCGAGGCGGTGTAGTCGCCGGCATCGAACAGCGCGTCGGCGCGCGGCGTCACGTCCTGCATCGCGGCGGCAAGCGCCTGTTCGGCGAGTTCCTCAAGCAGCGAAGAATCGACATCGCCCAGTGCTTGCTCGGACGATTTCTTCAGGATGTTGCCGATGCGCTTGTTGGCGGCGGCCAGCGATTGGCTCTCAGGCAATTGGGTGAACACGCGGACTGCAGCAAGAAATTGAGGTATGCGGTCAAGCAGCTGTGGTTGACTATCCACAACAGCATCAATTTCCTGTGTCTTGTAGCCTTGGTCGCGAAGTAAACCCTTCAACCGGTCGTAGGCAAAAAATTCAAGCCTGTCTGGAGTTGTGGGGTCCAGAGAAATCTCACGGCGAACTTTCACCGTGGCACCATCAGGCACACCGGTGTTTGCGGAATAAAGTCTTGATTCAGAATTCAGCCCAATTTCCGACAAAGAATCCTTAACGATTTCGTAGGCAGTCTCAAAGGTTTTTAAAAGTTCGAGCGGCAGCTTTTTCTCAATCAGCATCCGAACAACCCCCAACGCATGCCGTCGCAGCGCGAACGGATCGCGGTCCCCGGTCGGCACGTTGCCAATGCCGAACATGCCGACCAGCGTCTCCAGCTTGTCAGCCAGCGCGACCACTAAACCTGTTATGTTGCGTGGCAACTCGTCGCCGGCAAAGCGCGGCTTGTAATGGTCCTCGATGGCGATCGCAATGTCTTTGGGCAGGCCGTCATGGCGCGCGTAATAGCCGCCCATCACGCCTTGCAGTTCGGGAAACTCGCCGACCATGTCGGTCAACAGGTCAGTTTTGGCCAGTTCGGCGGCGCGACTGGCTTGCTCAGCCAGCGCCGCGTCGCCGAGCTGCTCTGCGATCGCGCGTGCGATCCGCGCCACCCGTGCGCTGCGTTCACCCTGGCTACCGAGTTGGTTGTGATAGACGACCCGCCCAAGCGCCTCGATCCGGGACACCAGTGTTTTCTTGCGGTCCTGATCATAGAAAAACTTCGCATCCGCAAGCCGCGGCCGCACCACGCGCTCGTTGCCTTCGATCACCGCGCCCGGGTCATCGGGCGTGATGTTGCTGACGACCAGAAAGCGGTTCGTCAACGCACCAGCCGCATCAAGCAGCGGAAAGTACTTTTGGTTCGCCTTCATCGTGAGAATCAGGCATTCGCCGGGCACCGCGAGGAACTCCGGCTCGAACTCGCAGACCAGCACGTTCGGGCGCTCGACCAGCGCGGTGACTTCGTCGAGCAGCGCGTCGTCATCGATCGGCTGCACGCCGCCGCCGATGCTCGCTGCCACTGTCTGCAATTGGCGCAGGATCTCGGCACGCCGCTCCGCAAACGAAGCAATCACAGCGCCTTCGTCAGCCAACTGTTTTTGGTAACTGTCCGCATCGGCAACCACGATCGGATCAACCGTCGCTTCGAAACGGTGCCCACGTGTGTTGCGCCCTGCTCCGATACCAAGTGCCCGTACCGGAACCACCTCGGTTCCGTGCAACGCAATCACCCCGTGAACAGGTCGCACGAAGCTGGCCCTGTCCCAGCCCGGCAGCCTGCAGTTGGATTGAAGCGGATAAGTCATCACCTTGGGAATCGGCAGTTTCTCAAGCGCTGCATGGACGGCAGATTCCAGGCCGACCTGAAGCGCCGAGCCAGAAGCCCAGTCTTGATAGAACAGCATCTCGGTCTTGCCGTCGGATTCGCGGACCACCATCTCCTTGATCAGGCTCTCAAGGTCCGCTTCTGCCGTATATCCAGTCACCGCCTGAAATTTCTTGATCAGCGCAGGCGTCGGCTTTCCGTCTGGTGTATAGCCGACGGTCACGGGCATCAGCTTGCTGCGAAGCTGCTTTGGCGGAGATTCGGATCGGACGTTGCTGATGTGTGCCGCCAACCGGCGTGGCGTCGCGAAAGTGGTCAACGTTGCCGCATCATCCAGCAAACTTGCCTCTCGCAGTTGGGCAAACAATGCGGTGCCGAACGACTCGCCGAGCTTGCGCAGCGCCTTGGGCGGCAGTTCCTCGACGAACAGCTCGACCAGCAGGCTGGCGTCGACCGAAGCGGTTTCTGCGGTCTCTGAACTCATGGACGGATCACTTCCAGACCAAGCGACGGGGCGCAATCATTCATTACGTGGTCCAACGACAGGACGGCCTTGCATCGGCAGCGAACGGCGACGGCCAGGTGCAGCGCATCGCCCGCCCCCAGGCGGCTGTCGGCCGCCACACAGTAGCCGGCCGCGGCCAGGAAATCGGCGGTCTGGACCTCCAGCCAGCAAGGCCCGCCGGCGCAGATTTCGGCAAATCCGTGATGCGCGCGGGTAAATCGATCGTCGTCCAGATCGCCACGACGCTTCTTGACTGACAACGCACTTGCATATTCGGTTTTCACCCACTCGGCTGAAGCAAGCTCGTTCACCTCATGTGATGCCATCCAGTGTTGCACGCGGTCCGTATGGACCTCGTTCACATACAGCGCGACCCAGACGCTGGTGTCGACATAGATCATCTAGTAGCGCGCGTCGTCGCGCATCTGCCGCACGACCTCTTCGGTCATGGGCATGCTCTGCGTGAGCGCGCGCGCGCGCGCGAGCCAGGCGGCCTTGTCAAAAGCGGGCGCCGGCCGCAGCGTAGCCAGGCCGGCCGCATCGACCGTCAGCTCCACCTTGGCGCCCTCATGCAGGCGCATCTTCTTGGCGACTTGGGCGGGCAGCCGCAGCGCCAGACTGTTGCCCCATTTGCCTACCTGCAGTTCCATGCTTGCTCCGGATCGTAGAAACGTGTATCTACATTATAGGCTATGGCTGGATAGACGACCGAGGCCGCGCGGCGCTGTCCCACCTCAAGCCACCTTCTTCTGCAGCTGCGCGACCCACTCCCGCGGCGCCATCGGAAAGCCAAGCCGCTCGCGCGATTCGTAATAACTCTGCGCGACGCTGCGCGCGAGATTGCGGATGCGGGCAATGAAAGCGGCCCGCTCGGTCACGCTGATCGCGCCGCGCGCGTCGAGCAGGTTGAAACTGTGCGCTGCTTTGAGCACCTGTTCGTAAGCGGGCAGCGCGAGCTGCTGCTCGATCAGATGCTTCGCCTGTTTCTCATGCGCATTGAATGCGGTGAACAGAAAGTCCGCGTCGGAATGCTCGAAGTTGTAGGCCGACTGTTCCTTCTCGTTTTGCAGAAAGACATCGCCGTAGCTCAGCTGAGAGCCATCTGCACCTTTGGTCCAAGCCAGGTCATAAACGTTGTCCATGCCCTGCAGATACATCGCGAGGCGCTCCAGCCCGTAGGTAATCTCGCCGGTGATGGGACGGCACTCGATGCCGCCGACCTGCTGGAAGTAGGTGAACTGCGTGACTTCCATGCCGTTCAGCCAGACTTCCCAACCCAGACCCCAGGCGCCGAGCGTCGGGTTCTCCCAGTCGTCCTCGACGAAGCGCACGTCGTTCTTCTTTAGGTCGAATCCGAGTGCCTGCAGGCTGCCCAGATACAGCTCGAGGATGTCCGCCGGCGCGGGTTTGAGCACCACCTGGAACTGGTAATAGTGCTGCAGCCGGTTCGGGTTGTCGCCGTAGCGCCCATCCTTCGGCCTGCGGCTCGGCTGCACGTAGGCGGCCTTCCACGGTTCGGGCCCGAGCGCGCGCAAAAACGTCGCCGTGTGCGACGTGCCCGCGCCGACTTCCATGTCGTACGGCTGCAGGAGCGCGCAGCCTTGCGCGTCCCAATAGGACTGGAGCTTGAGGATAATCTGTTGAAAGGTGAGCATGGCCTGTTCGATGGCGCGCAGCTGAGGCGGGCAGCAGTGGACGATCTTACCGGCGGGTCTGCCGCCTCCCGCAAAGGCGTGGCGTTCGAACCGGTCATGGCTGGCCTGACAACCCAGCCCACCGCCACAGCGTTACCGGGCAAACCCCGATGGCTTCAATTCACCAACTGGGGAATTATGCAGGTCATGCTGATGCCGGCTCCCGCACCGACCGCAATCGAAATCACGCCCGACATGCGTGCGACCGAGCCGCGCACGCGCGATGCTGATCGCACCCAGCAGGCGATCCTCGCGGCCGCCATGGCCGAGTTCTCTGCGACCGGCTTCAGCGGCGCGCGCATGGAACGCATGGCCGAACGCGCCGGCGTCAACAAGCGCCTGCTCTACTACTATTTCGGCAACAAGGACGAGCTGTTTCTCGCGGTGCTCGAGCAGACCTACGCCGATATTCGCGCAGCGGAAACTGCGCTGCGGCTGGAAGCGCTGGAGCCGACCACCGCGGTACGCCGGCTGGTCGAATTCACCTGGGATTACTATCTGGCGAACCCGCAGTTCCTGACCTTGCTCAACAGCGAGAACCTGCACCACGCCGTGCATTTGAAACGCTCGACGCGCATCCGGGAGATGAACTCGCCGCTGGTGCATCTGCTTGGCGACGTGATCGCGCGCGGCCAGCAGCTGAACCTGTTTCGCGGCGGGGTGGATCCGGTCCAGCTCTACGTCACGATTGCAAGCCTCTGCTACTTCTACCTGTCCAACAATCCGACCTTGTCCACCATCTTCGGGCGTGACCTTTCCACGCCGGCAGCGCTGTCCGAACGGCTGTCGCACATGACCGAAGTCGTGATGGGCTATCTGCTGCGCAAGTAGGATTAGCCACCAGCAGCGCATTTTTATTCACTCGAACGTTAATAGAGATCCAAGATGCAACGACTCGGCCTGATCATGCACGGCGTCACCGGCCGTATGGGGCTCAACCAGCACCTGATCCGCTCGATCTGCGCAATCCGCGCGCAGGGCGGCGTGACGCTTGCCAACGGCGACAAGGTGATGCCGGACCCGATCCTGATCGGCCGCAACGCCGAGAAGATCGCGGCGCTCGCAAAGACCCATGGCATCGAGCGCTGGGGCACCGACGTGGACAAGGCGCTGGCGAACCCCGAGGACACCGTGTTCTTCGATGCCGGCACCACGCAGATGCGTCCGACGCTGCTGGCCAAGGCGATCCGCGCGGGCAAGCACGTCTATTGCGAAAAGCCGATCGCGACGAATCTGAACGAAGCGGTCGAGATCGCGCGGCTGGCGCAGAGCTCGGGCTTCAAGCACGGCGCGGTGCAGGACAAGCTGTTTCTGCCGGGCCTGCGCAAGCTCGACATGCTGCGAAGAGCCGGCTTCTTCGGCCGCATGCTGAGCCTCAGGCTCGAGTTCGGCTACTGGGTGTTCGAGGGCGACCTGCAGCCAATCCAGCGGCCATCGTGGAACTACCGCAAGGAGGACGGTGGCGGCATGATCCTCGACATGATGTGCCACTGGCGCTACGTGCTCGACAACCTGTTCGGCGAAGTCCGGTCAGTCTCGTGCATCGGCGCCACGCACATCCCGAAGCGCTGGGACGAGAACGGCGAGCCGTATGAAGCCACGGCTGATGACGCAGCCTACGCGACTTGTGAGCTGACCGGCCACAACGGCGAGCCGGTGATCGCGCAGATCAACATGAGCTGGGCCACGCGCGTGCGGCGCGATGACCTCGTCACGTTCCATGTGGATGGCACGCACGGCTCGGCGGTGGCGGGCCTGAGCACTTGCCGCGCCCAGTCGAGGGTCGCCACACCGCGGCCGGTCTGGAACCCGGACATGAAGCAGACGATGAATTTCTTCGACCAGTGGCAGGAGATCCCCGACTCGATCGAAGTCGACAACGGCTTCAAGACCCAGTGGGAACATTTCATCCGGCACGTGGCCGAAGATGCGCCGTACCAGTGGACCTTGCCCGAAGGCGCCAAGGGTGTGCAACTGGTCGAAGCGGCGCTGCAGTCCTGGCAGGAGCGGCGCTGGATCGACGTACCGAAGCTACAAATTCAATAGCTCCCCGTGCACTGCTCATAAGCGCCCCGGGCACTTTTTGCTTAAATTTTTTCAAAAGCGATTCCGTGATGGCTCTGACGCTGACCCTGCCGAACATCGACGGAACGCTTGCGCGCCACACGCTGCGCGGTCGGGCGCCCGCCCGGCCGGCAGCCGGCCAGCCGCCCGCGTTCAACCGCATCGCGTATTCTGCTGCGCACGTGGTCGCCGACCCACTGGCGGCCATCGATTCCTGGCTGCAATGCGCGATCGATTGGGACGCGACCATTCGCTACCGCCAGCACCTCTGGTCGCTCGGCCTGGGCGTGGCCGAAGCGATGGACACCGCGCAGCGTGGCATGGGGCTGGACTGGCCGACCTCGCTCGAACTGATCCGCCGAAGCCTCGATGCGGCCGGGGATGTGCCCGGCGCGCTGGTCGCCTCCGGCTGCGGCACCGACCATCTCGACATCGATGCAGTGAAGACCATCGACGACGTGATCCGCGGCTACGAAGAGCAGATGGCGCAGATCGAAAAACTCGGCGGCAAGCTCATCGTGATGGCCAGCCGCGCCCTTGCGCGCGTCGCGACGGGTCCGGCCGACTACGAGCGCGTATACGACCGTGTGCTGGCTCAGGCCAGGCAGCCCGTGGTGCTGCACTGGCTCGGCGACATGTTCGACCCCGCGCTGGCCGGCTACTGGGGCAGCGCGGATGTCGATGCCGCGATGGACACCGCGTTGGGCGTGATCGCCGCGCATCCGGACAAGGTCGACGGCATCAAGATCTCGCTGCTCGACAAGGACAAAGAGATCGCGATGCGCCGCCGGCTGCCGGCCGGCGTGCGCATGTACACGGGCGACGACTTCAACTACGCGGAGCTGATCGCAGGCGATGGCTTCGGCGCTGAACCCATGCACGGCAAAAGCGACGCGCTGCTCGGCATCTTCGATGCGATCGCGCCGGCCGCAAGCCATGCGCTGGCCGAATTGGCGAACGGCAACCTCGAGCGCTTCCATGCGATCCTCGGCCCGACCGTGCCGCTGTCGCGCCACATCTTCGCGGCGCCCACGCGTTTTTATAAAGCCGGCGTCGTGTTCATGGCGTGGTTGAATGGCCACCAGCGCCATTTCACGATGGTCGGCGGCCAGCAAAGCACGCGCTCGCTCGTGCATCTGGCCGAACTGTTCCGGCTCGCCGACGCGGCCGATCTGCTCGAGCAGCCCGAACTTGCGGTGGCGCGCATGAAGACGCTGCTCAGCGTGCATGGCGTCGACGCCTGATCTCCCCCTCCATATCCCATGAACAACCCTACGCTGCCCGATCGGTTCGACCATCTCGACGAGCTTGAAGATGCGCTGTCGCAGCCGTCCGATGCGCTGGTCAAGGCGCTGGATGGCGTCGATGGCGACATCCTCGTGCTCGGCGTCGGCGGCAAGATGGGGCCGACGCTCGCGCGCATGGCCAAGCGCGCGCACCCCGGGCGGCGCGTGCTCGGCGTCGCACGGTTTTCCGAAGTCGGCTTGCGGCAGCGGCTGGAAGGCTGGGGCATCGAATGCATCGAAGCCGACCTGCTCTCGCGCGAGCAGATCGCGCGGCTGCCGGACGCCGCCAACGTCGTCTTCATGGCCGGCCGCAAGTTCGGCTCGCAAGGCAGCGAATGGCTGACCTGGGCGATGAATGCGCACGTGCCGGCGCTGGTGGCCGAGCGCTGGCGCACATCGCGCATCGCGTGCTTCTCGACCGCCTGCGTCTATCCGTTCGTCGACGTGGCCGGCCCCGGCGCGAGCGAAGACGTCGCGCCGACCGCGCCATCGGGCGAGTATGCGAATTCGTGCGTCGCGCGCGAACGCATGTTCGAGCATTTCTCGCACCAATACGGCACCGCAGGCCGCCTGATCCGCCTGTCTTATGCGATCGACATGCGCTACGGCGTGCTGCATGACATTGCGCAGAAACTCGTCAGGCACGAGCCGATCGAACTGGCGATGGGCCATGCCAACATCATCTGGCAGGGCGAGGCGAACGACTGGGCGCTGCGCTGCCTCGCGCACTGCACGGCATCGACTTCCGCGCTGAACCTGAGCGGGCTGGCAGTCTCGATCCGCGCAGCGGCCATCGGCCTCGGCCAGCGCCTGGGCGTCGAGCCCCGGTTCAGCGGCGAACCCGCCGACACCGCATGGTTGGTCGACTGCAGCCGCGCATTCGAGCTGTTCGGCCCGCAGCGAGTCGGCCTGGAACGCATGCTCGACTGGACCGCAGACTGGACGCAGCGCGGCATGGCAAGTCTGAACAAGCCCACGCATTTCGAAGCGCGGGATGGAAGGTACTGATGCTCTCCCTCAGCCTTCGCTCCAGCATCACGCTCCACCCCAGCCTTCGCTCCCTCTGGTCGGCTCTCAGCCACTCCTCACCAGGGGCGGCGCCTGCGGCCGGGCGGAGCCCGTCCGTGGCCCCTGCCGGACTTGATCGCGCCGGCTTTGCAGCGTGTGCATCGCGCAGACTTGCCATCGACATTTGAGATGCCATTCAGCAGCATTCCACCCGCTTCGCTCGCGCTGCTCAAGCGTGGGACGGTCATTCCCGCGCATCTGCTCGCGCTCGATGCGAATCGCAAGCTCGACGAGCGGCGGCAGCGGGCACTCAGCCGCTATTACCTCGATGCGGGCGCGGGCGGGCTCGCGGTCGGCGTGCATTCGACGCAGTTCGCCATTCGCGAGACCGGCCTGTATCGGCCGGTGCTCGAACTTGCGATGGACGAGGCGCTGCACTGGCAGCCGCTGGGCGGCCAGCGCCCGCTTGTCGTGATTGCGGGATTGGCGGGCGCGACCGCGCAGGCGGTAACCGAAGCGGGCACCGCGCGGCAGCTCGGCTACCACGCGGGGCTGCTGAGCCTCGCGGCCATGCGCGGGCAGGACGAAGACGCGCTGATCGCGCATTGCAAGGCGATCGCCGACGTGCTGCCGCTGGTCGGCTTCTATCTGCAGCCGGCTGTTGGCGGCATTCATCTGCCGCTGGGTTTCTGGCGGCGTTTTGCGCAGATCGACAACGTGGTTGCAATCAAGATGGCGCCGTTCAACCGGTATCGCACGCAGGATGTGATCCGCGGTGTGATCGAAGCCGGTGCGCAGGATCGCATCACGCTCTACACCGGCAACGACGACCACATCGTGCTGGATCTGCTCACGCCCTACACGTTTGCAGATTCGCAAGGCCGGTCGGTCACGCTGCGCATCAAGGGCGGCCTGCTCGGCCACTGGAGCATCTGGACGCGCCGCGCGGTCGAGCTGCTGCAACGGCTGCACGCGCTGATCGACCAACGCGCGCCGTTGCCGCCCGAGCTGCTCACGCTTGACGCGCAGGTGACCGACTGCAACGCGGCGCTGTTCGACGTCGCCAACGACTTTCGCGGCTGCATCGCAGGCTGCCACGAAGTGCTGCGCCGGCAGGGGCTGCTGGACGGCATCTGGTGCCTGGACCCGCACGAGAGCCTGAGCCCGGGCCAGGCCGACGAGCTGACGCGCGTGCAGGCGGCTTATCCGCACCTGAACGACGATGCGTTCGTGGCGCAGCACCGGGAGCGCTGGTTGCGATGAGCTCGCCCCCACGCTTCGCTCCCTTCGGTCGGCTTTCGCGTATCCCCGACCGGGGGCGGCGCCTGCGGCCTGGCAAAGCCAGCTCCGCGGCCCCTGCTGGAACTGGATGCGATAACTTTATTCGCCGTGGCTGGAAACGCGCATGGCGCAAATGCACGAACTGAACTATCTGGATTTTTTTGCAACCTTGGAAGAGACAAACCATGATGAAAAAACGCACATTGATCCACGCCGCCGTGCTCGCCACGCTTGCCGGCGCCATCGCCATACCCGCTTTTGCACAGGACTGGAAGCCCGACCATCCGATCACCATCATCGTGCCGTGGGCCGCAGGCGGCTCGACCGACCAGGTCACGCGCGTGACCGCGGCCGAACTGGAAAAGGCGCTCGATCAGAAGATCGTGATCGTGAACCAGCCCGGCGCGTCCGGCTCGATCGGCAGCAAGAGCGCCTGGGATGCGCCGAAGGACGGCTACACCTGGACGGCAGGCGCCGCGCAGGACCTGGGCAGCTACGAGGCGCTCGGCATGTTCAACACGAAGATCAAGGATTGGCACCTGTTTCTGAACGTCGCGAACGTGCAGCTGATCGGCGTGAATCCGAACACGCCGTACAAGACCGCGAACGAGCTGCTCGATGCGATGAAGGCGAAACCGGGGCAGGTCAGTGTCGCGACTGCCGGCGTGACTTCGGCCGGCCACAACGCGATGGAGCTGATCACCAAAGCCACCGGCGTCAAATACAAGCACGTAACCTATGACGGCGGCAACCCGGCCGTGATCGCCACCGTCTCGGGCGAGACCGACGTGACCACGCAGCTCGCGGTCGAGCAGGCCGACATGATCCGCGGCAAGCGGATTCGGCCGCTGGCCACCGTGAGTGACAAGTCATTGGACCTGGAGGGCTACGGCACGATCGAGCCGTTGTCCAAAACCGTGCCGGGCTTCAAGGCGCCGGTCAACTACTTCGGCATCTTCATCCCGAATGGCGTGCCCGACAACGTGGTCAAGACGGTCGAGAAGATCTGGGCCGACAAGATGGCCAACGATGCCGCGCTGAAGAAGTACGCGAACAACCGCGGTGCGCTGTTCGCACCGCTCTACGGCAAGGAGGCGCAAGACGCGGTGGCGCCGGCGATCGCAGCGAACACCTGGCTGCTGTTCGACAGCGGCAAGGCCAAGGTCTCACCTGACACGCTCGGCATCGCCAGGCCGTGACACCACACGCGGGCGGCGCCCCCCACCCGGCCACGGCCACCGTGGAAGCCGATGCGGCGGAACCAGAGCAGCTCCAGTCGCCGCACGCCGACCTGCGCCAATCGATCGGCTGGATCGTGTTCGGCATCGTCGTGATCGTGCTGTCGTGGCGCATGGACCGGCTCGAACGCCAGGACATCAACCCGTACACGGTGCCCGGGCTGCTGCCCGGTTGCCTCGGGATCGCGGTGGTGCTGTTCGGGGCGCTGATGGGGTGGCGATCCTGGCGCCGGCTGCGTGAGCATGGCGCGCCTGCGGTTGTGCGTACCGCAACCGAAGGCGTGGAAGTACGGCGCATCGCGATCGTGCTGGTGCTGTGCATCGGCTATGCGGCGGGGCTGATGGGGCATGGGCTGCCGTTTTGGCTGGCAACGTCCGTGTTCGTCTCGCTCGCGATCGGCGTGCTTCAATTTTCAGAGCGCAAGGCAAAGGACCAGCGTGCGTGGGGCGTCGTTTTTGCGTTGATCGTTGGGGTGGCGACCGGCGTGGCGACCACGTTCCTGTTCCAGGATTTGTTCCTGGTGCGGCTGCCTTGACATGAAGCTCTCCCGCAGCCTCCGACCCCTTCGGTCGGCTTCTGGCCACCCCCTCGCCAGGGGCGGCGCCTACGGCCGGGCCAAGCCCGTCCGCGGCCCCTGATGGATCGGGGCGTGCGAATGTGCATCGATCGCCTGCCGCGCACCAGGCAAGGTTGACTGACTTCCACCACTAGCAGCGACGCAGCCCATGCTCGAAGGTCTTTCCATGCTGGGGCAGTCGTACCTCGGCTTCTTCAATTTCACCTCGATCGCGTATGGTCTCGGCGCGGCGCTGCTCGGCATCGTCGTCGGCGTGCTGCCCGGGCTGTCGGCCACGTTGTGCATCGCGCTGCTGACCACACTCACGATCAAGCTGCAGCCCAACGACGCGATCCTGATCCTGATCTGCTCGTACGTCGGCACCATCTATGGGGGCAGCCGCACCGCGATCCTGCTGAACATCCCGGGCACAGCGGCGAATGCGGCGTCGTGTGCGGACGGCTTCGCACTGGCACGGCGCGGCGAGGCGGGCCGCGCGATCGGCATCGCCACGTCCGGCGCGTTCACCGGCACGCTGTTCGGCGTGTTGTGCCTCGCGATGTTCACGCCCGCGCTTGCCGAAGTTGCGCTGTCGTTCGGCGCGTTCGAATTCTTCTGGCTCGCGCTGTTTGGCGTGTCGATCTCCGGCAGCATCGTCGGCAACGATCCGCTGAAAGGCTGGCTCATGGGCTGTCTGGGCCTGCTGGTCGCGCAGATCGGGCAGGAAGGCATCTACGCGTACAACCGCTTCACGTTCGGTTTTGACGAACTTGGCGGCGGCATCGCGCTGATTCCGGCGCTGATCGGCGCGTTCGGCTTCGCCGAGGTGCTGACCGCGCTGGCCGACCCCGTGGAGCGCAAGCTGGTCGAGATGCGCGACTCCGTGCTGCCGCGCTTTCGCGAAGTCGCGACCTACTGGAAGACCGTGCTGCGCTCCGGCGCAATCGGCGTGACCACCGGCATCCTGCCAGGCGTCGGCGAGGACTCCGGCGCCTGGATGTCGTATGCAGCGGCGAAGGCAACGTCGAAGCACCCCGAGCAGTTCGGCAAAGGTTCGATCGACGGCCTGATGGCGGCCGAGACCGGCGACATGTCGGCGATTCCCGGCGCGATGATTCCCGCGCTTGCGCTCGGCATCCCGGGCTCGGCGCCGTCCGCGGTGCTGCTGGCCGCGATGATCATCCACGGCATCCAGCCGGGGCCGATGCTGATGATCAAGACGCCGCACTTCATCTACGACGTGGTTGCGATGACGACCTTGGCCACGTTCGCGATCCTGTTTTTCGGCCTGTTCATGGTGCGCCCGCTGCTGTATGTGCTGCGCGTGCCCAGAGCGGTGCTGATGCCGATCATCTTCGTGCTGTGCGTGGTCGGCGCGTTCGCGATTGCATCGCGGCTGTTCGACGTCTATGCGATGCTGGTGATCGGCGTCGGCGCGTTCTTCCTGCGCCGGCGCGGCTACGAGATGGCGCCGTTCGTGCTGGGCCTGGTGCTCGGCGAACTGCTCGACAAGAGCCTGCGGCGCGGTCTGGTGCTGTCGGACGGCAGCCTCGCGCCGTTTTTCACGCGGCCCATCTGCATGGCGCTCGCGGGCGTGACGATCCTGACCATGCTGATGTACATCCCGGCGTTCAACCGGCGGCTGCGCGGTGCCTACGCAGCCGTCAAGCGGGTCGTGCTGCGGCGCTGACGATGAGGAAACCCGCTTCGAGCCGATGCCGCCGCTGGTCGGTCCTGCAACCGTTGCCGGATGCGCTCGCGCTCTATCATTTCATCTATGCAGCCACCTGCGCTGTGGATCGCCGAACAGAAAAGCCGAACCGATCTCGATGAAATTCGCCCTATGCAACGAGGTGCTCCAGCACCTGGATTTCGCCGAACAGTGCCGCGTGGCAGCTGCGCTCGGCTATGACGCACTCGAAGTCGCGCCGTTCACGCTGGCCGACGATCCGCAGTCGATCACCGATGCAGCCGCGCGCGACTTCGCGCGCATCGCAGCCGACCACGGCATCACGGTCAGCGGCCTGCACTGGCTGCTGGTGGCGCCGCCGGGTCTGTCGATCGTCGACGCCGATGCGGCCTTGCGCGCGCGCACCAGCGCGTTCATGCAGCGCCTGGTCGAGCTGTGCGCGCTGATGGGCGGCCAGTACCTCGTGCATGGTTCCCCGAAGCAGCGCTCGGTGCCGCCCGATGCGATGCACCGCGAAGCGCTGGACCGCGCGCAAGAGTGCTTCGAGCAAGCGGCGCGCCATGCAGGAAAGTGCGGCGTCGTGTACTGCATCGAACCGCTGGCCGGCGCCGAAACCGACCTGATCAACACGGTGGCGCAGGCCGCTGCGCTGGTCGATGCGATCGATTCGCCTGCGTTTCGCACGATGATCGACTGCAGCGCAGCGGGCCAGCAGGAAGCCGACGACGTCGTCACCCTGATGCGCCGCTGGATGCCCAGCGGCCGGATCGCGCACGTGCAGGTGAACGACCCGAACCGGCGCGGCCCCGGCCAGGGCGCGATGCGCTTTGCACCCATCATGGCGGCGCTGCAGGACATGATGAACGGCGGCCACTATCATGGCATCGTCGCGGTCGAGCCGTTCGACTATGTGCCCGACGGCATGGCGTCCGCCGCACGCGCGATCGGCTACCTGCGGGGCCTGGAGGAAGCGTTTCATGCCTGATGCCGCGCCGCCGTTCACGATCCGCGCGATCGAACTCTACGAGCGCCCGGTCGAGCTGCGGCTGCCGTTTCGCTTCGGCGTGGTCACCCTCACGCACTGCCCGCAGGCGTTCGCGCGCGTGCGCATCGAACGGCCGGACGGCACCAGCGCCTGGGGCGCGGCGGCCGAAATGATGGCGCCGAAATGGTTCGACAAGAACCTGAGCTTGAGCAACGAGGACAACTTCGAGCAGCTGCGCAAGGTGACGGCACTGGCGCGCGACGCCTACTTGAGCGATGCGGCACCGGCGACCGCGTTCGGTCATTTTGCGCGGCATCACGATGCGCATCAGCAGGCCGCGGCCCGCCGCGGCTTCAATCCGCTGCTGGCCGGCTACGGCCCCGCGCTGCTCGATCGCGCGGTGCTGGACGCGCTTTGCCGTGCGGCCGGAATATCGTTCTATCAAGCCATGCACAGCAACATCGCCGGCATCGGCGCCGGTTGCACGGCGTTCGACGGGCTCGGCATCGATGCGTTTCTGTCTGCGCTGCGCCCGGCCGCGTCGATCGAAGCCCGCCACACGGTCGGCCTGGTCGATGCGATCACGACGCTCGACCCGCAGGACCGCGTGAATGACGGCCTGCCGGAGACGTTGCGCGAAGTCGTGCGCACCTACGGGCATCGCTACTTCAAGCTCAAGGTGGCCGGCGACATCGATGCCGACCTGGCACGCCTGGGCGAGATCGCCGCGGTGCTGGACGAAGAAGTGCCGGACCCCTACTTCATCTCGCTCGACGGCAACGAACAGTATGCGGACGCAGCCGGCATTGCCGAACTGATGGCGCGGCTGCGGCAGACGCCGAAGCTCGCTCGGCTGTATGAATCGATCCTGTTCATCGAACAGCCGATCAACCGCAAGCACGCGCTCGAGGTCGATCTGTGCCAGCATGCGCAGGCGCTTGCCAAGCCGGTCATCATCGACGAGTCGGATGGCGAACTGGGGACGTTCGTGCAGGCGCGCGCACGCGGTTATGCAGGCGTGTCGTCCAAGACCTGCAAGGGCATCTACAAGTCGATCCTCAACGCGGCGCGCTGCGTGGCCTGGAATGCGGAGCTGCACGAGACGCGCTACTTCATGTCGGCCGAAGACCTGACCACGC
Source organism: Burkholderiaceae bacterium (assembly GCA_965218765.1). Classification (GTDB taxonomy): domain Bacteria; phylum Pseudomonadota; class Gammaproteobacteria; order Burkholderiales; family Burkholderiaceae_C; genus JBBPYC01. Next base: position 267,394 of record CBDCLU010000006.1, on the reverse strand, counting down.
AGGCCGGCCTTGCGGTGCAGCAGGACCTCGCGCTGGTGAACCTGCTGGGCATCGCGCACGTCGAGCGCAATGGGCATCACTACGTGAACGGCATGGCCGTGCAGCCGCTGGCCGAGCAGCAGGCGTTCCTGGATGCGCACGGCGACGTCTACGAACGCTCGCATGGCGCCGTGCGGCTGCGCATCGAGCGCGGAAGGATCGCGTTGGCAACGCTCGACTGCACCGGCTATGCGAGCGGGGCGATGCCCGCGTTCGATGCGATGCAAAGACGGGTTTGAATCCTGTCGGCCGATTGGTGCGTACCGATATACGTCTGACGGTGCCTGCCCACAAAAGCGGACCCGCCTGATTCGCGAAAGGCGAACCCCATGCGAGACTTCTCCGGGAACCACGACTGGCTGTCCATCAACACCGCCACGGTGCGACGACAGCGCGGCGCGGAAGTGCCGCTCGACCAGATCATCGACCAGTGCAACCGGCACCGCGTCCGCGCGATCAGCCCCTGGCGCGACCAGGTCGCCGCGGTGGGCCTGAAGCGCATCGCGGCGCAACTCAAGGCCTACGACATCGCGCTGTCCGGCTACTGCCGCGGTGGCTTCTTTCCGGCGGCGGACGCGGCCGGGCTGCGTGCCGCGCTGGACGACAACCGCGTGGCCATCGATGAGGCGGTAGAGCTGGCTGCGCCCTGCCTCGTGCTGGTGGTCGGCGCGCTGCCGGGCGGGTTGGCCGGCCAACCCGCGTACAAGGATCTCGCGCGTGCGCGCGGCGAGGTGCATGACGGCATCGCGGCCTCGCTCGAGTACGCACGCAGCGTCGGCCTGCCGCTTGCGATCGAGCCGCTGCACCCGATGCAAGCGGCCGACCGCGCCTGCATCAACACGCTGGAACAGGCGCTCGACCTCTGCGACGAACTCGACCCTGGCCAGACTGGCGCGCTGGGCGTCGCGGTCGACTGCTATCACGTCTGGTGGGACCCGAAGCTCGAGGCGCAGATCGCGCGAGCAGGTGCGGCCGGGCAGTTGCTGGCGTATCACGTCTGCGACTGGCTGACGCCCACGCGAGACCTGCTGTCAGACCGCGGGATGATGGGGGATGGGGTGATCGAGTTGAAGAAGATTCGGGGCTGGATGGAGGCGGCGGGGTTCGCGGGGTTTTGTGAGGTGGAGATTTTTTCGGAACGGGATTGGTGGCAGAGGGATGGGGATGAGGTGATTGGGGTTTGTGTGGAGCGGCACAGAGCGGTGGTTTGAGCGGGTGCTTGTTTGATGCGCGGGGAGTTGGATGCGCTGTCAGCCGGGTCTCGCCCCGGCAGGCGACCTCCTTTCTTTGCTTCGCCAAAGAAAGAAGACAAAGAAAGGCGACCCTGCTGTCTGCGTCCCTTCACTTCGTTACGGGCAACCTGCGGTGCGCAGCTTCAGTCGGGGTCCGCCGACAACTCGCCTTCGGCTCAGACAACGGCGGCCCTTGATCCGACTGAAGCTGCGCACCGCAGGCGCATACAGAAGGGATGGGGAGAGTGGAACAGCCGGACATTACGATGGACGCGATCCGCCCCGGACTTCGGCTGTTGGCTGTTCATGCCCCAACCCCTTGATGGCTGCGCCTGAGCGGCGGGGCTTCGGGCGGAAAAAGGTCCGAATATGTCTGAGCGCAGCGAGTTTATGAGGACCCCGCCCGAAGCCTCGCCGCTCAGGTTGCCCGTAGCGCAGCGAAGGGTCGCAGCCATAGGGTCGCCTTTCTTTTGGGTACTTTTCTTTGGCGAAGCAAAGAACAAGTACCTCGCCTGCCGGGGCGAGACCCGGCTGACAGCGCCTCCATCCGAACCAGACTCAGCCCAAGTTCAAGCCTAAATTCACACCACCGCCCGCACCACCAACCGCCTCTCCCTCCGAACCCGCCGCACATTGAACGCACTCGCAATCAACATCCCCTGCACCACCGCCAGCCCGATAAACACACTCCCATAGTGCGCGCGATCCATCAGCCCGCCGAAGATCAACGGCGCGATCGCCTGCCCGATGTCGAGCCCGCCATACACCACGCCGTAAACCCGCCCGGTCGCATTCGCCGGTGTGGAACGCTTGACCAGCAGGTCGCGTGACGGCCCGGCCAGCCCGGCCGCGAACCCCATCACGCCGAACAGCACCGGCACCAGCACCGCGGGGAAATCCGCGAACGCGAGCAGCAACGCCATCGCAGCCGCGCCGCCGAAACCCAGCGCCACGATGCGCTCGCACCGCTCGGGATCGGTCGCGAGAAAGCCGCCTGCCACCATGCCGCCTGCGTTTGCCACCATGTAGACCGTCAGGCAGATCGCGATCAGCGCGGTCGGCACCTCGTGCAGATGGCCGGCCGCAACCGGCGCGAACGTCTGCACGATGCTGATCACCATCGCATAGAGAAAGAAGAAGCCGAAGCACATCCAGACGGCGGGGATGCGCAGGAAATCGAACGTGCCTTCGGCCGTCTGCACGTTGCCTGCGTCCTGCCCGGTCGCCTGCTGCACGGTGCGCACGTCGAGCGTCAGCGCAGATCGGTTCAGCCACAGCACCACCAGCATCACAAGTGCGAGGCAGCCGCCGGCGATCAACGCCACGCGCCATGAATAAGCCAGCGCAATCGGCACCACGAACAGCGGCGCCAACGCCCAGCCCAGGCTGCCCGTGATGCCGTGCACGCTGTATGCATGCCCGAGCCGCGTCGGCGCCACCTTGCGGTTGAACAGCGTGTAGTCGACCGGATGGAACACGCCGTTGCCGATGCCCGCGATCACCGCACCGCCGAGCAGCATCCACCAGCTCTGGGCGCTCGCATATGCGAATGCGGCAACGCCGAGCAGCCCGAGCCCGACGAACAGCACCGGGCGCGGCCCCATCTTGTCGACCACGAAGCCCGACGTGGCCTGCACCGCGCAGGAGACGACGTAGAACACCGTGAGCACGATCCCGAGTTCGGTGTAGCTCACCCCGAATGCATCTTTCAGCCACGGAAACAGCGGTGCCAGCAGCAACTGGCAAAAGTGGCTGATGCCGTGCGCCAGGCCGATCAGCGCGATCAGCTTCGCGTCGCTGCGAAACGCCGCCTTGGCATCGGTCGCGGAAGAAGGAGCGGATTCGTCGGCGGTGGTGCTGGCGCGGTTCATTGTGCAAATCCTAGCGGGCAACGCCGACGCTGAAATGCGATAAAAGGACAACTTCCCGCGAAAACCCGCCAACGCGTTTTCATGGCCCACCCATCGTTGCGGCATCCCTCGATCCACACGCCGGTCGGCGACACCGGGCCGTTCGTGCCCGATCGCGCGCGGCCGGTGCGGCTGCGCGCGCGCAGCATCCCGGTCGATTCGCATTTCGAGCCGCATCGGCATCCGTGGGCGCAGCTCGCCTATTGCGCCAGCGGCGTTCTGCAGGTGACGGCCGCGCGCCAGGCGGGTGCGGCCGATGAGGTCGCGTTCATCGTGCCGCCGTCGCGCGCGGTCTGGATCGCGCCCGGCGCGCTGCACCAGGTGCATGCGATGGAGGCGGCCCATTTGCGCACGCTCTACATCGATGCAGGCGCGGTGCCGGCGGGCTTTGCGACCGGCTGCCGCGTGCTGGTGGTGACCGCGCTGCTGCGCGAGCTGATCGAAGCGCTCGACCGTGCCGACGGCGCGCGCGAGACGCTGCTGGCGGCGCTGGTGCTCGACGAGATCGCACAGGCCGCACCGCAGGCGATCGGCGTGCCGCTGCCCGATCCGCAACAGGGCGACAAGCGGCTGCGCGCGTTGTGTGCAGCCGTCATGCGCGCACCCGCCGCGCGTGCGACGCTGGCCGAATGGGCAGCCGACTTCGGCGCCAGCGAACGCACCATGGCACGGTTGTTCCGCGAGCAGCTCGGCCTGTCCTACCCGCGTTGGCGCCAGCAGGCGATCCTCGCGCATGCGTTGCCGCTGCTCGCGCGCGGCGCGTCCGTGGGCGCTGTCGCGGCCATCACCGGCTATGCGAGCGACAGCGCGTTTTCCGCGATGTTCCGCGCCGCGATGGGGCAGTCGCCCAGACATTTCATGCGCACCGATCGTGCCGGCACGCGGGCCGTGCGACGATGAGCGCGAGCACCATCCCCACTCTTGCCATCGGCGCACGAACGCTGTCCGAAACGCGCCGGCCACACGCATGCACGTGAATGCCGCGATTCGGCGCGGCATACTCGTTGCCCGGTCCCGTCAAGCCGCCGCGCCGTGCGCGGCAGCACGCAACAGCCTGGTTGGAAAGCCCATCGCATGGAATTCAAGGACTACTACAAAACGCTCGGCGTCGAGAAGACCGCGAGCGCCGACGAGATCAAGAAGGCATACCGCAAGCTCGCGCGCAAGTACCACCCGGACGTGAGCAAGGAGCCGGATGCGGCGGCCCGCATGAGCGAGGTGAACGAAGCGAACGCGGTCATCGCGGACCCGGAAAAACGCGCCGCATACGACGCGCTGGGCCAGCAGCAACAGGCCGGCCGCGATTTCCGCCCACCGCCGAACTGGGATGCGGGCTACGAGTTCTCCGGCGGCGGCGCCGGTACATCCGGCCAGGATTTCAGCGACTTCTTCGAGGAACTGTTCGGCCGGCAGGCGCGCGCGGCGCGCGGCAGCGCAGCCGGCGGCCGGGGCGGCATGGACGGCGGCGCACGGCGTGCCGAAGCGGCCTCGTTTCGCGGCGAAGACCACCATGCCAAGATCGAACTGGACCTGCTCGACGCGTACCGGGGCGCAGACCGTGCGATCACGCTGCGTGGCGCGCATCTGGACGATCAGGGCCACGTCGTCACCGATGAGCGCACCCTGAACGTGTCGATCCCGAAAGGCGTGCGCGAAGGCCAGCAGATCCGGCTTGGCGGTCAAGGCAGCGCGGGCTTCGGCAGCGGCGCGAACGGCGACCTGTTCCTCGAAGTGGTGTTCAAACCCGATGCGCGCTTTCGCGTGCAGGGCCGCGACGTCACGCAGAGCGTGCCGCTGGCGCCCTGGGAAGCGGCGCTGGGCGCGCAGATCGAAGTGCCGACGCCGACCGGCCCGATTGAAGTCACGGTGCCCGGCGGCTGGAAAAAAGGCAAGAAGCTGCGCCTGAAGGGCCGCGGCATTCCGGCTGCATCTGCCAATGGCACGGCGGGCGACATGTACCTGGAACTCGACCTCGCACTGCCGCCGGCCGATTCGGCGCGTGCACGTGAGATTTACGAAACCATGCAGCGCGAGATGCCGTTCGATCCGCGCGCTGCCCGTTGATGAGAAGCCATGCGATGAACACACCCCGACCCCCGTCAAGAAGCCCCGCCGCCACGGCTAGGGTCGCTGCAGTCGTGCTCGACGACGACACCCCGCTCGATACGCAGGAGCTGGCGCGCGCCTGCTGCGTGGGCGAGAGCTGGGTGGTCGAGCGGGTCGAAGCCGGGCTGCTCGAAACGTTCGGGGCCGGGCCGGGCCGGCAGTGGCAATTCACCGGCGCGAGCCTGGTGCGCGCGCGGCGCATGCTGCATCTGGAACAAGGCTTCGATGCGAACCCGGAGCTGGCCGCCCTGACCGCCGACCTGATCGAAGAGGTCGCGCGGCTGCGCGCCCGGATCCGCGCAGCCGGGCTGCACGATTGACCGGATGAATCCAGACCGCGCACTGCAGCAGCCGGGCACCGAGGCCGGCGCCGTCGTGCCTTCAGACGAACTGCTCATGTCGCTGTGCCGCATGGGTCTGTTGCAGCCCGATGAACCGGCCACCTTCGTGCCGCTGACCGGCGGCGTGTCGTCCGACATCCTTCGCGTCAGCACACGCCGCGAGCGCTTCTGCATCAAGCGCGCGCTGCCGCGCCTGAAAGTCGCCGCTCTATGGGAGGCGCCGATCAGCCGCAACGCAGCTGAAGCGGCCTGGCTGCGTGAAGTCGGCGGCTGGTTTCCGGGCAGCGTGCCCGAACTGCTGGGCGAAGATGCCGCGCTGGGCCTGCTGGCAATGGAATTCCTGCCGGCAGCCGATTACCCGGTCTGGAAGGCGCAGCTGCTGGCCGGCCAGATCGATTCGCGTTGCGCCGCAGCCGTCGGCCGCCTGCTGGTGTCGATCCATCAGCGCAGCGCGGGCGATGCAGGAATTGCGGCGCGCTTTGCCAACGATGCGACGTTCGAGCCGATCCGCCTCGACCCCTATCTGCGCGCCACCGCGGCCCGCTATTCCGTACTGGCCGCGTCGCTGCACGCACTGGCCGACCAGACGCTGGCGACCAAACTGGCGCTCGTGCACGGCGACGTCAGCCCGAAGAACATCCTGGTCGGACCGAACGGCCCGGTGCTGCTGGACGCCGAATGCGCGTGCTGGGGCGACCCGGCGTTCGACCTCGCGTTCTGCCTGAACCACCTGCTGCTGAAAGCCGCCTGGGCGCCACAGTGGCGCGCTGCGTACTTGTCGGCCTTCGACGCGCTGGCCGGCAGCTATCTGGACGGCATCGGCTGGGAGCCGCGCGTCGCGTTCGAAGCGCGCGCCGCGCGGCTGCTGCCGGCGCTGGCACTGGCGCGCATCGACGGCAAATCGCCGGTCGAGTACATCACCGACGAGCCGGTGCGCGACTGGGTCCGGCAACGCGCGGTGCCGTTGATCGAAGAACCGCCGCAGCAACTCGCAGCAGTCCGCGCGGCCTGGGCCGCAGCGCCGTGAGCATTCCATTCGAGGCCAGCAGCATGAGCGACCCCACCATCACCGGCGTCATGGCGCGCCGCATCTGGGACTCTCGCGGACGGCCCACGCTCGAAGTCGACGTGACCCTGGCCGATGGCAGCGTCGGCCGCGGCATCGCACCGGCCGGTGCCTCGCGTGGCTCGCGCGAGGCGGTCGATCGGCGCGACGGCGGCGATGCATTCGGGGGGCTCGACGTGCAGCAGGCGCGCCGCGGCGTGCAGGAGGAAATCGCACCGCTGCTGCTCGGCCGCGACGTGCGCGACCAGCACAGCATCGATGCTGCGCTGGTCGCATTGGACGGCACGCCGAACAAGGCGCGGCTCGGCGGCAACGCGCTGGTCGCGGCATCGCTCGGCTGTTTGCACGCAGCGGCGGCGAGTGCCGGGCAGCCGTTGTGGCGCCACCTCGTGCAAGGCCGCCCGGTGCGGCTGCCGCTGCCGGAAATCCAGATCTTCGGCGGTGGCGCGCATGCGGGCCGGCGCATCGATATCCAGGACCTGATGGTGATGGCCGTGGGCGCACGCAGCTTCAACGAAGCGATCGAGATCAGCGCCAACGTCTACGCGGCCGCAGGCGCATTGATGCGTGAGCGCGGCCTGCAGCACGGCGTGGCCGATGAAGGGGGCCACTGGCCCGCGTTCGACAGCAACGAACACGCGCTCGAAACGCTGGTGCGTGCAATCGAGGCGGCCGGCTACACGCCGGGCGTGGAAGCTGCGATCTCGCTCGACATCGCGGCGTCCGAATTCGGCCGCGCGGGCCGCTACCGGCTCGGCCTCGAGCGGCGCGAGCTGGATAGCGACGGCCTGTGCGAACTGCTGCTGCGCTGGTGCGAACGCTTCCCTGTGGTGTCGATCGAAGACCCGCTGGCCGAAGATGACCGCGAAGGCATGCGCCGCTTCACCGCCGCGATCGGCGAGCGCATTCAGGTGATCGGTGACGACTACCTCGTCACGCAGGCGGCGCTGGTCGAGCAGGCCGCGCGCGATGCATCGGTGAACGCCGTGCTGATCAAGGTGAATCAGGTCGGCACCGTGACCGAAGCGCAAACCGCGCTGCAAGCCGGCAGGAAAGCGGGCTTCGGCACCATTGTTTCGGCCCGCTCCGGCGAGACGGAGGACACCAGCATCGTCGACTTGTCGATCGGCTGGGACGCGGGGCAGCTCAAGGTGGGTTCGTTCGCACGGTCAGAACGCATGGCCAAGTGGAATGCAGTGCTTCGCATCGAGGAAGCGCTGGGCGGCGACGCGAGGTTTGCGGGCGCCTCGGTGTTGCCGGGCTTCGGGGCCAGCGCAGGAGACGCCTGAATCGGCGGCCGAGCGTGGTCGCGGCGGGGCGATCCCTGAGGAACACGCACACGCCAATCGCTATATTATTAGTAGCTATAAACGATCGCTGTACCTGCGCATCAGCCTGATTTTGCTTCAAAAACGCTGGTGTCGAGTCGTTGCGGCCATTCGCCTGCGCCTTCACGCGATGCCGATCCCTGCAGCCGCGCGCCGATACAGCGCCTGTGCATCACCCGTGAAATGGAACGCGGACAGGAAGTCCTCCACGCGATAGTTCGCCGCTTTATCACGGATCGCGGCGACCCAGGCGCGCGCCTCGTCCTGCCGGCCGGCCAGCGCGAGGCAGTGCGCGGCGATGCCGAGGATGTGCACGTGCGCGTTCGGACGACCCGCGGCTTTGACCGCCCAGTCGGCCGCTTCCTCGAACCGTCCGAGCCGCACCAGCGCCATTGCGCGGGTGCCGAGCATGCCGAACAGCAGCGGATCGAACGGGCTCAGGTGCCTCGAGTAGTCCGAGTACGAGATCGCCGCGGCCGGATCACCCGACTGGCAATGTACGAACGCGAGCGTGTAATGGCCCAAAGCGAAGCTCGGACTCAGGTCCACTGCCGCGTTGAGTTCGACCAGCGATTGCGGCTGCTGCCCGCGCAGCCACAGCGCGCGGCCCATCGCCCAATGCGCGGCCGGATCGCGCTCGTCGGCGTGCAGGCTTCTGCTCGCGGCATCGAACGCACGCCCGACCGCTGTCGCGCGCTCCGCGTTCCAGTGCTGGAACGCATCCTGCCAGTGCGTGAACGACAGCCCCGCGAACGCGCGTGAAAAGCCCGGGTCGAGCCGCACCGCGAGTTCGAAACATTGCCGCGCGCGCTCGTTGTCGGCCCTGTTGAACCGGTACATGTGCCAAAGGCCGCGATGGTGCGCGCCCCATGCGTCGAGCGAGTTCGGGGGTTGCAAAATGGCGCGGTTGCGCTCGGCCGTCTCAATCTCGCCGGCGACCTCGGCAACGATCGCGTCGCCGATCTCGTGCAGCACCGCGAACGCATCGTCGAGCGTGCGCTCGAAGCGATCCGCCCAGAGCACGCGCGCGCTGCGCATCTCTGTCAGTTCGGCGTGCACGTTCAGGCGGCCGGCGCGGCGCTGCAGCGAGCCGCTGACCACGTAATCCACGTCGAGCGTGCGCGCCGCCTCATGCGCCTCGAGCTTGCGTTCGTGCAGCGCGAACATCGTGCCCTGCGCGATCACGAACAGGCTGCGCAGCTTCGCGAGCCGCGTGATCAGGTCGTGCGCGAATCCGTCGGCGAGCCCGCCGCGCGGCAGTTCCGGCGCCGGCAGTTCGGAAAACGGCATGATCGCGACCGACGCGCGGCCGGTGGCCGCGGCCAGCGCTTGTTCGGGTGCATCGATCGAGGCCAGAACGGTCGTGTGATCGGCCGCCATGACAGGCATTCCCTGCGCGCGCCCCGATGGCCGTTGCCTGGCCGCTCGCCATGCATTGCCGAGCGGGCGCCAGTCCAGCCCTTCGGTCTCGAACAGCCGCGCGGTTGTCTGCAGGTGCTCGTCGCCCTCGCGCCGTTGGCCGCGTTGCGCGAAGCCGGTCAGCAGCAGCTCGTGCGCACGCCGGTCGAAGGGCGCGAGTTCGAGCCATTGCTCCAGATGGCCGCGGCTTTCCTCGGAACTCGGTTCAAGGCTTGCGACCAGTCGTTCGATCAGCGCGACACGGCGCGCGCGCCAATGCCGCCGCTGCGCGAGCAGCCAGCCGCTGAATGGCGGACTGCGCGCGACTTCCAGCCCTTCGAGAAAGTCGCCCGCGAACCATGAAACGAATGCGCGCAACTGGTGCGCATCGAGCGCTGCGCCGCCCTGTTCCTGCTGCTGCCACGCGCGCTCGATCCCGATCGCGTCGACAAAGCAGTCCGTCAAGTCGAGCCGGGCCCGGTCGTCGGTCGTCTCGACCCGTTTGCGATCCTGCTGATCGAGCACGCTCCTGATCTTGCTCAAGGCCCAGCGCAGTTCGCCGCGCGGATCGTTCGGCAAGTCCCAGAGCAGTTCGCACAACTGCGTGCGGGTTGGCGGCCGGGACTGAAGCGCGAGGTACCCGATCAGCGCGCGCGCCTTGCGCGAGGCCGGCAGCGGCAACGAAAGGCCGTCGCGGCTGATGGTCAACGGCCCGAGCAGACGGATCGCGAGCACGGGCGCGCCGCCGCCGCCGTTGCGGTCCGTTCGATCGGATTCCACGCACGATTCCACGCTGCGCCCCACGCTTGCCTCCACGCTGTGCAACCACCTTCGTTATAGACGGTTGCGACTGGTTTGTCGCGCCGCACCTGACGGACTCGGTCCCTAAACGGGCGGCCAGTTCGCCATCGCACCGTCAGCGCCCGTCGAAGGAAAAATCATCGTGAACCAGACCACCATCCGCCGCTCGGGTCTTCCCGCGCTCGCCGCGACTGCGGCGCTGGCCTTCGCCTCGGCCGTGCCGGCCGCCGCGGCCGAGCCGCACCATACGGTCGTGCCAGCCGACGCCGTGCAATGGGGACCGGTGCCGCCGTCGCTGCCGCCGGGCGCGCAGGCAGCCGTGCTGTATGGCGATCCGGGCAAGAGCGGGCCGTTCGTGCTGCGCCTGAAATTCCCGGGTGGCTACGCGGTGCCGCCGCATCGGCATTCGATGGACGAGCCGATCACCGTGATCTCGGGTCGGTTCCTGATCGGCTCCGGTCAAAAACTCGACCGCGCGTCGGCCCAGGTGTTGCAGCCTACCGGGTTTGTCTATCTGCCCGCGGGTATGACGCATTACGCGATCGCCGACGGAGAGACCGAGGTCCAGATCAACGGCATGGGGCCGTTCGACATCACCTACGTGAACCCGGCCGACGATCCGCGCAAGCAGTAGCCGCCAGCATCCGCGCGCAAACGTTCAACCCATCGATGTCCCAAGGAGAAACAGCATGAATACAGCAACAGCCACCGCCGCACCCGGCGCGACGTGCTCTCCGCCGCCACCCGATCTGACCGCGCTAAAGGACCGCCAGCGCGGTGCGTGGTCGTCCGGCGACTACGCGGTGATCGGCACCACGTTGCAGATCGTCGGCGAGAACCTGTGCGAGGCGCTCGATCTGCGCGCCGGACAAAAGGTGCTCGACGTCGCGGCCGGCAACGGCAACCTGACGCTCGCGGCCGCGCGGCGCTGGGGCGAGGTGGTATCCAGCGACTACGTGCCCGCGCTGCTTGAGCGCGGCCGGGAACGGGCCGACGCCGAAGGACTCGAGATCGAATTCCGCGAAGCGGATGCTGAAAACCTGCCGTTTCCCGACGCGAGTTTCGACGTCGTCGGCTCGACTTTCGGGGTGATGTTCACGCCGGACCAGGACCAGGCCGCGGCCGAGCTGCTGCGCGTCTGCAAGCCCGGCGGCAGGATCGGCTTGGCGAACTGGACGCCGGACGGCTTCATCGGGCAGTTGTTCAAGACTTTGGGCAAGCACGTTCCGCCGCCGGCCGGCGTCAGGTCGCCCGCGCTCTGGGGCACGGAAGCGCGGCTCGCCGAACTGTTCGGCGACGAGGCCACATCGATCGACGCGAAGCCGCGCGAGTTCGTGTTCCGCTACCGCTCGGCCGAGCATTGGATCGAGGTGTTCAGGACTTGGTACGGGCCGCTGGTGAAGGCATTCGCGGCGCTCGACCCGAAGGCACAGTCGGCGCTGGAGGCTGACCTGAAGGCGCTGGTCGCGCGCTTCGATCGCTCCAGTGGAGGCTCGATGGTGGTGCCGAGCGGATACCTCGAAGTCGTCATTACGCGGCGCTGAGAAAAGCCACTGGAACCGGCCGCGCCATGAAGGTGGAAGACGTCGGGACGCGAGCCGGGCCCTTGTCCCACAAGATCATGAGCGGATCCAAAACAGTCGCCCATCCCGCGTCGCTGTTCGTGCTTGCGACGTCTTGCTTGCGCGACATCCAGAGGGCTGCGGCTGCCGGCGCTCGCAAGCAACATCGCGTTCATCGGCTATGGCATGCCGGCCGGTATCGGGCCGGTGCTGCCGCCGGTTCATCTGTTGGGGCTGTCGCAATGGCCGGTGCCCCAAGCGCACAAGAATTGCCCGGTAAACATCGCTCGCAGGCTTCCTTGCGTCCTCCGATCGAGGCAGGGAGGAACCTGAAATGTGGATCGACGCACCCGGCTCGATCGCACGTGAACCGACCGGGTTCGGCGATGCCGGCGGCGGCCTTGTTCTGCTGGCCGCCCGGTCACACAGTCCAGATCGACCAAGACGCCGAGGCCATCCTGTTGAGTCCCCGGCACCGATACAGCCATGCGATCGCCCACATGATCGGCTCGGTTAGACAAGCGGCGCAAGCAGCTCGGCAGTCAGCGGCCCGCGCTGTGCACGGCGGCACGACAAGTCTGCAGGCCGTCGCACACCACTCACGCGCACCGGCGTAGCGGTCGCACATCCGGAAAATTGGGTAAAACGCGCTGGTGCGACCTGCCTGCCCTCAAAAATGAGCTCTTGTAGGCAACGGCGGCCGACCTGTATGGCTGTATTGCTACTTGGGATGTAGCGACTTCCAGTTCTTCAGCGATCTGCACGGATCGCTGCTTGACATCGCACCAAACCAAGTCCACAGTTTGAACAGTTGGTTAAACCACTTGTTCAAATCATGCAGGACGAAAAACGCGAAGAAGCGACGCCCGACCCGGCGGCGCCGGTAACACTGTTTGCTGATGCAGACCTTGGCGAAACCAAGTCGAAGATCCTCGACGCCGCGTTCCGCCGTCTCGCGAGCGACGGCTACGCAGCGCTGAGCGTGCGCGAGATCGCGAAGGACGCGGGCGTCAACCATGCACTGATCAACTATCACTTCCGCTCGAAGGACCAGCTTGTGATCGACGTGCTCGACGCGGCGAACCGCCGGCTGCTCGCGCGCCAGACTTCGATGTACGCGAAAGCCGGCGGTTTCGCCGGAAAGTGGGCCGACGCGCGGCGTTTCTACGAAAGTGACCTCGGCTCGGGCTTCGTGCGCGTGCAGGCCGAGCTTTGGGCCGCGAGCATGGCCAATCCGGGCTTGCGCGAAAAGTTTCTGCCGCGCCTGCTCGCCTGGCGCCAGGTCGTACTCGGCGCGGTGCGCGACGCTTTGGCCGCGCTCGAGGCACACGGCACGCCGCTCGCACCGCCGTTCGGCGCCGAAGTGATCGCGTGCTGGATTTCCGAATTCTGGCTCGGCATGGAGTTCGTCGATCTGATCAGCCGGCCCGAAGAACGCGCCGAACACACGGCGGCACTCGACGCGGTCGGGCAACTGCTCGAAGCGCTCGATGCGCGGGTTGCGAAAGCGGAGAAGCAAAGGAGAAGGCCATGAGCCAGCAGCAGATGGTTCCGGAGCGCTTTCGGACCGTGGTCGGCGAATTGATCGAAGGCGGAAAGCTGCCGGCTGGCGCCACCTCGACGTTCGAGACCGTATCCCCGCAGCGCGAAGGGTTCGTCGAGCGCGAAGACGGCGTGAAGATCTGGTGGGCGATCTGGGGCGACAGCGGCCCGTGGCTCGCGTTCGCGCCGCCGTTTCAGATCGTGCACTCGAAACTGCTCAAAGCCACGGTGCCGTACCTGTCGCGGCACTTTCGCGTCGTGACCTGCGACGGCCGCGGCAACGGGAGATCCGATCGGCCCGAAGGACAGCCCGCTTACGACTTCGAGCACTACTACGCCGATTTCATCGCGGTGCTCGACGCGGCCGGCGCGGACCGTGTCGCGGCGATCGGCATTTCGGCGTCGGCGATGACGGTGCTGCGGCTCGCGGCCGAGCAGCCCGGGCGCGTCTCCCATCTGGTGATCGCGGGCGGTTTCCCAGAGTCCCTCGTCGAGGGCGAGAAGATGCAGAAGCGCATGCAGGCCGAGCGCCAGCTGCTGGCCGGTGACTGGCCGGGCTATGTGGACGCATTCATGGCGACCATTTTCAACGAGCCGCATTCGACCAAGCCGCACGAGGACGGCGTGCGCTATGGGTGGGCGACCCGCGCCGAGGTCATCGGCTGGTGCCGCGGCGGCTGGTTGGGCCACGACCTGCGAGAAGCGGCGCGTGGCATCCGGTGCCCGACCCTGGTTATCCATGGCGACCGGGACCATCGCGTGCCGTATGCGAACGGACAGGCGATCCATGCGCTGGTGCCGGGATCGCGGCTGTTGACCGTAGGCGGCGGCGGGCACGTGACGGCGGCGCGCGATCCGGTGCTGTTCAACCGGGCGCTGCACGACTTTGTCGCCGGTCCTGCGCGCGACCGGACCTGGACCCGCGCGATGAGCCGCAAGCGCCGCGCGCTGTTCATCTCGAGCCCGATCGGCCTGGGCCACGTGCAGCGCGATCTCGCGATCGCGCGCGAGTTGCAGCCCGATCTCGAGATCGACTGGTTCACGACCGATCCGGCCGCGAGCTATCTGGTGCGAGAGGGCGAGCGGCTGCATCCGATCACGAGCCGGCTTGCGAACGAAAGCAGGCACTTCGAACACGTCGCGGGCGAGCACGACCTGCATGCGTTCTTCGCGCTGCGCAACATGGACGAGATCATGGCCCACAACTTCATGACGTTCTGCGACCTGATGGAGGCCGAACACTACGATCTCGTGATCGGCGACGAGTCGTGGGAAGTGGACTACTACTATCACGAGAACCCCGAGCTGAAACGGCAGCCGTTCGTGTTCCTGACCGATTTCGTCGGCTGCGTGCCGGTCGACGGCAGCGAGCGCGAAGCGCATCTGTGCGCGGACCGCAACGCGGACGACATCGAGCACGTCGCGCGCTATCCGCATCTGCGCGACATGGCGATCTTCGTCGGCAACCCGGACGACGTGACCGAGCAGACGTTCGGCCCCGATCTGCCGCGGATTCGCGACTGGACCGACCGAAACTTCTGCTACAGCGGCTACACGCTGCCGTTCGATCCGGCCGCGCTGGCCGATACCAAGCGGTTGCGCGCGCGGCTCGGCTATCGGCCGCACGAAAAGATCGCGATCGCGTCAGTCGGCGGCACCGGGGTCGGCGCGCACCTGCTGCAAAAAATCGCAAGCGCGTTTCCGCTGATGAAGCGGCAGGCACCTGAGCTGCGCATGATCCTGGTCGCTGGTCCGCGCGTGCCGGCCGATGCGTTCCCGCAGCTCGACGGGCTCGAAGTGCGGCCTTACGTGCACAACCTGTTCGAGCATCTGGCCTGCTGCGATCTCGCACTCGTGCAGGGAGGACTCTCGACCTGCATGGAACTGGTCGCGACGCGCCGGCCGTTTCTGAGCTTTCCGCTGAAAAACCATTTCGAGCAGAACGTGCACGTGCGCCGCCGTCTCGCGAACTACGGCGCGGACCGCTCGCTCGACTACTCGGCCGTCAGCGCCGAAGCGCTCGCCAACAAGGCACTTGCGGCGCTGCACGAGCCCGTGCGCTACAAGCCGGTCGAAACCGATGGCGCGGCGCGCGCTGCGATGCGCATCGCGCAGGTGCTCGACAACCGCTGGTGGACGATGCAATGACGCTCGTCCACATCGCGCCTCACGCGTCGCCGCGAAAGCTGCGCTGCCAGCCGCGCCGCGTGCGCTGGCGAACCGGGCCGGTCTGATCCTTTGATTCGCCGAGCAAGCCGCCCGACCTTCTGGCACGGCCGGCTCTTCTTTTGGTCAAATCCGCGGCCTTCCCCGGCCGCCCAAGGAGAATTTGCCATGGGAGCAATCCTGTCTGTCCTTTACGGCCTCGCGGCCTACGTGTTCTTTCTTGCAACATTTCTCTACGCGATCGGCTTCGTCGGCAACGTCGTCGTGCCGACCTCGATCGACGCCGGACGCTCGGCGCCGCTGGCCGAAGCGCTGGTCGTGAACCTGCTGCTGCTTGGCGTTTTCGCGGTGCAACACAGCGTGATGGCGCGGCGCGGCTTCAAGCGCTGGTGGACCAGGATCGTGCCCGAGCCGATCGAGCGCAGCACTTACGTGCTGGCCGCGACGCTCGCGCTCGCGCTGCTGCTCTGGCAGTGGCGTCCGATTCCCGATCTGGTGATCTGGAGCGTACACAGCGTTGCCGGCACCTGGCTGCTCCGGGCCGTGTTCTGGCTCGGCTGGGCGATCCTGCTCGTCGCGACGTTCTTGATCAACCACTTCGAACTGTTCGGGCTGCGCCAGGTGTTCGCGCATTCCATGAAACGCGAGTTGCCCGCGCCGCAGTTCCACACGCCCGGTTTCTACCGCTGGGTGCGTCATCCGATCTACCTCGGTTTCCTGCTCGCGTTCTGGGCGACGCCCACGATGACGGCCGGGCACCTCCTTTTCTCAGTCGGCACCACCGGCTACATCCTGATCGGCATATGGTTCGAGGAGCGCGATCTGGTCGCGCAGTTCGGCAATCGCTATTCCGTCTACCGTGACCAAGTCGGGATGCTGATCCCGCGGCTGGGCAGCAAGGCCGGACCTGAGTTGCCGGCGAAGTGATCAGGCACCAAGCGGGGCGAGCGGTCCATGCGAGAGCGCGGCTTGGGTTCGAATCGTTGCCGCGCGTTCGGCTGACAGTCCTGGAGTCAAGTCCATTGGAGAGTCTTCATGCAAACAGTCGATCGTTTTTCCACCTCCGCCTTTGCCTCCGGTGATGCACAGGCCTGCGGTAGGCGGCCCATGACGGCGCAGCAGCCCCACGTCCGAGAGACCGGAAGCGGCCCCGGCGTGGTCTGTCTGCACGCGAACGCCAGCTCATCGAGCCAATGGCGCTCGCTGATGACTCTGCTGGCGCCGAAGTTTCATGTGCTCGCCTGCGATCTGTACGGTGCGGGCAAAAGCCCCGACTGGCCGTCCAATCGTTTCATCAGCCTGCGCGACGAGGCCGCCTTCATCGAGCCGGTGCTGGAGCGGGCCGGCTCGCCACTGGCGCTGGTCGGCCACTCGCACGGCGCCGCCGTTGCGTTGATCGCTGCACTGGCGCAACCTGAACGGGTACGCGCGCTCGCACTGTACGAGCCCACGCTGTTTTCACTCATCGACGCCGAATCACCGGCGCCGAACGACGCGGAAGGCATTCGGAACGCGGTCGCCGATGCGGGCACCGCACTCGACGCGGGCGACTTGAACGCCGCAGCCCAGCGCTTCATCGACTATTGGATGGAGGCAGGCAGCTGGGACCGGATGCCCGAAGCCCAGCAGGCACCGATCCGGCAAGCGGTGACGAACGTCCGGAGGTGGGCGCATGCGCTGTTCATCGAACCCACCGCGCTCGAGGCATTTCGTGCGCTCGACATCCCGGTGCTCTATATGACCGGCGGGCGGTCCACCGTGTCGGCGCACGCAGTGGCACGGCTGTTGGGGACCGTGCTGCCGAATGCGGCGTTCATCGAAATCGAAGCGGCGGGGCACATGGGACCGGTCACGCATACCCAAGCGGTGAACGAGGCGATCGCCGGGTTCCTGGACCGAACATCGTCAAACTGAAAGCGCTCGGGTCATAGCGATCCGACGGTGATGCAAATTTTGATGCAAAAATCGCATCTTCCTTGATGCATGAAGTCCGACATGCGAACCCCCGTCACCATCGAAGATGCGCTCTACGAAAAGGCGCTGGAGGTAGCCGGCCCATCAATGGACAAGTCGGAACTGTTTCGGGAAGCGATCAAGACTTTCGTACGTGTTCAAGGCGCCAAACGCCTCGCAGCATTGGGCGGCACGATGCCTGGGATCAAAGACGTGCCGTGGCGTCGCTCGGAGCCGGCAGCGAAGAAGTGACGGTGCTCGTCGACACCTCCTCATGGATCGACCACATCAGGCGTTGCAACGATGCGTAAATCGCCCTGATCGGGCAGGACCTGGGAAGAACGCATCCGATGGTGCTGATCGAGTTGGCATGCGCAGCAATACCGCCTGCGCCGCGCGCTCGAACGCTGCAGAACCTTGGTCTGTTGCAGACGGTTAATCAGGCAAGCCTTGCTGATGTGATGGCGTTCGTCGAACGGGAACGGCTGTACGGACTCGGCTGCGGGACTGGTGTGGATATGGCGCTGCTGGATTCCACCTTGATCACGCCTGGTGCGCGCTTGTGGACGCAGGACAAGCGACTTGCCGGACTGGCGCAGCAGTTCAGCGTCACGCATCGACTGTAAGCGGCCAGTCACCTTGTCGTCGCAGAAGCATGCAGGGACGAGCAGCTTGTCGCCGCACTGGCTTCAAGCGCTGTCGTGCGCTTGAAACCGTAATTCATCCCGTCAATGCACGGCGCGTTCGAACCGGAACTCGCCGGGCGCCTGGATCGGATCAACGTCCACTGGAATCGTCTCGCCCGGTGAGAACTTGCCTTCCAGCAGGAGTTTCGACAGCGGGTTCTCGATGCGCTGCTGGATTGCACGCTTGAGCGGCCGCGCGCCGAACACCGGGTCGAAGCCGACCTTGGCGAGTTCGGCCAGCGCAGCGGGTGCCACGTCCAGACGCAAGTCCATCTTGGCCAGCCGTTTCTGCAAGCCCTGGATCTGGATCGCAGCGATCTGCTCGATCTGACCGGCATCGAGCGCATGGAACACGACAATCTCGTCAATCCGGTTCAGGAACTCGGGCCGGAAGTGGTTCTTCAGCTCATCGGTCACCGCGTCCTTGACCTCTTCGGTCGGCTTGCCGACCATCGCCTGGATCAGCGGCGAGCCGATGTTGCTGGTCATCACGATCACGGTGTTCTTGAAGTCCACGGTGCGGCCCTGGCCGTCGGTCAGGCGACCGTCGTCGAGCACCTGCAGCAGCACGTTGAACACGTCCGGGTGCGCTTTTTCGATCTCGTCGAGCAGCAGCACGCTGTAAGGCTTTCTGCGCACCGCTTCGGTCAGATAGCCGCCTTCCTCGTAGCCGACGTAGCCTGGCGGCGCACCGATCAGCCGCGCGACTGAGTGCTTCTCCATGAACTCGCTCATGTCGACGCGGATCAGGTGGTCTTCCGAATCGAACAGGAAGTTCGCGAGCGCCTTGCACAATTCGGTTTTTCCCACGCCGGTGGGGCCGAGGAACAGGAACGAGCCGGTCGGACGGTTCGGGTCCGACAGGCCCGAGCGCGAGCGGCGGATCGCGTTCGCCACCGCCGAGATGGCTTCATCCTGGCCAACCACGCGCTGGTGCAGCCGGTCTTCCATCAAGAGCAGCTTGTCGCGTTCGCCCTGCATCAGCTTGGACACCGGGATGCCGGTCGCGCGCGCAACCACTTCGGCGATCTCTTCCGCGCCGACCTGCGTGCGCAGCAGCGTCGGCCGCGCACCGTCATTGCCCTTGTTCGATTCGTTTTCCTGCGCTTCCTTCAGGCGTTTCTCCAAGCCCGGCAACGTGCCGTACTGCAGCTCGGCGACCTTGTTGAAGTCGCCCTTCCTCGTGAACTCCTCGATCTGGAACTTGATCTTGTCGATCTCTTCGCGCACGTTTGCGCTGCCCTGCGCCTGAGCTTTTTCGGACTGCCAGATCTCGTCGTAGTCGGCGATCTCTCTTTGCAGCTTGCCGATCTCTTCCTCGATCAGGCCCAGGCGCTTTTGCGATGCCTCGTCCTTTTCCTTCCTCATCGCCTCGCGCTCGATCTGCAGCTGGATCAGGCGGCGATCGAGCCGGTCCATCACCTCGGGCTTGCTATCCATCTCGATCTTGATCTTGGACGCCGCCTCGTCGATCAGGTCGATCGCCTTGTCGGGCAGGAAGCGGTCCGTGATGTAGCGGTGGCTGAGCTCGGCGGCTGCAACGATCGCGGGGTCCGTGATGTCGACCCCGTGGTGTACCTCGTATTTTTCCTGCAGCCCGCGCAGGATCGCGATCGTGGCTTCCACGCTCGGCTCGCCGACCAGGATTTTCTGAAAGCGCCGCTCGAGTGCCGCATCTTTTTCGATGTACTTGCGGTACTCGTCGAGCGTGGTCGCGCCGACGCAGTGCAGCTCGCCGCGCGCCAATGCGGGTTTCAGCATGTTGCCCGCGTCCATCGCGCCCTCGGCCTTGCCGGCGCCGACCATCGTGTGCAGCTCGTCGATGAAGACGATCGTCTGGCCTTCTTCCTTGGCGAGCTCCTTCAGCACGTTCTTCAGGCGTTCTTCGAACTCGCCGCGGTACTTGGCGCCGGCCAGCAGCGCCGCCATGTCGAGCGACAGCACGCGCTTGCCTTTGAGCGAATCGGGCACCTCGCCTGCGACGATCCGCTGCGCGAGGCCTTCGACGATCGCGGTCTTGCCGACGCCCGGCTCGCCGATCAGGACCGGGTTGTTCTTGGTGCGGCGCTGCAGCACCTGGATCGCGCGGCGGATCTCGTCGTCGCGGCCGATCACCGGATCGAGCTTGCCAACGCGTGCGCGCTCGGTCAGGTCCATCGTGTATTTGGACAATGCTTCGCGCTGGCCTTCGGCGTCTGCACTGTCGACGTTCTGGCCGCCGCGCACCGCATCGATCGCGGCTTCGAGCGATTTGCGGCTCAAGCCGTTGCCCTGCGCAGCCTTGGCCAAGTCGGTCCTGGCATCGGCCAGCGCCAGCAGGAACAGCTCGCTCGCGATGAACGAATCGCCGCGCTTGATCGATTCTTTTTCTGCTGCCTGCAGCAGGCTGACCGCGTCGCGGCCGACCTGTACGTCCTGGCCCTGCACTTCGGGCAGCTTCTTCACGGCGCTTTCAGCTACAGCGGTCAGGCCGGACAGGTTGACACCGGCGCGCTGCAGCAACGGGCGCGGGCCGTCGGGCTGGCGCAGCATCGCCAGCAGAATGTGCGCGGGTTCGATGTAGGCGTTGTCATTGCCCAGCGCGATTGACTGCGCGTCGGCCAGCGCTTCCTGGAATTTGGTGGTGAGCTTGTCTTGTCGCATGAGAATTCGGTTTTTGAAGTGGGCGAGGCTCATTCGAGCCAATGGCTTTCATATGCGGCCAACCCGTACCGATTCAAGCCAATGGGATGCGCCGCCGACCGCCGCAAGCAGCGGCAACTTCGGCAACTGGGATGTTCGCCAGTCAAGCCCGGCCGAGCCGGATCGGGCCGTCTGGATGCTCTGGGTTGGCCACCGGCACGCCGCCGCGCGTCACGCGCAGCCTACCCTGGGCAGCCAGTTCGGCAGCGACCCGGCGCACCCCCGGCATCGCCGCGCGCCATGCGGCTTCATCTTCGGCCGGCGCCAGCGCCCGCGCTACTTCGGATGGACAGATCGTTGCATCGGGTCGCCGCTTTTCGAGCAGTTCGAACACCTTGGCGGCAATCGCCGCGTCGGTCATGTACGGACCGCGGGCCCGGCTTCGGCGAGCTGCTTGCGACGATATTCGCCCTGCCGTTCGAACATCCAGCCCGGGTACTCCGGCGGCAACTGGCTCACGCGGTCGAGCTGCGCGAGCTCGTCGGTGGACAGCCGGACATCGGCAGCTGCCAGGTTGTCGGCCAGTTGCTCGGGCCGTTTCGCGCCGACGATCACGCTGGTGACCTGCGGTTGGTGCAGCAGCCAGGCCAGCGCGATCTGCGCGACCGATACGCCCTTGGCTTGCGCGATCGGCCGCATCGCGTCGATGCAGTCGAACGCACGATCCTTGTCGACCGGCGGAAAGTCGAAGGTGCTGCGGCGGCTGCCGGCTTCTGCGCTCCTCGACTGCTGCGCATCACGCTCGTACTTGCCCGACAGCAGCCCGCCGGCCAGCGGGCTCCAGACCATCAGGCCGACGCCTTCGCTCTTCATCATCGGGATCAGCTCGCGCTCCAGGTCGCGCGTGGCAAGCGTGTAGTAGGCCTGCAGGGTCTCGATGCGCGCCAGGCCGAGCCGCTCTGAAATGCCGAGCGCCTTCGCGATCTGCCAGGCAGCCCAGTTCGACACGCCGACATAGCGCACGTGGCCGTGCTGCACCAGGATGTCGAGCGCCCGCAGGGTTTCCTCGATCGGCGTGGCGGGATCGAAGCCGTGGATCTGATAGAGGTCGATGTGGTCGAGCTGCAACCGCTGCAGGCTCGCCTTCACGCCTTCGATGATGTGGCTGCGCGAGGCACCGCGCGTGTTGACGCCGGGGCTGGTCTCGCCGAACACCTTGGTCGCGACCACCACGTCGTGGCGCGGCACCTTGAGGTTCTTCAACGCCTGGCCGGTGAGCTGTTCGGAGCGACCGCCCGAGTAGACGTCGGCGGTATCGATGAAGTTGATGCCCGCATCCAGCGCCTGGCCGAGCAGCTTATCGACGTCGGCCTGACCCAGGTCACCGATCTGCTTCCACATGCCCGATTCGCCGCCGAACGTCATCGTGCCCAGGCAAAGTTGGGAGACGAACAGGCCGGTGCGGCCGAGACGGTTGTGTTTGATCATGATGGGCTTTGCAAAGGGAGGGTGGATTGGGCAGGTGATGCAAGAGGCGATAGGGGAACGGTACAAGGGGGCACGACGCCGCGACTGCTTCAACCCGCGGTCGGCTGCGGCAGGTCCCAGCGCGCGAGTGCCGCATCGTCGCTGTCGCGCGCATCGACCCAGCGCGCACCGTCCGGGGTCTGTTCCTTCTTCCAGAACGGTGCGTGCGTCTTCAGATAGTCCATCAGGAATTCGCAGGCCTGGAACGCTTCGCCGCGATGCGCGGCCGTGACGGCGACCAGCACGATCTGATCGGTCGTCTGCAGCACGCCGATGCGGTGCACGACACGCGCGCCGAACACACGAAAACGCGCGTGCGCAGCCTCCAGCATGGCTTCGATCGCGCGTTCCGTCATGCCGGGATAGTGCTCCAGTTCGAGCGTGGTGACCGCCGTGCCCTCATTGCGGTCGCGCACCGTGCCGATGAAGCTGCAGACGGCACCGATTCTTGCGTCCCCGGCGCGCAGACGCTCGAGTTCCTGCGCGACATCGAAGTCCGCAGCCTGGACGCTGACGCTGAAGCGGTTGGCCGGCACCGGCGGGTTGGCAGCATCGAGCAGCGGACGCGAAGCTCGGGGCGCGGACATGGTGGTCATCGTTTCATTGTGGCGCAACCTGCATCCCTCATGCAGCGGGCCAGTGCTTGGTCCACATCAGGCCACATCACGCCAAACCGCCCGCTACCCACGCAATCGGGCGCGAGGAAAAATAGGCGCGTCGCTTGGAATGCCCGCGGTTTCACAGTAGCATCGTCGCGCTTCGTCTCGTTCAGGCCGTGCCTGGTGTGCATCGGGCGCGGCATGTTTTTCGATTGTTGGGCAAGGCCCGGACAACGCGAAGACTGCAAGCACTGCAAATTCTTTTTCTTCATCCATAAGTACAGGACAACCAACCCATGGCAACGGCAAAAAAAGCGGCAGCGAAGTCAACCCCGGCAGCCAAGAAGCGCAGTCCCAACGCAGCGTTCATGAAGCCGTTGAAGCCGAGCTCCGAACTGGCCGCCGTGGTGGGCTCGGAACCGTTGCCGCGCACGCAGGTGGTCAGCAAGCTCTGGGAATACATCAAGAAGCACGATCTGCAGGACCCGGCCAACAAGCGCATGATCAATGCGGACGACAAGCTCAAGCAGGTGTTCGGCAAGGACCAAGTCAACATGTTCGAGATGACCAGTTTGGTCGGCAAGCATTTGAGTTGACCGATTCCCCCTGGTAGCGAGCCGCGCGTGCAATGGGCGCGGCCGTGATGTCGCCTGACGATGCCTTTTGCAGTCTGGCGGTGGGCGTTGCGGACCTTCGCTCAAGGCCAAGGCAGGCCGCGCTTGCATCCCTGCGGAGAAACCCTATAATCGGTCTATGCTGCACTGCAACATAATGTGGTGCAGCGTTGCTGGTGCCCACGCGACTTGTGTTGCAGCGGCCTGGTTTTTCCCCACCTTCCCTGATCCACCCGACCTGCCAACAGAGAGAAATTCATCATGCTGACCGCTGAACAAATCATGGCCTCCCAGAAAGCCAACGTCGAGACATTGTTCGGTCTCACCAACAAGGCGTTCGAAGGCATCGAAAAGCTGCTCGAGTTGAACGTGGCCGCTTCCAAGGCCGCGCTGACCGACATGACCGAGCACAGTCAGGCGGTGTTGAGCGCAAAGGATGCGCAGGAGCTGCTCGCGTTGCAAGCCAGCCTGTTCCAGCCCCTGGCAGAGAAAGCCGCCGCTTACAGCCGCCACCTGTACGACATCGCGCAGGGCACCGGCGCCGAATTCGGCAAGGCGTTCGAGGCGCAGTCGACCGAGACTCAGCAGAAATTCACCGCCATGCTCGACGATGCGACGAAGAACGCGCCGGCCGGCTCGGAAGCAGCGCTCACCGTGATGAAGACGGCGGTCGCAGCAGCCACGTCGGCGGTCGAGTCGATGCAAAAAGCGGTCAAGCAAGCATCGGAAGTGGCGGAAGCCAATTTCAATGCAGTGGCCAAGTCGGCCACCGATGCGACTGTCAAAGCCACTGCCAAAAAGCGTTGAAGCGCAGTATTGAGAGATTCAGGCCAGCTTCTTGCTTTCTCGTTTGATACGAGCCCATGAGATTCAGGTGGTGGCCCAGATTTGGTTTGGGGTTGCTGCCTCAGCCGCGTCTCCTCGGATCCTTTCGATACCCACGCGGTTCAGGGATCCCTTCATAGCCCCACCCAGGTGGGGCTTTTTTTTGGTGCGGGCGCAGTGCTTGCGTTGCACCGATGAAGTGCTTCTGCGCTTGTCTGCGGTGCCTGTCTGCAGGCTTCAAATCCGGAGTTGGAAACAGGCCAGCGCCCTGGCTTCCTGCTGACGCCGACCGGCAGAGCCTTGCCGAACGTTCGCGTCAGACCTCAGCCAAGCAGACGCCCGCCACGATTGCACAACCCCAGGCGTTAGACTTTGCCGAACCAGGCGGCAGCGCATACCCGCTTCGCGCGCGGCGCCTGAGATAGGGACTGCGCCGTGCCTGCGACGCAGTCATGCCTTCTGCGATTGATCCCACCTGGCGAGGAGCCCATTCATGAACATCGACGGCAAGGTTTTTATCGTGACCGGAGGCGCGTCGGGCCTCGGCGAGGGCACGGCACGCATGCTGGCTGAGGCTGGCGGCAAGGTCGTCATCGCCGACCTGCAGGCGGAGCAAGGCGAGGCGGTCGCCAAGGAACTGGGCGGCGCATTCGTGCGCTGCGACGTGAGCGATGAGCAGCAGGGGCAGGCCGTTGTGGCGAAGGCCGTTGCGATCGGCAAACTGATGGGCCTGGTCAACTGCGCGGGCATTGCGATCGGTGAGAAAACCGTTGGCAAGGACGGCCCGCACAAGCTGGGCGCGTTTGTCAAAACCGTTCAGGTCAATCTGGTCGGCAGCTTCAACATGATCCGGCTGGCCGCCGATGCGATGTGCAGGAACGAGCCCGAGAGCACCGGCGAACGCGGCGTGCTGATCTCCACCGCATCGGTGGCGGCCTACGACGGCCAGATCGGCCAGGCCGCTTACAGCGCTTCGAAAGGCGGCATCGTCGGCATGACGTTGCCGATCGCGCGCGACCTGGCCAGAAACGGCATTCGCAACATGACGATCGCACCCGGCATCTTCGGTACGCCGATGATGTTCGGCATGCCGCAGAGCGTGCAGGATTCGCTGGCCGCCAGCGTGCCGTTCCCCTCGCGCCTCGGCACACCGGCCGACTATGCAAAGCTGGCCCGGCACATCATCGAAAACGACATGTTGAACGGCGAAGTGATCCGGCTCGACGGCGCGATCCGGTTGGCGCCCAAGTAGGCCGCCCATCTGAACGCGAATTCAAGCTGAGGGCAGCCAGGCGTCGTCATGGCCGCGAGCAACGCCGGTCTGGACAGCGCAGCCGCAATCAGCTGCTGATGAAGCAAACGCAACCGGGCGCGGCAAACGCTACCCGCAGCCGCGTTGCGCACCATGTCGAAGCGACCCTGCCGAACCTTTGCAGACGAGCATCGGGGGCATTGCTCTCCGATACCACCTGTGATGCAGCGACATGAACTCAGCCCCCGTGCATCCGTTGGCTCTGAGCCCGAGGGCGGCGGCACGCTGCCACTGTCGGAGTTGATCGGCGCGTTAAGCCCACGCGCTCGACATCACGGAAGGCCAGCCCGAAGGCCATTGCGTGCGCTGCTGCTGGATCGGCGTGCACGTGGGCCTGCATATTGGCCTGCCGGCCAGACAGCAATGGGAGCTTTGGTGCAGATTGCTGTTCAAGGACCTGGGCTGCAGCAGCAACGCAGTGCGCATCTGCAACCTGTATCTGGCCGATGATCTGACGTTCAAGCGCGACTTCAAGGCGGTCGGTGATTCGCTCCTGCAGGTGCTGCGCTTCGTGTGCACGCACACCGGTCTGGGCGCCGGCATGCACGAGCGGTTTTCCGCGGTCACGAACATCTTGCAAAACGGCCCGCAGATCGCGCGCGAGTTGATCGAGACCCGCTGCCAGCGCGGCTCCGATATTGCTCGCCAGCTGCATTTTCGTGAACCCGTGGCCAGCGGCATCCGCTCCCTCGATGAACATTGCAACGGCCGGGGCAAGCCGCAAGGGCTGCCAGGCGACGCGATCCCGCTTTACTCGCGCATCGCACTGCTGGCACAAGTCGTCGATGTGTTTCGTACGGCAGCCGGGCCCGCAGCCGCGCTGCATGAGGCACGTGCACGTACCGGGCAGTGGTTCGATCCGGTCCTGGTGGCCGCGCTCGAGCAGGTCGGGCGCGACCCCGCGTTCTGGGCGGTGCTTGATTCGCCTGCGCTCGATCAGGCCGCCCTGGAACCGGGTCACTCTCGCGTGCTTCTCGACGACGACCATCTTGATGACATCGCACTTGCATTCGGCCAGATCATCGACGCCAAGAGCCCGTTCACCAGCGGGCATAGCGAGCGCGTCGCGGGTTAGGCCGACCAGCATGCCAGTGCGCTCGGCCTACCCGATGCGCGCCGCTGCTGGTTGCGGCGCGGTGCGCTGCTGCACGACATCCTCGCGCACATCGGCCCGTTTTCCGAACTGGCAGCGGTGTCGGCCGCGCATCATGAGCGGCTGGACGGCAAGGGCTATCCGAACGGCATCTCAGGCGCTGCGATCCAGCTGGAAACCCGCACCATCACCACGGCCGACATGTTCGATGCGATCCCAGCCGACCGGCCTTACCGCGCTGCGATGCCGATCGCCAAAGCATTGGAAATCATGTCGCACGAGGTCGGCACGGCGCTCGATCCGCTGTGTTTCGAGGTGTTGAAAACGCGGTGGGTGCAGGCTGAAGCCAACGGGCCTGGCCGCGGGTTGCCCCGGGCCCGCCGGCAGCATCGCTTCGGTATGATCAAAACGATCGTACAGGCATACCTGTTCGTTTCAGACCGACATACCGGAGACTTATCACATGCAACGACGCCATCTGATTGCTGGTGGCCTGGCCGCAGCCACGCTGCCGGGCTTTGCTTTTTCACAAGCACTGGAAAAACCGAAGGTCACGATCGCCGTCGGCGGCAAGAACCTGCTGTACTACCTGCCGCTCACGGTGGCCGAGCAGCTCGGCTACTTCAAGGACGAGGGGCTCGATATCGAAATCGTCGACTTCGCAGGCGGCTCGAAGGCACTGGCAGCGGTCGTCGGCGGCAGCGCGGACGTGGTGTCCGGTGCGTTCGAGCACACCATCAACATGCAGTTCAAGGGCCAGCCGATGCGCGCGTTCGTGCTGCAGGGCCGCGCGCCGCAGATCGTGTTGGGCATCAACCCGAAGACGATGCCGAACTACCAGGGAATCGCGGACCTGAAAGGCAAGAAGATCGGCGTCACCGCGCCCGGCAGTTCGACCAACGTGATGCTCAACTTCGTACTCGCCAAAGCGGGCCTCAAGCCCAGCGACGTGAGCATCATCGGCGTCGGCGCGGGCAACGGCGCGGTGGCTGCGATGCGCGCGGGCCAGATCGATGCAATCAGCAACCTGGACCCGGTGATCACGTTGCTGAAACGCTCGGGCGATCTGAAGATCGTGGCGGACACGCGCATCCCGGCCGAGTCGGACAAGGTGTTCGGCGGCCCGATGCCGGCGGCCTGCCTCTACGCGCCGCTACCGTTCATCGACAAGCATCCGAACACGGTGCAGGCGCTCACCAACGCGATCGTGCGTGCCGACAAGTGGATCCAGTCGGCCGGCCCGAGCGACATCGTGAAGGCGGTGCCGGAAAGCTATCTGCTCGGCGACCGTGCGGTCTACATCGACGCGTTCGAGTCGGCCAAGAATGCGTTGTCGCCCGACGGCATGTTCCCCACGCGCGGCGCCGACACCGCCTACAAGGCGCTGGCCAGCATCGACGACAAGATCGGCGCAGCCAAGCTGAACCTGGATCAGGTCTACACCAACGACTTCGTCAGACGAGCGAATACGGCCAAGCGGTCGAAGGGCTGAAGCGGGTGGCTGCCGAAGCACCGCCCGCGCTCGATCTGCGCGGCGTTGCCTGCACCTTCATCGACAAGAACAACCCGGGCCAGCGCTACACGGCTATCCAGGACGTCACGCTGACGGTCGGCGCCGGCGAATTCGTCAGCGTGGTGGGGCCGACCGGCTGCGGCAAGAGCACCTTGCTGAATGTCGCGGCCGGGCTGCTGGAACCGAGCACCGGCAGCGTGCATTGCTTCGGCACCCCGCTATCTGGCATCAACACCCGCGCCGGCTACATGTTCCAGGCGGAAAGCCTGATGCCATGGCGCACCGCGCGCCACAACGTGATGGCGGGGCTCGAATTCCGTGGCATGCCACCCGATGAGGCGCGCAGCGAAGGCGAAGCCTGGCTCAAGCGGGTCGGCCTGGGCGGCTTCGGCGACCGCTACCCGCACCAGCTGTCCGGCGGCATGAGAAAGCGCACGTCGCTTGCGCAGACGCTCGCGCTCGACCCCGACATCATCCTGATGGACGAGCCGTTTTCCGCGCTCGACATCCAGACCCGCCAGTTGATGGAAAACGAAGTGCTCGATCTCTGGGCCGCGAAGAAGAAGGCGGTGCTGTTCATCACGCACGACCTCGATGAAGCGATCGCGATGAGCGACCGTGTGGTGATCCTGTCGGCTGGCCCGGCTGCGCGGCCGATCGGTGAATTCTCGATCGACATCCAGCGCCCGCGCGACGTCGCCGAAGTCAAGACGACGCCGCGCTTCGTCGAGCTGCACGCTGCGATCTGGGCCGTGCTGCGCGAAGAAGTGCTCAAGGGCTACCAGCAACAGTTGCAGGCGGTCTGACGGCAGCAGCTGCATCGCATCCAGCGCCCATGTGGAAGACGATCCGACCGAGCAGGGGCAACCTGCTGCTCTGGCAGCTCGGCCTGCTGGTGTTGCTGGTCCTGTTCTGGTGGGCGATGACCAAGCCCGGCTTGATCCCGCCGTTCATGTTCGAGAACGACCGCCAGGCCGCGTTTTTCTTCGGCGAGCCGGTGGCGGTGCTGCAGCGCATCTGGGCCTGGTTCGTGACCGATGCCGACATCTACCGGCACCTGGGCGTGACCTTGATCGAGACCCTGCTCGCGTTCGCGATCGGCGCCGGCGCGGGCCTGGCCGGCGGGCTGTGGCTGGCGCTGTCGCCGCTGGTGTCGGCGATCCTCGAGCCTTACATCAAGGCGATGAACTCGATGCCGCGCATCATCCTCGCGCCGATCTTCGCGGTCTGGTTCGGTCTGGGCATCGGCTCCAAGGTCGCGCTCGGCGTGACCCTGGTGTTCTTCATCGTGTTCTTCAACGTCTATCAGGGCGTGAAGGAAGTCTCACCCGTGGTGCTGGCCAATGCGCGCATGCTGGGCGCGAACCAGCGCCAGCTGCTGCGCCATGTCTATCTGCCGAGCGCGACGAGCTGGGTGTTCAGCTCGCTGCACACCTCGGTCGGTCTCGCGTTCGTCGGCGCGGTGGTCGGTGAGTACCTGGGATCCAGCCAGGGCGTCGGCTACCTGATCCTGCAGGCCGAAGGCAGCTTCGACATCAACACCGTGATGGCCGGCATCGTGGTGCTGACCGTGTTCGCACTGGTGCTCGACGGATTGGTGGGCCGGATCGAGAAACGGCTGATGAAGTGGCAGCCGAAGAGTGGGGAGACGGAGAAGTTGTGACTGGCTTTGCGCGTTGCCACATCGACACATGATCCAACTTCGTCTGATGAGCAGGCTTGGACACGTTGCGGCTCAGCCCGACTACTGACAAGCGCGATCGTTGTGCGATCGTTGCGAGTTGGCAGACCAAGATGTGCAGCCGGCAGGAGCGCGGAAACGGTTTCTCTGCAGATCAGTGGTAGTCCTCTTCCAGCTGATGCCTGGTTGCGAGGATCACGACGACATCGTTGGCAACGATCTCGAACAATGCGACGTAGCCGCTTCGTCCGAACGGGATGATGAGCTCGCGAAGAAACGGACTTCGGCCGGCCTTGCGGCAGGTGAACGGCGACGACTGCAAGGTGGCAAGGCCGGCTCGGATGGCAGCGAGCGCGTGTTCGGCCAGATCGAGATTCCCGCCATCCCGTGCCAGCTCACGCTCGAGCACGAAGTCGAACAACCGCTCCAGATCGTCTTGCGCCGCGCGGGTCAGGCGAACGCGAAAGCTCAACGCGACGCCGCTGCACGGTGTCGCCCGGCGCGCGCAGCGTCGAGTTTGCCTTGGAGTCGGTTCACAACCGCTTCGGCATCGATGTAGTCACCGCTGCGTCTGGCTTCGTCGCGCGAACGCAAGCCGCGGGCGATGAACTCGGCGTGCTGGCTGCGGCGCAGTACGGCAGCACGCACAGATGCTTCAATGAACTGGGACACGGTCTCGCCGTCTTCGAGCAGTGCCTGGACTTCGTCGCGCAGTTCGGGCTCGACCCGGACGGATGGGAAGGCAGCGGTCTTCATTTTGTGATCGTAGCGCATTTGCGATACACGGCGAAGCGGATCACGCGCTTCGCAACAGTGACTGGCAAACTCAATCCTCTTTGCGGATCGTCTCATCCAGCACCGCCACCGTCAGCCCGAACTTGTGCACCACCATCCGGTTCAGCGCGACCTGGCCGCCCGGCTGCAGGTAGAGCCACTGCTCGGTGTCGAGTCCGCCGTCGCCAACGAAGCGCAGGTGCAGCCGGTTGGCATCGACCTCGCCCGTCACCGGGCCTTCCGCCGTGCTCAAAGTGCCTGTGTAGTGCTGCGCATCACCCGCTTGGCGGATGCGCCAGGTACGGGTCTGAGGGAGTTCATCGCCACGCTCGATGCGCTGCACCAGCACCAGGGTGCCGTTCGGCTCGACATGGCCCTGGCCGACCACATGGGTGTGGGACGTGCCGGCAATCAGCACCTTCAACGTGCCTTCGCCAACGGTGCGGCCGGAGAAGAACGCGTTCGGCGAGAACTCGGGCTGCGCACGCGCCAGCTTGACATGCTCGGGCAGTGCAACGCACGCCGCCAATGAAAGCGTAAAGGCAAATGGGAGCAGCTTGCCGAGCAGCCGCTGCGCGCTTGTCCAGAGCCCAGACGTGCCGCATTCATCATCTGCAAAAACGCTCATTTCAATAGCATCCTTCGCTGGTCCCATAAGCGCCTGGGGCCGATTTGGCTTCAAATCAGAAGTCATCCCTTATTTCCTCACGCGTTCAGATAGGCCAGTGCCAACGCCACCCAGTAACTCGCCGTGCCCGGCAGGATCGCATCGTTGAAGTCGTAGCCGGTGTTGTGCACCATGCAGCCGGGCCCGTTGCCGGGCGTGCCGTCGCCGTTGCCGACAATGAAGTAACAGCCCGGCACCGCATTCAGCATGAACGCGAAATCGTCGCTGGCCTGCAGCGGCGCCATGTTCGGGATCAGCGCCGCTTCGCCCATCGTCTGCACGGCCACGTTGCGCGCGAACGCGGTGGCACCGGCGTCGTTCACGCAGGGTGGCGCCTTCCATTGGTAGTCGACGCTGGCAGTCGCGCCATGCACCGCGGCCTGCGCAGTCGCCATCGCCGTGATGCGGTCGCGCAGCATCGCGCGCACCTCGGGCCGGCGCGCGCGCACCGACAACCGCATTTCGGCCGTGCTGGGAATCACGTTGGGCGCATGGCCCGAGTTGATCGCGCCCACCGTGACCACCGCCATGTCGTTCGGATCGACCTCGCGCGAGACCAGCGTCTGCAGCGCAAGCGTCAGATGCGCGGCGACCACGACCGGATCGACCGTGGTGTGCGGCATCGCGCCGTGCCCGCCCTTGCCTTCGATCGTGATGATCGCGGTGTCGGACGAGCTGTAGATCGGCCCCGCCAGAAAGCCGAAGCGGCCGGCCGGAAAGCCCGGCTCGTTGTGATAAGCATAGATCGCATCGCACGGAAAGCGCTCGAACAACCCCTCGTCCACCATCTTGCGCGCACCGCGGCTGCCTTCTTCGGCCGGCTGAAAAATCAGGTGCAACGTGCCGCGCCATACGGGGCTCGCCGCCAGCACCTGCGCCGCCGCGAGCAACGTGGTGGTATGGCCGTCGTGACCGCACGCGTGCATGCGGCCGATGTGGCGGCTGGCCCAGCTCGACCCGGTGGTCTCGGTCATCGGCAGCGCGTCCATGTCGGCGCGCAGGCCCAGCCGCTTGCCTGGGCCACGCGCCAATGTGCCGATCAGGCCGGTGCCGGCCAAGCCGCGCTGCACCGTGTAGCCCCAGCGTTCAAGACGCTCGGCGATCAGGTCGCTGGTCTTGAATTCCTCGAAGCCGAGTTCGGGCTCGGCATGGATCCGGCGACGCAGCGCGATGAGTTCATCGGTGCGCTCGGCGATGTCGGCGTGAACAGGTATGGCAATCAGGGCGGGCTCCGTCGGCAGCAAGGGGCTATCCATTCTGCACAGCGATCGTCTGCGATGCCCGCACGTTCATGGGACCGGCACTGGCGACCTGCGGCCGATAATCGATGGAACCGGCTGCCGGATGTGCTGCCGGGTGGCGCATTCGAACCGATTCAACCGACGCCTGGCCCATGCTGCGGGGCGTTGGTCTTGATATTGCTTCTTAATGCATGCTTGGTACTGCATGCCTCGTGCGGCGCCGATCGATCCGCTGCGGTGTCCGCCACTGCCGGGATCGCCGGTCGGCCCATCGCTTTCATTGGAGTGTTTCATGCTCGAACCCGCTCGACCCGCCGACTCCATCCGCGCCGCTCGGACTGTATTGACGCGCCGCTCGCTCGGCCTGAGCGCCGCCGCGCTGGTCGCGACGCTGGTCACCACGCGCTATGGCCGAGCGGCCGGCAAAGGCAGGGGCACAGCCGTGCTCGGAATCGACGCCGATCCGCCCACGCTCAACCTGGGCACCACCACCGACTTCGCCGCCGGCGACGTTTCGGCCAAGATCCTCGAAGGCCTGGTCTGGCTGAATCCGCAGTATGAGCCGCAGCCCTCGCTCGCCACCGCCTGGACCATTTCGCCGGACGGCAAGGCCTACACCTTCACGCTGCGCCGGGGCGTCAAGTGGCACGACGGCCGGGACTTCACGAGCGCCGACGTGCAGTTCAGCTTGAGCGAGATCGTCGGCAAGCTGCACCCGCGCGCGGCGCCGGTGTTCAAGAACCTCGGCATCGAGGTGGAGGCGCCCGATGCATCGACCGTCATCGTCAAGCTGCAGAAACCCTATGCGCCGTTCCTGTCGCAGATGACGGTATTCGATGCGCCGATGCTGCCCAAGCATCTCTACGGCGAAGGCGCGATCGCCACCAACCCGGCGAATCAAAAACCCCTCGGCACGGGCCCGTTCAAGTTCGGCGAGTGGAAGCGCGGATCAAGCATCAAGCTGGTGCGCAACGATGCGTACTGGGACGGCGACGAGCCGTTCCTCGAAGCCATCATCTTTCAGATCATCCCGCAGGCCGCGAACCGCGTGCCGGCGCTGCAGACCGGCGAGATCGACGAACTGCTCGACTTCTACACGCCGAAGCCCGAGGTGCCTGCGATCCTGGCCGACAAGTCGCTGAATGCGCGCCGCGGCGTGAACATTCCGGCACTGTATTTTTTGATGTTCAACACCCAGTCGCCGGTGTTCGAGAAAAAGGCGGCACGCCACGCAGTGGCGTTCGCAGTCGACCGGCCGCGCCTGGTCAAGCAAGTGATGAACGGCATCGCGCGGCCCGGCGCCGGTGCGTTCGGCGACGGCTTCAAGTGGCTGTTCAACGAAGAGGTCGGCTACGCGAAGAAGTACCCGTTCGACCCGGCCCGTGCCAAGGCGCTGCTGGCCGAGGCCGGCATCAGGACCGATGGCGTCGAGCTGCGCCTGCCGTTCGACGTGAGCCGCGCGCAGATGCGCGGCCAGTCGCAGATCATCCAGGACAACCTGCGCCAGATCGGCCTCGAAGTGAAGCTCGAACCGCTGGAGCGCTCGGTCTACTACGACCGCGTGTTCGCCAGGCGCGACTACGACCTGATGCTGGCATCCTACTTCTCGGCCGGCGACCCAGCCATTGGCTACACGCGGCTCTATCAGACCTACACCGGCACCGCGCCCAACACCAACGCGAGCGGTTATTCCAACCCGGAGGTCGATGCGCTGCTGGCACAAGCGGCCACCGCCACCGACCGGGCCGAGCGCGCCAGGATCTACAAGGAACTGCAGGTGATCTTGAACGAAGACCTGCCGACGCTCGTGCTGTTCGACGAGGAGACGGTCGACACCATCAGCAAGAAGTACAGCGGCGCATTCTCTGCGCTCGATGCGCGAGACCAGTGGGGCTCGGTCAAGCGAAACTGACGATGGGTATCGTTCGCCGCACCGCATCGACAGGGATGACGACGCTTTCACCGAACTCGCGCGGCTGACGAGGCGCGATGGGCTCCTTCATCCTGCGCCGCCTGCTGCATGCCGTGCCCCTGCTGCTGGCGGTGGTGGTGCTCAACTTCCTGCTGATCGCGCTCACGCCCGGCGACCCGATCACGCTGCTGGTCGGCGACTTTCCGGCGCCGCCGGAATACCTCGCGCAGATGCGGCGCGAGTTCGGACTCGACCGGCCGGTGTGGGAGCAGTTGCTGCGCTATCTGGGCAAGGTGGTGCAGGGCGACTTCGGCTATTCGTTCGCGAACCAGCAGCCGGTGTTCGATCTGATCCTGAGCCGGCTCGGCGCCACGCTCGAATTGACGCTGACGGCTCTCGGCTTTGCCAGCGTGGTCGGCATTGCATTCGGCGTGCTCGCCGCGCGCTCGGCCATCGGCGGCGGGCGCGCGCTGGTCGATTCGGCGGTGCAAGGCGGCTCGTCGGCGGGCTACGCGATTCCCGACTTCTGGCTCGGCCAGATCCTGATTCTGGTGTTCGCGGTTCAGTTGGGCTGGCTGCCGTCGCAAGGGTACAACCCGATCCGCGGCGTCGAGCCGGGCTGGGAAGGCTTTGCCGAACACCTGCGCTACCTCGTGCTGCCGGCGTTCGCGCTGTCGCTGCGCTATCTCACGCTGATCACCCGCATCACACGCGCTGCGATGCTGGAGGTGATGCATTCCGATTTCATCCTCGCCGCGCGCGCGCACGGCGCCAGTGAATGGACGGTGGTCGTCGTGCATGCGCTGCGCAACGCGGCGGCGCCGGTGATCACCGTGATCGGCTACAACGTCGGCTTCGTACTGGCCGGCTCGGCGCTGATCGAAGCGGTGTTCGGCTGGCCCGGCATCGGCCGGTTGCTGTTCGAATCGATCTCCAAGCGCGACTATCCGGTGATGCTCGCGATCCTGTTGATGGTGTCGGCCACAGTGGTGATCGCGAATCTGTTGACCGACATCGTGCACCGCTTCATCGATCCGCGGATCGAGCGCGCATGAGTTCGACATCGATGTCGTCACCCGCCTCGGCCGAACCGGTTGGCGTCGCCATGCAACCGCCTGGATTCCGGCAGCGGCTGCTGCGGCGCAAATCCACCGTCGTGGCCGTCGCTTTCCTGTTGCTGCTGCTCGTGCTGGCCGCCGCTGCGCCTTGGGTGGCCGTCTACGACCCGCTCTCGGGCGGCAACAACGCACTGCGCGCACCGGGCTCACCCGGCCACTGGCTCGGCACCGACGACCTGGGCCGCGACGTCTGGGCGCGCGTGGTCTACGGCACGCGCATCTCGCTGGCCGTGGGCATTGCGAGCGCGGCCATCGCAGTATTGGTCGGCGTCATCGTCGGCGCGCTCGCGGGCTACTTCGGCGGCTGGCTCGATACGGTGCTGATGCGCATCGCCGAGTTCTTTCAGACGCTGCCGCGCTTCGTGGTAGCGCTGATCGTGATCGCGCTGTTCGGCACGAGTCTTCTCAAGATGATCGTGGTGATCGCGGCGCTGTCGTGGCCGCAGCTCGCGCGTGTGGTGCGGGCGTCTGTCGCGACGCTCGCGCAGTCGCAGTTCGTCGATGCCGCGCGCGTGGCCGGCATGGGCAGCGGCGCGATCATCGCGCGCGAAATCCTGCCCAACGTCGCCGCACCGATCGTCGTGCTCGGCTCGCTCGACATCGCGATGGCGATCCTGATCGAAGCCAGCCTGAGTTTCTTCGGCCTGGGCGACCCGAACCATGTGTCGTGGGGCGCGATGCTGAACGACGCGCAGCAGTACCTGCGCACCGCTTGGTGGATGTCGGCGTTTCCGGGGCTCGCGATCGCGCTGACGGTGCTCGCGTTCAACCTGCTCGGCGATGCGCTGAACGATGCGTTGAACCCACGGGGGCGATCGGTGTGAGCGCGGCGGCAGTCATGGAGCCGATCGGCCCGTGCGCGCTTTCGCCTGCTGCACGGTGCACTGAACGGCGCGCGGGTCGCTCAGGGGCAGCTGCCATGAGTGCCGCAGGAGTCATCGACTCGATCGCAGGCGGGGCGCTCGCGGTGCCCCTGTTCGATCGATCGGGCCACGGGCCCGGCCACCGGAGATGCGCAGCATGAGCGCAGTGCAATCCATCGATCCTGCGGCTTCGGAGGCCCCGTGCCGTGCCGCAGACCAAGACCCCGCGCCGCTGCTGAGCGTGCGCGACCTGTCGGTTGACATCGGCCGCGGCGCCAACGCACTGCGCGTGGTGCGCGGCCTATCGCTCGACGTGCGGCGCGGCGAAGCGGTGGGCTTGGTCGGCGAATCGGGCTCGGGCAAGTCGATGACGGCATTCGCGGTGATGAACCTGTTCCCCTCGCCGCTCGCGCGCGTGTCGGGCGGGCAGATCCTGCTCGACGGGCATGACCTGGCGGCGCTTTCGCCTGCGGAGATGCGCAGCGTGCGCGGCAGGCACATCGGCATGGTGTTCCAGGACCCGACCAGTTACCTCGATCCTCTGATGCCCGTGGGACAGCAGATCGCCGAGCCGCTTCGCGCGCACGGTGCGACGGAAAACGTGCAGGCGCGCGTGCTGGAGCTGATCGACCTGATGGAGCTGCCGCACGCCGCGCAGGCCGCGCGGCAGTACCCGCACGAACTCTCCGGCGGCATGCGCCAGCGCATCCTGATCGCGGCGGCGCTCGCAATGCGGCCGGCGCTGCTGATCGCCGATGAGCCGACCACTGCGCTCGACGTGACGGTGCAGGCCGGCATCCTGAAGCTCTTGATGCGCCTCAGAAAAGAGCTCGACCTCGGCATCCTGCTGATCACGCACGACCTGGCCGTGGTGGCGGAGACCTGCCAGCGGGTCAACGTGATGTATGCGGGCGAGATCGTCGAATCGAACGCGGTTCAACCGCTGTTCGCCGCGCCGCGCCACCCGTACACACAGGGGTTGATCGGCAGCATCCTGAGCCCGCAGTCGCGCGCGCATTCGCTGTTCTCGATCCCCGGCAGTGTGCCGATCGCCGGGCAGTGGCCGGCCGGCTGCCGTTTTCATCCGCGCTGCCCGATCGCGCGGCCAGGCTTGTGCGACCGCGAGCCCCCCGCCCTGCGGGCCCACGGCAGCGGCGCCGATCGCTGCCATCTGAGCGACACGCCCCAAGCGCGGGACGCTTGGCGCCCGCATGAAAGCGACTTGGTAAGCGCTCGCGAGATTTTCGATACCCAAGCCCATCAAGACTCCAACGGCCCGCCCGACGCACCGGGGCATGCCACATGACGGACGCCCGGCTCGAAGCCCCACAAAGGCACCGGTCGCCTGACCGACCCGCAGGGACATTCCACATCATCGACGCCCGGCTCCAGGTCCCAAAAGACATCAACGCCCGGACCGGCTCGCCAAGACGCCCCGCATGACCGACGCCCTGCTCGAAGCCCGCGCCGTCAGCCGCCTGTTCCCGGTGCGCGGCAGCGGCGGCCTGTTCCGAGCACCCACCATGCAGCGCGCGGTCGACCAGATTTCGATGCGGCTGCACCCCGGCGAAGTGCTGGCCGTGGTCGGTGAGAGCGGCAGCGGCAAGACCACGCTCGGCCGCATGCTGCTGGGCCTGACCAAGCCGAGCGAAGGTGCCGTGCTGTATCGCGGCCGTGACATGGCGGAGATGGATTCAACCGCGCGCCGCACCTTCCGCCGCGAGGTGCAGGTCGTGTTCCAGGACACCGGCGGCTCGCTGAATCCGCGCCGCCCGATCGGTCAAAGCATCTCTCTGCCGCTGGCCTACCACCGCAGCCTGCACGGCCGCGACGCCGCGCGCGAGGTCGATGCGCTGCTGGATCAGGTCGGCCTGCCGCCCGCGCACTTTCGCCATCGACTGCCGCATGAGCTGTCCGGCGGGCAGCGTCAACGCGTGGGCATCGCACGCGCATTGGCCTCCCAGCCGGCGGTGATCGTGGCCGACGAGCCGGTCTCCGCGCTCGACGTATCGATCCGTGCGCAGATCCTGCGGCTGATGTCCGACCTGCGGCAACAGCGACGACTCGCGTATCTGTTCATCACGCACGACCTCGGCGTGGTGCGCGCGATGGCCGACCGCGTGCTGGTGATGACCGGCGGCCGCGTGGTGGAAAGCGGCACGGCCGACGCGGTGCTGGACGCGCCGCAGCACGCCTACACGCGCGAGCTGCTCGCTGCCACGCCGGTGCCCGATCCGACG
The DNA here is from genome assembly GCA_965218765.1 of Burkholderiaceae bacterium. GTDB lineage: Bacteria > Pseudomonadota > Gammaproteobacteria > Burkholderiales > Burkholderiaceae_C > JBBPYC01. The sequence continues at coordinate 228,663 of CBDCLU010000006.1, read as the reverse complement.
CGGCAAGCTGCCTTGCTATGAACACGATAGCTGAAAGCGGCCATCCTGCCTGCGCAAACGGGTCATTTCATGCCTAAATCTGCGGCGTACACCGAGCCGACCACCAGCTACTGGCAGCGCATCGTCACGCCGGCGCAGGCCGCGCGCGAGGCGGCAGCGCGGTCGCCGGACCTAGCTGCGGACTCCGCCGCTTTCAGCACCGCCCCATCCCCCGGCCCCTGGCGCTTCGGCTATCCCGCCCGGCTGCCCGACGGCCGCGTGCTGGTACTGCCGATCCGTGCGCTGGCCAGCGACCCCACGCTGGCCGTCGCCTCGCTGATCCTGAACCAGGCCGCGCTCGACGTGATCGACACGCTCGGCGCCATGCTGGCCGAGCGCCTGCGCCCGTTCGCGCCCGACCTCATCCTTGGCCTGCCCACGCTCGGCCTGTCTTTGGCGCCGGTCGTCGCACGCGCGCTGGGCCACAGCCGCTACGTGCCGATGGGCTATTCGCGCAAGTTCTGGTACGAAGAGGCGCTGTCCACGCCGGTGCACTCGATCACCTCGCCGCAGCCGGGCAAGCGGATGTATCTGGATCCGAACCAGCGGGCGTTGCTGAAAGGCCAGCGCGTGGTCATCGTGGACGATGCGGTGAGTACGGGGACGACGATGCGGGCGGCTTGGGATTTGCTTGAAGGGCTGGGCGTGAATGTGACTGGGTGCGGGGCTGCGATGCAGCAGGGTGGGCGGTGGGCTGAAGTGCTTGGGCCGGATCGCGCTGACCGCGTAGCTGGCGTGTTCGAAAGCCCGCTATTGCGAGCAGGCGACGGGGGATGGGTGCTGCGCGAGTAATCGGCTATCGATAGCGGCTGAATGTGCGACAGCCAGATTGTTTGACAAGTTGCGACGTCTTGCTACATGAAAAGGCGATATGCATAGACATTGCCAGGCAGGTCAGGAACGTTCGCAATAGTCCGGGCTAACCTCTGCGAATACCGAATGCTTACCGGCACCGGGTCGTACAACGCATCGTTGTTCCAGTCCATCTTGGTAAGCGCCAAGGCCTCATAAGCGATCAGTTCGGGTGCTCCCTTCCCCGCGTGACGAACTAGCTGCAGCGGCCTCGGGATGCTTTTCTTTCCTTGGTAGCAGTCGCCTGTGTTTGACACGCCCGGCGCATGACCAGCAACCCAAAGAAGAGCCGAGATACCTGAGCGAACCGCCTTCTCGAACGCGGCCAGACGAAACTGGCACTCCAACTCGCGCTTGCCCCAGCGTTGCTGCGCCGACATGCGCAGATAGGATTCGCGTTCATCCGTTTATTTGGCCTGGATCAGGATGGTGAGTTTGTGAGTCCATGGCAGTTGCGTCACCAGCGGTGTCACTTTCTTATCGTCCCGATAGGTCTCGGATAGCTGCCGCACTCTGAGCAAGTCGCGGCGTGTGAAGCCGCGCCGCCCAGGCAGCGTGCGCGCTAGGTGCAGCGCCAAGTTGTTCACCACTCCTTCCCCCCATTCGGCCGCAGCAAGCTTGCTGCTGATGTATTCGCCAATCTGCCAATACAAGCCGACCAACTCGGTGTTGACGGCTTGGTATGCGCGCTGCCACGCTTGCCTGATCACACGTACCACTTCGGCAAACGATGTTTCTTGCGGCTCCCCATCAAAGGTCGGCTCGCCTGATTGGCCGCTGTTTGCCGTCTGCTTCATGCGTTCACTTCTTGCACCACCAAGCCATCTTGGCCATCAGATTGCGACGTCAATACCCCGAAATGGGGTTATGGTGCCGGCCTTCCGCCCGATGCTCGTGCGCCGTCGCCTTGCCCTACTGCAAGCATGCCGATTCCACACAGGCCCAGCCGATCGCAGCGGTTGAGCACGGTGCGATACTTTCGAGCGTCTGGAACTTCCCCGCTGCCTGCATCAAGGGCGGCCCTGAAACAACATGCTGCATCCCCTGACCTGCCGCGGCGGCATGGTGTCCGCCCCCCATCACCTGGCAGCGCAGGCCGGCGCTGCGATCCTGCGCGAAGGAGGCAATGCGGTCGAAGCGATGGTCGCGGCGGCGGCTGCGATCGCAGCGGTCTATCCGCACATGAACAGCATCGGCGGCGATGGCTTCTGGCTGATCGCCGAGCCAGGCAAGGAACCGGTTGCGGTGCGTGCCTGCGGCGGTGCGGCGGCGCTTGCCACACCGGATTTTTATGCCGAGCATGGCGATGCCGCGATTCCCACCCGCGGCGGGCGCGCAGCCGTCACGGTCGCCGGCGCGGTCGGCGGCTGGGCCGAAGCGCTCGACGTGGCTGCGCCCTGGGGCCGCGCACTGCCACTTGACGTGTTGCTGGCAGCCGGCAGCCGGCATGCAAGGCAAGGCGTTCCCGCCACCCGTTCGCAGTCCGCGCTGACTGCCGCCAAGTGGCCCGAGCTGAAGGACGTGCGCGGCTTTGCCGACACCTTCGCGCCGCACGGCTTGCCGAGAACCGGTGATACGCTGGCCTATCCGCGGCTGGCCGCAACCCTGGATCAACTCGCGCGCGCCGGGCTCGACGACTTCTATCGTGGTGCGTTGGCGCGCAGCATCGCTGCAGATCTGGAAGCCGTCGGCAGCCCGCTGCGGCGGGGCGATCTGCAGGCGTTTCGGGCCGAGCGTGTCGCGCCTTTGTCCATCACGACTTCGGTCGGCCGCATCTACAACCATCCGCCGCCCACGCAGGGCGTGTCGTCGCTTGCGATCATCGGCCTGTTCGACCGCCTCGGGGTGCGCGAAGCGGAGACGTTCGAACACCTGCATGGGCTGATCGAAGCGACCAAGCGCGCGTTCCTGTGGCGCAACGCGCACGTCGGCGACCCGCATGCGATGGCCGCGCGCGGGGATGATCCAGACGCCTTCCTCACCGATGCATCGCTGGACCGGCAGGCCGCTGCGATCGACCGCACCCGCGCTGCCGCATGGCCGCAGCTGGCAGTACCCGGCGACACGATCTGGATGGGCGCGGCCGATGCGAAAGGCCGCGTCGTCAGCTATATCCAGAGCATCTACTGGGAGTTCGGCAGCGGCGTCGTGCTGCCCGCATCGGGCATCAACTGGCAGAACCGCGGTGCCAGCCTCACGCTGGCCGCCGGTCCGAATGAACTGGCGCCGGGCCGCATGCCGTTTCATACATTGAACCCGGCGCTGGCGCGGCTCGACGATGGCCGCACGCTTGCCTACGGCACGATGGGCGGCGAAGGCCAGCCGCAGACGCAGGCGGCCGTCTTCACACGGCACGTGCTGTTCGGCCAGAACCTGCAGGCGGCCGTGACCGCGCCGCGCTGGCTGCTCGGGCGTACCTGGGGCGACGATTCGACCAACCTGAAGCTCGAATCGCGCTTCGATCCTGCGTTGGTCGAGGCGCTGGTCGCAGCCGGGCATGATGTGGAACTGCTCGGCGCCTATGAAGACACGATGGGGCATGCGGGCGCGGTCTGCGTGCATGCCGACGGCCTGATCGAAGGCGCGTGCGATCCACGCGCGGACGGCGCTTGCGCGGGCATCTGAGCCGAGTCTGACGAACGCAGCTTGGGCGCACACTCAGCTGCCGTCAGCACCGGCCACGCCTCATCGGTTTCCTGATCGTCGTTCCCTAGCCTCAACCAAGAAAGACAAACGCCATGGCCACCGCAAGACCAGCCACGAAGACAACTGCAAAAAAGAGCGCTGCAACGAAGAGCGCAGCAAAGAAGTCCGCCGCCAACAAGACCGCCGGCTCCAGGACGCTGGACGCCACCAGCCTGCTGCGCGCCGACCACCGAAAGGTGAGCGACCTGTTCAAACAGTACGAAGCAACCCGCTCGACGGCCAGGAAAAGGAAACTCGTCGAGCAGTTCTGCGCCGAGCTCACCGTGCATGCGCAGGTCGAGGAGGAGATTTTTTACCCGGCAGTCAAGCAGGCGCTGAAAGACAAGGAACTGATCCCGGAGGCGACCGTCGAGCACGCGACCGTGAAAAGCCTGATCGCGCAGATCGAAGGCGTCGAGCCGGACGGCGAGATGGTTGACGCCCGGGTCAAGGTGTTGTCCGAATACGTGAAGCACCACGTGAAGGAAGAGGAAGGCGAGATGTTCAAAAAGGCCAGGGCGACCAAGCTCGACATGGTCGCCCTGGGGGAGCAGATGGCGGCGCGCAAGCAGGAGCTGCTGGGCGCCAAGGGCTGATCAGCCGGCGTTGCGGCGGCCGGACTTCAACAACCGCAGGCCGTTGGCCACCACCAGCAACGTCGCGCCCATGTCGGCAAACACGGCCATCCACATGGTCGCCGAACCGACCAGTGCAAGCACCATGAACACCGCCTTGATGCCCAGCGCCAGCGCGATGTTCTGAACCAGCACGGCATGGGTGCGGCGGGACAGCCGGATGGTCTCCGGAATGCGGCGCAGGTCGTCGTTCATGATCACGACATCGGCCGCTTCCATCGCGGTATCGGTGCCGGCGCCGCCCATCGCAAAGCCGATGTCGGCCTGTGCCAGCGCCGGCGCGTCGTTGATGCCGTCGCCGGTCATCGCAGTGGCGCCGTGGCGCTGCTGCAAGGCCTTGATCTCGGTGAGCTTGTCTTCGGGCAGCAGGTTGCCGCGCGCTTGCGTGATGCCCGCCTCGCGCGCGATGGTGTCGGCAGTCGCGCTGTTGTCGCCGGTCAGCATGACCGGCACGACGCCGAGCGCCTGCAGCTCGGCCACCGCCGCGCGTGATGATGCCTTGATCGTGTCGGCCACCGCGAACAGCGCGAGCACGCCGTTGTCGTCGGCCAGCAGGGTGACGGTGCGGCCCTGCTGCTCGTGCTCGGCCAGCGTGGTTTCGAGCGCCGCGCCACATTGGCCACGTTCCTCGATCAGCCGGTGATTGCCCAGCACGTAGCGCTGCCCGTCGATCGTGCCCTGCGTGCCGCGCCCGGCCAGTGCGCCGAAGTCGGCGACAGCGCGGCCGGCCATGCCAAGCCCCTGCGCGATCGCGACCGACACCGGGTGGTCGGAACGGCCGGCCAGGCTCATGGCCAGCTCGCCGATGCGCGTGCGATCAACGCCTTCGCCGAGGGCCGTCCATTCGACCAGCTTCGGCTTGCCCTGCGTGACGGTACCGGTCTTGTCCAGCGCGATGCATTTGAGCCGCCGCGCATTCTCGAGATAGGTGCCGCCCTTGACCAGGATGCCGCGCCGCGCGGCGGATGCGAGCGCGCTCACCACCGTGACCGGCGTCGAGATCACCAGCGCGCACGGACACGCGACCACCAGCAGCACCAGCGCTTTATAGAACGCAGCCAGCCAGGGAACGCCGAACAGCAACGGCAGCCCGAGCGCGACCAGCACCGCGAGCACGAACACCGCGGGTGTGTAGATGCCGGCGAACCGATCCACGAAGCGTTGCGTCGGCGCGCGCGTGGCCTGCGCCTGTTCGACCGCATGGATGATGCGCGCGAGCGTGCTGCCGGATGCGGTGGCCGTCACGCGAACCGTCAGCTCGCCGGTCTGGTTGATGGTGCCGGCGAATACCGCGTCGCCGACCGTGCGCTCGACTGGCAGGCTCTCGCCCGTGACCGGCGCCTGGTCGAGTGCGCTGCTGCCTTGCGTGATGATGCCGTCCAGCGGCAGCCGCGCGCCGGGGCGGACCCGCACCAGCGCATTCAGCGCGACGTCGGCCGACGGCATGCTGCGCCAGCTGCCGTCGGGTTGCTGCACCTCGGCCTGTTCGGGTGCCAGCGCCACCAGGCCTTCGATCGCGTTACGCGCCCGGTCCGCGGCGCGCGCTTCGATCAGCTCGGCAATCGAATACAGCGCCATCACCATCGCGGCTTCCGGCCATTGGCCGATCGCGAACGCGCCGGTGACGGCCACGCTCATCAGCGCGTTGATGTTGAGCTTGCCGTGCACCAGCGCGCGCAAGCCCTTGCGATAGACGTCGAACCCGGCCAGCCAGATCGCGACGGCCGCCAGCCCGAGGCCGAGCCAGTTCATGGCGGGCACGCCTGCGGCAAACCAGTGCAGCGCTTCCGAGCCGAGTGCAAGCACCAGCGCAGCGCCGAGGCGGACCACGCTCGTACCTTCGGCATGGTCGTGGTCATGGTCGGCGCCGTTGGCGTGACCATGCGCGGCACCGGCTGCAGCCACCGGCTGCGCATCGAAGCCGGCCGCATGGATCGCGCGCAGTGCAGCTGGCATCACCCGCGCATCGGCATCAATCGACAGCGTGCGTGCGCCGAGGTGGAAGCGCAGCGCGCGAATGCCGGCAACCGACTCGAGCGCGCGGCGCAGCTCGCTTTCCTCGACCGCGCAGTCCATCGACGGGATGTGGAGGACGACGCCGCTGGGGATGGTCGAACGGTCGATCTGCGATGCCTGCCCGGCGGGCTTGTGATGGGACTCTTGCGTTTCGTGAACCGTGCTCATTCAATAAGGTTTCCTGCAATTGATTCAGCTCATTGGAAACCTTGCACCAGGTGTAGAGTCAAGCGAACCCGCACCACTTGGAGAAATCACCTGATGAAGATTGGCGAACTGGCAACCGCCACCGGCACGCCCGCGCAGACGATCCGCTTCTACGAGCGCGAGCAATTGCTGCCCGAGACCAGCCGCAGTGAAGGCAATTACCGCCAGTACGACCGCTCGCACATCGAGCGGCTGACATTCATCCGTCACTGCCGCTCGCTCGACATGACGCTCGACGAAATCCGCGTGCTGCTGCGGTTCCGGGACGCGCCTGGCACCGACTGCCAGGGCGTCAGCGAATTGCTGGATGCGCACATCGGCCACGTGTCGCAGCGCATCCGCGAGCTGCGCGCGCTGGAAAAGCAGCTGGTGCAGTTGCGCGAACAATGCACCGAATCGAACGTCGCGGGCGATTGCGGCATCCTGCTCGGGCTTTCGACTTCAAGAACGCAGCCCGTCACGACGCACCAAAACCGCAGGCACGTACCAGGCGCCCACTGATCGAGCGCAGCCGCTGAGCTGTGCCGCAAAAAATCCACGAAGTATCCGTGCGATCGCCGGCGACGTCAGCGGATTTGCTGCTGGATCGGGGCAAACTGGCCGGTTGCAGCGCCTCCTTCATGCCGGGCTGCGATCCGCATGTTCACCAGCACGCTGACCCAAGCAGACAGAGAAGCCGCGCGGCTGGCCCGGCTGCGTGAACTCGTGGTGCTCGACAGCGCGCCGGAGCCGCTGTTTGACAGCATTGCCCGCATGGCCTCTGAAGTCTGCGGCGCCCCGATTGCGCTGCTCAGCCTGGTGGACGACCAGCGCCAGTGGTTCAAGGCCAACGTCGGCCTGCCCGGCGTCAACGAAACACCGCGGGACATTGCGTTTTGCGCGCATGCGATCCACAGCGACGACCTGTTCGAAGTGCCCGATGCCACGCTGGACGCGCGCTTTGCCGACAATCCGTTGGTCACCGGGCCGACTCACATCCGCTTTTATGCCGGCGCGCCGCTGGTGTTGCCGCAGGGCGAACGCGTCGGTACGCTGTGTGTGATCGATCGCCACGCACGCGGCATCACCTCGTTGCAGCGGGAAAAGCTGCAGGAATTGGCGGCGTTGACCACACAGGCGCTGCTGATGCGCCAGCAGTTGATCGAGAAAACGCTGCAGGTGCGTAGCGACTACGAGCAAGCGCTGGCACGCAGCGAAGAGAAATACCGGGCGCTTGTCGAGCAGCAGGCCGAGCTGGTGTCACTGGCCGGGCCCGATGGGACCTTGGCCTATCTGAATTCTGCCTATGCCCGGCACTTCGGCATCACGGCCGACCAGATGATCGGCAAGAACCTGCTCGATTTCGTCTCGGCGGCTGATCAGCCCGTGGTGCGCGCGCGGATCGCGGCTGTGCTGGCAGATGGCGCCACGCGCATCGGTGAGAACCGCATGCGAAGCGCGGACGGAACACAACGCTGGCTCGAGTGGACCAATACGCTTCAGGTCGATGCGCGCGGCACACGGCTGCTGCATTCCGTCGGCCGCGACATCACCGAACGCAAGCTGGTTGAGCAGGCGCTGCGCACCAGCGAATCGCTGCTGCTGCGCACCGGCCGCGTCGCTGGCGTGGGTGGCTGGGAACTCGATCTCGACGATGGCACGCTGATCTGGTCGGCACAGACCCGCCGAATTCACGAGGTGGCCGACGACTTCGTGCCGACGGTTGAGACGGGCATCGAGTTCTATGCGCCGACGGCCCGGCCGCTGATCGAGGCGGCCGTGAAAGCGGCACTTTCATGCGGCACGCCTTGGGATCTGGAACTGCCGTTCGTGACCGCCACGGGTCGCAACATCTGGGTCCGTGCTGCGGGTGAAGTGGAAACCGAGAATGGCCGGCCCCGTCGCCTGGTCGGCGCCTTTCAGGACATCACCGAGCGCAAACTGCTCGAGCAGCGCCTGGCCGACAGCGAGCGCTTTACACGGCACGTCACCGACCATCTTCCGGTGCGCATCGCCTACGTGGACCACCAGCGCCGCTATCGCTTTGCGAATCGCCAGCATTGCGAGACCTTCGGGCTGGCGCGCGATCAAATCATCGGGAAGACACGCGACGAACTCACGTCCGGGCCCGATAACGCCCTGATCATCAGGCGGATCGATGCGGCGCTGAGCGGCCGGCGCCAGTCATTCGAATTCGAAGATGTGGTGGCGGGCGAAAAGCGCCTGATCGAAGGACAGCTGCTGCCTGACTTCGACGAAAGCGGCCAGGTTGCGGGCTACTTCTCGATCGGCCTGGACATCACCGAGCGCGCTGCGGCCGAGCGCGCCGCGCGCGAGCTGACCGCGATCTTCGAGAGCACCACCGACTACGTGGCGCAGGTCGATCCGGACGGCCGGATCACGTACCTGAATCCCGCGATCAGACGAGCGGGCAGTCTGACACCCGGTGCGCCGGTTTCACCGCTGCACTACGCCGACTTCCTCACACCTGAGACGAAGCATGACTTTGCGCAGGTCGTGATGCCGACGCTCAAGGCGGGCCAGGTCTGGGTCGGGGAAACGTCTGTCGTACTGGACGGCCGGAGCGCAGTCCCGGTTGCGCAAATGGTGATCGCGCACCGCGACGCGCAAAACCGCATCGTGCGATTTTCCGCCGTGATGCGTGACATCACGGCGGCGACGGCGGCCAAGCTGGAAGCTGCAAGACAGATGGCGATCCTGCGCTCCGTGACCGATGCCATTCCAAGCAGCGTCGCCGTGTACGGTGCCGACGGGCGCTATCAATTCGTGAACCGGGCCTTCGAGCAGTGGTGCGCGCTGCCGCGAGAAAGAATCATCGGTCAGCAGGCCTCGGTGGTGCTGGGTGCACACGAGTTCGAGCGCCGCCGTCCCTGGATCGAACGGGCGGCAAAAGGAGAGACGGTCAGCTTCGAGCTCGAGTACCCGGGGCGCCCTGCCACCCATTCGATGATCAGTTACTTCCCGCTGCTGCCCGAGACGGGTGCGCTGCAAGGAATCGTCGTGGTCTCGCAGGATGTGACCCAGCAGACGACTGAGCGACGCCGCCTGCTCGAGTTGTCCCAGCAGGACGCGCTGACCGGTCTGCTGAACCGATCCGGCTTCGATGCCGCGCTGCAGCGCCACGCCGCGCACGGCGGCGAGACATCGCTGGCGGTGCTCTACATCGACATGGACCACTTCAAACCGGTGAACGACCGGCACGGACACCCGACCGGCGACCGCGTGCTGCAGCTCTTTGCGAAGCGGCTGAAGAACATCGTGCGCCCGGCCGATGCGGTGGCCCGGCTGGGTGGCGACGAATTCGCGGTGGCGCTGTTCGGGGTTGGTGAGGAGGCCCATGCGCTGAGCGTGGCGAAAAAGGTGCTGCAGGCCGCCAGCACCCCGTTCCAGACCGATGGGTTGTTGCTGAATCTGGGTGCGAGCATCGGTGTGGCGTTCGCCTGCGGCGCTTCGACCGATATGACTCGGTTGGTGGCGCAGGCGGATGCGCAGTTGCTCAAGGCAAAGGCGGCGGGCAAAGGCCGGCTTGCCTGAACTCGACTGACCCACTGTCAGCAGCAAACGCTGAGGCGAAATGGACTGTTCGTCCCGATCGGATAGATTTGGACCATGCACATCCGGACGATCGAAGCCGCCGACCACGACCAGTGGCTGCCGCTGTGGCAGGCCTACCAGGTGTTCTACAAGACACGGATTTCCGATGCCGTCACGCGCCAGACCTGGGCGCGTTTCCTGGACCCGGCCGAGCCGATGCATTGCGTGGCAGCGGTGGCTGACGATGGCCGGCTGCTCGGCATCGTGCACTACATCTTTCACCGCAGTTGCTGGACCGCAGGCGACTACGTCTATCTGCAGGACCTCTACACCGATTCGGCCGCGCGCGGCCAGGGTGTGGGCCGTGCGTTGATCGAACACGTCTACGCGACAGCCGAGCATGACGCCGCGGCGCGCGTCTGGTGGCTCACGCATGAGACGAACGGGGACGCGATGCACCTGTACGACAAGGTCGCAGACAGAAGCGGCTTCATCCAGTACCGCAAGATCTTCGCGCCATAGCCGACCGGATCAATCCGGCAGCACCGCCGTCACTTCGATCTCGACCTTCGCGCGCGCTTCCATCAGCGCCGATACTGCGACGCAGGTCATCGCTGGAAAGTGCCGGCCCATCACGTCGCGGTAGACAACGCCCAGCTCCTTCAGCCGCGCGTTGTACTCGAGGCGGTCCAGCACATACCAGGTCATCCGCACCATGTGTTCGGGCCCGGCGCCACCGGCTGCCAGCACCGCGCGCACGTTCGACAACGCCTGCGCGGTCTGCGCGATGAAGTCATCGGTCTCGAACTGCATCTGCGCATTCCAGCCGATCTGGCCGCCGACGTAGATCTGCGTGCCGCGCGCCGCGATGCCGTTCGCGTAGCCGCGGGGCATGGCCCAGCCTTCGGGCTGCAGCAGGCGGTTCATGGAGCCACCATTTTCTGTTTGAGTCTGAAGCGCTGCAGCTTGCCGGTCTCTGTGCGCGGCAGTTCGGGCAGGAAGGCGATCTCGCGCGGGTACTTGTACGGCGCGATCTGCTGCTTGGCATGCTCCTGCAGCGCCTTGACGAGCGCCGCATCGGCCGTGCAGCCCGGCTTCAACACGCAGAACGCCTTCACGATCATGCCGCGCTCGGCATCGGGCTGGCCGATCACCGCGCATTCGGCGACGGCCGGATGCGTCAGCAATGCGTCCTCGACTTCGGGGCCCCCGATGTTGTAGCCGGCCGAGATGATCATGTCGTCGTCGCGCGCCTGATAGTAAAAGTAGCCGTCCGCATCCTGCGTGAACGCGTCGCCGGGGTAGTTCCAGCCGTCTTTCACATAACGCTGCTGGCGCTCGTCGTCGAGGTAGCGGCAGCCGGTCGGTCCGGTCACGGCCAGACGGCCGATGGTGCCGTGCGGCACTTCCTGGCCGGCCTCGTCCACGACCTTCGCTCGGTACCCGGGCACCACCTGGCCGATGGCCCCGGCGCGAATTTCATCGCCCGCGCTCGAGATGAAGATGTGGAACATCTCGGTCGCGCCGATGCCGTCGATGATGTCGATGCCGCTCGCGTCCTTCCAGAGCCGGCGCGTCGCGTCGGGCAACGCTTCGCCGGCGCTCACGCATTGCGCGAGGCGGCCCACGCCCTGCGCCTTGGCCAGCGGCGCCATCTTTCGATAAAAGGTCGGCGCGGTGTAGAGAGTCGTGATGCCGGCCGTCTGCAGCAGCTCGACGACTCGATCGGGCGACTGCGGACCTTCGGGAAAATACACGCTCGCGCCGGCCCACATCGGAAACAGCAGCAAGCCCCCTAAGCCGAACGTGAACGCGAGCGGCGGCGAGCCGAGCACGATGTCGTTCGGCGTCGCTTTCAGCACATGGCGAGGCCAGGCTTCGCAAGCGGCCAGCACGTCGCGGTGCGTGTGGATCGCGGCTTTCGGCGTGCCGGTGGTGCCCGACGTGAACGCGAGCAGCGCGATGTCGTCGGCAGCGGTCGCGCAGGCCGGAAAGCCGCCGGACTTGGCCATGCACAACGCGCCGAGGTCCTGGCCGTCATTGGCAGCGCCGTAGCGCAGCACCGTTTGCAGCATTGGACGATCGCGCTGCGCCGCTTCTAGCTCACCGAGCAGCGCCGCTTCACATATCGCCAATGTGGGCTGCGCCTTGTCGATGATCTTGCCGAGCTCGCCCGCACGCAGCAGCGGCATGGTGGCGACCGCGATGCCGCCGGCCTTCACCACCGCGAGCCACGCCAGCGCGAGGCCGATCGAGTTCGCGCCGCGCAGCAGCACGCGGTTGCCGGGCTGCAACCGATGGTCCTCGATCAGCAGCCGCGCGATCCGGTCAACCCGGTCTCTTGCCTGCGCATAGTCCAGGTCGAGGCTGGGCGAACGCAGCATCGGCCGCCTGCCCCAGCCCTTCTCGTCCACTGCGCGGTCGAGCAGTTCGTGCACGAGATTGAGCCGATCGGGCAGCTGCAACTCGGGCACGTCGTAATGCAGCCGCGGCCACTGGTCGGCCGGTGGCATCCGATCCTGCACGAAGCGGTCGGTCTGCGCGCTCGCGGGCGGTGTCGGTGCGTTCATGATGGGCTTCGAAAAAAATGGGCTCGGCGTTGCGGGCTCAACCGGCGAGCTGCGCGCGGCCGATGATCAGCTGCTGCACCTCGGTCGCGCCTTCGTAGATGCGCAGCGAGCGGATGTCGCGGTACAGGTGCTCCACGCTGCTGCCGACTTCGACGCCGCGCCCGCCGTGCAGCTGCAGCGCCATGTCGATGACTTTCTGCGCATGCTCGGTCGCGGCCATCTTGGCCATCGCGGCCTCCACCGTGGTGCGCGCGCCGGCCACGTCGCGCAGCCAGGCCGCGCGGTAGGTCAGCAGCGCGGCCATGTCGATCAGGGTCGCCATCTCGCCGATCTTGGCTTGTGTCAGCTGAAAGTCAGCCAATGTCTGGCCGAACATGCGGCGCTGCCGGACATGCGCGAGCGCATCCGCAAACGCGCGGCGTGCAAAGCCGAGCGCCGCGCCCGCCACCGATGCGCGAAAGATGTCGAGCGTGCGCATCGCGAGCTTGAAGCCGCCATGCAGTTCGCCGACCATTGCATCGGCCGGCACCCGGCAGTCGTCGAGCCGCAAGGTCGCGAGCGGATGCGGCGCCATCAGCTGGATCGATTCGCTCGCGTCCAGCCCCGGCGTATCTGCATCGACGATGAACGCGCTGATGCCGCGCGTGCCGGCGGCTGGCTCGGTCTTGGCAAACAGCAGATAGAAGTCCGCGATGCCGCCGTTGCTGATCCAGCTTTTGCTGCCGTTCAGGATGTAGCCGGCGCGGTCCGCTGCAGCGTTTTTTTGCTCTTTTATGCCTGAGGCGCTGGTGGTGTCTGCACTTACAGCTACTGTTTGCATAGCACCGACGTCGGAGCCCGCATCGGCTTCCGACAGCGCGAACGCGGCGATGCGCTCGCCGCGCGCGACGCTCGGCAGATAGGCGGCGCGTTGCGCATCGCTGCCCGCCAGCGTGATCGCGCCGCTGCCCAGGCCCTGCATCGCAAACGCAAAGTCGGCCAGCGGCGAATAGAACGCGAGCGTCTCGCGCAGCAGCACCAGCGCACGCGAGTCGAGCTGCGGCAGCGCGCCGCCGTGCGCGGCCGGCACGCAGTAACGCAGCCAGCCGGCATCGCCCAGGCCGCGCACCCAGGCCCGGCAGGCAGCGCGGTCGTCGGATTCGTCGATCTGCCGGACAGCGGTCCAGTCGATCAACGGCGCCACGAGCGCGCGGTGCTCGGCATCGAAAAACGGCAGCGCGAGATGTGCGGTCGGCGGCACTGGCGGCTGGTGCTGGTGATTCATGGGCCGAGGTCTTTTCAGCTGCCGGCTCAGTTGCCTTCGAACACCGGCGACTGCTTCGCCGAGAACGCGCGATAGGCGCGCCGGAAGTCCTCGGTCTGCATGCAGATCGCCTGCGCCTGCGCTTCCGCTTCGATCGCCTGGTCGATGCCCATCGACCATTCCTGATCGAGCATCGTCTTGGTCATGCCGTGCGCGAACGTCGGGCCCGCAGCCATGCTGCCGGCCAGCGCCTGCACCACCGCCAGCAGCTCGGTGCGTTCGTGCCGCGCGTTGTAAAAGCCCCAGGCTAGGCCTTCGTCCGAGGTCATCACGCGGCCGCTGAACAGCAGCTCGGCCGCGCGGCCCTGGCCGATCATGCGCGGCAGCAGCGCGCAAGCGCCCATGTCGGCACCGGCCAGGCCGACCCGCGTGAACAGGAACGCCGTCTTCGTCTGCGCGGTGCAAAAGCGCAGGTCGCAGGCCAGCGCGAGCAGCGCGCCGGCGCCCGCGCAGATGCCGTCGATCGCGCCGAGCACGGGCTGCGGGCAGTGCCGCATCGCTTTCACGAGGTCGCCGGTCATGCGCGTGAATTCGAGCTGCTCGGGCAACGACATTTCCGTGAGCGGGCCGATGATTTCATGCACGTCGCCGCCCGAGCAGAAGTTGTCGCCCGCGCCCGTGATGACAACGGCCTTCACATCGGTCGCGCGCTGCAGCGACAGGAAGCGGTCGCGCAGTTCGGCATACGAATCGAACGTGAGCGGGTTCTTGCGCTCGGGCCGGTTCAGGGTCAGCGTGGCCACGCCGGCATCGTTGCAGCTCCATGCGAAGTGCTGGCTGGGCCAATCGGCTTGCGCGCTGAACTGCGCGCGCATCGGGTTGTCCGCGTTGATGAAATGCTTCATGAGGTGGTCTCCAGTGAGTGCTGGCTGTCGCTGTTTGACCCGCTGCGGTCGATCGCGCCATGCTGATGTTGCGCCTTCACCTTGCCGAGCAGCCGGTGCAGCGCGGCGACTTCGCGTTCGTTCAAGCCCGCAAACGCATCGACGATCCAGCCTTCGTGCTCGCGTGCCATGTCGGCGAACAGCGCCCGGCCCTTTTTGGTGAGCCGAACGCGATAGACACGCCGGTCGCCCGGTTCGTCGACGCGCTCGACCAGGCGCTCGGTCACCAGCTGGTCGGTGATGCCGGTCACGTTGCCGCCGCTGACCATCAGCCGTCTGGACAGCTCGTTCATGCGCAGGCCGTGCGGCGCGCGTTCGAGCTGCGCCATCAGGTCGAAGCGCGGCAGCGTGGTGTCAAAGTGCCGCCGCAACCGGCTGCGCACGTCGCGTTCGACCAGTTGCGTGCAGGTCAAGAGGCGCAGCCACAGGCGTAGGCTTTGCGGGTGTTCAGCGTGTACGCGCGCTTCCAGGTCCATGGTGCGCAATGGTTCAGAGTTCGCCGTTCGCACGGGCTTCCAGCGCGGCGGACACCGCGCCGCTGGTGGCTTCGAGCTGCTGTTTTTTCTGCAGTTCGCGGTACAGCTGGTCGCGGCCGCTTTCATAGGGCCTCGGCCATTCGACTGCACGGCTTTGCAGGCGCGCGGCTTCGTGCAACGTCCAGTTCGGATCGGCCAGGTGCGGCCGTGCCACCGCGCACAAGTCGGCGCGGCCCGCGGCGATGATGCTGTTGGCGTGATCGGCCTCGGTGATCGCGCCGACCGCGATCGTGCGGATGCCGACTTCATTGCGGATGCGGTCTGCAAACGGCGTCTGATACATGCGGCCGTAGACCGGTTTGGCAGCGCGCGTGGTCTGGCCGGAAGACACGTCGATAAAGTCGCAGCCCGCATCCTTGAAGGCTTGCGCGACCTGCACCGCTTCGTCGTCGGTCAGGCCGCCGGGCGCCCAGTCGTGCGCGGAGATGCGCACGCTCATCGGCAATGCGTCGGGCCAGGCCGCGCGCATCGCGGTGAACACCTCGAGCGGGAAGCGGCAGCGGTTTTCCAGGCTGCCGCCGTATGCATCGCTGCGGTGGTTCGTCAGTGGCGAGATGAACGACGACAGCAGATAGCCATGCGCGCAGTGCAGCTCCAGCCAGTCGAAGCCGACTTCGGCCGCGCGCTGCGTGCTGGCCACGAATGCCTGCACCAGCTGCAGCATGTCCACACGCGACAGCTCGATCGGCAACTGGTTCTGCTCGCCGTAGCGCTGCGCGCTGGCCGCCACCAGCGGCCAGTTGTCGGCCGGCAGCGGCTCGTCGATGCGCTCCCAGCCCAGCTGTGTCGAGCCCTTCGGGCCGCTGTGGCCCAGCTGGATGCCGATGCGCGCATCGGTCTGCCCATGCACGAAATCGACGATGCGTGCGAACGCGGCCTGTTGCTGGCCGTTCCACAAGCCGGTGCAGGCCGGCGTGATGCGGCCTTGCGCGACGGGCGACGTCATCTCGACGAACACCAGCCCGGCACCGCCCAGCGCGCGCGCGCCCAGATGCACCAAGTGCATGTCCTGCGGCACGCCGTCCCGTGCGCTGTAGATCGCCATCGGAGACACCACGATGCGGTTTTTCAGCGTGATGCCGCGCACGGAGAGCGGCAGCAGCATCGGCAGCACGGCGGGCGCATCGGCCGGATCGGGCGGGGCGTCATGCACGTCGGCATTCGCGGCCTGCCGGCTCAGCCAGCGCTCGTAGCCTTCGAGCCACTGCGCATCGCGCAGCCGCAGGTTCTCATGGCTGATGCGCTGGCTGCGTGTGAGCAGCGAATAGGCGAACTGCTCGATCTCCATGCCGGTGTAGCGGCGCACGTTTTCGAACCACTCGGTCGAATTGCGGGCCGCGTTCTGGATTTTCAGCACCTCGACGCTGCGACGGTCCTGGTAATGCTGCAGCACGTCATCGATCGCGTCGCCGCCGGCGAACTGTTCGGCCAGGTCGATCGCGTCTTCGAGCGCGAGCTTGGTGCCGCTGCCGATCGAGAAATGCGCGGTGTGCGCGGCATCCCCCATCAGCACCACCGGTACCGCGCGGCCGTCGACCTGCACGCGGTGCACCCAGTTGCCGCAGATCACGCGCGGAAAGCGAATCCAGATCGCGGCGCCGCGCAGATGTGTCGCGTTGCTGATTAGCGGGTTGCCGTCCAGATACTTGGCGAACAGCTTCTCGCAAAACGTGATTGCATCGGCTTGTTCCATCCGATCCAGCCCATGCGCCTGCCAGACTGCTTCGGGCGTCTCCACGATGAACGTCGAGGTATCCGCATCGAACTGGTAGGCATGCGCCTGAAACCAGCCGTGCTCGGTCGGCTCGAACGCGAACGTGAACGCGTCGAAGCGTTTCTTGGTGCCGAGCCAGACGAAGCGGCACTGGCGCGTGTCGATGTCGGGCTGGAAGCTGTCCGCATAGCGCGTGCGGATGCGGCTGTTCAGCCCGTCGCTGGCGACCACCAGATCGGCCGCGTACCGGGCCGCAACCGTTTGGTCGTCCTGCACGTCGGACTCGAACACCAGTTCCACGCCGAGCGCAAGGCAGCGCTCCTGCAGGATGTTGAGCAGGCGCTTCCTGCCGATGCCGCAGAAACCGTGGCCGCCCGAGCGCACCGTGCGTCCCTTGAAGTGCACTTCGATATCGTCCCAGTGATTGAACGCGCCGCCGATCAGCGCGGCCGACTCGGCATCGGCGGCGCGCAGGTTCGCCAGCGTCTGGTCCGACAGCACGACACCCCAACCGAACGTGTCGAACGGGCGGTTGCGCTCCAGCACGACGACGCGGTGCGCCGGAGCCTGCCGCTTCATCAACAGCGCGAAGTAGAGACCGGCCGGGCCGCCGCCGATGCACAAGATGTTCATGCCTGCATTGTTCAGGCTTGAACGATCGGGTGTCAAGCGGCGGCTGGCCCGCCGTTGGGCTGGCCAGGCCGGCATGGCTGTCGATGCACAATGACAGGCACTGGCGCCGAGCGCCACATTTTTTTCCCGGGAAGAACGACCTTGATCTACAAATTCAAATCAAAAGCCGCTGGCGACCTGATCATGCTGGAGCCCAATGGCCGCCAGGTGCTCGAGATCATCGGCAAGCATGCGGGCCCGCAAGGGATCATCCTGCCTGAGGAGATGGAACCCGCGATCGAGCAGCTGCAGCGCGCCGTCGAGCGTGCCGAAAGCGCCCCCGCGCCGAAAGCGCCGGCCTCCTCCGAGCGCGAGGCCGATGCCGCTGCGGGCGAACGCGACGTCACGCTGCGCCAGCGCGTGGTGCCGTTCATCGACATGCTGCGCGAATGCAAGGCAGCGGGCAAGGAGATCGTCTGGGGGGTTTGAGCCCACCCCCAGGCTTCGCTCCCTTTGGTCGGCTCTCGCCTTCCCCCCTGCAGGGGGCGGCGCCTGCGGCCTGGCGGAGCCAGCTCCGCGGCCCCTGCTGGTGAATCGAGCGCTCCCCCACCCTTCGATCGGCTCTTGGTTACTCCCGCCGGGGGCGGCGCGTGCGGTCTGGCTGCAGTCAGCTCCGCGGCCCCTGTTGGGGTTGCGTGTGCCCGTTTCACCGAGCAAGGACAAAGCAGGTGGCAGGCCATGTCATGAAGCGCCGAAGTCGCCCATACGGCTCGTCGTTTCGGCTTCCCGTCCATGACGCCGTTCTATTTGTTCAGGCTGCGCTTGGATGCGCCGTTGGCAACGGCCAGTGCAATTGATCCGGGCTACGCCTTGCGCGCTGTCCGGGCCAGGCTGGCGATCGCCGCCACGGCTGCCAGCCCGACGCCGATGGTCAGATTTGTCTGCTCGGCATCGCTCGAGACCAGCCGAAAAATGCCGGCTGCGAGCGCGGCGCCCACGGTCATGCCGGTCAGCCGCGCGGTGGCCAGCATGCCGCCGGCCGCACCGGCGCGCTGGCGCGGCGCGGACGACAGCATGGTGCGGTTGTTGGGCGCCTGAAACAGCCCGAAGCCGGTACCGCCCAGCACCATGCGCCAGGCAATATCGAATACGGTTGCTTCCGGCGGCAGGTGGGCCAGCAGCGCGAGCGAGATGCCGAGCAGCGCCATGCCGAATGCGCCGAGCACGGCTGGCGACACCTGATCGGAAAGCCGGCCCGCGATCGGCGCGACGATGCCGACTGCGACCGGCCACGGCGTCATCAACAGACCGGTCTCCACCGTGCTGCGGCCGAGCTGCGACTCGAAGTAGAACGGCAGCGAGATGAACGCGAGGATGTAGGCGCAGAACGCGCAGATCGAGGCACCGATCGACAGTGCGAACACCGGAATGCGCAGCAGATCGAGCGGGATCAGCGGCGTGGGCGTCCGGCGTTCGCGCCGCACCAGCCACACCGCGGCAGCCAGCGCCAGCACGAGCTCGAACAGCGCGAGCCACGGCCGGCCGTTGCCATGCGTGAGGCTTTGCACGGCGATGAAGAACAGCGCGAACATGGCGGCGCTCAATACCGCGCTGGTGCTGTCGAACGGCCGAGCGGAGCGGTCAGAATCGGGCAGCCCGCGCCAGGCCACCGCCAGGTTGACAAGGCCGAGCGGCACGTTGACGGCGAACAGCCATTGCCAGGACCCGAGCGCGAGGATGCCGGACGCGATCGTCGGCCCGGCAGCGGCGGCCATCGACACCACCAGCGCATTCAAGCCGACGCCGCGGCCGAGCAGCTTGTCCGGATAGGTGTAGCGCACCAGTGCGCCGCTCACGCTCATCAGGCCGGCTGCGCCGAGGCCCTGCACGGCCCGCGCAGCGATCAGCATGGGCAACGAACTCGACCACGCGCAAGCCAGCGAACTCGCGGCGAACAGCATCAGCCCGACCCGATAGACCCGCGCATAACCGACCCGCTCGCCCAAAGCGGCGAGTGGCAGCAGCGACGTCAGAATCGCGATCTGATACGCGTTGATGACCCAGATGGTGGCCGCCGGCGTGGCCTGCAGATCGCGCGCCATGGTCGGCAGCGCGATGTTGACGATCGAGCCGTCGAGCACCGACATCGCGATGCCGATGCCGATCGCCAGCATCGACCAGTAGCGTGCCGGTGTCGGCAGGCCGTCGCGCGGGGCGGCCCGAGAAGGCGTTGACAAGGTTCGGCTTGGGGCAGGCGGGGTGCGGCTTCTAATCCACCCTGGCGCCCGACGCCTTCACCACCTCGGCCCATTTCCTATGCTCGGCCTCGATGTGCTGCGCGAACGCCTGCGGCGTGATGCCGCCCGGGATCGCGCCCTGGGCCACCAGCTTGTCGGCCACGGCGGGCGTGGCCAGCGCTTTGGCCGATTCCTGCTGCAGTCGCTCGACGATGGCCGGCGGCGTGCCGGCGGGGGCCAGCAGGCCGAACCAGGAGCTGGCCTCGTAGTCTTTCAGCGCGGGGCCGCCGGCTTCGGCGATCGTCGGCACGTCGGGCAACGCGCCGGAGCGTTTGGCGCTGGTGACGGCCAGCGCTTTGAGCTTGCCGCCCTTGATCTGCTGCAGCGCGGACGGCAGGTTGTCGAACATCACGTCCATCGTGCCGCCGACCATGTCCATCAGCGCCGGGCCGGACCCCTTGTACGGCGAATGGACCATCTTGGTGCCCGTGAGGCTTTGAAACAGCTCGCCGGCCAAGTGAATCGAGGTGCCGTTGCCGCTGGACGCCATGTTCAGCTTGCCGGGATTCGCTTTGGCGTACCGGATCAGGTCCTGCACGCTGTCGATGCCCCAGGCTTTCGCTTTCTCGACCTGCATCACGAGCACGTTCGGCACCGCGGCCACCAACGTGATCGGTGCGAAATCCTGAATCGGATCGAAATTGAGCTTCGGATACAGCGCGCGGTTGATGCCGTGCGTGCCGACAGTGCCCATCAGCAGCGTATAGCCGTCGGGTTGCGCCTTGGCGACCAGATCCGCACCGATGTTGCCGCCAGCGCCCGGCTTGTTGTCCACGATGAACGATTCGCCGAACGCCTTGGCGAGCTCCGGCGCCATTGCGCGTGCCATCAGGTCGGTGGTGCCGCCGGCAGCGAACGGCACGATGATCTTGACGGGTCTGGTCGGCCACTTGTCTTGCGCAGACACTGCCGTCGACACTATCAATCCGATAGCTACAAATGCAACAACAACTAGCGATTGACGCCGATTTGGATCGTATTTTTGATTCATGAGCGGTTCTTTGGTATTGTGAAGGCCGTGTTCGGTGCGAAGCCACAGCCCGCGCGTCGCGGCACCACGCCGGCCGATTGGCGCAAGGCCAGCAGACTCTAATGCAGTTGGCGCGGTCGACGGTTCAGTCGATCGGCCATGGCATCGACTTCGGCAGCGCGTCCACCGGGCGCTGCGGCGACGCAGCCGGCACCTGCGACACCACTGCATCAACACCGCGCCACCAGGGCGTGACACGCTCGACCTGCCGCGGCTCGACAGGCTCGCCGAGCCGCGGCATCACGAGTTGCACGCCTTGCCGGCTGCCGAGTGCCAGCAGCGTCTCGGCCGGCTCGTCCCAGGCATGCATCGCGAGCGAGAACGTGCCCCAATGCACGGGCAGGAACGCGCCGCCGCCGAGCAGCGCATGCGCTTCGAGCGCGTGCGCGGGCCCGAGATGCACGGTGCCCCAGGACGGATGGAACGCGCCGACTTCGAGCAGCACCAGATCGAACGGCCCGAGCCGCTCGCGGATCAATGCGTATTCGGTGGTAAGCCCCGTATCGCCACTGAAGAACACCGCGTGCTGGTCGGTCCGCAACACGATCGATGACCACAGCGTGGCGTTGCGATCGTTCAGCGTGCGCCCGGAAAAATGCTGCGACGGCGCGGCCGTGATCGTAAGCGCCGTGCCCGGCAACGTGTGCGACTGCCACCAGTCGAGTTCGGTGATGCGCGCAGGCGCGATGCCCCAGGCTTCCAGATGCGCGCCGACGCCGAGCGACGTGACGAACGGCACGTCGCTCTTGACCAGCGCGCGGATCGTCGGATAGTCGAGGTGGTCGTAATGGTCGTGCGAGATCACGACCAGGTCGATCGGCGGCATGGCTCCCAACGCGACCGGTACCGGCTGAAAGCGCTTCGGCCCGATCAGCCGGGACGGCGACGCGCGCCGGCCCCAGACCGGATCGGTCAGCACGCGCAGGCCGTCGATTTCGAGCAGCACGGTCGAGTGGCCGAGCCAGGTCGCGCGCAGGCCGCTCGCTGGTTTGGTAAGCCAGGTCTCGATCGGACTCACGGACGGCAATGGCGCAGTCGGCACGCGCCGCTCGCCACCGCAGAGGAAATCGCTGATCGACGGCGCCGGCACCGTGGGGTCGCGCAGGCCAGGCAACATCGGATGCACGTTGCGGAACGCGCCGCCGTGCCAGCGCGGCGAGGACTGCATGCGTTCGAGGCGCAAGCCTTCGGGTTTCTTGCCGAGCGGTTTCATGGGTTGTCGCAGCGCCGATGTTGCACAAAATGGGAGTGGTTGCACCCGGATGAGCATTCAAGCGTCGCCGAGTTCTTTCAGCAACGTCCGGACGCTCGCCAGCAGCGGCGGCAGCGACCTATCGATCGCGTTCCAGACGGTTCGGTTGTCAACGGCTGCGTATCCATGAACCAGCAGATTTCGAAACGCCACGATCTGGCGCCGCTGCGGTACCCGCGCGGCGAGGGCGTCATCGAGACGCCCGAGTTGGTTGAGCGCTTCACCGATGACTTCAAACTTCCGCTCGACTGCAGCCTGTACCAGCGTGGATGTGATGTAGTCATCAGCACCCAGCCCGCTGATGAATGCCTGGATGGCAAGCGCCGCGTCCTGCATGTCCCAGAGGTAGGCGCGCGGGTCAGGCGGCATAGATGGACTCGCAGCTGCGGCCGATGCTCTTGAGCAGGAAGGGATTGCGGACAGCACCCGGCTCGATCAGGTCCACGGAGCGTCCGAGCAAGCGCTCGAGCGCCTCTTTCACACCGAAGTAGCGCTGCAGACCGGCATCGCTGGTCAGCGTGAACTCAACAAGAAAGTCGGCGTCGCTGGCACTTGCGTCGAAATCGTGGCCGCGTGCCGCCGAGCCGAACACATCGAGGCGCTCAATGCCGAATTGCCGGCAAATCTCACCGATGGCTGCCCGGTGCTGTGCGATGGCGGGATGCATCTGCAAATTCTAGGCAGTCCGATCGGGCGCGTCTGGTGGTTCACGATCCGGCAGAAATACCCGCACGACGCAGCGTCACTGCTTTTGCTCGAATGCTTTCAACAAGTCCATCGCACCCCTCGCGATCTGCTCCACCGTCACCCGCCCCTGCGCCTCCAGCACCGGCGCGTAGCCGACCGGAATGCGCGGCGCGCCGAGCCGCCTGACCCGACAGCCGACCACTTCCGCCGCGGTCGCCGCGATCTCCGCGCCGAAGCCGGCCACCTGCACCGCTTCATGCACGACCAGCAGCCGCCCGGTCTTTGCGCACGAGTCAAGCACGGTCTGCCGGTCCCAGGGCCAGATGGTGCGCAGGTCGATCAGTTCGGCGTCGGTGCCGTGCTCGGTCGCCAACTGCTCGCAGGCCGCGGCGCAGGCCTGCAACTGGCGGCTCCAGCTCACGATCGTCAGGTCTTGGCCGATGCGGCGGACCGCGGCTTTGCCAAGCGGGACATCGAGCGCTTCATCGACAAGGCCGGTCATGCCCCACAGCGTCTTGTGCTCGATGTAGATCACAGGGTCGCCACTCGCCAGCGCCGCACGCAGCAAACTGTAGTTGTCCTGCGGCGTGCCGGGGCAGACCACGACCAGACCCGGCAGGTGCGCGAACCAGGCTTCGAGCGACTGCGAATGCTGCGCAGCGGACGCATCCCAGATGCCGCCGGGCATGCGCGCGACCAGCGGCACGCGGCCCTGGCCGCCGAACATGAAGCGGTTCTTCGCGGCCTGGTTCACGATCTCGTCCATCGCGCACAGCGCGAAGTCGGTCACGCGCAGTTCGACGATCGGGCGCAGCCCGGCCAGCGCCATGCCGACCCCGGCGCCCATGATGGTGGCTTCGCTGATCGGCGTGTCGATCACGCGCTGTTTGCCGAACTGCTGCTGCAAACCTGCGTACTGGCCGAAGATGCCGCCGCGGCCGACGTCCTCGCCGAGCACGAGCACGGATGGATCCACTTCCATCTCGCGCTGCACCGCAAGCGCAGCGGCTTGCGCGTAGGTCATCTGCGCCGACCTAGCCGCGTTGCCGCTTGCCTGCGATGCGGTCAGAACCATTGCCCGGCTCCCGTGGTCTGCACGTCGGTGAACGCAGCGGCTGCTTCGGGCCAGGGCGCGGACTCCGCGGCGGCAATTGCCGCTTCGATCTCACGCACCGCTTCGTCGTCGATGCGGTCGAGCATCGCGGCATCGATGTGCTTCGTAAGCGCGGTGGCACGCAGGCGCGCGATCGGATCGGTCAGGCGCGCGGCTTCGAGTTCGGCCGGGTCGCGATACGCGGCCGGGTCCACCGACACATGGCCTTTCATGCGATACGTGACCGCATGCAGCAGGCGCGGGCCGGCGCCGCTGCGCACTGCACCGGTCAACTGGCCGGCCGCCCCATGCACCGCGAGCACGTCGTTGCCGTCCACTTGCAGCGCGGCGATGCCGAGCGCACGGGCGCGCGCCGAGGCGCCTTCGCCCGCGATCATCGGGCCGCTTGCAGTGGTCGCGCTCCAGCGGTTGTCCTCACAGACGAACAGCACCGGCAGCAGGTGGATCTGCGCCCAGTTCAAGGCTTCGAGGAACGGCCCGCGGTTGATCGCGCCGTCGCCGAAGAAGCATGCGGTGACCGCATCGCCGGCCGCTTTCAATTTCTGCGCGTGCGCCGCGCCGACCGCGATCGGCAGGCCAGCGGCGACCACGCCGTTCGCGCCCAGCATGCCGACCGAAAAATCCGCGATGTGCATCGAGCCGCCCTTGCCGCCGTTGTAGCCGGTGGCCTTGCCGAACAGCTCGCACATCATGCGGGTCGAATCCGCGCCTTTGGCCAGCGTATGGCCGTGGCCGCGATGCGTCGAGGTCAGGTAGTCACTCGCTGCCAGGTGCGCGCAGACACCGGCGGCGACCGCTTCCTGGCCGGTGGACAGATGCAGCGGGCCGCGCACCCTGGCACTGCCGTCGGACTGCTTGCCGTAGGCACTGACGCCACCCTGGCTCGCGGCCTCGGCAGCGTTCTCGAACGCGCGGATGCGGACCATCGCGCGGTAGAGCGCGAGCAGCGTGGCCGGCACCGCAGTCGACTGCACACTTATCGCTTCACGATCGTTCGATGCTGCCATCACGATATCTGTCATCCGCAATCAAGAAGGCAGCTGGCCGGCCGCAGCTGCATGCGCTGCGGGCACCGCGTCGCCGCCATCAATCCGCATACACGCCGGCCGCCTTGATGATCGGGCCCCACTTGGCAATTTCCGCGACGACGAACTTCTTGTGCTCGGCCGGCTCGACCCGGTTGTCGGTCACGATGACCGCGCCCAGGCCTTGCTGCTTCTTGATGAATTCGGGGTCTTTCAGCGCGGCTTTGATCGCGTCATTGAGCTTCGCCGCGACGTCCGCCGGCAGGCCCTTCGGTGCATAGACGCCGTGCCAGATCGAGATGTCGAACCCTTTCACGCCGGCTTCCTGCATCGTCGGCAAGTCTTTCAGTGCGGGCGTGCTCAGACGGGCCTTGGTGGTGACCGCAAACGCCTTGACCTTCTTCGCTTCGATCTGGCTCGTGGTGTTGGTGGTCTGGTCGCACAGCAGGTCGATCTGGCCGCCGATCAGGTCGGTGATCGCAGGGGCTGTGCCCTTGTACGGCACGGTCGTCATGTCGGTCTTGAGCGCGTCCTGCAGCAGCAGGCCGCACAGGTGCGAGGCAGCGCCCAAACCCGCGTTGCCGAGGTTGATCTTGCCCTTGTTCTGCTCGATCCAGCCCGTCAGTTCCTTGAAGTCGTTGGCGGGCAGATTCGGGCGGCCGATCAAGGTCATCGGGACTTCGTTGACCATGCCCAGGAACGTGAAATCTTCAGGCACCTTGAAGCTCAGGTTGCGATAGAGCGCCGGCATCGTCGCCATGCCGATGTGGTTGAGCAGCAGCGTGTATCCGTCGGGCTTCGCGCGCGCGGCCTTGGCGGTGCCGATCGTGCTGCCGGCACCGGCCGCGTTGTCCACCACCACCGTGGCGCCGGCCAGCGGCTGGCGCAGCGCCTCGGCCAAGTCACGCGCCACGCGGTCGGTCGGCCCGCCCGCGGAGAACGGCACGATGAGCGTGATGTTCTTGCCTTTTTCAGGGAAGTCGGCGGCGTGGGCGGCGCCCGCACCAACCAGTGCGGCAACGGCCAGCAAGGAAACGGTTGCGGTGGTGGAAAGCGAGAGGAAAGAAGGGCGACTTTTCATGTGGGCAACAAGCGGAAGTTCAGAGAAGGCAGGAAAAGAAAATTACGATTTTGATAGCAACAAGCGCATCAACCATGCGCGCACGCATCGCATTTTGCATGCAATGATTCATCTGCATCGGTTCCTCGACGCATCACCGATAGCTGCGTGCGTCCTCGATCACCTTGCCGTCGTTCGGCAGGCTGCCGGGCGCGACGAGTTCGACATCGCCGCGCAGCTTGGTCAGCTCGCGCAGCGCATCGGCGATCTTCTCGGCAAGGCCGGGCTGGTCCGTTTGTGCGGCTTCCGCCTGCAGCTGCATCCGGTCGTTGCCCGGGGTGCCGCCCACCACCAGCCGGACCCGGCCGATCGCGGAATCGAACCGGCGCGCCACCTCGGCAATTTGCGCCGGATGCACGAACATGCCGCGCACTTTGGTGGTTTGATCGGCGCGGCCCAGCCAGCCCTTGATTCGTGTGTTGCTGCGGCCGGTCGGGCAGGTGCCGGGCAGCACTGCGGACAGGTCGCCGGTGCCGAAGCGGATCAGCGGGTAGTCGGGATTTAGCGTGGTGACGACGACTTCGCCGACTTCGCCGTCGGGGACCGGGTCACCGGTGCCGGGGCGCACGATTTCGACCAGCACGCCTTCGCCCAGCACGAGGCCTTCGCGCGCGGCCGTCTCATAGGCGATCAGCCCGAGGTCGGCGGTGCCGTAGTTCTGGTAACCCGCCACGCCGCGCTCGATGAACCAGTCGCGCAGGCTCGGCGGAAACGCTTCGCCGCCGAACGACGCTTTCACCAGACTCGGCAGCCGCACCTGCTGCTCGGCCGCGCGCTCAAGGATGATTTTCAAAAAGCTCGGCGTGCCCGCATAGCCGGCCGGCTTCAGATCGAGAACAGCCTGCACCTGCTGCTCGGTCTGCCCGGTGCCGGCTGCGAACACGCTGCAACCCAATGCATGCGCACCGGACGCCATCATCGAGCCGGCCGGGGTGAAGTGGTAGCTGAATGCGTTGTGCACCAGGTCGCCTGCGCGAAAGCCGGCGGCGAACAACGCGCGCGCCATGCGCCAGTAATCCTTTGCCGTGCCTTCCGGCTCATAGATCGGCCCGGGACTTGCGAACACGTTCGGCATTCCAGCACCGCAAGCCACGGCCGCAAAACCCCCGAACGCATCGCCGCCCGCCGCGCGGCAGGCTTTCTGCATCTCCAGCAAGTCACCCTTGCGTATGACCGGCAGTGCGGCCAACGCAGCGCGCGTGCATACCGCGCCCGCATCGACGTTCTCAAGCCGCTCGGCAAACGCCGCGGCATGCGCCTTGGCATGTGCGACCTGACCCGGTAACGCAGCGAGCAACGCGGCTTCACGCTCATCTACAGACCGCGTCTCCAGCGCATCGAAAAATTCAGTCATTGCCAATTCCAAAAAGAGTGGCTACCCGGCTATTCACCAACAGGGGCCACGGAGCTGGCTTCGCCAGGCCGTAGGCGCCGCCCCCTGCAAGGGGGAAGCCGAAAGCCGACCGAAGGGAGCGAAGGCTGGGGGTGGGATCAAGCTATCCAGCGCTTGCGCCGCTTGTAGCTTTTCACATCCCGAAAGCTCTTGCGCTCGCTGCCGCCACCCATGCCCAGGTAGAACTCCTTCACGTCCTCGTTGCTGGCCAGTTCATGTGCCGCGCCATCCATCACGATGCGGCCGGACTCCATGATGTAGCCGTAGCTTGCGTACTTGAGCGCCATGAACGTGTTCTGCTCGGCCAGCAAAAACGTGACGCGCTCACGCTCGTTCAGATCCTTCACGATTTCGAACACCTCCTGCACGATCTGCGGCGCCAGCCCCATCGACGGCTCGTCGAGCAGCACCATGCTCGGGTTGGCCATCAACGCGCGGCCGATCGCGCACATCTGCTGCTCGCCGCCCGAGGTATAGGCGGCTTGCGACGTGCGGCGTTCCTTCAGGCGTGGAAAGTAGGCATAGACCTTGTCGAGATTGCGCGCTATTTCTTGCTTGTCGCGGCGCGTGTAGCTGCCGGTCAGCAGGTTCTCCTCGATCGTCAGGTGCGCGAAGCAGTGGCGGCCTTCCATCACCTGCACCACGCCGCGGTTCACCAGGTCGGCCGGCGTCAGGTTCTCGATGCGTTCGCCGCGCAGCTCGATCGAGCCTTTGGTGACTTCGCCACGCTCGCCTTTGAGCAAATTCGAGATTGCGCGCAAGGTGGTGGTCTTGCCCGCACCGTTGCCGCCCAGGATCGCGACGATGCCGCCTTCGGGCACCGTCAGCGACACACCCTTCAACACCAGGATCACATGGTTGTAGATGACCTCGATGCCATTCACGTCAAGGACGATGTTGCGGGGCGAATCCATGAGTTG
This sequence comes from Burkholderiaceae bacterium, assembly GCA_965218765.1. Taxonomy (GTDB): domain Bacteria; phylum Pseudomonadota; class Gammaproteobacteria; order Burkholderiales; family Burkholderiaceae_C; genus JBBPYC01. The sequence goes on along the minus strand of CBDCLU010000006.1, from coordinate 200,238 downwards.
AGCAGGCGGTTTTGCCGGCGCGGCCTGAGCCGCGCGCTGGCGTGGGTCAGGGTTTGCAGTCGGACTCGGCGCGGCGGGTCAGCCCCTTGTCGGCCAGGTACTTGTCGGCACCCGCCTTGACCATCGGCTTGATCAGAGTCTCATCGGCCTGATACCAGTCGCTGCCCAGCGTCCACTTCTTGCCGTCCCAGGTTTCGATGCGCGCCCAGGTGGAGCCCATGTGGTCTGCGCAGGTGGTCTTGATCGGGCGCATCACGTCGGCAAAGCCGAGCTGATCGAGCTTGCCCTGGTCCAGATCGAGGTTCTCCATGCCCCAGCGCACCTGGGTGCTGGTCATGACCTTGCCCTTGCCATACTGCTCCTGCGCGCGGCGCACCGCTTCCACGCCGAGCATCTGGATGATCACGCCCCGCGTGTAGAGCACCGAGCCGACCTCGTCCTTCGGGCCGGTGCCTTCGCCCTTCTCATGCACGTACTTCATGATGTCCTGGATCACCTTCAGGTCGGTGCCGAAGCCGTTCAGGCCGAGCGCGTGATAACCCTTCGCGCCCTCGCCCACGTCCTTCACATCGGGTTCGGCGCCGGCCCACCAGACGCCGTACATCTTGTCTCGCGGGTAGCCGGTGGCCTGCGCCTCCTTCAACGCGGTCGCGTTCATCACGCCCCAGCCCCAGAGCAGCACGTAGTCGGGCCGGCTCTGGCGCACCTGCAGCCAGGTCGATTTCTGCTCGACACCCGGTGCGGTCACGGGCAGCATCTGCAGCTCGAAGCCGTGCATCTTGGCGTGCTGCTCGAGCACCGGAATCGGCTCCTTGCCGAACGGGCTGTCGTGATAGACCAGCGCGATTTTTTTGCCTTTCAGCTTGTCCATGCCGCCAAGCGTCTTGCCGATGTGCTGGATCAGGATATCGGCCGCGGTCCAGTAGCTGCCCATGTACGGAAAGTTCCACGGAAACGCCATGCCGTCCTGCGCGATCGACAGGCCGTAGCCGAGCGTCATCAGCGGGATCTTGTCGACCGGCGCCTTCTCGGTCAGCGCGAACGTGATGCCGGTGGACTGCGGATCGATGTAGGTCATGCCGGGCCGGCTTTTCAGGCGCTCATAGCATTCAACGCCACGGTCGGTGGCATACCCCGTTTCGCATTCTTCCCAGGTGATCTTGACGCCGTTGATGCCGCCGTCCCGCGCGTTCAGCATCTTCAGATAATCCTGCTTGCCGTTGGCCCACGGCGTGCCGTTCGGCGCGTAGGGGCCGGTGCGATAGGACAGCAGCGGGAAGAACTGTTCATTGGCTGCCTGCGCAGCCGCGGGCAGCGGCAGCAGCGCGGCAGTCCCGGCCGTGGCGATGACCGCGGCCAGTGCGATTTGACGTAGTTTCATGGAAGTCTCCTTTTTGATGAATGAAAAAACAGGCGATTGGATCAGTGTGGGAACGGCCACAGCCTCAGCTTCTGCTTGCCCGTGGACCAGAGCTTGGCCAACCCGTGCGGCTCGACGATCAGGAACCAGACGATCAGCGCGCCGAAGATCATCAGCTCCGCATGCGCGATGCCGGCGGTTGAAATTTCGATGCCGAACAGGTTCGCGATCGACGGCAGAGAACGCGCCAGCACGATCGGCAGCACGATGATGAACGCCGCGCCGAAGAAGCTGCCCATGATCGAGCCCAAGCCGCCGATGATCACCGTGAACAGCAGCCGGAACGACATCTCGACCGAGAACGCGGCCGGCTCCCAGGCGCTCAGATGAATGAATGCCCAGAGCGCGCCGGCCACGCCGATGATGAACGAGCTGACCGCGAACGCCGACAGCTTCGCGTACATCGGCCGGATGCCGATCACGGCTGCCGCCACGTCCATGTCGCGGATCGCCATCCATTCGCGGCCGATCGCGCCGCGCACGAGGTTCTTCGCGAGCAGCGCGAGCAGCACCAGGATGCTCAGGCAAAACAGATAGCGCGCGGCCGGATTGTTCAACGGCAGGCCCAGCACATCCAGGTTGTTCACCGACACCGAACCCGATGCCGAATTGTTGGTGAGCCACGGGATGCGCAAAAACATCCAGTCGGAAAAGAACTGTGCGGCCAGCGTGGCGACCGCAAGGTATAGACCTTTGACCCGCAGGCTCGGCAGCCCGAACAGGATGCCGAACAGCATCGCGCACAAGCCGCCCAGGACCAGCGCTGCGAGCAGCGGCATGCCGGGCACCCGCACGAGGAAGTTGTAGGCACCGTACGCGCCGACCGCCATGAACGCGCCCGAGCCCAGCGAAATCTGGCCGCAGTAGCCGACCAGCACGTTTACGCCAATGGCTGCGAGCGAAAAGATCACGAACGGAATCAGGATCGCGCGAAACAGGTAGTCGCCGGCCACGAGCGGCACCACGACGAACGCGACCGCCAGCAGCACGGCGATGAAGATGCGGTCCTGCGCGATCGCAAAGATCTGCTGGTCAGCGCGGTAGCTGGTCTTGAACTGACCGTTCTCTCTATACAGCATCAGGCAGCCCGTCTCAATGTCGGGAGCAGTGCAGGGACCCGCCCAGCAGGGGCCGCGGAGCCGGCTTTGCCGGGCCGCTGGCGCCGCCCCCGGTGGGGGGTTGGCGAAGCGACACGAAGTGCGCGAAGACTGGGGGAGAGCTTCATACCCGGTCGATGATTTTTTCACCGAACAGCCCTTGCGGCCGGAACAGCAGGAAGATGAGCGCAAGTACGTAGGCGAACCAGATCTCGATGCCGCCGCCCACGTAAGGACCCAGGAACACCTCGGACAGCTTCTCGCCGACGCCGATGATGAGCCCGCCGATGATCGCACCGGGGATCGACGTGAGGCCGCCCAGGATCACGACCGGCAGCGCGCGCAGCGCAATGGTCGCCAGCGAGAACTGCACGCCGAGCTTGCTGCCCCAGATCATGCCGGCCACCAGCGCGACGATGCCGGCCACGCACCAGACGATGAACCAGATGCGCTTCAATGGGATACCGATCGACTGCGCGGCCTGGTGATCATCCGCCACGGCCCGCAACGCGCGGCCGGTCTTAGTTTTCTGGAAGAACACCGCCAGCGCCGCCACCAGCGCGGCTGCGATCAACGCTGCGATCACGTCTTCCTGGTTGATCAGCAGGCCACCGGGAAACATCGAGTCGAGCACGAACACCGGGTCCTTCGGCATGCCGATATCGATGTTGTAGATGCTGCTGCCGAACAGGCTCTGGCCGACGCCTTCGAGGAAGTAGCCGATGCCAAGCGTCGCCATCAGCAGCGTCGCGCCGTCCTGGTTCACGAGCCGGCGCAGCACCAGGTATTCGATGATCCAGGCAACCGCGAACATCACGATGCCGGCCAGCACGAACGCGATCAGGTTCGCGGCGATCTTGCTCTCGATGCCGGTCCAGCCCGGCACCCATTGGGCAAACCGCGCCATCGCGAGCGCTGCGAACAGCACCATCGATCCCTGCGCAAAGTTGAACACGCCGGATGCCTTGAAGATCAGCACGAAGCCGAGCGCGACCAGCGCATACAGCATGCCGGCCATCAGCCCGCCGATCAGGGTTTCGATGAAGAAGCCCATAGCTACACGCTCACCCCCGTACCCCCGTTGCTTGCTCGCTTCGCGTAGCCGCCTCCCCCCTGCGAGGGGGCGCGGCCAGCGGCCGGGCAAAGCCCGCTCCGCGGCGTCTGCTGGGGTGTGCAGCGCCGGTGCTGCACTGCGTTGCATGCGTTGAACCCAAGCCGCAGCCAAAGCTCATTGCGATGCCCCGAGATAGGCGCGGATCACGTCTTCGTCACGGCGCACCTCATCGGGCGTGCCGTCGCCGATCTTCTTGCCGTAGTCCAGCACGACCACGCGATCTGAGATGTCCATCACCACGCCCATGTCGTGCTCGATCAGCACGATGGTGGTGCCGAACTCGTCGTTCACGTCGAGCACGAAGCGGCTCATGTCCTGCTTTTCCTCGAGGTTCATGCCAGCCATCGGCTCGTCGAGCAGCAGCACCTGCGGCTCCATCGCAAGCGCCCTCCCTAGGTCCACGCGCTTTTGCAGGCCGTACGGCAACTGGCCGGCAGGCGTCTTGCGGTACGGCTGGATTTCGAGGAAGTCGATGATCTTCTCGACCGCTTCGCGGTGCGCGATCTCTTCGCGCTCGGCTGGGCCGATGCGCAAGGCCTGCAGCAGCAGGTTGCTTTTGATCTTGAGGTTGCGGCCGGACATGATGTTGTCGAGCACGCTCATGCCTTTGAAGAGAGCCAGGTTCTGAAACGTGCGCGCGATGCCCATCTCAGCGACCGCGCGGGAATTCATGTGCGAGAACGTCCGGCCGCGAAAGCTGATCGTGCCTTCGGACGGCACATAGACCCCGTTGATGCAGTTGAGCAGCGAGCTTTTGCCAGCGCCGTTCGGGCCGATGATCGCGCGGATCTCGTGCTCCTTCACATCGAACGAGATGTCGGTCAGCGCGTTCACGCCGCCAAAGCGCAAGCTGATGTTGCTCACGTCGAGGATGACGTCGCCGATTTTGCGTGCGGTTGCAGGCGACTCCGCCATCTGCGCGTCAAGCTGCGTTGCGGCTGCCGGGTTCAGGACAGCACCCATGCGGCTGCCTCCGAAACCGCGCAGCCCGCCTTCACCGCCATGCGGTCGGCAGCCCAGCCGCACTCCCGCGCTGCGATCCCCACTGCTTGGGGCCCCTCTGCGCGGCTCATGCGGCTGCCTTTACCGGCGCAAACGTCTTCGCATCTGCAATCTTCAACGTGGCACTCACGCTGCCGCTGCGGCCGTCCTCGAACTTCACAGCGGTCTCGATGAACTGCTCGGTGGCGCCGGCATAGAGGCCATCGACCAGCGGCTGGTACTTCTCCGCGATGAAGCCGCGCCGGACCTTGTTGGTGCGGGTCAATTCGCCGTCGTCCGCATCGAGCTCCTTGTGCAGCACCAGGAAGCGGCTGATCTGGCTGCCGGCGAGCCGCTCGTCGGCGGCCAGGTCGGCGTTCACCTTTTCCACGCATTCACGGATCAGGTCATATACCTGCGGCTTCTGCGCGAGGTCTGCATAGCCCGCATACGGCAGGTTGCGCCGCTCGGCCCAGTTGCCGACTGCATCGAAGTCGATGTTGATCAGCACGCAGACCTGCTCGCGCTGGTCGCCGTAGGCCACGACTTCCTTGATGACCGAGAAGAACTTGAGCTTGTTCTCTACGTACTTCGGCGCAAACATCGCGCCGTCGGCCGCGCCGCCCCTGAGGCGCCCCACGTCCTTTACGCGGTCGATGATCTTGAGATGCCCTTGCGCGTCGATGAAGCCCGCGTCGCTGGTGTGATACCAGCCGTCGGCGGTCAGCACGTCGGCCGTCGCCTGCGGGTTCTTGTAGTAGCCCTTGAGCAGCCCTGGCGACTTGACGAGGATCTCGCCGTCATCGGCCACCTTGATCTCGACACCGCGGCACGGCACGCCGACGGTGTCCGCATGCGCGGCGTCGTCGGGTTGCAGGCAGACGAACACGGCGGTCTCGGTCGAACCGTACAGCTGCTTCAGGTTGATGCCGATGGATCGATAGAAGGTGAACAGATCCGGGCCGATCGCTTCGCCCGCGGTGTAGGCCACGCGCACGCGCGAGAAGCCCAGGTTGTTGCGCAGCGGGCCGTAGACGAGCCAGTCGCCGAGCTTGTAGTGCCACTCGTCTTTCGCACCCAGTGGCCTGCCGTCCATGCGCGCCGGGCCGACGCGCCGGGCCACGTCCATGAAGTGACCGAACATGCGGCGCTTGATGGCGCCCGCATCTTCCATGCGGATCATCACGGAGGTCAGCAGCCCTTCGAACACCCTGGGCGGTGCGAAGTAATAGGTCGGGCCGACTTCCTTCAGATCGATCGTCACGGTGCCTGCCTGCTCGGGGCAGTTCACCACGTAGCCGCAGACCAGCCACTGCGCGTAGCTGAAGATGTTCTGGCCGACCCAGGCGGGCGGCAGGTAGGCCAGCACCTCTTCGCTGCTCGTGAGTTTGTCGAACTCGGCGCCAGCGCGTGCGCGGTCGATCAACGTGGCATGCGTGTGCATCACGCCTTTCGGGTTGCCGGTGGTGCCGGACGTGAAAAACATCGAAGCGACGTCATCCGCGCTGCCCTGCTCGACCTGATCGACAAAAAATTCCGGCTGTGCTTCGGCGAACGCTGCGCCGCGCTCGATCAACTGCTCGAACGAAGCCAGCCCCTCGGCGGCATAGTTGCGCAGGCCACGCGGATCGTCATACCAGATGTGCGCAAGCTGCGGGCACTGCTCACGCAGCTCCAGCATCTTGTCGACCTGTTCCTGGTCTTCCACCAATGCGAAGCGCACCTCGGCGTTCTGGATCGGGAACAGGTATTCACCAGCCACCGCATCCTGATAAAGCGGCACGGGGATGCAGCCCAGCGCCTGCGCCGCCAGCATGGCCGCGTACAGCCGCGGCCGGTTCGCGCCGACCACCACCAGATGTTCGCCGCGCTGCAAGCCGGCTTCACGCAGGCCGCACGCCACGTGTTCCACGAGCTGCGCCATGTCGCTCCAGCTGTGTGTCTGCCAGATGCCGTATTCCTTCTCGCGCATGGCCGGCGCGCCGCTGCGCCGGGCTGCGTGATGCAGCAACAGCTGTGGGAACGTGGCGCCAGTGGGCTGCGGTTGGGTGGTCGGTTGCATCGTGTCTGGTGCGCGGCCGCCCGTGTCGAGCCGGCCGGCAGGTCTGCGTTCGATGCTAGGCAGCACTTTGACGCCAAGTTGTCGTTCGCACGACAATCCTCGGGTATTGGAAGTCAGGACTTTCCCGTAATCCAGGCTGCACGACATGCCACTCAGCGCATCTGCATCGCATCCACCGGCCGCACCGCCGCCGCTGCACCAGCGTCGCCGTGCGCCCACCGCGCAGGAGATCGCCAATGTGCCGTGGCTCGGCTGCCTGCGGGCACCGGAACACGCCCGCGCGGCCGGCGACATCACCGTGGGTGATGCCGAGCCCGGCGATCTGGTCTGCCGCGTGGGGCGCGCACCGACCTACTGGTTCGGCGTGGTCGACGGCCTGCTCAAGATGAGCGCCGACAACGCACAGGGCCGCACCATGACGTTCATCGGCCTGCCGTCCGGCGGCTGGTTCGGCGAAGGCACGGCGCTCAAGCGCGAGTGCTACCGCTACAACGTGCAAGCCCTGCGCAAAAGCACCGTGGCCGGGCTGCCGATCGACACGTTCCACTGGCTGCTGGACCATTCGCTCGGCTTCAACCGGTTCTTGATGAACCAATTGAACGAACGGTTGGGCCAATTCGTCGCCGCGCGCGAGATCGACCGCATGAGCGACCCCGGCGTGCGCGTGGCGCGCAGCCTGGCGGCGCTGTTCAACCCGGTGCTCTACCCAGGGGTGGGCAGCGTGCTGCGAATCACGCAGCAGGAGCTGGGCTATCTGGTGGGCCTGTCACGCCAGCGCGTGAACGAGGCGCTGGCGGTGCTGGCGCAGCAGGGCAGCATCCGGGTCGAGTACGGCGGCCTGCGCGTGCTGGACCTGGAAGCGTTGCGCAACAGCGTTGGAGCCGGTTGAGCGAGCGGGTGCATCGCGGCAACTTCAGTCACAGCGCATCCAGCGGACTGAGCACGCCGCGCCCGCCCTTGTTCAGCACATGCGTATAGATCATCGTCGTGCTGACGTCACTGTGGCCGAGCAGCTCCTGCACGGTGCGAGTCGCAAGCCGGACTGCAGCAGATGGGTGGCAAATGAGTGACGCAGCACGTGCGGCGTGATCGGTTTTGGCGACTCGGTCAAGCGCGCCGCTTCACGCACTGCTCGCTGGACGGATTCGGGAAACACATGGTGGCGCCGCTCGATCGGGGGATCACTGCGCGGATCGATTGCGCGCACGGCAGATGGGAAAACATATTGCCATCCCCAGGATCGACCGGCCTTCGGATATTTGACGGCGAGCGCTGAGGGGAGATAAACATCGCCGAAGCCCGCTTCGAGATCGCGCAAATGAACTTCGCGCGCCCGCTCGAACTGCTGGCGCAGTGGTGCAATCAGATTCTCCGGCAGTACCGTGACACGATCTTTGTTGCCTTTGCCTTCCCGCACAAGAATCTCGCGCCGCTCGAATTCGATGTCTTTCACACGCAGCCGCAGGCATTCGAGCAAGCGCATGCCCGTGCCGTAAAGCAAGCTCACAATCACCCACATCGGCCCATTCATCGCCTCCAGCAATTCGCGCACTTCGTGCTGCGTCAATACGATGGGCAATCGTTTCGGGCTTTTGGCTTGCACCACTTCGTCGAGCCAAGGCAGGTCGATGCCAAGCACCTGCTTATAAAGATAAAGAAGCGCCGCCTTGGCCTGGTTTTGGGTGGAAGCGGAAACATTGCGATTCACGGCCAGATGGGACAGGAATGCTTCAACGTCCACAGCACCCAACGTACGCGGATGCCTTTTGTCATGAAACAGGATGAACCGGCGCGCCCAGTCGATGTAGGCCTGCTCAGTGCGGATGCTGTAGTGGCGGGTGCGCAGATGGATGCGCAACTGGTCGAGGAGCCTCGGGGCAGCGGGCGGTACCGCGGACGTCCGTTCGTCAGGGGCGGTGGCCGGACATGATGGAGAGGAGCCTGTAGAGGATCGCTCTTTGGGGGAAGTCATCCGCCGAATTTTAGGTTTGCCTAAACGGTGCAACATGGCAAGATTTCACTGTAAGCCATGCAGAATGTGTGGCGTTAGGCGGCCTGCTCATCTACGATTCTTGCGGTCTAATTCTAGTTAGTCTGTCGGTGAACAACGGAGGTTGAAGTGGGATTTCGTCTTCGGAAAAGCGTCAAAATTTTGCCGGGCGTTCGTATCAATTTGAGTAAGTCTGGAACTAGCGTGTCAGTTGGAGGTCGCGGCTTTACAACCAACGTTAGCAAGCGTGGGGCGAGAACGACCCTTGGTATTCCAGGTACTGGTATCTCATATTCTCATAAACATCAAACAAACACGTCCAATAATAGCTCACGCGAAGCAACGATCAGCGCAAGCAATCCAAGCGACGGAGCCTCCCGACGTCGCAAATTAGCTTTATGGAGCGCCTTATTATTCTTAATAATATTAGTAATACTTTTATGGTCGCGCGAAGACAATTTAACACAAGCAATTGCATTGTCAGCAAATCCATCCACTGTTTCCCAGACTCCACTGCAGCCGAACTCTGCTGGTCAATGCTCGCGCTCCCCCGAGCAGATTTTCGCGGTCAAGGCTCGATTATCAAGAGACGAGATCACGCGCCGTTTGGAGATCAGTTGTCCAGGAGCATTCGGAGGCAACTTTCCAGTTCTATTACTTAATTTCCAAAACTTCCAATATCGGGTCGAATTTCACACACCTTCAGGCATCCAATCTGGGTATGTAGAGGTTCGTTCTATTGCAAAAATTTAGCCCTGTTTACAGTTGTGGATTATTCATGCAGACGGAGAAGTCTAACTGTGCATTCCAGCCGACCGCTTTCAGCGGCGGCTGAATTTCGTAGTTAGTCTTGCATTGGAGTGTCCTCTTGACTGAACAAAGCGTCGAAAAACAAGCCGAGTACATGATGTATTCCGACTTTATGGAAGCCACACCGCCGGGGCAGCTTCGAAACATTTCGGATCTTGTAAAATGGGAATATCACAATGCAAGCGGTGTTCAGTGCAATAAACTAAAAACTCCTGAGTTGCAATTGCATTGCCCAGATGACGCCTGTAACGGAATGAGGTTCTTTAGGTGTACATCAAGTCAAAACGAGGTGCTAGATCAAGAATTTTCTTTTCTTTATGTTAAATATCGATGCTCGAACTGCCAAAAAACGCAGCGCACGTTTTCGTTGGCTGCGTCCGCCCAAGAAGACAAAATGCCTCAGGGCAAATTGTATAAGTTTGGCGAGCTACCACCATTTGGACCGCCAACTCCTCCTAAGCTAATGAAGTTGATTGGCCCTGATAGGGATGATTTTCTAAAGGGCAGACGCTGTGAGAATCAAGGCTTAGGGGTTGGCGCGTTCATTTATTACCGCCGCGTTGTTGAGACTCAGAAAAACAGGATACTTGAGGAAATAATTAAAGTATCTGAGAAACTATCAGCTCCCGACGAGAAGATTTTGACCCTTCGCGCAGCTGTAGCAGAAGTTCAGTTTAGCAAAGCATTGGACATGGCGAAAGACGTATTGCCTGAGAGTCTTCTGATAAATGGTCATAGCCCAATTAGGCTCCTTCATTCTGCTTTAAGTGATGGCGTGCATTCACGAACTGACGAAGACTGCATGGAGTTGGCGACCAGCATTCGAATTGTTCTGGGTGAGCTTTCTGATCGCCTTTCGCAAGCGCTGAAGGATGAAGCTGAATTGGCAAAGGCATTGTCTACCCTGCTCAATCGTGAACGAGCCTAACTGTGCATTGCAGCCGATCGGCTTCGCCGCCGGCTGAATTTCGTCGTTAGGCGACACAAATCACAGGAGGACTTATGAACGAAGTTGCACAAGACGAAGTTGTTGCCGGCACCGAAGCTAGGCGCTTTCTGGCTCGGAGAGGCGCCGTTGCAGTAAGGGAAACCCGCGACATTGGGGTTGTGCCAAGTCTGTACATGGACGACCTCTTAGTCTCCACGATGGTGATCGCCATTGTGAAAGGACCGCACCGAGAGATGTCCTATTCAGTGAAAGTAGAGCGCCGGGACGAAGATAAGAACACTACTACTTCAGTCCTTCTAGACTACGACGAAGTGCCGGAACTTCTTGAAGCCTTCGATTTCATCTCGGGCAACGCCCTCTAATTGGAGAGGAAGCAACGCGATTACACCGAGGTCACCTATTCCACCAAAGACGGCGCACGGTTTGGGTTCTTCCAGAACGAAGGGGCCCAGCAAATGTTTGTCGCACTCGAGCCCCACGGAGAGACCACCTTCGTTGCAGATCACGACTTCCCTCGACTAAAGTCGCTCCTTTCCCAAGCCAAAGCGCATCTGGAGTCGAAAGGCGCGAGTGTCATCTAACAGGTTGTTCAAGACGGACGCCCGGTGGCGGTTAAATCCGACGTTAGTGCCTGCAAGTCATCACATGCCAGAGTCCATACCAAAACTGCCTTTTGTGCACACTCTGCCTGCGCTTCTAGCTATGCTTTGTGTAGTGGCGGCACATCCGCGCTGTGTGCTGCAGCGGTTTGCCAGACGTGCTAGTTCAACCCCCATGCCCCAAGCACGGCATTGCAGTGGATCGGCTTTGCCGCCCACTGCATTTCGACGTTGGTCGTATCGAGCCAGGCGCCACGCAAAGTCTTAAACAAAAAGTGGCCGCATCGGCCGTCCTGCATGCGCAGTCAGCTATGGTTTTGGTAGCGCACGGATTTTGGTCGCGGTGAGTGCGCAATTTCGGGCTAGCTCGGCTGCAGCGCGTCCGCCCGGTTTCGCGTCTAACCCGGCATACAAGCGGACGGCTTCGCCGCCGCTTAATTTAGGCATTAGACCTTTCGTTGGAGATTCTGTGCCAGCATCTGTAAAAATTTCGTGGAAGTGGATGGACTTTGACCCGTCATCTACCAAGACTGCGATACGCGCCTGTCTTATCGAGGCAGGCACGAAGGAAGAATTACTTGACCGAGGTGTCTATGTCATTCGGCTCAAGCCGCCGTTTGGCATCGCTTATCCTGGAGGTCACTCCCCAACGCTCTACATCGGGGAGGGCAATGTACCTGATCGCTTATGCGATCACCGAAATTGGGTTAAGCGTTTCCAAGGCCACGGGTATGCATTTCCGACCGAAATAGCCTGTACGTTTCCCCGTGTTCGCAAGAACAATGTTGCTTACAGAGATTTTGAAGCGCATTTGCTGGAGGTTTTCTTTCGTCGCTACGGTACATTGCCGCTTCGGAACAGTATTCACGAGACAAGACACTATAAACATCAATACACAAAAATTGCCACACACGGAATTATTGGACCGGGCAGCGGAACTAGACATACTTGGGCCATACAGCCCTTGTCAGCAAATTCATTTCGCACCGTGTTTCAGCGCACGCACGCAGCCTAGCTTAGCATTGCAGCTGACCGCCTACGGCGGCAGCTGAATTTGGCCGTTAGAGAGTATGCGATCCATCATCATCGATTGTGATGCCGTTCAATCGGAATCGGATTTCTGGTGTGCCTACGTCAGTGCGGCGAAACCAAAAGGTGCTAGCTACTTCGGTCGCAATCTTGATGCGTTTTGGGATGGCTTGAATGGGGGTCCGGGCTGGCCCAGTGAATGTCAATTCAAGTTCGTCAATTCGTCGCCACTGAAGTCATTTCGTGGCGGGCTGTTCTTCAATGCGCTGGCCGATATTGCAGGTCGCTCTACAGTCGTGAAAGTCAGTTTTGAGTAGCGTTCTAACTCGGCATTCTAGCCGACCGCCTATGGCGGCGGCTGAATTTAGGCGTTAGCGTTATTTGCATTTAATCGCCCTGTGCCAAACGCTGTGCTTAATTTTTCGTCTCACCTTTGCGGTCGTGCTCGCGGTTCCCGTCATGCGCTCGGTTTCGGCATTAAATCGGGCTCCAGCCCTTGTATTGCTTGGGCACGCAGCTTCTCTTTTCGTAGCGCTTTAAGGTCTGTGCGTTTTAACGCGCTCGGTTCTAACTTAGCGTTGCAGTGGACGGCTACGCCGCTCACTGAACCTGGCCGTTAGTCGTTCGGGCAAAGTAGCATGGAAACGCTCAAACAAGAAGTCGATGTGGCGCCCGTCCAGCAAGTGCAGTGCGCTATGGTTTCTGCAGTGTCGGCAGTCAGCGCCGTGCTCGCCTCACATCAGGCGTCAGCTTTGCAGCGCATGGGCCTTGCCATCGCTTTCATGTGCAGTTGCGCTTCGGCCTTGCCCATTGGTCTAACTCGGCTACAGGGACTTCCCAATTAGTCAAGCGGTAGTCGGATAGTTTTTTCTTTCTTCCTGATGACGGTATTTTTCTTGCGCGGCGGTGAGTCCAAGCGGCAAACAAACGAGGAACAGACTGCACATCTACAGACGGCCTTGTTGCACGGCTGACCCTTGCGAGTTCAGGGTGCGGACCCAGATACGAACCGCTCGGCGGGGCTCCATTCATTGCCCGTGGTCACTTAGGCTTTGACGCCGCGTGCCACAACGGGTTAGTCGAGCTTGCCCACCGCCGGTCTGACCTGTTGGCTGCATCTTCTGGATTCACGTCTGCGCAGAGAAATCAATCAGTCAATCAACAACAACAACAATAAAAAGCCGTTCTCGGCGGCTACGCGACCGCAACCGTTGGCTGCGGCTTCACGCTCACATGGTGGGCGTCGAACGCCTTGCCCCGTACGCACACCGCCCACAGAATGCGTGCGTTCTTGTTGGCCAGCGCCACCACCGCCTTTTGCCAGCCCAGCTTCTCACGCAGCTGATGCGCCCACTGGGAGATCGGGTCGTCGCGCCGGTGCGCGGTCAGCACGGCCGACTTTGCGCCCTGGATCAGTAGCGTGCGCAAGTAGGTGTCACCGCGCTTGGTGATGCGGCCCAGATGGGTTTTGCCCCCGCTGGAGTTTTGCCTGGGCACCAGCCCCAGCCAGGCGCCGAACTGCGCGCCGTTTTTGAACTGGCCGAAGTCGCCCACGCTGGCCACCACCGCCGAGGCCGTCACTGAGCCCACGCCGATCAACTGCTCTGCCTGGCGGGTCTGCACATCGGCCTTGAGATGGGCAGCAATGCGCTCGTCGCACCAGACCAGGTGCGCGTCGAGCTCCTGCCACTGGCCCCAGGCGCGTTGCAGCGCCAGCCGGGCCAAGCCGCCGAGTTCGTTGGCGGCGTCTTCGATCGCATCAGGCAGCGCCTCGCGCAGTACCACGGGCTTTTGCGCAAACACCAAACCGAACTCAGCCAGCAGCCCCCGGATGCGGTTGATGCACGCCGTGCGCTCGGCCTTGAAGCCTTCGCGCAGCCGGTGGATGCACAGCAGGCTTTGTTGCTCAACGCTCTTGATGGGCACGAAGTGCATGGTCGGGCGGCTGGCGGCTTCGCAGACGGCGGCGGCATCGTTGGCGTCGTTCTTGCCGCTCTTGCCTTGACTGCGATACGGCGCCACCAGATGGCCGGCCATGATGCGCGCGTCCAAACCCATCGAAACAAGACGGCGCGCCCAGTGATGAGCGCCTGAGCAGGCTTCCATCGCAACCGTGCAGCCCGGCGGCAGCTGGGCGCACCAGACCAGGAACTTGGCGCGCGGCAGCGCTCGGGCCATCACGCGCTGGCCAGCGGCGTCCACCGCATGCACCTGGATGACCTGCTTGGCCAAATCGACCCCGACTCGGGTAATCTTGCTCATGGGACTTCTCCTTTGTACAAAGGCTGCAGATTGACTTCTCGACAATTTCAATCTTGGCACTCGATGCCGTCGCCGGCAAAGCGGGAAGTCCCTTCGTATTCATTCCAGCCGACCGCCTACGGCGGCGGCTGAATTTATCCGTTAGTCGTTCGGGCGAAGTACCGTGCAAAAGCCCAAGCTAAAAGTGGTTGTGCCGCTGGTCCAGCAAGCGCAGTGCGCTATGGTTTCTGCAGTTTCGGCTGCACGCTCGGCCGTTGGCGCGGTGCTCGCCGCACATCAGGTGTGGGTCTCGCAGCGCATGGGCCTTTCCTTCGCCTCACTGTGCAGTTATGCGTCGGCATCGCCCATTGGTCTAACTGTGCATTCCAGCCGACTGCCTACGGCGGCGGCTGAATTTGGTCGTTAGACAGTCAAGCAGCGTCCGTTCTCCGTAGCCGCATGACGTAGCTACAATCGGAGCATGCGGTTCACTTGGTCCGAACGCAAGCGCGCCATCAATCTCAAGGACCATGGGCTTGACTTCGTTGACGCGCCAAGGGTTTTCGAAGGCATGACCTATACCTTTGAGGATGACCGATTTGACTACGGTGAACAGCGATTCGCGACGCTCGGCCTATTGGCAGGCGTACCGGTATCAATCATTCATACGGAGACCGAAGATGAAATCCGCGTCATCTCCTTCCGCAAGGCCACTCAGCGCGAAGCGAAGCTCTACTATGAGCAAGTCCAAAACTGACTGGGACAAGCTGCAAGATCCATCAAGGGTCAGTGCCCCGTCCGATGAGCATCTGGAAGCGGACGTTAAACACATAGTACGAGGCATTGTTCGTAGAGGTTTGAAGCCTTCGCCTTCTAAGGCCCTTGTCTCGTTGCGCGTCGACCAAGACGTTCTTGCCTGGTTCAAGGCGCAGGGCTCTGGTTATCAAACCAGAATCAACGCTGTACTTCGTGCTTTCCGCGATGCCTCAGCCTAACTCTGCACTGCAGCCGACCGCCTACGGCGGCGGCTGAATTTAGTCGTTAGGCCGCAGAAAACGCCACCGTATGCTGGGGGAAGGCTCTCAATACCTTGCCGTCCGCGGTGAGTAGCTTTACACCAAGACGCATGGCCACAGAAACGAACTCACAGTCGTAGGCGCTGCAGTCGCTGTTATGAACCAACTCAAGTACGCGCTGGGAATCCACCTCATGCTCGCTTCCAATCAATAGGGCTTCTGCTTCACGCTGAATTTCACGCACGGTTTCGAATGTCAACTGTTTCCGTAGCAGGTAGCCGCCGAGCAAATTGCGAAACTCGCTACGCCAGAGCATTGGCACAACCCAATCGCGATCGTCTTTCAACCAAGCTTCCGCACGGGCAGCAAAGTCTCCGCGCAGAAAGAGGTAAGCGATGACGTTTGTGTCAACAACAATCACGGCCGCCCCTCACGTTTGAAGGCATCAACGTCCTTGGCAGTGAACTTGCCCTTTGGAAGCGCGTCACGAATGGCACGAGCCCTGGCAATTACTTCTTCGGCCGTGGATCGTCCAGGGATAAGCACCGACTCAAGACACACAATCGCCTCACTGTTCAGGCTGCGGTGATGGCTTTCGGCCGCAGCTTTAAGCCGAACGTACACTTCGTCAGGAATGTTCTTTAGTGTGAGGGTTGTAGGCACATCATTCTCCATTTCAATAAGAACCATTATGGTTCCGTTTCGGAGCGAAGGCAGGATGCGGTCTCACCTGCCATTCCAGCCGACTGCCTGCGGCGGCGGCTGAATTTGGTTGTTGGTCGTAGTGAGCCAGGCGCCATGCAATGCCAACGCCAACGCCAAAAAGGGCTGCGCCGCTCTCCCAGCATGCGCGGTGCGCTATGGTCTTGGTAGCGCAGTGCGCTTGGCAAGCGATCGGCATGACGCTCACACCTCGTCCAGCATCGCACGGCAAGCAGCGCCGGCCTGCGCTTCGGTGTAGCAGCCGACCAGCCATCGCGGCGGTTGGATTCAAGCGTCAGGCTTCCACAACAAATGCCTTCCCATGTTCCCACTTGACATCCTGCTTGCCTACATCGCTGTGGTATTGGTGGTGGTGTTCGCACCTGGTCCGGACAATATCCTGGCCATCAGCCAAGGCCTGAGCCAGGGCCGTGCAGCCGCCGCGCTGTCGTCCATCGGCGCCGGGCTGGGCATCATGTTTCATACCGTGGCGGCCACGCTCGGGCTGGCACTGGTGCTGCAAACGTCGCCAGTCGCCTTCTGGATCGTCAAGGGCGCAGGCGCCACTTATTTGCTGTGGCTTGGCTGCCGGGCGATTGCGTCGCGCAACCTCATCACCTTCGAACCGGCGCGCAAGCAGTCCCTGCGCCGCGTGTTCGTCACCGGCCTTCTCTCCAACGTGTTGAACCCCAAGCCCAGTCTGTTCGTGGTGGCGTTCGTTCCGCAATTCGCCTCTGTTGCTCGGGGACCGGTGTACCTTCAGATGCTGGTCTACGGAGCAGTCTTCGCCGTCACCACCACAATCGTCTTTTCACTGCTGGGCTGCTTCTCGGCCCGCCTGTCCGCCTGGCTTTGTGGCAGGCCGAAGGTGATCGCTGCTGCAAATCTCGGGGCCGGCTGCACGTTCATAGCCGCCAGCTTGTCGATACCTGCGCTGGGTCGGCGCCCGTGATGTCGAACTGTTCCTGCAGGTAGCCTCGACTGTATTTCCATCGCATGCGAATCGGCCTGATCTCCGACACCCACAACCTGTTGCGTCCGCAGGCAGCAGCGTTTCTGCAGGGCAGCGACCACATCGTGCATGCAGGCGATATCTGCGACGGCAATGTGCTGGATTCATTGCGGCAGATCGCGCCGGTCACCGCCGTGCGCGGCAACAACGATCGCGGCGCGTGGGCTTCCAGCCTGCGTGAGACGGAGCTTGTGCAGCTGAGTGACACCCGTCTGTACGTGATCCATGACCTGGCGCAACTCGACATTGATCCGTTGCGTGCCGGCGTTCAGGCGGTGATCTCCGGCCATTCCCATAAATCCCTGGTGGAATGGCGCGACGGCATCCTGTACGTCAATCCAGGCAGCGCCGGGCCGCGCAGGTTCAAGCTGCCGGTCTCGGCAGGCGAGTTGATCGTGCAAGGCACTTCGATATCGGCGCGGATCGTCGAGCTGCCGAGCTAGCTGGGTCTCGGCAGGCAACCCACACACAACTTCCTACCCATGTTCAAGCCAGCCAGCGAATACACGCGCGACGAGATCCACGCTCGGCTCGGCGGCAGCAAAGTGTCCTGCCTGCCGATGAAAGACGGTGTCATCGTCGCGGCCTGCCTGCTCAAGTCGTTCAGCCCCGCAGCGCCGCATGTGATGCTCTGCGGCGTCGGCCCGCGCACCACGCCGGCAAGCGAGCTGCTGACACGGCAACGCGTGCCGCTGCCCGTGTTCGTCAAACGCGCGCCGAACCGCTGGGCTTATATGGGCAGGTTCAAGGTGGCCGGATCGTTCAGCGAAGGCGCGCGCTTCGATCAATTCGTCGCAGGCTCGGGCCGCAAGCCGGCGAGTGTTTCCTACGCGGTGGTGTTCGAGCCGGTTGCAGGTGAAGGCGAATCCTGAGCGGGCTTTTTTTGCTGCAGCCGGTATCGCCTGCCCGATGCGCGGCGGACCACCTGCGCGTTCGGCTCGGTCGACGCGCGGGACCAGACGCTCAAGGTTGCAGGATGCCGCGCAACCACGATCCCAAATCGACGATCTCCTCCATGCAGACCGAATGCTCCATCGGATACGCATGCCATTCGACTGCATAGCCCAGCGCCGTCAACGCATCGCGTGAGGCCACCGCACGCGCGATCGGGATCACGCCGTCGCGCTCGCCGTGCGCCTGGAAGATCGGCACGTCGCGATTGCCTTCGCTGCGTTCGGCTTCGGTGGTCGCTGCCAGCGGCAGGTAGCCGGACAGTGCAGCGATGCCGGCCAGCCGCTCGTGGTGGCGCAGCCCGGTCAACAATGCCATCGCGCAGCCTTGAGAGAAGCCGGCGATCACGATGCGCCTGGCTGCGATGCCGCGTTGCTTCTCGTGCGCGATCAACTGCTCGATCGATGCGAGCGAACGGCGCAGGCCCGCCTCGTCCTCGCGCTGCACCAGGTTCGCACCGAAGATGTCGTACCAGGCCGGCATCCGGTAGCCGTTGTTCACCGTGACCGCCATCACCGGCGCGTTCGGGAACACGAAGCGCACCGGGCCGATGCCGGAGAGATCCAGTTCGTTGCAGATCGGCACGAAGTCGTTTCCATCAGCGCCCAGGCCGTGCATGACGATGATCGCAGCGGTGGGATTCGGGCCGGTTTCGATTTCGATCGGGGGTGTGCTCATGGGAAAGGAAAAAAAAATTTCAAGAGAAAGTGGGTTGAAAACTCTGCTGTCGATTACAGCCGATCCGGCAACGGGCCGCTGCCACAGCCGCTCACAGCAGCCATTCGATCGGCAGCACCGAGAGCACGCGGATCAGCAGCCGCTGCCCGAAGCTGGTGCCCGGTTCCGTTTCATGCAGCACGGGCTCGTCGCCGCGCTGCTCGATCCACTCGAGCTCGCCGTCGTCTCTGAGCCGCACCTGATACGCGCTTTTCAAGATGCCTTCTTCGGTCCCGTCGGCGATCTGTCTCGCGAGGTCGGCGCTCTCGATCACGAAACCCATCTCGGTGTTGAGCTTCGCGGACCGGGGATCGAAGTTGAACGAGCCGATGAACACGCGCTCGCGGTCAGCGGTAAAGGTTTTTGCGTGCAGGCTGGCCGCGGAACTGCCGCCGAGCTTGCCGCTGCCGCTTGGCTTCGAGCCGCCGCCTTGGGAGCCGCTGCCGAGCTGGCCCTGATGGGCGGTCCGCTCTTTCGGTTTCGGGCCGGCCGCCTCGCGCCGCAGTTCGTAGAGGCGGATGCCCGCTTGCAGCAACGTCTTGCGCCGCTTCGCGTATCCCGCATGCACGGCGGCCACGTCGGTCGCTTCGAGCGAATTGGTCAGCACCGCGATCTGCACGCCTCGGGCAGCCAGTTGCAGCAGGTCTTCGGTGCCCGTCTTGGCCGGCACGAAGTAAGGCGAGACAATCTTCAGATCATGCTGGACCGGGCCGATCGCACGCTCCAGCTTGGCGCCGAGCAACTGCGCTGGCGGCGCCTCGCCCAGCCCCTTGGCCGGGTCGTCGCTGAGCATGCGGGTCGGCGCCCAGAGCAGCTCCAGCTCGTGGCGCAGCAGCCGTTCCACGAACGGCGACGTGCGCACCGCATGAACGTAGGCGGCAGCGTCCGGGTCGGCTTCGACCTTGGCCGCGTGGCGCGTCAGTTCGGCCAATGCGCCGGACTGTGCGGCTGGCAGCAGCCTTGCGGCCGGATAGGTGGAGCCGCTGGCCCAGTAGCGGTCGAAGTCGGCGGACACGTCGTCCACCACCGGGCCGATCGCCATCACGTCCAGGTCTGCGAACAAGGTGCCGGTGCCGGCGCCGAAATATTCGTCGCCGATGTTGCGCCCGCCGACCACGGTGACCTGGCTGTCGGCCGTGAACGACTTGTTGTGCATGCGGCGGTTCAGCCGGAAGAAGTCCGTCAGGTAGCCGATCCAGCGCGGGCTGCGGATCACGAACGGGTTGAACAGGCGCACCTCGATGTTGGGATGCGAATCGAGTGCAGCCAGCGTGCCGTCCAGGCCGCTCGTGTTGTTGTCGTCCAGCAGCAGCCGCACGCGCACCCCGCGCTCGGCGGCGCGGTGCAGCGCCTCGAACAGCAAGGTGCCGGTCAGGTCGTCGTGCCAGATGTAGTACTGCACGTCCAGGCTGCGCTCGGCCCGATGTGCAAGCAGCATGCGCGCAGCGAACGCATCGTTCGACTGCCCGAGCAGATGGATGCCGGTGTGCCCGGGATGCGCCTGGACGCGCGGCTGGACCGCCCGGCCGAGCGGCGAATCGGCGGTGTCGGTCAACGCGTGCGTCACGCTGCGGCCGTCCTGCGGCGGCAGCTCGGCGCAAGCAGCCAGCAACAGCACCGATGCCGCGACGCCGGCGGCGGAGCACCACCACTTTGCCTGCAGCGGTCGGGTCGATGCACGGCTGGCCAGAGCATTCATCAATGCAGTTTTATCCGACCGGCCACGCGTCGCTGCAGCAAGCGCGCCATCGCCAGCACCGCCGTGCCTGCTATGCCCAGCACCGCGCGATGATGGTTCAGGTGCAGCGAGATGTACATCCACTTCGCAAGCAGCCCGCCGACAAAGAAGTTCCTGCCCGAAAAGCCGGTCAGCAGGTTGCCGGTCGCCTGGTTCTCGCCCAGCGAAACCAGCGAGCCGAAGTCGCGATAGTTGAACCGCGCGCTGGGCAGCGCCTTGCCGGCCAGCAGCCCGCTCAAGGTCTTGACCAGGAAATCCGACTGCTGGTGCGCGGCCTGCGCACGCGCCGGCACCAGTTGGCCTTCTTTCCAGCTGCAGGCCGCGCAGTCGCCCATCGCGAACACATCGGGCGCAGAGGTCTGCAGGCGTTCATCGACGATGAACTGGTTGTTCCGATTCACGGCCAGACCCATCGCGGCGTTGCCATCGGCCGCCTTGATGCCGGCTGCCCAGACCATCAGTTGCGCTGGAACCTCGCCGTTGCCGGTGACGAGCGAACCGGCGCGAAGTTCGACGACCTTGGTGTTCGTCAACAGCCGCACGCCCTGCTGCTGCAGCGCCGCGGCCGCTTGCCCGGACAGGTGCGGCGGCAGATGGCTCAGGATCCGGTCGCCGGCTTCCACGATCGTCATCTCGAACGCGAAACCCAACGCCGGATCGATGCTCTGCAGCCACTCGCGGTGCGCTTCGCGCAGCTCGGCGCACAACTCGACCCCGGTGGCCCCACCGCCGACCACTGCGAGCGTGAGGCGGTGATCGTCTGAGAACGTGGCTTTCGTGAACCCGATCAGCAGCTCCTTGCGAAAGCGCTCGGCGTCTGCCGCGCGTTCCAGCACGAATGCGTGCTGCTGCGCACCCGGTGTGCCGAAGAAGTTCGAGCCGCTGCCGATCGCCAGCACCAGCCAGCGCCAGCCGATCGAGCGTCTGGGCACGATCAGTTCGCCGCGGTCGTCGCACAGTTCGGCAAGGCCGACGCGCCGGTTGCCTGCATCGACGCTGCTCAGCTCGCCGAGCGCGAAGCTGAAGTGGTTGCGCCGCGCCACCGCCAGATACGACAACCCCTCCTGATTCGCATCCAGCGTGCCGGCGGCGACTTCGTGCAGCGTGGGTTTCCAGATGTGCGTGGGCGAACGGTCCACCAGCAGCACCTTGTCTCGGCCCGCCGGCCCGAGGTGGCGGCCCAGCTTTGCGGCCAGTTCCAGCCCGCCGGCGCCGCCGCCGACAATCACGATGTCGAAGTGGATCGGCGCTGCCGCATCGATTGCCGTACTGGTTGCGATCGCGGCGTCGTCCTGCAGTGGCAGCGGCGCGGACATATCCGGCAGGGTTTCGGTTTGCATCTTTGGCATTCGTTCTGCGTCGTCGCGCGAACCGCAGGTATAGCACTCGGTGAACGCTGCAGTTGCCGACGCGCAGGCCGATCGTCGCTGTGCGCTGCGGCTGGCTTCGACCAGGCGCTTCTGCGTCTTCGGCGGGCAACGTCACCGCCGCCAGCTGACGGCCAGGCGGGCCAACGGGAGACAGCCTGCCTTACGCGCGCTTGAGCAGCAGCGTCTGCGTCGGAAACGCGATGCTCGCGCCCAGCTCGGCGACGGTGTCCATGATCTTCAGCAGCACCTGCTCGCGCATCTCGAGCGACAGGCCGAAGTCGAATGTCTGGATGTAGGCGAAGATTTCGATGTCGAGCGAGTGCGCATTGAATTCGGTGAAGCGCACCCTCGAGTTGTCGGCGATGTGCTCGTCGTCTTCCAGCACCGTGCGGATCGCGTCCAGCACCCGGCGCATCAGCGCCGCGTCGGTGTCGTAGGTGAGCCCGATGGTCGGGTTGAACAGGAAGCGGTCGCGGCGCGAATAGTTCTCGATCTGCTGCGAGGAAAACGCGCCGTTCGGGATCGTCACCACGGTGCGTTCGTTGGTGCGGATGCGCGTGGAGCGCATGCCGACGTCCTCCACCGTGCCCAGCACGTCGCCGACCTTGCAGAAGTCGCCCACCCGCACCGGCTGGTCCGCGATCACGGTCACGCTGCCGACCAGGTTCTCGATCGTCTTTTGCGCACCTAAAGCGAGCGCCAACCCGCCGATGCCGAGTGCCGCGATGCCGGTCGTCACGTCCACGCCGAGCGTGTCGAGCACCGCGACGCAGGCGACCACCACCAGCACGGTCTTGGCCGTGCGCCGGCCGAACACCAGCGCCGACATCGCGCGGCGCCGGTCGCTGCGCGCCATCCGCTCGGCCCAGAGGTCGGTGCCCATGTCGATCAGCCGCAGGCCGAACCAGGCCAGCGCGACCCAGCCGACGATGCCGGTGTAGCGCACCAGCGTCTGCCGCGCGACGATCGCGACCTGCAGGTGGTTGATCGAAATGAAATACACGATCACTGCCACGTACAGCCCGAACGGCGGGATCGCCGCGTGCGCGAATTTGTAGGCCCGATTGGTCCGCGGCGGCGGCACCGCTGCATCCAGGCCCTTGAGCAGCAGCGAGAACACGATGCGCAGGCCGATGAACACCAGCAGCGCGAGTCCACCGAGGATCAGCCAGTCGGCCACCGGCGCGCCGGCCACCTTGGCCTCGTTCAGGGCTTGCGGCAACGCGTCGGTCAGCGCCGGCTCGGACGCCGGCGGCGCTTGTTGCGCAACCGTCTTCAGCGTTTCGGCCGAGACGACCCAGTACGGCTTCGCGCCCGGGGCCTCCAGGCGCCGCGCGATCAGCGGCACGTCGCCGCTGCGGGCCTTGAACGAACCGATCTTTTCCTGATCGATCGGCAGCCCGTCATCGATCGTGGCGGCCGGGTCTCTGGACAGCATCGCAAACGACAGCAACGAGCCGCCCTGGTCGAGCCGCTGCTGCAGCAGTCGCGCCAGCGTGCGGCCGTCGTGGCGACTGTTCTTGACCGGCTCCAGATAACTTGCCGCACGCTCGTAGTCACCGGCGGCGAACGCGGCGACCAGGCCGGTCGCCAGACCGCGTGGCGAATCACGCCCGAACAAGTCCGGGCTGGCAGCCGCTTTCTGCTCGGCCGATTCCGTGCTGCCCGACGCGCCGGGCAGCGCGCCCTGCGCGACCGCTGCCTGCGCGCCCAGCGCGATCAGCGCAAACAGGAACGCGCGCGCCAGCCACGCTGGCGCGACATATACCCTCGCTGAAAACCATCGACCCCGAAAACTCATGCCGCTCCTTCCAAAGTCGTCGCTGCGTCGGCGTCGCGCGCTTCCGCGCCTGGGCGCAACAGCCAGTTGCCAGCCAGCCCGAGCACCAGGCCGCCGAGCACGTCGAGCATCACATGCTGGCGCGTCGCGAGCGTCGAATAGATGATGCCGGCGGCCCATAGCACGCTGCCCACGCGCACCCAGTGCGGCGCATCGACCGCGCGCCACAGCCGCGCGAGCGCGCCGCAGGCCAGCACCGCGAACGCCACGTGCAGGGACGGGAACGCGTTGCCGCCCGCGTCCGATGTCTTGAGGAATGCGAGCCGCGGATAGTCCGCCCATTGCACGTCGAGCAGCGGCACGGCGGTCGGAAACCACCAGAACAGCACCAGTCCCGTCCCCGCGATCAGCCCTGCGGCGGCCGCGTAGTGGAACAGCCGCAAGCCGTCCTTGGCGAACGCGGACGGCAACGAGACATAGACCCAGAGCGACGCATACAACCAGAACGCTCCGTCATAAAGCGCGAACCAGTGGTCGGCGAACACCAGCGGCATCACCCGTGCATGGGCCGCGCCGCGCTGCATCACGAAGAAATACAGCCAGAAGAACCCGGCGATGCCAAGCGGGGTGCCGAACATCTTCAAAGGCCACCAGACCAGACCGCGCCGCATCAGCTGCCGGGTCCAGCCGGCCGGCGCGGCTGCGCTGGGGCTGCTCGGCTGTGGAGCAGCCGGCGCGGCAGCAGGTTCGGCCGATGCCTCGTGCACGCTCACGCCGCGCGTCCCGCGTGCGGATTTGCTGCAGTGGCGTCCCCGGCTGCATCGGGTTGCACCACGAGCCGCCCGAGCTTCGGTTTGAACCACATCTCGACATCATCGATCAGCGCATACACCACCGGCACCAGCACCAGCGACAGCACGGTCGAGCTGATCAGCCCGCCGATCACCGCGATCGCCATCGGCGCGCGGAACTCCGAGCCTTCGCCTAAAGCGAGCGCGGTCGGCACCATGCCGGCAGCCATCGCGACGGTCGTCATCACGATCGGCCTTGCGCGTTCGCGGCACGCGCGGATCAGCGCGTCCAGCTGCGACACGCCCTGGCACTCGGCTTCGATTGCGAATTCGACCAGCAGGATCGAGTTCTTCGCAGCCACGCCCATCAGCATCAACAGGCCGATCAACGCGGACAGGCCGAGCTCGCTGCCCGCGATCAGCAAGCCCAGGAACGCACCGGCCAGCGACAGCGGCAGCGCCGCGAGGATCGTGACGGGCTTGAAGAAACTGCGAAACAGCAGCACCAGCACCGCAAAGATCGAGCCGATGCCCGCGGCCATCGCGGCGCCGAAGCTCGCGAACAGCTCGGCCATGTTCTCGCTCTGGCCATAAGCCGGCTGCGTGACGTTGGCCGGCAGGTTCTTCATCACGGGCAATGCGTTGATCGCCAGCATCGCGTCCCCCAACGACACGCCGGGATTGAGCTGCCCTTCGATGGTCGCGCGGCGCTTGCGGTCGAAGCGCTGAATCCGTGCAACGCCGGGCTGGAAGTAAATGTCGGCGACGGTCGCGAGCGGCACCGCAGCGCCGCTGGCGGTCGGCACACGCAGGTTGCGGATCGTGTCCAGATCGGCCCGCGCCGCGCCTTCAAGCCGCACGCGGATCGGCAGCCGCTGGTCGCCGGTGTTGAACTTCGCGGTGTTCGCATCGATGTCGCCGAGCGTGGCCACGCGCGCCACCGCGCCGAGCGCCTCGGCCGTCACGCCCAACCGTGCGGCTTCACGCGGCTTCGGGCTGATCACGAGTTCGGATCCGGGCCGCGGCGTGACCTGATGCACGTCGCTCAACTGCTGGGTCAGGCCGCGCATCGCAAGCTCCAGTTGCAGTGCGGTCTCGGACAGCAGATCGCCGTCTTCGCTGGCCAGCAGAATCTGCACGGTGGAGCTGCCGCCGCCGCCGAACACCGCGCCCATGCCCAGCCGCACGTCGGGGATGCTCAGTAGCAGCGGCCTGAGCGCAGCTTGAAATGCCTGCGTGGTCTGCGCACGGTCTTTTCTGAGCAGCACGGTGACGCTGCCGTTGCGCACGTCGCCATCGCTGGAGCTCGATCCAACGGTGGTGAACACCGTCTTCACGTCAGGCAGCGCGTTCAGCTTGCGTGTGAGCAGTTCGTTGCTGCGCCGCATGTCGGCCAGCGTCGCGCCCGGCGCGCCTTCAAGCGACAGGTTCACGATGCCGTTGTCCTGCGGCGGCGTGAAGCCGGTCGGCAGCAGCGATGCCAGCCACAACGAGCCGATGAACAGCGCGGTGCCCCCAAGCATCGACCACCAACGGTGCGCGAGCGCGAGGTCGAGCGATTTTCGATAGAAGCCCTTGAACGGCTTGCGCGGATGCGGATGCTTCGCCGGCTTCAACAGGTAGGCCGCCATCAACGGCGTCAGCAGCCGCGCGACAGCCAACGAGAACAGCACCGCGAGCGCGACCGTGAAGCCGAACTCCTTGAAGAACTGGCCCACAAAGCCGCCCATCACCGACACCGGCAGGAACACGACGACGATCGTCGCGGTGGTGGCGATCACCGCGAGCCCGATCTCGTCGGCGCCGACCAGCGCGGCCTGATAGGGCGGCTCGCCCGCTTCGACGCGCTTCTGGATGTTCTCGACCTCGACGATCGCATCGTCCACCAGAATGCCGATCACGAGCGTCAACGCGAGCAAGGTGATCATGTTGAGCGAGAACCCCATCGCGCTCATCGCGGCGAACGTCGGGATCAGCGACACCGGCATCGCCACGGCCGAAATCATCGTCGCGCGCCAG
The DNA here is from genome assembly GCA_965218765.1 of Burkholderiaceae bacterium. Lineage (GTDB taxonomy): Bacteria > Pseudomonadota > Gammaproteobacteria > Burkholderiales > Burkholderiaceae_C > JBBPYC01. The sequence continues at coordinate 173,850 of CBDCLU010000006.1, read as the reverse complement.
TCGCGCAGGAACAGAAACACCACGATCGAGGCGAGCGCCATGCCTTCGAGCAGCGCGTGCAAGGTTGCCTGATAACTGTTTTGCGTGCCGTCCGCACTCGAGACGATGCGCTCGAAGCGCATGCCCGGATAAAGCTTGGCCAGTTCCTCGGTGCCGCGCGCGACTTCGGCCGCGACCGCGACGTCCGACGCATGCTTGGTCTTCTTGACCTGAAAACCCACCACCGAGCGGCCGTTCAAGGTCGCGAAGCCGCGCCGCTCGGCCGCGCCGCTCGCGATGCTCGCGACTTCGCTGAGCCGCACGTCGCGGCCCGCACCGGTCGGGATCGTCAGCTCGCGCAACGCCTGCACCGTCTCGGCCGCACCGAGCACGCGCACCGTCTGCTCGCGGCTGCCGACCTCAGAGCGGCCGCCGGGCACGTCGATGCTCGAGCCGCGCAGCGCGTTGTTCACCTGTGCGGCCGTCAGCCCCAGCGCTTCCATCCGGGCCGGGTCCAGCGTGACGTTGATCTCGCGCGCGACGCCGCCGACCGGATCGACCTGCGCCACGCCTTTTCTGGTGATCAGCGCGCGCCGAATCGTGTCTTCGACGAACCAGCTGAGTTCCAGATCGGTGAGCCGGTCGCTCGCCACCGCATAGGTCACGAGCGGCAGCGAATCGACGTCGAAGCGCTGCACGATCGGTGACTCGATGCTGCGCGGCAGGCTCGAGCGGATGCGGTCCACCGCCGAGCGCACGTCGTCGAACGACTTCTGCGTGTCCGAGCCGACTTCGAACTCGACCACGGTGGACGACAGGCCCTGCGTCACGGTGGACTGCACGTGCTTCACGCCCGCGACGTTGGCGACCGCCGCCTCCACCGGCCGCGTGATCTGTGTCTCCACTTCGCTGGCCGCGGCGCCGGACAGCACCACGTTGACGGCCACCACCGGAAACGACACGTCCGGGTACAGCTTGATCGGCAGCGCACGGTAGCCGGCCACACCCGCGATCAGCAGCGCGATGAACAGCACCGCGACCGGAATCGGGTTGCGGATCGCCCAGGCGGAGATGCGCAGGTTCATCGGGCTGCCTGCACGGGCTGCTGATCGGCGCTGGCGACCGCGGCCGTCGATGCGGCGGGCGCGGGCGGCGTCGATGTACCGGCAGACACCGGGACGCCCGCCGACGCGGCGATCGGATCGACCCGGTCGCCGTCCAGCAGGAACGCGCCGCCGCCCAACGCGACCCGCGTGCCGACGGGCGGGCCTTGTTCGAGCGCGACATAACCGTCGTCGCGCGCGCCGGTCCTGATCGGCACACGCCGCGCGCGGTTGTCGGCACCGATCGCGATCACGAGCGGGCCGCTGGCTTCGAACTGCACGGCTTTTTCCGGCACGGCCGGCACCGGCGCGGTCGCGCGGCTGAACACGACGCTCGCGTAGCCGCCGGCGCGCAGCGCGGCGTCCAGCGGCAGTTCGACCCGCACGCGGCCGAGCTTGGTCTGCGGATCGACCCTGGGTGAAATCCGGCGCGCCGTGCCGGCCAACTGCTCGCCCGACGGCAGTTCGACCGCGGCCGCTTCGCCCTTGCCGATCGACGCGAGCACCTGCTCGGGCACCTCGGCGTCAAGCTCGATCAGCCCGCCCTTCGCGATCCGGAACATCGGCTGACTCATGTTCGCAATGTCGCCAGGCCGCACGGTGCGCTCCAGCACCCGGCCGGCGACCGGTGCGCGGATCTCCATGCGCCGCTGCTGCGCCCGCAGGTCGCTCAGCTGCGCCTGCGACACCTGCACGGCGGCATCAGCGCCGGCTGCCTGCGCACGCCGGCTGTCGATCTGCTCGTCCGACAGGATGCCGGTGCCGTCGAGCCCCTTGACCCGGGCCGCTTCCCTGCGCGCTTGCCGGGCCTTGGCCTGCGCCTGCACCACGCCGGCACTGGCCTGCGAAATCTTTGCTTGCAGCAGGCCCGGATCGAGCCGGGCGAGCAGCTCGCCCTGTTTGACAGTGGCGCCCTCTTCCACCAGCACATCGGCGACGCGGTAGCCCGCGATTTCGGCGCCGACTGCGAATTCCTCGCGCGGCACCAGCAAGCCTGACGCGGCGAGCGACCCGGCCATGGGCCGCAGCACCACTTCGGTCACGCTGACCGCGCGCGCGCCGGCGCCGTCGGTGATGGCCGCCTGATTCGGTCCCGACGACGCTGCTGCGCCCGGCTTCTTGCCGCATGCGGCAAGCGTCAACGCGAGCAGCCCGGCCAGCGGGAGCGCCCAGATTCGAGCGCCTGACGGGTATGCGAAGGAATTCATCATATTTTGCGGCTGCGGCGCACGTCTAGCCTGCCGCAACAGCTTCTAATTTGGTAGCAATGAAATTCCAGCCGCCACCGAGCGCCTGGAACACCTGGACGGAACGCTGCAGCGCGTCGAGCCGCGCCGTGGTGAGCGCAGACCGCGTGGCGCGCCAGGCGCGTTCGGCATCCAGCAGTTCGGTCAATCCGGCGAAGCCGAGTTCATACCGTTTTTTTGCCGCGTCGTAGCCGGATCGGCCGCGGCGTTCGCCTTCGACCAGGGTGTCGACGCGGCGCCGGTCCGATCGCAGCCGCACCAGCGCCTGATCGGCTTCGGAGAACGCGGTCTGCACGGTGCGCTCATAGTTCAGCACCGCCTGTTCGGCACGGGCGCCTTCCGCGTTCAATTGCGCCTGCAGCCGCGGCCGGTCCAGGATCGGCACCACGAGGCCCAAGCCAAGCGACCAGAAGCTGGTGGTCGTGTCAAAACTGCTGCGTTGCGCGCTGATGCCGACGCCGGGGTTCAGCGTGAGCCGCGGGAAGAAGTCGAGTTCGGCCAGCCGCACGTTGCCGGCCGCACGCTGCACGCGCGCGAACGCGCTGCGCACGTCGGGACGGCGCACCAGCAGGTCGCCGGGCAATGCGGGCGGAATCGTCGGCACCGGGCCGAGCTTCGCATCGACATCAATCGCGGTGCGCGGATCGGTGCCGGCGCCGAGCACCACCAGCAACGCGCGCTGCGAAGCGAGCAGCGCGGCGTCCAATGCTTCGGCCTGCGCCTCGGCCTGCGCGACGTCGGTGGCGACCCGGTCCAGTTCGGACGACGGCGTCAGCCCGCGCCGCGCGCGCTCGGCCACGATGTCCTGCAACGCGCGCTGGATGCGCACGGTCTCGAGCGACTCGTCGCGCTGGACCTTGAAGCCGCGCGCCTGGAACAGCGACCGCGCGACTTCGGCGGCGATCGCGGCGCGCGCGGCTTCCACCTCGAAGCGCGCGGCGATCACGTCGGCCTGCGCGGCAGCGCTCGTCGCGCTGCGCCGGCCGAACAGATCGATCTCCCAGCTGACCGGCAGCGAGACGCTGGCCGACCTGGTCGCGCCGAAGCCGGCCAGGCTCGGGACCGCAGTGGGTGCCTGGGTCGAGCCGGCGACCGTGGTGCCGATGCTGGGCGTGTCTTCGAGGTTGCGCGTGTCGCGGTACTCGGCGCCGGCCTGCAGGTTGCCTTGCGGGTCGTAGCGCGTGAGTGCAATCGACCGCAGCGCGCGGGTTTCTTCGAGCCGCGCGAGCGCCGTGCGCACCGAAAAGCCCTGCGCCAGCGCGCGCTGCGTCAGCACGGCCAGTTGCGGATCGTCGTAGAGCGTCCACCAGTGATCGAGCGATTCGGACAGCGCCGGCGTGGTCGGCAGCGTGTCGTAGCCGGTCGGAAACACGGTGTCGGCCGGGCGCGGCGGCGCGCCGGTCGCGCAGGCGGCCAGCAGCGCGGCAGCGGCCAGCGTGAGCAGGCGGGCACGGACGACCAGAACCTGGATCCGAAACATGACCATCGGTCACCCGAGCAACAAAAAATGGCGACGTCGCACGTTCATAGTGCCAGGGCCACGTCGCCCGTCGGTGCGCGGTGTCCAGACAGGCGGATCAGGTCGGCATCGTGATAGATCAACCCGGCCAGCAGGAACGTGCTGAGCTCCTCCAGATGCTGCGCCTTGTCGATGTCGCCGAGGTAGCCGCTCCAGACCAGCTGGATCGCGCCCCAGAACGCGGCCTGCGCGCCGAACAGCAAGGTGCCGAGCGGCTTGCGCGGGAACACACCCTCCTCGATGCCCTGCTTGACCATCTGCAACGTCGGTGCGGCCACCTGCGCTTCGATCTGCTGTACTTTTAATAGCGTCTCAGGCAGCAGGCGTGCGCGGAATTCGGTTCTGGAGCAGTATAAAAACACGCGATGCAATTGCCTGGACGAGAGATGCATCTCCCATCCCGCGCGCAGGTGCTGACGGAACCGCTCGACCACCGGCAGCGTCGCGTCGACCGCCGCGAACTTCTGCAGGATGCCGCGCTGGAAGTCGATCGCGAGATGTGCGTAGATGTCGTCCTTGCTCGCGAAATGCTTGTAGATCGTGCCTTTGCCGACCTCCGCTGCTTGCGCGATCTGGTCCACCGTGACCTGCTCCCAGTCGTCCGATTCGAACAGTGCGAGCGCCGCCGCCAGGATGTCCTGGCCACGGCGTTCGAATTCGCGGGCTTTGCGGTCCTGCATGGTCATGGGGGTGGTGTCTTTCGGGATCGAGGGTCGGCCAGTTCGTTGCCGGCCGGTATGTGGTGCCGGTGCGGCCAACCCAAACGTGGACCAATATCGGCACACGAAACGCCGTCACGCGTTTTCGTGACTGGTGGTCATGAACAGAACCAACAGTCACATTTTAGCGCGATGCAGCGCCGATCGAGCTTTGGCACCCCACTTCCGCGTGAACGGACAGCGGCGAACGGGGGCACGCCCCAAGACCCGCCGCACGTGCTTCAACGCAACGCGGCAAGCTCCGGCGACACGTTCTGCCAGGCAACCGCGAATCCCTGCGCGCTGTCGCCGAGCGGCTGCGCCGGTGCGCGCAAGGTGCTGATCGCCCACTCGGCCGCCGCGCCAACGCTATCGATCACCGGCACCGGCACATGAGACGCGATGTCGGCCGCCATGCCCGCCAGCGCGGCGCCGCCGAGCACGACCGCCTGCGCCTTGAAGCGGTCTGCGGCTTCGCAGCAGGCTTGCTGCAACAGCTCGCGCGCGCGCACCGGGTCGGCCGCCAGCTCGGCACCGGTCGCTTCCACCGTATGGATGCCGGCCAGCGTGGAGCCGTGGCCGAGCGCCATCGCAAGCCGCGACAACATCGGGCGCCAGCGATTGCCGCCCGTCACGACTGCGAACTGCCCGTGCCAGGCGGCCGCCGAGAACGCCGCTTCTGCAAGCCCGCAGACTGGCACGCCAGCGCCGTCGCGCAGCGCGAACAGGCCGGGGTCGCCGAAGCAGCCGATCAGCACCGCGGCAGGCCCGATCCCTTGCGCCTGCGCAAACGCCCAGGAATCCAGCACCGCATGATTCGCGACCGCGTAGCTCGCTTCATCGGCGATGTAGGCGGCGCCGAAGCGCGCGGTCAGCGTCTCCACGGTCAGCGCATCGCCAACCGCGGCCTGGATGTGTCGCTGCAGCATCGCGCTGACCGCTTGCGACGTGTTCGGGTTGATGACGAGCAGTCGGGGCATCGAGAAAAGGCCTTTCACCTCATCGAACCGGGTGGAAAAGCGGCACGTGTGTCGGACCGCCGGACGGGTCATCCAAGTCGCGGCCGGGCGGCGCGCCGCTGCAGCCACACAGCGGAGCCGACCGCCAGCGCCATCACGGCCAGCGACACCACGGTGGTGACGGTGCCGAGCGCATAGATCGATGGCGTCGTGACGGTGGCGGTCAGCCCCTGGAGCTCCAGCGGCAACGTGTTCACGTCGCCAATTGCCTGCGACGTGCGCGCGATCTCGTCCCAACTCAGGGTGAAGCCGAACATGCCGATGCCGACGATGGCCGGCCCGATCAACGGCAGCACCACATGGCGGAATGCCTGCCAGGGGCTCGCACCCAGATCGCGCGCCGCTTCCTCGTAGGCCGGGTTGAAGCGGTTGAACACCGCAAACATGATGAGCAGCCCGAACGGCAAGGTCCAGGTCAGATGCGCGCCCAGCGCCGAGCTGAACAGCCCGAGCGCGGTGCCGTAGTTCTGCAGCAGCGACTCCGCGCCGAACCAGCCGAGCGCCGACTTGATGCCGCCGTCGAGCAACCGGAACTGCAGCCCGATGCCGAGCGAAATGATGATCGACGGCATGATCAGGCTCGCCACCGTGACGAAGAACAGCGCGTTGCCGCCTTTCAAACGCTTGCGAAACGCGAGGCCCGCGAGCACCGACAGCAATACGGTCAGCAGCATGACGACCGCACCCAACGCGAGCGAACGCCGGAACGCCGCGCCGATATCGACCGTGCCCAGGCCTTGCGCCAACGCATGAAACCAGTGCAGCGACAAGCCGCGCAGTGGAAATGTCAGCCCGCCTTCCGGCCCCTGGAAACTCAGCACGAAGATCGTGATCATCGGGCCGTACAGGAACACCACGAACAGTGCGAACACGGCCGCCAGCGGCCAGAAGCCGGCAGCGCGTTTTTCACCGAGGCGCTGGCTCATAGCTCTTTGCGGATGTCGACCACGCGGGTCAGGCCCCAGATGATCATGAGCACGAGCGCAAGCAGGATCATCGCGTTGGCCGCCGCCAGCGGGAACTGCAGATACGACGTCTGCACCTGAATGATCTTGCCGATGGAGGCGATCTGCTGGCCGCCCATCACGCCGATCGTCACGAAGTCGCCCATCACGATCGTGATCACGAAGATCGAGCCGATCACGATGCCGCTTTTGGACAACGGCACCACCACGTTCCAGAGCGTCTGCCAGCCCGATGCGCCCGCATCACTGGCCGCTTCGAGCAGGCTGCGGTCGATCCGCATCATGCTGTTGAAGATCGGCACGATCATGAACATCGTGTAGAGATGCACGAACGCGAGCACGACCGAGAAGTCCGAGAACAGCAGCCAGTCCACCGGCTGGCCCACCAGGCCTGTGCCCAGCAACGTCTGGTTCACGAGCCCGTTGCGCCCGAGCAGCGGCACCCACGAGATCATGCGGATCACGTTGGAGGTCCAGAACGGCACCGTGCACAGCACGAACAGCACCGTCTGCATGATGGGGGTACGCACATGGAACGCGAGGAAGTACGCGACGCAGAAGCCCAGAACCAACGTGATCGCCCAGACCAGCAGACAAAACTTCAGCGTGCTCAGGTAAGTGGACAACGTGACGCAGAAGTCGCCGTTGTCGGTCAGGTGCGAGCAGCCTTCGAAGATGCTCGCGTAGTTGCGCCAGGTGGCCGCCGGGATCAGCGCGTATTCATTGAAATCCCAGAAGCTGACCATCGCCACCAGCGCGAGCGGCAGCAAAAAGAACAGCAGGAACACGAGCGCGAACGGCGTTGCCTGCCACCACGGCTTCACCGCATGCAGCGGTGTGGTGTGGCCAGCGGTTGCGGTCGAACTCATGTTGCTGCCGAATGCGGATTCAGCGCATGCTCAGGCCGCGACGAACTCGTTCCACTTGCGCACCATGTACTCGTTCTCGTCCATCACCGCGTTCCAGCACGCGATCGCGCCCATGCGCTGGTTGTAGCTGCCGCCGTCGCGCAACGCACCAGCCTTGGCGATCACGTCGCCTTGCGGGCTCTTGATGTCTTGCGCCGCGGGCTTGCCTTCCATCCAGTAGGCCCACTCGTACGGCTCCATGTGGGTCTTGGCGGTTTCCAGCACGGCGCTGTAGTAACCCTGGCGGTTCAGATACGCACCGGCCCAGCCGTCGAGGAACCAGTTGATGAACTCATACGCGCCGTCGAGCTTCTTGCCCGACAACGTCGCGGGCAGGCCGAAGCCGGACGCCCAGGCGCGATAGCCTTCCTTCAGCGGCTGAAACACGCAATCGATGCCCTTGCTGCGCACTGCGGTTACGGCCGGCGACCACATCGACTGGATCATCACTTCGCCCGACGCCATCAGGTTCACCGACTCGTTGAAGTCTTTCCAGAGCGCGCGGAACTGGCCGGCCTTCTTCGCTTCGATCAAGGTCTTGATCGTCAGGTCGATCTCGGGCTTGGTCATGTTGCCCTTGTCGGCATACTTGTGGATGCCTTTGGCTTCGACCACCATCGCCGCATCCATGATGCCGATGGAGGGGATGTTCAGGATGGCGGCTCGGCCCTTGAAATCCGGGTTCAGCAACTCCGACCACGACTGAATAGGCCGCTTGATCAGGTCGGGCCGGATGCCCAGCGTGTCTGCGTTGTAGGTGGTCGGGATCAACGACATGAACTGGGTTGGCGAGTCCGCGAACTTCTGCGACTTTTCGCCTTCCAGATAGATCACCTTGACCGGCGCGGTGCCCTGCAGGCCGATCTTCTTGCCGTCCACGGTGCCTTTGGTGAACACCGAGGTGATTTTGTCGGCGTTCTTGATCTTCTTGCTGTCGATGCCTTTGAGGTTGCCGGTCGGCACGATCTTTTTCAGCGCGAAGTATTCGGTGTCGATCAGATCGAAGCTGTTCGGCGCCGTGACCGCGCGCTTGGTCACATCGTCGGTGGTGACCGCGACGTACTGGATTTCGATACCGGTGTCGGCCTTGAATTTCTCGGCGATCGCCTTGTCTTGGTTCACTGCGGTGCCCAGGTAGCGCAGCACGACCTTGTCCTGCGCATGCACGAACGGTGCGACGCCGGAAGCCAGAATGCCGGCCAGGCCCGCGCCGCGCTGCAGCACGGTGCGGCGCTGCAGGCCGGGGATACCGATGGTGTGGTCAGTGGAATCAGACATGGATGCAAAGTCTCCTGGGCTCGGGTTGATGAAAGGAATGGGATCGAAACCGGCCGCGCGATCTGGCGCAGACCAAGCAGCCGGACGGTGATGGGTACGCGCCGGCGTTCAGGCCATGACGGCGGCAGAAGGGTCGGCCGCGACGGATACCCCGACCGGCGCTGCACCATCGTCGTGTGGTGTCACCGGGTTGTAGGCCGGGTTGTGCGCCGCGGCGGGACCAAGCGCCCGTGCATCCACGTCCTGCCAGGACAGCCGCACACGCTCGCCCGACGCATAAGCGCGCGCGAGGAACGCGGCCTCGCCGAGCAGCACCGACACGCGGTTGCGGCCCGCTGCCGAGTCGATCAATTCAAGGCCGAGCAGCACGTACGTGCCCTGGTATTCGACATCGGTCACGACCGCCGCCAGGCCGGCATCGCCGTCCATCGCCGATGCGATCTGCATCCGGTCGTTGCGCACTGCAACAGTGCCTTGTGCCGTGTCGATCACGTTGTGCCCGCCCATGAAGCGTGCGACGAATTCGCTGGCCGGGTGGTTGTAGACCTCATAGGGTGAGCCGGCCTGCTCGATCAGCCCGTGGTTCATCACGACCATGGTGTCGGCCAGCGCCATCGCTTCTTCCTGCGAATGCGTCACGTGCACGAACGTCAGGCCCAGCTCCTTCTGCCAGCGCCGCAACTCGGCCCGCATCTGGATGCGCAGGAATGGATCGAGCGCAGACAGCGGCTCATCGAGCAGCAGCACGCGCGGCTCGGTGATCAATGCGCGCGCGAGCGCCACGCGCTGCTGCTGGCCGCCCGACAGCTCGGCCGGTTTGCGCTGTGCCAAATAGCCCATCGCGACGCGTTCCAATAGGTCTGCTGCACGCCGCCGGCGCTCGTCCCTGGCCACGCCCTTCATCTTCAAGCTGAACGCGACGTTGTCGAGCGCGGACAGGTGCGGGAACAGCGCGAAGCTCTGGAACATCATCGCAGTGCCGCGCGCAGCCGCAGCCAGGTTCGTGATGTTGCGGTTGTCGAGCAGCACGTCGCCATCGGTGACCGACTCGTGACCCGCAATCATGCGCAAGGTGGTGCTTTTGCCGCAGCCTGACGGACCCAGCAGGCAGCAATAGCTGCCACTGGCGATGCGCAGGTCGATCCGGTCCACTGCAGCGGGCGTGCCGGCTGCATAGCGCTTGGTCAGCGCGATCAGTTCGACAGCGGCAGGCGGTGGGGCGGCAGCAACATCCATCACAGCCGAGTTAGCAAAGACCGCACCAGACCGCCATGCGCTGTTTTGGTGCGTGTTTGAATCATTGGAACGGGCAGGCCTGACCAGCCGGTTGCGAACCGCCGGACAATTCGCTCAAGCCCGATGTCCGACTCCAGGCCAGCAGCCATGCCGCATTCCAATCCTCCTCGGTCATTCGTCACGCCGCGCGTCGCTGTCGCGCTTGTCTTGTCGTTCGCCCTCGCCGCTTGCAGCAACGACGCGGACCGGCGCGCGGCCATGCAGGCGCGTGGCGATGCTGAGGTCGTCGTCATGGACTTCGCGCATCCGCCCGCGCTCGATGCACTGCCCGCCGGCTGGCAGCACCGCACGTTCTGGACCCGACCGCCGATGCAGATGTCGCTGAGCGCAAAACAGGGCGTGCCGGCAATCCGGCTGGCGACCGATGCGAGCGCATCGATGCTGATGCGTGCGGTCGACATCGACCTGAACGACTACCCGCTGCTGGCCTGGCGCTGGCTCATCGAGCAGCCGATCCAGTCCGGCATCGACGAGCGTACGCATGCGGGCGATGACCACCCGGCGCGCCTATTCATCAGCTTCAAGAGCGGCACCGGCGAGAAGCGCAGCCTGGAGGTGATCTGGGGCAACCGGCTGCTGCACGTGGGCGACTACAAATTCATCGGGGGCTTTCCGCATTACGTGGCGAATGGCGGCGATGCGAACGTGGGCCGCTGGTTCAGCGAACGCATCGACCTGCTCGCGCTCTACCGCAAGCTCTGGGGCGACCGGGATGGTGCTGGCGGCGCGCGCATAACCGACATCGGCCTGTTCTGCGATTCGGACGAGACCAAAGGGTCGAGCGTTGCGTGGTTCGCCAACGTGACGATGCTGCGGCGCACGCCTTGATGGCGCCGCTGCGCTGCCAGGCCAGCTGGCCGCTTCGATGGATCTGATCAGCCTGCTTGTGTTCGGCGTGCTGGTAGTGCCGGTGCTGCTGTTTCTCACCTTTCGGTCACACCTGAAACTCGGTGCCCGGGTCGATGCAATGGAGCGCGAGTTGGCGCAGTTGCGTACGGCCGCGGCCAGCCGGTCGGTGAACGCCGAGAGGGGGCCGGCGGCGCAAGCCCTGACTGCACATCGGGATGCGACGCCTTTGCCGCCTGCCGCTGCTGACCGACCCACGGCCTCGGCACGCGTGCTGCCGGAAGATGCGCAAATGGCGCAGCTGGCGTCAGGCCCGCCGATATCGGCGCCGCAAGCGTCAGCCACCCGTGATCCCGCGCGCTTCGATCCGGCAGCCGCCGGTCAGCAGGCGGACCCTGGATTCGACACCGCGCCCCGCCCCGGCTTCGCCGAACGCGCCGGCATTGCAATCAAAGGCTGGTTCACCAGCGGCAACGTGCCGGTCAAGGTCGGCATGCTGGTGCTGCTGGCCGGCGTCGCGGCGCTGCTCAAGTACGCGAGCGACCAGGGCTGGCTGCACGCGCCGATCGAGCTGCGGCTGGCCGGCATCGCGGCGGTGGCGCTGGTGGCGCTGGTGTTCGGCTGGCTGCAGCGCGGCGTGCGGCGCGAATTTGCGCTCGCGCTGCAGGGCGGCGCGATCGGCGTGCTGCTGCTGACCGTGTTCGCCGCAGCGAAGCTGTATGCGTTGATCCCGCTGTCGGCGGCGTTTGCGTTGAGCATCGTGCTGGTGGCCGGTCTGGGCCTGCTTGCGGCGCTGCAGGACGCGCTGGCACTGGCGGTGCTGGGTCTGCTGGCGGGTTTTCTGGCACCGATCTGGCTCAGCGGCGGCAGTGGCGATCACGTGGTGCTGTTCGGCTGGTATGCACTGCTCAACGCGGCCATCTTCGCGCTCGCCTGGGTGCGTGCCTGGAAGCTGCTGAACCTGCTGGGCTTCGTGTTCACCTGGGGCATCGGCACCGCCTGGGGCGTGCTCGACTATCGGCCCGATCAGTTCTGGCACACCGAGCCGTTTTTGCTGCTGTTCTTCGCGTTCTACCTGTCGTTGCCTGTGCTGCATGCGCGCCTGCGCCCGGACGCTGCGGCCGCACGCATCGACGGCTGGTTGCTGTTCGGCACGCCGTTGGCCGCGTTCACGGCGCAAGCTGCGCTGCTGCTCACGCGCGATCTGGATGCGAGCCGCCTGCAGCTGGCGTTCTGCGCGCTCGCGCTGGCGGCGATCTATGCGGCGCTGGCCTTCGGGATGCGGCACCTGGCCAGGTCCGACCAGCATCGCAGCCGTTATGAGGCGCTGGTGCCCGCCCATGCGCTGCTTGCAGTCGGCTTCGCGACGCTGGCGGTGCCGCTCGCGTGCTCGGCGCGGGTCACGGCCAGCGTGTTCGCGCTCGAAGGTGCGGCGCTGCTGTGGCTGGGGTTGCGCCAGCACCAACGGTTTACGCAGTGGGCCGGGCTGGGGCTGCAGCTGGCGGCGGCCGTTGCCTTCGCGCTCGGCGTCGGCAACGTCGGCGGCTATCTGATCGGCAACGAGGCTGCAGGCGTGCCGATCCACATGCGCCTGATCGGCAACGCGACGTTCATGGGCGCGCTGGTGATCGCGGCGGCGGGCTTTGCAAGTGCCTGGGCGCTGCACGCGGCCGGCAACCGGCGCTGGGCGGCCGGCGCGTACGTTTGGGCCATGCTCTGGTGGGTCGGCAACGCGGCGCATGAGATCGATCGGTTCGTGGCCGGCACGGCACAGCCGGATGCACTGCTTGCTTTCGCTGCGCTGACCGGCTGGCTCGCGGCTGAAGTGCTGCGGCGTCGGCCGGCCGCGGCGCTCGCGTGGACGGCATTGGTCGCGATGGCAGTTGCGATTCCGTTGGCGTTCGCGCAGTCCGGGCTGCACCGACAACCGTTCGGCGGCGCTGGCAGCTGGGCCTGGGGGCTGTTTCTGGTGCTGGGCGTGCGCAGCCTTCTGTGTCTGTCGGCCGGCCCAAGCCGCGCAGAAACCGATGCACGCACCCAGCAAGTGGCGAGCTGGACGCAAGTTGCCTGGTGGCTGGTCTGGCCGACGGCGCTGATGCTGGCCGGCATCGACGTCGCCAGCCGCTTCGTGCTCGGCAGCGGCTGGCAGTGGGCGATCGCGCTGCTGCCGTGGCTGGCCGTCGCGCTGCTCGCGCTGCAGCGCTGGGCCTGGCTGGCCTGGCCGCTCGGCATCCGCTTCGATGCGCGCAGGCTGCCGTTTCTGTGCAGCTGCTTCGGCGTGCTGGCGCTCGGGTGGCTTGCGGCGCTGTCGAATTCGGGCGCGAGCGCGCCGCTGCCTTGGGTGGCGCTGCTCAATCCGCTCGATCTCGTTCAGTTCGCAGTGCTGGCTGCGGCAGCACGCTGGTCATGGTCGGCGCAGGTACCGACTGCGTTGCAGCGTGTGCGCACCGTGAGCCTTGCCGCCGCCGGGTTCCTGCTCGTGACGACGATCACGCTGCGCGCGGTGCACCACTGGGGCGGCCTGCGCTGGAACATCGACCTGTTCGACCACAGCCTCACGCAGGCAAGCCTGACCATTGTCTGGAGCGTCGTCGGCGTGGCGGCCTGGGTCGCAGGCTCCGGGCGCGGCCAGCGGGCGTTGTGGCTCGCGGGCGCGGTGCTGATGGGGATCGTGCTGGCCAAGCTGGTGCTGGTCGATCGCCAGCATCTGGGCAACCTGCTGGGCATCGGCTCGTTCATCGCATTCGGGCTGCTGTGCACGCTGGTCGGCTACATCGCGCCGGCACCGCCGCGCCGGGCAGCCGCTGAATTTGCATGGGACGAACGGTTGCTGCCGGCTGCTGCCCCTGGTGCCGGCCGACGGTTCCGGCTGACACAGCCATCGCGGCGCCGTCGAAGCCGCCGTTTTTAAGCCAAATCAGGCTCAGGCGCAGGCAGGCTCTGCGCAAGTAGATATGGATTTAGTAGCAAAACCAAGCAGCTTGTCGCAGCTCGGCGGATGAGCCGGCGCAACCCAAGTCCAGCAGAGGCTGCAGAGCTGATTTCGCCAAGCCGCCGAACAAGGAAGTGCGCGGTAGCCGACCGGGGGAAGCGACGTGTGGAGGTGCACTTATATACCGACAGCATTCGAGAAACCTGGGCAGCTCGGCACACGTGAATACTTGCGCTCGAATATTCCTCCCTCGGCTGACCCATGAGGGCTGAGCAGCACCGAGTCAAAGCAGTCAAAGCAGGGCACGCCCAATCGGTTCGACAGCGTCCATAAGGACCTGGGCCAGCCGATCGCGATCGTGCCGCACTTCCTTCATCGGGCCACCCACGCTCAAAGTCATCGGCTCGCGGTCCCGGGCGACCGGAATCAGCACGGCCAGTGCCGCCGCGCCCGGCATGGAGGTGCCCATCGAGATGGCATACCCCTGCTGCCGGACGCCGTGGACCTCGCGACAGACCGCGGCGAACTCGAAGCAATTGCGCGCGTCCACCTCCAGCGCGTTCGCCTTGCGCAGCAGCACCGCGATCTCCCGCTCGGGCAAGGTGGTCAGCAGCATCTTGCCCGCGGCGCTGCGGAACAGAGGCCGCAACGATCCGGTCTTAGCCATGAAGCGGCCTTCACGCGTGGCCTGCAGTACGTGCAGATAGCGCACATGCAGGCTGCGGCGATTGCCGATCATCACCGTGTGGCCAGTCTGCGCGAGAACTCCCTCCATCAGGCGCAGCAGATTGTGCTCGCTGTAGAGATGCTCCTGCACCCAGGCCGTCGCGAGCGCGATGCGCACGTTGGGTGCGTATGACCCGGTGCGTGCGTCATGGTCGAAATAGCCGGACTCGGCCAATCCCTTGAGCAGCACCGAGGTGCTCGACTGCGGCCAGTCGAGCGAACGGGCAACCAGCCCGACAGATGCCGGGCGTCGCTCCTCGGCAAAAAACTCGAGCAGTTCGAGTACCCGTTGCGCTGACTTTACCGGCCCGGCCATCGATCACATGCGAAATACTTGATCACGGATGTGATTATCCGTTGCTTGAGCGCCTGCTGCGGCCATGATTCGTCGCACGCACGGCGGCTCAAACGCTGGTGACACAACTCCGGAGACACGTATGAAGCATTTTGAGTTTGCAGCCTGGCGCCGGGCGCTGATTGCGGTCGCGGCCTTTTCCTCGATCGTGGCCACAAGCGCGGCGGCGCAGACCTATCCCGACAAGCCGGTCCGCCTGGTTGTGCCCTACGCGGCCGGCGCCGCCGCCGACCAGTTGGCCCGCGCCGTCGGCGAACGTCTAGGCCAGAGCATGGGACAGCCCGTGATCGTCGACAACCGCAGCGGCGCCGGTGGTTCTCTGGGCGCCGACAACGTGGCCAAGTCGCCAGCCGATGGCTATTCGATCGTTCTGGGCACCGACGCGACGCATGCCACCAATCCGTTCTTGTACAAGAAGCTTCCCTACGATCCACAGAAAGACTTCACCCCGATCGCCCCCGCCGCGGTCAATCACATCGTGCTGGTGGTGAACCCGTCGCTTCCGGTCAAGACCGTCTCCGAGTTGATCGCTTACGCCAAGGCGAACCCCGGCAAGCTGAGCTTCGGCAGCTCAGGCACCGGGTCAGCGCATCACCTCGCGGGCGCGTTGCTGAATCAGATGGCGGGCATCGACATGCTGCACGTGCCCTACAAAGGCGGCGGACCCGCATTGACCGATTTGATCGGCAACACGATTCCGGTGCTGTTCGCCAGCATGGCCACCGCCAAGCCGCACATCGACAGCGGCAAGATTCGCGCCATCGCCATGGTCGAGGACAAGCGCTTCCACGGCCTGCCTAATTTGCCAACGATCGGCGAAACGGTGAAGGGCTACGCCATTGCTTCGTGGTTTGCTTTCTTCGGCCCGGCCGGGCTGCCACTGCCCGTCGTCGCAAAGCTCAATACCGAGATCAACAAGGCGCTGTCACAACCCGCGCTGCGCGAAACGCTGGAGAACGCCGGCATGTCGGCGACCGGCGGCACGCCCGAGGAGTTGGCTGCGCTGGTGAAAAGCGAGTTGGCGCGGCGCGAGCAGTTAGTCAAAGCCGCCGGCATCAAGCCCGAGTGATGAGCTCATGGATTCCACCGAGCAACCGACCTTGGTCGTTGACGCCGGCGTCGCGACGATTCGCCTGAACCGGCCAGCACAGCGCAACAGCCTGCGCGACGCCGACCTGTACTGGCTGCTCGACACCTTCGCCACGTTGGACGCCGACCTCTCGGTGCGTGTCGTCGTGTTGTCGGCCAACACGCGGGCGCAGAAACGCCCGGTATTCTGCGCTGGCTACCACATCGGCGGCTTCGACAGTGCCCAGCACGACCCGCGTCTGTTCGAAAAAGTCCCGGACGCGCTCGAGGCCCTGCGGCCGATCACTGTCTGTGCGCTCGACGGCAGCGTCTACGGCGGCGCCACCGACCTGGTGCTCGCCTGCGACCTGCGCATCGCGCTTGCCGGTATCGAGTTCCGCATGCCCGCCGCGGCGCTCGGTCTGCACTATTACCCGAGCGGCTTGCGCCGCTACGTGGCGAACCTGGGTCTGAACGAGGCCAGACACGCCTTCCTCACCGCGCAGGCGCTGCCGGTTGAACGCTTGCAGCAGCGTGGATTGTTCGTGACGGTGGCGGCAGACGCCGATGCCTTTGCCGCGGCGCTGCAACGGCTGGTGCAACAGGTGGCCTCGCTTGCTCCGCTGGCAGCGCAGGCCACCAAACGCTCGCTGGGTGAGATCGCCGCCGGCGACTTCAAGGAAGCGCGGCTGCGCGAGCGCGAGACCGCAACTCTGCACAGCGCCGACTTCGCCGAAGGCCGCGCGGCCTTCGGCGACAAGCGTGCACCGCACTTCACCGGAAGCTGAACGACATGACTCAGTCAAACCCTGCCCACAAGCCGCTCACGAACGTGCGCGTCATCGAAATGGCGCAGATCATGGCGGGCCCCACCTGCGGCATGATGCTCGCCGACCTGGGTGCCGAGGTAATCAAGATCGAAAAGTGGCCTTCCGGCGACGATGCGCGTCAGTACCAGAAGCCCGGCGACCCGGCCATGCCGCCATCGTTTCGCATGATCAACCGCGGCAAGCGCTCGCTCGCGCTTGACGTGCGCGCACCTGAAGGCAAGGCCGTGCTGCAGCGTCTGGTCGCGCAAGCCGATGTGCTGACCGAGAACTTCCGCGTCGGCGTGATGGAGCGATTGGGCCTCGGCTATGCCGATCTGAAATCGCACAATCCGGCGTTGATTTACTGCTCGATCACCGGCTATGGCCGCGTCGGGCCGATGGCCGGCAATGGCGGCTTCGATCTCATTTTGCAAGCCTTCAGCGGCATCATCGCGGCCACGGGCGAACCCGACCGCAACCCGGTCAAGCCGGGCGTCTCGATCGCCGACACCAATGCCGGCATCCTGGCCGCACTGGCCATTGTTTCAGCCTATGTGCATCGTTTGAAGACCGGGCAGGGGCAGCATGTCGAGACCTCCCTGTTGCAGGCGGCGATGCAGCAGACCTACTGGCTGGCAGCCAATTACTTCTCCAGCGGCCTCGATACGCAGCGCCTGGGCACCGCGCACTCGCTGATAGCCCCGTATCAAGTGTTCAACGCAGGCGACGGCCGCATGGTCATCGGCGCCGGCAACCCCAAGGCCTGGGCCGGCGTGTGCGAAGTGCTGGGCCATTCGGAATGGGCCACCGACGCGCGTTTCGACCATCCGCAAAAGCGCGTCAGGCACCGCGCCGAACTGGAGGCCCTGATCGAGGCTGAACTGTCCCACGGCAGCGTGGTCGACTGGTGCGCGCGCTTCGATGCAGCCGGCGTGCCGGCCGGACCGGTGAACAGCGCTGGCCAGGCTCTGGAGCATCCGCAAACACGCGCCGTCGGCATAGTGATCGATGTGCCCGACGGTGGAGGTAACCTGTCCCGCGGCATCGGCACACCCCTCACGCTGGACGGCAAGGCCGAAGCCGCCGTC
This sequence comes from Burkholderiaceae bacterium, assembly GCA_965218765.1. GTDB lineage: Bacteria > Pseudomonadota > Gammaproteobacteria > Burkholderiales > Burkholderiaceae_C > JBBPYC01. The sequence goes on along the minus strand of CBDCLU010000006.1, from coordinate 156,014 downwards.
ACGCCTGCGCCCGATGTGGGCCAGCACAGCCGGGAGGTGTTGGGTGACTTCGGCTTCTCGGAGCAGGAAGTCGCCGCGCTGATCGAGTCACGTGTCGTCCATCAGGGATAGGCCATGAGCAGCACCATTGCACGACCCTAAAGGAGAGTGAGCCAAACCGTGGAGGGCTAACCTCGCACCGGCGCCGCCGAATTTGCATGAGACGAACGGTTGCTGCTGGTTGCCGTCCGTGCTGCTGCCGGCGTCGGCGGCAGCCGGTGCATCGCTCGACGGATGCTTTTCCCTATCAACGACGCGCAACTTGCCGCTGCGCGCGAACGTGATCGGGCATCGATCGCAGTGAACGGTGCTTGCGCTCGATACGCTGCCGGTGGCCGGCCTGACGATCAGTTTGCTGCGGATTGACCGTTCCGGATGATGGAGTCATCGCGGCGCCGTTAAAGTCGCCGCTTTCAAACCAAATCAGGCTCAGGCGCAGTCAGGTTCTTCGCAAGTAGCTATGGATTTAGTAGTAAAGCTAAGTGTCTTGTGGCAGCCCGGTGGATGAACCGGCGCAACCCAAGTCCGGCAGAGGCCGTGGAACCGGCTTTACCAAGCTACAGACGCAGCTTCCGGACAAAGGAACGCGCTAGCTTTTCGTGACCCGCCAGACCTTGTTGCCCACGTCATCGGCAACCAGCAGTGCGCCCTTGCCGTCCAGCGCGACGCCCACAGGCCGGCCGAAGGCCTTGCCTTCGTCGCTCAGAAAGCCGGTCAACACATCGGTCGGCTGGCCGTTCGGCTGGCCGTCGTTCGTGAACGGCACGAACACCACCTTGTAGCCGCTGGCCGGCTTGCGGTTCCAGGAGCCGTGCTGGCCGATGAACATGCCGCTTGCGAATGTCGCCGGCAGCGCGTTCTTCGCGCCCGACCAGGCCAGACCCAGCGACGCCGTGTGCGGCCCGAGCGCGTAGTCGGGCACGACGGCCTTGGCGACCAGGTCAGGCTTGGGCGGCTTCACGCGGTCGTCCACATGCTGGCCGTAGTAGCTGTACGGCCAGCCGTAGAACGCGTTGTCCTTCACGGAGGTCAGGTAGTCGGGCACCAGGTCGCTGCCGAGTTCGTCGCGCTCGTTCACCACCGTCCACAGCGCGCCGGTGTCGGGCTGCCAGGCCAGGCCGTTCGGGTTGCGCAGACCGCCCGCGAAGATGCGGTGCGCGCCGGTGTCGACGTCCACTTCCCAGATCGCGGCGCGCTCCTCTTCGGCCGTGATGCCGTTTTCCGCAACGTTGCTGTTCGAGCCTACCGTGACGTACAGCTTCTTGCCGTCTGGCGACGCAATCAGGTTTTTCGTCCAGTGGTGGTTGATCGGGCCGGCTGGCAGCCGCACCACCTTGCGGCCTGCCGTGCTGATCTTGTCGGCGCCAGCGGTGTAGTCGAATGCCAGCACGGCGTCGGTGTCGGCGACATACAAGGTGTTGCCCACCAGCTGCATGCCAAACGGCGAGTGCAGCCCTTCGATGAACGGGACTGAGTGGTCCGCCTGGCCATCACCGTTGGTGTCGCGCAGCAATGTGATGCGGTTCGCGCTCGGCGCGCCGGAGCCTGCGCGCTTCATCACGAGCTTCATGATCCAGCCCTTGATGCCGTCGCCGTCCTCCGGCTTCGGCGGTGCGTTCGTCTCGGCCACCAGCACGTCACCGTTCGGCAGCACCGTGAGCCAGCGTGGATGATCGAGCCCTTCGGCGAATGGCTTGACGGCCAGGCCTGCCGCAGCCTGCGGCGCGGCGTTGCTCGGCCAGCCGATCGCGGGCGCGATGTTCACAGTCGGGATCAGCGATTCGGTCGGCTTGGGCAGCTCGGGCTTCGGCCCGGTGCCGGCTGCGATCGGCAGCGACGCTTGTGGTGCGCAGCCGGCAAGCAGCAAACCGGCGGTCAGCGCAGCGGTGGCGCAACCGGTTGCGCGAGCAGAACCACTGCGCGCAGCGGCCGGGGACAAAGACATGGTTCGGGTGTTCATCGAAAACGGGCAGCGAAGCAGAGTTGCGGTCGGTTGAAGGTGGAAAAGCTTCTTGCAAAAAAATGAAAAAGCCAGTCGCCAATCTTGCCGCCGTTCACCAGTTGCCGCTGTAGTCTGCCGGCTGCAAGGATGAGCAGAAGCTTGCCTACAACCGCGACTGAGACCAGAACCGCTCTGGTCGAGACCGGAGGCAAGCGCTCATTCCACCGTCATGCCCGTCGATTTGATGATGCGTGCATAGCGATCGCGCTGCTTGGCAAGCATCTCCTCGGCCTCGGCGCCGGTGGTGCTTTCGACGAACAGGTCGAGCTGCGCGAGCTTGCCTTTCACATCGGCTTGCGCGAGCGCATCGCTGAACGCCTTGGCCAACGTGGCGCGCAGCGGCTCGGGCATCGCAGCCGGCACCATCGCGACGTAGAGCACTTCGACCTGCAGCTCCTTCAGCCCGACTTCCGCTGTGGTCGGCACGTCGGGTGCGAGCTGCGAGCGCTGGCGGCTGGTCACGGCCAGCGGAATGATCTTGCCGGCCTTCACGTGCGGGATCATGCCCGGCGTGGCGAGGATGCCGCCATCGACTTCGCCCGACAGCACCGCCAGCACTGCGGGCGAGTTGCCCTTGTACGGCACGTGCACCACCTTGACGCCGGTCGATTCGCCGAGGATTTCAGCCGCCAGATGGCCGGGGCTGCCGTTGCTGCCGGAACTGAACGTCAGGCCCTGCTTGCTTTTGCCCTTGTCGATCAGCTGCTGCGGCGTGCGCACCCCGAGCGCCGGGTTCACGCCGACCAGCAGCCCGGACGACGCCATGATCAGCAACGGCTTCAGGTCCTCGATGCGCCAGCCCATCGATTTGTAGATGGCCGGGTTGATCGTGAACGTGGTGTCGATGCCCGTCATGATGGTCTGGCCGTCCGCAGGTGCGCGCGCGACCTGCTCGGCTGCGATATTGCCGCCCGCGCCGGGCTTGTTCTCGACCACGAAGGTCAGTTTCAGCGCCTTCTCGAGCTTATCCGCAACGAGCCGCGAGATGATGTCGGACGGCCCGCCGGGCGGGAACGAGTTGACGATCTTGATCGGGCCGGCCGGCAGCGTCTGGGCGCCGGCAATGTTTGCGGTGCTTGCCAGCAGCAGCGGCAGAAGTGGCAGGAGCGACGAGCGCAGCGATGGGAAGCTGATGTTTTTCATGCGGTTCAGGCGTGTCTTGCGCAGTTTTTTTTACCAAGAAACAGGGAGGAGAAAACAAAATCGGCCGCAGGCCCCTTCTCGAAGCTGCAGCCGAAGCGATCGAAAATCCGCTGCCGCCAGCCGTGTGCGCGGCAGGGCAGCGGTCAGCGCCGGATCACGGCTCCATCTGGTCGCGAATCTCGCCGCCCTTGTGCGCTTCGCTGTGCACGTTGAAATACAGGTCGCCGGCCTTGTACGCCTTCATCTGGTCGTCGGTCAGCTTGGCGCCGTCGTTCGGCACCCACTCGCCGGCCGCCGCGCCTTTCTTGAACGGCACGATGACCGGGCCGTTCGCGCCCTTGGCCGCCATGTGGATGTGCGCCATGGTGCCGTCGATGCCCTTGGTCATGACCTTGCCGGTCACCATGCCGTCGGCGCCGATCTTGATCATGTTGTCGCCGGTCGCCGAGGTCTGCACCGGCGGTACTTCCTCGCCACCGCTCAGTTTGTTGTCGTCGGCGAACGCCGGTGCGGCGGCCAGGCCGATGGCCACGGCAACAGCGGCCAGGCCGGCGCCGCGGCTGGAGGAGGAACGATTGGTCGTCATGTCAGTTGGTCTCTCTTGAAGTTGGAACACAAAAGTGTGCAAGTCAGGCCCTGCGATTCATCAGGTCCACCCGCATCATGCCCTGCCGATGTGCCGCAGCGCAATGGCGGGACTATTCAGTCAAGCAGCAGCGCGCGCGCCGGCACCGGCTCGACCCGCACCCTGGGCAAGGGCGCCTCAGCCAGCGTCCGCTGCAACTGTTCAAGCGGCGTATCGCCGGCATCGCCTGGATCGGCCTCGGCCCGGCTCAGCAGGCCGGCGAACCGCTGCAATGACTGGCGTTCCACGCTGCCGATCCACAGCGGTACCGGCGCCGTGGCGGGCCCGGCTGCGCGCACCTCGCGCGGCGTTGACCACAGCCGCAGCACCAGCCGCTGATCCGGACTGGCGGCATGCACGTAACGCAGGACTGGCAACGTGCCGTCGTGAAATTCGGGCACGAGCGGCAGTTGCAGCAGTTCGGGCTGCGGCGCCAGCATCGCAGCCAGGCTGCCGACGCCCAGCGGCACGGCCGGGTGCCAGCCGGCCGCGCGCAACGCCTGCTCGATGCGTGCAGCCGGCGCGGCCCACTGCAACGACATCGGCTCGCGCGCTTCGCGCTCCAGATCGATCCGACGCTCGGGCAGGCTGCGCCAGCCGCCCGCGCGCCAGGCCGGCAGCTCGACCCGCGGCGCGGCCGCCTGCACCGCATAGTGCTGCATGTCCACCGCATGCTGGCTGCCGAGGTAGATGGTGCCAGCCAGCACCAGCGTGGCAACGCTGGCGATCAGCAGCGCGCGCTGCTGCGGCAGCGCAGCGGCACCCGCATGCCAGCTGAACGCGACGCTGGCCAGTGCGACCCAGGCGGTGCCCAGCGCCAGGCTGCCGAGCACGTCCGATAGCCAGTGCGCGCCCAGGTACAACCGCGAAAACGATGTCAGCACGATGACGGCAGCCGCCGCGACGCCGATCGCCACACGCTGGCCGCGCGGACGTCCACGCGCCAGCAAGAACGCGAGGAACCCGTACAGCACGATGCTCGACGCCGCATGCCCGCTCGGAAACGAAAACTGATCGACCATGCCCGAATAGAGCGCCTGGTTCGGCCGCGCGCGCTGCACGGTCGTCTTCAGCACCCAGACCAGCGCGCGCCCGAACACGATGGTGGCCACCCAGTAACCAAGCGTGCGCCATTGCCGCTGGAGCGCCAGCACCAGTGCGACGGCAACCACCACCGGCACGATCACCGCTGCGCTGCCCAGCTCGGTGACGGCCACCATCGCATGGTCCAGCCACGGCGTGCGCAAGCCCTGCAAGATGCTGAACACGGCTTGGTCGAGCAGCACCAGCGGGTCTTTTTCGAGCACGTCTTCGAGCAGGCCGAAGAACGCCCAGCCGCCGGCAAGCACCAGCAGCGCGGCGGCCAGCAACCCAGCCGATTCGGGCCGCTGTGGATCGAGCAGCGAGACGATCAGGAGCGCAGCCGGATTCGCATGCCTAGGCCGGGCCCAGCGCACCAGCCGGTCCCGTACCCTGAGCAGTCGCGGCCAACCGGCGGCGACCAGCCGCGTCGCAAGCCAGGCACCTGCGCCCAACGCCAGCAGCAGGCCGGCTGCCAGCAGCAGCAGTTGCCAGCCGCCGTTCGCCCAGACGGACGGTTGCTGCACTTACACGAGCGGGTACGGCCCGGCTTTCGTGAACGCACCGCCCTGGAAGCGTTTGGCCGGGTCGTCTTCGGGCAAGGCGGGCTGGGCGGCCTCGACCTTGGCGCGAAACGGCTCCGAGCTGTCTTTCGGCACGAAACCGAGGTGGGCGGCACCCGCGTTGTCCCACCAGACATCCCGGTTCGCCGACACGCCCCAGACGATCGTGCAGCCCAGCTGCGGCGCTGCCAGGCAGCAGCGCACCAGCTCGGTCAGGTCCGCATAGCTGAGCCAGGTCATCAGCATGCGCCGGTCCCTGGGCTCCGGGAACGCGGAGCCGATGCGCAGGCAGGCGCTCTCGATGCCGTAACGGTCGAAGTAAAAGCGCGCCACGTCTTCGCCGAACGATTTGGACAGGCCATAGCAGCCGTCCGGCCGGCGCGCGCAGTCGGTCTGCAGCAGTTCGCCTTGGGGATGAAAGCCGATCGTGTGGTTCGAGCTCGCGAAGACGACCCGGCGCACGTCGTGCCGGCGCGCCGCTTCATAGACGTGATAGACGCCGACGATGTTCGGGCCCAGCACGTCCTCGAACGCATGCTCGGTCGAGACGCCGCCTAAGTGCAGCACCGCATCCACGCCGTGCAGCAGCGCATCGACGCCGGCGTTGTCGGCCAAGTTGCAGACCACGACCTGCTCGCTGTCGTCGGCCGGCGGCGCCATCGGCGCGATGTCGGACAGCCGCATCGACTGCACATGGGGTTTCAGGCTTTGCCGCAGCACCTGGCCTAAGGCGCCGGCGGCGCCGGTGATCAGCAGACGTTCAGTTCGTTTGGCGGCGTTGGTCATGAGCAAAGATTTCGTGCCTGTTTTTTCCAAAAAAAAGCAGACATGGTTGAGGAAATGGCGATGGATGCAAAGGCCGGGTTCGCAAGTGCGGCGCTTTTTTTGATTTTGCCCGTTCGTGCCGCGCGGCTATGCGGCAAGCCGCGTTGTGTGACGCAATGCTTGCCCCGCGCGCCTGGAGCAGTTGCCTGCACGATGGAGGGCGGCCTTCAGCTGCCTAAAATTTCACTTTTCTGGCGCTGCGCCGCACGCCATCCGTTTCCAGCCAGGAAGGATTCCCGGTGTTCGAGGACACGCAGCCGACATCGACGCACAGCAAGGACTTGCGAGTGGACGACTTCCGCAACCAGCTGATCAACCGGTTGTATGGGGCTGCGGCCATCGTTGCGTTGCTCTATGCGCCAGTGCTGGCCTGGCGCATCACCGAGGTTGCCTGGCACCTGCAACTCGGTATCCATCTGTTTTTCATTTTGTTCAGCTTGGGCATCTATCCGTTCGTGCGGCGCATTTCGCTGAAGGTGAAATCCGCGAGCGCGCTGGTCGGGATGCTTGCGCTGGGGGCGTCGGGCGTGCTGACGATGGGACTGAACAGCTCCGGATACCTCTGGATCCTGGAAGGGCTGGTGGTGGCCGCGGTGCTTTATTCGCTGCGCACGGCGGCGCTGTTGGCAATGGGCAGCGCAGTGCTGCTGATTGTCGCGGCGGTCGGATTCTGCACGGGCGTGCTCAAGGTGCCGCTGGATCTGAACGTGTTCGTCACCACCCCATCGGCCTGGATCGGCTTCTTCGTGGTGGTGGTGTTCGTGCCGTTGTCGCTGATGCTCACGCTGGCGAACCACCAGGCGATGACCGAGCAGCTGGTGCGCCAGATCGAGACCCAGCGCGCGCAACTCGCCGCGCTGGTCGGCCATGACCAGTTGACCGGCCTGCCGCTGAACGCGATCGCGATGGACCGGCTCGAAGTGCAGCTGGCCAGCGCGCGGCGCACCGGCCGGCGCGCGGCGCTGCTGTTCGTCGATCTGGACGGCTTCAAGACGATCAACGACCGGCACGGGCATCTGGCCGGCGATCACGTGCTGGTGGTCGCCGCGCATCGGCTGCGCGCGGCGCTGCGCGAGACCGACACGGTGGCGCGGGTCGGCGGCGACGAGTTCGTCGTGATCCTGGGCGACCTGACCGCGGCCGGCACCGCGGCCGAAGTGGCCGACAAGGTGCTCGCCGAGATTGCCTGTGCGTTCAACTGGGACGGCCATGCGCTGCACGTCGGCGCGAGCATCGGCGTGGCGCTGTTTCCCGACCACGCGCTGACCGGTGATGGGCTGCGCGCCGTTGCCGATACCGCGATGTACGAGGCCAAGAACCACGGCAAGAATCGCTACCGATTCGCGCCGCCCACGCAAAAGCAACCGCTGACCGGTTGAGGCCGCCGACGGCGGTCGTGGACAATGGCGGGCCGCGCGCAGCCCAGCCGGCGGCGCCGGCCCTGCGAGCCCAGCCCCTGCCTAGAGCGGCTTTTCGCAAGCTTTTTGGCCGCGGGCGTACGTCTTGCTTGCGTTGCCCGCTAGTTTTATAATAGCACCCGACCGCCATGCCCGAGCCGACCGAGAACCCATCCGACGCGATCCGCTTGAACAAGCGCATGGCCGATCTTGGCCTGTGCTCGCGCCGGGAAGCGGACGACTGGATCGAACAGGGCTGGGTCAAGGTCGATGGCGCGATTGCCCAGGTCGGCCTCAAGGTCGGGCCGGATGCGCGCATCGAGGTGGACCGCCGCGCGCATGGCCAGCAGGCGCTGGCCACCACCATCCTGTTGAACAAGCCGGTCGGCTACGTGAGCGGCCAGCCGGAAGACAACCACAAGCCGGCCGTCTCGCTGATCGGCCAGCGCAGCCACTGGATGGGCGACTCGAGCCACACGCGCTTTGCCGCCGCGCAGCTCAAGGGGCTGGCACCGGCCGGGCGTCTCGACATCGATTCGACCGGCCTGCTGGTGCTGACGCAGGACGGCCGCATCGCGCGCCAGTTGATCGGCGAGGACTCCGGCATGGAGAAGGAATACCTGGTGCGCGTGGCGCTGGGCGACATCACCGCCGACGTACAAAAGGCCGTGAAGCCCGCGCAACTCGCCCAACTGCGGCACGGCCTGAAGCTCGACGGCGAGGCGCTCCAGCCTGCGCAGGTCGACTGGCAGAACCCCGAGCAATTGCGCTTCGTGCTGACCGAAGGCAAGAAGCGCCAGATTCGGCGCATGTGCGAGCAGGTCGGCCTGAAAGTCACCGGCCTGAAGCGTGTTCGCATCGGCAACGTGTCGCTCGGGCCGTTGCCGCTCGGGCAGTGGCGTTATCTGGGCGCGAACGAGGGGTTCTAGCGCCTCTGCAGCTTCCGCTTCGGTCATCGGCACTGCCCCGGGCGTGCGTCACGCGGCGGCGTTTGCTGCCGAGTCTGCTCCGGTCCGTCGAATTGGCACAGATGTGCGGGCGCCCCGGGGGCTGGTCATGCTGGACTCATCGATGCAGGCACGCCCGAAGTCCAGCTTGTCTGCAACACGCAACCCGGCCAGCAGCAACAAGCGCAGCCGATGCGATACACCAGCGGCCTGCCAGTCGCGCAGCCGCCGTCAGCACGTTGAGCCGATGCCAAATCCCGGCGGTTGGGCAAGTTCCGCTTACGAAAAGCCCGTGCGCGATACGAACAGAATGCCGTTGAGCACGGCCTCTCATTGCGCGTATCGAACGCTGAGACGACGGATCTCTGTTGGCCGCTCTGAATGTCTGCGAGCGCGTAGGCGTGAAGATGACTTTCATTGACCTTCCCCCGGCCAAGCAACGTGACTGAAGAAGTGCGAGATGCGTATCGTGAAGGAAAGCGCATACACGACCTCGAGGCGCATGGCGCAGGCGACAAATTGCTGGTGCGCATCGATACAGTGCTCAGGTCGCAAACTCGTCCGTCGACGTAGTTGCCCGCTTCGTCGGAAGAAGAATTCATGATGCTTAAACCGCATGTTGGCTTGACCCGAGCGTCATTGCGAACTGAGCAGGTCTGCAATGGGTCGGCGAATGAAGCAATCGCGCTGCCGATGCTGCCGATGACCGGCAGTATCGGCGTCGCCGTGCTGTTCGATTCGTAAATGGAGAACCGGAGTTCCGTCGAGACGTCGCCGTGTCCCGCTGAGGTCGACGGCGAAACCGGTCTGGCCCAGGCCGTTCTGCATGGCGGCAGCCGTAGAGACCCGTTCTTTCCAGACAAGACTTCCCACGCTGTGCCGATTTTTTGCAATGCCGACCAGGCGACCGTGCTGGACGCTCTGCCCGCACCTGCTGCCTTGCTGGACAGCCAGGGCGTCATCACCCTGGTGAACCAGGCATGGCAGCAATCCACTGATTCCAACCCGCTGCACAGCGCAGGCCATAAGGTGGGCTTGAACTACCTGACCGTTTGCAAGGGCGCACATGGCAACGATTCAGCGCAAGCCCGGCGAGTGGCCGCCGGCGTTCGTTCGGTCCTCAGTGGCGCGACAAAAGACTTCTCGATCGAATATCGCTGCGATTCGGCTGTCGACCAGCGTTGGTATCACATGACGGTGACGCTGCTGTCCGACGACATTCCGAGCGGCGCGCTGGTCATGCAGGTGGACATCAGCGAGCGCAAGAGGACTGAAGAGGCGCTGGAAGCCTCGTCGAAGCGGGCCGAGCGGCGCGAGCGGATATTGAGCAACATGCTTTCGTCAAGCAACGACTTGATCTATAGCATGGACCGGGACGGGCGCATCGTGTTCGCCAACCAACCGCTGCTCGACCTGTGGGGGACCACGCTGGCAGCGGCGACAGGCAAGAATTTCCACGACCTGGGCTACCCGCCTGAATTGGCAGAGCAGCTGCAACGGCAGGTGCAGGTGGTGTTCGAAACCCGCAAGAGCCTCACCAGCGAGACGCTCCATGTCGGTCCGGCCGGGCTGACGGTCAGCTGCGAGGCCATTCTTTCGCCGGCATTCGCGGCCGATGGCAGCGTCGACTCCGTAATCGGGAACGCGCGTGACATTGCTGCGCGCAAGCGGACCGAAGAAACGGCACGGATAAGCGAGCCACATTTGCGCTGCCCGATTGACGGGCTCGACCCGTCCAGGTTCGTCGGGCTGCTAACGCCGCAGGGAACGCTGACCGAGGCTGGCCAGGCTTCGTCGGCACGCGTCGTTCCGAAGCGAAAACCAGCCGAGCCAGCGCCGCACGACAGCGCAGTCGATTTCCGCACGTTGGCCGAATCGATGTCGCAGATCGTCTGGATCACGCGAGCGGACGGCTGGAACGTGTATTTCAATCCGCGGTGGATGGACTACACCGGGATGACGCTTGACGAGAGTCTCGGCCACGGATGGAACAAGCCGTTCCATCCGGACGATCAGCAGCGCGCATGGGACGCATGGCAGCAGGCTGTGACGACACGCGGGACGTATTCGCTCGAATGCCGACTGCGCCGCGCGGACGGGGCCTACCGGTGGTGGCTCGTCCAGGGTGCACCGCTGCTGGACGCGGACGGAACCATCCTGAAGTGGTTCGGTACCTGCACGGACATCCACGATCTGAAGCAGGCCGAGTTGAGCCTCGCTGAAGCCAACCGGGCACTGAGCGAAAGCGAACAGCGTTATCGGGTGCTGTTCGAACAAAGTCCCGATCCAATCTATCTGCTCGATCGTGACGGCCGCATCATGGACGCCAATGCGGCTTACAAGGAGCTGACCGGATATGGCCCGCCGCAAGCGGGGTTGGCGTCGAACTTCATGTCCACAGTTGCGCCGGAACACGAGGCAGTCACCTGGGCCCATTTCGGGCGTGCGTTGCAGGGAGAGCAGGTGCGCTACGAGTCGGTCCGAGTCAACAAGAACGGGCAACGCATCAATGTCGATGTTAGATACCAGTTGATCCAGGTCCAGGGGGCCAAAGCTGGAGTTGTCGAGCGTGTCTACGCGATCGTCAAGGACATCACCGATCGCAAGCGCGCAGAAGAAGCGCTGCGCAAGCAGCAGGAATTTCTTGCGGTCATCATAGAAAGCATCGATGACGGCATCGTCGCCTGCAACGCCGATGGCGTGATCACGCTACGCAACCAGGCGATGCGCGAACTGCACGGACTGCCGGCCGGGCCGGTTTCCTCGGAGCCCTGGGCCGAGGACTTCGTTTTCTATCAACCCGACGGCCGGACGCCGATGACACCGGAACAGATGCCGCTCTTTCGCGCCTTGCATGACGGTTCGGTGCACATGGCGGAAATGATGATCGTGCCCAGACAGGGGCGGGCACGACGTGTAGTGGCAAACGGCCAGGCCACCTATGACGCTGCGGCCTGCAGGACCGGCGCCGTGGTCGTGCTGCGCGACATCACCGACGAGCACCGCTCCGAGGAATCGATCCGCCAACAGGCGCACATGCTCGACAGCATCGGCCAGGCCGTCATTGCGACCGATCTGGACGGAAAGATCACGTATGCGAATCGCTTTGCCGAGGATCTCTACGGCTGGCCGATTGCCGAGATCATCGCGCGCAACATCTTCGATGTGACGATTCCGCCGTCCGCCCGCAGCCGCGCGGAGCGGGGTCTGGCAAAGATCAGGAAGGGCGAAAGCTGGAGCGGCGAATTCATTGGTCGCCGGCGCGGAAGCCTTGACTTTCATGCATTCGCAACCAACACGCCGATGCGGGATCGCGACGGCGCGGTGGTCGGCATCGTCGGCGTATCGGAGGACATCAGCAAGCGCAAGCAGGCCGAGGCTGCGTTGCGCCAGCAGCACGCCATGCTGTCCAACGCCCAGCGGGTCGGGGGGATGGGCTTTTGGGAACTGGATGTGCTGCACAACCACCTGGTGTGGTCGGAAGAGACGTACCAGCTGTTCGGCATCGCAGCCGAAGACTTCGGCCACACGTTCGATGCGTTCTTTGCGTTTGTGCATCCAGATGATGCGAAATGGATGAAGCCGGTTTTCGCCAATCCGGTGCCGGACAGTTCGGTGCTGGAGCTCGAATACCGCATCTGCCGCCCGGACGGCCAACAGCGTGTCATGTTCGAGCGTGGCGAGCTCGTGCGTGACGCGAAAGGCCGGTTGTTGCGCAAGATCGGCGTGGTGATGGACATCACCGAACGCAAGCGCGACCAGGATGCGCTGCGCGAGCTGAATGCGCAGCTGGAAGGGCGCGTGCAGGAGCGCACCGCCGAACTGAGCCGGGCACGCGAGGAAGCCGAGCAGGCCAACAGCGCGAAATCGTCTTTCCTGGCTGCCATGAGCCATGAGATCCGCACGCCGATGAACGGTGTGATCGGCATGCTCGACGTGCTGCATCAGACGAGCCTGCGGGGCGATCAGGTGGAGATGGTCGACCTGATTCGGGACTCCGCGTTTTCGCTGCTCGGGATCATCGACGACATCCTCGATTTCTCGAAGATGGAAGCCGGCAAGATGATCCTCCTCAACGAGCCGTTCGAGCTTGGCGAGGTGATCGAAAAAGGCTGCGCCATGCTGACCCAGGTGGCGGTCAAGCGAGGTGTGCACGTGAACCTGTTCGTCGATCCGGCGATTCCCTACACCGTCTGCGGCGACGAAGGCCGGCTGCGACAGGTGCTGGTCAATCTGGTCGGCAATGCGATCAAGTTCTCGAGCGGCAGCGAACCGGCGGGAAGGGTTTCGGTGCGAGCGCTGCTGGTCGAACGGCAAGCCGCGCATGTCGTGGTGGACCTGGTCGTCGCCGACAACGGCATCGGCATGAGCGAGGCTGCGCTGGCGCGGCTGTTCAGACCGTTCTCGCAGGCCGACGCTTCGACCACCCGGCGTTTCGGCGGCACTGGTCTGGGTCTGGCGATCACCCACATGCTGGTGGAGCTGATGAACGGTCAGATCTCGGTTTGCAGCACACCCGGGCAAGGTTCGACCTTCGCGGTGCGCCTGCGCTTCGGCAAGCTTGAGGCGCTGACCGTGCGCAACGCTGAACCGAGGCATGTCGAAGGCCTGCGCTGCCGCATCGTGGGCGGCGAACAGCCCCTGGCGGGCGATCTCGCCGCTTATCTGCAGGACGCCGGAGCGGTCGTCGAACGCGCGCAGGACCTGGCAGCTGCGGCCGCTGCCACGCACGCCGCAGGCCTGACCCTGTGGCTGATCCTTCCCAGCCAGCCGATACCGCCGCTGGCCGAGCTGCGGGCGATGGCGCCTGCCGAACCCTCGACGGACACGCGCTTCGTCGTCTTCCGGCATGCAGCGCTGCACAAGCCCTGCATCGATGAGTCCGATCTGGTGACGATCAACGCCGACGCGCTGGCCCGCCGGACGCTGTTCGCGGCACTGGCCGCATCTCGAACGCCGCGCAAGGCAGGCGACCGGCAGCGCGACCCGACAGTCTTGCCTGCCACAGTGCCGCAAAGCGCTCAGGCGCCGCAGCCGGGCGCGCTGATCCTGGTCGCCGAGGATAACGAGACGAACCGCGTCGTGATCCTGCGCCAGCTCCAGATGATGGGCTTTGGCGCAGAAGTCTGTGTCAATGGACGCGAGGCACTCGAGCGCTGGCGCAGCGGCAGATTCGCGATGGTGTTGACCGACCTTCACATGCCCGAGATGGATGGCTACGAGCTTGCAGCGGCCATCCGCCGCGAGGAGGACCCGCAGCACCGCACGCCGATCATTGCCCTGACTGCCAACGCACTGCGCGACGAGGAGATGCGTTGCATCGCAGCAGGCATGGACATGTATCTGACCAAGCCGGTACGGGTGCCCAGACTCAAGGCGGCAATCGAATCCTGGCTCGATCACGGGACACGCGGCGATGCTCTGCAGGACTGCGAGCGCGCGTCTGTCGACATCCTGCCGCCGGTGGATTTGAGCGTCCTGGAAGGGTTGGTAGGCGACGATCCGGACTTGGTCGACGAGGTGCTACAGGCTTTCCACCAGAGTGCCTCTCAGTGCAGCATCGAGTTCAGCCAGGCGATCGGTCAGGGCTCGATGTCAACGGTCGCAGACGCTGCACACAAGCTCAAGTCTGCGGCACGCTCGATCGGCAGCAGCCGCCTGGGCCAAATCTGCAGCGACATCGAAGACGCAGCCCATGCGAGACGAGCCGATCAACTGGATGCGCTCGTCGGCCAGTTTCGTACCGAACTTCGAGCCGTACTCGGCTTCATATCTGCCAGATAACAAGGTTTCGACATGTGGAATGAACTTCCCGACACCCTTCCCAGCAACTTTGGGAATTCCGATTTGCCGGCGGCCGCAACGCTTGTGGACCGCGGGACGCAGCCCAGCGTGCTGCTGCTGGACGACGACCCGTTCATGCTTGGAATCCACTCGCGCATGCTGCAGTCCATGGGGTATTTGATGATCGGCACTGCTGCCAGCGCGGGAATCGCGCTGACGAGACTGCGCAGCGATCCAAAGGCGGTCGATGTGGTCGTCTGCGATCTGAACATGCCGGGCATGGATGGAATCGAGTTCCTGCAGAATCTGGCCGACAGCCCTTTTCGCGGAAGCGTGATCCTGCTGAGTGGCGAGGGCGCACGCATCATGAACACGGTGCAGAGGATGCTAGGCGGCAGGGTCCAGATCCTGGGCGCTCTCGAAAAACCGGCGGGACGAGCGGAACTGCATGCGTTGCTCGCGTGTTGGCAACCGCTTGCTGCAACGGCGCCGGCGGTTTCGGCCCGGTCCTTCACGCCCGCCGAAGTGCACGCTGCCAACCGCGATCAGCAGTGGGTCCTGCACTACCAGCCCAAGGTGCATCTTTCCACCGGCGAGCTGGCCTGTACCGAGGCGCTCGTGCGCTGGAACCATCCCGACCATGGGCTGGTCTACCCTGGCGATTTCATCGATCTGGCCGAACAGTGTGACGCCATCGGCGGTCTGTCCGAATGGGTGCTGCAAGAGGCGGTCAAGCAGCAAGTGCGTTGGCGAAGCGCCGGGTTGCAGATCGAGATGTCGGTCAACGTATCCATGAAGAACTTTCGTGCAACCGACTTCGCTCGCCGGGTCAACAGGATCGTCAGCGACAGCGGCGGTTCGCCGCAATACGTGACCCTTGAAGTGACCGAGAGCCGCTTGACGGAAACATCTTCTGTGCCGCTTGAGAATCTGGCTCGCCTGCGCATGCAGCGCTTCGGCCTTTCGATCGACGATTTCGGCACCGGGCACTCGTCGCTTTCGCAGTTGCGCGACGTACCGTTCACCGAACTCAAGATCGACCGTGGGTTTGTCAGCGGCGCCCGCCACAACCAGATCATCCGGCCGATCCTGGAAGGCAGCATCGGCATCGCCAAGCGCCTGGGGATGCAGTCGGTAGCGGAAGGCGTCGAGTCCAAGGACGATTGGCACCTGATGTGCGAGATCGGCTGCGATCTGGCGCAGGGCAACTTCATTGGCCGTGCGATGCCAAGCGAGCGCATTCCCACCTGGCTCCTGCGGTGGCAGCTGAAGCACGCCGGCCTGCTTTGAGCACGAAGCTGGCTGCCGTAGCCTCTGGGGCGCTCACGGCGGATGACTCTCAGCACCGCTTCCCAAGTCGGGGCTTCACCTAGCAGCCCGCTGTGCGCAGATCATTTGGCGCGCCGGATGCGGATGAGCATCAAGTTGGGTTTGGCCCGACCATACATCTGCCGCTCGGGGCCTTTCCGCTGCTCGATCCGGCCCTCGACCTGACCGCTGCTCCGTAACGAGCCGAGGTCAGCAGGCACCCCGGACTACCTGCCTGTCGTCCGATGCGGCATGTTGCATTGGAGGCGACCGCGTCCAACGTCCAGGTCTGCACTGCGGCGCAGGCAATCTATTCTTGATGCCGAAGTTTTTTCGGAAACGTTCGATGCCGTGGCGCAGCCGCGTGCTGGTCGGCTGGCATCGATGGCCGGCAAGTCCGCTTTGAAAGCAACAAACAAGGCCGACTAAGCAGCGATGTTCGGCAGCGATTGTTCAATGCGCGTTTGCCGACGGTGCATTGAAAACACCATGGTCGCCCTAAACTTGTCTTTTCAGCGCCGCATCGGCCTTGTCCGACACTGTTTTCTTCGGTCGCTGCACCCTTTCGCCCGCTTTTTGGCAATTCCCAAGCATCCTCATGAGCAAGCAAACCCTTTCCTTCCAGGCCGAAGTCGCGCAACTGCTGCACCTGGTCACCCATTCGCTCTACTCGAACAAGGAAATCTTCCTGCGCGAGCTGATCTCGAACGCATCGGACGCGTGCGACAAGCTGCGCTTCGAGGCGCTCAACGACCCGTCTCTCTACGAAGGGCAAGGCGACCTGCAGGTGCGCGTCGGCTACGACAAGGAAGCCAAGACCCTCACGATCACCGACACCGGCATCGGCATGTCCGAGCAGGAGGCGATCGACAACCTCGGCACGATCGCCAAGAGCGGCACGCGCAATTTCCTGGATCGGCTGAGCACCGAACAGAAGACGTCTGCATCCGACCAGGGTCAGCTGATCGGCCAGTTCGGCGTCGGTTTTTATTCGGGCTTCATCGTGGCCGACAAGATCACCGTCGAGTCGCGCCGCGCCGGACTGCCGGCCGACCAGGGCGTGCGCTGGACCAGCGGCGGTTCCGGCGACTTCGAGGTCGAAACCATCAACCGCCCCGAGCGCGGTACCAGCGTGATCCTGCACCTGCGTGAAGACGCGGCGGACTACATGAACCGCTACAAGCTGAAAGAAATCATCAGCAAGTATTCCGAGCACATCTCGCTGCCGATCCTGATGCGCAAGGAAGAGTGGAAGGAAGGCGAGGACAACAAAGGCGGCGAGATGGTCGTCACCGACGAATGGGAGACCGTGAACCAGGCCAGTGCGCTGTGGAGCCGGCCCAAAAAAGACATCAGCAAAGAGCAGTACGAGGATTTCTACAAGCAGATCAGCCACGACTACGAAGCGCCGCTGGCCTGGAGCCACAACAAGGTCGAAGGTTCGACCGAATACACGCAGCTGCTGTATCTGCCGGCCAAGGCGCCGTTCGACCTCTGGAACCGCGACAAGGCCGCCGGCATCAAGCTGTACGTGAAGCGCGTGTTCATCATGGACGACGCCGAAGCGCTGATGCCGAACTACCTGCGCTTCGTCAAAGGGGTGGTCGACTCGGCCGATCTGCCGCTCAACGTGAGCCGTGAACTGCTGCAGGAAAGCCGCGACGTAAAGGCGATCCGCGAAGGCAACACGCGCCGCGTGCTGTCGATGATCGAAGACCTGGCGAAGCAGGACAAGGACGCCGGCAGCACGTCGGCAACGCCTGAGCAGACCGCCGACGCCGAGCCGACTGAAGCGGCGAAGAACGACGACCAGCGCATCGACATCGGTTCCGGTGAATCGACGCCGGCACCCGAGCCGACCGAGTCCGTCGAAGCTGCCAATGGTGATGCAGGCGCATCGGCCGCCGAAGCCGCCGCCGAATATGCGCAAGAGCATGACGACGTGCAAGATGTCCAAGCGAAGGACAAGTCGTCATCGAAGTTCGCCACGTTCCACAACGAGTTCGGCGCGGTGTTGAAGGAAGGCCTGGGCGAAGACTTCGGCAACCGCGACCGCATCGCGAAGCTGCTGCGCTTTGCGTCCACCACGTCCGACACCGTGACGGTTGGCCTGGCCGACTACGAGGCGCGCATGAAGGAAGGCCAGGAAGCGATCTACTACATCACGGCCGACAGCCTGGCCGGCGCCAAGAGCAGCCCGCAGCTCGAAGTGTTCAAGAAAAAAGGCATCGAAGTGCTGCTCATGAGCGACCGTGTCGACGAATGGGCGCTGAGCTACCTGACCGAGTTTGACGGCACGCCGCTGCAGAGCGTCGCCAAGGGTGCGGTCGATCTCGGCAAGCTGCAGGATGACGACGAGAAGAAGGCCGCCGAGGAAGCCGCCGAGCAGTTCAAGCCGATGCTCGCCAAACTGAAAGAGGCGTTGAAGGACAAGGCCGAAGACGTGCGCGTGACGACCCGGCTGGTCGATTCACCGGCCTGCCTGGTGGTGCAGGACCACGGCATGAGCAACCAGCTTGCGCGCATGATGAAGGCGGCTGGCCAGAAGGTGCCGGAAGTCAAGCCGGTGCTCGAAGTGAACCCCGAGCATCCGCTAGTGAAAAAGCTCATGGATGGTGACGGCGCGTCGCCACAATTCGATGATCTGGCGCAGATCGTGTTCGACCAGGCGCTGCTGGCCGAAGGCGGCTTGCCGGCCGATCCTGCGGCTTATGTGCGGCGTGTCAACGCGCTGCTGGTCTGACGTGTATGTAGGGCACATGCGGCACATCAGCCGCGCCGGTCTGGGTGCCGCCGCTGCCGTGCTGATGCTGGCCGGCTGCGCTGCCCGCACCAGCGCGCCGCCGCCGGTGTCGTCGTCCCTTGCAGCAAGCCTCGCATCCGTGGGCAGCAGCGGCGGCGTGAACACCGGCGGCGGACCGGAATCGATCGGGGTCGGCGTGGCGCGCCAGGTGCAACTGGTGAGCGGCGATGGCCGGAAGGTCGGCACTGCCGCGGGCCCGGCATCGGCCGCGCAGAACCTCGGCATCCTCGGGCCGGCGGTGGAAGCGTTGCGCGCCGACATGCGCTCCAGAGGCCAACTCGCACCCGGCGTGACCAGCCTGCCCCCGGTGCCGAACGAACCGGGCTACGGTGTCGATACCCGCGCAGCAGGCGCGCCGCAGTTCCCGCGTGGGGCAGACTGACCGATCATGCAGGGCATGCCACCACTCATTAATGCGATGCGCCGGTCAGGCCGGCTCGCACGACTCGATCAGGTTCAGCTTCAGATCACACGAGCAGATCGAGCAGCTCGGCCCGAATGCCCCGGTGCGCGTCGCCAGCCTTGCGGCACCAGCCCGTTCACAGCGGTCAGGCGGTCGATCACTTGCCGCAGCCGCATGCTCGGAAACATGCACAAGCCCAGCGCGTCAGGCGCCTGAAGCTTTGCTGTTGATCGAAAGACGTGGCTCGTTGGTGCTGGGACGCGGCAGCATGTCGCTTGCGGCAAAGCCTGCAGCCAGCGGGTCAGATAGATCGACCAGCGTAGGTACAGGTCCTTGAATTGGTGCTTCGACCCCTGACGCCATAGGGATTTGGATGGTGCATGATTGGTGCAAATTGCGTCACTTTGCTACCCTTTGGCCGGTCTGATATCGCTGACCATCATTCCAAAGAAATCGCCCGCAATGCCCACCGCTTTCGCTTCTGTCAAGTTGTCCGGCTCCCTGGTCGATGAGGCGCGCCTTGCCGCGCAGCCGCTGCGCCGCTCGGTGGCCAGCCAGATCGAATACTGGGCCACGCTCGGCCGCGTGGTCGAGCATTCAGGCCTGACGGTGCAGGAAGCGCAGACCGCGATCGCCGCATATGAAAGCGCTGAGCAGACGCAGCAGGATCAGAGCACCGTCATCAACCTGAGCCAGCGCATTCGCGCCGCCAGCACGGACGGCACGCTGGCGGCCAATCTGAAGCAGGTCATCGCACGCAACCGATCGGGCTGCGCCTGACGGATCGCCACTCCCCTCAACCGTATTCATTGCCACCGACCCGGCCGGCAGCGCCGTTTCCATGACCGCTGCGCCGGTCTTTCACTTGTTCGCAGGTCCGAACGGTGCCGGCAAGACCACGCTGTATCGCGCGCTTGCAGCCGGTGGGCAGATCGATCCGACGCTTGAGTTCGTGAACGCGGACCTGCACGAACGCGCACAGCTGCAACACATCGCCGACCCGCTCGAACGATCGCAGGCCGCCCGTGCCTGGGCCGATGCGCGGCGCAGCGCGCTGCTGGAACGCGGCGAATCGTTCGCGAGTGAGACGGTGTTCTCGCACGAATCCAAGCTCGAGCTGATCCGTGTCGCACAGGCCTGCGGCTTCATCGTGGTGCTCTACGTGGTCGCGCTCGACGACCCGGCGCGGCTGGTCCAGCGGGTGGCCACGCGCATCGGCGAAGGCGGCCATCCGGTGGCGCCTGAGCGCATCCTCGCGCGTTATCCGCGCAGCCTGGCGCTGCTGCAGGCGGCGGTCAGCTACGCGGAGCTTTCGTTTCTGTACGACGCGGTGGAGATCGAAGACGGTGGCCACCGGCTGGTTGCGATCGTCACGGCCGGTCAGCCCGAGCCGCTGGTCGATCCGTTGCCGCGCTGGGTACGCAGCATGTTGATCGGTCGACCGGCAACACCGCTGTTGGCGCCGGGCGTGAAGGCAGCAAGGCGGGAGCGTCCGAAGCGCTGAAGCGCACGATGCATCTGAACCGGTCATGGCACCTGCCCCACGCGTTGTTCGAGATGCTGAACCGATGCAAAACAACGGTGACGCCAATTTTGCAGTCCATCAAAAACGCTACTCAATAAATAGCAGGGTATGCAGTCTGCAGTGGCGCCTATGCCAATTTTTATTGAAATTCTGCTGGGTTGACGCTGCCCGCTGTGGTCGCCACCAGTCGATCCGAATCCTTCAGCTTCGCCACCTTCAATCCCGCATCAACGCCTCGATCTCCTGCGCATCGACCGGCACCCCGCGTGAGATCAGCTCGCAGCCGTTGAATTTCGGCACGTCCGACACCACCCCATCGTCCTCGATCCGGATGCCGATGTGATGAAACTGCTCGGGCACGCCTTCGGCCGGCCGCACATAGATGCCGGGCTCCACGGTCAGCACCATGCCCGGCTGCAGGATGCGGCTCGGGCGGTTCTTGATGGTCTCGCCGGACAGCGGATCCTTGCGTTCGCTGACCTCGCCGGCCTGCGACGGCTCCACATAGCTGCCGCAGTCGTGCACGTCCATGCCGAGCCAGTGGCCGGTGCGGTGCATGTAGAACGGGAAGTAGGCGCGCTGCTCGATCACGTCATCCAGCGTGCCGACCTTGTTGCCGTCAAGCAGGCCGACGTCGAGCATGCCTTGCGCAAGCACCCTGACGGCCGCATCGTGCGGATCGTTGAAGCGCGCGCCGGGGCGGATCGACTGCACGGCTGCGGTCTGCGACGCGGCCACGATGTCATAGAGCGCACGCTGCGGGCCGGTGAATTTGCCGTCGGCTGGAAAGGTACGCGTGATGTCGCTCGCATAGCTGTCGAGCTCGCAGCCCGCATCGATCAGCACGAGTTCGCCCTTCCTCACCCTGCCCTCGTCCGCGCGGTAATGCAGCACACAGGCGTTCGCGCCGGCCGCGACGATCGACGCGTAGGCCGGGTACTGCGAGCCGTTCATGCGAAACACGTAGGACAGTTCGGCGTCCAGGTGATATTCACGAAGGTCGGCGCCTTCGCGCAGCATCTTCGCCGACAGCCGCATCGCGCGGATATGCGCTTCGGCGCTGATCGCGGCGGCGCGGCGCATGGTGGCGAGTTCCTGCTCGTCTTTCACGAGCCGCATCTCGTCGAGCAGCGCGCACAGGTCGCGCTGTGATTCGGGACACAGCGCCCCGTAGCGCACCCGGCCGCGCACGGCGGACAGCCAGCCGTCGATGCGCGTCTCCAGCCCTTTGTGCGTCGCAAACGGGAACCAGACGGTGGCGCGGTTTTCGAGCAGCTTCGGAAACCGCTGGTCGAGTTCGCCGACCGGGTAGGCGGCGTCCACGCCGAGCGCGTCGGGCGCGGCTTGCGGCCCGAGCCGGTAGCCGTCCCAGACTTCGCGCTCCGCATCCTTCGGCGCGCAGAACAACGTGGAGGTGCCGTCGCCGGTCAGCACGAGCCAGGCGTTCGGCTCGGTGAAGCCGGTCAGGTAATAAAAGTAGCTGTCGTGCCGGAACAGAAAGTCGCTGTCGCGGTTGCGCGCGCGTTCCGGCGCGGTCGGGATGATCGCGATGCCGTCGGGGCCAAGCTGTCTGGCCAGCCGCGCGCGCCGCTCGGCGTGGACGCTCGGGTGTTCAGTGATGCTGCTGGTGGCGGTCGATGTGTTCATATGGAATCCAGGCTCGAATTGAGTTGCTGCAAACGTTCCGGCGTGCCGACGTCGGCCCAGGCGCCGGTGTAGAGCTCGGCGCTGACTTCGCCGCGTGCGATGCGTCGGCGCAGCAGCGGGGCCAGTGCGGCGGAACTGCCGTGCAGGTTGCCGAACGGCGGCGCGCCCACGTCTTCGGTGAAGCATTCGGCACGATACAGAGCGGTGGTGGAAAACGTGTGGCGAAGGCCATCGGCACCCTCCTCGTTCAGTGCGAGGCTGTTCGCGTCGATGCCGAAATCACCCGCCGGGTGGTGCGGCGGATTCGGCACCAGCCACAGGTGCGCGAGCCGGCCGCTGGCGATGAAGCAGTCCACGGCGGTCCGGCTGAACGGGAAGCCCGGCGCATAGATGTCGCCGGCCGTGACCCAGAACACGTCGCCGAGCAGCGGCAGCGCGCGGCTGATGCCGCCCGCGGTCTCCAGCGCAGCGCCGAAGTCGCGGCCTTCGTGCGAGTAGCGGATGCGCAGCGCGTGGCCCTGCAGCATGGGCGTCTCGCCGAAGCAGTCGCTGATCTGCTCGCCAAGCCAAGCGGTGTTGATGACGATGCGCGTGAAGCCCCCGGCCGCCAGTTGCTCCAGCGTTCCCTGCATCAACGGCTTGCCGTTGAGCGGCAGCAGCGGCTTCGGGCAGCTGTCGGTCAGCGGACGCATGCGGTTGCCGCGGCCGGCGGCCAGCACCAGCGCGATGATCGGCAGCGCGGCGGCGCCGGCGTTGCGCGAAGGTGCAGCGGATGGGCTCATGCTGCCATGCTGCCACGCGACAGCCGCTGGCGTACGACGCCCGCTGGTGCGAACCGATCGATCAGCGCCTGCATCAGCCACTGCGCCGCTGCCGAGTGGTCGCGCTGCACGTTGCAGACGAACACATCGAGCGTGACCGCGTCATGCTCGGGCCAGGTGTGCACGCACAGGTGCGATTCGGCCAGCAGCAAGGTGGCCGTCACGCCGCCCGGGCCTTGCGCGGTCGCATCGAACGCGTGCGCGAGCTGGCCGACCGCGACCAAGCCCGCCGCCGTCGCCGCATCGCGGCAGAACGTGAGCAACGCGTGCGGGTCGAGCAGCCAGCGCCGCTCGCAGCGGCAGCCGCGCAGGTCAGCGGTCAGGTGCAGGCCTTGCATGAGGCGCGACTGTAGCGCGCGGCGCTTCGCGGTTCGGCTGCGCGTGGCTGCTCGGTAAAATCGCCGGTTGCTATTGCAGCCACTGCGCATGCCTTGCGCCGCACCGGCCATTTCCACAAACGCTTGCCGTATCGATCAATGCCCAATTCCCAGATGATGGCCACCGCGATCCGCGCATTGGCCATGGACGCCGTGCAGCAGGCCAACTCGGGTCACCCAGGCGCGCCGATGGGCATGGCGGACATGGCCGTCGCGCTGTGGAGCCGGCACCTGAAGCACAGCCCGACGAACCCGCATTGGTTCGACCGCGACCGCTTCGTGCTGTCGAACGGGCATGGCTCGATGCTGCTGTATGCGCTGCTGCACCTGACCGGCTATGAGCTGCCGATCGAGGAGCTGAAGAACTTCCGGCAACTGCACAGCAAGACTGCGGGCCACCCGGAATACGGCATCACGCCGGGGGTGGAGACCACGACCGGGCCGCTGGGTCAAGGTCTGGCGAATGCGATTGGCCTGGCACTGGCGGAAAAACTGCTCGCGGCCGAGTTCAACCGCGATGGCCATACCGTGGTGGATCACCACACCTACGTGTTCTTCGGCGACGGCTGCCTGATGGAAGGCATCAGCCATGAAGTCGCATCGCTGGCCGGCGCCTGGAAACTGAACAAGCTGATCGCGCTGTATGACGACAACGGCATTTCGATCGACGGTGCCGTGGCGCCCTGGTTCATCGACGACACGCCGAAGCGCTTCGAAGCGTATGGCTGGAACGTGATCGCCGCGGTCGATGGGCACGATGCGGATGCGGTCGATGCCGCCATTGCAAAGGCGCGCAGGTCCACGAGCGGGCCGACGCTGATCTGCTGCAAGACCGCGATCGGCAAGGGGTCACCGAACCGCGGCGGCACCGCGAAGGCGCATGGCGAGCCGCTGGGCGCAGAAGAAGTCGCGCTGACCCGTACTGCGCTCGGCTGGTCGCACGAGCCGTTCGTGCTGCCGCCGGCGGTTTATCAGGACTGGGATGCGAAAGACGCGGGCAAGCAGTCCGAGAGCGACTGGGACGAGCGGTTCGCAGCGTACCGATCAGCGCTGCCCGACCTGACTGCCGAGTTCTTGCGCCGCATGAACGGCGAGCTGCATGGCGACTTCATCGATAGAGCGAAGGACGCGCTGCAACTCGCACATGGCAAGGCCGAGGGCGTGGCGTCGCGCAAGGCCTCGCAGCTCGCGCTCGAAGTGTTCACCGAATACCTGCCCGAACTGCTCGGCGGCTCGGCCGACCTGACCGGCTCGAACTTCACCAACACCAAGGCCACGCCGAACCTGCGCTTCGATGCGAACGGCGCCCCGGTCAAGAGCGCGGAAGGCCTGAACGGCCGCCACATCAACTACGGCGTGCGCGAGTTCGGCATGGCTGCCATCATGAACGGCATCGCGCTGCACGGCGGCTATATCCCGTACGGCGGCACATTTTTGACGTTCAGCGATTACTCGCGCAACGCGATCCGGATGGCCGCGTTGATGAAAAAGCGCGTGATCCATGTGTTCACGCATGACAGCATCGGCCTCGGCGAAGACGGGCCGACGCACCAGTCGATCGAGCATGCAGCATCGCTTCGGCTGATCCCGAATCTCGACGTCTGGCGCCCAGGCGACACCGCGGAAACGATGGTGGCCTGGACGGTTGCGCTGCAAAACGCCACACGGCCAACCGCGCTGCTGCTGAGCCGGCATCTGCTGGCTTATTCGCCGAAGACCGGGCTCGATGAGATCGCGCACGGCGGCTACGTGCTGGCCGAGCCGATCGCTGGCGCGGGCGGCAAGCCGAAGGCGCAGGCCGTGCTGATCGCGACCGGCTCCGAAGTGCAGACCGCGCTGGCCGCACAAAAGCTGCTTGCTTCACAAAAGATAGCGGTCCGCGTAGTATCCATGCCCAGCACGACCGCATTTGACCGACAAAGCGATGCCTACAAGCGGCGCGTGCTGCCCGAAGGCA
Organism: Burkholderiaceae bacterium; assembly: GCA_965218765.1. Lineage (GTDB taxonomy): Bacteria > Pseudomonadota > Gammaproteobacteria > Burkholderiales > Burkholderiaceae_C > JBBPYC01. The sequence continues at coordinate 130,768 of CBDCLU010000006.1, read as the reverse complement.
TCCCGCGCATCGCGGTTGAAATGGGCTGCACCGACGGCTGGTGGAAATACGGCTGCGCGGCCGTGGTCGGCATCGACACGTTCGGCGAATCGGCGCCCGCTCCGGTGCTGTTCAAGCACTTCGGCTTTACACCCGAGAATGTCGCGAACACGGTGCGAGCGGTGCTTGGCAGACAGCGCAGCGCCCGCAAATGAATCTCCGGTTTTTTATCTGAAGGAAGGATTCACTCATCATGGCGATCAAGATTGGCATCAACGGCTTCGGCCGCATCGGGCGCATGGTGTTCCGCGCGGCGGTGCAGAACTTCAAGGACATCGAGATCGTCGCGATCAATGACCTGCTCGAGCCCGACTACCTGGCCTACATGCTCAAGTACGACTCGGTGCACGGCCGCTTCAAGGGCGAAGTCTCGGTGGATGGCAACACGCTGGTGGTCGCCGGTCGCCAGATTCGCCTGACCGCAGTGAAGGACCCGGCCGAACTGAAATGGGACGAAGTCGGCGCCGATGTCGTGATCGAATCGACCGGCCTGTTCTTGACCAAAGAGACAGCCGAGAAACATCTGAAGGCGGGCGCAAAGAAGGTGATCATGTCGGCCCCGTCGAAGGACGACACGCCGATGTTCGTATTCGGCGTGAACGACAACACCTACCGGGGCGAAGCGATCATCTCGAACGCATCCTGCACGACCAACTGCCTCGCGCCAGTCGCAAAAGTGCTGCACGACAAATGGGGCATCAAGCGTGGCCTGATGACGACCATCCATGCGACCACCGCCACGCAGAAAACCGTCGATGGCCCGTCGAACAAGGATTGGCGCGGCGGCCGCGGCATTCTGGAAAACATCATCCCGTCATCGACCGGTGCGGCCAAGGCGGTCGGTGTGGTGATCCCCGAGTTGAACAAGAAGCTGACCGGCATGTCGTTTCGCGTGCCGACTTCAGACGTGTCGGTGGTGGACCTGACCGTTGAACTCTTGAAGGACGCCAGCTACGAGGACATCTGCGCGGAGATGAAGGCACAGTCGCAGGGCGCGCTCAAAGGCATCCTCGGCTACACCGAAGACAAGGTGGTTGCGACCGACTTCCGCGGCGAAGTCTGCACCAGCGTGTTCGACGCGGACGCGGGCATCGCGCTCGACAAGACCTTCATCAAGGTCGTGAGCTGGTATGACAACGAATGGGGTTACTCGAACAAGACGCTCGAGATGGCGCGGGTGGTCGGGTCGAAGTAACTGCTGGTGCGCAAGGCCCAGGCCGCGCGCCAAGCTCACCGAGTGCGGGAGTCGGCCGTCCCATCGCTCTGGCGTATTTCTGAATCCAGATGGCTGCTGCCGGCGTATATTCCAGCTTCCACATGATTCGCTGAATGTTCTTGTCGATGCTCAGGTTTTGCGACAGATAGACCTCGGATGCCATCCCGCCGATCCCAGCTGACACTGCTGATGACGCTGGCCTTGCTCGCGTCGATCAGCCTGCAACCGGTGTCGGTGGCCGTCGCGTCGATGCTGGGCCAACGGCACCTGCATCGAGAGGTGCCCAGTGCGCAGATCTGGCTGGGCTTGGTCGGAAACTGGCGCGGCAGTTCGCATGCCGGCCACGACGATCTGGTGTCCGACGTGCGCCACGCGCAGGCGCACGCGCTCGGGCTGCGACATCACCACGATATCGACGACAGCAGCGTGGTCCCGCTGGAGCCGCTGGCCAGCGCAGACAGCTCGCCAGCCGACGTCAGCGTGCTTTCCGTGCCGCTGGTATTTCAGGAAGAGCGGGAGCTCAAGCTGCCACCCGCAAGCGCGGTGGCCCAAGCCGACTGGTCGAGGCTGGAGTTGCGCCCGACCGCCAATCCCCATCCGCGACGCATCGAGCGTCCGCCGAGCCTCGTCGTCTGACGCTGGCCTTCCCCCCTGCCGCACCGCGCTGTGCGGCGGGTTGCGTCATCTTCGTGCACCACGACCTGACCTGATGAGGGATGCGCAGCCGCGCACGCCCTGCCACGGTTGCCTGCTGATTCGGTTGCCAGTCGCGCCTGTGCGTCGGAGGGCGTGGATTTCAGGCACCGGCACGCCTTGCCCATAACGGGCACACCTCCAGTTGTTCCAGCACCGCCCGATGCGGCGCTGCAGGCTGTTTTTCCTTCTTCCAGGAAATATCGTGCATCCCATTTCAATGAGAACCTGGGCGCGTCTACGCCTGGCAGGGCCTCGCGCGAACGGCGCGCCACCGCACCGCCAGATGGCAAATCCAGCCGCCGCTGGCCGCCAGCACGGCTGCTTTTTTGACCTCCCCAGCCCGCGCAACGCTGCAGCGCTGCTCGTGGCATCGCTTGCGACGGGCTCGGGTTGGGCCCAGACCAGTGCCGATCCCGCGCGCGGCGGTTCGCTCTCGGAAGTCAGGGTCGTCGCACCCAACGAGCAACCGCCCGCAACCGACGTGAGCGAAGACGTGAAGACCGCGCCCGCTTCCGTGACGGTGCTGGAGAAAAAGGATCTCGACCGCAAGACCATCAACACCTACGGCGACATCCTGCGCGGCGTCACCGGCGTCAACGTGCTCGAGTACCACCAGGGCCTGATCGCCTACGGCATCACCTTGCGCGGCTTCGATTCTGACCACGGCCGCAACATCGCGGTGTTCCTCGACGGCATGCCGCTGAACGTGACGGGCTCCCAGCACACCAACGGCTACATGGACCTCGCGCAGCTGATCCCGGAACTCGTGAACCGGGCCGAGCTGGTGCGCGGGCCGTTCAGCGTGTATGCAGGCAACCATGCAGTGGCCGGCTCGCTGCAGTTCTATACCGAGGCCGCGGTGCAGTCGAGCATCAAGCTCACGGTCGACAACTACGGCCGCACGCGGCTGCTGCCGATCAAGTCGTTCAACGTCGGGCCCGGGCAGGCGCTGGTCGCGCTCGATCTGACCAAAGGCCGCGGCTACTCGGACCAGAGCGACATCGAGCGCATCAACCTGTTCACGCGCTATCAGATGCCGCTCGGCGACGGGCTGGCTTCGGCGCGGCTGCAGATCTACGACGCCAAGGCCGAAGCGCCCGGCTACCTGGACCGCGATGCGATCCTCGCCGGCAGGATCGGCTTGCGCGACTTCCTCGCGCGCGGTGTCGGCGACGCCAAAAGCCAGCAGAACGTCGTTCTCAACTACCGCAGCAACGATGCCGACGGCGCAGGTGGCTTCGGCACCGGCTGGTTCGCCAGCGTCTACCTGAACAACGACACGCGCAAGCGCTGGGTCAACTACGACCTGAGCCTGCCGGTGCGGCGCGACGACACGCTGACGCAGGAGCGGGATCGGTTGCAGCAGCTCGGCTTCGACCTGCGCAAGACCAGCACGTTCGCGACTGCCGGCCTGCCGTCGCAGTTCACCGGCGGCCTCCAATACAACCGCGAGCAACTGAACGGCCGGCGCTTTCTGACCAACTCGGATCACGACGAACTGCAGCCGAGCGCGGCGTTTCCCGATACCCGGATCGCGGACCGCAAGATCGTCACCACGACCAAGGCAGTCTACGGGCAGTACCAGATCCAGCCGGTGCAGCGCCTGAAAGTCACCGCGGGGCTGCGCTACGACCGCATCAGCTTCGACACGAAGCTGCGGCCCGACGACGACACTTATGCGGCAGCTGTCGCAGCCACGGACAGCGCGGGCGCGCAGCAGAGCTTCGGCACGTTCAGCCCGAAGCTCGGTGCCGCCGTCGCGCTGCTGGAGCCAGGCAAGGGCTACCGCGCCGAGGTGTTTGCGAACGCCGCGCGCGGCTTCAAAAGCCCTTATGCGTTCAGTGACCTGTATGCCAACGTGGGCGCGGGCCGCGGCGTGATCGACCTGTCGCTGTCGCCGGTGCGCAGTTTTGAGGTCGGCGTGCAAGGCGGCGCGGCCGACAACGCGCACCGCTGGCGCGCGTCGGTCTGGGACGCCCGGCAGAACCGCGAGGCCGACGTGAACAACGCGGGCATCTACCAGAGCTTCAAGTCGACCAAGCGCAGCGGCTTCGACCTAGAAGGCGACATGCTGGTGCACCGGGCCACGCGCGTGTTCGCGAACTACAGCCACGTGAACGCGCGCACGCTGGACCCGATCACGCCGGGCTTCGACCGGATTCCGAACGCGCCCGACTATGTCGGCACGCTCGGGGTGGCCAGCGTATTTGCGTTCGGTGCGAACCGGTTCGACCTGTCGCTGGCGGACAGCCTGATCGGCCCGCAGAACGTGACGACCGACGGCGCGGTGCGCACGCATAACTACCACCGTGCGGTTGCGCGCGTGGCCTACACACGGCCCGAGTGGAACAAGGCGGTCGTGTTCCTGAACCTGGTCGGCTACAGCCGGCAGCTCGACGAACTGGTATTCGACTTCGGCGGCGGCCAGTTCGGCACCAACGTCGCGCCGCGGCTGCACGCGACGCTGGGTCTGCAAGTTCCTTTTTGAAATCATCGTTGTCAACACATGGGACAAATCATGAAATCACTGAAAACCTTCGTCCAGCTGGCATGGGTTGCCTCCGCGGTCTGCGGCATCGGCGCGCAGGCGCACGACTTGGTCTTGATGCCGGATGCGCAAGGCGAGCTGCGCGTGCGCTTCGGCCACCCGCACGACTGGCAGCCGGTGGACGCCGAGAAGCTGCTGGAAGTCCAGACCATCGATGCCGCGGGCAACACGACCGGCCATCGACACGACACGCTCAAACGCCAGGGACTGGACCTGCTGATGCCGTTCGTGGGCAGCGGCCCCCTGCTGATCGCGGCGCGTTACGACAACGGGCTGTGGCTCACGCTGCCGGCCAAGGACGGCCAGCCGGTGCAGTACCGCAATGCGAGCAAGTTCATGCTGCCTGAGGGCACCGATCCGCTGCTCGCGGTCAAGTACGCGAAGGGCATCGTGCTGCGCGTCGACGACGACACGTTGTTCGGCAAGACGCTCGGCCACCGGCTTGAGATCATCCCGCAGCAAAACCCGCTCAAGCTCGGCGCGGGCGAGACGTTGCCGGTGCTCGTGCGATTCAACGGCCGCCCGCTGGCCGGCGCCGGGGTCGAGAACAGCGACCTCGAAACGAAGCTTCCCGAAGACCGGATCGTGCGCTATCAGACCGACGCCGACGGCATGGCGCAGATCAAGTTGCGCAGCGGTGTGAACCTGCTGGCCGTCGACCACACGGTGCCCAACGACGGTTCGCTCGGCGACGCCGCGCGTGCGCTGCCGGTCGACAAGGGCGCGCTGATCGCGACGTATGCGTTTCGGCTGTAGACAAATCCATTCGGCAGGCAGCGCGCGTGAAGGGTCATCGCGTGCTGCATTTCCCAGCTTACATTCATCAGGAGCAATTCCATGTCGTCTTTGCTGGACCTGCAGGCGGAGCATGTTGAAGTCGGCCGCCGGCTCGGGTACGACCTGTTTCAATATCGGCGCTGTGTCTCGCTGGAGCGGCTGACCGATCCGCTTCGGGAAGGCTTTCAGCAGGCCCGCGCTGCCGGCGCGCGCACGCAGCCGGCGGATCGCTTCGAGCGCAAATGGCTGCAGCTGCGCTGGAGTGCGCACAACCGCAACAAGGCATTCGACGAGCAGATCACGCCGTCGTTCATCCGCTCGATCGACGTCGAGATCTGCCCGGTGCTGCGAATCGCGCTGACGCATGGGGAATGCGCAGGCACCGACTGGTCGGTCGATCGGCTGAACAACGATGGCGCCTATGCGATCAACAATCTGGCGGTGATCAGCACGCAGGCCAATCATGCCAAGGCGAACCGATCGTACGAAGAGGTGTTCGCACTTTCCAGTCGCGATACGTCAACTGTCGGGCTGCAACCCGGCGAATGGCTCAGGCTGGCTGCCTTGATGCTGGGACCATGCTTTGCGAACCGGCCCGAACAGGCGCCCAGCATTCCGCTGGCAGCGCCGATCCCACCTTATTCGGTACGGCTCGCGCTGCAATTGATTCAGCATGTATTCACCTCGCTGGCGCGCACCCAGTCGGGCAAGAACTTGCTGATCAAGCACTTCAAGCGGGCGATGGCAGACGAGCCGGCCTACCTGCGCCTGTGTGCATTCGCAGAAGCGCTCCACGGTGCGTTGAAAGGCGTTCACGAGGCGCACGACGCGTGGCTGCAGCAACCCGTGATGGCGGCGCTGCTGCGCTGGCGGGATGCGCTCGATCGTGAAGGATGGGCTCGGGCCGGCGCGATTTCAAGCAGCCTGGCGGGCAGCCGAATCGTGCCGCCCACCCGACTGGCGACCTGGCGGCTGGCGACTCGCGGCTATGCCGGGTGAACGCTCAATCGGTTCGCGGCAATTGCAGGTGGCGGATGAGCCGGCTCAGTTCACCGGCTCCAGTACATGGATCATTCGTTTGTCGGTCCACTCCTTGACCTTGGCGCCGTAGGCCTTCATGTGCGGCGCGGCGGCATGCGCCTGCAGAGCGGCCAGGGTTTCCCATTTCTCAATCACGGCAAACGTATCGCCGCCGAAGCTGCCCGGCGATGCGGGCACGCCGGCCGCGTCGATGGTCGCGTCGTATTCGATGCAGCCGTCTTCCTTCAATACTTCCGGGCGATTGGCCTTGAACGCTTCGAGGATGTGGGCGCGCTGGCCCGGCTTGGCGGTGATGATGGCGACGACGTGGATCATGCGTTGGGGCTCCTTGTCCGGTTGATGCGCGGACGTTTCAGTCCGCAACCATCATATGCTGCATGGTGGCAGCACCGACAATGCCGTGCATGTTGATCGTCATGCTGGCCTGTGTCTTCTTGATCGGGCTGTCCACCACCATCCATTACGAGGTGCTGCGCATCGTGAACCAGCGATTGCCGCGTCTTCGCATTCCGAGCCGCACGAAGCTGCTGGTCGTGATGTTCGCGGCGTTCTTTGCGCATGGCCTGGAGATCGCGGTCTATGGTGCAGCAGCGTTTGCACTGATCAAATATGCGGCGGTCGGCAACCTGGCCGGCAAGCTGTTCTCGCTCGTGAACTGCATGTACTTCTCAGCCGAGACGTACACCTCGCTCGGCTTCGGCGACCTGACCCCCACCGGCCCGTTGCGGCTGATCGCGGGCGTGGAAGCGTTGAACGGACTGTTGCTGATCGGCTGGTCCGCGTCATACGCCTACATCGCGATGGAGCGGTTCTGGGGTGCTGACGGCGCAGATGGCGACAGCGGCAACCGTGCTTGAACGCCATCGGCCGAGACAGATCGAAGCCGCCAAGGCCGTCCCTGGCGGCGCGGTGCGCAACCCGCTGCGGGCCGCCACAATCGCCGCTGGGCAACACGTCCCGATCAACCAAAAGGATATCCGCGCATGAGCAAGGTACTGGTGCTTTACTACTCGTCCTACGGCCACGTCGAGCAACTCGCGGATGCGATGGCCGAAGGCGCACGCGCCGGCGGCGCGACCACGGTGGACATCCGGCGCGTGGCCGAGACGGCGCCGCCCGAGGTGGTCGAGGCCGCGCATTTCAAGACCGACAGTGCGCACCCGGTGATCGAAGGCCCGGATGCGTTGGCCAACTACGACGCGATCATCGTCGGCGCACCGACGCGCTATGGCCGCATGCCGTCGCAGATGGCTGCGTTCTGGGATACCACCGGAGGCCTGTGGATGCGCGGTGCGCTGACCGGCAAGATCGGCGGCGCGTTCACCTCGACTGCAACCCAGCACGGCGGACAGGAAACCACGCTGTTTTCGATCATCACGAACCTGTTGCACCAGGGCATGACGATCGTCGGGCTCGACTACGGTTTCAAAGGTCAGATGGGCGTGGACAAGGTGGTCGGTGGCTCACCGTACGGTGCGACCACGATCGCTGGCGGCGACGGCAAACGCCAGCCCGGCGCCGAGGAGCTCGACGGCGCACGCTATCAGGGCAAGCGCATCGCCGAGCTGGCGACGAAAGTGTACGGCTGACGGCTGACGGCTGACGGCTGACGGCTGACGGCTGACGGCTCGTTCGGCCTAGTTCAGGCCACGTGCTTGCCGCGCTCCCAGCCGACGCCGCCGATCGCACGGTCGGCGACCTGTGCGGGAAACGGCTCGAGCTCGGTCGCCATCGTGTCGTTCCAGCGGTTCAGATAGCCGAACAGCGAGATGGCCGCCACGATCTCGACGATCTGACCTGCGTCGTAATGCTGTGCCAGTGCGTCGAAGTCGGCTTGCGACGCCTCGTTCGGCAACGCGCCGGCCTTCAACGCAAGTGCGATCGCAGCCCGCTCGGCATCGCTGAACAAGTCGCTGCGCTCGAAGTCCCAGAGCGCCGCGATCTTTTCGTCGCTGGCCTGATAGATGCTCGACAGGTTCGCCATGTGCGACTGGCAGTAGCGGCAGCCGGCCGCATAGCTGGACGCGAGACTGACCAGCATCTTCGTCTCGGTCGACACGCTGCCTTCGTACAGCACCGCCTGGTTCAGCGCCATGAACGCACGCACGATATTCGGCCGGCGCACCATCGTCATGATGCTGTTCGGCGTGAAGCCGCGCGTGTTCTTGTAATGCTCGAAGCGCTCGCGGATGTCGGCGTCGGGCACGTCGGCAAGCGGGACGGGATCCAGGTGGGGCATCGGTTGTCTCCTTGTCAGTCGATCATCAAAACGGCAGCCCGACATATTGCGCGCACAGCGCCCGCTGTGCATCGTCGTTTCTGCGCAGAAATGCGAGTTCGGATTCCTGAAGACGTTGGTCGAACTCGGTCTGGTCGGGAAAGCGGTGCAGCAGGTTGGTCAGCCACCACGACAGGCGCGTGGCACCCCAGACGCGATTCAGCGCGGTCTGCGAATAGGCGTCGATCTGCGTTTGATTGCCAGTGGCGTAAAAGTTCATCAACGCGGTCGACAAGTAGTGCACGTCGGAGAACGCGAGGTTCAGCCCTTTGGCACCGGTCGGCGGCACGATGTGCGCGGCATCACCGACCAGGAACAGGTTTCCGAAGCGCATCGGCTCGGCCACGAAACTGCGCAGGGGCGCGATCGACTTCTCGATCGATGGGCCGGTCGCTATCTGCGCAGCGATGTCCGGTCCCATGCGCGTCGTCAGCTCGCTCCAGAACCGGTCGTCGCTCCAGTCCTGCACCGTGTCGGTCAGCGGGCATTGCACGTAGTAGCGGGACAGCATGGGGTTGCGCTGCGAACACATCGCAAAGCCGCGCGGGTGGTTCGCGTAGACGATCTCGGGCACCGGCCTGGTTCTGGACATGATGCCGAGCCAGCCGAACGGATAGACCTTCTCATAAGTCTTCAGCACATCACTCGGAATCGCCTGCCGGCTGATGCCGTGAAAGCCGTCGCAGCCCGCGATGAAATCGCAGTCGATGCGGTGTTCGACGCCTTCGCCATGGCAAGTTGCCCAGGGCTTGTCGCCGGCAACATCGTGCAGCGCCACATTCTCGGCGTTCTCGATCAGCATGCCGCCAGCTGCGTCGTGCGCCGCGTACAGGTCTTCGGTGATCGCGGTCTGGCCATAAGCCATCATCGTGCGACCGGTGTGCCGCTTCACGTCGATGAAGAAGTGCTGATCGCCGGACCAGACGATACCGGTGCCGTTGTGCACGCTGCCTTCACGCTCTAGCCGCGCGCCCAGGCCGTGTTCGCGCAGCATGCGCACCGTGCCGTCTTCGAGCACCCCCGCGCGGATGCGCTGCAGCACATGAGCGCGCCCCGAGCGTTCGAGCACGACACTGTCCACGCCCGCACGCTGCAGGATGTGCGAGAGCAGCAGCCCGGAAGGGCCAGCGCCGACGACGAGAACTTGGGTACGCAGGTTGCTCATTTGAATTGGCTGCTGTTGAGCAGGAAGAGGTGGCCAGGCATCGGGTTTCGATCGAGAAGGCGCCGAGACGCGTTTTCCCTAAGGCGATCTCGAGCGTTCACCGCGCACAATGTGCACGATCGGCACAAGCCCATCCACTCTTACCTGCGATGCAACATCTGATGCCATGAACCACAGGGCTCGGAACCAACGCTGATGGATCTTTTCCTGCAACAGGTGCTGAACGGCCTCACGCTCGGCGGCATCTACAGCTTGGTGGCGCTCGGCCTCACGCTGGTGTATGGCATTTTGCACGTGCCGAATTTTGCGCATGGCGCGTTCTACATGGCCGGCGCGTTCGTCTCGTTTCAGCTGATGAACGCATGGGGCGTCAATTACTGGATCGCGATGGCTGGCTCGGCGCTGTGCGTGGCAGCGCTGAGCACGGTGGCCGAGCGGCTCGTGTTCCATCCGCTGCGCCATGCGAGTGGCTTGCACCCGATGGTCGCTGCGATCGGTATGCTGCTGTTTCTGGAAGCCGCCGCGCAGGCGATATGGGGCGCGGAATTTCAACGCCTGCAATCGCCTTACGACGGCATCGTCGATCTCGGCGGCGTCACGGCGCCGGTGCAGCGGCTGCTGATCATCGGCGCAGCGTTCGCGCTGATGGTGCTGCTGCAGCTGTTTCTCAAAAAAACCGTGACCGGCTCGACCATCATCGCGATGGCGCAGAACCGCGACGGTGCTTCGCTGGTCGGCATCGACGCGAACCGGGTCGCGATGCTGACGTTCGCGATCTCCGGCGCGCTCGCCGCCGTGGCGGCGACGCTGTATGCACCGATCAACCTGGTCTACCCCGCGATGGGCAACCTCGTGATCACCAAGGCGTTCGTGATCATCATCCTGGGCGGCATGGGCAGCGTGCCCGGGGCCATCGTCGGCGGGCTCATCATCGGCTTCGCGGAGAGCTTCGGCGCGTTCTACCTGTCCACCGACTACAAGGACATCATCGCGTTCGCGCTGCTCGTCGTCATCCTGTCGTTTCGGCCGCAGGGCATCTTTGCCAAGGGAGCGAACTGATGGGTGCCCGACTCTGGTCGCGGCTTGGCTGGTGGCTGCTGATCGCGCTCGGCGTCGCGTTCCCGTTCATCGCGAGCAACGACTATCAGCTGACCGTGATGTCGACCGCCTACATCTTCGCGCTCGCCACCATCGGCCTGAACCTGATCACGGGCTACACCGGCCAGTTCAACCTGGCGCACAGCGGCTTCATGGCGATCGGCGCCTACACGGTCGGCATCCTGACGGTCGATCACCACTGGCCATTCTGGCTCGCGTTCGCGTTGTCCGGCTTTGCGGCCGCCGTGCCCGGTTTTTTCGTCGGCGTCGTCTCGCTGCGTCTGAAAGGCCATTTCTTCTCGATCTTCACGCTGTGCATCGGCTACATCATGTTTCTCGTGATCGAGAAGTGGGATGCGCTCACGCACGGGCCGGTCGGCATCATCGGCATTCCGGCGCCGGAGTCGATCGCCACGCCGTTCGGCGTGGTGGCGTTCGACAACCCACGCACGCTGTACTACTTCGTGCTGGTGTTCCTCGTGCTCGGCGTCTGGCTGATGAGCCGCATCGTGCGGTCGCTGCTCGGTCGCACCTTCGAGGCGATCCGCAACAGCGAGGAACTGGCCGAGTCGCTCGGCATCGGCCTGATGCGCAACAAGGTGCTCGCGTTCGTGCTGTCGGTGTTCTATGCGGGCATGGCGGGCGGGCTGTATGCGGGCTTCGTGCGCTTTCTCGGGCCCGGCATCGCCAGCGTCGAATCGACGTTCGACATGACGATGTACATGCTGGTCGGCGGCATCGGCACCCTGCTCGGGCCGCTGCTGGGCGCGCTCGGCGTTCCATGGATCACGCAATATCTGCAGTTCCTGCAAGGCTACCGTTTTCTCGTATTCGGGCCGATCCTGATCCTGCTGGTGATCTTTTTGCCCCACGGTGTGGTGGGCACCTGGAAAGGCTGGCGCGCACGCCGTGCCGCGGCTGCTGCGCCGGCGCTGCGAACGACCAAGCCCGTGCGGCAGGCATCTGTTGCGCCCCGCCGTGCCGAGGGAGCCAGCCGTGTCTGAGCCGATCCTCGTCGTATCGCACCTGACCAAGCGCTGGGGCGGGCTTGCGGCCGTGAACGACGTCAGCACCGAGATCGAAACCGGCAAGATCAACGCGATCATCGGCCCGAACGGCGCGGGCAAGACGACGCTGTTCAACCTGGTGAGCGCCACGCATCGGCCGACCGAAGGCAGCATCCGGTTCAAGGGCCAGGACGTGACGCATCTGCGTGCCGATCAGGTTGCAGCGCTCGGCATTGCGCGCACGTTCCAGACCACCGCGCTGTTCGACATGGCCACGGTGCTCGACAACCTGATCGTCGGCCACCGCCTGCGCACGCGCTCGGGTCTGTGGGATGCGCTCTGGGGCAGCGCGCGCCTCAAGCACGAAGAGCGCATCTGCCGTGAAAAGGCGCGCGCGGCGCTCGACTTCGTCGGCTTGGCGCATGTGGAAAACCGGCTCGCAGGCGACATCACGCAGGAAGAGCGCAAGCGCGTCGCGTTTGCGCTGGCGCTGGCGACCGATCCGAGCCTGCTGCTGCTCGATGAACCCGCAGGCGGTGTGAACCCGGAAGAAACTGTTGGTCTGGCCGACCTGATCCGCAAGCTGGTCGCGAGCGGCCTCACCGTGTGCCTGATCGAGCACAAGATGGACATGATCATGAGCCTGGCGCACAAGATTCTCGTGCTCAACTACGGCGAGAAGATCGCCGAAGGCACGCCGACCGAGATTCGTGCGAATCCGGCCGTGATCGATGCCTACCTGGGCACCGAACATGCGGGCATCGACCATCTGGAGAACGTCTGAGCATGCTCGCGCTTGATAACGTTGCGCTGAATTACGGCAGCTTTCGCGCGCTCGACGGCGTGACGTTGAATGCGAAGGACGGCGAGCTCGTCGTGCTGCTGGGTGCCAACGGTGCGGGCAAGAGTTCGATCTTCCTGACCATCAGCGGCCTGCACAAGGCGGCTGGCGGCAGCGTCAAGTTCGGCGGGCAGGAACTGGTCGGGATGAAGCCGTCGAAGGTCGTGGCCAGCGGTGTCGTGCAATGTCCGGAAGGCCGCAAGCTGTTTCCGGGCATGTCGGTGCTGAAGAACCTGATGCTCGGCGCCTACGTGCATCGCGTGGACAAGGCGGGCAACCGCAACAAGCTCGACGAAGTGATGCAGCTGTTTCCGATCCTGGCCGAGAAGAAGGACGATCCGGCTGGCAGTCTGAGCGGTGGCCAGCAGCAGATGGTCGCGATCGGCCGTGCGCTGATGGGCCGGCCGAAGGCGCTGCTGCTCGACGAGCCTTCGCTGGGCCTCGCGCCGCTGGTCGTGAAGACCGTGTTCGAGGTGATCCAGCGCATCAACCGCGCAGGCACCACGGTGCTGCTGGCCGAACAGAATGCGTTTGCGGCGCTCAAGATCGCGCACCGCGCCTACGTGATCGAAAACGGCCGCATCGTGATGGAAGGCGACCCCGATTCACTGCTCAACAACGAGGCGGTCAGGAAGGCCTATATCGGCGCTTAGACGCAGACATCATTTTCGCTAAAGCCAATTCATTCAACCAGAAGGAGACTCGCATGAACCCGACACACCCGAACCGCCGCACCCTGATCGCGGCAGCCACGCTCGCGACGGCGACACTGGCATTCACCGCCACGCCGGCATTCGCACAGGAGACCACCAAGATCGGTTATTCGGGCCCGCTGTCCGGCGGCGCCGCGCAGTACGGCAAGAACGCGCTCGACGGCATGAAGATGGCGATCGATGAGATCAATGCCGCAGGCCTTGATGTGGGCGGCAAGAAGCTCAAGCTCGAAGTCGTTGCGTATGACGACAAGTACAACCCGTCCGAGACCGCGATCAACGCACAGCGGCTGGTGCAGGAGAGCAAGGTGCCCGCGATCCTGGTGCCGCATTCGGGCGGCATCTACGCGCTGCAGACCAACAACGAAGCGCAGAAATACCTGGTGCTCGCCTACAGCAGCACGCCGCAGATCACCGCGCGCGGCAACAAGCTGACCATGCGCATCCCGCCGGACTTCACGAGCTACATCGCGCCGTTCATCCACTACACGACGGGCAAGTTCGGCAAGAACGTAGGCATCGCCGACGCTGACCACGACTATGCGAAAGCCTGGAACGCCGAGTTCAAGCCAGCGCTCGAGAAAGCCGGCGGCAAGGTGGTGGCCGACAACCCGATGAGCTACACGCGCGCGACCGATTTCTACAGTGGCGTGAGCCGCGTGCTGGCCGCCAAGCCCGACGTGCTGTTCATCGGCGGGCCGTCCGAGCCGACTGGCTTGGTCGCCAAGCAGGCGCGCGAACTCGGCTTCAAAGGCGGCTTCATCCTGATCGACCAAGCCAAGCTCGATGAGGTCGCCAAGGTCAGTGGCGGCTACAAGTCGCTCGAAGGCTCGATCGGTGTGCTGCCGGTGGAAGAAGACTCGGCGCCGGAATCCAAAGCGTTCGTCGAGCGGTTTCACAAAATCTATCCAGGCCGGCCGACGACGTCGGAGACGTCGCTGAACTACAGCGCGGTCTGGGCGCTCGCCCACGCAATGAAGCTCGCTGGCACGACCAGCGATGCCGCTGCGATCCGCGGCAAACTCGACGAAGCGTTCAAGACCATGCCGAAGAAAGAGAACATGTTCGGTGTCGAAGGCGTGGATGCAACCGGCAGTTCGGTCGCGGACGGCCGCGTCGCAGTGGTCGAAGACGGCAAGATTCGTGAAGTCAAGATGAGTGCGCTCAAGTAAGCACTGCTTCCAGCGCTTGTCCCTTCCAGCGGGCGCTCGGCTACCCGTTGGAAAGCCGGTAGCGTGCCAATTCACCAGGCCGATGCCGCTTGCGCAAGAGGCCGTGCTAAGTCAGACCGCCGCTGCGGATGTGGCGAAAAGGGTGGGTGCCTATTCTCTTGCCCTATCCTGAGAACCTCAGCACGAACAGCGTGATAGACGGAAACGCCACCAGCAGCAGCACACGCAGCATGTCGCTCGCGACGAACGGCCAGACGCCGCGGTAGGTGTCTCGGATCGAGATGTCGGGCGCCATCGACTGGATGATGAACAGGTTCATGCCGACCGGCGGCGTGATCAGGCCGACTTCCACAACGATCAGCACCAGCACGCCGAACCAGATCGCGGTGTGCTCCGGCGACAAGCCGAAATCGAGCCCCGAGACCATCGGAAAGAAGATCGGGATCGTCAGCAAAATCATCGACAGCGAATCCATCACGCAGCCGAACACGATGTAGAACACCAGGATGGCGGCGAGGATTGCATAGGGCGATAGCCCCTGCGCGCCGACCCAGGCCGCCAGTTCCTGCGGCAGCTGCGACAGCGCGAGGAACGTGTTGTAGGCAGCCGCTCCGAGTACGATCAGAAACACCATCGCGGTGCCGGATGCAGTCGATTCGAACGCCTGGCGCACGCCAGTCCTGCTCAAGCCCCCGCGCCACCAGGCGAGCAGTCCGGTCGTCACCGCGCCGACGGCGGCACCCTCGGTCGGCGTGAACAGGCCTGCATAAATGCCGCCGACCACGACGATGAAGATCACCAGCACCGGCCAGACCGCAATCAAGGCCTGCAGCCGCTCCCTCCAAGGCACCGGCGGCAGGTCACCGGCCAGCGAAGGCTTGAGGCGCACCGACAGGTTCACCACCAGCATGTAGCCCAATGTGGCGAGGATGCCAGGCACGATTGCGGCGGCAAACATCCTCGCAATGTTCTGCTCAGCCAGAATTGCGTAGATCACGAGCACGATCGACGGCGGGATCAGGATGCCGAGCGTGCCGCCGGCAGCCAGTGCGCCGGTTGCCAGACTGCCTGCATAGCCAGCGCGGCGTAGTTCGGGCAAGGCAACCTGACCCATCGTCGCTGCGGTCGCCAGCGATGAACCGCAGATCGAGCCGAAGCCGGCGCAGGCGCCGATCGCGGCCATCGCCACGCCGCCTTTTCGGTGCCCGACGAACGCCTCGGCTGCCTTGAACAGCGCACGCGACATGCCACCCAGTGTGGCGAACTGGCCCATCAGCAAGAACAGCGGCACGATCGACAGCGAGTGATTCGAGAACGTGCCGTAGGCCAGTGTCTTGGCCTGGCCGAGCACCGGCGCCCAGCTGCCATAGACCTGCCAAGCGCCACCCAGGCCGATGGCCAGCATCGCGAGGCCGATCGGCACGCGCAAAAAAATCAACAACAGCAGCGCCGGAAACGACCAGAGCGCAAGAACCAGCGGATCCATCGCGATCAGTGGCCGACGCCAGCCGCCGCAACGGTCTGAACGGGCGGTGTCACCACCCCGAGCGATTCAAGCAGCCGCCATGCATAGACGATGCAGCCGAACACGCCCGGCACCATCGCTGCCGCGTAGCCGAACCAGACCGGCATGTGCAGGATGAAGCTGGTTTCGCCGTTGTCGAAATACTCGAGGGTGGCAACGCCCGTGCGCCAGACCAGCAACAGCCACAGTCCAAGCATCAGTGCGTCGGCCAGCACGTCAAGCAGCCAGCGCAGGGACTGCGGGTAGGCTTTCCAGAACAAGTCGACGACCGCATGGCCGCGCGTCAGATGGCACCACGGCAGGAAACAGAACACCGCCAGCGCGGTGCCGGCTTCCACCAACTCGAAATCGCCGGGCACCGGCGCAAGGCCCAGCGGCGCAAAGGCACGGCCGATGATGCTGACCACGCTCATGAGTGCGATCAGGGTCAGCGTCAGCGCGCCGAACCAAGCAGTGGCACGCGCCAGGCCATAAACGAGTCGGCTCACGTGACAATCGGCAGCATAGGCATGGGCGAGAACAGTCAACGACTGCTACTGCCTTTGCCTTGCGTATTTATTGATCAGCGCCTCGGCCTCTGCCGCGAGCTTCTTGCCGTCGATGCCCTTGTCCGCAACTTCCTTGAACCAGATCGCACGCGTGCCTTCGGCCTCGCGCTTCCAGCGTGATGTCTGGTTCTCATCCAGCGTGATGATGTTGTTGCCAGCGGCCTTCACCGCAGCCAGCCCGGCCTTGTCGCCTTCGTCCATCGCCCGGCCATACAGCGCAGCGGTTTCAGACCCACTGTTGTCGTCGATCACCTTCTTCAGGTCAGCCGGCAGCTTCTGATAGCTGGCCTTGTTCATCATCACGGCAAAGGTCTGCGTATAAAGACCCTGCTCCCCGGAAAACTGCGTATGGTTCTTGACGATCTGCTGGATCTTCAAGGACGGCACCACTTCCCATGGAATCGTCGCCGCCGAGATCACGCCCTTGGACAACGCTTCGCCGACCGACGGAACCGGCATGCCGACCGGCGTCGCACCCAACTGCTCGAGCATGATGTTGATCACGCGCGAGCCGCCGCGCACTTTCATGCCTTTCAGATCTTCGAGCTTGGTGATCGGATCGCGGCTGTGGAACAGGCCGGGGCCGTGCACATGCACCGCGATCAGGTGCACGTCCTTGAACTCGTCCATCGCGTTCTTCTCGACGAACTCCTGAAACGCGCGCGATGACGATTCGGCATTGCCGGAGATGAACGGCAACTCGAACGCTTCGGTCTTCGGGAAGCGCCCAGGCGTGTAGCCGAGCACGGTCCAGACGATGTCCACCACACCGTCCTTCACCTGGTCGAGCAGGTCGGACGGCTTGCCGCCGAGCTGCATCGCAGGAAACTGCAGAATCTTGATGCGGTTGCCGCTCTCCTGCTCGATCTTCTTCGCCCAGGGCGCGATCGCTTTGGCGGGGATGGTGGCCTGCGGCGGCAGCAACTGGTGCAGCCGCAACGTCACGTCAGCTGCGTGCGCCACATGCGTGGCAGCAGCTAGTGCCACAGTGGTCAACAAGGCTCGGAAAAACGATTTCATGCTACTGGCCTTCTCGTGTTCGGGATAATCCGGCGGCGCGCGCATACGCCCGCGCAGGCTGGCCGGTCAATATAACCAGCAAAGCGGGCGCCGCCACTCATGGTTTTCACGCGCTGGCCGGCGCGAGCAGCCTGCCGCGGTTCAAGCGCGCGGGCGACCGTAGCGCGCGGTGAAGCTGGCCTGGCCCAGCGCATTCGAATGGATCATGAAACCGGCAAGCGCAGCGGTCGCGTCGTCGGGAATCTCCAGCTTCGGCACTTTCAACGCGTACAGCGTGAACACGTAACGGTGTGGCCGATCTCCGCGCGGCGGGCAGACACCGCCGAAACCGGCTTGGCCATAGTCGTTGCGCAACTGGCGCGCGCCGGCCGGCAATGAAGCGCCGCCGACATCGCCCGCACCCGCAGTGAGGCTGCCACTGTCTGCGGGCAGGTCGATCAGCACCCAATGCCACCAGCCGGAGCCGCTCGGCGCATCCGGGTCATACAACGTCAGCGCAAAGCTTTGCGTGTCTTCCGGTGCGCCGGTCCAGACCAGCGCGGGCGACTTGTTGTCGCCGCTGCAGTCGAAGCCATCGAACTCGAAGCGCGCATCGACCATGCCACCGGCCTTGATCTCGGGGCTCTCCAGCGTGAAACCCGCAGGACCCGAACGGCCAACGGCGGTGCCCGGTGTTCCGCCATTGCCCAGTACGTCATCGAGCCAGTCGCTGCCCGGGCGTGCCGTGCGCGCACGCTGCTCGTTGGCAAGCCAGTTGACCAGCGCAGCGCCGAGTGCGGCTGCAGTAAGGGTTCTGAATAAGCCCATTTTGTGTCGATTCCAGTGTTGAGGATTGAGGTGTGAATACGCGCAATCATGCCGCAGCGCTGGTTGCGGCCGGAATTCTCCTTTGAAGTTCGCCGGGCGGCGAAACCTGCCATGCGAGCCAGCGCCCGTTGGCGTGTGCCAGCCATCTGCGACCAGCACCCAGTCAGCGGCTCGAGATCGTCGTGATCACGCTGCTCATGAGCGACGCCAGCGGTTGCTCCAGCAGGGTCATGAACAGGCACAGGCCGCCCAGACCGGCCGTGAGCGTGATCGGAAAGCCGATCGCATAGATGTTCATCTGCGGCGCCACGCGTGAGACGATGCCGAGCGCGAGGTTCACGAACAGCAACAGGCCGATCATCGGCAACGCGATCCACAGCGCACTGGCGAACAAGTCGGCGCCCAGTTCATGCATGCGCAGCCGCGCGAATGCGTCGAGCACGCCGCCGCCGACCGGAAACGCGTCGAAACTCCTGACCACCGCCATCAGCACCAGCAGATGGCCGTTCACGGCCAGAAACACGAGCGCTGCCACGTTGCCCATGAAGCGCGACACCGCGCTTGACTGCGCGTTGCTCATCGGATCGAAGAACGCCGCGAAATTCAGCCCCATCTGCAGCCCGATCACTTCGCCGGCCAGCTCGACTGCCGCAAATACCAGCCGCACCGCAAACCCGATCGTCATGCCGATGCCGACTTGCTGCACCAGCGTGCCGAGCGCTTGCGCACTGTCGAGCGACACGATTGGCTGGACGCCGAGCGCGGCCTGTGCCGACAGCGCCACCAACAGCGCGAGTCCAATGCGCGCGCGCACCGGGAACGCACGCGAAGAAAATATCGGCGATGTGGTGAACAACCCAAGCACGCGCAGAAACGGCCAGAGTACCGGCGACAGCCATGCCATCAGCTGCGCCTCGGTAAACGTCGCCACCTAAAGCACCATCTGCGGGATCGACTCGATCATGCGCCGGATGTAGTCGACCAGCGTGGTCAGCATCCAGGGGCCGGCCAAGGCGAACACGACGACCGCGCCGATCAGCTTCGGCACGAACGCGAGCGTCGCTTCCTGAATCTGGGTCACGGCCTGGAAGATGCTGACTGCCAGGCCCACGACCAGCACCGTCAGCAGGATCGGCAGCGACACCATCAGCAGCAGCAAGAGGCCGTCCTGGCCCAGCGTGAGCACCGTCTGCGCGTTCATCGGCGTGCGGCCCGTTGCATCAGATTGCAAAGCTGGCGGCGAGCGAGCCGATCAGCAGGTTCCAGCCGTCCGCCAGCACGAACAGCATCAGCTTGAACGGCAGCGACACCAGCACCGGCGACAGCATCATCATGCCCAGCGACATGAGTACGCTGGAGACCACGATGTCGATCACCAGGAACGGGATGAAGATCATGAAGCCGATCTGGAACGCCGACTTCAACTCGCTGGTCGCAAACGCCGGGATCAGCACGCGCAGCGGCGCGTTCTCGGCCGTCACGTTGGCGGGCAGTTGCGCGAGCCGTGCGAACAGTGCGAAGTCGGACTGGCGTGTCTGCCGCAGCATGAACTGGCGCATCGGCGCGGACGCCTTGTCGACCGCCTGCTCGAAATCGATCGCGTTGGCCGAATAGGGAAGATACGCTTCGTTGTAGACCCGGTCGAAGGTCGGCCCCATCACGAAGAACGTCAGGAACAACGACAGCCCGATCACCACCTGATTCGGCGGCGCCGACTGCGCACCGAGCGCCTGGCGCAGCAGCGACAGCACGATCACGATGCGGGTGAAGCCGGTCATCAGCAGCAGCAGCGCGGGCAGGAACGACAACGCGCTGAAAAACAGCAAGGTCTGGATCGGCACTGAGTAGCTGGCACCGCCAGTCCCCGATCCGATCACGAGCGGGAGCTGTCCGGCCACCGGCGCCGCCTGCTGAGCCGCTGCCGGAGCCGACGCCAGCAGCAATAGCAACAGTAGAGACCTACCCGACAACGGCGGCGTGGGCACTGCGACCGGCCGCAAGCCGCCTGCAACGCGTTCAAGCACGGGGTTGCGCCGGCTGGGCGGGCAATGCGTGCAGACAGGTGATCGACTGCCCGGTCACGCCCAGCACGAGCCAGGTGCGCGCATCCTGCGGACCGACCTCGACCGTGACCACGCGCTGCTGCGGGCCCAGCGGAACAGCCGACACCAGCCGTGAGCCGCCCGGCAGCGCTGCGTTCGCCAGCGCGCCGTGGCGCTGGCGCTGCAGCCAACGCAGCAGCAGCGGCAGCATCAACATCAACGCGACGAACAGACCGACGGTGATCAGGCTTCGGGTCATGACCGCGACATCCCGTTCAGTTGCGATGCACGCGGCGCAGCCGCTCCGACGGCGTCACCACGTCGGTCAACCGGATGCCGAACTTGTTGTTGACCACCACAACTTCGCCCTGCGCGATCAGGTAGCCGTTGACCAGCACGTCCATCGGCTCGCCGGCCAGCGCGTCGAGCTCGACGATCGAGCCCTGACCGAGCTGCAGCACGTGCTTGATCGGCACCTTCTTGCGGCCGAGTTCGACCGACAGCTGCACCGGAATGTCGAGTACCCGGTTGATGTCGTTCAGCGGTGCGTTGGCGGCCGTACCCGCAACCGAACCGGGCTGCCCCGGCTCCAGTGCCTGCGCCCACTCGGAGGGATCAGCCGGGTTCTCCGAGGTGGCGAGGTGTTCGTTGCTCATGACAGGGGGCCTCCAAGCCAGTGCGGATCGTCGCCGCGC
This sequence comes from Burkholderiaceae bacterium, assembly GCA_965218765.1. Classification (GTDB taxonomy): domain Bacteria; phylum Pseudomonadota; class Gammaproteobacteria; order Burkholderiales; family Burkholderiaceae_C; genus JBBPYC01. Next base: position 109,540 of record CBDCLU010000006.1, on the reverse strand, counting down.
AGGCATTCTTGAATCGCAAGCGCATAGCGTGCGTTGTGAGTGCCATAGCGGCACGCGAAAATGGGGGTCTGGTCGATCGAAGCGATGATCTGGGATGGCCGCGGCAATGAAATGAAGTCACCCGGCTTCATCGCGAGCAGTTCGCCGATGCTCAGCTCGGCCTGCCCCAGTTCGGCCGTCAGCAGCACGTCGACAGCCTGAATCTCGCGTGTGAGCAGCCGCACCCAGCGCCGGTCCTCGGCCAGTGCACGCGCCTGCTGCGCGCCATACAGCACGTCGCGGATCGGCTCCAGCGCTGCATAAGGCGTGCAGATGCGCAAGCTGCCCTCGAAGTTGCCGACCACGATGCGCAGGTTCGTCACCACCACCATCTCGGCCGGTGCTGCGATATTGACGAACTCCACATGCGTCTCGGTGCGTTGATGCGTGAGCACCAGCGGATAGATGTCGCCCCAGGCCTTTGCATATTCGGTGCAGACCACGCCGATCAGGCGCTGGATCACGCGCTGTTCGGTCGGCGAGAAATCTCGTCCGGCGATGGCGGCGCGCAACGAGCCGCCACCGCCGTACAGCGCATCGACCAGCGCGCAGACCAGATCGCCGTCGCAGACCACCACGGCGCTTCCGCGCAGCGGCTGCAGCGACACGATGTTGTAGCTGACCGGTGCTGCCAGCGTTTCCAGAAACTCGGAGAAGCGCTGCACCTGCACCGGCTCGATCGCGATTTCCGGGCTGCGCCGCACCAGTTGGAATAGGCCAAGCCGCAGGTTGCGCTGCAGCCGTTCGTTGACTGCGTCCAATGCAGGCAGCGGACGCCGCACGAAGCGGTCGTTCTGCGACAGGTTGTAGTCGCGTGCGGCCGCGTCGGCCAGCAGTGCCGACAGGTCGTCGGGCGCCGCTGGCGCGGCGGTAGCGACCGGGCTTTGCGCGTCATCCATGGTGAGCGAAGTCCTGGAAAAACGTGGCTGGCCTGATCACTGCACGATGAAGCTCGAGAACAGCACGCCGTTGACCGGCGATGGTGGCGCGCGCCGCTTCTTGCGCACCGGCCGCTCGTCGGCCTCCTCATCGTTCCGATCGGCGGTTTTCTTCGCCGCCGACCTGGCGCGTGGGAGCTCGTCTTCTTCGTGGCCGAGCGAACGCGACACCTCGGCGGCGATGTCGCCTGCGAGCTTTTCCTTGCCGTCGCGTTTCAACAGCTCCTCCGAGCTGCGCTGCGACACCAGCATCAGCACCCGGCTGCGGATCTCGGGCATCATGGTCTTGATCTGGCTCACCGTCCGGTCGCCGTCCACGTCGAGCGTGATGCCGACCTGCGCAACCCGCTCACCGCCCGGATCGGCCAGATTGACCACCATGCTTTCCATCGGCATGTAGGTGGGCGCACGTGCCGGCGCCTCGGAACGTGCTTCGTCCACACCGTGCTTGCTGCCGGCCAGGTAGTACCAAGCACCGCCTGCACCACCACCGAGGACAAGCACGGCGGCCAATCCAATCAGGACAAACTTGGATTTTCCGCCGGACTTCGGTGCGTCGGTGCTGGCGGGAGCGGGCTTGGCGGACACAGTGATTTCCTTGCGATGCGCGACGCTCGATAGGAGCAGTCGGCGGGCTGTCGATGCATCGGATTATTCGACGCCGTTGCTGCCTGCAAGGCTTGAAATAACGGCAGAAAAACGCCGCAGTTCTCAAGGCCGCGGCCAGTCGCTGAAGGCCAAGCCGGCTTAGACGTACAGATCGAGCGAGCGGCCGGCGGTGCCCGACGGCAGTCGCATGGCAATCCCTGTTGGTGCTGTTGTCGCTGTCGGCTCCGCCCGTGTCTGGCCGACGCCGCGCAATGGTTGCGCCGGCGACTGCTGTGGCGCCGACTGCGTGGGGGTGCCGTGCCCACCCAACGCGCCCCCGCCCGCGCTGGCGCCCGCGTACGCACCCACCGATGCGCCGGACAGCAGCAAGCCTTCCTGGCCGAACGACTCCTTCAACTGCGGCATGGCCAGGCCGATCAGCTGACGCAGCTCCGGCTGGTCGCTGCGGAAGACCACCTGCGCCTCGTGGCCCCGGATCTGCACGCTGACCGACAACGGGCGCCCGTCCGGCATGTCGATCGAGAAGTCGGCATTGCCGCTCTGCTGCGAAAGCCACCAGCTGACCTGATCGACGATGCGCTCCGCCAGCGCAGTGTGCAGACCGGCCGGCTGTGCGGGCATGGCCGGGCCGACCGACGCGAAGCCCGGCGCAGCCGCCGTCATCGGCGATACGACCGGGCCTGTTGCACCTGGGCCATCGCGGTCGTGCCGACGACCATCGGTGCCACCGACCCCATCGCCGAACAGCACCGAGTCGGTGCGCGAATCCACCCGCTGCATCGATGCGTCACCAGGTCTGGTGAACGGCTCGAATCCGGTCTGCGGCACCGGCCTGCCAGCCGGTTCGCCTGCGCTGGCGGCCGCGAGCCGAATGGTGGCTGGGGTTCTGCCGCCAAGCGGCGACGCGGGCGCTGGATCGGGCTGCCGTGCAGGGATGAGTACCGGCTCGAACCGATCAGGTTCGCCAGCGCCTGGCGCGCTCGAAAGACCGGCATCGGCGGTGACTTGCGGGCGGGCGATCGGGCTGGCGAAACGAGTCGCATCCGGCTGCTCGGCAGACTTCGGCGACAAGCTGGATGCAGCTGGGCCTGCCGGAGCTACCGACGCGGCGGGTGCATGCGGCACGATCCGCGCCGGATCAATCATCGTTCCAAGCTCAGCGGCATCGCCGGCAAAGGTGATTGCGGCTTCATCTGCGGCTGCACCCGTTACCGATGATGCGACCGACACTGCTGATCGCAGCGCGGGCGCGCTGGCTGCAGTGGCTGACCCGTCTGGTGCGAGGGCATTGATCGTGGCCGGGGTGGTGCCGGAAGCGATTGCAGATGGCACCGACGCACCTGCGCCCGGGAATGTCGTCGGGACCGCGGGCGGGATCGGCAGATCGAGCAGTATGGCGCCGCCCGGCGGCTGTGCGATCGGCATGGCCGCCGCCGACGGTCCTCCCATCGATGCGGACAGGAGCACTGCAGCACGCGCGGGAGCCGCCGAGTCAGCGGCTGAGGCGGCTGAGACCACCGACGCAGCGGCTGAGCGTTGTTCGAGCGGGCCAAGCCGGTGGGCTGCGGTCGAGCGCGAGCCAGCATTCGCCGGGTTCAGCGCCAGCTTCGCCGTCGCCGTTGCGGTTCCAGCCGCTGCAGAAGCCGCACCGATCGTCGCCGAACCGCTTGCCGCCAACGGCGCCGATCGCGCGGCCTGCGCCAGCAGCATGGCTGGGTCGAACGCCGGCAGCGACGTCGGCGCCGCCGGTTGGACAGGCAGGTCCGACAGCGTGGCAAGCGCTGCGTTCAATGGATCGGCGGCACTGTCGACATCGTCCGACCGCGCCAGCAAAACACCTGCGTAAGGCTCGCCGGCAGCAACGCCGGACTCGTCGAACGCAGCCGCGTCGACCGCCGACAGGGCGACCAAAAACGAATTGGCAGCTGCGGCGGTATTGGCCGGGTCGGCTGCGCCGCGCAGCATCTGGCCCGTCGACGCACGCACCGTCAGCAGGTTGGCGACGCTGTTCGACCCGTTGCCGCTGCCAAGGCCGACCCCGCCGGCCTTGTGCGCTGGTGCAACAGCTGAAAAGCCGTTCATGACAGGCCCGCCAGGCTGGCGAAGCGGCTGCTCGCGAGCCGGCGCGCGTGCACCAGCGCGGCCTGTTCGTCGTTTTGTTTCTGCTCACGCCGGCCCTCGGCCTGCGCGCGTTCGCGCGAGCGGGTCTGCCAAAGCTGCTGCAGGCTCTGCACCCGGCCCTCCGCATCGCGCAGCTGGCCCGCAACCTGCAGCACGTTGCGTTCGTGCTGTGCAACCACTCCCGTCTGGAGTCCGATCGCATGCGTGAGCCGGTCCATGAACTGATAGTGGTGTTGCAACAGGTCCGGTGTGCAACGCGCGCTGCGCTCGGACCAGCGATCACCGCATTCGGTGCGGTAGTGGTCCAGCTGCTCCAGCTGCAACCGCGCGGCAGCCGACCGGGCCCGCGTCTCGGCCAACGCCTGGGCGGCGTCGTCGCGTCGGGTTCGGGCCAGCTCCAGCGCGATCTGCAAACCGTTCGAGGTGGACATCGGAGGTTCCTTCCAGTGGGAAAAAGTGTGTGCGGCCGTTGAGGGGTCAGCGTTGCAGCAAGGCAGCCATGCCGCCGACGCTGTGCGTCAACGTGGCGGCTTCGTGCATGTCCTGTTGCAGGAACGCGCCCATTTCGGGTTGCAGTGCGATCGCCTGGTCGAGCGCCGGATCGCTGCCCATCAGGTATGCACCCACGCGGATCAGGTCACGGCTTTTGCGATAACGCGAATAGATCGCGCGAAAACGGCGCGCCCAGTCGTTGTGCTCGGCCGACACCACGTTGTGCATCACGCGCGAAGCCGACTGCTCGATGTCGATCGCCGGAAAGTGTGCCTCTTCGGCAAGGCCGCGCGACAGCACGATGTGGCCGTCCAGGATCGCGCGCGCGGCGTCGGCGATCGGGTCCTGCTGGTCGTCGCCTTCGGACAGCACGGTGTAGAACGCGGTGATCGAGCCGACGCCGTTCAAGCCGTTGCCGCTGCGCTCGACCAGTTGCGGCAGCTTCGCGAAGCACGACGGGGGATAGCCTTTGGTGGCCGGCGGCTCGCCGATCGCAAGCGCAATCTCGCGCTGCGCCATCGCATAGCGCGTGAGCGAGTCCATCAGCAGCAGCACATGCTGTCCCTGGTCACGAAAATGCTCGGCCACGGCGGTCGCGTACGCCGCGCCCTGCATGCGCAGCAGCGGCGGGCCGTCGGCCGGCGCCGCCACCACGACCGAGCGCGCGCGGCCTTCCGGCCCGAGGATGTCCTCGATGAACTCCTTGACCTCGCGGCCGCGCTCGCCGATCAGCCCGACCACGATCACGTCGGCTTCCGTGTAGCGCGCCATCATGCCGAGCAGCACGCTTTTGCCGACGCCGGAGCCCGCGAACAAGCCGATGCGCTGGCCGCGGCCGACCGTCAGCAACGCGTTGATGGATCGCACGCCGGTGTCCAGCGGCTCACGCACCGGGTCCCGATCCATCGCGTTGATCGGCTGTCGATCGAGCGGCGTCGCCTGCACGTCCATCAAGGGCCCGAGCGGATCGAGCGGATGGCCCTGCGCATCGACGACCCGGCCCAGCAGCCCGTTGCCCAGCGGCAGCCGCAGCGCGCCGGGCCGCACGTGCAGATGCCGGTCCGGCTCGCCCAGGCGCGGCACCGGCACGTACGGCGCCGACAGCGCCACGCTGGCGCCGTTGGACAGGCCATGCAGGTCACCAGCGGGCATCAGGAAGGCCCTGTCGTTCGCGAAACCCACCACTTCGGCGAGCACCGCGGGCTGCGCGCCGCTGCGCACCAGGCATTGCGAACCGACCGAGGCGCGCACGCCGGTCGCCTCCAGCACCAGGCCAGCCAGCCGGGTCAGCGTGCCGCGCAGCTCAAGCCCGGCGTCGCTGCGCGCGCGCGCCAGCGCATTGTCCATGAAGCGCGCCCAGACGCTCGTCTCAGGTGCTCGCCCGTCGTCGGCATCCGGTGCCTGCACCTCGTCGACGTCGTCAGTCGGTTGCACGCTCGCCTCCAACGCCTGCGCGGTCGCTTGCCCGTGTCGACCATGGCAACAACAGACCCAGGCTGGCCACCGCGCGCGTCCAGCGCGAAGCGGCACCGCCATCCACCACCGCACCAGCCGACTCGATCAGGCAGTCGCCGGGCTGAATCGCGACGTCGGCCACCACCGTCACCGAGCGGCTCGAAAATTCGGCGCGCAGCGGCTCGTCGAGCATGTCGAAGTCGGCGTGCGACAACCGCACGCGCGCGCTCTTGCCGTCGCCCAGCAGCATGCTCAACGCCTCCCGGACGACCGGCTCCAGCGTATTTGGATTGGTGGCGATCTCGTGCCGCAACACGCGGCGCGCGAGCGCGCACGCAATCTCCAGCGTGCCGCGCGCCATCGTCTGTTCGGCCTCGAGCAGCCGCGCTTCGGCGGCATCGAACAGTGCGGCGAAGCGCTCGGCCGCGGCGCGGCCCTGGCCTGCGATGTAGTCGTCGAGCTGCTGCGCCGCCTCGGCCAGCGCCTGCGCGCGGCCGGTCTCGATGCCCTCCTCGAAACCGAGCTGGCGCGCCGCCTCCAACGCCGGCTGGTCGATCGTGTCGGCCGGCTCGTGCGGCTCGTCCGGCTCGCCATCGACGGCCGCGAACCGCCAGCGCTGAAAGCCCGCGATCTGCTCGCCGGGAATCAACGCCCTGCGCAAGGGCCGATCAGACAAAGCCGCCACCGCTGCTTCCGCCGAGCGCGATCTGACCTTCGTCGGACAACCGGCGCAGCGCCTTCAGAATTTCCTTTTGCTGTGCTTCCACTTCGGACAGCCGAATCGGGCCACGACCGTCCAGGTCTTCGCGCAGCGCTTCGGCTGCGCGGCTCGACATGTTGGAGAGGAACTTGTCGCGCAGCGCCGGCGCCGCGCCTTTGAGCGCGACGATCAGCGTCTCGGACGCGATTTCCTTCAGCACGAGCTGCAGCGACTTGTTGTCGAGCTTCAGCACGTCGTCGAACACGAACATCAGGTCGGCGATTTCCTGCGCCAGATCGGGGTCGTAGTCTCGGATCGCATCGACCGCCTGGGTGTCGATGCCGTCCCCGAGCAGATTGATCATGCCGGCCGCGGTCTTCGGCCCGCCGAGCGACGGTTTCTTCAGCTTGCCGCCACTGTTCAGCACACGCAGCATCACATCGTTCAGATCGTCGAGTGCTGCCGGATTGATGCCTTCCAGCGTCGCGACCCTCAGCAGCACCTCCGTGCGCTGGATTTCCGGCAGCAGCCCCAGGATCGCCGCCGCGTGCTCGGGCTCCAGATGCACCAGGATCGCAGCGACGATCTGCGGGTGTTCGAACTTCAGCACCTCGGCGACCGACGGCGCATCCATCCACTTGAGGTTCTCGATGCTCGAGAAGTCGTTCGGCTGCAGGATGCGATCGACCAGGATCGCAGCCTTCTCGTTGCCCAGCGCATGCTGCAGCACCGCGCGCACGTAGTCGCCGGTGTCGGCCGCGAATAGGCTCTGACCGGCGGTGGCCGCGACGAACCGGTCCGCCACCTCGCCGAGCCGTTCGCGCGAGACCGCGCGCGTCTTGGCGATCGTCTCGCCTAGCTTTTGCACTTCGCGCGGCGACAGATGCCGCAGCACCTGGCCCGCCTCGCGCTCGCCGAGCGACATCAGCAAAATCGCGGCGTCGTTCAGTCCCTTGTCATCCATGGCGGGCGGGTCCGAAGCAGCGGGCGGCCGGCGGCAGCACTGCCGACATCAGGCCGCCGCGGGCGCATCGCCATGCACCCATGCCTTGACGATGTTGGCCACCGCTAACGGGTTCTCGCGCGCCATGTGGCGCGCGCCTTCGAGCCGTGCCTGCTCGGTCTGCGCCTCGTCGGGCGCGGGCAGCGCTGCGCTGCCGCTACTTGTGGCAACGCCGTCGCCGGGCCGCGGCAGCTCCAGCGCGGGCCGCGAAGGCGCTTCGCCTTCGATCGCATCGAGTGTCCGACCCAGCGGCGCCAGCGGCGTCGGCCGCACCGCCATCGCCTTCAGGCCTGGGCGCACCAGGCCCAGCAGCACGATCGCGCCGAGCAGCACGAGACCGACTGGCCAGGCAAAACCTCGCGCCAGTTCGAGCGTCTGCGGATCGCGCCAGAACGGCAACTCCGGCTGGACCGGTCCGCTTTGCAGCAGAAACGGCGTGTTCATCAGGCTGACCGAATCGCCCCGCTCCTTGCTGAAGCCGATCGTCTCGCGCACCAGCGCGGTCATCTGCTCGATCTGCTGCTCGGTCAGCGGCGTGGCACCGGCCGCATTGATCACGACCGCAGCGTTCAGCCGGCGTACCTGACCGGTCGCGCTGCGCACCGTCTTCACGGTCTTGTCGACCTCGTAGTTGATGGTCGACTCGCGCCGGCCCGGGCCGGCAGTGGGCGCGGGCTTGGGCCCGGCTGCCGGCGCCAGCGGTGCGGCCTTGCCATTTATTGGCGCCGACGACGGCCCCGGCGGCTGGTTCGACGTCGCACCGGGCACGCCCGACGGCGCAGCGGAAGGCTGCGCGCCGGTGGTCTCCACCGTCTGCTGGCTGCGCACCGCGCTGGCCTGTGCGGACAGGTTCGGGCGGTGCTCTTCCACCGTGGCTTCGGTCTGCGAGAAGTCGAGATCGGCCGATACCTGCGCTTTGACATTCTGACGCCCGACCACCGGCTCCAGTATGTCGAGGATGCGGCGCGCGTATTGCTGCTCGATCTGCTGCTGATATTGCAGCTGCTGCGCATCGGCCGAACCGTTCGGCGCGTCTGCACTGTCGGACAGCAGCTTGCCGCTGTCGTCGAGCACGCTGACCGCGCCAGGCTTGAGTTCCGGCACGCTGGACGCCACCAGGTGCACGATGCCGGCAATCTGGCTGCGCTCCAGCGCGCGGCCCGGATGCAAGGTCAGCAGCACCGAGGCCGACGGCTTTTGCTGCTCGCGAAAAAACCCGTTCTGGCTCGGCAATGCGAGGTGCACGCGCGCGCTCTGCACCGAAGCCAGCCCCTGGATCGAGCGCGTGAGCTCGCCCTCCAGGCCACGCTGAAAGCTCAGGCGCTCCTGAAACTGCGTCATGCCGAAACGGTTGTTTTCCGACAGCTCGAAGCCGCCGATCGAGCCCTTGGGCAGCCCGAGCGATGCCAGCTTCAGCCGCAGGTCATGGACTTTTTCAGCCGGCACCAGAATCGCGCCGCCGCCTTCCGTGTATTTGTAAGGCACGTTCATCTGGGCAAGCTGCGCGACCACCGCGCCACCGTCCTTGTCGCCCAGATTGGCGTAGAGCACGCGCCAGTCCGGCTGGCGCCCGAGCACGACGGCACCAGCCACCAGCGCGATCAACAGCACAGCGCCGATCAGCAGCTTCAGACGCTGGCTGCGGTCGAGCGCGCCGAGCCGGTCCGACAGGCTCGAAGGCCTGGCAGCAGCGTCGCTGACAACGGGCATGGAAAGATCGGCAACGGCGGACATGGGCGGCGGCGTGGGTGCGGCGAGAAGCCCGATGCCTCTTGCTCGACGCCGATTATTCGATCGCCGCAATCGACCCATGCACTTGAAAAGACGCTGCTTTCCGGCGCATTTCCGAGCCTTCGCCTGAACGCCTTGACCATACGATCCGGCGCATGGACTCTTTCTCCGCTCTGAACGTCGCCCCCATCAATGCGCAGCTCGGCGCGGCACTGAAGGCTGTGCCCAAGGCTTCGGCCGATGGATTCTCGGAAATGTTCGCCGGTGCCCTGCGTTCGGTCAGCGCAGCGCAACATCAGGCCGGTACGCTGCAGCGTGAAGTGCAGCTGGAGAACCCGAAGGTCGGCCTTGAGGAAACCATGGTGGCGATCCAGAAGGCACAGATCGGTTTCCAAGCGACGCTGCATGTGCGCAACCGCATGGTGCAGGCCTACACCGACATCATGAACATGCAGGTCTGACTGGACCCTGCAGGCTTTGCCCCCTGCGGTCGGCTATCGGCTTGCCTCCACCGGGCGTGATGCCAGCAGCTGACTTCAGCCAGCGCCACGGCTTCCGCTGAGCCCCCGCTGCGCCGGCTTCAAGGACTGGCGAGATTGCGCGGAAACGTGATGTTTGCTGCATCTCTGCCGGCCATTACCGGCACGCAGGCGCGGCGTTAATGCGTCACGCGGGCATTCAGCTCGAACAGCTGACCGAAGCTGGACAACCAGGGCTCGGCCAGCACCCGGATTTCGGCATCGTTTTTGAGGATCTGCTGCATCACGCGCATCTTCTGCAACCGCTCTTCGCTGGACAGCTGCAGGCTCTTCGCCATGAAGCGCAGCTGCTCGATCAGCACCGCACAGGCGCCCTCGCCGCGCACCACGGCATCCCAGTCTTCCTCACGCGCGGCTTCCAGCATGAGCCGGCTGGCTCGCTCGATCGCAAGGTAGTAGTCCAGCAGTCTGTTCTTCATGTGACTTCCCGGTCAGGCGCTACGCGGTGCCAGTGCCGCAGGCGCTGCCGCTGCGACGACATGGCCGTTGCCGCCGATCTCTTTCCACGCCTGTGCGACTGGCGCAATCAATGATGAGACCTCCACCAGAGCCGCCGCATCGTTGTGCAGATTTGCGTGCGTGAGCCGCTCGGTGCAGTATTCGTAGAGCGAGCGCAGCCGCTCGGCCAGCGCACCGCCGCGTGCTTCGTCCAGACCCCCCTTCAGCCCCTCTTCCAGAATGCGCACCGCACGCTGGATCTGCACGCCCTTGCCGCCGATGTCCTGGCGCGCAAGAGCTCCCTGTGCGGCGTTCAGCGCCTGTTGCAGGCCGTCGAACAGCAGTTCGATCAGCCGATGCGGGCTGGCGCCATCGACGATCGACGTCGCAGCAACGGTTCGGTAGGCGTTCGCAACGCGCAGGCTTGGAGGGGTATACATGGCAATGGGTTCCTGGTCAGTTCACACTTGAGTTATCGGCATTCGACGAGCAAATCTGAATCAAAATTTGTCGCGTCGATTGCTCAAGTCGATCGGTTCCACTGCGCAATCTGCTGGCTGATGTAGTTATTCAGTGCGGTCAGCGAACCGACCTTGGTGTCGAGCGAGCCGTACTGCTTGCGCAATCGCTGTTCAACCAGCGTGAGCCGGTCATTCAGCCGATCTTGGTCGCGGCTCAGCCCGGTTTTTTGTGACTGCAGCGCGGTGGCCTTGCTGCCGAGGGAACCGTCGCTGGCGACTGCCGCCCGAGCAAACGCAGCGAAACGGGACGCAAATCCGGTGGCGCTGTCGCTGGTCGGATCAATGGCGGCAGACAGGAACTGTTTGACCGCCTGCGGCGACTTCAGCGCCGTGTCCAGCCGGGCCGGGTCAACCACCAGATTGCCCGCGTCCTTGCCGACCGAAACCCCCAGATCGGATAACCGCTGCAACGCGCCGCCGCCCGAGAGCGCGCCGATCATGCGGCGCAGCGCTGACTGCAGGCCAACTGTGGTCGAGTCCCCTTGCAGCAGCGCGCCGGTCTTCGTCGATGCATCGTACTTGGTGGCCGCGTTCAGCACGCCGTTCATCGCGTTGTAGGAGCTGACGAAGCCATCGATCGCACTGCGCATCGCAGCCGTGTCGTCGCCGACCGCGATCTGCACCGGCTCCGACGTGACTTGCGACACGCTGAGAGCAAGGCCCGGCACCGTGTTGTCGAGCACCCGGGTGGACGACGTGACCGCAATACCGTTAATGGCCGCCTGGGTGTCAAGCGCGTACTGCACCGGGTTGGCTGCCATGCCGCCAGGGCCGGCTGTCGGATCGAATGCGAGCGCCGCCAAACTCAAGCCTGAAGTACTGGCGCTGCCTACATCATCGGTCGCTTGCACGCGGAATCCCGCAGACTGGCCGGTGGATTTCGAATTAAGAAGCAACCGATCCCCGCTGGGGTCGCGCAGCACTGTCGCATTCACGCCGCCGTCGGCAGCATTGATCTTGGCGGCGATCATGGAAAGGGTATCCCCTTCACTGACCGACACGGCGAAAGGACTGTCCGCGCCCGGGCTGAAAGTTGTACTGCTGCCACTCGAACCACCGCCGTTCCAAGTGCCGAGCTGGATCGACAGACTCCCGCTGCCGAATCCAGCGTTGGTTCCCACCGCATTCGAGGCGACCGACTGGCCACGGGCCAGTTGCGACACCGCCACGCTGAACGAAGTGGCTGCGGCCAGGCTGCTGTCGGACACATTGACGCCGACTGCCGCGCCATTGGACGACGTCGCCGACTTCGCGTCCCAGGTCTTTGCCGACGCCAGCTTGGCAACCGCGTCGCCGAGCGTGGACAACTGCGACTTGATCGAGCCGAATGCAGAGATCTTGCTGTCCAGCGTACGGGACCTGGTTGCCAGTGCGGCAAGCGGCTGGCGCTCCACCGCCATCAATTGCGTCACGATGCTGTTGACATCCAGGCCGCTGCCGATACCGGCGGATGAGATGGTGGGCATTCGGTGTTCTTTCGCAGAGGAGCGTGCAATAAGTAGCAAAGCAGCGCACGGCGGATTGTCCGTGCGCTGCCCTTTGGTGATAAGCCGAAGGAGTGCGGTGAAACGCCCCCTGTTTGTGGCTTTGCGAACGGCGCGATCAGCCGCGCAGCAGTGCCAGCACGCCCTGAGGTGCCTGGTTTGCCTGCGCAATCATCGCGGTGCCGGCCTGCTGCAGGACCTGCGAGCGGCTCAGATTCGCAGTTTCTGCAGCGAAATCAGCGTCCTGAATGCGACTGCGGGCGGCTGCCGTGTTTTCTGCTGAAGTCTGTACGTTCGCGACCACTGACTCGAAGCGATTCTGCATGGCGCCCAGCGTGGCGCGTGAACTGTTTACTGAGGCGAGCGCCTTGTCTAGTTGCGAGATCGACATCTGGCTGTTCGTAAATGAAGACACGTTCAGAGAAGCGATACCTGTAGTCGTGGTGGAAGCGCCGAATGCGCCGGTTGCCAGCCCAGTGTCCGTTGCTGCCGCCGATCCGCCAACTGTGATCGCAGCGGCAGAAGTCAACGAGAGCTGCCCAGAAACCGCATCGTAAGACGCGCCAACACCCGTTTGAGCCGATACGCGATTGATCGCCTCAGCAATTTGCCCAGCTCGCTCTTGTGAGTTGGCTGCACCTGCAATCGCACCCACGTCAGTGCCATTGATTGTCAGGTCACCGGCGGCGATCGCAGTGGCAAAACCGGTAATGGAGCTAGCGGCTACAGCACCAGCGACTCGCGTCGTCGAGCCCCCAAGTGATGCGGTTTGCACGTTGGCGATGTTTGCGATGGTGATGGTCTGGCCAGCGTTTGCGCCAACCTGAAAGCTCACACCGGTGAACGAACCATCGAGCAGGTTCCTGCCATTGAAAGATGTTTGCTCAGAAACGCGCTGAATTTCCGACGAGAGCTGTGTGAACTCGGCGTTCATTGCATCGCGGTCGACCTGTGAGTTGGTACCGTTGGACGACTGCACTGCCAGTTCGCGCATGCGCTGAAGGTTATTGCCGACTTGGCTGAGTGCACCTTCGGCCGTTTGCGCCAGAGAGATACCGTCATTGGCATTGCGAGCCGCCTGATTTAGGCCCTTGACCTGCGCAGTCATGCGCTCAGAAATCGCCAAGCCCGCTGCATCGTCCTTGGCGCTGTTGATGCGAAGGCCAGACGACAACCGCTGCATCGAGGTAGACAGCGAAGCCTGGCTCATGCCCAGATTGCGCTGTGCATTCAGGGACATGATGTTGGTGTTGATGGTTGCGCTCATTTGAAAATCTCCAGACAAGTTAAAGAAAAAGGTTGACTGCTGTTCCCGGCATCGCTGCCACCTATCGCCAGTGACTCACCGGCTGCTTTGGCGGACCTCGTTGCCGGCCCGTTGGGTGGTTTTCGGGTCCGAAGGCGTTTGCCTTTAGCCTTTTCTTTTTGAATTTTTCGCTCAAGATTTCGCCGCACCGGAAGACGCGCGCGTCTAACTATCGAATTCGCGCAACAGTGGCTCTGCACGTCGTGGACTACGTCACGTTCCGTCTCGACGCCGGACGTTTCAGATGAAGAAACAAGCGGCGGTACCGCTCACAATGACCTTGTCGATTCAGCCGGATGTCCCGGCCCTACGAGGCGAAGAGCAAATGACCAGCGAACAGATCCTGAGTGAAATCCGCGAAGCCAACCTGACCTATCTGATGCTGGCGCAAAGCCTGATCCGCGCCGACAAGGCGCAGGCGCTGTTCCGGCTCGGCATCTCGGAGGAATCGGCCGATCTGCTGGCGATGCTGTCGCCCGCGCAGGTGATGAAGATCGCATCCGGCAACATGCTGCTGTGCCGCTTCCGCGCCGACGACGACATGGTCTGGGGGCTGCTGACACAGCACAAGCTGCCCGGCCGCGCCGCCAATGACGACACCACCCGGCTGCACGCGAACATCGTGATGGCGAGCCGTTTTGCCGAAACCCACTGAAGTCCTGCCAGCGCTGCACCGGCCATGACCACCGCCAAGAGCCTGCTGCGCGAGTCGCAGCAAATCGAGCGCGCGATCAGCCTGATCCGCATGGGCGCGCGCCTGCAGGTGCTGGAAAGCGAGACCGACCTTTCCTATGAACGATTGCTCAAGCTCTACAAGGAGGTGGCCGGCCGTTCGCCATCGAAAGGTCAGCTGCCGTTTTCGACCGACTGGTTTCTGACCTGGCAGCCGAACATTCATGCATCGCTGTTCCAGAACATCCACATCTACCTGAACAAGACCAGCGCGCTCGACAGCGTCGATGCGCTGATCAAGGCGTATCAGCTCTACACCGATCAACTGGCGACCTGTGGGCTAGAGCCGCAGCTGACCATCACGCGCGCATGGCGACTTGTGCGGTTCGTGGAAAACCGCATGCTCCAGATGACACCGTGCCGCAAATGCGGCGGGCACTTCATCACCGAGCCGTATGAGAACGCACGTCAGTTCGTCTGCGGCCTGTGTGAGCCGCCGGCACGCGCCGGCAAGGGGGGTGCTGCCGGCGGCATCCAGCTGACCTGACAGGCCTTCTTTTCCAAACCGCACGCAAGCGGATTTCAGTCAGTCGAACAGGGCCCGCAACCGGGCCCTTATTCATTGATCGGTGCTTGCGCTTTCAAGGCCCAATCGGCTACTTCTTCAAAAATCCGTTCACCGCGCCATGTTCGTCATCATCGGTTACCTCGTCGCGCTGGGCTGCATCTTCGGCGGCTACATCATCCACGGCGGCAACATCGGCGTCGTGCTGCATGCGCTGCCGATCGAGCTGATGGTGATCGGCGGCGGCGCGATCGGCGCATTCGTGGTGAACAACCAGCCGAAGGTGCTGAAGGCCACGCTGAAGATGCTGCCGACCGCGCTGAAGGGGTCCAAGTACACCAAGGCGCGCTACCTGGAGTTGATGGCGCTGCTCTACGACATCCTGCAGAAAGCGCGCAAGGACGGCTTGATGTCGATCGAGAAAGATGTCGAGACGCCAGCCGAGTCGCCGATCTTCCAGAAGTACGCCACTGTCGGCAGCGACCATCACGTGGTCGAGTTCACCACCGACTACCTGCGCATGATGGTGTCGGGCAACCTGAACGCGCACGAGATCGAAGCGCTGATGGACAGCGAGATCGACACGCACCACCAGGAGTCGCACGCGCCGATCTCGGCGATCGCACGCCTTGCCGGCGGCCTGCCCGCGTTCGGCATCGTCGCAGCGGTGCTCGGGGTGGTCAACACGATGGGCTCGGTCGGCCAGCCGCCGGCAGTGCTCGGCGCGATGATCGGCTCGGCGCTGGTCGGCACCTTCCTCGGCATCCTGCTGGCCTACGGCATCGTCGAGCCGCTCGGCGGCCTGCTCGAGCAGAAGGCCGACGACGGCTCGAAGGAGCTGCAGTGCATCAAGACCACGCTGCTGGCGAGCATGCAGGGCTACAACCCGACCACCGCGATCGAGTTCGGCCGCAAAGTGCTCTATTCAACCGAGCGGCCGAGCTTCACCGAGCTCGAGTCGCACGTGAAGAAGAAATGATGCACGGCAACCCGACCTTGTCGGACAGACAGGACTGACAGCCATGGCAACCGCTCCCGGCAGCAAGAAGCTGCAACCGATCATCATCAAGCGCGTCAAGAAGGCCACGCATGCGCATCACGGCGGCGCGTGGAAGATCGCTTATGCCGACTTCGTCACGGCGATGATGGCGTTTTTTTTGTTGATGTGGCTGCTCGGCTCGACCGCGAAAGGCGACCTGCAGGGCATCGCCTCGTACTTTCATGCGCCGATGAAGGTGTCGATGGACGGCGGCACTGGCGCCGGCAACAGCTCCAGCGTCGTGCCGGGCGGTGGCACCGACCTCACGCGCAGCGCCGGCCAGGTCAACCGCTCCGATTCGGAATCCGGCGAGCGCAAGCTCAAGACCGACAAGGACAGCAAGCGCAGCGACGCAGCGCGGCAGGACGCGCGTCGCATGGAAGCGCTGCGGCAGAAGATCGAAGCGCTGATCGCAGGCAACCCGAAACTGAAGGATTACCGCTCCCAGATCCGCCTGTCCATCACGAACGACGGGCTCGAGATCCAGATCGTCGATGAGCAGGCGCGCCCGATGTTCGACAGCGGCAGCGCACTTGTGAAGCCCTACATGCGCGACATCCTGCACGAGGTCGGCAATGCGCTGAACGGGATCGAGAACCGGGTCAGCCTGGCTGGCCATACCGACGCGGCGCCTTATGGAAACGGCGAGCGCGGCTATGGAAACTGGGAGCTGTCGGCGGACCGCGCGAACGCCTCCCGGCGCGAGCTGGTCACCGCCGGCATGCCCGACGACAAGCTGGTGCGCGTGGTCGGCCTGGCTGCCAGCGATCTGCTCGAACGCGATATGCCGCTGGCGCCTGTGAATCGCCGCATCAGCGTGACGGTGCTCACGCACGAGGCCGAATCGCGCCTGTTCGGGGGCGCCCGCCTGGAAGCGCCGGATGCGGTCAAGGCGATCGTCGAGCAGATCGAGAAAAAGCCCGCGCCGGCTGCGGCAGCGAGCGAAGAGGCAGCTGCCGCAGTCGTCAGGACCGCGGCCCGGCGCACTCCGCAGGCCGCGCGGCGCTGAACGGCGCCGCCCACACACCCGGCAGTTTCGTACAGCTCCAAACCCGCCATGGAATCCAGCAGTCAGGACCGCCAGCTTCCTGCCACCCAGCGCAAGCTCGACCAGGCGCGACGCGACGGTCAGGCGCCACGCTCACGCGATCTCTCGCACCTGGCGGTGGTGGGCACCGGCTCGGTCGCATTGCTGCTGCTTGCGCCGGCCGGCTTCGCTCATCTGGGATCTGCGCTGCAGCAGGCGCTGGTGTTCGATGCGCGCAGCATTGCCGAGCCGAGCGACATGCTCGCGCGCCTGGCAGCACTGGCCGGCCAGGGGCTGCTTGCCTGCGTGCTGTTCGCCACGATCGTGATCGCCGCCACGGTGCTCAGCACCATTGCTGCCGGCGGCTGGATCACAAGCCTGAAGGCGATCACGCCTGATTTCAAGCGGCTGAACCCGCTGTCCGGCATCGGCAATCTGGTGAGCAAGCAGCAGCTGTCCAACGTCGCGAAGCTGGTCTTCATGTCGGCGTTGCTGCTGGCCGTGGGTACCAGCTTCCTCTCGAACTCGATCGACCAGGTGGCCCGCCTGGTGTTGCAGGCATCGGCCTCCGGCTCGGCGCTGCGCGCACTCGGCGACTGGCTGGTGTCGGGCCTCGGCCTGATGCTGCTGGTGCTGTTTGCGGCAGCCGTGATCGACGTGCCGCTGCAGGGCTACTTCCACCGCGCCAAGCTGCGCATGTCGCACCACGAGGTGAAGCAGGAGCACAAGGAATCCGACGGCAATCCGCAGATGAAGGGCCACCAGCGCAACGCGGCGCGCGAGATGTCGCAGCGCGTGAGCATCACCGCGGTGCCGAAGGCCGACTTCGTGCTGATGAACCCGACCCACTTCGCGGTCGCGCTGCGCTACGACGACCAGACGATGGGCGCGCCGCAGGTGGTCTCCAAAGGCGCCGATTTGCTGGCAATGAAAATCCGCGAAGTCGCGCAAAGCCATGCGATACCCATCGTGCAGTCGCCGATGCTTGCACGTGCACTGTATGCGCACGCCGAGCTGGATCAGCCGATCCCTTCGACCTTGTATGCAGCCGTGGCGCAGGTGCTGGCCTACGTCTATCGGCTGAAGGCCGCACTGCGTGGCGAGGGTCCAATGCCGGTCGGCGTGCCCGACCCGGTGGTGCCGCCGGAACTCGATCCATTGAACACGACCGCCCGGCCCGGCAGGAGCAACGCGTGAGCAACGACGTGATGGCGGCAGCGCGTCGCTGGCTCAGCGGCAACGGCGGCACGCTGCAGCGCGCGGCTGCGCCGCTGCTGGTGGTCGCGATCCTGGCGCTGATGGTGCTGCCGATCCCGCCCTGGCTGCTGGACGGCTTCTTCACGCTGAACATCGCGGTGGCGCTGATGGTGATGATGGTCGCAGCCTACATGGTGCGGCCGCTCGACTTCTCGGTGTTCCCGTCGGTGCTGCTGCTCACCACCTTGATGCGGCTGTCGCTGAACGTCGCATCGACCCGCGTGGTGCTGCTGGAAGGCCACACCGGGCCAGGCGCGGCTGGTGCCGTGATCGAGGCGTTCGGCCACTTCCTGATCGGGGGCAACTTCGCGGTCGGCCTGATCGTGTTCGCGATTCTGGTGGTGATCAACTTCGTGGTCGTCACCAAAGGCGCAGAGCGGATTGCCGAAGTCTCGGCCCGCTTCACGCTGGATGCGATGCCGGGCAAGCAGATGGCGGTCGATGCCGACCTGAACGCGGGCCTGATCGACGAAAAGGAAGCACGCCGGCGCCGGCTCGAGGTGTCCGAGGAAGCGAACTTCTTCGGCTCGATGGACGGTGCCTCCAAGTTCGTCCGCGGCGATGCGATCGCGGGCATCCTGATCCTCGTGATCAGCGTGGTCGGCGGCTTTGCGGTCGGCGTGCTGCAGCATGGTCTGGCACCGGGCAAGGCGGCCGATACCTATGTGCTGCTGGCGGTCGGCGATGCGCTGGTCGCGCAGATTCCGGGGCTGCTGATCTCGGTCGCGGCGGCCATGGTGATCTCGCGGGTCGGCAAGGAGGAAGACGTCGGCAGGCAGATCATCCAGCAATTGCTGACCACGCCGCGCGTGCTGGGCCTGACGGCCGCGATCCTGGGCCTGCTCGGGATCGTGCCGGGCATGCCGCATCTGGTATTTCTGGTCATTGCCTCGATCCTTGGCTGGGGCGCCTGGAACCTGTCGCGCCGACCCGCACCCGGCACCGTGCTGGCGCCACCGCCGGCACCGGCGCCCGATGCGGAAGCGAGCTGGGACGACCTGCAGCCGGTCGACCTGCTCGGGCTCGAGCTCGGCTACCGTCTCATCGCGCTGGTCGACAAGAGCCGCCAGGGCGACCTGCTCACGCGCATCAAGGGCGTGCGCCGCAAGTTCGCGCAGGAAGTCGGCTTCCTGCCGCCGGCGGTGCATGTGCGCGACAACCTCGACCTGAAACCGAGCGGCTACCGGATCACCTTGCGCGGCGTGATGATCGCCGAGGGCGAGGCGTTTCCGGGCATGTATCTGGCCATTAATCCGGGCGGCCTCAGCACGCCGCTGATCGGCACGCCGACCACCGACCCGGCGTTCGGGCTGCCCGCGCACTGGATCGAAGAACGCCAGAAGGAAAGCGCGCAAATAGGCGGTTTCACGGTGGTTGATTCGGAGACCGTGATGGCCACGCATCTGTCACATTTGATGCAGGTGCAGGCGGCCCGTTTGTTGAGTCGCAGCGAAACCCAACAACTGGTCGAACACGTGAGCCGTCTGTCGCCGAAGCTGATCGAGGAAGTGGTGCCCAAGCTGGTGCCGATCTCGACCTTCCAGAAGGTGCTGCAGCTGCTGCTGGAGGAGTCCGTGCATATCCGCGACATCCGCACCATCGTCGAGACATTGGCCGAGCACGCGGCAAACGTGACTGATGCGCACGAGCTCGCGCGCCGGGTCCGCATCGCGCTGGCACCGGCGATCGTGCAGCAGATCTACGGACCCACGCGCGAGCTCGATGTGATCGCGATCGAGCCCGGTTTCGAGCGGCTGCTGGTGCAGGCGCTCGGCAACGCGCAGGCACCCGCGCTCGATCCCGGCGTCGCCGAAGGGTTCACGCGCACCGCAGCCGAAGTCGCACAGAAGCAGGAAGAGCGCGGCGTGCCGGCCTGCCTGCTGGTGCCGGACCTGATCCGCGCCGCAGTGGCCCGGCTGGTGCGCCGGACCGCACCGCGCATGCAGGTGCTCGGCCACAGCGAAATTCCGGAAACCCACACCATTCGAATCGGTCCCCTGCTTCGTGGAGCGTCAGCTTAGAGCATGAACATCCAACGCTTTTCCGCCCCCACCGCGCGCGAGGCACTCGCGCTGGCGCGCGCCGTGTTCGGTGAGGCCACGCTGGTGCTGTCGAACCGGCAGACCGCCGACGGCGTGGAAATCTCGGCTGCCGCCGAAGATGATCTGCTGTCGGCCAGCACGCCTGCTGCGCCGCGCGTGGAGACGCCATTGCTGGTGCGTGCTACTGCGGCGCCGGCGCAGGCACCAGCCGCCCGCGCAACGTCCAGCGCTCCTGCCGACGGACGGTCCACCCAGGCCCAGGTGCAGGCCGACACCGAACGGCTCGCGATGAGCACGCTGTCGTTCCAGGACTACGTGCGCGAACGCATGCTGCGGCGCCAGCAGGAGGAAGCCGCTCAGGCCACCGGCCGCGCACCGCAACGCCCGCTCAGCCCGCCGCAACCGGAGCCAGCGCATGCGCTGCCTGCCGCCGCTGCGTTGTCGGCACCAGTCGCACTGCCGGCTGCTGCGATGCCGGTCGCGCCGCAAGCCGAGGCGACGGCAGCGCGATCCGTCCTGCCGTCAGCCGATCCACGACCGCTACGTCCGGCTGCGACGGTCGCGGCACCCGCTGCCGCATCTGCGCCGGCACCGGACGTGCTAGCGGCGCCGGCCACGGCCCGACAGCCGGTTGCCGCGACGGCTGCACGCAGCGCTGTCGGCAGTCCAGAACTTGCCGGCCATGTGCTCAAGGAGCTGACCGCGATGAAGCAGCTGATGGAGGAGCGCTTCAGCACGCTGGCCTGGCTTGGCCAGGCCCGGCTCGATCCGGTGCAGTCCCAGCTGATGCTCAGGCTAGTGCGGGCCGGGTATTCGGCCGCGCTGGCACGCGCGGTGTTGTCGCAGATCCGGATCGGTCTGGACCTGGACGCCACGCTGCGGGCAGTCACGGCCGCGCTCGAAGGCATGCTGACGATCGATCCGGCCGCGCCTTCCATGATCGATGAAGGCGGCATCTTCGCACTGGTCGGTGCGACCGGCGTGGGCAAGACCACGACCATTGCCAAGCTGGCGCTGCAGTGTGCACGCAGCTACGGCGCGGCCAGCGTCGGGCTCATCACGCTGGATACGCAACGGGCGGGCGCGCATGAGCAGTTGCGCACGTTCGGGCGCGGCGTCGGCATCGTCGCGCATCTCGCCCACGACCGCGATGCGTTGCAGGAAATGCTGGCGCTGCTGGCGGCCAAGCAGCTGGTGCTGATCGATACGCCGGGCATTTCGCCGCGGGACCCGCGCCGGCATGAGATGCACGAACTGCTGAACCTGCCCGATCTGCAGCGCGTACTGGTGTTGAATGCCGGCGCGCACGGCGACACGCTCGACGAGATGGCGCGCGCCTACAAGGCCGGCGCGCGCCCTCAGGCGATCCTGTCCAAGCTGGATGAAGCCGCCAAGCTCGGCCCTGCACTGGACACGCTGATGCGCCATCGCTTCGCCCTGAGAGGCGTCACCGACGGTCAGCGCGTTCCGGAAGACTGGCACGCCCCCGATGCGGCCGAGCTGGTGCGCAGCTCGATGCACGGCGACCGACTGTTGCCGTTCGATCCGGCTGGTGCCGATCTCGACTTCTATTTCTCCCCGGCCGCCTGCGCCGCCTGACATGCAGGCGCCAGACCATTCGGCCATGACCGCGGCTGCAGCAACGCCGGTGTTGGTCTACACATCCAGCGGCAGCCTCAACCGCGATGCGCTGATCCGCAAGCACGTGCCGCTGGTGCAGCGGCTTGCCCACCACATGATCGCCAAGCTGCCGCCGAACGTGCAGCTCGACGACCTGATCCAGGTCGGCATGATCGGGCTGGCCGATGCGTTGTCCCGCTACGAACCGAGCCAGGGCGTGCAGTTCGAGACTTTCGCAACCCAGCGCATCCGCGGCGCGATGCTCGACGAACTGCGCGAAGGCGACTGGATGTCGCGCGGCTCGCGCAAAAGCCAGAAACAGATCGAACAGGCGCTGCATCGGCTAGAGCATCGGCTTGGACGCGCGCCAGCCGAGTCGGAGATCGCCGCTGAGCTGTCGATGTCGCTGGCAGACTACCAGGCGCTGCTCGGGCGCGTGCGCGGCACGCAACTGGTTTACCTGGAGGACATCGGCGGCGACCAGGAAGACGATGAGGGTTTCCTGGATCGCCACGCGGGCGATGCGGCAGCCGACCCGATGGGCATTCTGGGGGACCAGCGGATGCGCCGCGCACTGGTCACCGCGATCGAGACGCTGCCCGAGCGGGAAAAGCAGATCATGGGCATGTACTACGAACACGACATGAATCTGAAGGAAATCGCCGCTGTGCTGGGCATCACCGAGTCGCGTGTATGCCAGCTGCACAGCCAGTCGATTGCGCGCTTGCGCGTGAAGATGCGCAGCCATTGAAACTGGCAACCGCCGGCAGTGACCGATGGTGCTCTCAGGACTTGCCGAAGGCGCGCCGCGCGCCCGGAACTCGGTAGGTGGCTTCACGCTCGGGACGCATGATCGAGTCCAGCGTGCGGTCCACCACCACGCTGCGACGTGCCAGGCAGTTGCGCTGATCGAGCAGGCGCTGCGCAACCGAATCGATTCGCTTGCGCAGCACGGCGTCCTGCGCCGAATGCGGCAAGCCACGGGCAGCCGAGCTCATGGCCAGAAGGTCGGCAACCGCAAAGCTGCCATCACGCACCTCGGCGCACGCCTGCTCCAGACGAGCCGGCTCGGCTGACAGCAACTGCGCATCGACCAAGCTGAGCCTGCGCTCCAGTTCGTGCAGCAACGCTTCGGCTTCGCGTGCGTCCAGCAGGTTCGACATGGGCAAGCGCTTCAGCCGCGGCGCAGCATTTCCTGCGCGTTGGACAGCAACTTGTCGGCCACGCTCTGCGCATTCACCTGAAACGTGCCGTTGTCGATCGCCGCACGCACTGCGGCTACCTTCGCCGCGTCGATACCCGAATCTCCGGCCGCCGCGCCGAACGCATGAAACGCCGCCGAGGTCCGGAACGGCACGCCGGTGCCGCCAGCTGCGGCAGCGCGCTCGGTGGCCACTGCCGAGGCCGGATGCGGAGAAGTGCCACTGGCGAGCTTGGTACTGCCCGTCGGCGTGATCGGCAGCGCGACGTCGTTGGAAGGATTGATCTTCATCGTGAGGACTCCTGTGCTTCAACCAGAAGAAGCATGCTTCCTGTGATTTCGGCACTGCCAAGAAAAACTTGAAGCCTCTACGCAAACAAAGTCGCAACAAGCTGTGTCGGCTACAGACCCAGCAGCACGGTTTTCGCGTCCTGCACCACGCCGGTCGTCATGCGGCCGTTGTCCATGCGCACACGCACCGTCTGGCCGACCACGCCCGCACCCAGCGCCTGTGCGTCGGACGTGACGGTGAAGCCTGGACCCGTGGCGATCACGCGCACCTGGGTGCCGGCGGCGAACGCCTGCGCGGGCCGGATCATCGACTGGCGCAGCGCCTGCCCGCCGAGCAGTCCACGCGCAGCGCTGGAGCCGACCCACTGCGATGGATCCAGCACCACCGGCGACGGCTCGGCCGCCCAGTCCGCTTCGGTCTGCAGCGCATCGGACACCTTCAACTCCGCGCCAGCCATCACGTTGTCGCGCAGCACCCAGGCCGGGCCGAACGCCTTCACCGTGACCGGCAGGAACACGCTCCAGCGCGCGCTGCCGTCGATGCAGCGCAGACCGAGCCGGGTGCGTCCCCAGAGCCGGCTGCCGGCAGGCAGGTGCGGCTCGACCTGCATGCACGGTGCGAGCCGCAGCCGTGGATCGAGCGCGCCCAGGCTGACTTCCATGCGCAGCGGTGTCGCGCTCAGCGACTGCGATTTCGCGACCGCTTCGTCGAGCCACTGGCGCGTCGCCTGCACGAAGTCGGGTTCGGCCTGGCCGGCCTCGAGCGACGCCGGTTGCTGTGCGTGAGCGGCCACCGCCAGCAGCAGCGCAGTGGACGCAAGCAGCACGCGGGTGAACGACGGATGGCAGCGCATGGCCGACGACTCCTGAAACGGAAATGGATGGATCGAATTACATCGAACTGTAGAGCTCAGAGATCACGCGTGAAGGCCTGAACAGCGCGCGCTTCATGCTGCTTATCAACGCTTCGCGCTGCTCGCGCGCCACCACAATTTGCCGCACCGGACGCTAGAAAGGCGCCCGGGCGTGACCTGCAATTTCCCGAACACGACCGCCACAAGACGCCCCGAGCTGCCCATGCTGGACAAACTGACGAACTCGCTGGACTTTCAAAGCCGTGCGCTGGTGCTGCGCGCGGAACGCCAGCAGATGCTCGCCGGCAACATCGCGAATGCGGACACGCCCGGCTATGCGGCACGCGACTTCAGCTTTGCCGACGCGCTGGGCGCTGTCGCCGATGGGTCCCCCGGCCGCATCGGCCTGGACCGCCCGGCTACCGGCCGCACCGACGCACGCCACATCCCGCTGGCGGCCACAACCGTCGGCGGCAGCGAAGGCGGCGGCTATACCGTGCAGACGCAGCCCACGCTCGACGGCAACAGCGTCGACCTGGACCGCGAACGCGCCGCGTTCGCCGATAACGCGGTGCGCTACGAGGCCACGCTGCGCTTCATCAACAGCCACAGCAAGACCCTGCTGTCGGCGATTCAGGGACAGTAAGCGATGTCGATGTTCTCGATCTTCAGCATCTCCGGCAGCGCGGTCAGCGCGCAGTCGCAGCGGCTCAACGTGGTGGCCAGCAACCTCGCAAATGCCGATGCGGTGGCCGGTCCCGACGGCCAGTCTTACAAGGCGCGCCAGGTGGTGTTCCAGACGCATCTGATGCAGCACGATACGGCGGCCGGTGTGCGCATTGAGTCGATCACCGAGAACCCGGCCGAAGGCCGCAAGGTGCACGAGCCGGCCAACCCAATGGCCGATGCAGAAGGCTACGTGATGCATTCGAACGTGAACGCGGTCGAGGAGATGGTCAACATGATCTCGGCCTCACGGTCCTATCAGAACAACGTGGAAGTCATGAACACCGCGAAGAACCTGCTGCTGAAGACTTTGCAGCTCGGCCAGTAAGCAACCACGAGAAGGACGCCTCAGATCATGACCTCCACCCTTGCCACGGCCGGACTGTCGGGCGGCATCAACCCGATCAACACGAAATCCGTTGTGGATTCGGCTTCGTCCCTGGCAGCGAAGGATGCAAGCGGCTCGCAGGACCGGTTCCTGAAATTGCTGGTCGCGCAGCTCAGCAACCAGGACCCGATGAACCCGATGGACAACGCGCAGATGACCTCGCAGATCGCGCAGATCAATACCGTCACCGGGATTCAGCAACTCAACGAGACGATGAAGGCGATGGCCACGCAGATGGGGTCGGTGCAGATGCTGCAGGCCGGCGGTCTGGTCGGCCATGGCGTGCTGGTCGAAGGCGACCAGCTTGCGATTGACGACAAAGCCCACAGCGCGGTCGGTGCAATCGAGCTCGCCGGCGCTGCCACCAGCGTGAAGATCCAGGTGACCAGCGCCGACGGCAAGGTCGTCGATACCGTATCGCTGGGCAGCAAAGGCGCTGGTCAGCACAGCTTCACGCTCGACACCAAGAACTGGCCGGACGATGCCGGGCCGCTGCGCTTCACCGTGCTGGCCGGCAACGGCGCCGAGCCGGTTGCAAGCACGGCGCTGATGCGCGACACCGTGATGTCCGTCGGCAATGGCGCCAGCGGCTTGGTGCTGACCCTGGCCGGCACCGGCACCACGCCGTATGGCAGCGTGCGCGCGGTGCTTTGACAGCTGCAGAGACCTGGTTTTCACCGTTCTTGTCTTCTCCGCTTTTTTTGACTTCCCAGGAGTACTTTCCATGAGTTTTCAGCAAGGCCTGTCCGGCCTGAACGCGGCCAGCCGCAGCCTCGACGTGATCGGCCACAACATCGCGAACGCCAACACCACCGGCATGAAAACGTCACGCGCCGAGTTCTCGCAGATCTATGCGAGCGCGTCTGGCGGCAGCAATGCCGGGCTCGGCGTGCAGGTCGACACCGTATCGCAGCAGTTTTCGCAAGGCGCGCTGACGACGACCGGCAACAACTTGGATGTGGCGATCAACGGCGGTGGCTTCTTCCAGCTTAGAAACAGTGACGGCAGCACGTCCTTCACGCGTGCCGGCAACCTTAAGCTGGACGCGGAAGGCAACCTAGTGACCAATTCCGGCGCGCAGGTGATGGGCTATCCGAACGATGCCGATGGGGTACGTGAAGTCGGCGACGCAAAGCCGCTCAAACTGCCCACCGGCTCCCCGCTGGCCGCGAAGATGTCGACCAGGGCCGGCGCCGACATCACGCTGGACGCGCGCGCCGCGGTAGCCGCCAGCGCGTCACCACCGACGCCGCTGTCGACCTACTCCACTTCCTTCACCGGCTTCGACGCACAGGGGCTTGAAGTGCCGGTTTCCTTGAGCTTCACCAAGACTGCGAACAACACCTGGGAGGTCTATACCAGCGTGAACGGCAGCGACCCGACCACCTCGACCCCGTTCACGCTCAAATTCAACGCCGACGGCACCCTTGACAAGGCCGGTTCGCCGGTGCCGAAGCTCACGCTGGCATCGCCGAATGATCCGGCCGTGACGTTCGACATCGATCTCGACCTGAGCCGCATGACCCAGGTGAACTCGCGCTTCACGGTGTCCGACCTGTCGCAGGACGGCTACACGGCCGGCCAGCTAACCGGCTTAAAGATCGAAAAAGACGGCGTCATCAGTGCCAGCTACTCGAACGGCAAGACGCAGTCGGCCGGCCAGTTCGTGCTGGCCAATTTTCGCAATGTGCAGGGCTTGTCACCAACCAGCTCGGGCGACTGGGTCGAGACCAGCGCATCCGGCCAGCCGGTACGTGGCACCCCGGGCACCGGCACGTTCGGCCAGTTGCGCGCCAACACGCTGGAAGAGTCGAACGTCGACCTGACCGCCGAACTCGTCAACATGATGACGACCCAGCGCGCCTATCAGGCGAATGCGCAGACCATCAAGACGCAGGATCAGGTCATGTCGACCCTGGTCAATCTGCGCTGAGGCACGGTCACTTCACCGACCGTTCGACTGAAGGCGCCGTGCGATGGACCACCTGATCTACACCGCCATGAGCGGCGCCAGCGCCGCCGTGCAGCGCCAGACCGTGCTGGCGAACAACCTCGCGAACGCGTCGACGCAGGGCTTCCGTGCCGAGCTGTCGGCGTTTCGCGCGGTGCCGCTGCAAGGCGACGGCGCGACCACGCGCGTGTTCGCGATGGAAGCCACGTCCGGTCACGACAGCAAGCCCGGCGCAATCGAGCGTACCGGCCGCGAACTCGACATGGCCCCGCGCGGCGCGAGCTGGTTTGCCGTACAGGGTCTGGACGGCACCGAAGCGTATACAAGGGCCGGCGCGTTCCAGGTGTCGTCGCAAGGCACGCTGGTGACCAGCTCGGGGTTGGTGGTGCTGTCCGATGGCGGCGCGCCGATCGACGTACCACCTGGCGCCGAGCTCACGATCGGCGCTGATGGCACCCTGAGCGCGAAGACCGGTAACGCGCCATCGGCCAACGTCGGCCGCATCAAGCTGGCAACGCCGGGCGCCGAGGACCCGTTGCGCCGCAGCGCCGACGGCCTGTTTCGCACTGCCTCGCAGGACCCGCTGCCGGCCGACCCGGCCGGTCGGCTGGAGACTGGCGCGCTGGAAGGCTCGAACGTGAACCCGGTCGAAACCATGGTCGGCATGATCGCCGCCGCGCGCCAGTTCGAAGCGCAGATGCGGCTGCTGCAAACCGCTGAGACCGCAGACAAATCGGCCGCGCAGCTGCTTTCGCTGCAAGGCTGATGCCGCGCCCGCCACCGCCCACTCATTAGGACCCAACATGATCAATTCGCTCTGGATCTCCAAGACCGGCATGGAAGCGCAGCAGACGCAGCTCGACGTCATCTCGCACAACCTGGCCAACGTATCGACCACCGGCTTCAAGCGCGGCACCGCCATGTTCGAAGACCTGATGTATCAAAACCTGCGCCAGGTCGGCGCCAACAGCAGCGAGCAGTCGCAGTTGCCGACCGGCTTGCAGATCGGCCTGGGCGTGCGCACGGTCGCAACGAGTCGCTCCTTCACGCAGGGCAGCATGCAGCAGAGCAACAACCAGCTGGACCTCGCGATCAAGGGCAACGGCTTCTTCCAGGTGACGATGCCCGACGGCACCACCGGCTACACACGCGACGGCTCGTTCCAGGTCGATGCGCAGGGCCGGCTCGTCACGGCCTCCGGGCTGCCGGTCGCCAACGGCATCACGGTGCCGCCGAACGCGACCAACATCAGCATCTCCAGCAGCGGCGCGGTGTCGGCCAGCGTGGCTGGCAGCACCGCGCCGCAGCAGATCGGCACGCTGGCGCTGGCCAACTTCGTGAACCCGGCCGGCCTGGAGCCGCGCGGCGAGAACCTGTATGCGGAGACCGCCGCATCCGGCCAGCCGCAGGGCGGCACCGCAGGCAGCAACGGGCTCGGCTCGGTGATGCAGGGTTTTCTGGAAACGTCGAATGTGAACGTGGTGCAGGAACTGGTTTCGATGATCCAGACGCAGCGCGCCTATGAGATGAATTCGAAGGCGATCCAGACCAGCGACCAGATGTTGCAGAAGCTGTCGCAGATCTAGCTCTCCCCCAGGCTTCGCTCCCTTCGGTCGGCTCTCGCCTTCCCCCCACCGGGGGCGGCGCCTACGGCCCGGCGGAGCCGGCTCCATGGCCCCTGCTGGAATGGGTCGGGGAGGGATCAAGCGTTTCGGGTCTTGTGGTCACTTTGGAATCGTTATGAACATCGTTGTTCGGGTCTTGGTTGTCGCGCTGGTCGCTGTGCTAGCTGCGGGCTGCAGCACGTTGACGCCGCCACCGCCGGTGGACATGCCGCCAACGGCGCCGCCGCCGATCGCGCTGCAGCCGCTGGCGCAGGCGCGCCCCGTCAACGGCAGCCTGTTCAGTGCGGTGAACTATCGGCCATTGTTCGAAGACCGGCGCGCGCGGCTGGTCGGCGACAACGTGACGATCGTGATCGTCGAGAACATCACGGCGAGCCAGAAGTCGACGTCTTCGATCGACAAGAAAAGCGGGTTGGCAGCGAGCATCAGCGCGCTGCCGTTTTTCTCACCCAACTCGTTCAAGCGCGCTGGCGTGAGTGCCGATTCGGCGCAGAACTTCGCGGGCAAGGGCGGCACCGAGAGCGCGAATGCGTTCTACGGATCCATCACCGCGACCGTGGTGCAGGTGCTGCCGAACGGCCATCTGGTCGTGACCGGCGAGAAGCAGATCGGCGTCAACCAGAACGTCGACGTGCTGCGCTTCTCGGGCTCGATCGATCCACGTGCGATCCAGGCCGGCAGCACGGTGAGTTCGACCCAGGTTGCCAACGTGCGCATCGAGTCGCGCGGCCGCGGCGCGCAAAGCGATGCGCAGGCGATGCCTTGGCTCGCACGCGTATTTATGAACGTTTTGCCGTTCTAGTGCAGGCCCATCATGTATACCTTGCTACGAAATTTGATAGCCATGCTGGTGGCCAGCCTGGCGTTGATCTGCCCTGCGCATGCGGTCCGGATCAAGGAAATCGCCGCCGTACAGGGCGTGCGCAGCAACCAGCTGACCGGCTATGGCCTGATCGTCGGGCTGGACGGCAGCGGCGACCAGACCACGCAGATGCCATACACGACGCAAAGCGTCGCCAATTACCTGCAGCAGCTCGGCATCACGCTGCCGGACAACCGCGCTTCGCAGCTGCAGCTGAAGAACGTGGCGGCGGTGATCGTGACCGCGCAACTGCCCGCATTCGCGCAACCCGGGCAGACGGTGGACGTGAACGTGTCGTCGATGGGCAACGCCAAGTCGCTCAGGGGCGGCACGCTGGTGGCCACGCCGCTGCGCGGTGCCGATGGCGAGATCTATGCGCTCGCGCAGGGCAACGTGGTGGTGGCCGGCGCCGGCGCGTCGGCGGCCGGCAGCAAGGTGCAGATCAACCACCTGAGCGCGGGTCGGGTGCCGAACGGCGCCCAGGTCGAGCGCGGCGTGCCGTCGCCGCTGCTCGAAGGCGACAGCATCAACCTGGGCCTGAACGCGGTCGACTTCCAGACCGCGCGCCGGGTCGCCCAGGTCATCGACCGCAAGCTCGGGCCCGGCACCGCGCGTGCGCTCGATGGCCGCACGGTGCAGGTGCTCGCACCGGCAGACCCGAACGCACGCGTCAACTTCATCGCCGAACTGGAAGAGCTGAGTCTGGAGCTGGCCGCGCCGGCCGCCAAGGTCGTGATCAACGCCCGCACCGGCTCGGTCGTGCTGAACCAGGCGGTCACGCTGGGGCCCTGTGCGATCGCGCACGGCAACCTGTCGGTCACGATCAACTCGACACCGCTGGTGAGTCAGCCGGCACCGTTTTCCGGCGGGCAGACCGTGGTGGCCGAACAGGCCAGCATCCAGATCAAGCAGGAGCCGGGCGTGCTGATCCAGGTGCCGGCTGCTCCGCAACTGGCCGATGTGGTGCGTGCGCTCAATGCATTGGGCGCCACGCCGCAGGATCTGCTGGCGATCCTCCAGGCGATCAAGGCGTCCGGCGCGCTGAACGCCGAACTGGAGGTGATCTGATGCTCACCCCCAGGCAACGCTGCCTTCGGTCGACTCTCGCCTTCCCCCTCCCCGGGGGCGGCGCCTGCGGCCGGACCAAGCCGGTCCGCGGCCCCTGCTGGATCAGAGCGGACGGATTCTTCCGGTCGCAAGTGGCGCGCAGCGCCGAGGAACACTGAGATGGCGATCGCAGCAATGTCGAACTCACTGCAGGCCAGCGGCAGCCGCGGGTTGGCGGCCGATGCGCGCTCGCTCGACACGCTCAAGTTCGCCGCCGGCGGCAACGATCCGAAAGCGGTCAGGGAAGCGGCCAAGCAGTTCGAGTCGTTGTTCATGCGCGAGCTGATCAAGAGCATGCGCGAAGCAACCATGAAATCGGGCCTGATGGACAGCGACGGCGAGAAGCTCGGCAGCGACCTGCTGGACCAGCAATTCGCGGTGCAGCTCGCCGGCATGCCGGGCGGTCTGACCGATGCAATCACGCGCCAACTCACACAGCAGATGACCGGCAACGCACGCGGCAGCGTGCCGATCGCCGCGTTGAATGTGCCGTCCACGGTAGCGCTTGGCAGCAGGAGTGGTACGGCGACCACCGCGATCAACCCGAATGCGAGCCAGAGCGGCTTTGTCGCGCAGCACAACGATGCAGCCGAGCGGGTCGCGCAGGCCACCGGCATTCCGGCCGGCTTCATGCTCGGCCAGGCCGGCCACGAAACCGGCTGGGGCAAGAGCGAGATCCGCAATGCCGACGGCAGCAATTCGTTCAACCTGTTCGGCATCAAGGCAAATGCGGGCTGGACCGGCCGGGTGGCCGAGATCACGACCACCGAATACGAGGGCGGCGAAGCACGCAAGGTGAGCGCGAAGTTCCGCGCCTACGACTCGTACGAAGAATCGTTCCGCGACTACGCGCGGCTCATTGCGACCAGCCCGCGCTATGCGCAGGCGCGTGCCAGTACCGCGTCGGCAACCAGCTATGCGGGCGAGCTGCAGCGCGCCGGCTACGCGACCGACCCCGCCTACGCGGCCAAGCTGAGCCGTGCAATCAATACCGCGCTGCAACTGCAGCGTTCGCAGTCCATTTGAAGTGGATATGAAACACTTTCCCAACCCACTACCGCCCAGCGCCAAGGAGCCGGCATGAATTCGTTGCTGAACATCGGCACCCGCGCGCTGCTTGCGAACCAGGCTGCACTGGCGACCACCGGACACAACATCGCGAATGCCAACACGGTCGGCTATTCACGCCAGACCGCGGTGCTGCAGCAGGTGGCGGGCCGCTACACCGGCAACGGCTACTCCGGCCAGGGCGTCGAGGTCGCCGACATCGAGCGTGCGCACAGCGAGTTCCTGACCCGCCAGGCGTCGCTCGCGCAGTCGATCCAGGCGATGGACAGCACGCGCGCCGAGCGCCTCGATGCGCTGCAGGACATCTTCCAAGGCGGTGTCAACGGCCTCGGCGCTGCGGTCAACGACACGCTGAATGCGTTTTCCGATGTCGCCAGCGTGCCGACCGACCTGACCGCACGCAACGTCGTGCTGACCCGTGCGGACGAACTGGCCACGCGTTTCCAGGACGCGCACCAGCGCCTGTCCGACCTGCGCTCGAGCGTCGGCAGCCAGCTCGGCGAGTCGATCCGGACCGTGAACGCGCTGGCCGCGCAGATCGGCTCGCTCAACGAGCAGGTGGCGCGCGCGCAAGGCGTCGGGCACAGCCCGAACGACCTGCTTGACCAGCGCGACCAGGCGCTGCGCGAACTCAACAACCAAGTGCAAGCCAGCACCGTTGCAGCGAATGACGGCACGCTCAGCGTGTTCATCGGCAACCAGGCACTGGTGCTCGGCGCGACCAGCGCGAAAGTCGCGCTGGCAACCGATGCGGACGGCGGCAGCCGGCTGTCGATCACGCGCGGGACGCTGACCACGACGATCGACCCGGCCACGCTCGGGGGCGGCTCCGTGGCCGGCCTGCTGCAGTTTCAGAACACCGATCTGGTGCAAGTGAACGACCAGCTCGGTCGGATGGCGCTTGCGCTGGGCACCGAGCTGAACGCGCAGCACCGGCTCGGCGTCGACCTGAACGGCACAGCCGGCCGCGACCTGTTCAAGCCGATCGCCATCGCCGACGCCACGCCGCTGCCCGGCAACGGCGGCAATGCAGTGCTGCGCACGACGGTCGTCGATGCGAGCGCGCTGGTCGCTTCGTCCTACGCCGTCGCGTTCGATCCGACCGGTGGCATCGATGTCAGGCGCCTGTCGGACGGCCGCTCGAGCCATTTCACCGGCGCGCTGCCGATCCAGATCGACGGCCTGCGCTTCGAGCTGGACAGCGGTTCGGCAGCCGCTGGCGATGCGTTCGTCATCAAGCCCTATGCCGACGCAGCCGGCGCCATGCAGTCGGCGCTGACGTCGCCGCGCGAGCTCGCCGTGGCCAGCCCGGTGCAGGCACGTGCCGCCAGCGGCAACGGCGGCACCCTGGCCGTCGGTTCGCTTGCGGCAAGCCGTGCCGACCCCAACCTGAACGCGACGGTCACGCTGACGTTCACCGGCAGCGGCACGTTCGACGTGAACGGCAGCGGCACTGGCAATCCAACCGGCGTGCCATACACGGCCGGTCAGCCGATCGAATACAACGGTTGGTCGCTGAACCTGCGCGGCGTGCCCGCGCCGGGCGACAGCATCACGATCGAGGCGACCTCGCCTGCATTCAGTCGCCTGAATGCAGGCAATGCGAGCGCCCTGCTCGCGCTGCGCGACAAGGCCGTGTTCGACGGTGCGCCGATGGCCGACGGCCACGCCGCGCTGATGGCCCAGCTCGGCGTGCGCACCCAAAGCGCGCACTATGCGGCCGACGCGTCGACGTCGATTGCCGCCGGCCTGGAGTCCGAGCGCAGCAGCGCAGCCGGCGTGAGCCTCGACGAGGAAGCCGCGCGCCTGTTGCAATACCAGCAGGCCTACCAGGCGTCGGCCAAGATGATTCAGGTCGCGCAGAACGTGTTCGATACGCTGTTGCGAGGGATGAACTGACCCCCAGCCTTCGCTCCCTGCGGTCGGTTCTCGGCTACCCCCTCTTCGGGGGGCGGCGCCTGCGGCCCGGCGAAGCCGGCTCCGCGGCCCCTGCTGGGACAAGTCCAGTGCACCTCATGCGTCGCAGGAACTTAAACCGACAACTACTGAGGATTCCATTTCCATGTCCATTGACAACACCCGGCTTGGCAGCGCGGACCGCTATGCGAGCGCGGTGCGCCAGCTCACCGCGCGACAAGGACAGTTGTCCAGCCTGCAGGAGCAGCTGAGCGCGGGCAAGCGCGTGCTGCGCCCAAGCGATGACCCGACCGCTGCAGCCCAGGCCGAACGCGCGAACACGCGGCTGTCGCGGGTCGCGACCGACCAGCGTGCGCTCGAAGCGCAGCGCAATTCGGTCAGCACGGCTGAAGCAGCGTTGGGCCACGCCAGCAGCGCGATGCAGGATTTCCGCGCGCTCGTGATCCAGGCCGGCAACGCGGCACTGGCGCCGAGCGACCGGGCCAGCATCGCGCAGCAGCTGACCGGCCTGCGCGCGCAGCTGCTGGAACTGGCGAACAGCGACGACAGCAACGGCATGCCGCTGTTCGCAGGTCTGGGCAGCAGCGCCCGGCCGTTCGCCGATGCGGGCGGCGGCGTCGTGTTCGACGGCTTGGCCGGCCAGGCGGCGGCCGGTGCGCAATCGGTGCCTGCGGCGCTCGATGGCCATGCGACCTGGATGGACGTGCCAAGCGGCAACGGCGTGTTTTCGATTGCCCGGTCGCCCGCCGATGCCAGTGTCTTCAGCGACGCGGGCCAGGTGGTCGATCCGTCGGCACTGACCGGCCACGGCTACCGCATCGAGTTCAGCACTGCCGGCGGCACCACGCAGTACGACGTGATCGACAGCACCGGCGGCGCCGTCGTGCAGTCGGGGCAGCCTTATCAAGCAGGCCAGGCGATCCGGTTCGACGGCATCTCGTTGTCGGCCGGCGGCACGCCGATGGCCGGCGACGCGCTCACCGTCGCGCCGAGCCAGCGCATCGGCCTGTTCGGCGTGCTCGACCAGGCCATTGCCGCGGTTCGCGATGCGCCAAACGGCGCTGCGATCAGCCATGGCGTCGCGCAGGCGCTCGCGCAACTCGACTCGGGGCTGAACCGCTTGCTCGCGGCACGCGGCATCGCCGGGGAACTGCTGAACCGCATCGACTGCATCTCGGACCGGCAGAGCGTGCGCAGCGTGCAGCTGCAGGCCGACCGGTCGCGTGCGGAAGACCTCGACATGGTTCAGGCGATCTCGGAATTCCAGAACACCCAGACCGCGTATTCAGCCGCGCTCGGGTCGTATGCGCAGATCCAGAAGTTGTCGCTGTTCAACTTCATCAATTAACCCGTCCCGATCCGACTGGATGCAGATGGCGCAATCCACACTCGGCCGCCTCACGCTCGGCTATCGACCGCTTTGGAACAAGGCACGCCGGCTCGCAGGCATCGAGCTGTTCGTGCACGAGGACGAAGGCGGCTGCAGTGGTGCGCAGTTGCTGCGCACGCTCGGCGAGCTCTGCACGGGACAAGCCGCGCCGCTGGTGCTGCGCATCGACTCGCGCACATTGCTGGCCAGCGTGCTGGACGCCGCCGATGCGGACGGACCGTCGATCGAGATTGCGCAGAGCATGCTGAACGATCGCCAGCTGCGCTGCCGTGCCAAGGCTGCGCGCAGCCGCGGCGCGCGCCTGATCGCCAGCGGCGAGGTGCGCCAGAGGCCGGATGCCGAAGCGGCCACCTGGTTCGAACGCCGCGCCCTCGTGCTGTCGGCCGACGACGCGGTCGCGGCCCTGACCGCGGCTGCACGCATGCGCCAGACGGTCGCTGCCGGCTATCTGGCAACACGTGCCAGCGACAGCCCGGTGCAAGCCGGCTCGCTGGTCGACGGCGTGGCCAGCCGCGCGCTGGCCGAGCACGTGCTCGATGGTCAGGGTGCCTGGGCCGTGTCCGGCTGGCCAGCCGAAGATGTGCTGCAGCGCTACCGCGGCCAGCCGATGCCGGCGTCGAACAAGTCGATCCTGCGCGTGATGAACGCGCTCGACACCGAGCAGTCGCTCGACCGCATCGAGCAGCTGGTCGGCGAGGAACCGACGCTTGCCTATCGGCTGCTGCTGTATGCGAATTCGGCCGGCGTGGGCTTGGCCAGCGGCATCGCGTCGTTGCGGCATACCTTCATGATGCTCGGCTTCAACAAGCTCAGGAGCTGGTTGGCAGAGCAGCTGCCGCATGCCACCGAAGACCCGAACCTGCAGCCCGTGAACGTCGCGATGGTGCTGCGCGGCGCGCTGATGGAGCACCTGATGGATGCCGGCGTTGACCACGATCTGCGCCGCGAGATTTTTCTGTGCGGACTGTTCGCACAGCTGGATCTGGTGCTCGATGAGCCGCTGCGCACCGGGTTGGCCCGGATTCCGCTGTCCGAGCGGATCGTATTGGCGCTGGTGGGGCGTGAAGGCCCCTACGCACCCGCGCTCGAGATCGCGCTGGCCCTCGAGCAGCCAGATCCGACGCGGCTGCGCGCGCTGCGCCTGAGTCACGAGATGGATGCGGAAGCCGTGAATCGCGCGCTGCTGCGCACGCTGGCGTTGCAACTGGGTCGGACACCGTTGGCTGCGCAATAAGTCACACGACGCAACCACCGCGAGCTCAAGCGGTCGCCAGCGAGGCCGATATGACAGGAAAACAGGTCACGCGACACGCCCTTTTTCCCCTAGCGAGCAAGCCATGCCCGATCCGCAGCCAGTGACATTTGAATCCTTCGACTTGGAAGACCGGAACGGCAACGTTCAGACAGAACAAATCGCCGCCAGCAACCACGCGATCGTGCGCCAGGCGATTGTCGATGCGCGACGTGCCGTGGTCGGCTATGAGCTGTCCGAAGTTCCGGTAGCCTCGAACAACAGCGATGCAACGCTGTTCGATGCGGTATCAAATTCGGCCTGCAGCGGCCCGGCGGGTCGGCGCCTGGTGCTGGTGCGCTGCACATTCGAGCACATCGAAAGCGGTTCGCTCGATTTGCTCAATCCCGAGAAAGTCGTGCTCGAAGTCCCGATCGACGTCGCCGGCTCGGACGCGCACGAACTGCTGCGGCAACGCGCGCTGCTGCTGCGCGCGCGCAAGAGCGGCTTCAAACTGGCGTTCGACCATTCGGTGTTGCGCCCGGAACTGATTTCCTGGCTGCCGCTCGCCTACATGATCCAGCTTGACATGCGCGTGTTGGCGCCTGGGAAAGCCGAGCAGATCGTGCGCGACGTGCAAGGGCGCTCGAAGGCCAACGTGGTTGCGCGCAATATTGAAAACAACGCGCAGTACGAACAGCTCAAGCGCGCCGGCGCCAAACTGTTCCAGGGTCACTGGTTTGCCGAGCCAGCGCCGATCGATCAGACCCAGGCGCATTCAAACCGATCCGCAGTGCTGCATCTGCTGAGCCTGGTGCGCCGCGAGGCCGAGATTGGCGAGATCGAGGAAGTGCTCAAGCGCGACCCGACGATGTCCTTCAACCTGCTGCGCTTCATCAATTCCTGCGGCTTCGGACTGAACACCGAGATCACCTCGTTTCGACACGCGGTGATGATCCTGGGACTGAACAAGCTGTTTCGCTGGGCCACGCTGTTGATGACGGCCATGCCGGCCGACAGCGTCGCGCCCGCTGCTGGCAGCCTGGCAGTGGTGCGTGGACGGCTGATGGAGCTGCTGGTCGCGGAGCTGAATGGCGATGAGAGCGGCGACGACGCATTCATCGTCGGCGTGTTCTCCATGCTGGAGACCTTGATCGGTGTGCCGCTGGCCCAGGCGTTGCAGTCACTCAACCTGCCGACGGCGGTCAACGAGGCGCTGCTGGACGACACGGGCGTATTCGCGCCATTTCTGCGCATGGTCAAATGCTGCGAATCGAACGACGAGCTGCCGTTCAACCAGGCGGCCGCGGCATTGCAGCTGTCCAGCCATCAGGTGAACTATGCGCACCTGCAGGCGTTGGCCTGGGCCGATCAGCTGGGCGTCTGAAACAGGCCGAGGGCCAGTCCGGGCAGGCGCCGTGCGGCGCCACGGTTGCGCAATACTCGGCCCGCATGCGAATCTTCCTGTTTCAAGACGGTGCCACGAGTGCCAGCCCAAGCGAAACGCTGCCCGAATCCCTGCCGGTCGGCAGCTTCGCCTGGATCGCGATCGACCGCAGCGAGCTTGAGCCCCGCCTGACCGAACTGCAGCAGGCGCTGGCTCGACTCACGGGTGCCCAGTTGTTCGACCTGCACGTGCAGGACCTGCTGAATCTGCAGTTGCCGTCGAACTACGACTACACCTCTCAATATGACGTGCTGGTGTTCCGGCGGCTGGTCGCGCAGGCGTTGTCCGGGCGGACGGCGTTGCTGCAGGTTGCGGGCGACCCGGCTGGCAAGAACACTGCCGATCCATCCAACGGCAGCATGGACGGCAAGCCTCCTGCGGCCGTGGCCGTGCATCGGCGCGTGGAAACCAGCCCGGTCGGGTTCGTGGTGTTCGACCGCGTGCTGCTGTCGGTGCATCCGGCCGATTGCGCCGTGCGCGATGCGATCGCCGCCCGGCTTTCCGCGAGAGCGCCGGCGCCCAACGCGTCAGGCCCGTCCGAATCGCGTGCCTCGACCGGGCGGCTGCCGCCGAGCCCGGCCGACCTGATGCTGCGGCTGGTGAGTCTGATGGTGGACGGCTTTCTCGAACTGCGCCGCGGCCTGACACGCCAACTGGACCAATGGCAGACCGAGCTGCTGGACCCGAAAAGCCGCGCGATCAACTGGTCCACCATGCTCGACATGCGGCTTGCGTTGCAGGAACTCGACCAGGTCTGCGAAGACCAGCGCGCCGCCGTGCAGGACTGGATCGACACCGTGGAAACCTGGCCCGAAGCCGCGACTGCAAATGCGCGGCGCGACACCGAATTGCTGCTGGTGCGAAGCCGCGACCTGCTGGAACATGTGGAGAGGGTGGTACACCACGTACGCCGGCTCGAGCAAAGCGCGGAGACGGCGATGCAGATGCATTTTTCCGCGCAGAGCAACCGCACCAACGACATCATGCGCGTGCTGACCGTGCTGACCGCCGTGTTCCTGCCGCTGAACCTGATCGCCGGCATCTTCGGCATGAACTTCGAGTCGATCCCCCTGCTGCACAAAGCCGACGGCTTCTGGATCGCGATGGGCGCGATGACGGTGATCGCAGCCGGGCTGGTGATTTATTTCCGGCGCAAGCGGTACTTGGAGCGGACGAAATAATGCTCACCCCCAGCCTTCGCTCCCTTCAGTCGGCTCGCGGCTACTCCCTCTCCGGGGGCGGCGCCTGCGGCCTGGCGGAGCCAGCTCCGCGGCTCCTGCTGGGATGGATCGCGCCGGTTTCTACCAGGCGTGGAACGCGCGAGCGTGGTAGAGCGGTTGCATGCGCGCCGACGTTGGGCGCATTCGGCGTCGGCTACCTGAGATGCTGCGCGAAGAATGCCAGGGTGCGTTCGCGCGCCTGCGCGGCCGATGCCGCGTCGTAGCTGCCGCGTTGGTCGCAGTTGAAACCGTGCTGGGCCGGGTAGCGGTGCAACTGCACTTCCCGGTGGCGCTGCTCGAACGCATCGACCGACTCGTTCGAAATGCTGCTGTCCTGATCGCCGAAATGCGCGAGCACCGGCACCTTGGGGCTGCGCGCGGCTTCCTGCTCGTTGGTCATGCCGCCGCCGTAGTAGGTCACCGCCGCCGATAGGCCGTCGAGCATGCAGGCGGCGCGCCAGCTGAGCAGGCCACCCCAGCAGTAGCCGACCACGCCGACCTTGAGCGGCGTGCCGCCTGCGGCTGTCGCCACGTGTCGGATTGCGGCCTGGACACCGGCCAGCACACCTGGCGCGGGCAGGGCTTCGGCCGCGGTTTTCAGCGCGCGGCCGGCTTCGATGTCGGCCGGCGCGTAGCCGAGCTGCACGCCGGGCTCGAGCCGGTCGAACAACGCCGGTGCAATGGCCAGGTAGCCTTGCGAAGCGAAGTGGTCGGCCACCGCGCGAATGTGCGAGTT
Source organism: Burkholderiaceae bacterium (assembly GCA_965218765.1). Lineage (GTDB taxonomy): Bacteria > Pseudomonadota > Gammaproteobacteria > Burkholderiales > Burkholderiaceae_C > JBBPYC01. The sequence continues at coordinate 69,928 of CBDCLU010000006.1, read as the reverse complement.
GACGCCGAAGATTTCCTGCAGCACGACGATCGCGCCGGTCACCTTGCCGCTCGGCCGGGCTAGGTAGGCCGGCGTTGGCCGGCCTTGCGGCATGTTCAGTTCGATTGATTCACCCATGTCGATGGTTTCCCTTGTTGCGCGTTTCAAGCCGCGAGTTTCAAGCGCACGAAGTCGAGCCGGTCCTGACCCCAGAACATCTCGCCATCAACGACGTAAGTCGGCGCGCCGAAGACGCCGAGGTCGGTGGCGGCCTTGGTGTTGTCGGCGTATCGGTCCTGTGCCGGCTGTGCCTGGGAATCCTGCAACCGGGCCTGCGGCAGCTGGGTTTCATCGAGCAGTTGCGCGAGCACCGCCGCGTCGGCAATGTTGCGCTGCTGCTCCCAGACCGCGCGACACAGCGCGCCGCACAGGCGCATCGCGGCTTGCGCACCGTCTGCGATCTCGACTGCGACGAGCAGCAGCGCGGCCGGGTCCCCCGCCACCGGAAAGAACTGCGGCTGGACGTGCATCGGCAGCTTCAGATGCTCGGCAAACCGGCGCAGCTCGACCAGCCGATAGGCCTGCCGTTGCGGCGCGCGCTGCGGCAATGGCAGCCCGCCGGAGACCTTGAACACCGCGCCCAGATCGAACGGACGCACATGCAGATCGACATTGTCGCCAGCGGCTAGCGCCATGTCCTGAAAGCGCTGATGCCCGAGATAGACATAGGGACTGGCAGGCGACAGGTAGTAATCGATGGTCTGCGGCACGGACGTGCTCCTCGTTGTCTAATGGGATTTGACTCGCGCGAACGGCGCATTTTGCAGGAGACACATGCCCTATGGAAAAAGTACTGCTCGTGACCGGCGCCAGCCGCGGCATCGGTGCCGCCACCGCCAGGCTTGCCGCGGCCGAAGGCTATGCGGTGGCCGTCAACTACACCGCCAACGCGACGGCCGCTGAAGAAGTGGTGCGCAGCATCGAGGCCAGCGGCGGCACCGCCGTTGCCCTGCAGGCCGACGTGGCTGACGAAGACCAGGTGATGCGGCTGTTCGAGCAGGTCGACAGCCAGCTCGGCCGTTTGAGCGCGCTCGTGAACAACGCCGGTGTGGTCGATGTGGCAGCACCGGTCGCGGACATGAACGGCGCGCGCCTGAAGCGCATGTTCGACGTGAACGTGTTCGGCTCGATCGTCTGCGCGCGCGAAGCGGTGCGGCGCATGAGCACCAGGCGGGGCGGCAGCGGCGGCGCGATCGTGAACCTGTCGAGCGCCGCGGCCCGGCTGGGTTCGCCCGGCCAGTACGTGGACTACGCGGCGGCCAAAGGCGCGATCGATGCATTCACCCTGGGCCTGGCCAAGGAGGTCGCTGCCGAAGGCATCCGGGTCAACGCGGTGCGCCCGGGCCTGATCGACACCGACATCCACGCCTCGGGCGGCGAACCGGACCGGGTCGCGCGGCTCGTGCACATGGTGCCGATGCAGCGCAGCGGCAGCGCGCAAGAAGTGGCGCAGGCGATTGTCTGGCTGCTGTCGGACGGGGCCAGCTACACCACCATGTCGCTGCTCGACGTGTCTGGAGGACGCTGATGGAAGCGCGTGAAACCAAGTATTTCTGGGAAGACCTCGTGCCCGGCACGATGCGCGAGCTCGGCTCGGTCACGCCGACGGCCGAGGAAATCAAGGCGTTCGCGCGGCAGTTCGATCCGCAGCCGTTCCACCTCGATGAAGAAGCCGCGAAGGCCTCGCTGTTCGGTGGCTTGAGCGCAAGCGGCTGGCACACCTGCTCCATGGCGATGCGGCTCATGGTGGACAACTTCCTGCGTGAATCATCGAGCCTGGGCTCGCCGGGGCTCGAGAACATCAAGTGGCTGAAACCCGTGCATCCGGGGGACACGTTGAGCCTGCGCCACCACGTGATCGAGTCGCGCCCGATGGCCAGCAAGCCGCATGTCGGCCTGGTGCGCACCAAGTGGGAGATGTGGAACCAACGCGATGAGCAGGTGCTGCAGATGGAAGGCTTCTCAATGTTCCGGCGGCGGCATCCGGCCGATGCCGCGCAGTCGGGCGACAGGCCGGATTGACCGCAGGCTGTCAGGCGGGCGGCGCCAGCTCGGTGCTGATCTCCGTCGTCACAGCCGTCATCAGCCGGTGCACCGGGCACTTGTCGGCCACGGCCAGCAGCTCCTGCCGCTGCGCGTCGCTCAGGTTGCCGGTCAGCGCCAGGGTCACGCGCAGCCGATAGACACCTTTGCGTTCCTCGCGGTCGTCGCGCTCGACGGTGGCTTCGATGCCATCCACCGGAATGTTCTTGCGCCGCGCGTACCAAAGCGTCGTGAGCGCCTTGCAGGCACCCAGTGCGCTGTCATACAGATCGTGCGGCGTCGGGCCCAGGTCTTCACCGCCGTTGGCAGGCGGTTCATCGACGGCAAAGGTGTGCTTGTTGCCGACCGACACGACGTGTCGCATGGCGGCCTGGGTATCGCGGGTGATGGTGATGGTCATGCTGGCTCCGGTTTTCTCATTGGTGGTAACGCACCGCAACGCTTGAGCATTTATTCGGGCGGTCGGGTCTCAGCGGCTCAGTGGTGCTGCGGATGTGACGACACGGTATAGCGCATGGCCGTCGGCACCTGCATCGATTCGCGCGAGCGACGGATTGGCCTGCAGTGCGTCGGCATCGCGCGGCGGTGCCAGCACGAACGCCGAATCGAGCAGCCGGAAATCGAAGCGCACCGGATCGAGTGTGACGAGCACTTCATCGAGCCGCGGCGAATCGATGCGGTGCGCGGCCACGCCGTCCACCGTGCCCAGGGTCAGCAGCAATCGCTGGTAGCGGTTGTAGAGCACGCGCCGGCTGCCGTCGGGGTCGAGCCGCCGCCACAGGCTGGTCTGCGGATCATAGAAAACGCTGTTGAGCACCGCGACGCCAGCTGCCGGCAGGGTCATCGCCCAATTGCGCTGGTCGAGCACGGCGATGCGGCCACGCGCGCCGATCGGCTCGGTGCGACCACCAATCAGCGCCGCGACGTCCGGCGCCGCTGCGAGCGCCCTCGGGGCTTGCCCGAGCGGGTTGAACGGCAACGCGCTTGCCAGCGTCCAGCCGCAGAACAGCGCGGCGAACGCGCGCGGCCGCTGCATCACCAATAGCCAGGCGCAGGCCGCCAGCGCGGCGAACGTCAGCAGCTGGAACGTCGGCGGCAGCACCGCGTGCAGCTCCGGCGGCAGCAGGCGCGATTGCCAGGCCGCGAGCGCCACCGTCAGCAGCGCCAGCAGCGCAGCGATGGCCCGGGTGGCAGCCGGCGCTAAAACCCGCATCGGTTGCCGTTGCTGCTGCGGCGCCAGCAGCCAGCCGATCAGCAGCAGCTGCGCAAGGCCGAGCGCCAGGTCCATCCGGTACGACGTGGTCGAACTCAGCAGCGTGGCCTTTGCCAACCCCGCCGGCCAGCCGACGAACATGAACGACAGCACCGAAGCGATGAAGCCGGCCACCACCAGCGCCACGCCATCGACCCGGCGCGCGCGTGCCCAAGCCAACAGCAGCGCCCCGGCAATCGGCAGCAGCAGGAACACGAACGAACCCGCGTCCGCCGCGTTGGTCGCCGCCGACGGCAGATACATCGTCAGCGGGCTCAGCAGGCCCTTGAGCAGGAACCAGCGATCGATGTCGCCGCCGACTTCGGCGCTGCGCTGACCCGGATAGACGGTGGCGCGGATCGCCTCGACCGCATCGTGTGCGCTGGTCCACCAGCTGCCGAGCAGCGCCGCGAGCACGAGCAGCGCCAAAGCAGTCCCGATCACCTGCGCGCGGCCAAACACAAGCCACCGGCGTTCACGCCAGCCCCAGGCCAGCGCCAGCGGCGCGAGCAGCCAGGCCAGCGAAATCTGCCAGGCCGGATACAGCACCAGTGCAAAGCCGCTCAGCGCCACTCCCGCCGCGCAGCCGGCGGCCGATGCGGGCAGCCAGTGGCGCGCGCGTAGCAGCCGTTCCACCAGCAGCAGCGCCGCCACCGCAAAGAACACCGTGTAGGCCGGCCAGCCCGAGAACACCACCGAATACGGCGCCAGCGCGACGGTCGCCGACAGGCCGGCTGCGATCCGCCAATCGAGCCCGATGCACAGCCGCCGCAGCAGCGCCGCCACCACGCCGAAACAGGCGAAGAACGGGAACCACCAGTACCAGGCCAGCGCACGCCGCAGATCGAGCGCGAAAAACCCCCAGGTTGCCGGCCGCGCGAGCGCCGATGGGTGCGCCACCGGCACGCCCGTCATGCCGATCACGAGCATGTTCTGCCCATCGATGCCGAGGTTGCGGTTGCGCACCGGCAGCGGCGGCTCGTGCGCAAGCTGCGCGAGCGCCAGCGGCGTGATCACCTGCCATTCGTCGCTGCGCACCAGGCGCAGTTCGCCGGCCCAGGGCCTGTCGCCGACTGGCGCGACCAACGCGCTTTCGGGCGCGGCGTCCTGGAACAGCAGCGCAAGCGATGAGCCGGTGAAGCCGCCGGCGACCAGCAGCGCGAATGACAGCACCGTGCTCGCCACGAACAGCTTCGGTGCGCTGCCGGCCCGCCAGCCGCGCCGCTGCGCTGCGCGTTCGATCGGGCCGGCCGCGCCCAGCGCGAACAATGGCGCGCCGAATGCAAGCAGCGCGGCCAGCAACGCGAGCCTGGAGGGCTGGACCGATGTCGGCACCAGCACCTGTCCGGCCGCAGGTGCTGCGATCAGCGCGAATTCCACACCATCGCCGAGCCGCATGCTGGCTGTGAGCGGCTGCGGCCCGGCGGGCAAGTCGGCCGGCAGCGCGATCGTGGCGCGAAAGCCGCTGGCAAGCCAGTCCAGCCGGCCGGTGCTGCGCACCACGTCGGGCCGCTCCAGCCGGTGCATGCGTCCGCGGTAGATTTCCCGCTCGCCGATGCGCACGATCAGGTTGGTCACGAACAGGCCAGGCCGTTCGGGCGCGGCCCAGCCGGTCAGCGTGAGTTCGCGCGGCGCGGCTGCCACGCTGGCCTGCTCGAGAAAGCCGCGACCAGCGTCTGCCGCCAGGGTCCGGGCCGGCGCGGCCAGCGCGAGCAGGAACAGCAACAGGGCCGGTACGCCCCAAGCAAGCGCCGTCTGCAGCCAGGCGCCGGGCCGCAGGGCCCGCCGCAGCTTCACGCGGCCGGTGCGGCGGCAGCAGCCGGCGGCGTCAGGTCGAGGTTGAAGTCGCCGTGGATGTAGAAGATCGCGCCCACGTCGGTGCTGCCGCTTACGTGGCCGCTGCCGGCCGGCGCCAGCTGGTAATCGCCTTCGCGCAGCAGGCAGTCGTCCTGGAACGTCTGACCACGCAGCACCAGGCATTCCTCGTCGTGCCCATGCGCGTGCTGCGGCACGCTGGCGCCCGGCGCGGCGCGGTACAGCAGCGAAGCAAGCGGGCCGCGCCGCCAGAGCACCCGCCGTTCGACCAGCGGCGCATAGGGCTTCCACGGCGTCACGGCGTCCCGGACGGTGCGCGGCTGCTCGCCGGGCTCGGCCGGCTGCAGCGATTCGCGCAGGAACAGCAGCGCGCCGTGCGCATCGGCGCGGATTGCGTACATGCGTGTCGGCGCCGCAGGGTGGTGGGCCGCATCATCGCCGCCGGCTGCGCGCCCGGCCGCCGGCACGACGTGGAAATCCAGCGCGTCGAGCGTCACGGTTTCAGCAGCGCCGCCGAGCGTGGCGCGGCCACGCAGCAGCAGCCATTCACGCTGCACGCCGGCGACTGGCGCAGCAAGCATCAGGTGACCGTCCGGCGCCAGCTCGATCAGCAGCACATGCAGCGGCTCGCCCGGGCGCAGTGCGCCGTCGGCGGCCAGATAAAGCGTCTGCAAGCGCGCGTATTCGGTCGCGCGCGCCATCGTGGCAGCCGCGTGCCTCACGGTCACCATCGCCCGGCTCGCGCGCACGCTGGCGGCGGCGCGGCGCGCCAGTCGACTGCGCATTGCGTCCGGGTCGAACGACAGGGGTCGCGCGCCCTGCACCGCGAACTCGAGCGTGTCGAGCAGGTCCACCGCCCAGCTGATCCCCGGCCCTTCCTCTGGCTGGTGCCGCGCAGGCGCCGACGAGGCGCCGATTGACTCGGGCGGCGGCGGACGTGGGCTGGGGTCGTTCATTGAAGGCAGTCGGGAAACAAGCGGCAGGCTGCGCTAAGACTTCGCTTTCTACACCGATGCGTTCGTCCGTGCAGCAGGCGCTTCGGCAAGCCAGGCGCGCAGCAGCAGCAGGCTGCGCCGGATTCGGGTCTTCACGGTGCCCAGCGGCAGCGCGGTGCGGTGCGCGATCTCGTCATGCGTGAGCTCGCTGAAGAACGCCAGCATCAGCAATTCCCGCTCCCGGCATTTGAGCCGCGCCAGCGCCAGATGCAGCCGTTGCACGTCACGAGTTGCAGCCAGGCGCACGGGCGGCTCACCGGCGGCATCGGCCGCAACCTGCCTGAGCCAGCCGTCCGGGTCGCCACCGACATGTCGCGTGTTGGACTGCTGATGATCGCGGCGCCAGGCATCGATCGCGCGTGAACGGGCCATCGCCAGCAGCCAGGCCAGCGGCCGGCCGCGCGCGGGGTCGAAGCACGGCGCCTGGCACCAGGCCTGCCAATAGGCGTCTTCGACCACCTCTTCGGCCACTGCGGGGTCGTGCGTGAAGCGCAGCACCACGGCATGCGCACGGCGCACGGTGGCGTCGTACAGCTCGGTCAAGGCCCGTTCGGCGCGCGCGACCAGCCGCTCGATCAGCGCAACGAGCCGCCGCTCGTCAGCCAGGGCGACGGCGGCCACGCCGGCAGCGAACTGCTCGGCCGTGATCGAAGCCAGTGGCGCTGCCGCCAAGGCGAAGCCGCACGTTTCAACCGGCTGTGCAGCAGCAGCGGGGCAGCCGCTGGCCGGTCGTGCCTGCGCCAGTCCGGCTCGCGCGCTATCCCGCATCTGCAATTTCCGGCATCAAATACTTGCCAGCCGCTAGTTTCCTCATCGAAGTCTGCTATATTTTTCATAGCTTCATGCAATTTCAGCGAGAGCTGCGTCAAGCTTTCAGCGCAACGCCTTGAGCCACTGAGCGATTTCGTCGGCGGCGGTGTCGGTGGCCGCGGCCAGCGCCTGCACGCCACCGGCCGCATCGGCCGTCTCTGCCGGCCGGCGCACCACCACGCTGCGCTGCGCGACCGGCTGCTCGCCGCTCAGGTCGCTGCGCGTGAGCGTGGCGTTCATGCGCACCAGCGCCACGCTGTCGGCCGGCGTGTTGAACACCTGGCTGAATTCATCGAGTTCGATCTTGAGCGTGAGTGCAGCGCCCGGGTCCAGCGGCCCGAGCACCGTGCGATCGGCCGACAGGCGTTCGCGCAGGCGTTGGCGCACCAGTTCGGCCGGCGTCGCGCTCCAGCGCGCCAGTGAATACGGGCGCAGCTGCTGGTCGTTCGCGTAAGCGAGCCGATACAGCACCGCGGGGCTGTCCAGCGTCTGCGTGGCGCCAACCTGCGCGAGCACCAGCGGCGCCAGCCGCTGCGGCGGCGCGCCATCCGTGCTCGCCTCCCCCGATGTGCGCGACGGCGTGCCGAAGTCGTAGACCGCCGGGCGCGGCGGCTCCTTCAGCACGCTGCAGCCGACCACGAGCGAAGCAGCGCCCACCCAGGTGAGCGCCATGCGCCAGGCGCCGGCGCGGACCGCGGCGTCCGGCCTGCCGGATTCAAGAGGGTTCATCGGTCGTGACGGTCCGTTGGATTGCTCGACAGGTAAGGCCGGCGGGTTCAGCTGCAACATCCCGGGGTTCATGGGGACGAGAAGCCCGGCTCGCCCGGCCCGGGCCGGATCGCGCCGTTGCCGCGCAGCAGCGACTGGGGATTGTCGGTGAGTCCGCGGATCGCGCGGTCCGCCTGGCGTGCGGTTTCGTTCACGCTGTCCACAGCGCGTGTGGTGCTCGGCAAGGTTCGGTTGTTGAGCCGTGCGGCGGCCTGCGAAAGCGCGTCGCCGCCTTTGGCCAGCCGGTCCAGCAGGCCGTTGTCGGCGTTCACCTGGCGCGCGATCTTGCTGAACTCGTTCGCGGTGGCCTGCAGCGAAGCCAGCGTTCTAGTGCCTTGGGACAGCAGTTGCGGCATTTCCGCGAACGCCGGATCGAGCCGTTCTGCCACGGTGCGATTGAGCTGCACCGTGAGCTTGGCAAGGTCGCCCGCCACCTGGCTCAGGTTGGTCACGGCGCCCATCAACGCCTGCTGGTTCTCGGGCCGGAACAGGTTGTTGATGCGCTTGCTGGTTTCTTCCACTTCGGCCAGGGTCGTGGTGCCCTGGTCGGAGATGCTGGACAGCAGGTTCTGCCGGATCGGGATGCGCGGATAGCCGTCTGGCAGATCGGGCAGCGGCTTGCCGGCGTCGGCCTCGTCATCGTCGAGCTGCACGTAAGCCAGCCCGGTCACACCCTGGAAGCCCAGCGTGGCGAAGGTGGACGTCGTGATCGGCGCGTTCTCGTCGACCGTGATGCGCAGCAACGCGTTGCCCTTGGCTTTCGGGTCGAAGCCAAGCCGCGTGACCTTGCCGATGGCAATGCCGCGGTAGCGCACCGCCGCCTCCAGATTCAACCCGTTCACGGCTTCGCGCGTGGACAACTCATAGATGCGCACGGCTTTGCGGTCGGCGCCTAACCAGAGCATGAGCGCGATCAGCATCGCGGTGACGGCCAGCAGGAAGATGCCGGCGACCAGTGCGTGGGACTTGTTTTCCATGGCTTGCAGCTACTTGGTTGGTTGGGCAGCGGGCATGTCCGGCGTGCTGCCCGTTTCGTTCATGGCAGTCAGCGCGCGTTCGCCGCGCTTGCCGTGAAAGTATTCTTCGATGAACGGATGTTCGAAAGCCACCACTTGTGGCAGCGGCGCGCAGATCACCACGCGCTTGTCGGCCAGTACGGCCACCTGCGTGCTCAATTCCACCACGGTGTCCAGATCGTGCGTGACCATGATGACCGTGAGGCCGAGTTCGGCATGCATGTCGGTCAGCAAGTCGCAAAAGCTGTCCGAGGCGGCCGGATCGAGCCCGGCCGTGGGCTCGTCGAGCAGCAGCAGCGGCGGGTCCATCACGAGCGCGCGCGCGAGCGCCACTCGCTTGACCATGCCGCCGGACAGGTCGCTCGGCATCTTCGCCGCATCGGCGGGCCTTAAGCCCACCATGCGCAGCTTGACCATCGCCGCGTCGTAGATCAGCTCGTCCGGCACGGTCTGCAGCTCGCGCAGCGCGAACGCGACGTTGTCGAGCACGCTGAACGCGGAGAACAGCGCGCCATGCTGAAACAGCATGCCGATGCGCGTGGCCGCCCCGCGCCCGCCGAGTTGCGCGGGCGGCCGACCCAGCACCCGCACCGTACCACGCGACGGCTGCGCGAGCCCGAGGATCTGCCGGAACAAGGTGGTCTTGCCGCTGCCCGAGCCGCCGACCAGCGAGACGATCTCGCCAGGGCCGATCGTCAGGTCCAGGTCCTGGTGCACCGCGGCTGCATTCGGGCCGCTGCCGAAGATGGTCCAGAGCTTGTCGATCTGCACGATCGGCGTGCCGTCGGGGACGCGCTCGTCGGCGTCGTCCTCGTCTTCTGCTGCTGCTTCGACACTGCTCGCGCGCGCCGATACAACCGGCTGCGCCGCCGTTTCTCTGCCATCGAGCTGCGCGCCCGGCGCCGTCTGCGGCCCTGCATCGTCCGCAAAACCGGACGGCACGGTATCGACGAAATCGGGGCGGGATTCAGCGGCCATGCCGACGACTCGCAATGTAAGGCGTCGATCGCCCTGCCCCACGTACAAAACCGACGCGTCCCATTCCAGCAGGGACCGCGGACAGGCTTCGCCCGGCCGCAGGCGCCGCCCCCGGTGGGGGGTCAGCTCGACAAGCCGACCGGAGGGAGCGAAGGCTGGGGGTGAGCTTCATGCTGAAGCGAAGGCTGGGAGAGCGCTCAAAGTCCGATTCCGCGAAACACGATCGCAAACATCGCATCCACCAGGATCACCATCGTGATCGCCGCGACCACCGACGTGGTGGTGCCACGCCCCAGGCTTTCGGTATTCGGCTCCACCCGCAGCCCGAAGTGGCAGCCGATCAGCGCGATGAAGATGCCGAACACGATCGACTTGCCCGTCGCGAGCCACAGGTTCGCGGCTTCGACTGCGTCCGGCAGCGCCGTGATGAAAAAAATCGGCTTCACGTCCAGCGCCGCATTCGCGGCCAGCATGCCGCCGACCAGCGCGGCCAGCGTGGTCCAGACGCTGACCAGCGGCATCGCGATCGCCAGCGCGATCGCACGCGGCAGCACGAGCCGAAAGCCGTGGCTGATGCCCATCACGCGCATCGCATCGAGCTCCTCGTTCACGCGCATCACGCCGATCTGCGCAGTGATCGCCGAGCCGGAGCGGCCCGCCACCAGGATCGCGGCCAGCACCGGCCCGAGTTCGCGAATCAAGGACAGCCCGAGCATGTTCACGATGAACGCATCGGCGCCGAACGCGCGCAACTGTTGCGCGGACAGATAGGCGAGCACGACGCCGATCAGAAACCCGACCAGCGCCGTGATCGGCAGCGCCGATGCGCCCATCGCGAACACGTGGCCGGAGATGTCGCGCCAGGGCCCGCGCGCAGGCGCCCTGGCCAGCCGCAGCAGATCGAGCAGCAGTTGGCCGATGAGCCGCGTCATCTCGCGCGCATGGTCGAAGCCGTCGATGATCGCGCCGCCGAGGTTCAGGAAATGCTGCCGGAGCCCGACTTGCGGCGCCGTCGGCACCGGCGCGCTGAACTCGGCGATGCGTTCGAGCATGAGCCGCTGCGTCGGCAACGCATCGACCTGCGCGGGCCAGCGCTGTCCCCAGTGGTTCCAGAGCAGCTGCGCGCCGACGTGATCGAGCGCTTCGACGCCGGTCAGGTCCCAGCGTGCAGCGCCTTCGCTCTCCTGCCTGGCCGCTGGCTTCGGCAACGCGCGTAGCTTGCGCTGCAATCCCTGCCAGACCGCACCCCGCGCGAACTGCGCCGCCGTCCAGCGGCCCGCCAACGCGATCGCGCCTGGCTGGGCGGAGTCGGCCTGCGTGATGACGAAGCGGGGTTCGATGGCGGAAGACATGGGTGGAACGGAAAGACCAAGTAGCTGCGCTGCAGTCATGCGCGGATCGAGCAGCCGCCAAGCGGGCTATTGGCGGCTGTGCATGGTAGCGCGAGCGGGTGTCAGTCTGATCGGGCGAGCAAGGCTTGCTGCGCGCTTCGGTCCCGGCGAAAAGCGCTGGGCGTCAAGCCGAAATGCCGGGTGAACGTCGTCGCGAAATGGCTGGGGCTGGAAAAGCCAGTCGCGCCAGCGATCTCGGTCACGCTTGCACCATCTTCTCCAAGCAGCCGCAGCGCCGCGTCCAGCCTCGCTTTCATGACGTATCGCCACGGCGTCAGGCCGAAGCTGGACTTAGAACGCAGGCAGCAGCCGATCGATCGAAAGGCCGAGCCAGCCGGCGAGCTGATCGACCGACAGCGGTTCGGGCAGCCGTTCAGCGATGCGCGCGACCAGCAGCCGTTGCTGGCGCTGCGACAGGCGATGGCCGGCCAGCGCAGCGGCGGCGGCCTCCATCCGGCTGTGCAGATAGTCGTCGTGACTGTGCAGCCGCGCCATCTGCAACAGCGCCTGCATGGTGACCCAGGCCAGATCGTCGTCACGCTCAGCCAGTCGCGCCGCCTTCAGAGCAAGCCTAAAACGATCGACTGCCGGGGCTGCTGCGCCGCCCGTATTTGCCGATCAGGACACTGCCGGCGGCGCACCGAGGGAGCCCAGCGCGATCAGAAACAGTCCGATCAGGGCGACGAACCCGTGCGCGATGATCAGGGTTCTCGGCAGTGGCCGCATCTTCACGTGATAGACCAGATTCATGTAGATGCCGGCTGCGGCCGTAGCGACCAGCAGGACCAGACCGAACCACGTCAGCGGCTGCAGCCCGACCACGAATGCCGCGTAGAAAAGCAGTGTGAGGCCGGCCGTCGCCAGCAAGCCGTGCGCCATCGCCAGCCAGTGCGGCGGGCGTTCGTACTTGGCCCGCAGCACGCCCATCACGATACCGCCGATTGCGGTCAGGGCAAGCAGCGCCGAACTGACCTTGAGCATCAACACCGGGTTCATCATTCGATCTTTCAGGAGTTTGGATGAGCCGGTGTTGGCAAGCGTCGCGCCCATCTGGCTTGCGTTCGCGCTGTCGTTGCATGACGCCCCTCAGCGGGCGTACGGTGAGCCGGTGCGACCTGGCGGAACAAGCGACGTCGGCAACGCAGCGTCAATCGATTTGAACGACATTCGCCACGCGCGGCTCGGCGTGCCGGGCCGCATCGGCGCAGCGCGGCCGACGCGCATTGCGGGGCGTGAAAATGGCGCACGTGCCGTAGCGCGGTTTGCGTTGGCCGATCGCGCGCGGCTGATGAGCGGCAGGGCCGCATCGAAGCGCCGACTCTGCGGCGCGCACCGCAGGTATCGGATCAGACCGCCAGCAACGCTGCCGGATCGTCCGCCGCCAGCACCTCGTCGGCCCAGCTTTTGAGCCGCTGCGTATCGCAGCGCAGCACCTCCTGCTTGACCTGCAGGATGCGCGACGGGTGCATCGAGAAACTGCGCAGGCCAAGCCCCAGCAGCAGCCGCGTCATCGCCACGTCACCAGCCATTTCGCCGCAGACGCTCACGTCCTTGCCTTGCCGGCGGCATTCGGAGATCGTCTCCGCCAGCAACCGCAGGATCGCCGGATGCGCCGGGTCGTACAGGTGCGCGACCGATTCGTCGGCGCGGTCGATCGCGAGCGTGTACTGGATCAGGTCGTTGGTGCCGATCGACAGAAAATCGAAGTATCTGAGGAACAGCTTCAGGGTCAGTGCGGCGGCCGGCACTTCGATCATCGCACCGAGCTTCAACGGACCGTACGGCACCGCACGTTCGTCGAGTTGCGCGCGGGCTTGCTCGAGCAAGCTGAGCGTCTGCCGGATCTCGCTCACGTGCGCGAGCATGGGGATCAGCAGCTTGACCTGGCCGAACGCAGCGGCGCGCAGGATCGCACGCAGCTGGGTCAGGAACATCTCGGGGTCGGCCAGGCTCCAGCGGATCGCGCGCAGGCCGAGCGACGGGTTCAGGTGCGCATCCTCCTTCAGCGCTCGACCCAGCGGCTTGTCGGCGCCGACGTCCACCGTGCGCACGGTGACCGGCAACCCGGCCATGCCATCAACGGCGCGCGAGTAGGCCTGGAACTGCTCCTCCTCGTCGGGCAGCGCGTCGCTGCCGCGGCCCATGAACAGGAATTCGCTGCGGAACAGGCCGACGCCGACCGCACCGGCGGCCAGCGCGGCGGGGGTGTCGTCCGGCAGCTCGATGTTGGCCAGCAGTTCGATCGACTGCCCGTCCAGGGTCAGCGCCGGCGTGTGGCGCAGCCGCGCCAGGCGCCCGCGTTCGAGCTCGCCCTGGCGCTGCATGAAGCCGTATTCGGCCAGGATGATCGCGGACGGGTCGACGATCAGCACACCCGCATCGCCATCGATGATGACCCAGTCGTCCTGCCGCACCAGCTGGCTCGCGCTGCGCGCCCCTACCACGGCCGGAATGTCCAGGCTGCGCGCGACGATCGCGGTGTGGGACGTCTTGCCGCCCACGTCGGTCACGAAGCCCGCGAATACGCTCTGCTTGAACTGCAGCATGTCGGCCGGCGACAGGTCATGCGCGACCAGCACCAGCGGCACGTCGATCGTGTCGTCGAGCAGCAGGTCCTGCTCGAGCGCCTTCGCACTCTCGCGCCGGTGCTGCTGCGCCATCGGCGGCGCCACGCCTTTCATGTAGCCGAGGATACGCTCGACCACCTGCTCGAGGTCCGCCTTGCGTGCGCGCAGATAGTCGTCCTCCATCTCGTCGAACTGGCGGCCGATCTGCTCGAGTTGCGTGGTCAGCGCCCATTCGGCGTTGTAGAGGCGCTCGGCGATCCAATGGCGCACGCCATTGGTCAGATCGGCGTCCTGCACCAGCATCAGGTGCACGTCGAGCAGCGCGGCCAGTTCGGGCGGCGTGTCCTTGCGCGGACTTTGCGCGATCTGCTGCTGCAGCCGCTGGATCTCCTCGGCTGCGGCGTCGCGTGCGGCCAGCACGCGATCGAACTCGGACTCGACCTGTTCGACTTCGATGAAGTAGTGCGCGACGTCGACCCGGCGCGACGCCACCAGCACCGCGCGACCGATCGCGATGCCGCGTGCGACGGGCAGGCCGTGGATGCTGAAGGTCATGGGTCAGAATTCCGAAGAAGTCTTGGCCAAATATCGCATGGCCGTCACCGATCCTGGATCTCGACGTTTACCGGGCCGGTGTTCGGGCTTCGAGTGCGAAGACGGACCCAGTCGCTTCACGGGCCGCTCCCCTCGCCCCACGCTTTGCGATTCGCCCGGGCATTGAGCCCGGACGAATCGGGAATGCCTGCGCTGGTCGATCCCCATGCTGCGCATGGGTCCCCTCGCCCCTCGCTCGGTCATTCGCCTTCGCCGAACTTGTCGTCGATCAACGCCAGCAGCGCCTCCATCGTTTCCTGCTCGCGCTCGCCATCGGTCTCCAGCGTGATCTCGCTGCCGATGCCGGCGGCCAGCATCATCACGCCCATGATGCTCTTGGCATTGATGCGGCGTTCGCCCTTGGCCAGCCAGACATCGCAGGGAAAGCTGCCGGCGAGTTTGCTGAGCTTGGCCGAGGCACGCGCGTGCAGGCCCAGCTTATTGCTGATGATCGCGTTGGTCTTGATGGTCATGGCTTCGTTTGGGCTGATGGTGCGGCGCGCTCACGGCGACCGGCATGATGCCCTGCGCGCCGCCGGCCAGTGCGCGGTCCACCATCGCTTCCAGCGATTCGCCGCGATAGCTCAACGCGCGCAGCAGCATCGGCAGGTTCACACCGGCGAGCAACCGCACACGCGGGCCATCGACCAGTTGCTGCGCGACGTTGCAGGGCGTGGCACCGAACAGGTCGGTCAGCACGAGCGTGCGCGCCGTACCTGCGTTGGCCATGGCGATGCGCGCGGCGGCCAGGCTTTCCTCCGGCGGCACGTTCGGCTGCACGTCAAGCGCCATCACCGCCTCGCCCAGCTCCGGAAACACATGCAGCGCGCAGCTGCGCAGCGCCTGGGCCAACGGCGCGTGTGCAATGATCAGGATGCTGTTGTTCATCACCGGATCGATTATGCGGCCCGGGTCATGATCAGCCGCGCGCCGGGATGCGCTGCGGCGCCACCGGCTGCGGCGCTAGAACCGCAGGCTCGAGAAGAACGTGTCGGCCACGCCACGCTCGATCGTTGCGCCGAGCATGGCGACCTGAAACAGCTCGACCGCGCCGCCGCTGCCGGCCCGTGCGAACCAGGCCGCGCGCTGGCGCAGCGGCTGGCCGGCCGGGTCGCGCGTCTCGATCGTCGCCCCGCCCGAGGCGGGAAGCTCCAGCGTGCCGGCCAGCCTGAACGCCACCGGCTGCGATTCGGCACCGCCCAGCCGCGCGCGGTTGGCTGCGCGCCACTGCGCCAGCGCGGCGGCTGCCTCCAGCGGATCGGCCACCGCCAGATGGGCCAGCGTGAACGTGTCGCCGCCGGTGCTGCAGCCGATCATAGACAGCGGCACCGCGGGACCGCCATCGAACGACACCGGCCGTTCGGCCTGGTCCGGCTTACACGGCAGCAGTGCGGCCAGCGGACCGGCGCGGCTGTCGAGCCGGACGTCGCGCCAGTTGAAGGTCGGGCTGCAGCCGACGATGGTCGCTGCCAGCAGCGGCAGGCACCCCCTCACGGCGAAGCGCAACGGCGTTCGCGTCAGCGTCGCGCGGGCGGCCCGGCCAGACATCGATCCGGCCAACTACCTGAGCCCGCCGAACACCTTGCGCAGCAGCTCGCTGCCGGCAGCCAGCGGATTCGCGCGGATCTTTTTTTCTTCCTCGCCGATCATCAGGTAGAGGCCGTCGAGCGCGCGGTTCGCGACGTAGTTCTCCAGCTTCGCGTCCTCCGCCTTCACCAGGCCGAAGCTCGACACCTTGCCTGCGATCTGGTTGTAGAGCGCGGCCGCGCCGACGTTCTCGGTCGCATGCGCGGCCACCGGCAGAAAGCGGCCGAACAGCTGCGCGCGGGTCGCCTTGGCGAAGTAGTCGGTCGCCGCGGTGTCGCCGCCGGTCAACACCGCTTTCGCATCGCCCACGCTCATCGACTGGATCGTGCTCACGAGCAGATCGCGCGCCATCGGCACGGCGGCTTCCGCGGCGCGGTTCATCGATGTCACGAGTTCGTCGAGCCGCTGGCCCATGCCCATCATGCGCAGCGCGCCGGCGGCGTCGTTCAGGAAGCCCGGCAGCGGAATGCGCACCGCGGGGTTCTCCAGAAAACCGCCGGGGCGGCCGAGTCGATCGACCGCATACGTCGCGCCGCGCTCCAGCGCCGCCTTCAAACCCTGGCCGGCTTCACCGCTGCTCAGGTCGGCCAAGGGCGACATGCCGGCCTGCGCCGGCAGCGCGGGACCAACGCCGAACGCCCCGCCGCCGAGCACGGCAAGGAACCGGCGACTAAACTGGCGACGTTGCATAAAAGTAGCCTTCAGATGAAAAAATCATTGTATTTCGCAGTCGTTGCCGTGGTGCTGGCCGCGGGCGGCGGTGGCTGGCTGCTCAGCAACCCGACCAGCGCGGCGCCCGCATCGACCTTCGTGCTGCTCGACGGCAGCAAGCACAGCACGGCGGACATGAAAGGCAAGGTCACGCTCGTGAACTTCTGGGCCACCAGCTGCACCACCTGCGTGGCCGAGATGCCGAAGATCGTGGCCACCTACGACAAGTACCACGGCCAGGGATTCGACACGTTGGCGGTCGCGATGAGCTATGACCCGCCCGCCTATGTCGTCAACTTCGCCGAGTCGCGCCAGCTGCCGTTCAAGATCGCGATCGACAACACCGGCAGCGTCGCGAACGCCTGGGGCAAGGTGGAACTCACGCCCACCACCTATCTGGTGGACAAGCAGGGCCAGATCGTCAAGCGCTACGTCGGCGAGCCGGATTTCGCCGAGCTGCACCAGTTGATCGAGCGGTTGCTGGCAAAGGCCTGAGCGTACAGCGCAAACCAGCGCGTTTTTAAGCAAACAGGCTTCTAGCGCGCGTCCGACAAGTAGTTTCAGCTACTTTTTAGATAGCAAACCGCATTGGTTCGCGCCGGCCGTTGCGGCCAAGCGATGCGACCTACTTGTTGCGGTAGCTGTCGTGGCAGGCTTTGCAGGTCTGCGCTGCGTCGCCGAACGCGACCTTCAGGTTACTCAGGTCGTTCGTCGTCGCTGCAGCAGTCAGTTTCTGCACCGCGGGAATCAGCTTTTCCTGGTGTTCCTTGAACTTGTCCTGCTCGGCCCAGATCGCCGGTTTGGCCTGGGTCTTGCGGTCCGACTTGTCATAGCCGGGACCGAAACCGACCCACGGCAGCTTGGCCATCACTTCCACGATCTGCGCATTTTCCAATGCGGCCTTCGGGTCGTACGGCACCTTGCCCTGCACCATCGCGCCGATGCGGCCGAAGTGCGTGCCCATCACGTACAGCGCGCTCTGGCGATATTCGATCGCATCCTCGGGTTTCTGAAACTGCGCGAACGCGGCGTTGGCGGTCAGCATGCCGAAAGCAGCCAGCGCAGCGGATGCAAGCACTTGTCTGGTCTTCATCGGGAACACTCCTCAAATGTGGGGTTGGATACTGCTGCCACCGGCCTAGTGGCTTGACGCGAAAGCAGCTTAGCAGGCCGCTTGGCTGGAGCCAGGCAAGCGACCGGCGGCATGCCGATGGAAGACTATGCTCGACACGCTTTCGGTCCACCCAAAAAGCACTGCACAAAAGCCCGCTTTCCTCCCATCCAATCCATGTCATCGATCGACTTGCCCGTTGCCGGCCAGAGCCGCCTTCCTGCCACGCATCCGGTGCGCGTCTGGGACTTGCCGACGCGCCTGTTCCATTGGACGCTGGTGGCGCTGATCGTCGCGCAACTCATTACGGTGACGATCGGCGGCAACTGGATGACCTGGCATTTTCGTGGCGGCTACGCGATCCTGACCCTGCTGCTGTGGCGCATCGTCTGGGGCTTCGCGGGCGGGCGCTGGTCGCGCTTTGCGTCGTTCATCTACTCGCCGGCGGCGGTGCTGGCCTGTCTGCGCGGCCGTGCACCACCAGAGCATTCGGTGGGCCACACGCCGCTGGGCGCAGGCTCGGTGTTCGCGCTGCTTGCGCTGCTGATCGCACAGGTCGCAAGCGGCCTGTTCAGCGACGACGAGATCGCCTACAGCGGCCCGCTCACGCATCTGGTCAGCAACGATGCGGTCAGCCGCGCGACCGGCTGGCACGCAGGCTGGGGCAAATACATCCTGCTTGCGCTGATCGCGCTGCACATCGGCGCGATCATCTACCACCACTGGCGCAAGAAGCAGAACCTGGTCGGCCCGATGCTCGGCGGCGACAAGCAGCTCGCGCAGCCGGTCCGGCCATCGCGCGACGATGCCGCGTCACGTTCGGTTGCAGCGCTCGTGTTGATCTGCTGCACGGGCGTGGTCTGGTGGATCGTCCAGCTTTGAGGCGATGCGGTCCTATCCGGCAGCGCTCAAGGCTCGGTCGTGAACACCGTCAGCACGCCGGTGTACCCGTACAGATGCCCGCGCGCGATCTCGCCGCCCGCGAAGAAGCCGACCAGCGGGACGTCACCCAGCGCATGCCGGACGAGCTGCAGCTCAGCGCTCGGCGCGCCGAAGTGCGGTCCGCCGCGGCCCGCGCAGCTCACGTAGATCGCACCTGCGATGCGCCGGGCCGGGTGCGGCGCGCGTTCCGCTTCCGAAGCGGCCAGCGCGGTCGCGGTCTCGAACGTCAGCACTTCCGGCTCCAGCTCCTCGCGGATCTCGGCGCAGATGCGCACCAGATCCACGCGCGCGGCCGCCGTGTCGCGCCGGCAGAACGCGAGCCGCATGCCGGGCGCGATCCGGTCCGCCACCGCAACGCCCTGCCGCGCCGGGTCGAGCCCGATGATGTGCCGCACCAGCACGTCGTTGCCGAACGCGCCGGTGCGCGTGACCGCATCGCTGCCCGCATCGGACAACCCGACCAACGTCGCGCGCACCGCGGCCAGCGCCTGCTGCGGTTCATCGAGCGACACGGCCAGGTCCGCCAGCAGCACGTCGAGCGCCGGTTCGTCGTCAAGATGCGTGACGACGTTGAGCTCGCCAGCCGTGATGGTGCGTGCCTTGGAGATCGGCTGGCAGCCTTGCGTCACGCGCGACAGCAGCGCGATCTCCGCACCGAATGCCACGCCCGACAGCCCGCCCGTGAACACGCCACCGGCTGCGCCCTGCCCGCGCATGTTGCCGTCGCCGCCGACCGCGAACTGCACGGTCTGCGTGCGGCTGGAGGCCAGCCCGCCGAACAGATAACCGGTGCTGGTGCGTGCCGCCATCTCACCGATCAGGCCCGCGGTGTCCGGCGTGCTTGCATCGGCATGCACGAGCGCCGTGTGCGCCTCGAAGCCGAGCGACAGCGGCGCCACGCCGGAGAACACGCGGTACTGGTGCGCGGGCAGCGCGAGCAGCATGACGGCCAGTGCCGGCTCGTCGAAATACTCGACATTGTTGGCCGCGATGCCGACGCCGACGGTGCCGGCCCAGTCGGTCACTTCGGGCAGTTCCCCGGACAGATGGTCGAGGATCGCCTGCGCGTCGCTCGCGTAGTGATCCGTGATGTAGAGCAGCGCCAGGGTCGGCGCACGCGCGTAGTCCGGCTGCGCCATCAACGCGCGCAGTTGCGCGAGCACCAGACCGGCAGCCATCTGCCAATCGGCGTGCGTCGCGTGGGCATAAGGAAACAGCTTCATCGAGGATGGGGAGGGTTCGGGGTGGAGGACGAGCACGCCAGGGTGCGACGACGGTGAGATGACGGTCTGTCTAACCGCTCACGCAACGCCTCTTGACGGCACCGGCTCGGAGCGCAGCCGCAACTGCAGGCCGGCAATGTCAGGGCTATTTGAATACAACCAACCCGGGTGAGCGATGTCGGCAGTCACTGGGGCCCGCACCGTTGAGCGACCGGTACCCGCATGCGCGTGCCAGCAAACGGCGTGCGTGGCGAGATGCGCCTATGCCGCGCCGATGATCGACCTCAGGCCCGGCGGGACGCGCGTTTGGTCGCCGTCTTGCGCGGACTGCGGCCGGCGCCCGCAGTGGTTGTCTTGCTGGCGGCGGTTCCCCTACGCGGCGCGGCCTTTTTCTTGGCCGCCGTGCCCGCGCGCGGCTTTGCAGCGTCGGCTATGGAAGCAGCCATCCGGTTCGCGTTCTTCAGCGCGGCACCGGCCAGTTCGCGCGACGCGGCCAGTGCCGGGTTGCCGCTACCGGCATCGCGCATCGCATTCGCAGCGATCTGCTGGAACTGGCTGGTCAGTGCGCCCCACCACTGCATCGGATCGACCAGGCCGGGCGCCGCGGCCGAGCCGGCGGCCGGCTCGGCCGCACCCGGCTGACCTGGATCGGCAGCAGCAGGCGCGCTGGCAGCAGCGGGTGCTGGTGCAGCAGCCACAGCAGGCCTGGCGGCAGGCTCGTTGCCCGACTGGAACGACTGTTCATAGGGATTGCCGGTCGGCTTCGATGCCGCATCGGCCGACAATGGCCAGCCTTCATGCGCAGGCGCGCCAACGCGGCGTTTTGCATTGGCAGGCGGCTTGTCAGACGCCTGTGCGGCCGGCTTGACCTGAAACGCCTTGGCCACATCCCCGATGGCAACGTTCATGCCGGCCAATGTCGCAAGCGTCATCTTCTGCACCTCGAGCGCCTGCACGGTGGCGGCCAGCGCCTTCGCGTTCTGGTCGAGCCAGAAGCTGACCGCTTTCAACTCGCTGATGCGGCGGTCCAGCTCTTCGACGTTCAAGGTCGGCGCGATCCAGCCCGACAGCCCCGGCAGCTTGGCCGCGCTGCCGCGGCCGCTCGCCTTGCCGGACTGATCCATCAGGTTTTGCAGAAAGTCGAAACCCGGCACCAGTTTGCCGAAGCCGAACGGATCGCTGTGGTCGCTCATGATCGGATGTCCCCTTCTTTGTGGCCGTGCGCGCCGCGCGCAGCACGGTGCAACGAAGGATAACCGTTGCACGCAAGACCATCCGGGCTGTGCAAAATGCGGCAGACGAACCGCCGCCGTGCCGATGATCCGATTCCTTCCATTTGAAGACGCCGCTGCAGCCGCCGCAGCTCAAGCCGATGCGGTCGCGCAACGGCTGCGCGGGTTGCTGGCGGCGCGCTGCGGCACGGTCGCGCTCGCGCTGTCCGGGGGGCGTTCGCCGATCGCATTCTTCGATGCATTGAGCCGGCAGCCGCTGGATTGGTCGAGGGTCGAGCTGCGGCTTGTCGATGAGCGGCTGGTAGCGGTCGAGCACGCCCATAGCAACGAACGGCTGCTGCGCGCCCATCTGCTGCAGGCGCAGGCTGCCGCGGCGCATTGCGTCGGCCTGGCACCGACCGACGCCGCAGCCATGACTGCGCCGCATGCGCAGGCCGCCATCATCGAACGTGCCAACGCTCAGCAGGTGCCGATCGACCTTGCCGTGCTCGGCATGGGCACCGACGGCCACATCGCATCGTTGTTTCCCCACGCACCTGAATATGCGGCCGCGACCGGCCTGGGGACCGATGCCAGCTATGCGCTGCTGCACCCGGACCCGACCCGCGTCGATCCGCCGCTGCCGCGCATCAGCCTGACCTTGGCGGCGCTGTTGGCTGCGCGCGGCTGGCAGCTTGCGATCGCGGGCGCCGCCAAACGCGGTGTGTTCGAGCAGGCCGTGCAAGCCGGCGCCAACCCCGAACTGCCGATCAGCCTGTTGCTCGCAAACCTGCCGACCGGAGCGCCATTCGATGTCTATTGGCACCCTTGAACCCATTGCGGCCGTGACGCCGTCAGCCACCACGCCGCGCCTGGTCGGCGATGTGGGCGGCACCAACGCACGCTTTGCGATCACGCGCGGCGGGCTCGGCCTGGAACACATCGCCGTGTTCGCCTGCGCCGAGCACGCCACGCTGGAAGCCGCGCTGCGGCTCTATCTGGATCGGCTGCCGATGCCGATCGCATCCGGCATCCGGCACGCGGCGATCGGCATCGCGACGGCCGTCACGGGCGACTTGGTGCAGATGACCAACCACCACTGGCACTTTTCGATTCAAGCCACGCAGCAGGTGCTCAGGCTGGACCGGTTGTTCGTGTTGAACGACTTCACCGCGCTGGCCTGGTCGCTCTCACATCTGCCGACGTCCGACCTGTTGCAGCTCGGCGGCAGCGCGCCGGCAGCGGGTGCGCCGTGCGCATTGATCGGCGCCGGCACCGGGCTGGGCGTATCGGCGCTGGTGCCCGATGCATACGGCGGCAGCATGGCGCTGGCTGGTGAAGGCGGGCACGTCGGCTTCGCGCCGACCAACGAACTGGAGCTGCTGCTGTGGCGCGCGGGCACGGCCGCGTTCGGGCGCGTGTCGGTGGAACGGCTGGTGTCCGGACCGGGGCTGGAGTTCATCCACGACACGCTGGTGCACGTTGCGGGCGTTGCCGGGGGGAGCGCCCGGTTGAGCGCAGCCGAGATCAGCCAGCATGCGCTGGAGCCGAACCCGGCCGCCGAACATCGCCACTGCCGCGCGGCGCTCGATGCATTCCTCGGCATTCTGGGCGCGACCGCCGGCGACCTGACGCTCACGCTCGGCGCGCGCGGCGGCCTCTACATCGGCGGCGGCATCGTGCCGCGGCTGGCTGCCTATCTGCCCGCGTCACCGCTGCGCCGGCGCTTCGAGGACAAGGGCCGTTTTGCCGACTATCTGGCGCCTGTTCCCATCTACCTGCTGCAAAGCGATCATCCGGCGCTGATCGGCGCGGCCGCTTATCTGCAGGCGCAACTCGAAGCGGTGAGCCGGTCGGCACAAAGCTGAGGCGACACGGATGCAGCGACGCCGCTGCAGCTTGGAGTTGACACCAAACAGGCTGCAGGCGCTGGAGGCGCCTTCATTCTCTGCTTCATAAAATAGCGAAAGCCGATCGCTTGCTGAACCCGCCTACTTCGCTGCGGGCTTTGCCGGGCCGGTGAGGTTCGCTTCCGGCGCGCTTTTGAGCACCGGCACTTTCAGCTCTTCCTTGAATTCATGCCCGCTCGCGTCCTTGAACGTGAGCACCAGCGGCGCGCTCGTGTTGCTCGCCAGCGGCGTCTTCAAGTCGAGCAGCATCAGGTGGTAGCCGCCGGACTTCAGCTCGACCGGCTGGCCGGCCGGCAACGCGATCGCATCGATCGCGCGCATGCGCATCACGTCGCCGTCCATCTTCATCTCGTGCAGCTCGACCGAACCGGCCACCGAACTGCTGGCGCCGACCAGGCTGGCCGCCTGTTCCGCGGTCAACATCATGTAGCCGGCCGTGATGTCCTGGCCGGGCAGCCGCGCGCGAATCCAGGCCTGCTCGATCTTCACCGGCCTGGCCGTCTGCTGCGGCAGATCGCCCGGGCGCGGCTGCGTGGTGGGCGCGAGCTGCGCCTGCACGGCCAGCGGGCCGAGCACGCAGCAAGCCGCACAGGCAAGCTGCAGGAGAAACGAACGGTTCGATCGGATACGCATGGAACAAGCACCTTTGGTTTGAGCAGCAGGAAATGGAAATGTGGAAGTCGAGCATAGCGGCCCCAAGTGCTGCGCGGTCGTGGCTGAAAGCGCCCACGACCGCGCTCGGGCCGCATCAGAACCGCGGCGGCCGACGCTCGCGCAGCGAGGCGATGCCTTCACGCACGTCCGGTCCGCCGAAGCCCATGAATTCGAGCGCGAGCGACGTGTCGAACGGGCCGCCGCCGGCCTGCCGCAGCCAGTTGTTCAGCGCATATTTCGTGAAACGGATCGCGCTCTGACTGCCGCTGGCCAGGCGATCGGCGAGTTCGTAGGCTTTCGGCAGCAGCTCGTGCGCTTCGACCGACAGCGACACCAGACCGATCTGCGCCGCCTGCAGCCCGCTGATCGGCTCGCACAGCAGCAGATGGTACTTGGCCTTGGCCATGCCGCACAGCAGCGGCCAGACGATCGCCGCGTGGTCGCCGGCTGCGACGCCGAGCCGCGTGTGGCCATCGATGATCTTGGCGTCGTGCGCGGCGATCGAGATGTCGGCCAGCAGCCCGGCGACCAAGCCGGCGCCGACGGCCGGGCCGTGCATCGCGGAGACGATCGGCTTGTCGCAGTTGATCACGTTGTAGACCAAGTCGCGTGCTTCCTTCCAGACCTGCGTGCGGACTTGGTAGTCATCTGCCATGTCCTGCACCAGCGCGAGGTCGCCGCCGCCGGAAAACCCTTGGGCATCGCCGCGCAGCACGGCCACGCGCACCGTATCGTCGGCGCCCGCATCGCGCCAGATTTCGGCCAGCTCCCGATGCCCGTCGTGGCCAGCCGTGGGCAGCTTGCCGTTGGCGGCCTTCATCTGCACGTCGAGCACGCTGCTCTCCGGGCCGCGGCGCGTGATGTCGAGCGTGCGGTAGCGGCTGTAGTCGGTCGGTCGGCTCATGGTGCTGATTTCTCCTGCGGGTTTCCCGAGCGTGGCGAGCGTGCATTGTCGATCCGCTGCCCGCTTGTGCGCAGCAACCCGCTGCTATCCTGCAACCCATCATGCAAAGCGTCTTTCACCTCGCATTCAACGTGCGCGACCTCGATCAGGCGCGCGACTTCTATGGCCGCACGCTCGGCTGCGCGGAAGGCCGCAGCACCGCAAGCTGGGTTGATTTCGATTTCTTCGGCCATCAGCTCTCGCTGCACCTGGGCGAGCCGTTCGCGACCGCGCCGACCGGCAAGGTCGGCGACCATCTGGTGCCGATGCCGCATTTCGGCCTGGCTTTGCAGCGCGCCGACTGGCAGGCGCTGGCGGATCGGCTGCGCGCAGCCGGCATCGACTTCGTGATCGAGCCGCAGCAGCGCTTTGCGGGCTTGGCCGGCGAGCAGTGGACCATGTTCTTCCTCGATCCGTTCGGCAATCCCGTGGAGATCAAGGGCTTCGAATCGCTGCAGCGGATGCACGAGACCTGAGCCGCCGGCCACGCCACCTTCACCGATAGCGGCGCAACGGCTTGGCCGGCCTGCAGAAAGGCACTGTTAGCATCATCCTCGCATGAACGCTGACGCCCACAACACGCCCGATCCTTCCCTCGCTTCCTTGCCTGCCGGCTGGATCGGTGCCGCAAGCGCGCTGTTCCTGGACTTCGACGGCACGCTGGTGGATCTGGCCGAGCGGCCGGAAGGTGTCTTTGCGCCAGCGGGCCTGCTGGATACGTTGACGGCATTGCGCGATGCGCTCGGCGGCGCCCTCGCGGTCGTGTCCGGCCGGCCGATCGAACAGCTCGACCATTTCCTCGCACCCTTGACGCTGGCTGCTGCCGGCGTGCACGGCGCGGAACGGCGGTCTGCCGACGGCACGCTGACCCATGCGGAGGTGCCGTCGCTCGCGCGCGTGGACGCGGCGGCCGTTGCGCTGCAGGCCCAGCACCCGGCGTTGCTGATCGAACGCAAGCGCGGCTCGCTCGCGCTGCACTATCGCGCTGCGCCGCAATTGCAGGCCATCTGCACCGCTGCGATGCATAACGCCGTACACGCGTCCGATGGCCTGGTGCTGCTGCCGGGCAAGATGGTGCTGGAAGCGAAAGCTGCCAGCATCGGCAAGGGCATCGCGATTGCTGCGCTGCTGCGCGAGCCGCCATTTGCCGGCCGCACGCCGATCTTCATCGGCGATGACGTGACGGATGAAGCCGGCTTTGACGCGGTGCAGGCCGCGGGCGGTCGTGGCATCAAGGTCGGTCCGGAGGCCAGCAGCGCCCGCTTGCGTCTGAACTCGCCCGATGCCGTGCGCACGGCACTGATGCAGGCGGCGCAGCGGCTGGCCGGGCCTGCGACGAACAACGACAAGACTGGGAGCAGCCGATGAGCCGACTGGTGGTGGTGTCGAACCGGGTCGCAGACCCGCGCAAGGTGGCCGCCGGCGGGCTTGCCGTGGCGCTCGGCGAAGTGCTCGCGGAAACCGGCGGCCTCTGGTTCGGCTGGAGCGGCAAGATCAGCGACGACACATCGGCCGGCAACAAGCCGCAGGTGCGCAAGGCCGGCCGCACCACGCTGGCCACCGTGGACCTGACGCAGCAGGACCACGACGCGTATTACCTCGGCTACGCGAACGGCGTGCTGTGGCCGGTGTTTCACTACCGGCTCGATCTGGCCGATTTCGACGCCGGCTACGTCGATGGCTACCGGCGCGTGAACCAGCGCTTCGCACAGCAGCTGCTGCCGCTGCTCAAGCCCGACGATGTGATCTGGGTGCAGGACTATCACCTGATCCCGCTCGCGATGGAATTGCGCGCGCTGGGCTGCACGCAGCGCATCGGTTTCTTCCTGCACATTCCGGTGCCGCCGCCGCTGATCCTGGCTGCGATTCCCGCGCATGGCTGGCTGATGCGCGCACTGTTCGCCTACGACCTGGTCGGCTTGCAGGCCGAAGTCGACGTCACGCATTTCGAACGTTATGTGGACGGTGAAGGCCATGCATCGCCGCAAGGCGAGCGGCGCTGGCGCGCGTTCAACCGCACCCTGCAGATCGGCGCCTATCCGATCGGCATCGACGTCGATGAGTTCGCCACGCTCACTCTGGCTAAGGAGGCGCGCGAAGTCTATTCGCGCATGAAGCGCGACTACTCGCAGCGGCGGCTGCTGGTCGGCGTCGATCGGCTCGATTACTCAAAAGGCCTGCCGCAACGCATTCGTGCCTTCCGTAAGTTGCTGGAACGCTTCGAGGACACACGCCAGTCCGCGGTGCTGGTTCAGATCGCCTCGCCGAGCCGCGAGGACGTCGATGCGTATGTGGACATCCTGCGCGAACTCGAAGCGCTGTGCGGCCAGATCAACGGCGACTTCGGCGACCTGTCCTGGATGCCGGTGCGCTACATCCACCGCACGATGGCGCGCGCCAGGCTGCCCGGCCTGTATCGCGCGGCCAGCGTCGCGCTCGTCACGCCGCTGCGCGACGGCATGAACCTGGTCGCCAAGGAGTTCGTCGCCGCGCAGGACGTGGAAGACCCCGGCGTGCTGGTGCTGTCGCGTTTTGCGGGCTGTGCCGAGCAGATGAAGGAAGCGTTGCCGGTCAATCCCTATGACATCGAAGCGACCGCCGAGACGATCCACCTGGCGTTGCAGATGCCGCTGGCCGAACGCAGGGAACGGCACGATGCGCTGCTGGCCACCATCCGCAAGTACGACGTGCATTGGTGGTGCAAAAGCTTTCTCAATGCGCTGAACGGCACCGATGCCGAGGAAAAGGGGGAGACCTGGTTGCGCCTGTAGCCGAGGTTTCTGTTGCAGGCGTGGGCACTGATCGATTGGACGGACTGGACCGACTGAACGACACCGCTGCGTTGCTCGGTTGAGCTGGCGGACCGGCAGGCGGTCAGGTCCCGCGCGACGTCGATCCTTGCCTGCAGATATTCAATCCTTCGCGAAGATCGACAGGAAATTCGGCTGCCCGTTGGAGACATGCAGGCCGCCATCGACCGGAAGGTTGACGCCGTTGACGAAGCGGACATCGTCGCTTGCGAGAAACGCGATCACGCCCGCGACGTCGTCCGGCGTGGCGGACCTGCCGATCGGCAGCAGGTCTCGAAACGCGGCGCGCACGGCTTCGTGCTGCTCCAGCCCGGCCGTGGCTTCAGTGGACGTGAAACTCGGTGCCACCGCATTGACCCGCACGCCGCGCGCGCCGTATTCGAGCGCCAGCGCGCGCGTCAGGTCCGTGACGGCTCCCTTCGCGGCGTTGCAGGCGCTCAAGCCCCAGTCGCCGCCCAGGCCGGAGACCGACGAGACGTTGACGAGCGATCCGTTCGTCTGCAGCAGATGAGGCAATGCCTCGCGCGCAGCGAGAAATAGACACCAGCTTGTGGAGGGCGTCGGCGATGGTGATGCTGACCTGATCGCCGACGAGCGGGACCTCGGTCCTGACGCGGAACTCGGAACGCATGAGCATGCCCATCTCCGAAAAGCCCACCGCAGGGACCTTACCGTGCGTGAAGACGTACCGGCCATCCCGGAACGCCCGCAAAACCTCGATGCGGTGACCTGCGGCCAGCAACTGGCGCACCTACTCCGCAAGCCCTCCGACGCCACCCGACACGCGCGGGTCATGTCGCAGGAAGCAGTTCGGACTGATGAATCGCGTCGCCAGATCGGCAGCCCGTTCGACGATCCTGCGAACGACCGTCAGCACCTTGTCGATTTCGTCGGCACCCTGGTGTCAGGCGAAGCGCCCTGCTTCCTCGAATGAGAGCCTCGGATTGCGCGGAAACAATGACTCGGGCGCGCCTTCACCGATGCTGCAGATGAAGTTCGACTGGATCTGGGTGCCGGCAAAGAAGGCCTGATCCACGCCGGCGTTGTCGAATCCGGACATCGGCCCGCAATCCAGCCCGAGCGCGCGCGCTGCGATCATGAGGTAGGCGCCCTGCAGGCTGCCGTTGCGCATCGCCGTCGATTCGGTCATGCCGGGCTGGGCGAAAGCCTTCTGCATCATTTCAGCGTTGTGGGGCAGCAGCTTCGGCAGCGCGTCGGCGAACGCGAGATCGTTGCCGATGATGACCGTCAGGGGCGCCTGCAGAATCTTGGGACGATTGCGCTCCGATGCGAGCGCGGCCAGCGTTGCCTTGCCCTCGGCGCTGCTGACCCAGACGAACCTTGCCGGGCAGCTGTTGGCCGAGGTCGGGCCCCACTTCATCAGGTCGTAGAGCTTGCGCACCGAGACCTCTTCGACGGGGGTGTCGGTCCAGCCGTAATAGGTGCGAGCGGACCGGAAAAGCTGGTCGAGCGACGGGTCGGGCAGTTCATTCTTCATCGATGGATCCTCGGTTGACGTGGCAAGGGCGTTCGTATGGGCGCCCGGCTCGGGTATTTCGAATGTTTCCTGCACCCGGTGCACGACGCTTTTCGAGCGGACGCCGCCTGCACAAAGGCCTGCACCGGATGCTTCGGGAAAAACCGGACATGGCTAATGTCGCGCCCGCCGATCAATCTGAGAAGACGGTAAATTGAGATGCCATCCATCTGAGAACGGGATAGATCATGCTCGACGGAATATCGCTCGACCAGCTTCGTGCCTTCGTCGCAGCCGCTGACGAAGGCAGCTTCTCGGCCGCGGCGCGCAAGCTCAACCGGGTCCAGTCGGCCGTGAGCGGCTGGGTCGGCAGTCTGGAAGCGCGGGTCGGTGTGCCGCTGTTCGATCGGACGCAGCGTTACCCCGAGCTCACGCCCCAAGGGACTTTGCTCCTCGCAGACGCGCGCAGCGTCATCTCCGGCATCGACCTCATGAAGGCGCGTGCCAAGGTGATGGCTGCCGGCGTCGAGCCCGAGCTCGCCGTCGTCGCCGACGTGTTTTTGCCGAGCACGGCCATCACTGAAGCCGCGAAGGCGTTTTCGGAGCGGTTTCCGCTGACGCCCTTGCGGCTATATGTGGAAGGCCTCGGGGCAGCGTATCAGCCGGTGCTCGACGGCCGCTGCACGCTGGGCATTCTGGCGAACCTGCCGATCTCGTTTCCCGAGCTCGTAAGCGAGCGGCTCGGAGAGATCCGGCTCGTCACGGTAGCTGCCAGGGATCATCCGCTGGCCGCGTTCGGACGC
The DNA here is from genome assembly GCA_965218765.1 of Burkholderiaceae bacterium. Taxonomy (GTDB): domain Bacteria; phylum Pseudomonadota; class Gammaproteobacteria; order Burkholderiales; family Burkholderiaceae_C; genus JBBPYC01. The sequence goes on along the minus strand of CBDCLU010000006.1, from coordinate 40,278 downwards.
AGGCGTGTGCCCAGACAGGATCTGGCTAGGCACATCCAGCTCGTTCTGACCGATCGCTCGGAGCTGATGGCGGGCAAGGACTTCGGCGTCGTCTCCCCGTTGACCTGGCGGCTCGCCGATCTGTCCACCAAGCTTGCCTTTCTGCGGGACGGCGTCGGCTACGGAAGCATGCCGCTGCATCTGGTGCAGGACGATATTTCCGCCGGCGCTCTGGTCGTGCTGGATATCGGGCTAACGCCTCGTACTGGCATCGTCTTGACGATGTCGGCTGTCCACCTGGCTTCCACGCCGCCCGGTCCTGCTGCCAAGTGGTTTGCGGACTACATGGGAGCCAGGTGCAAACCGGCGCGATAGACCGAACGGTTTCGAAGGCATGCCGTTGATTGACGTTCCTTTCAAATTCCGGACGTTTCAAAACAAGAGGTACGGTTGGTTTGCGGCAGCGTCGAATGACGCGAAGGAAAAGCAATCAAACCCACAGATTGCCTGCGCGTTGCAGCTGTAGGCAGCGCGACCCGATCATACCTGTTCGTCGTCGGCAGCCACCGCGGCCACCGAGCCGGAAACCGGTCAGCGTTCCGCAGTGCTCAGGCTGCGCAGGAATTCCACCAGGTCGTCGCGCTGCGACTTGTCAGCCAGATAGAACGGATGCGGCACCGTGGCGCCACGCGACGGATCGAGCAGGTTGCCCAGCGTCGCCACCGAGTTGTCGTGCAGATAGTTCGGCTTGCGCGCAAGGTCAAGCAGCAGCGGCAGCACCGAGCCACGGATGCCGCCGCGTGCACTGGCGTTCACTGCGGCGACCTTGTCATCGTAGATGCTGGTCGGCGTGTCCAGGATCGGATTGAGCGGCGGCTCGCGCATGGCCAGCAAGGTGACCGGATTGTCGCCCGGGAAGATCGTCTTCATCGGCACCGTGAACGCCGGCACCGGCTTCGATTGATCGACGTTGTGGCAGCTGGTGCAGTTGGTGCTGCGGAACAATTCGCGGCCGCGCTGCACCGCGTTTTGATCAGCAACGACGCCAGGCGGTGCCTGCAGGCTGTTCAGGTAGCCATTCATGTCGATCAGCTTCGTGTTGTCCACGCGCACGCCGAGCGGTGCATCCTCGCTGCCGGGCGCCGGATGCGGCGCGGCCTTGATGTAGGGGTAGCCCGTCACGCCGGTAGCGGCCAGCACCTGCACGTAGCCGTCTGCGATCTCGTTGCCGGCTGCGGTGCCGCCGAACTTGCGCAGGAACGCGCGCCCACCCGGCGACGTTACGTTGGTCGGATCGAGCAGCGCGGTGTAGACCAGGTTGCTGAAATTGTCGAGCCGCGCAATGGTGCCGTCGGTGCCCCAGGGCGCCGCCAGATCGGTGCGGAACAGCGCCGAGTTGTGCTGCGGGTCGCCGTTGCCATCCACCGTGTCGTCGAAGCTGCCTCTTGGGTAGAACGCCTTGTTGAGCAGGTAGGCATCGACCTCGGCTTCGCTGGACTCCGGCGTCAGTCCGGTCGGCGCGCGGCCGAGCGTCTTGCCGCCGTTGGCTTTGAGCGCGAGCTGCAGCACGGGGTAGTAGGCGCGCGTGTTCAGGCCTGCCGCGATCAATGAGCCGAAGTCGAGGTTGTGATTGGCGCGGCCATCTAGCCGCTTGCCGATGGAACCGCCGCCGACCAGGTTGAACACGGAAGCATCGGTGATCGCGTGGCACAACGCGCAGCTTGCACCGGTCTTGCTCGCGCGCCGGATGTCGATGCTGCCCGCGTTGCCGGAATCGATCGGGACGATGCCGATCACCGCATTCGCATTGATCAGCTTGATCGTGGTCTGCGGGTCGTTGAGCATCGGCGCACGCGCCGCCGAGAGATCGGTCTTGCCTTCGGCGGTGAGTGCGGCCTGCGTCGCTGCATCGAGCGCTTCGGCATCGATCATCAGGCCCAGTTTCAGCGCCTGCAGCGGCGTCATGCCGGCAGCCATCATGCCCTGCTGCAGTTGCAATGCATCGGTCCAGAAACGTTCGTTGCCGAACAGCTCGAACCGAAACACCTGCTTGCCGGCGATCGGACTGCCGGCCGCATGCACGACCGGCGCTTCGGTTGCCACCGGGCCATCGGAGCCGCTGCTTCCGTCGCCGCTGCCGCCGCATGCGGCGAGCAACAGGGCCGCAGCCGTCGCAGCGAGCCAGGGCCGACGAATGGTGGCTTCTTCGCATCTGATCATGAGCAGCTCCGGTTTCCAGTGAATGGATGCAGCAACGCGAAAAACGCCGGCGCCATCGCCATCACATTTCGCGCCGCTGCTGCATCCGGGATCACTTTAGGCCGCTCGTTTGCGCCGATGTGTTCGCGATCGAACTTACACGGCAGGCGATGCCACTTCAATCGGGCTGCAGGTACTCCCGATAGCGTGCGCTGATCTCCCGATAGCACTGGCAGGATCGCAGCGTGAGTGCTTCACGGTCGAGGATCGTGAAGTTGCCGCGTTGGTAGGCGATCAGCCCGTCTGCCTGCATCTCGCTGGCCGCTGCCGATACGCTCACGCGGCGCACCCCCATCAGTTGCGACAGCGTTTCCTGCGTCAGTTCGGCGTTGTGCAGCGCGATGCGGTCGTCGAACGACAGCAGCCAGCGGATCAGCCGCTGGCGCACGCTGTGCACGCGCTCGCAGGCGGCCACCGCGCAGATCTGGCAGACCAGCGGATCGGCATGGCGCAGCAGCAGCCGGTGCAGCACGCCGGCGCGTACGAACTCATCGCGCAGCAGGCTTGCCTCCAGCCGCAGCACGCGTCCACCGATGCGCACGGTGGCCTGGTTCACCGCCGTACCGCCGCCCAGGATCGGCTCCAGGCCGACCGCGCCTTCGTTGCCGATCAACGCGACGGCCGGCGCGACCAGCGCCTCTGCGGCGTCGTCGAGCACCTGGTCCAGCGACACCACCAGATCCAGCGGAAACCAGACGTTGTCGGCCGGCTCGCCGGCATGCACCAGCACATCGCCCGGTACTGCCGTGACGACGACGAATGCACGCTCGATGCGCCGTAGCGCGGTCTCCGGGAGCATCGAGCAGATGGCGTTTTGCTTGAGTTCGATTGCCGACATCCGTGGGTCCTTTCAAAGGCCGGCGCGATGGCCGGCAACGATCAGCCGGGGAACAAGATGCGACGCGGTGTCGTCGTCGCCGGCTGGGCTGGCTTGAGTATGACGATGCACATGCTGGCGTGCAAAGACTCAGCCGCTGCAGTGTGTTCGTTTTCGAACACAGCGTTCAGGGGGCCCTGCCTACACTGCATGCGGACCCCTCGGGTCACGGAGTTTTTTCGAAGAACGCCTGTAACCGCGACGCGACCGCGGTCGAATGACAGGACGGTATTTGAGACGATTTCCGAAAACGTTGACAAACTTCGATACTCAAGGATGTGACATGAAAAAAGCAGTTTTGATCGCAGCAATGATGTTGGCCGGCTCCACCGCATTCGCCATGGACATGAAGGATGGCGACATGATGATGAAAGACGGCAAGATGATGATGATGGAAGGCGGCAAGGCGATGCCGATGACCAAGGAGATGACGATGTCCGACGGCAGCAAGGTCATGATGGACGGCACCGTGATGAAAAAAGACGGCAGCAAGATGATGATGAAAGACGGCGACATGATGGGCAAGGACGGGATGATGATGAAGAAGTAGCCAGTCGCGTCGAAATACATCTGGCGAAAAGAAAGGAGCGCATGGCGCTCCTTTTTCTTGGGGGCTTGGTGTTTCAAGCCCAGGTCGAACCGTCAGCATCGCCCATGCGCGTCGTCCTGATCTGATGCCTTGACGCGGCCGATGAATCTGCGTTGCTACCCGATCGTCATCAAACTCGCATTGCCACCGGCTGCTGCCGTATTGATCGACAGCGATCGCTCGATCACCAGCCGTTCCAGCGGAACCGGGTCGCCGCCGCCGGCTGCAGCCGTCACGCCGACGATCGGGCCCGCGCGCCCGGCGATCTGCGCGCAGACTGCGCGCAGCGCATCGGCCGGCCCGTGATGCAGCACGGCGTCGAACCGAGCCCCTTCGCCGGCCCAGTCCTGCACGAGCGTGATCCGCTCGCGCACCGGCGCCGGCAATCGATCCCGCAGCACCCTGGCATCGGCCGGCCACAGCGCCGCACTGCCGACCGCGAGCACCGCAGCCAATTGCGTCAGACGCTCGTGCTCGGCTGCCGGGCCGCCAGCGGCGACCAGACACAAGACCGCTGCGCGTGGCGACAACGCATAGAGGTTCGATTCCCCGGTTGGCCCAGGCAACGCGCGCCATTGGCCGAGCGGCGGTGCGGTGGCTTGCAGACGATCGCACTGCTGCGCAGCAAGTTCAGCCATCTGCTGCAGCTGCGCCCAATCGCGCAACGACGACAGCGCGGCAAGCGGTGCAGCGGTCTTGCCGACCGGTTCCTTCATCGGCGACTCGGCTGGCACGCCGGCCTGCTCGACCGAACGCCGTGCCGCATCGGCCGGGTGCGCTGCCAGCAGCCGCAGCAGGTACAGCGGCCCGCCAGCTTTCGGGCCGGTGCCGGACAAGCCTTCGCCGCCGAACGGCTGCACGCCGACGACCGCGCCGACCACGTTGCGGTTCACGTAGCAATTGCCCACATGCAGCGCACTGGCGACTTGTGCAACCGTCTCGTCGATGCGCGTCTGCACGCCGCCGGTCAAGCCATAGCCGGTTGCATTGATCTGGTCGAGCAACCGCGGCAGCTGCTCCCGGCGGTAACGCAGCACGTGCAGCACCGGGCCGAACACTTCACGCTCAAGCTCGTCCAGCCGCTCGATCTCGATCACCGTGGGCAGCGCGAACGTGCCGTGCGGCAGGCGCGCCGAAGCCGGCTGCAGCACCCGCCGGCCGGCAGCGCGCATGGCCTGCACGTGCCGCTCGATGTTGCCGAGCGCTTCGGCATCGATGACCGGCCCGACGTCGATGGCCAACATACGTGGATCGCCCAGGCGCAGCTCAAGCAGCGCGCCTTCGAGCATCTCCAGCACTCGCGGCGCCGCGTCCTGCTGCAGGCACAGCACGCGCAACGCCGAGCAGCGCTGGCCGGCGCTGTCGAACGCGGACGACAGCACGTCGGCCACCACCTGCTCGGGCAGCGCGGAGGAGTCGACGATCATCGCGTTCTGTCCGCCGGTCTCCGCGATCAGCGGTACCGACTGACCGTTTGTGCCAAGCCGGCCGGCCAGGGTGCGCTGCAGCAGCCGCGCAACCGCAGTGGAACCTGTGAACAGCACGCCCTGCACCCGTGCGTCGGCGACCAGTGCGGCGCCGATCGTGTCACCCGGCCCGGGCAGCAATTGCAAAGTGCTGCGCGGCACGCCGGCTGCGTGCAGCAACCGTGTCATCTCGGCGGCGATCAGCGGCGTTTGCTCGGCCGGTTTTGCGAGCACGCTGTTGCCGGCCGCAAGCGCGGCCGCAATCTGCCCTGAAAAAATCGCAAGCGGAAAATTCCACGGGCTGATGCACAGCACGGTGCCCAGCGGCTTGTGCGTGTCAGCACGAAAATCGCGCCGCACCAGCATGGCGTAATAGCGCATGAAATCGACCGCCTCGCGCACTTCGGAAACGGCGTTCGCGCAGGTCTTGCCGGCTTCACGTACGAGCAGTGGCAGCAGGCGCTCGGTGTTCGCTTCCAGCTGGTCGGCCGCGCGCTCCAGCACGGCGGCACGCGCATCGGGCGGCGTCGCGGCCCATTCGGCACTGCCGCGTTCCGCCACGGCGAGTGCGGCTTGCACATCCTGCAAAGTGGCTTCGCGCAGCTGGCCGACCTGATCGCGTCGGTCGGCCGGGTTGAAGACCGGTTGCGCCGCCGTATCGCTTTCTGCAGCGGATCCTTGCTCAGTATTCGCATCCGCGATGCCGAGTATCGGCGCCACCTGCCAGACGCTCGGCGCATCGTCTGCGAACGCGTCACGCAAACGCGCCAGCTGTGCCTCGTTGCTCAGATCAAGGCCGCGCGCGTTAGTACGCGCAGCGCCGAAAATGTTGCGCGGCAGCGGGATCGACGGATGCGGCAGGCCGAGCGTACCTTCCTGCTCGGCGGCGGCCAACACCGCATCGATCGGGTTCTTGACGAGCTGTTCGACCGGCACGCTCTGGTCTGCGATCTCATGCACGAACGAGGTGTTGGCGCCGTTCTCCAGCAGCCGGCGCACCAGATAAGCCAGCAGCGTTTCATGGGTGCCGACCGGCGCATAGATGCGGCACGGACGGCCCAGCCCGCCTGCTGCGGTCGGCTTCACGACCTGCGCATAAAGCGGCTCGCCCATGCCGTGCAGGCACTGGAATTCATAGGCATCGGCCCGCGCATCGGGCCCCGCCATCTGATGAATCGCAGCCAGCGTCTGCGCGTTGTGCGTCGCAAACTGCGGGTAGACCGCATCGGGCGCGGCCAGCAGCCGCTTGGCGCAGGCCAGATATGAAACATCGGTGTGCCGCTTGCGCGTATAGACCGGATAGCCGTCCAGCCCATCGACCTGGGCGCGCTTGATCTCAGTGTCCCAGTAGGCACCCTTGACCAGCCGCACCATGATCCGGCGTCCGCTGCGCTGCGCCAGATCGACCAGCCAATCGACCACCGCCGGGCAGCGTTTCTGGTACGCCTGCAGCACGAAGCCGATGCCGTTCCAGCCGGCCAGCGACGGCTCGAAGCACAGGCGCTCGAGCAGGTCAAGCGACAGTTCGAGCCGATCCACCTCCTCTGCATCGATGTTGAGACCGATCCCATGCCCGCAGGCAGCCTGCGCGAGCTGCAGCAGGCGCGGATACAGCTCGGCCTGCACCCGTTCAACCTGAGCCCGCAGGTAGCGGGGATGCAGCGCGGACAGCTTGACCGACAGCCCCGGGCCCTGCAACACGCCGCGGCCGGCAGCGGCCTGGCCGATCGCATCGAGCGCTTCGCCATACGCGCGGAAATAACGCCCGGCATCGGCCATCGTGAGCGCTGCTTCACCGAGCATGTCGTAGGAATAGCGGAAGCCTTCGCGTTCGCGTCTGCGCGCATTCGCAAGCGCTTGCCGGATGCTTTCACCGGTCACGAACTGGTCGCCCATCAACCGCATCGCACGGTCCACGCCGGCGCGGACCAGCGGCTCGCCGCCGCGTGCGGCAATCCGCGTGAGCGCTGCACTCAGGCCTGCTTCGCTGTGCGTGCCGACCAGCTTGCCGGTGATCAACAGGCCCCAGGCCGCTGCGTTCACGAACAGCGACGCGTGCTGGCTCTTCACGTGAGCGCGCCAGTCACCGCCACCGATCTTGTCGCGGATCAGCGCATCGCGCGTGGCGTGGTCCGGAATCCGCAGCAGCGCTTCGGCCAGGCACATCAACGCGACGCCTTCGTTGGAGCTGAGCGAGAACTCCTGCAACAGGCCCTGCACGAGACCGCGCTGGCCGCCGCCGTGGCCCTGCTCGCGCAGGCGGCTGGCAAGTCTGCAAGCCAGTTCGTGCGTGGCTTTGGCCGCCGCCGGCTCCATGCGCGCCTGTTCGGTGAGCGCCGCAACGCAGGCCGGCTCCGGTGCGCGCGTGCTGGCCGTGATCACCGTGCGCAGCCAGCCTTGCGTAAGCGGCGGGGTCACCAAGGCAGTGGACGACGATGGAGGACGCATCCCGCTTATCGTACGCGTCAGCCTTTTTTTCCTGGCGAAGATGGGCCGATGCGGCAGCTGGCAACCAGACCTGTACGGCCCGCCGATGCCCTTAGCTCACCTGCCTGTGACGCGATGACGCACGCACATCCCCATCCTGCATGCGCTGGCGAGCTGACTGAATTCGAGCCATAAGCGTTGATCCCTGGCGGCGGCACGCAGGAACCGATTCATCAGCCAGCGTTGCGCTTTGGCCCGGGCGTTACGCGCGGTCGAATTTGAGCGCCAGCCCGTTCATGCAGTAGCGCAGACCGGTCGGCTGCGGGCCGTCATTGAAGATGTGCCCGATGTGGCTGCCGCAGCGGTGGCATGAGACAGCCGTACGCAACATGCCGAACTTGTCGTCGCGCGATTCATCAAGCGCATCGGGGATCGGCGCCCAGAAGCTTGGCCAGCCGGTAGAGCTATGGAATTTCTTTTCCGAAAAAAATAGCGGCAGCCCGCAGCCGGCGCAGCTGTAAATGCCGGAAGCGGTTTCATCGGCCAGCGGGCTGGTGTGCGCGCGCTCGGTGCCGTCCTGGCGCAGCACCACATACTGGTCCGGCGTGAGCAGGCGCTTCCATTCGGCTTCGCTGCGCATGACTTCATAGCGCCGGCCGGTGGCTTCAGCGCCCGCTGCCTGCGCAAGAGGCGCGCTGCCGATCGCAGCGATTGCACCCAATGTATAAAGCAGGCTGCGGCGGCGGTTCAAGTGGGTGGGTTGATTCATGGCGTTTTCCGGTTGGGAAGAGATGCGGGCCGCGCTGTCGCAACGCTGCCCGCAAGGGCGTGCTCAAGCCGGCTGAAATTCCAGCGCGACGCCGTTGATGCAATAGCGCAGGCCGGTCGGCTGCGGGCCGTCCTTGAACACATGGCCCAGGTGGCCGCCGCACTGGTGGCAGACCACTTCGGTGCGCTTGAAGAACAGGCTGTGGTCCGCCCGCTCGTCAATCCCGCCCGCAATGGGTTGCCAGAAACTCGGCCAACCGGTGCCGCTGTCGAACTTGGTCTCGGAAGAAAACACCGGCAGCCGGCAGGCCGCACAGGTGAACTTGCCGGCACGCTTTTCATGATTGAGCGGGCTGCTGCCGGGGCGCTCGGTGCCCTCGTGGCGCAGCACGTCGTACTGCGCAGGTGTCAGGCGTGCTTTCCATTCGGCATCGGTATGGCTCACGGGATAACTCGGCTGTTCGGTCGCGGCCTTGGCATCGCCGCCCATCAAGAACCCGCGCAGTCCGCCGACGGCAAGCGTGGCACCGCCCGCCAGGGCGCCGATGGTGTAGAGGGTGTTGCGTCGGTTCGTCATGGCATGCGTCCTTTTTTCCAATGGTGGCTGCTGCTGTCGGTGCGGCGCCGTGAAACTTCGATCCGGCAACTGGGCCGAACGTTCAGCCGGCGTCGAATCGCCATTGTCTGCGTTGTATCGTCTCCCGTGAGTTCGCGGGAGCGCCCCTGCCGGTTGCAGTGCGAACTGAAAAAGTTACGCTCGCGCTCTGCGGAATGTCCACCGGATCGCGCCGATCACCGAAGCGGGTATGAATTCGATTCCCCCCCCCCCCCCCAAGCGCAGCGGCTGCGTGGCTGAGCAGCGGACCCATTCGATGGGAACCAATCAGGAAGTTGCGATGAACACCACCACTGCCGCCAAACGCCCAGCCGCACCGCAGACCGCGACCGCGCGCCGCCGCTACTACGAGCGCATCGCGCTGCATGGCATGACGCCACTGTGGGAAGTGCTGGGCGCGCTGGTGCCGCCGGCGCCGCATTCGCCCGCCGTGCCCGCGATCTGGCGCTGGCACGACGTGCGCGAGCATGTGATGGAATCGGGCCGGCTCATCACGGCCGAGGAAGCCGAACGCCGCGTGCTGATCCTGGAGAACCCCAGGCTTGCCGGTCAATCCTGCATCACGCAGTCGCTCTATGCGGGCCTGCAACTGATCATGCCCGGCGAAGTCGCACCCGCGCACCGGCATACGCAATCCGCGTTGCGGCTCGTGCTCGACGGCGCCGGCGGCTACACCGCAGTGAACGGTGAACGCACCACGATGCGCTACGGTGACTTCATCATCACGCCATCCTGGACCTGGCACGACCACGGCAACGATGGTGATGAACCGGTGGTCTGGCTCGACGGGCTGGACATCCCGATGCTGCGCTTTTTCGATGCCGGCTTTGCCGAGAAGAACGAGCACAGCGCGCAAGGCCAGTTGCGCCCCGAAGGCGATGCGCTTGCGCGCTATGGCTCGAACATGCTGCCGGTCGACTTCGAGCAGAAGCCGTCCGAGCCGACCCGCGTGTTCGTCTATCCGTACAGCCGCACGCGCGAGTCGCTGGCCGGCATCGCGCATGGCGCGCCCGATCCGCACTTCGGCTTCAAGCTGCGCTATGTGAACCCAGCCACCGGGGCCTCGCCGATGCCGACGATGGCTGCGTTTGCGCAAAGGCTGCCAGCCGGCTTCGAGACCGCACCATATCGTTGCACCGACGGCACCGTCCATGTCTGCCTCGAAGGCAGCGGCACGGCCGAGATTGCCGGCACGAGCCATGCGTTCAACAAGCGCGACGTGTTCGTCGTGCCGTCATGGCATACCCTGGCATTGCAGGCGAACGAGGCCACCCACCTGTTCAGCTTTTCCGACCGGCCGGTGCAGCAGGCACTCGGCATCTGGCGCGAACAGCGGATCTGAACCTGCTCATCACAGAACGTACAAAAATGGACGCCACATCGACGATATTTCCGCAACAGGTGCAGTGGGAAAACGACGGCACCAGCCGCATCCCGTTCATGGCCTATGTCGGCGACACGCAGCACAAGAAGGAACTGGAACGCTTTTTCTACCGCAAGCACTGGTGCTATGTCGGCCTCGAAGCCGAAGTGCCGAACGCTGGCGATTTCAAGCGAACCGTGGTCGGCGAACGATCGGTCATCATGGTGCGCGACGCCACCGGCGCGATCCACGTCGTCGAAAACGTCTGCGCGCATCGCGGCATGCAGTTTTGCCGCGAACGGCACGGCAACAAAAAGGACTTTGTCTGCCCATACCACCAATGGAGCTACGCGCTGAATGGTGATCTGCAGGGCGTGCCGTTTCGCCGCGGCGTCAAGCAGGACGGCCGAATCAACGGCGGCATGCCGAAGGATTTCGACACGAAGGAGCACGGCCTCAACAAGCTCAGGGTCGCGCAGCGCGGCGGCGTCGTGTTCGCCTCGTTCGACCCTCAAGTGGAGCCGTTCGAGGACTTCATCGGACCGGCCGTGCTTGCCTATTTCGACCGCCTGTTCGACGGCCGCAAGCTCAGGATCCTCGGCTACAACCGCCAGCAGATCCCAGGCAACTGGAAGCTCATGCAGGAGAACATCAAGGACCCTTACCACCCGGGCCTGCTGCACACATGGTTCGTCACGTTCGGCCTCTGGCGCGCGGACAACAAGAGCGAACTGAAAACCGACGAACACCACCGCCATGCCGCGATGATCTCCACGCGCGGCGCGACGGGCAAAGCCGACCAGGTCACGCAAGTCACGAGCTTCAAGGAGAGCATGCAACTCGAAGACCCACGCTTTCTGGACATCGTGCCGGAAGACTGGTGGGGCGGCCCGAGTGCGGTCATGACGACGATTTTTCCAAGTGTGATCCTGCAGCAGCAGGTCAACAGCGTCTCCACCCGCCACATCCAGCCGCGCGGGCCCGGCGTGTTCGACTTTGTCTGGACGCACTTTGGCTTTGACGACGACAGCGACGAAATGACCGAGCGCCGGCTGCGCCAGGCCAATCTGTTCGGCCCCGCGGGTTTCGTGTCGGCCGACGACGGCGAAGTGATCGAGCTGTCGCAAAGAGGCTTCGAGCAGAAGCCCCATCACCGCACCATGGCCGAACTCGGCGGGGTGCAAGCCGACGCGCACACCGACCACATGGTGACCGAAACCCTGATTCGCGGCATGTATCGCTACTGGCGCGACGTGATGGAAGCATCCGAATGAACTTCGAGGATTACCACGCGCTCACGCAGCTTTATGCCGACTACGCAGCCGCGGTCGATTCCGGCAACTGGGACCTGTGGCCCGAGTTTTTCACCGACGCATGCAGCTACCGCTTGCAGCCGCGCGAGAACCACGAACGTGGCCTGCCGCTGGCCACGCTATCGTTCGAAAGCAAGGGCATGCTCAGAGACCGCGTCTACGGCATTCGCGAAACCCTGTTCCACGATCCGTACTACCAGCGCCACGTGGTCGGCGTGCCGGTCGTCAGAAGGCATGGGGGCGACCGCTTTGAATGCGAAGCGAATTACGCGGTATTTCGCACCAAGCTGTCCGAACTCACCACCGTATTCAACGTCGGTCGCTATCTCGACGTGGTGGTGCGCACCGACGCCGGCCTGCTGAAGTTCAAGTCCCGCCTCGTCGTCTATGACAGCGAGATGATTCCGAATTCGATCATCTATCCGATCTGAAGGACACGCCATGAGCAACAACAACTGGATCGATGCAAGCAGCGTCGATGACGTCCCTGCCGATGACGTGATCGGCCTCGTCGTACAAGGCCATGACATCGCGTTCTACAACGTCGCCGGCACCATCTGCGCGACCGACAACATTTGCACGCACGGCCAGGCGCGGCTCAGCGAAGGATTCCTGCTCGACGATGAGATCGAATGCCCGTTGCATCAAGGGCGCTTCAACGTGAAAACCGGCGCTGCGACGTGCGAACCGGTGACGGAATCGATCAGGACCCATCCGGTCAGGATCGAAGCGGGGCGGGTCTGGGTGCAGATGGGTTGATCGCATGGCGGTCGCACGTATGCGTATTCGTCTGTGTCGTTCATCATGAGGCGGCGGTGAACAGCTCCGCCGTACGCGCATAGTGGTCGGCCAGCAGCGCCTGGGCCTCGTCCAGACGCCGCTGCAGCACCGCTTCAAAGATCGCGCGATGCTCGTCATGTTCGTTGCGTTGCTTGTAAGCCGTCCGCGCAGCCAGCTGCCGGTAACGGTAGGCTCGGTCGTACAGCTGCTCGCAAAATCCAAGCAGCAGCGGCGATTCGCACGGTGCCAGCAATGCCTCATGAAAAGCCCGGTGCTGCTGCTCCCATAGAGGATTCTCTCGATAGCTGTCGTTGTCGGTCGAGCGTGAAGTGCGCGAGAGTCGATGAAAGGCGAGCACCAGCGTTTCCTCCGCCTGCTGGGTCCAGTTGGGTGCTCCTTGCGCCAGGGCCAGCGTCTCGACTGCGCTGCGGGTCCGAACGATATCCCGCAGTTCCTCCAGACTGACCGCAGCGGCGGCGAAGCCGCGCTGCTCGGTGTGCACGACCAGTCCTTCGTTGGCAAGCCGGCTCAATGCTTCCCGCAACGGGCTTGCACCGGACTCGTAGAAACGGCGCAACTCGTGCATCAACAATTTCGCGCCGGGTGACCAGCGGCCGTTGAGCAGGTCGGTACGCAAGCGCTGGTGAACCTGTCGGGTCTGGCTCGCAGACGGAATGGCAGCGATCGAGCCGTTTGCAAACATAGGGTTTGTCCTGTATTGTCGGCAAAATTTTATATGAATAGACTTTATCGATAAAATGACCAAGGAATGGTTTTGTCGATGAATTGTCCGCGCTTCGTCACTTTTGCCTTGAACGCAAACGCGCCCCAGCGTCTAGGCGTGGCGCTCGATGCTGACATCATCGACCTGCAGGCGATCGACAACGGGCAGCCGTCCGATCTGATCGATCTGTGTGCAGCGGGCGCGGAGCGCATGGCAGCGGCCGCGCGGATCGCGGCAGCCGCACCCGCAAGCGCCCGGCATGCACTCGCTTCGGTGCGTCTACTGCCGCCGATCGCGCGGCCCGGAAAGCTCCTCTGTCTTGGCCTGAACTACGCGGACCACGCGGCCGAGGGCGGCAACGCGAAACCCGACTACCCCAGCTTTTTCATGCGGGGACCATCGTCGCTCTGCGGGCACGAAGCGCCGTTGATCCGCCCGCGTGCATCCACCAAGCTGGACTACGAAGCCGAACTGGCGGTCGTGATCGGCCGTCGCTCGCGCCATCTGACAGAGGCGAACGCGCTGCAGGCCGTGGCCGGCTACTCGTGCTTCAACGACGGCACGCTGCGCGACTACCAACGCAAAACCGCGCAGTGGACGATCGGCAAGAACTTCGATGCGACCGGCGCGTTCGGTCCCTGGCTCGTGCCCGCATCCGGGCTGCCGCCGGGCGCGGTGGGCCTGAAGATCGAGTCAAGACTGAACGGCCAGGTCATGCAGAGCAGCAATACCAAACACATGCTGTTTCCGGTGATTGAAACGCTGTGCCTGATCACCGAGGCAATCACGCTCGAACCGGGCGACGTCGTCATCATGGGCACGCCGGCCGGAGTCGGCTATGCGCGAAATCCGCCGGTCTGGATGCAGCCAGGTGATCGGATCGAAATCGAGATCGAGGGCATCGGCATCCTTGCCAACACGGTGTTCGACGAGGAATGAGCACCCCGCTTGCAACCGCGCAGCCCGTCATCACGCGGCTGCCCGATGACTTCCGGTGGCCGGGCGGCGCACACGTTGCGATCGTCTTCAACATCGCGTATGAAGCGTGGTCCGAAGGTCAGGCGCCCGGCATCGGTCCGATGGGCAACGTCTTGAAGCCCGGCCACTTCGATACCAACGCCCATTCGTGGGCGCGCTTCGGGCTGAACCGCGGCATCCATCGATTGCTCGACATCGCCGGGCGCCGTGGCGTCAAGACCAGCGTGATGGTCAACGGCGTGATCTGCGAGCACGATCCACAAACGGTCAGGCAGATCGCCGAACTCGGCCACGAAATCGTGAATCACTCGTGGGGCATGGACGTGCTCCCGGTCTACCTCGATGAGGCAGCAGAGCGGGAAAACCTCAGGCGCAATCACGAATTGCTGACCCACACGGCGGGTGTCGCGCCGGTTGGCTGGATCAGCCCACGTGGCACCGGCAGTGCGATCAGCTCGCGGTTGCTCGCTGAAGCCGGCTATCTGCACCATGGCGATGTGAACGATGACGATCGGCCCTACCTGATGGATTTCGGCGCCGGCCAACGGATCGTCGGGCTGCCGCTCACGATGGACGTGAATGATCTGCCCACCTTGATTCGTTACGGCCAGAGCCCGCGCCACATGCTCGAGATGTTCGAGGACACGTTCCATGCGTATCGCACACGCGAGTCTGTGCCGCTGCTGCTCGACGTGACCGCGCATTGCCACGTGATGGGCCGCCCGTCCGCTGCCTGGGTCTATGACGAGATCATGGGTCGCGTGCTGGCCACGCCCGATGTCTGGGTCTGTACCCGCGCGCAGATCGCGCGCCATGTGCTGTCGATGCCGATGCCGGCTTGAAGGAGCAATTCGATGATGGCCATCCGACGCTTCGTTTGCGGCGCCCTGCTGGCGCTTGGCTGCGGACCGGCGCTTACGTGGGCGCAGACGCAGGCGGACTGGCCTGTCAAACCGGTTCGCTTCGTCGTCGCTTTCGCGCCTGGCGGGCCGGCCGACATCATCGCGCGGTTGCTCAGCGTCAAGCTTGGCGACGCGCTGGGCCAGCCGATCGTGGTGGAAAACCGGCCCGGTGCCGGCGGCAGCGTGGCGTCGGGCATCGTTGCCAGGGCCGAACCGGACGGCTACACGCTGCTCGTCAACACCAGTTCGCTCGCGGTGAACGCGAGCATGGGGCGCAACCTCGGCTTCGACACCGAAAAGGACCTGACCATCGCAAGCCTGGTTGCCTCGAGCCCGAACTTGATCGTCGGTGCGCCGAACCTGCGCGCGAAGACGCTCAAGGAGGTGATGGCCGAAGCCGGATCTGGCAAGCTCAACTATGGCACGGCAGGTGCCGGCACGACCCCCCAACTGAGCGCGGAGTATTTATTCCGGATTCTCGGAAAGGTCGATGTGGTGCATGTGCCTTTTCAAGGCGCGGGTCCGGCGCTGAACGCCGTTATGGCCGATCAGATCGAGCTCGCGAGCGTTGCGTTGCCATCAGCCGTCGAGCTCGTGAAGGCTGGCAAGGTGCTCGGTCTGGCGGTCACAAGCAAGAAAAGGATCGCGGCGATTCCCGAAGTGCCGACGGTGGCGGAGTCAGGCTTCACCGATTTCGAGGATTACACCTGGGTCGCGGTGCTCGCACCATCCAAAACGCCGACGCCAATCATGGAGCGGTTGAATTCGGAGATCGCAGCGATCCAGCGCAGCCCGGAGTTTCGGGCGCAATTGGCCAAGACGGCATTCGAGGTGCTGGGTGGGTCACGGCAGGAGGCGGCCAGCTATCTGAGCACGGAGATCGTCAAATGGGCCGATGTCATCAAGCAGACGGGCGCGACACCCAACTGATCTCCAATTCGCCCGGCTCGCCGCCAGCCTTTTCCACTTGGAACTCCAGATGCCCCCGATCGCTCCTCATTCTTCCGACTGTGGCTGTGCCGCCAGCCGGCGCGGCTTCCTGACCGGCCTGCTCGCGGTCGGCGCTGCAGGCGTGCTGCCGTCCGGCGCATCCGCGGCGGCGACCGACAGCACGTCCACCACTACCGCCGCCGCACGCCGCATCGACACCCACCACCACTTCTTCTCGCCCACCTACGTCAAGGCGTTGGACGCCAAAGGCCTGGCGGTGCCGATCGTAAAGAACTGGTCGATTGCCAGGACGCTCGACGACATGGACAAGGCGGGCGTTGCGACCGCATTGCTGTCCGTCACGACGCCGCAGGTCGGCTTCACGACCGAGGCAGCCGAAGCCCAGCGCCTGGCGCGCGAGAGCAACGAATATGCGGCCGAGCTGGGCCGCAGCCATCCAGGTCGCTTCGGCTCGTTTGCGATGCTCCCGATGCAGTCGACCGACGCGGCGCTTGCCGAACTCGCTTACGCGCTCGATGTGCTGAAGGCCGACGGCATCGGCCTGCTGACCAGCTATGGCAACAAGTGGCTGGGGTCCGCCGACTTCACACCAGTCATGGAAGAGCTGAATCGGCGCAAGGCCGTGCTCTACACGCACCCGACCGTCGCGCCCTGCTGCATCGACCTGCTGCCGAAGGTGCCGCCCACCGTGATCGAGTTCGGCACCGACACCACGCGCACCATCGTCGACATCGTGTTCTCCGGCACTGCAGCGCGCTGCCCCGATGTGAACTTCATCTTCTCGCACGCGGGCGGCACCTTGCCGTTTCTGACCGAGCGGCTGCTCAAGGCGCCGGTGATCGACAAGTCGCTGCTGCCGCGCGTGCCCAACGGCGTGCTGCACGAACTGCAGCGTTTTCACTACGACACCGCATGGAGCGCGAACCGTTACGCGCTTCCTTCGCTGCTCGCGCTGGTCGGCACGCCGCAGGTGCTGTTCGGGTCGGACTACCCGTATCGGACAGGGGCGGACAATGTGGCGGGGTTGCTGGAATATGGCAAGTTCTCGCAGGCGGATCTGGAGGCGATCGGACGGGGCAATGCGTTGCGGCTGTTGCCGAGCCTGCCGAGGTGATGCATGACCACACAGCGTTGCGCGTTCCATCGAACGGGTTGCACGCGAAAGCCAGGCCGAAGCCAGTCGGGCGATCGCTGCCGATGCTGAAACAGAATTGATCTGGCCAGCGTTCGCCGACGAAGGCGGCAGTGCTCTGCGCTGGTGATGCCGGCCAGCAAGCCGCTGCGGCGTGGTCAGGTCTGGCCTGCAGCGCTCGAGCCCAGGCTCGGCAGCAAGATCCAGAAAAACCCGTTTCTGCATCGTTATTTCACCGCCCGCGTCGGACGACTGCCTCGGCAGCGCCATCGTTTGCGCCGATGACGACAGAAGGCCGACCAGCGCGATTCCAAATATCAGTCGGCTTTCGGCGCAACAACAACCTGGTTCCGCTTGATCAGTCGCCCACGCTTGATCGACAGCGGTTGGTGAAACGGCTCGGCGCGGTCAACCCGGCAACGATGCAACGCGCGCTCGACGCGCTGCAGGCGATGTCTGCGCCTTGAACACCGGGCCGCTACTTCGAGGGATCGACCACCTCCGTCGAACCGCGCACCACCAGTTCTGGCCGCAACACCACGGTCGAAACACTCACCGCCTCCACCCCCGTCTTTTCGATTCGATCCAGCAGCATCTCCGCCGCACGCCAGCCGAGTTCCCGGTGCGGCAGCCTGATGGTGGTCAGCGGCGGATCGATCAGGTCGACCAGCGGCATGTCGTTGTGGCCGGTGAGCGAAAGGTCCTGCGGGATGCGCAGGCCGCTTGAGCGCAGCGCATCGTAGGTGCCCAGCGCGACCAAGTCGTTGCAGCAGACGATGGCGCTGGCGCCAGCCGCGTCCGCCAGCAGGCCTTGCGTTGCGGCACGGCCCGCATCGCGACTGTAGCGGTCGCATTCGATGACCGCGTGCGGCGACAACGCGTGATCGCGCAGCGCCTGTTCGAAGCCCTGCCGCCGCGCCCGGCCGGTCGGCACCCCTTGCGGGCCGGCCAAGTGCGCGATGCGGCGATGGCCGAGCGCCACCAGGTGATCGACCGCGAGCTTCATGGCGAGCCGGTCGTCGCTGACCACGGCCGACAGCCGGCCGCTTTCATCGCTGCGGTTCACGAGCACCGCGGCGATGTTCGAGCGCAGCAGCAGCGCGGTCAGCGGATCGTCACGGATGGCGACGGCAGAGATCACGCCGGCGACCTGCTGCGCGAGCATGCGTTCGATCGTCTCCGGTGCCAGTGCCGGATCGGGCACGTTGGCGAAGAACACGAAATAGCCGCGTGCCGAGGCACTGGCTTCGATGCCGCCCAGGATCGGCGGGAACACCGCATTCGTGATGTCCGGGATCAGCACCCCGATCGTGCGCGTGCGGCCGGTGCGCAACGCAGACGCGGCCCGGTTGGCCCGGTAGCCGAGCCGCTCGGCGGCGCGCTCGACCGTGCGCAGCACCTCAACGCTGATCAGGCTGCGTCGGGCCGGATCGAGCGCGCGCGACACGGTGGAGACGTGCACGCCGGCTGCGATCGCAACATCGCGGATGGTGACGCTGCCGCCACTGGAAGCAGTCTTCATGCAAACGTTTTACCGACTACCCGCTGAAAATCGCAGGCTTTTCTTCAAAGCGGGACTTGAATATTGCGAAACTCCAGCTTATCATAAGCAAACGTTTGCAGCACAAATAGCGAACTTGAAGAAGATTCGATGACCATCGTCACCACCCCCGCATCCGTGCTTCCGATCGCGCTTGACGCGATGCACCGCACGCCCGATGCGCGACTGCGCATCGTCCTGGCCGCATTGACCCAACACCTGCACGCGTTCGTGCAGGAGGTGCGGCTGACCGAGGACGAGTTCGAGCGTGCGATTGAATTTCTGGTGGACATCGGCCAGGCCAGCGGCGCGACGAAGAACGAGGTCGTGCTCGCGGCCGACATCTTCGGTTTGTCGACGCTGGTGGCGCTGCTGAACAACCGCGCGCCGGACGACGGCGACTCGCCGGCTGCCCTGCTCGGGCCGTTCTGGCGCGCACATGCGCCGTTGTGCGAAGACGGCGAATCGATTGCCCGCTCCGGCACCCCGGGCGTGCCGCTGGTGGTGACCGGCACCGTGCGCGATGCGCGTGGCGCACCGGTCGAAGGCGCGACGGTGGACGTCTGGCAGGCCTCGCCGATCGGCCTGTACGAAAACCAGGACCCCGCGCAGGAGGACATGAACCTGCGCGGCCGCTTCCAGACCGATGCACGGGGGCGCTTCCGTTTCGCCAGCGTGCGCCCGGCCGGCTATCCGGTGCCGACCGACGGGCCCTGCGGCGATTTGCTGCGCGCGCAGCAGCGCCATCCGAACCGGCCCGCGCATCTGCACTTCATGGTCAGCAAGCCCGGGTTCAAGGTGCTGATCTCGCAGGTCTATGCGGACGACGATGAAAACCTGGAGAGCGACCCGACCTTCGGCGTCACGCGCCGGCTGATCGGCAACTACGCATTGGCGGCCGATGGCAGCAGCGCGACCCTGCAATACGACTTCGCGTTGGAGCCAGGGGAGATGAAGTTTCCGAAGGCGCCAATTCCTTGAGGCGCCGGCCGTTCGACGCCCTGCCGCCTGCGTCGGCTATTTGCTATTTTTCATATAGCTGAAGACGATTGCTGAATCAGCGCTCCTGCGTTGTTTGGCTTGAAGAACCCCATTGCCGAGAACCCGCACATGACGCAAACCCCCTTCAGCCCCATGCACCGCCTGGATGGCAAGGTCGCCGTGATCGCCGGCGGACTGGGCGCCATCGGCTATGCAAGTGCCGAGCGCCTGGCCGCGCTGGGTGCCAATTGCGCGCTGCTCGCGCGGCGGCCCGATGCAGATGGTCGTGCCGCCGCGCTGCCGACTGCCGGCAAGCAGCGCCACGCTGCATTGATCGCCGACATCATCGACACGCCGGGCTTGCACGCGGCAGCGGCCCGAGTGCGGCAAGATTTCGGCCGCTGCGACATCCTCGTCAACAGCGCAGGGCACACGCAGCCGGTGGCAGCGAACGACCTCGACGCGCTGACCGATGCGCTGATCGACGAAGTCGTCAGGTCGAACTTTCGCGGCGTGTTCGCGACCATCCGCGCATTCGCGCCGTTGCTGAAGGAAAGCGGCGATGGACTGATCGTGAACATTTCGTCGATCGCGGGCTTCACCGGCATCGGCAGCAACCTCGCGTACGTGGCGGCGAAGGCCGGTCTCGACGTCGTCGGCGACGCGCTGGCCAAAGTGCTAGCGCCCAAGGTGCGCGTGGTGTCGGTGTCGCCGGGCGCGGTGGAGTCGGGCTTCGTGCCGGGCCGTGGCAGCGAGTTCGCCGCCAGGATGGCCAGCACCACACCGCTCGGGCGCATCGGGCTGCCGCAGGACGTCGCGGCGACGGTGGAGGCGCTGGCCACCACGCTGCGCTTCGTCACTGGAACGCGCATCGTCGTCGATGGCGGCCGGCACTTATAGCGCTCCTCCAGCCTTCGCCGCCGGCTTTCTCCTCAAGCGGAGGCGGTGCCTGCTGGAACTGATCACGGAAACGCTGCCAGGACCCGGCCCTTTTTGCACAGTTTGAAAGACGCACACGATGAACGCCAGTACCCTGATCACCTGCGCCGTCACCGGCAACATCGTGAAGCCCGAACAGACCCCGCATCTGCCCATCACGCCGGAGCAGATCGCCAACGAATGCTTGGCCGCGTGTGAGGCCGGCGCGGCGCAGGTGCACATCCATGTGCGCAACCCGGCGGACGGCCGGCCATCGATGGAGCTCGACCTGTACCGCGACGTGGTGAGCCGGATTCGCCAGCGCAACACCGATCTGATCATCAACCTGACGACCGGCCCCGGCGGCCGCTTCGTGCCGAGCGAGGACGATCCGAAGACCGCCGCGCCCGGCACCACGTTGCTGCCGCCCGAGCGGCGCGTCGAACACATCGCGCAGATCCGGCCGGACGTCTGCTCGCTCGACCTGAACACGATGAACTCCGGCCCCGATGTGGTGATGAACACACCGAAGAATGTGCGGCGCATGGCCAAGGTGATCCGGGAAGCGGGCGTCAAACCCGAGTTGGAAATCTTCGACTCGGGCGACATCCATCTGGCGCGCGACATGATCGCGGACGGGTCGCTTGAAGGGCCCGCGATGTGGACCTTCGTGCTCGGCGTCAAGTACGGCTTCGCACCGACGCCGGAGACGTTGATCTATGCGCGCAACCTACTGCCCGCCGGTGCGTTCTGGAGCGCGTTCGGCATCGGCCGCGCGGAGTTTCCGTTCGTCGCGCAGTCATTCCTGCTCGGCGGCCACGTGCGGGTCGGGATGGAGGACAACATCTACCTGGACAAGGGCGTGCTCGCGACGAGCAATGCGCAACTCGTCGCCAAAGCCCGGGACATCCTGAAGAGCCTCGGCAGCGACGTCGCCAATCCACGGGAAGCGCGCGCGATGCTGGGTCTTGCCGACGGCCGCCAATGAACTCGATGGACCGGAAGAAAACCATGAACGACACGAGCACCGAGCCGCACGCGCTGCGCGTCAACGAAAGGTCCGCGAACATCGATGCGCTGCGCCTCGACGCCCTACCGCAGCTGGAGCCGAAGGCGCCCGCCGGCCACGCAGTGGTGCGCGTGCGGGCCGCCGCTGTCAATCCGAGCGACGTGAAGGCCGCGATCGGCGCGATGCCGCAGGCGGTCTTTCCACGCACGCCGGGCCGCGACTTCGCGGGCACCGTGGTGGCGGGGCCATCGAGCTGGATCGGGCGCGAAGTCTGGGGCTCCGGCGGCGATGTCGGCATCACGCGCGACGGCTCGCATGCCAGCTATCTGGTGCTGCCCGAAGCCGCGCTGCGTGAGCGGCCGAGAGCGATCGGCATGGATGAAGCCGGCGCCGTCGGCGTGCCATTCGTGACCGCATACGAAGGCTTTCGGCGCAGCGGCATGCCGCAGAAAGGCCAAACGGTGTTGGTGCTCGGCGCCAACGGCAAAGTCGGCCAGGCCGCCGTGCAGATCGCGGCACAGGCCGGCGCGAAGGTGATCGCCGTGCAGCGGCGACCGGCACCGTTTGAAGGCTTTGCATGCGCGCCGATCGAGGCAATCGATGCGCGCGAGATGGACATCGCCGCGCGCGTGCGCGAGCTGACCGATGGCCGCGGCGCGCACCTTGTCTACAACACGGTCGGCAGCGCCTACTTCGAAGCCGCCAACAAGGCCATGGCCAAAGGCGCAACACAAATCTTCATCGCGACGCAAGACCGCGCCGTCGCATTCGACATCTTCGCGTTCTACCGCGGCATGCACACGTTCGTCGGCATCGATTCGCTCGCGATGGACTGCGTGGCATCGACTGCGCAGCTCGATGCTCTGAAAGACGGGTTCGAGCGCGGCACCTTGAAACCTTTTCCGGTTGCGCGTTCGTTTGCGCTGCATGAAGCACTTGATGCCTACAAGCAGGTGCTGTCCGGTAGCCACGACCGCGTCGTATTCCATCCTTGAGCGGCCGCACCGAACAAGCACCATGCACGTCACCCGCTTCGATGCCGCGCCGCCGTACGAGGCGCCGAACCACTTCGACATGCGCTGTCTGCGCCTGCAAGGCAAGGAGGCCGGGCCCTCCAGCCAGATCTGGATGGGCATGAGCCAGATCCTCCCCGGCGGACGCACCGACCTGGCCGGCTCGCCGATGGAAAAGCTCTACCTTGTGCTCGAAGGGCAGTTGCTGATCACGGCCGAGCTCGACGGCGTGCGCAGCGAGCAGGTGCTGAACCCCTATGACAGTTGCCGCATCGCGCCGGGCGAGAAGCGGCAGCTCGCGAACCGCACGAACCGGCCGGTGCTGGTCGTGCTGGTGATGCCGCACACGGCGCCACCTGCATGAGGGGTGCAGACCGTGCCAGCCGGCGCGGCACCCGCAGGCGCGATTCGAGCCGGGCGCCTGCTGAAGTTGGCTGAGGTCCGACCTTGCCATCTGGAATTTCTTCTTCGTTCGTTCCAACCCTGGAGGTCACCATGCCGATCACTCCCGCTTCCCTCTCGTGCCGACGCATCGCGCTGGCCGCACTTGCCGGCGCCGCACTCGTCGCTGCATCGGGTGCCGCCGTCGCGCAGGACGCCTGGCCCGGGGGCCAGCCGATCAAGTTCGTCGTGCCGTTCACCGCCGGCAGCGGCACCGACGTGATCGCGCGCATCGTGGCCGAGAAGCTCGGGCCGGCGCTGGGCACCAGCGTGATCGTCGAAAACAAGCCCGGCGCGGGCGGCACGATCGGTGCGGCGCAGGTTGCCAAGGCGGCGCCGGACGGCACCACGCTGCTGATCCATTCGGCTGGTCACCTGGTCAACCCTTCGATCTATTCGAACCTGTCGTACGACACGATCAAGGACTTTGCGGGTGTCACGCCGCTGGCCAGTCTGCCGAACGTGCTGGTCACGCCGCCGGGCCGCTTCGCCGACGTGAAGGATCTGGTCGCGAAGGCCAAGGCCAAGCCCGGCAGCTTCAACTACGGCTCGGCCGGCAACGGCTCGGCCACCCACATGAACGCCGAAGTATTCCGGCTGGCCGCGGGCGTCGACGCCACGCATGTCGCGTTCCGCGGCACGCCCGAAGCGATGTCAGAAACCATGGCCGGCCGCATCGACTGGTTCTTCGCACCGATGGTCTCGGCCCTGCCGCTGGTGAAGGACGGCAAGCTGAAAGGCCTGGCTGTCGGCACTGCGAAACGCTCGAGCGTGCTGCCCGACATGCCGACCACGGTCGAAGCCGGCGTGCCTGGTTCCGAGTTCCTGTTCTGGGTCGGCCTGCTCGCGCCCGCGAAGACGCCGCGTCCGGTGATCGACAAGCTGCAGACAGAAGTCGCCAGGATCATGGCCGCGCCGGAGCTGAAGGAGCGGCTCGACAAGCTCGGCGCCGAGCCGTTCCTGATGAAGCCGGCCCAGTTCGATAAGTTCATCGTGGATGAAACCGCAAAGGCGGAAAAGGTGGTGAAGGCGGCGGGGATCAAAGTGAACTGACGGAAGGCGCAGCACCCGCCGCACACCTCGAAAATTACCCAGGAGCCCGAAAACCATGCTGTTGCAACACATCACCGCCCGCGCCACGTTGTTGTGGTGGAGCCTTTGCTTGGCCGTGCCTGTGACGCTGGCCCAGCCCGCCGATCTCGTCATCAGCAACGCCCGGATCGTGACGCTCGACAGCACCTCGTCCATCGCCGACGCGATGGCGGTGCGCAACGGACGGATCGTGGCCCTGGGCTCAGCGGCGACGGCGGGCACGCTGGCGGGCCCCGACACGCGCACCATCGACGTCGGTGGCCGCACCGTGATCCCGGGGCTGATCGACTCGCACATGCATGCGATCCGCGCCGCGCTCAGCTATTCGACCGAAGTCAACTGGATCGGCACGAGCACCATCCCCGAAGCGATGGCCCGGTTGCGCGAGGCGGCCGAACATGCCAAGCCCGGCAGCTGGCTGATCGTGGCCGGCGGCTGGACCGAGCAGCAGTTCGCCGAGCGCAGGCGTCCGACCGAAGCCGAACTGGCCGCGGCCGCGCCCGAACATCCGGTCTGGGTGCAACTGTTCTACAACGCCCTGGTCCTGACGCCGAAGGCGCGCGAAGCGCTGGGCTTGTCCTACAACGCGCTGCCGCCGCGCATGAGCGTGGAGCGCGACGCGGACGGTGTCGCCACCGGCTGGCTGAAAGTCGATATCGTCGGCTTGTCTGCGCTGTTCGACAAGCTGCCCAAGCCGGGCTTCAAGGACAACTTGGCCGGCACGCGGAAGTTCTTTAGCGAGTTGAACCGGCTCGGCATCACCGGTGTGGTCGACCCCGGCGGCTTCAGCATCGCGCCCGCGCAGTACGCGGCACTGTTCCAGACCTGGCGCGACCGGCAGCTCACGGTGCGCGTGGCCTACAGCCTGTTCGCGCAGGACATCGGACACGAACTCGAAGAGTTCCGCAACCTGACGCAGATGCTGCCGATGGGCTTCGGCGATGAGATGCTGCACTTCAACGGGATCGGCGAACGCATCACCGGCGGCATGTACAACAACGATCATCCAGACGCGGCGGCCCGGGACAAGTTCTACGAAATCATCCGCTGGGCCGCGCAGCGCCGGCTCACGCTGACCATCCACTGGCAGGAAAACAGCTCGGTGGGCCAGTTGCTCGATCTGTTCGAGCGGCTCAACGCCGAACTGCCGATCACCGGCCTGCGCTGGTCGATTGCGCACCTGAACGACGGCTCTCGCGACACGTTCGAGCGCATGAAAGCGCTCGGCATGGGCTGGACCATGCAGGACGCGATGTACTTTCAGGGCGACGCCGAACTCGCCAAGCGCGGCGCTGCCGCGCGCCGCATGCCGCCGATCATGACCGCGCTGAAGGCCGGCATGGTCGTCGGCGCGGGCACCGACGCTCACCGCGTGGCCTCGTACAACCCGTTCGTCGCGTTGCAGTGGCTGGTCGACGGCAGGACCGTCGGCGGCACCGCCCAGCGCGTGGCCGAGGAAACACCGTCGCGCGAGCAGGCGCTGCGCCTGTACACGCAGGGCAGCGCCTGGTTCAGCTTCGACGAACAGCAGCGCGGCACGCTGGAGGTCGACAAGCTGGCCGACTTCGCGGTCTTGAATCAGTCCTACTTCGATGTACCCACGGAGCAGATCGGTCGCACCGAGTCGCTGCTGACTGCAGTCGGTGGGCGTGTGGTGTACGCTGCCGCGCCGTTCGAAATGCCGCGCGACGATCGGCGCCGGTAGCGTCGCCGGAGTCGATTCGATGCCGGCCGAGACTACCGGTAGATTTTCTTGAGCAACCGGATCAACGTCCTGTTCTCGGCCGGTGTAAGCGCACTGGCGACATCGGTCTCGAGTTCCGTCGCCGTAATCTCAGCGGCCTCGATCAATTCACGGCCCGTCGTCGTCAGATGCAGGCTGATCGCGCGGCCGTCGTCGGGATGGGGCTGCCGCTCGATCAGGCCACGCTTCTCGATCGATCCGACGATGCCGACCAGATTCGGCGGCAGGACGTCGAGTGTGCGGCACAACTGGCGCGAGGTGACACCGGGGTTGTGCGCGACGATCGACAGCACCGAGAAATCGACCGGTCGCAGCTCATAGCGTGCCATCCGCCGCCCGAAGCTGCCCATCGCCTTCGCGGCGACGCGGCGCGCGTTGTAGCCGACCAGCGATTCGAGATAGCTGGTGTCGACCGGCACGTTCGACGATGACGCGTCCGATTCAGGCTGCCCTGGCACGCGCGCAGGCGACGCAGTTCGCATTCGGCTACTTGCAGCTGAAGCTCTCGGCGCTTTCAATATCTCCACTGCCGTTGTAGCGCGCGACCTGTGGGTACGGGCACAGCGGCCGCGTGCGGTTCGCCGACCAGCTTGCCGGCACTTCCGGGTTCACGACGTTGGCGCCCAGGCCGCGCGCCCCGGCCTGCACGCGGTCCGGCGCGCGGCCTTGCTCGACCCATTGCACGAGCGGGGTCAGCATGTCGAACTGGTCGGTCGCCGGGCCGCCCGAGCAATGGTTCATTCCGGGCACGAGGAACAGGCGCGCGAAGTCGGCTGCATCTCCGTCGGTGGCTGCCTGCAGGCCGTCGTACCAGCGCGCGGTGTCGGCTGGCGAGAATACGGGGTCAGCGGTGCCGTGGTAGACGATCATCTTGCCGCTGCGGCCCTGCAGACCGGACAGATCGGTTTCGTGGGGCGGTGTCATGAAGGACCAGGACGACTCGGTATAGGTCGGCGTGGTCGCGAAGATTCTCGGGTAGTCGTTGTCGAGGCTGAACGACAGAGCGTACCCAAGCCCGCCTTGTGCGAGGAACGACGCCTGGTTCGCCGGCGGCGTCGTGAAAATGAACGCGACCGCGCCAGGGTCGAGATTCTGCGAAGCGTTGAAATGCCAGAACGCGAAGTTGCTGCCGACGACGCCCGGGTCCCACCAGAAGTCGGAGTAGGTGGCTTCGCCCTTGCTGTTGCGGGCGCCTTCGAAGATGCGCTGAAGCACGGTCTTCTGCGCTGTAGTCAGACAACTTCCATCGCGCGCGCCGGTGCAGCTCGGCACGTCGCGCTGAATGTCGAATGCGGCTTGGCAGGCCTTCGTGTCGGCAGCGATGCCGTCGGTCGCACCGTCGAGCGCGTCGCACTTCGCGTTGATGCGGTCGCCGAGCAGCTTGAACTCGGCCGGCGTCACGGCCGTACTCAGGTCGGCCTGGCCGTTCGCACCTTTGGCTGCGATGCTTGCGTACTGCTGCGCCTTCCAGAGCTGCGCGGTCGCGGCTTTCGGCAGGTGAAAGCCAGGATCGCCCGCGAGGATGCCGTCGTACGCTTCGCTGTAGCGCGCGGCCGCGACCATCGCATGGCGCCCGCCGTTGGAGCAGCCGCCGAAATAGGAGCGGTCCGGCTCCTTGCCGTACGCGTTTTTGATCATCGCCTTGGCCATCGGCGTCAGCGTGCCGACCGCTTGATAGCCGTAGTCGAGGCGTGCCTGCAGGTCGAGCCCGAAGAACGGCGCCGGGGAGCCATGGCCGGCGTCGGAGCTCAGCACCGCGAAGCCCATGATCAACGCGTTCGTCATCGGCGCACCGCCGAGGCCGCCCAGGGCGGTGACCACGGTTCCGTCAATGCCGCCGTTGCCTTGGTAGTAGAAGCGCCCGTTCCAGGCCGTGGGCAGACGCATCTCGAAGCCGATCGCATAGCTCTTGCCGTCGACCGGGCTGACCCGCGCATTCATGTTGCCCTTGACGAGGCAGTGCTCGGGCACCGGCGCGGTCGCGCCGGGCACCGCGAGTTCGCCCGCTGCCACCGTCGTTGTCGATGTGATCACGGTGTTCGCGGGCAGCGCCTTCGCGCCGAGATCGGCACAGGACTTCAGCGTGGCGGGGGTTGCTTCAGCCAGCCGCGGCAGCTGCCCGCCATCGTCGGCGCTGCTGCAGCCAGCGAGCAGCGCCGCGAACAATGCGGGGGCGAGAGCGACGCAAGGCAGCACGAAGTCATTGGTTTTGCTTGTCATGTTTTCTCCTCGATTGATGCAGCCGCATTTCTGAGCAGCGGCGTGATGTCAGCCCGGTCGATGGGGCTGCCCGCTCAGGACTCCGGCGTGAATCCGATCTGCTTGACGAGCGGACCCCAGCGGTCGTACTCGGCCTTGATCGACCGGGCCATTCCTTCCTGCGTCGAGCCTTGCGGGATCAGGCCGACGACCGCCAGGCTGTCGAGCACCGACTGCTGGGTAAGCGCCTGGTTGACCGCGGCGTTCGCAGCCGCGACGACCTTTGCGGGCGTTCTGGCGGGCGCGAAGAAGCCGAACCATTCTTCGGTCGTCAGATCGGGAAAGCCTGCTTCCGCAAACGTTGGCACGTCGGGCAGATACGGAGAGCGCTTTGTGCCGGACGTTGCCAGGATGCGCAGCTTGCCTGCCTTGTAGTTGGGGATGAAGTCGCCGCTGGGCGTGACCATCGCGGCCAGCTGGCCGCCGACCACATCGGTCACGCCGGGCACCGAGCCGCGATATGGAATGTGCTTGAACGGCGTGCCGCTTTGAATGCCGAGCAGCGCCCCGATGAAGTGCGGCGTCGAGCCGGCGCCCGGCGAGCCGAAACTCGCCTGGTCCGGATTTGCCTTGGCCCAGGCCAGGAAATCCTTCAGCGTCTTGACCGACGCCGGTACCAGCGGCCCGACCGCAAGCCCGTGATGCATGATCGCCGCGATCGACACCGGCGCAAAGTCTTCCGGCGCGTAGCGCATGTTTTTGTAGATGTGCGGATAGATCGCGACGGCCGAGAACGGCGACACCGCAAGCACCGAGCCGTCCGCGGCGGACGACTTCAACGCTTCGAGTGCGATGCGGCCGCCCGCGCCTGTCTTGTTCTCGACCACCGCCGCATTCGTCGTGAAGGACGAGCCGGCCATGTTCTCGCCGACGCGGCGCGCGACGCTGTCGCCCGAGCTGCCGGCCGGAAAGCCGTAGAGGATCTTGACCTGTTCGAGCGCTTGCGCAAGCACCGTGAACGGCAATGCGGCCCCCAGGGCGGCGACGCTCATGGAATGGACGAACTGGCGGCGGCTGGACATGGCGGATGGACTTTTTGAATGAGTGATCGAGATGGCAGATCGGGCGGTGGACGAAATCGAGGACGGTTATTTCTTCGAATACTCCTGAATCGCCGCTTCGGCCTCGGCCGCGAGCTTCTTGCCGTCCAGCCCCCGGTCGGCGACTTCCTTGAACCAGATCGCGCGCGTGCCTTCGGCCGCCTGCTTCCAGCGGGCGGTCTGCTCCGCATCGAGCGTGATGATGCGGTTGCCGGCCGCCTTGGCCGCAGCCAGTCCGACCTTGTCGCCTTCATCCATCGCACGGCCGAACATGGCGGCGGTCGCCATGCCGCTGTTGTCGTCGATCACCTTCTTCAGGTCGGGCGGCAATTTGTCGTAGCTCGCCTTGTTCATCGCGAGTACGAAGGTTTGCGTATACAGCCCCTGGTCGCCCGCGAACGCCGTGTGGTTCTTGACGATCTGCTGAACCTTGACCGCGGGCACCACCTCCCACGGAATCGTGGTGGCCTGGATCACGCCCTTGGACAGCGCCTCGCCGACCGCCGGCACCGGCAGGCCGACCGGTTCGGCACCGAGCTGCTCCAGCATGATGTTGACCACGCGTGAGCCGCCGCGCACCTTCATGCCCTTGAGGTCCTCCAGCTTCGTGATCGGCTCGCGGCTGTGGAACAGCCCGGGGCCGTGGATGTGCACCGCGATCGGATGCACGTCCTTGAACTCGTCCATCGCGTTTTGCTCGACGTACGCCTGGAATGCACGCGATCCGGCTTCGGCGTTGCCGGTCATGAACGGCAGCTCGAACGCCTCCGTCTTCGGGAAGCGCCCCGGCGTGTAGCCGAGCACGGTCCAGACGATGTCGACCACGCCGTCCTTGGCCTGGTCATACAGATCCGAAGGCTTCCCGCCCAGCTGCATCGCGGGGAACAGCTGGATCTTGATGCGCCCGCCGCTTTCCTGTTCGACTTTTTTGGCCCAGGGCGCGATGGCCTTGGCAGGAATGGTCGCCTGCGGCGGCAGGAATTGGTGCAGGCGCAGCGTTACGTCGGCCGCACCCGCGGCGCAGGCGGTGCCGGCCATGAAGGCGGCTGCGAGCAGGGTCTTGATGAACGATTTCATGATGTCTGTCTCCGGTTGTGTTTCGAAACGGGGTGCCGTCGCTGCGAGACGGTCCGGCCGGGTTATGTGGCGCGCACATCCTTTTGCGCCGCGTGATGAACGAACGCTCTTAGCGCGGCGCCATGCGCAACGCGCCGTCCAATCGAATCACCTCGCCGTTCAGATGGCCGTTGGCGACCACATGCGCGGCCAGCTCGGCGAACTCCTCAGGCTTGCCGAGCCGCTTCGGGAACGGGATGGAAGCCGCGAGCGATGCCTGTACAGGCTCGGGCAACTGCTTCATCAGCGGCGTCGCGAACAACCCCGGCGCGATCGTGCAGACGCGGATGCCGTGCTGTGCGAGGTCGCGCGCCATCGGCAGGGTCATGCCCACGAGCCCGCCCTTCGATGCGCTGTAAAGCCTGCTGGCCGACCTGTCCGTCGAACGCCGCGACCGATGCGGTGAACAGCATGACGCCGCGCTCGCCGCCTTCGAGCGGATCGAGCTTCGCGCAGGCGGCCGCGAACAGCCGGCTCACGTTGTAGGCGCCGATCAAGTTCACGTTGACGACACGCACGAAATCTTCCAGCGGCGCGGCGTTGCCGTCCTTGCCGACGATGCGTTTCGCGCTGCCGATGCCCGCGATGTTCATCAGCACGCGCGCGGGTCCGTGCGCATCGGATGCCTTGGCGAGCGCCGCGCTCACGCTGTCGGCGTTCGTGATGTCGCATTCGCAAGCGACGCCGCCGATGTCGGCCGCAACCTTTCCGGCCAGCGCGCCGTTCACGTCGAGCACCGCGACCTTCGCGCCGAGCCGCGCGAGTTCGCGCGCCGTGGCTTCGCCCAGACCCGATGCGCCGCCCGTGACGAGTGCGGCTTGGTCCCGAATGTTCATGCGTCGTCTCCCTGTGGTTTCAATGTGAAGGCCAGTTCGTCCGCGTGCAGCGCCTCGACCAGCGCCGCGCGATGCTTAAGCACGGCGCGCTGGTTGATCGAGCCTTTGTCGGTCACCTCGCCCAGATCGAGCGCCGGAGGTTGCGCAATCAGATGCATGCGCGCGATCCGGTTCGCACTACCGGTCGCGGCGTTGGCCAGATCGTCCAGCACGCGCTGGAAGTGCTGCTGGACCGGCTCGCATTCCAGCACCTGCTGCATCGGGGCATCCGCGTCCTTGCCCGCGAGCGCGCGCACCGCCTGCGTCGGGAAGATCAACGCGCCGACCTGCTTGCCGTTGATGCCGGTCAGCACCGCGTCCTGCACGTACGGCGCGCCGGCTGCGATGATCTTCGCGCGCAGCGGCCCGACGCTCACGAAGGTGCCGGTCGCGAGCTTGAAGTCCTCGGCAATGCGGCCGTCGAAGCGCAGGCCCTTGTGGATGTCGCCCTCGTCGATCCAGGTCACGGCGTCGCCGCTTGCAAAGAAACCTTCTTCGTCGAACGCCTCGGCCGTAGCGTCCGGCGCGCGCCAGTAGCCCTGCGTGATGTTGGGGCCGCGGTAGCGGACTTCGGTCTTGCCATCCGTGTCGATCAGCTTGATCTCGAGGCCAGCACAAGGCAGACCGAGGTCGCCGGACGTGACGTGCGGGCCCGTGATGTAGAGCGCAAACGGACCGGATTCGGTCATGCCGAGGCCCGTGCCCATCACGATGCGCTCGCCCAGTTCGGCCTCCTGCGTTTGATGCAGGCTGTCCCAGACCGGCTGCGACAGCGCCGCGCCCGCGTAGAAGAACATGCGCACGCGCGACAGCAGCTTCCTGCGCAGCTCGGCATCGGTCTTCATCGCGTCCGCGATCGCCTCGAAGCCGGTCGGCACGTTGAAGTAAACGGTCGGCGCGATCTCGCGCAGGTTGCGCAGGGTCTCGGCCATGCCGGCCGGTGTCGGTTTGCCGTCGTCGATGTAGAGCGTGCCGCCGTTGTAGATGACGATCCCGACGTTGTGGTTGCCGCCGAACGTGTGATTCCACGGCAGCCAGTCGACCAGCACCGGCGGTTCATCGGCCAGGGCCGGCATCGACTGGCGCATCTGCTGCTGGTTCGCGCACCACATGCGGTGCGTGTTGATCACCGCTTTGGGCAGCTTGGTCGAACCCGAGGTGAACAGGAACTTGGCGATCGTGTCGGGGCCGATCGAATCCATCGCCGCATCGACGGCCGAAGTCGCGCGAGTCGCGAGCAGATCGGCGAATTTCGTGGTGGCGCGGTCATCGAGCGTTCCCTCGACGAGCACCACTTCGCAGTCGGCCGGCACCGTGGCCGCGATCGCGCGTGCATAGCGCTTCGCATCGGTTGCGAATACCAGGCCGGGCGTCAGCGTGTCGATCGCATGCCGCAGCTTGTCGTAGTCCTGGCTCACGATCGAGTAAGCGGGCGACAGCGGGCAATGCGGCACGCCGGCGAGCAGGCATCCGAGCGCGAGCAGCAGGTGCTCGATGCCGTTTTCCGAGAGGATCAGCACCGGGCGCTCGGGCGACAGGCCGCGGTCGAGCAGGGCCTGCGCAATGCTGTGTGCGCTTTGCAGCGCCTCGCGGTAGCTCACCGTGCGCCAGTCGCCAGCGCTCCCGTCCGCGTGGCGCTCACGTCGCGCGACCAGCGTGCGATCGGGTGCCACCTGCGCCCAGTACGCGAAGCGATCGGTCATGCGCCGCGCATGCTCGCCGAGCGTGGCCTCGGCCGTCAGATAGCGCGTGCCGGCCGCGCCTTCGCGCAGCACGGCGCGCGTGATGCCGAACGCGAGCGGCCGATAGCGCGGCATGCGGGCGGCGGCTGCGCTCACGACGTCTTCCTGACTTTTTCAGCCTTGCCTTCGAGGAATGCGCGCATCCGTTCCTTCGCCTCGGGCGCGCTCTGCGCGATCGCGGCCATCATCGATTCGCTCAGGTAACCGTGATCGGCGGGTTGTTCGGCGATGCGCGGCAGCACGTGGGTGAGCGCGTAGTTCGTCAGCGGCGCGTTCTGGGCAATGCGCCCGGCGAGTTCCATCGCCTTGTCCGAACGCCTGGCCGGCCGGCACCAGGTACTGCGCGAGGCCGATGCGCTCGCCGTCTTGCGCGTTGTAGACGCGGCCGGTCAGCATCATGTCGGCCATGCGCGCGGCGCCGATCAGCTTCGGGATGCGCACCGAGCCGCCGCCGCCGACGAAGATGCCGCGCGAGCCTTCGGGCAGCGCGTAGAACGTGGATTCATCGGCGACGCGAATGTGGCAGGCGCTCACGAGTTCGAGCCCGCCGCCGACGACAGCTCCGTGCAGCGCAGCCACCACCGGCACCGGGCCGTACTGCACGCGCTCGAGCGCCGCATGCCACATGCGCGAGTGCTGCATGCCCTGACCCGCGTCGCGCTCCTTGAGTTCGGACAGGTCGAGCCCCGCGCAGAAGTGCTCGCCCGCGCCGTCGATCACGGCCGCACCGACTTCGCGCGGCAGCTGTTCGAACGTGTCGCGCAGCGCCAGAATGAGGCTGTCGTTCAGTGCGTTGCGCTTGGCCGGGCGATTCAGCCGCACGACGGCCACCTTGCCATGCAGTTCGAAATGGAGGTCGTCGTGGGTCATCAGGCAGTTCCTTGGCTGGACGCGATTATGGTTATGAGATATAACCAAAATCAAGACAGAGAACTGCTTCTTTTGCAGGGGTTTACCCTGACCCGATGGTCCGACTTTTCAACCAGGAGACTTGCTCGATGGACTACGAAAAGCTGATTGCGATCGACATGCACACGCATGCCGAGATCTCGTGCTGGAACCCGTTCGACAACTACGCGGAAGACTACGACCGCGCGGCCGACAAGTACTTCAAGTCGTCGCGGCGTCCCACCATCGACGAGTCGGTCGCGTTCTACCGCGAACGCAACATCGGCTTGGTGATGTTCACGGTCGACAGCGAGACCCAGATCGGACGCCGGCGCGTGCCGAACGAGGAGATCACGGAAGCCGCCGCGAAGAACAGCGACATCATGATCGCGTTCGGCAGCATCGATCCGCACAAAGGAAAGTTCGGCGCGCGCGAAGCCGAGCGGCTGATCAAGGAGCACAACGTCAAGGGCTTCAAGTTCCACCCGACCGTGCAGGGCTACCACCCGTACGACAAGATGGCCTGGCCGATCTACGAAGTCATCAACGAATACAAGCTGCCGGCCGTGTTCCATACCGGCCACAGTGGCATCGGGTCGGGCATGCGCTGCGGCGGTGGCCTCAGGCTCGAATACTCGAACCCGATGCATCTCGACGACGTCGCGATCCAGTTTCCCGACATGCAGATCATCATGGCGCACCCGAGCTTTCCGTGGCAGGACGCGGCGATCTCGGTCGCGCTGCACAAGCCGAACGTCTGGATCGACCTGTCGGGCTGGAGTCCGCGCTACTTTCCGCAGCAGCTCGTGCAGTACGCGAACACGCTGCTCAAAGACCGCATGCTGTTCGGCAGCGACTGGCCGCTGATTTCGCCGGACCGCTGGATGAAGGATTTCGAGCAGGCTGGCTTCCGGCCCGAGGTGGTGCCGGGCATCCTGAAGGGCAATGCTGTGCGGCTGCTCGGGCTGGATCGGAAAGCCGACGCGCCGGTCGTCTGAACGCTGGCAGTCGATACGCGAACAGCCTCTGCCTAGCGCACTTGTGCTGCCCTGCATTGCCATTAAAACGAACCCAAGCAAAACCCATGTCCGAGCCCAATGACCCTCTGGAACCCAGGCTGCGCTTCTTCGCGAACCTGAACGTCGAGGTCGGCGCACCGCAGGAAGTCGGCCGCAGCGTGCGCGGCCTGCGGCGGCTGATCCCCATCACCGGGGGCAGCGCGCAGGGCGATGGTTGGCGGGCGCGCGTGCTGGCCGGCGGCGCCGACTTTCAACTCGTCGTGAGCGATCGCATGGCCGAGCTCGACGCTCGCTACGTACTCGAGACCGACGGCGGCGATTTGATCTACGTGCAAAACCGTGCGCTGCGCTGCGGTCCGCCCAAGCTGATCGCGCGGCTTGCACGCGGGGAGCCGGTCGATCCCGCGCAAATCTATTTCCGATGCAGCCCGAGCTTCGAGACTGCATCGCGCGCGCTCGGCTGGATTACCGAGCGCATGTTCGTCGGCGGCGGCGCTCGCCATCCGGACCGTGTCGTGATGCGATTTTTTGAGCTGCTTTGAGGCGATCGCGCAGAATCCACGAGCAGTTCTCGCTATTTAATGAATAGCGAGCCCATAGAAAACCATTTTTCTGACAAATTTCCTTCGATTCCGCTCACGGCCGGCCCGCTCGCTGCGTCGGCTCGTAAGGCCGCGCTGATCGTGGCAGGTCTGGTCGCTGCAACCGAGGTTGCACGACGTAATACACGACAGCTACACGTTGATCCTCGGTGCGACCGGCCCGCTCAGCATTGCATCGAACACCTATAAGAAGCCGTCGTACGAACCAACGAATGGCGTTGTACCGGTCACTCAGCTCGTCAACACCGATTCCGTGCTGCTGGTCAAGCCGCACAAGGTGTCGGCACATGACGGGTAGCCGGCCCAGGAATCAGAGCTTTGAACTGAGCCGCTTGGCTCAGTCGGCTTCGGGTCTTCCCTGGCTTGTTGATTGGCATCGCAGAAGCTCGGATACTGTCCGAAAGCTTTGGAGAACAACCATTGGAAGTGACTTTCAGCAAAGAGATCGAGCTGCTGCGGCTCGGTGCGGGCCAGACGTTCCATGGCGAGGGCATCCTGGCCATCACCAAGGCGCTGCTGCAGGCCGGCGTGGCCTATGTCGGCGGTTATCAGGGCGCGCCGGTGTCGCACCTGATGGACGTGCTCGTTCAGGCCAAGGGTTACCTAGATGAGCTCGGCGTGCATGTCGAGGCCTGCTCGAACGAGGCGTCGGCCGCCGCGATGCTCGGCGCGTCGATCCACTATCCGCTGCGCGGCGCGGTGACCTGGAAATCGATCGTCGGCACCAACGTCGCGGCCGATGCACTGTCGAACCTGTCGTCGCCCGGCGTCACGGGCGGCGCGCTGATCGTGGTCGGCGAAGACTACGGCGAAGGCGCCTCGGTGATCCAGGAGCGCACGCACGCCTATGCGCTCAAGTCCGGCATGTGCCTGCTCGACCCGAGGCCGGACCTGCCCGCGATGGTGACGATGGTCGAGCACGGCTTCGCGCTCTCGGAGGCGTCCAGCATGCCCGTGATCCTAGAGCTGCGGATTCGCGCCTGCCACCTGCGCGGCAGCTTCGAAGCCAGCGATAACCGCGCGCCGCCGATCTCGACACGCGCGCTGATGGAAAACCCTGCGGCGTTCGACTACATGCGGCTCGCGCACCCGCCCGTGACGTTTCGCCAAGAAAAGCTCAAGGGCGAACAGCGCATCCCTGCGGCGCGCGACTACATCGTGCAGCACGGCCTCAATGAAATCCTACCCGGCCTGCACGACGACATCGGCATCATCGTGCAGGGGGGCATCTGCAACGCCTTGGTTCGAAGCCTGCAGCAGCTCGAACTGGCCGATGCGTTCGGCCAGGCCGACGTTCCCCTGCTCGTGCTGAACGTGACCTGCCCGCTGGTGCCGCAGCAGATCGCCGACTTCTGCACAGGCAGGCGCGCGGTGCTCGTCATCGAGGAGGGCCAGCCTGAGTACATCGAGCAGGAGATCGCGACGCTGCTGCGCCGGCGCGACATCCAGACCGTGCTGCACGGCAAGGACCTGCTGCCTTCGGGCGGTGAATACACGGTCGAAGTGCTGTTGCGGGGGCTCGCGCAGTTCGTCGCGCGCTGGCTGCCCGCGGCGGACCCACAGGGCGCCGAGCGCTGGCTCGCCGCGACCGCCGAGCGCCGCAAGTCGGCCGCCGCACTGTTGAGCGAGCCGTTGCCCGCACGTCCGCCGAGCTTTTGCATCGGCTGCCCTGAGCGGCCTGTGTTCTCGGCACTCAAGCTCGCGCAGCAGCAGGTCGGCGACCTGCACATCGCGGCCGACATCGGCTGCCACGCGTTCGGGACGTTCGAGCCGTTCTCGATGGGTCATTCGATCCTCGGCTACGGCATGTCGCTCGCGAGCCGCGCGGGCGTCTCGCCGATGATGCAGCGGCGCACGCTCGCGATCATGGGCGACGGCGGCTTCTGGCACAACGGGCTGCTCACGGGCGTGCAGTCGGCGCTGTTCAACGGCGACGACGCGGTGCTGCTGATCTTCAAGAACGGCTATACCTCGGCCACCGGCACGCAGGAGATCATCTCCACGCCGCAGCGCGACGCGAAGAAAAGGAACAAAGGAGCCGGCGCGCGCGACCCCTCGCAAAGCCTCGTGCACGACGACCGGACGATCGAGTCGACGCTCGAGGGGCTCGGCGTCAAGTGGCTGCGCACGGTCCACACCTACGAGGTTGAGACGATGCGTGCGACGCTGACCGAGGCCTTCACCTGCGACTTCGACGGCCTGAAGGTGATCATTGCCGAAGGCGAGTGCCAGCTGGAACGCCAACGCCGCGTCAAGCCCTGGATCCAGTCGCTGCTGAAGCGCGGCGAGCGCGTGGTGCGCGTGAAGTACGGCGTCGACGAAGACGTTTGCACGGGCGACCACGCCTGCATCCGCCTCTCGGGCTGCCCGACGCTCACGCTCAAGGACAACCCCGACCCGCTCAAGGTGGACCCGGTGGCGACCGTGATCGATGGCTGCGTCGGTTGCGGCCTGTGCGGCGCGAACGCGCACGCGGCGACGCTGTGCCCGAGCTTCTACCGCGCCGAAGTCGTGCAGAACCCGAAATGGCACGAGCGGCTGGTCCATTCGCTGCGCGGCGCCGTCGTGCGCGCGCTTCAGCCCGCATGAAGAAGCCGTCGCCCATCACGCTGCTGGTCTGCGCGCTCGGCGGCGAAGGCGGCGGCGTGCTGACCGAATGGCTCGTCGATGTCGCGCGCCATGCGGGCTATCCGGCGCAGGCCACCTCGATTCCCGGCGTCGCGCAGCGCACCGGCGCGACCACCTACTACATCGAGGTGTTCCCGCTGCCGCTCGCGCAGCTTGACGGCCAGCGACCCGTGTTCAGCCTGAATCCGGTGCCTGGCGCGCTCGATGCGCTCGTGTCGTCCGAGCTGCTCGAGACTGCGCGCCAGATCGGCAACGGCATGGCCGCGCCCGACCGCACGCTCGTGATCACGTCGTCGGCGCGCGCGCTGACGACGCAGGAGCGCATGCAGCCCGGCGACGGCCGCACCGATCCCGCGGGGCTGCTCGAACTCGTGCGCGCGTTCAGCCGCGAGCACCAGATGTTCGACATGGCTGCAATCGCGAAGCAGGCCGGCACGGTGGTGAGCGCCGTGATGCTCGGCGCGATCGCGGGCAGCGGCCTGTTCCCGTTTCGGCGCGAAGACTATGAGGCGGTGGTCGAGAACAGTGGCGGTAAGGGCGCCGACGCAAGCCTGCGCGGCTTCGCCGAGGCGTTCGAGCTCGTCTCCCGGGGCCGGACGCAGAGGGACTACGTGGCCCGGGTGTTCGGCGCGGCGGCCCCGGTCGGTCCTGCCGTTCCTGCCGGGACGCTCGCGCTGCAGGCTGCGCCGCCGCCGCATCCGCAGCGCGATGCATTCCCGCAGTCGGTGCACGAGATGTTCGACC
Source organism: Burkholderiaceae bacterium (assembly GCA_965218765.1). Taxonomy (GTDB): domain Bacteria; phylum Pseudomonadota; class Gammaproteobacteria; order Burkholderiales; family Burkholderiaceae_C; genus JBBPYC01. The sequence continues at coordinate 1,503 of CBDCLU010000006.1, read as the reverse complement.
TGGGTCATGCGCGGCTGCTCGAATACCAGGGAAAGGACTACGCGGAGCTGTACGCGAAGCGCCTGCAGCAGGTACTCGCCGCCGAGCGCGAAGCCGACCCGCACGGCGCCCACGGCTTCGCCACGACGCTTGAGATGGCACGCTGGCTCGCGCTCTGGATGGCCTTCGACGACATCGTGCGCGTGGCCGATCTCAAGAGCCGCGCGTCGCGCTGGCAGCGCGTGCAGGCCGAGGCGAAGGCCGGTGCGGATGATCTGCTCAAGGTCTACGACCACTTCAAGCCCGGCGTGCCCGAGTTCGCCGCGCTGCTGCCGCCGTCGCTGGCCGATCGATTGACCGGCTGGGACCGCCGGCGCGTCGCGCGCGGCCGGCAGCCCTGGGCGATGCCGCTCAGGATCGGCTCCCACAGCGTCACGGGCCTACTCGCGCTGCGCGTGCTCGCGGGCCTGAAGGGGCTGCGCATGCGCGGCAGCCGCTTCGCGGCCGAGCAGTCGATGATCGAGGAGTGGCTCGACGGCGTGCTGCGGGGAACGCGCCGCGATTGGACGCTGGGCTACGAGATCGCGCTCTGCGGTCGGCTGATCAAGGGCTACGGTGCGACCAACGAGCGCGGCAAGGAAAACCTGCTGCATGTGCTGCGCCACCTGGCCGACGGCGCCGTGGCAGAGGATGCCGCCGAGGCGGTGCGGGCGGTGCGCGAGGCTGCGCTCGCTGACGCCGCCGGCAACGCGCTGGACGCCACGCTGGTGCGGCACGGCGCGCCGCCACGACCGGCCAAGGCCGTGCCGATCCGCTGGGTGCGCAAACCGCGCGGGCTCGCCGCCACCGACAAACCGGGCTGAGTGTTTGCCGCTCCCCGTGGCGTCGCGATCCGAAGGCACGAGCGGCGGCCGGCACGCTTCGCAACCGCGTCGGCGATATGGCCCGGCCGTCAAGGTAAACCACGATGGCAAGCCGTCCGCCTTCCCTATACAAAGCAACGTTCCATTGCAGCGATCCACCCAGGAGATGACGATGCACAGCCGATTCCCGAAAGCCGCCACCGCGCTGGCTGCCGCCTTCTTGCTCGCGGCAGGCGTCGCCCAGGCTCAGGACAAGCCCGTGATGCTCAAAGCTGTCGAGCTGGGTACCGGCGCAGCACCCGCTGAACCCGGCGCTGCAGGCCTGGGCCGACGACATCAAGAAGGCGTCCAACGGCAGCATCACGGCGACGCTGTTCCCGAGCGAGCAACTCGGCAAGGCGTTCGACCACTACGACATGGCGCGCGACGGCATCGCCGACTTCGCCTACGTCAATCCGGGCTACCAGCCGGGCCGGTTCCCGATCATGGCGGGCGCCTCGCTGCCGTTCCTGTTTTCGAACGCGAAGGGCGGTTCCGCCGCAATCGACGCCTGGTACCGGCAGTACGCGGCGCAGGAGATGAAGGACGTGAAGGTCTGCTTCGCGTTCGTGCACGACCCCGGCACGTTCCATGCGCGCAAGAAGATCGGCGGCCCGTCCGA
>CBDCLU010000005.1:0-549874 GCA_965218765.1 Burkholderiaceae bacterium | reverse complement strand
CGGCCGAATCGTTGCGCGGTCTCTATGCGCAGCTGCTGGGCGCCGCACGGCCGGTGCAGATTCGCACGTTCCACGGCTGGTTCTGGACGCTGCTGGCGAGCGCGCCGCTGTCGCTGCTCGAGCGGCTCGGGCTGCCCGCCGATGCGGAACTGGTGGAAGACGAAACCGAACTCGTCGCGCGGCTGTGGCCGCGCTTTCATGCACGGCTGCTCGCACTGCCCGACGCTTATGCGGACTATCTGGCGTTGAGTGCGCAGCACGGCCGGTTTCAGACCCAGACGGCGCTGGCCAACGTGCTCAAGCGCCGCATCGAATTCACGCTGGCCGATTCGGATGGCGTGCCGGCACGCTCGGTCGAGCCCGCCGCGCAGCGCTTTGTCGAGTTCGCCGGGTCGCCGCAGCCGTTCGATGCGTTGCTCGATGATCCCGCGCTGCGCGCCGACCTGCTCGCCGCTGCCCAGGCGCTTGGCGGCGGCACCAGATCGGTCGCGGAAAAAGGCGCCGAGCTGGAACAGGCGATCGGAGCGCGCGATGCGGGCGGCGTCACGCTTGCGCTGTTGACCAAAGATTTCGAGCCGCGCAAGTTCAGCGACAAGCTGACCGGCCTTGGCGCCGTGCGGCGCGCGCAGGACCTGGTCATGCGCGCGCGCCAGGCCCAGGCCCAGCAAGACGCGCACGAGTATCAGCAGCGCATGACGCGGCTGTCTCGGCTGCTGCTGGCCGAGTTCGCCGTGCTGAAGCGCGAGCGCAACGTGCTCGACATGAACGACGTCGAGCACGCCGCGCAGCACCTGCTCGGCGATGAACTGCTCGGCGGCTTCCTGCAGGAGCGGCTCGACGCGCGCGTGCGGCACCTGCTGATCGACGAATTCCAGGACACCAATCCGCTGCAGTGGCAGGCGCTGTCGGCCTGGCTCAGCGGCTATGCGGGGCAGCGGCGGCGGCCTCGATCCGCCACGCGTGTTCATCGTCGGCGACCCGAAGCAGAGCATCTACCGCTTCCGGGCGCGCCGAGCCGCAGGTGTTTCGCGCCGCGCAGGCGTTCTTGCGCGACGGCCTGGGCGGCGACCTGCTCGCCTGCGACCACACCCGTCGAAATGCGCCGGCGCTGCTGACGGCGCTGAACGACGTGATGGCGCGCGCGCAGGCGGCCGGCGAATACGACGGCTACCGGCTGCACAGCACCGCGTCGACGGCCGCCGGCGGCGTGTTCGAGCTGCCGCCGATCGCGCGCGACGACGCTGCCGCCGCGACCGTTGCCGATGCGGGCGACCCACGCTGGCGCGACACGCTGACCGAGCCGCGCAGCCTGCCCGAAGACAGCCTGCGCGAGCGCGAATGCCGCCAGGCCGCGGCCTGGATCGCCGCGCGCATCGCAGACCCCACACAGCCGGTGGCCCCGCGCGACGTGATGGTGCTTGCGCGCCGGCGCGCGCCGCTCGGCGTGCTCGAAGCCGAACTGCGCGCGCTGGGCATCGCCGCGACGCAGCCCGAGCAGCGCCGGCTGGCCGATGCCTGGGAAGTGCAGGACATCGTCGCGCTGCTCGATGCGCTGGTGTCGCCCGGCCATGACCTGTCCATCGCACGCATGCTGCGTTCGCCGCTGTTCTCGGTCGATGACGATGCGCTCGTGCAGATCGCGCTGGCCAAGCGTGCGAACCCGGCCGCGAGCTGGTTCGAGTTGCTATTGAATCCGAAGCAGGAGATGCAGGTTCTACTAAAGCAGAAGCCCGATTTGCCGCATAAACTGCGGCGCTGGAAGGACTGGCTCGACCAGTGCTCGCCACATGACGCGCTGGCGGCGATCTATCACGACGGCGACGTGCTCGCGCGCTTTGCCGCCGCCGCGCCTGCGCCGTTGCGCGAGACGGTGCTCGCGAATCTGCGTGCGATCCTGTCGGCTGCGCTGCGTATCGACGCCGCGCGTTACGCGACGCCGTACGCGCTGGTGCGCGCGCTCAAAAGCCGCTTCGGCCCGATGGCGCCGGCCAGCAGCACGCCGGACGCCGTGCGCCTCTTGACCGTGCACGGCGCCAAGGGCCTCGAAGCGCCGCTGGTGCTGCTGCTCGACGCGCAGGCGCATGTGCGGCAGCGCGATTCGATGGGCGTGCTGGTCGATTGGCCGGGCGAGGCGGCAGCGCCGCAGCGCTTCGTGTTTCTGCCGAGCGAAGCACGGCCGAGCGCGTGCTGCATCGATCTCCTGGCCGCCGAGCAGGCGGCGCGCGCGCGTGAGGAGCTGAATGCGCTGTATGTGGCGATGACACGCGCGCGCGCGCAGCTCGTGCTGTCGTCGGTCGAGCCGGGGCGCGCTGCGGCGACCCCAAGCTGGCATGGCCGGATCGCGCCGCATGCCGCGCCGATCGATGCGGGCGCGCCGGCGGGCGGGGTCGGGTCGCACGGGCTGGCTGCGGCTGCTGCGCGCCAACTCGATGTAGGGCCTTCGTTTTTGATATCAGAACTGCCAGAGGCGCAGTTGTATGCTGCGTCTTCAGCTATGAATACAGGAGTAAATGGCGAATTCGACACCGCCACAGCGCCAATCGATGCCGGCGCTGTCGCCGAACTGCGTATCGGCGCCGCGCTGCAGCGGCTGCTGGCCTGGGCGCCGCTCAACCCGCATGGCGTCCCGCCCGCCCAGGTTGCGGCCGTCACGCGCGAGTTCGCGCTGGCCCCGGCTGAAGCCCGCCGCGCCGCTGCGCTTGCGCAGCAGCTGTTGACCGAGACGGCCAGCTGGGCCTGGGATGCGGCGCTGGTGGACTGGCATGAGAACGCGCTGGAACTCGTCGATGCATCGGGTGTTGTGGTGCAACTCGACCGGCTGGTGCGCCGCATCGACACCGGGCACTGGTGGGTGCTGCGCTACGCGTTCGTGTGGAACGTGCCGACGCTCCCGCACGAAGCACCCGCCGCCCAGGCACACCGCCTGCGCGATGCGGTGCGGGCCGCCCAACCGGGCGCGGTGGTGCGCGTGGCGCTCGTATCCGCCGACGGGCAGCTGTCGGAGGCCCCCTGAACGCGAGCCGCGGATGGTCGGGCATGGGCCAAACGCCATGCCGCCGACGGACGCGCGGGAACCCGATGCAGCGTCCTGCGTGCTGAACCTCGAGCACCTGTCCTGATCGAGTCGGCTGTGCACGAGCATGAGCCGCCGGCAGCGCCGGTCCTGCAACTGCCGGCCATCGTGGTCGGCGCCGGTCCGGCCGGGCTGATGGCGGCCGAGGTGCTGTCGGCGGGCGGTGTGCCGGTGCATCTGTTCGATGCGATGCCGTCGGCCGGGCGCAAATTCCTGCTGGCCGGCAAGGGCGGGCTGAACCTCGCGCACAGCGAGCCGCTTGCACAGCAGCTCGCACGCTACGGCGACCGCGCCGACGCGCTTGCGCCGCTGCTGCAGGCGTTCGGGCCGCAAGCGCTGCGCGACTGGGCCCACGGCCTGGGCATCGAGACGTTCGTCGGCAGTTCCGGCCGCGTGTTTCCACAGGACCTGAAAGCGGCGCCGTTGCTGCGTGCCTGGCTGCAGCGGCTGCGCCATCCGGCCGGCGGCGGCGTGCCGGTGCGGTTTCACATGCGGCATCGCTGGACCGGCTGGGCCGAGGGCGGTGGGCAGCAGCCACTGGCGTTCGCGTCACCGGCCGGGCCGGTCATGGCGCGCGCGGCGGCGGTCGTGTTCGCGCTCGGCGGTGCGAGCTGGCCGCAGCTTGGGTCGGATGGTGCCTGGGTCGCGCCGCTGCGCGCGCGTGGCATCGACGTCGCGCCGCTGCTGCCGTCGAACTGCGGCTTCGACGTCGGCGGCTCGGGCCGCATGGGCTGGAGCGACTTCTTTGCGAGCCGCTTCGCGGGCCAGCCGTTCAAGTCGGTCGCATTGGCATGCACCGACCGGCTCGGGCGTGGCTTTCACCGGCAAGGGGAGTTCGTGGCGACGGCGACCGGGGTGGAGGGCAGCCTGGTCTACGCCGCGTCGGCGCTGCTGCGCGACGAGATCGCAGCGCAGGGCCGCGCGGAGTTTCAGCTCGATCTGCTGCCCGACCGCACGCTGCAACAGGTGCGTGCGGAAGTCGCGCATCCCCGCGGTTCGCGATCCTTGTCCAGCCACTTGAAAAGCCGTCTGCACCTGGACGGCATCAAAAGCGCGATCCTGCACGAGCTGCTGCCGAAAGACGCATTCCTGGACCCCGACCGCCTTGCCGCCGCGATCAAGGCGCTGCCGGTGCCGCTGGTGGCCGCGCGCCCGGTTGCGAAGGCGATCAGCAGCGCGGGCGGTGTGCGGTTCGAGGCGCTCACGCGCGGGTTGATGTTGCGCGAGTTGCCCGGCGCCTGGTGCGCAGGCGAAATGCTGGACTGGGAAGCACCGACCGGCGGCTACCTGCTGACCGCTTGCATGGCCAGCGGCCGGGCCGCGGGGCAGGCGGCCTTGCACCACTTGCAGGCCGCTGGCTGAGTCGATGCGCTGGCGAAGGTTGGCTTCTGTTCCGGCGTGCGACAGCCGTGTCAGACCAGCCCGCCGTTCGCGCGCAGCGTCTGGCCGTTGACCCAGCCGCCGTCCGGGCCGGCCAGGAACGAGACGACGGAGGCGATGTCCTGCGGCTCGGCCAGCCGCTCCAGCGGCGGCGCCTTCGACAGTTGCGCAAGCAGCTCTGGCGACTTGCCTTGCAGGAACAGCTCGGTGCGGGTCGGCCCCGGTGCGACCGCGTTCACGCAGATGCGGCGGCCGCGCAGTTCCTTGGCGAGGATGCTGGTCATCGCTTCGATGCCGGCTTTCGTCGCGGTGTAGACGCCATAGCTTGGAAACAGCGTGCCGACCACGCTGGTCGAGAAATTGATGATGCGGCCGCCGTCGCGAAGCCGTCTGGCAGCCTCGCGCATCGTGTTGAAGCTGCCCTTCAGGTTGACCGCGATCTGGCGGTCGAAGCTCGCATCGTCGGTGTCTGCGAGCGGCGACAGCTTCATGATGCCGGCGTTGTTGACCAGCACGTCGATCGCGCCGAATGCGGCAGTCGTCTGCTCGAACAGCGCGTATACGGCGGCTGGATCGCTCACGTCGGCCTGGATCGCAAGCGCGGTACCGCCGTCCGCAGCGATCGTGGCCACCAGCTGCCCGGCTGCTGCCGCATCGCTCGAATAGTTGATCACGACCTGGAAACCGTCATGAGCAAGCCGCTGCGCCACCGCTGCGCCGATGCCGCGCGAGGCACCGGTGACGATCGCCGTGCGGGCAGCGGAAGACGGTTGAATGGGCATGTGGGTTGAACTTCAAAAGGCCAAAAAAAATGCGGCTGGTGCTCGACCAGCCGCATTTTGCGAACAACGTTCGACAGATAAGGTGACGAGCCTCGACCCCGGCACTGACTCCACAGTTAGGGCTGCTTGGTTCCCCACCTGACCCGGTTGGCCGCTTCACCATGCGGGAAGGCCCGTCAACACAGAGTTTAACTCGCCCCAAGGCTTCGCTCCCTGCGGTCGGCTTTCGCCTTCCCCCCACCGGGGGCGGCGCCTACGGCCTGGCAAAGCCAGCTCCGTGGCCCCCGCTCGAATGGGTCCGGTCAGTCAGTCGGCTATCGAACCTGTCAGGCGTACTCGGCCAGGGCTTTCTTCATCTTCTTCATCGCCGATGATTCGATCTGGCGGATGCGTTCGGCGCTGACGCCGTAGTCGGCGGCGAGCTGGTGCAGGGTCATGCCGCCGGAGCCGTCGTCATTCACCTTGAGCCAGCGCTCTTCGACGATGCGGCGGCTGCGGTTGTCGAGCGACTCGAGTGCGGTCGTGATGCCTTCGCTGGCGAGCAAGTCGCGCTGGTGCGATTCGAGCAGTGCGGTCGGCTCCTGGCGCGGGTCGGCCAAGTAGGCGATCGGGCCATAGCTGTCCTCGCCATCGTCGGACGGGCCAGGATCGAGCATCACGTCGCCGCCGGACAGGCGGGTTTCCATCTCGATCACTTCCTCGCGCTTGACGTTCAGGCTGCTTGCCATCGCGCTGATCTCGCGCTCATTGAGCGTTTCGCGATGGGTCGCGGCGTCTTCGGCCGCGGCATCGGCCTTGAAACCCTGCTTCATCGAGCGCAGATTGAAGAACAGCTTGCGCTGGGCCTTGGTCGTCGCGACCTTGACCATGCGCCAGTTCTTCAGGATGTATTCATGGATCTCCGCCTTGATCCAATGCATCGCGTAGCTTACCAGCCGTACGCCTTGCTCGGGGTCGAAGCGCTTCACCGCCTTCATCAGGCCGATGTTGCCTTCCTGGATCAGGTCACCATGCGGCAGCCCGTAGCCGAGATACTGGCGCGAGATCGACACCACCAGCCGCAGGTGCGACAGCACGAGCTGCCCGGCCGAAGGCAAATCGCCGCTGTCGCGCAGCTTGCGAGCGGCGTCCTGTTCCTGCTCGATCGTGAGCAGCGGCAGCCGATTCACCGCCGAGATGTACGCATCCAGATTGCCAAGCGGCGGCACCAACGCCCACGGATTTGCCGGGGCGAGCGCCATCGTGGTCGATCCAGTGATTTGGGGCATGGTTTGAATTTCCTCCGTGTAAACCCTATTTTAGCACTCTGTTGGATAGAGTGCTAATCGCTTGGTTCCGGTTGGCTGAGGTTGAGCACCAAGCGTATTTACTATGATATCCATAGCTGCAAGCGAACGCTGCATGTGCGTCTGCGGCGTGTTTCGCATTGAACTGCTGGTGCGCGTTCTCAGCAAACGTCGATCCCGCAGCCCGGCCAGCAGCGGTCACCTGCAGTTCGGGACTGCGCTGCGGCCGGTACAGTCATCACCATGCCGGACCATCCCGTGAACCGACTACTCGCCGAACTGCCGCCTGTGGTGGGGCAGCGGCTGCTGCGCGATTCGCAGCAGCTGGAGGCCGTGCCGGGTGACATATTGCTGGAGCCCGACGAGCCGATCGCCGAGGTGCTGTTTCCGCAGGACCTGGTCGCCTCGCTCGATCAGATCATCAGCCACGACGCGGAGGAGCACGCGCGCGGCCCGGGCGTCGCGCTGGTCGGCAGCGAAGGCGTGATCGGGCTGGAAGCGCTGCTGGGCAACGAGGCATCGATCAACCGCGCAACGGTGCGCATCGGCGGCCGCCTGCTGCGTCTGCCGGTGGCGCAGCTGCGCGAGGAGTTCGCCCGTAGCGGCGCGCTGCACCGGCTGGTGCTGGGCTCGGCCGATGCGCTGCTCGGCCAGTCGTGTGCGATCGGCGCCTGCGAACGCGTGCATTCGGTGCGCCAGCGCATCATCCGCTGGCTGCTGATGTTCGCCGACCGGGTGCCGGCGCAGGATCTGCGGCTCACGCATGATGCGCTGTCGCAGCTGCTCGGCGTACGGCGCGCGAGCATCTCGACCGCAGCCGGCGAGTTGCAGGCCGACGATCTGATCGCATACCAGCGCGGCACCATCATGATCCGCGACCGACAGCGGCTGGAAGCCGATGCTTGCCGCTGCTACCACGAGATCCGGGCGCGCTACGCGTTTCATTTCGACGCGGGATAGCGCGCAAGCCAGCGCTGAGCAGCGCAGGGCAGCGCTGCAGCCAGCGGGCCCATCCGGTGCACCGCTTGGTTCGCCAGCGTACCCAGACTCCTGTTCGACACCGATAGATTGCAGCGTGCCCGACGAACGCCGGGCGCAACGCCATCAAAACGAACAGAGGAGTCCAGGCAATGAATCTTCGACCATCCAGACGCGCCGCGTTGGGCGCCGCCGCGGCCCTGGCCGTGCTCAGCGGCATCACCGCTTGCGCCAGTGGCAGCGACGACAACATCAACAACAGCAATTTCACGAGCACCGGCTCCGCGAAGAACGTGCTCTACATGGAGAGCAACCGCCTGGAACCCGGGCAGAACTCGATCCTGGCCTACTCGCGCGCTGCCGACGGCACCCTGACGCCGCTGGCCGGCAGCCCGTTCTTGACGAATGGCAAAGGCCTGAACAACCCGACCGCCGCCAAGCTCGGGCCGAACGACAAGGACTACCCGCTGCTGGCCAGCCGCGACAAGAAGCGCCTGTACGCGGCCAACTCCGGCAGCAACACGATCGCGGTGTTCGACGTGGCCGACGACGGCCGGCTGCGGCACGTGGCAGGGTCCCCATTCCCGTCCGGCGGGCGCAGCCCGGTGAGCCTGACGATCGCGGGCAACCGGCTGTACGTGGTGAACAGCAACGGCGATGCGGACCAGTTGCCGAGCGCTGACAGTCCGAACTACACCGGTTTCACGATCGAGCCCAGCGGCCGGCTGACGCCGATCCCGAACTCGACCGCGCCGGTGGTCAAGGGCGGCTTCCCGTCGCAAGTACTGGCCTCGAACGACGGCAACTTGCTGTTCGGCCTGGACTTCCTCGCACCGATGGCGCAGCCCGGCATCGGTGCGCTGCATGCGTTCAGGATCAACGCGGAGGGCACGCTGACGCAGCCGCCAGGCTCGCCTTACTCGCTGCCGCCCGGCGACAAGCCGCCGCTGCCGCTCGGCATGAACCAGCATCCGTCGCGCAACATCCTGTACGTCGGCTTCGTGACGAGAAAGCAGATGGGCGTCTATACGTTCGACGCCGCGAGCGGCGCGCTGAGCTTCGTGCGCGCGGTGCCGAACTCGGGGGTCGAGATCTGCTGGATCCGCCCCACGGCCAGCGGCGCGCGCATCTACACCGTGAACAACATCGACAACAGCGTTTCGTTCTATGACAACGCCGATCCGCTCACGCCGGTGGAAAAACAGCACCTGCTGCTGAAGCTGCCCGGCCCGCTGTTCCTGAACGACCGCGGCCCCGATTCGTTCATGCAGGTCACGAGCACGCCGTATGAGCCGGCGCTGTCGCCGGATGAGAAGTTTCTGTATGTGGTGGGCAACCGGGTCAATGCGCTGGACAACACGGTCACGGCCGGCAACTACATCCACATCCTGAACATCGCGGCCGACGGCACGCTGAGCCAGCCAGGCAATCCGCTGCCGCTGCCGCTGCCGGTGCCGCCGGCAACCCGGCCGCAAGGGATGGTCGTGTTCTGAACGCGACTCGGCCGAGGCGGCAGCGCAAATCTCTGCGTTGCCAACTCGGCTCCGGTTCGATCTGCATGGTTTTTTTCCTCAACCCGCCAACTCAAACCCGAAACGACCTCATGGCAACAGATCCAACTTATTCGACCGACCAGCGCGACCCCCTGCTGCAGTATGGTGCCCCGGCCTTGCGCTGGTCGCTGGTGCTGATTTTTCTGTGGTTCGGCTTCATGAAGTTCACCGCCTACGAAGCCAAAGGCATCGCGCCGCTCGTGATGCACAGCCCGCTGCTGTCCTGGGCGTACAAGCTGCTTGGCGAGCGCGGCTTCGCGACGGCGCTTGGCATCGTCGAGATCACCATCGGCGTGCTGATCGCGTTAAGGCCGTTCTCAGCACGGGCGTCGGGCATCGGCAGTTGTGCGGGGATCGTCACGTTCATCACGACCTTGACGTTCATCCTGACCACGCCGGGTGTCTGGCAGGAAGGCTATGGCTTTCCTTATCTGTCGGGGCCGATCGGCCAGTTTCTGATCAAAGACGTGGTGCTGCTCGCCGCATCGATCTGGACTGCCGGTGAGGCGTTCCAGGCTGCGCGCATGAGGGCAACCTGAGCGCGGCTCGCCCGGCCACACGCGCCTGTGCCGCCGTGCGCCCGATCGAATGTCGGGCCGCAGCCGGCAGGCAGGCTGGCTGATCTCGTTTTTCGACTTCCTGCTGTTCTCGTTGATCGGCGGCGCGAGCCTGCTGATGGGCACCGTGGCCGGCGTCGTGCACGGCCTGGTGTTCCTCGCGGTGCTGTTGCCGCTGCTGCCGTACCTGCACCCGCGCATGGCGTCCAAGTTCGACGGGCCGAGCTCGATGCGGCGGCTGGAACCGCCGGGGTTTCTGGCGCTGCACCACGGCAGCCACACGCCGCTCGTGATGCCGGCTGCCTATGCAGCGTACGGGGCGATCCTCGGCTGGGGCTTTGCCTGAGACTGCGCGGTGTGTGCAGCCGATTGTTTTTTCATAGCAGTAAACCACCAGCCGGCGGGCGGTTCCGGCTGATTTGAGCAGAATTCTGGCACGAATGCGGGTCGGCCGTCAGGCAGCACATGCGCCCAATAAAAGTTGTTCGGCCGCTGCATCGCCCGGTTCGGGTTCGAGCGGATCGCGCGGCAGCAGCCGGTGTTGCAGCACCAGCCGGGCCAAGTGGAGCCGCTCGGGCGTGCCGATGTGCGCGGCCTCCCAGGCCATTGCCGCGGCGGTGGTCAGGTGATAGAGCGCGGATGCCGCCTGCCGGGCCAGCACATCGCCGCCTTCGGCTGCCGCGCTGAGCGCGAGGCGCCGGACGCGATCGACGACGCCGCCAAACATCTCGCGCGTGTTCGCATCCAGCGCGGCGGCATCGAGCAACCCGCCGATGTGCGACAGCAACGCGTCCAGCGAGCCCTCACGCCGCACCGCGCGGATCACGTCGAGCGCGACGATGTTGCTGGTGCCTTCCCAAATCGATCCGAGGTGCGCGTCGCGCACGAGCCGCGCATCGCTCCAGTCCTCGATGTAGCCGCAGCCGCCGCGCACTTCCATCGCGTCGCCGCAGACCCGGCGCGCGTCGCGACACGCGCGGAACTTGATCAGCGGCGTGAGGATGCGCGCAAGCGGCCGGGCGGCCTCGTCGCCCGCATCGGCGCGGCGCAGGGCTTCTGCGGTCTGGAACATCATCGTGCGGGCCTGCTCGGCCGGCAGCAGCAGCTTCAGCAGTTGCCGGCGCATCAGCGGCAGTTCGATCAGCTTGCTGCCGAACGCGTCGCGGTTTTTCGCGACGAACAACGCTTCGCTGACCGCGCGGCGCATCAGGCCGGCCGCGCGCACGCCGTTGGACAGCCGCGAGTTGTTCACCATGTCGGCCATCTGCACGAAGCCGCGGCCCGGCTCGCCGACCATCCAGGCCCGTGCATCGTCGAGCCGGATCTCTCCGCTGGCCATGGACCTTGTGCCGAGCTTGTCCTTCAGCCGCACGATGCGGTAGTGGTTGCGTCCACCTTCAGGCAGCTCGCGCGGCAGCAGAAACAGCGACACGCCCCGGTGACCGGGCGCGCCGCCATCCACGCGCGCCAGCACCATCGCCAGCGCCGCATCCGGGTTCGAGCAGAACCACTTGTCGCCGTCGAGCAGCCAGGCACCGGGATGTTCGGAATCGGGCCGGGCCACTGTCGCGGTCGCGGCGATGTCCGAGCCCGCGCCCTGTTCGGTCATGAACATTGCACCTTGCGCAAGTTCGTCCATGTCCAGACTCGTCAGCGCCGGCAGATAACGCTCGACCAGCGCCGGCGCGCCGAACTTCTTCAATGTGCGCGTGAGCGAATCGGTCATCGACACCGGGCAGCACAAGCCGAACTCGGCCTGCACGAACAGGTAGGTCAGCGCGTACTTGGCAATTGCCGGCAACGGGCCCGGCCAGCCGAGCACGTCGCTGCGATGCGAGATCGCCGCCAATGCGAATTCGCTGAACGCGAGCCGCTCCATCTCGAGATAGGCCGGGTGCTTGACGACGGCCTGCTGATCCAGGCCCGTGCGCGTGCGTTGCTGAAGCTGGGGCGGATGCTTGTCTGCGGTGCTGGCCAGATCGTCCAACGGCCCGCCGGCCAGGGCGCCGAGGCGCGACAGCTGCGGGCGCAGGTGATCGATCAGTTCCGGCGCCAGATACACGCCCAGCAACACTTGCAGCGCGCGGTCGGTATCGAACAGATTGACCCCGTGCTGGTCGGGGACCGGATGGATGCGTTCAGCGGCGGGGGCAGAGGTCATGGCAGGTATTCCTTCACTGCCATTTTGACCAGGGGCGGTTTTGTCGGCCCGGATCGACTGAAACCCGCCAATTTTTAGGAATAAGTGCCCAGGGCGCTTGCTCAACAATCGTTGTCAGCTACGAAAACAGTAGCGACGTCAAATCCGCGGCCTGCCTTTTACTGCGCTGGCGTTGCCCCGGCGCAGCCGGGCATGGCCCTTGCGCCGGCCTACCAGCGCCCCGCGCAAGTCGCACGAACCGCGCGTGGCGCTGCTGAATCAGCGCCACAGCTTCTTCAGCCTCAAGCGGCCACGTTGCGCCTCGGCAGTACCCAGTCCTTGCGGGGAAAGTGGCAGGTGTAGCCACCGGGCAGGCGTTCCAGATAGTCCTGATGCTCGGGCTCGGCCTGCCAGAAATCGCCGACCGGCTCGACCTCGGTCACCACCTTGCCGGGCCACAGGCCGGATGCGTTCACGTCGGCGATGGTGCGCTGCGCTTCCTCGCGCTGCGCATCGCTCGTGAAGTAGATCGCGGACCGATACGCGGCGCCGCGGTCGTTGCCTTGCCGGTTTTTCGTGCTCGGGTCGTGGATCTGGAAGAAGTATTCGAGGATGCGGCGATAGCTGGTCGCCTCGTTGTCGAACACGATCTCGATCGCTTCGGCATGCGAACCGTGGTTGCGATAGGTCGCGTTCGGCACCTCGCCGCCGCTGTAGCCGACCCGGGTCGACAGCACGCCGGGCAATTTGCGGATCAGGTCCTGCATGCCCCAGAAACAGCCGCCGGCCAACACTGCGCGTTCTTTTGCCATTTTCAAATCTCCTCAACCTGATTGATGAACTCGGCGTAACCCGCAGCTTCCATCTCGCCCTTCGGGATGAAGCGCAGCGAGGCCGAGTTGATGCAGTAGCGCAGACCGCCGCGGTCCGCGGGGCCATCGGGAAACACATGCCCGAGGTGGCTGTCGCCATGCGTCGAGCGCACCTCGGTGCGGACCATGCCGTGCGAGCGGTCGCTCAGTTCGTTCACGTAGGCCGGCTCGATCGGCTTGGTGAAGCTGGGCCAGCCGCAGCCGGACTCGAACTTGGCCGAGGAAGCGAACAGCGGCTCGCCCGACACCACGTCGACATAGATGCCGGGTTCGTCGTTGTCCAGATACTCGCCGGTGCCCGGGCGCTCGGTGGCGCCTTGCTGGGTGACGCGAAACTGCTCGGGCGTGAGCTTGCGGATCGCGTCTTCTGTCTTGGTGAATGCCTTCACATGATCTCCTGGATTGGGGTGGTGCCGAATCATTCGGACCTGGCCAGCGGTCCGTTACTGTGCACCTGGGCTTGCATGTGCGCTGGCATACGCAGGATTTGCACGGGCTCGTCGTACGTGAATGGGGCGCAGGTGCGACGGGTGATTTGGGAGTCGGCCCGTAGTTTCGAGCCGGTCGCGCCTGCCGGACGGTCAGCGCGCGTGCATCACGCCACCATCGACCACCAGGGTCGAGCCCATCACGTAGTCGCCCGCGCGCGACGCCAGATAAATCGCGGCGGCCGCCATGTCTTCCGGCTCGCCGATGCGCCCGGCCGGGATGCGTTCCTTGACCTGCTCGCCGTGGTCGCGCGCATCCTTGTTCATGTCCGACGCGAATGCGCCCGGTGCGATCGCGCTGACTGCGATGCGCTCCTTCGCCAGCCGCAGTGCCATGCGGCGCGTGAGCTGGATCAGCCCGGCCTTGCTCGCAGCGTACGAATAGGTCTCCTGAGGATTCACCGAGATGCCATCGATCGATGCGATGTTGATGACCTTGGCCAGGTGATCCGTCGCGGCCTTCTTCAACATCGGCGTGAGCATCTGTGTCAGGAAAAACGGCGTCTTCAGGTTCAGGTCCACCACCTTGTCCCAGCCGCTTTCCGGGAATTCATCGTAGGGCGCGCCCCAGGCCGCGCCCGCGTTGTTCACGAGGATGTCGAGCGACGGCTCATGCTTCGAATAGGCGTCCATCAACGCCTTCGCGCCGTCGATCGTCGACACATCGGCCGGCAGCGAGACGCAGTGTCCGTGGGCTGACAGCTCGTTTGCCGTCGCATCGCAAGCGGCCGCCTTGCGCGCCGAGATGTAGACCCGCGCGCCCTGTGCGAGAAAGCCTTCCGCGATCATGCGGCCGATGCCGCGCGAGCCACCGGTGATGAGGGCAGTGCGGCCTTTGAGGGAAAAAAGGTGGGTGGTGTCCATCGAACGTGTCTCCTTGCCTGATGCGGGGTGAACCGGTGAAACGGCCAGCTTAGCCCGCTGTTCGCCCGTATGCAGTCGCATCGGCAGCAGTCGGGCTGCGGCGAGCGGCCGGCCCACGGGACCGCCGCCGCCGTTTCGGCTCAGCCCGCCTTGTTCTTCTTCTTGTCGAACCGCGCGACGTATTTGCGGTCGATCCGGTTTTTCCAGCGCCAGACCCAGCGGCCTTCGAAATTGATGCCGCCCCAGCTCGCGATCGCATATTGATTGCCGCAGGAGATCAGGTTCAAGGTGCGGCTCGGTGCGTCGTATTTATGCAGCCGGCGGTCGGTTGACGCAAGCGCAGCAAGCAGGTTGTCGGCCAGCACGGGCGCCTGCCGCACCGCCTGTACGCCGCTTTTGGGGCGCGGCTGGTCCGGGCGACCGGCCACGTCGCCGGCCGCGAACACGGCCGGGTGGGACGTGCTGCGCAGGTTGGCATCGACCGCGATGAAGCCGCGTTCGTCGAGCGCGAGTTCGCTGCCGTCCAGCCAGGTGGGCGGCTGCGTGCCGTTGGCCAGGATCACGACGTCGCATTCGTGCAGCGAACCGTCATCGAGCAGCAGCGCTTCCGGGCTGATCGTGATGCAGCTGCGCCTGACCAACGCCACGCCGCTGCGCTCCAGCGCCTGGCGCACGCGCCGCTGCACGCCACGGGCGTGGCGCGGCGCCGGTTCGCGGCCGCCGCTGAACAAACTGAGTTCGCAGGTCGGCAGCCGGTGCCGGATCGCGAGCGCCAGCTCGACACCGCCCGCGCCGGCACCGACCACCGCGATGCGCAACACGCGCTCGGCTGCCGTGCCGCACAGCTGCAGCCAGCTGGCCGCGAACGTCTCGATCGGCCGCACGAACAGCGCATGCAGCCGCGCGCCCGGGATCAGCAGCTCCATCTGCTCCGGCTCCATCGAAGCGCCGGTGTCGATCGACAGCACGTCGTAGTCGAGTTCTCGCTCGCCATCCGGCCCCTGAATCGTCACCTTGCGGCGCTGTGGGTCGAGCGCGACGGCGCGGCCTTCCACATGGGTCGCACGGCTGCGCGCGAGCAGCGGGTCGAGTTCGATCACGCAGTCGAGCAGCGGATAGTGGCCCGCGACGAAGCCGGGCAGCATGCCGGAATAGAAGACCTCGCGCGTCGGCGAGATCAGCGTGACGTCGGCATTCAGGCGACGTTTCGCAGCGAGTTTTTCCAGCACCGCCAGATGCGCATGGCCGGCGCCCAGCAGCAGCAGCCGCTGGCGCGACGAAGCCGATGCGGGAACGGCGTCCCCGGCTGCCGCTGTGTCGGCCGGCAGCGGTCTGGCCGGCGGCTGTGCCTCGGGCACCGCTGCCGCATCGACTTTCATGGCAACAGATTCGCCGCTCATCGTTGCCACTGCAGATTGGCGATGTGGCCGACGCTGCCGGCATGCGTGTTGTCGCTGTCGGCGCCGACCGCGACGGCAAGCAGTGGCGGGGTGTGCGGGCTTTCTGCGCCGAACAGGCGATGAAAGTCGGCTGCCACGTCGCGCCGTTCCTGCTGCCAGCTGCCCAGCGGCGCGTCCGGTCCGCGCAGCACGATGAAGCGCACGCGGGACGTGAACGCGTTGTGGCCGCTGTAACCGGCCGGATGCTTGTTGTCCCACAGGTAGCAGACGGTCGCGGCCGGCAGGTTGCCCGATACGGTGGCGCGCGCGAGCTGCAGCGCGGTGCGCTCGAAAAACGGGATGTCGTCGAGCGGCTGGTCGAACAGCACGCAGACCTTGAGTGCGCTGTCATCGCCCGACTTGGTCGCGATGTCGGCCTGCGTCAGCGGCTCGTCGAGCCGCCAGCGCCAGCCGAGCGGGCCGGGAAGCGCAGCCGTCCACGGATGCGCAAGCGTGCCGTAGGAATCATCGGTTGCGAGCCGCAACGCGCTGATGCCGCCGATGGTCTCGATGCTGAACTGGGTCGGCTTCTTGTGGAACGTCTCGGGAAAGGTTTCGATCTTCCAGGGCGGCTGAATGGTCTCCGAGCCGGCGGCGGCCAACGGTGCGAGCGAGGCCGCGCCCTGCTGGGCTTGCGTTGCTGTGCAGGGTGCCAGCAGCAGGGTCATGAGCAAGCCGCCTGCGATGATCGATGTGCGCCGTGCACGCGAAAGTCCCGCCCTGTTCAAGCGTGTCGTGCCGGCAATGCCGGGTATGAACGATGCGGCGATCGGTCGCGCGGAAATCGACAGGAAGCGCTGCGTCGGCTGCTGGTTCATGCGTTTATTTTCGCACCAGCCAGGTGCAGCGCCGATGCGGTTCGCAATGAATTTCGAAGCACGATCCCAGGTGGCTGCACGGCATCGCGATCGGTGCGGTGCCGCGATCAGCGCAACACGCGCCCCGGGTTCATGATGCCCTGCGGGTCCAGCGCGTGCTTGATCGCATGCATCATCGATAGGGCGACCGGCGGCTTGAACTGCTCCAGCTTGCCAACCTTGAGCGCGCCGACGCCATGCTCGGCCGAAATCGAGCCGCCGAACGTGGCGACGGATGCATAGACGATGTCGCTCACGCGCGCCTCATGGTCGATGAGGAATCGCCGGTGGTCGCCGCCGGCCGGCGCCTGCACGTTGTAATGCAGGTTGCCGTCGCCCAGATGGCCGAAGTTGACGAGCCGCACGCCCGGCAGCGCGGCTTCCAGCAATGCATCGGTGGCGGTGCAGAAATCGGGGATGCGCGACACGGCAATCGACACGTCGTGCTTGACGTTCGCGCCTTCCTCGGCCTGCGCGAGCGGAATGCTTTCGCGGATGCGCCAGAGCGCGGCGGCTTGGGCGAGGCTTTCGGCGATCACCGCGTCGCTGGCCACGCCATCTTCGAGCGCGGCTTCCAGCAGCCGCTCGAACTGCGCGCGCGCATGTTCGATCGATTCGTCGTCCGAGTTTTCCAGCAGCACGCAAAACGGTGTCTGCTGCCACAACGGGATGCGCTGGTCGGGAAAATGCCGGGCCACCAGTTCCAGGGAGAACCGGTTCATCACCTCGAAGCCGGTCAGCCCGGCGCCGAGGAACTTGTGCGCCAGCCCCAACAGCCGCACCGCGGCCTGCATCGACGGCACCGCGGCCCAGGCGGTCAGGCGCGCGGCCGGCATCGGGTACAGCTTCATCGTGGCGGCCGTGATCACGCCGAGCGTGCCTTCGCTGCCGATGAACAGATCGCGCAGGTCGTAGCCGGTGTTGTCCTTGCGCAGGCCGCTCAGGTCCTGCCAGAGTTCGCCCTGCGCGGTGACCACTTCCAGGCCCAGGCACAACTCGCGTGCGTTGCCGTAGCGCACGACCTGCGTGCCGCCCGCGTTGCTGCCGAGGTTGCCGCCGATCGTGCAGCTGCCTTCGGCCGCCAGGCTGAGCGGAAACAGCAGCCCGGCCTGCTCGCACGCTTGCTGCAGATTTTGCAGCACGCAGCCGGCTTCCACCGTGACGGTGAGGTTGTCCGCATCGATCATGCGGACCCGGTTCAGGCGCGTGAGGCCCAGCACGATCTGCCGCCCGCTGTCGTCGGGGATCGAGCCGGCGACAAGCCCGGTGTTGCCGCCTTGCGGCACGATCGGCACATTCGCCTCGGCGCAGATCGCGACCACCTCGGCAACTTCCGCGCTGCTGCCGGGCCGCACCACGGCGAGTGCCCTGCCGCGCACGCGGCGGCGCCAGTCCTGTTCCCAGGCCGTCAGGTCCGCGCCCGGGTCTGCGTGTGTGAGCACCTGCGCCGGGCCGACTGCCGCGCGCAGCCTGGCCAGCAGCTGCAGCTGGCCGGCATCGGACAAGGCAGCGGTCATGGACGGATCGTGGGAGCCGTTCAACCCGGCTCCGCTGCGAACCGGCCATTGGCCAGCCGCAGCCGGACGTGATAAGCGCAGGCCACGAACAGCGCAAGGCACAGCGCGACTTCGATCAACGCCAGATAACGCCCGGGCGGCTGTTCGCTCCAGGCCCGCACCACGCCTTCGGTGAAGTAAAGCCAGACCAGCAGGCTGACCCAGCGGTAGGTGTACATGCGGCGCTTCAACAGGCCGGCCAGCGGCACGCACAGCGGCAGCACCTTGAGCACCAGCCAGGAGCCGCCCGGGCGGATCGGCGCGAGCCACAGCTCCCACGCCACGCCGAGCCCGATCAGGCCGATCAGGCTTGCGACCGCGACGCTGCGCGTCCAGCCTACCGAGTGCGGCCCGTCATTCATGCAATGGCATCATAGCGACCATGCCCCCGTTGCACCGCCCGCTCGTCCTGCAGATCAACCGGTGGCGCAGCGACTTGCATGGCTTCCCGGTGGTGCGCACCTTGCTCACGCTCGCGCAGCGGTTCGAGGAAGACCGGCTCGGCCTGACCGCGGGCAGCCTGACGTTCACCACCGTGATGGCGCTGGTCCCGTTTTTTGCGGTCGCGCTCGCGGTGTTCAGCGCGTTTCCGATCTTCGGCAAGCTCGAAGGCGCGCTGCAGCAGTGGCTGCTCAACAGCTTCGTGCCCGGCAACATCGCGAATCAGGTGCTCGATTACCTGACGCAGTTCGCGCAGAGCGCAAACCAGCTCGGCATCGCGGGCTTCAGCGCGCTGCTGGTGACCGCGGTCGCGCTGGTGCTCACGATCGACACGACGCTCAACAAGATCTGGCGCGTGCGCCGGCCGCGGCCGCTCGGTCAGCGGCTGCTGATCTACTGGACCGCACTCACGCTGGGGCCGCTGTTGTTCGCAGCGTCGCTGAGCGTCACGTCCTATGCGCTGTCGGCTGCGCGTGGCCTGGTTCGCGACCTGCCTGGCGGGATCGCGCTGCTGCTCGATCTGCTGCAGTTCCTGATCCTGTTCTCCGGATTGACGCTGACCTACCGGATGGTGCCCAACATGCCGGTGCAGTGGCGCCATGCGGCCGCTGGCGGGCTGTTCGCTTCGTTGGTGTTCGAAGGCGCTAAGAAGCTGCTGGTGCTGTACCTGTCGAACATCCCGACCTACTCGGTCATCTACGGCGCGTTTGCGACCGTGCCGATTCTGCTGTTGTGGATTTATCTGGTCTGGGTGATCGTGCTGCTCGGCGCAGTGGTCGCGGCCTACCTGCCGAGCCTACTCGCCGGCGTGCTGCGCCACACGTCGGACCGCGGCTGGCAGTTTCAGCTCGCGATCGAGGTGCTGCAGCAGTTGCACCGCGCGCACCACACGCGGGCGCGGGGTTTGAGCATTCTGCAGTTGTCCCGGCGGATGCACGTCGATCCGCTGCAGCTCGAACCGGTGCTCGACACGCTGGCCGAGCTCGACATCACCGCCACGCTCGATGAGTTCGGCAGCGGCGTGGGCGACACCGACGCGCCGCGCCACGTGCTGCTGGTGGACCCCGATCAGGCGCTGCTCGCGCCGCTCGTGGGCCGGCTGCTGGTGCCGCGCACCGACACGCTCGCGGCACTGTGGGAGCGTGCGCGGCTCGATCGGCTGCGGCTTATCGATGTGCTGAAGTGACCACCAAGCTGCCGCCAGGCAGCCTCGGTCACTGCGCTCGACGCGGCGCAGTCTGCAGCAGCTCGCCGACTTCCTTCTTCCAGAACTTCGCACGGCCCGTGGTGCCGTGGCCGAACGTGTCCGCGCTGCCGGGGATCAGCAGGATGCTGCCATTCTTCACACGTTTCATTTCGCGCTCGAGCAAGCCGAGTTCGGTCGGATTGCGTTCGTCGTCGGCGGAGTTGATCGCAAGCACGGTCGCTTCGATCTTCTCCAGGTCTTTTGACGCATCGAAGTCGCGCGACGAGTCCCACTGGTAGATGTGGTCGTTCGCATCGCCCGACGGCTTGGCGGACAGGCGCTTTTCGATCAGCGCGTCGGCCTTGGCGCGGGTCGGCGCTTCCTTGTACAGGCCGCCGTTGCCGCCGTTCGTGCCGATCGCGAAGAACGTGCTCGCGAACTGCAAGCTCGGTGGCTGCTGTGCGTAGTTGCCGTCCTGCCACTGCGGGTCGCGCTTGATTGATTCGATCAGCAGTTTGCGCATCATCCAGTTGCGGCCCGACATCTCGGTCGGCAGGGACGCCATCGGCACCGCGATGTCCATAAAGGCTGGGTACTTCTCGGCCCAGACCCAGCTCATCATGCCGCCCATCGAGTTGCCGAGCACCATGCGCAAGTGCTTGATCCCCAGATGTTCGGTCAGCAACTGATGCTGCGCGCGCACCGCATCGTCGTAGTTGTACTGCGGAAACTTCATGCGCAGGCCGTCCGACGGTTTGCCCGATTTGCCGGCGCCGATCGAGTCCGGCAGGATCACGTAGTACTTGGCCGCATCGAGCACCTGGCCCGGGCCGAACAGCTCGCCGCCGAACGTGGGCGACAGCATGCCGGTGCCCGACCCCGTGGTCCCGTGGATGATCAGTACCGGCTCGCCGGTCGGCTCGCCGACGGTGGTGTAGTGGAGTTTCAGCTCGGGCAGCACGTCGCCGGTCGCGAACTTGAAGTCCTTGACCACATAGGTGCCTTCCTTTTGCGCGGCGAAGTCGGCGGCCTGCGCGGTCTGCCAGGCGCCTGCAACGCAGAGCAGCGCGAGCGTGGCGCGAATGATTGTGCAGGGAAGTTTCATGATTGCTTTGTCTCCTGGTGTGATCGAATCGATGCGTTGATGTCGTCGAGCATCGCGTGTGCGCGCAGCGACGCGGGGCTTGCGGCTCAACCCATCCGCACCGCGGTGCCGCTGACCGCGACCATCATCATGCCGTTGGTCTCGCCCAGCACTTCGTAGTCGAAGTCGATGCCGATCACGCCATTCGCGCCGGCTTCCTGCGCCTGCTCGATCATGTCCTTGGTGGCCGCGTCGCGCGCGCCGGACAGGGCACGCTCATAACCGCTGGCCCGGCCGCCGACCACGTCGCGCACCGACGCGAACATGTCGCGAAAGATATTGGCGCCGATGATGGCCTCGCCATGCACGACGCCGACGTACTGCGAAAGCTGGATGCCGTCGGGCCGGGTCGTGCTCAGAAAGAAATCCTTGGTGCTCTTGGCAAACCATCCCATCGTTGTTGCTCCTTAAAACGGGGTCGACGCCGGAACAGCGCCCATCTGCATTGTCCATTCGACCGATGGCTCGGGTGCCGGTGGGTCTATCCCGCAGAGCGTGCGGGCGTCTCGGCCATCAGAGTGGCCAACTCCTGCTTCCACAAGCGGGCGTTTTCCGTGGTGCCGTGGCCGGCTGTATCGGCGCTGCCCGGGATCAGCAGCATGCGGCCGTTCCTGAGCCGCTCGACTGCGCCCTCGAGCAAGCCGAGTTCGGGCGGATTGCGCTCGTCGTCCGCGGCGTTGATCGCCAGCACGGCGGCTTCGATGCGCTCCAGCGCCGCAGAAGGATCGTAGTCACGCGACGAATTCCATTGATAGAGCTGGTCGTTCGCATCGCCCCTGAACGGCACAGCCAGCCGATGATCGACGGCCGCATCGGCCTGGGCGCGCGTGGCACCCAGCCGCTGCAACGCATGGGTGCCGCCGTTCGTCGCGAGCGAAAAGAAGATTGATGCGCGCTGCCATTGGCGCGGCTGCTCGGTGTAGTCGCCGCCCATCCAGCCCGGGTCGTTTCGGATCGATTCCATCAGCATCCGGCGCAGCATCCAGTTGCGGCCCGACATCGGCCCCGGCTGTGCGGCCATCGGCACCAGCAGGTCCATGAACGCGGGGTGCTGCTGCGCCCACAACCAGGCCTGCATGCCGCCCATCGAATGGCCGATCAGCACGCGCACGTGCTCTACCCCCAGGCCTTGCGTCAACAGAAGATACTGGGCGCGCACCGCGTCGTCGTAGTTGTAGTGCGGGAACTTCATACGCAGTCCGTCGGACGGCTTGCTCGAGCGACCACAGCCGATCGAGTCCGGCAGGATGATGAAGTGCTTCTCGGTATCGAGCGGCTGCCCGGGGCCGAACAACTCGCCTGCGAACGCATCGGTCAGGAACGACGCGCCCGAGCCGTTGCTGCCGTGCAGGATCAGCACCGGTGTGTTGCCGGGGTCGCCGATGGTGGTGTAGGCGAGGCGCAGCGTGGGCAACACCGCGCCGCTGTCGAATCGAAAATCGGTGGCATGCCATGTGCCTTGGACCGGCTCGAGCGGTGGGGAAGCGGGGTGCGGAGTGGACATGAAACGACGCGGAGCCGGGATCGGCGGGATGAATGAAGAGGCCCGGTTTTAGCGCATCGCCGTGCCGATGGCGTGCTGCCTACGCACGCTGGATCGGGGTCGGCTTCCTGGTGTGACCCGAGCGAGTCGGGCCAGGCGCGTGGCGGTCTTTCGTCCGGTCACCGGCGGCGCGCTGGCCATGGCCATCAACCTTTCCAACGGCCCAATCCGGGGCATGGCAATGGCCTGCCGGAACCCGGCTTACACTGCCCCGGGCTGGATCGGCCCGGCACGACATCGACCTGTGGAGACTCGAATGGAGCAAGTGAAGAAACGCGATCGCGTGATCGTGTTCGATGTGAACGAAACGCTGCTGGATATCGAGACGCTGACGCCGTTTTTCGAGCGCACCTACGGCGATGCGCTGGCGATGCGGCAGTGGTTTGCCGAACTGATCCTCTACTCGCAGGCCATGTCGCTGAGCGGCGCCTACACACCGTTCGGGCAGCTCGCGGTCGCCGTGCTGCACATGGTCGCGCAGATCCGGGGCGTCGCTCTCGAGCCCGATCACATCCAGGCGTTCAAGGACCACATGGCGCGCCTGCCGGCCCACGCCGATGCGGTTCCCGCATTGGAGCTACTGCAGGGCGCCGGCTTCCGCATGGTGACCTTGACCAACAGCCCGCCCGACGCCGGTCGAGCCGTGCTGGAGAAAGCCGGGCTGGCGCGGTATTTCGAGCAGCAGTTCTCGGTGGACGCCGTCAAGCGGTTCAAGCCGGCCCCGGAAACCTATCGCAGCGTGGCGTCGGCGCTGGGGGTCGATGCCGGCTCGCTGTGCATGGTCGCTGCGCACACCTGGGACACGCTGGGCGCAACGGCCGCCGGCTGGAAAGCGGCGTTGGTGACACGTCCGGGCAATGCGCCTTTGCCAATGGGTCCGCAGCCGGACATCGTCGAGGCCGACTTGATGGCGGTGGCCAGGCGGATCATCGACGCGGGTCAGTGATCTGCCTCATTGGGGCGCGCCCGATCGATGCGATCACCGACCACGCACGACGTGCTGGCCTGGTGGCTGCGCTCGGTACCGCCGCGCAAGCCCGTGGCTGGTCCGCAGCACGTCGAGCGCATGCCACGGACTGGGGGTCTTGTCGGCCCGGTAAGGCACCACCCGGAGGCTGCCGCGCCAGGGCTGGCCCCAATACTGTTCAGATAACAGATTTTGGTTGACAAGCCGTCTTCATCGACATTTCGATGGAGACAGGCGACGGCGCGGTCCCGCAAGACGCTGCCGGCGAGGGTGGGACGTGGCGCACCTGATCAGCGCGGGGGTGCTGGCCAGCGTCTGCCCGCGGTGGACGATCAAGGAGGTGCTGGCCGACACGGGCCGAGACAGCCAGCGCGAGCGCTTGCTGCCGGCGCCAGCCGTGGTGTGCTGCGTGATGGCGTTGGCTCTGTGGCGCGAAGCGCCCCCGGAGGAAGTGCTGCGGGTGGTGTGTGAAAGCCTGCAATGGCTCGGCGGCGGCGAGGCCGGCGCCGTGCAAGCGAGCAAGTCGGCGATCACGCAAGCCCGAGCCCGACTGGGCGCGCAGGTCATGCGCCAGTTGGCCGAGCGGCTGCTGCGCCCGCTGGCGGCGCCGGGTGCGCCGGGTGCGCCGGGCGCGTGGTACCGGAGGTGGCGCGTCATGGCCATCGACGGCAGCTGCATGGACGTGGCCCACGAGGCGGCCAACGCCGAGTTCTTCTGCTACCCCGGCGCCTTTCGCGGGCAAAGCGCGTTTCCTCATGCGCGCGTGCTGGGCTGGGTCGAACGCGCCACGCAGGTGGTGGCGGCCGCCGAGGTGGCGCCCTGTGGCCACAGCGAGCAGGCCCTGGCCGCGCGGCTGCTGCCGGGCCGGCTCCAGCCGGGCCTGTTGGTGCTGGCTGACCGCAACTGCTAAGGCTTCCAACCCTGGCAGACCGCCAGCGCCGCGCCGGGCAGACGGTGCGCGTGATCGACTCCATGCTGACCGGCTCGGCCGCGCCCACGCTGGCCGGCTGCCGGCCGGCCGGCGACCAATATCCTCGATCCGGCCGAGGCGTCCGCGCTGGAACTGTCGGCGCTCCACCACGAGCGCTGGGAGATCAAGGGGGTGTTCGATGAGTTCAAGACGCACCTGAGAGCCAACAGCACGGTGCTGCGCAGCTGATCTTGCCCCTGCATATCCGGACACGGTCTATACGCAATGTAGCGCCGGTTGTTGCGGTTGAGCGCGGCGAAGCTGCTCAGCCCGTTGCCGCCTGAACTCACGCGGCGATCTCATCTTCAGGCTTGAGTGCGGATGCACCTCGTTGAAGTGCGCGAACGCCGCGGGCAGTTGTGCCAGGACGGTCCGAGCGTCGCGGAGGTCCATCCGACTGACGTAGTCGCGCTTGAACGTATTGACGAAGCTCTCGGCCATGCCGTTGCTCTGAGGGCTGCACACCGGCGTGTTCACGGGTGTGAGGCCAAGCGACTTGGCGATGCGCCGTGTCTCGTGGGCAATGTAGGCGCTGCCGTCGTCCGACAGGAATTGCAATGGGTAGCCTGCAGGCACTGCCTCCACCGTACCGAAGCGCTTCTCCACGGACTCGATCAGCATCTCGCGCACCGGCTCACCCGGCAGCCCCTTGCCCTCCCAAGCCCGGTAGGCCAAGATCTCGCGGTCGCAGCAGTCTTTGGCGAACGTGGCGGTGACTGTCTGGCCTGAGTCGCACTTAATCTCGAAGCCGTCCGAGCACCAGCGCGTGTCGCTGGTCGTGACCGCGACGGTGCCGGTGTGCGATCGGCTCGAATGCGGGCGTCGCGGCGCTTTGGGCAGCAGCAAGGCGTTGCCAGCCATCACCCGGTACACGCGCTTGGCGTTCACGCGCAGTGCACCAGAGCTGGCACGTTTGCGATTGACCAGCGCGCAGGCTCGGCGGTAGCCGTAGCTGGGCAGCTCGGTAATCTGCCCGCAGATGTCGGCAAGCAGTTCTTCGTCGCCATGCGGCGTGCGCTGGGTTCGGCGATCCACCCATGTAGCTGGCCGGCTGCGCAGCACATGGACATTCGATCGCGCCAGCCCAAGCGCCTGGCAGACGCCCCTCACCGGCCGTCCCCGGGCAACAAGGGCGAGCGCGCAATCCACTTTTTTTCGGCGGCGTACTCCACCGCTTCCTTGAGGATGTCGGCCTCCAGCGTCTTCTTGCCCAGCACCCGCTGCAGCTTGGCAATCTCAGCACGTGCAGCAGCCAGCTCGGACGCAGGCACCACCGCTTCGCCAGCCGACACGGCCATCAGCGCCCCCTGGCGTTCGAGCTTGCGCCACTGGAACAGCAGGCTCGCCGCGACGCCTTCTCGCCTGGCCACCAGCGATACGCTCATGCCGGCCTCATAGGTTCGCCTCACGAGCGCTGACTTCTCCGCGAGGGACCAGCGCCTACGGCGCTGGTCCCTCATGATCACTTCAACAGTATCCGTATTCCTAGTCGTACTCACAGCCCTGCTCCTATCCTCAAAGATAAGCGATGGACCGTGTCCGGTCATTCAAGGGGCTGGCTCAGCAGCAGCCACCATGCTGCGCCCGCACGGGCCAGCCAACGCAGCGCATTGAACACCTCCCGCAAGCTGAACCGCCCCGGGAATCATGGAGGCTGTTTAATTTAAGTCAGGCCGTCACCGCGGCGGCGTGACTGGCGAGATGCCGGTAATAGTTTGCCTCAGCCTCTGCAGGCGGGATGTAGCCGATGGGTTCGAGCAAGCGTTGATGGTTGAACCAGGCCACCCATTGCAGTGTTGCAAGCTCCACAGCTTCCTTGGTCTTCCAGGGCGCACGGCGATGAATGAGTTCGGCCTTATAGAGGCCATTGATCGTCTCGGCCAAGGCGTTGTCGTATGAGTCGCCCTTGCTGCCCACGGACGGCTCGATGCCGGCTTCTGCCAGCCGCTCGGTGTAGCGGATGCTGACGTATTGCGAGCCGCGATCGGAGTGGCAAATCAGGCTGCCGTCGCGCTCGGGCTGCCTGGCGTACAGCGCCTGCTCCAGCGCATCGAGCACGAAGTCCGTACGCATTGAGCTGCTGACTCGCCAGCCCACGATGCGCCGGGCGAACACATCGATCACGAAGGCCACATACAGCCAGCCCTGCCAGGTCGACACATAAGTGAAGTCGCTGACCCACAGTTGATTCGGCCGCTCTGCGCGGAACTGCCGGTTGACCCGGTCCAGCGGGCATGCCGCCTTGTGCTGTCTGCGATCGTCGTGCGAACTACCTTGCCGCGCATGACCCCGCGCAGGCCCAAGCGGCGCATCAGCCGCTCGACGCTGCATCGCGCCACAAGTGTGCCCTCGCGGGCCAGTTGGCGCCAGACCTTGTCGGCGCCGTAGACCTGCATGTTGGCCTGCCACACGCGTTCGATGTGATGCACCAGCATCTCATCGCGGTGAGCCCGGGCGCAGCGCTTGTGCGGCTCGCGTGCTAGCGCCGCATGACGCCAATAGCCTGAGGGGGCGATCTGCAGTACCTTGCAGATCGGCTCGACCCCGAAAGTGTCACGGTGCTGGTCGACAAAGTCGTTCATGACTTGAATCGGCGGTCGAGCTCCGCCTGGGCGAAAAACGCGCTGGCCACCTTCAGAATTTCGTTGGCCCGGCGCAGCTCCTTGTTCTCGCGTTCAAGGTCCTTGACGCGTTGGGCCTCGCCGGTCGTGACGCCTCCCCGCAGGCCTGTGTCGACCTCGACACGCTTGACCCACTCCAGCAACGTCTGCGGCACGCAGCCGATCTTCGGCGCAATCGAATCGACTGCCGCCCACAACGAGGGGTACTCACCTCGGTGCTCCTGCACCATCCTCACCGCACGCTCACGCACTTCGGGCGAGAACTTGTTCGACTTGTTCATGGCTTCATCTTCTCAAGAGTTGAAGCCTCCTCAAAACCCGGGGCGGTTCACTGATGCCGTTTCTGCCGAGGCCCCAACCAACTCCGGATGGCAGCACCTCGGCAGCAGCGCTGTAGGCGGGCGGACCATGCCATCTCTGGGAATGAACTGACCCCCAGAACTTGGACAAACTTTTAAGGGGTTCCATGAAGAAGTACCAGACGGAGTTCAGGCTCGAGGTCATCAAGGGCTTCTTGGCTGGCAAAGGCGGAGCGGCGCGGGCTGCCTTGTAATGGCAGGTGGTGAACGGGCCAGCAAGTGCCGTCGATCGTTCTCAGCACGCCGCCGTGACCATGAACTAGTCAGCGGAGGCGCTCGTCGGTTCCGACATCATGTTCCGAACCGCCGGGCATCTGGCTGCACGTCCGCTCGGCGGCGCTTGGCTCATCTAGCCAGCCACCCGCTGAGCGCCGACAGCACGCCGTCGGGCGCTTCCGTCATCAGCGAATGGCCGGCATCGAGCAGCATGACCTTGGCGTTCCTGGCTTTCGCGATCAGTGGCTGCGCGGCCTTGGGCGGCGTCATCTGGTCGTGCCGGCCGCTGATGAAAAGCGTCGGGCAGCGCACCTTCTCGATTGCCGCCTCGCCACCCGAATAGTCGTCGCAGGCCTTGAAACCGGTGTGGAACACGTTGACCTCGCGGTTGCTGGCCAGCACACGCCGCATCAACGCGCGGGACGCACCGTAGAGCCAGGTGCCGGGGCCGAGTGCAGAGGGTGGCGGCGCCAGCGTCGAATGCGAGAACGTGTTGACCATTGAAATCGCCTGCTCCGGTGCATTCACTGACGCATCGAGCAGTGCAGGCGACACGCGCATCGGCGCTGCGGTACCGACGAGTGCGAGCTGCATGATGCGGTCCGGCGCACAGGCTGCCGCTTGGAGGGCGATCAGCGAGCCGAAGCTGTGGCCGACCAGCGCGGCCTGTTTGATGCCGGCCGCGTCGAGCAGCGCGAGCACGAAATCAGCGCCTGCTTCGACAGTTGCTGGCGGTGCGCCGGCGCTCTTGCAATGGCCCGGCAGATCGGGCGCCAGCACGTTGTAGCCGTGGTGCGCGAGCGAGCGGCTTTGCAAAATCCAGACGCTGTGGTCGTTCAGCACGCCGTGGACGAACACGACGGTGGGTTTGCTCGCATCGAACGCCTTGCCGCCGGTGTAGCAGAAGGTGCGTGCGCCGTTGACTTGCAGCTCCATCAGGCGGCCACCTTCGTTGGTCTGGCAGCCGGTGTGCCGGTGGCTTTCTCCGCCGCCTTCAACGCGCGCTTCAGGTCGTCGATCAGGTCCGCCGGGTCTTCCAGGCCGATCGACAGCCTGATGGTGCCCTGGCTGATGCCGCCTGCCAGCAGCGCCTCGTCGCTCATGCGAAAGTGCGTGGTGCTGGCCGGGTGAATCACCAGGCTGCGGCAGTCGCCGACGTTGGCCAGGTGGCTGAAGACTTTGAGTGAATCGACGAACGCCTTGCCCTGATTGCGATCGCCCTTCAGGTCGAAGCTGAACACCGAACCAGCGCCGCGCGGCAGCAGCTTCTTCGCCAGCGCATGGCTTGAATGCGATTCGAGCAGCGGGTGGCCGACTCGTGCGACGAACGGGTGGCTCGCGAGAAATTCGACCACCATTGAAGTGTTCTGCATGTGCCGCGCCATGCGCAGCGGCAGCGTCTCGATGCCCTGAAGGATCAGCCACGCGGTGTGCGGGCTCATGCAGGCGCCGAAGTCGCGCAGGCCTTCACGGCGGGCCCGCAGCAGAAACGCGCCGACGGTGCTCTCGTCGGTGAACACCATGTCATGAAAGCCGTCGTACGGCGCGGCCAGTTCGGGGAAACGCTCGCTCGCAGCCCAGTCGAAGCTGCCCGCGTCGGCCACGACGCCGCCGACCACCGTGCCGTGGCCGGACAGGAATTTGGTAGCCGAGTGGTACACCAGATCGGCGCCATGTTCGAACGGTTTGATGAGCCACGGCGTGGTCAGGGTCGAGTCGACCAACAGCGGGACTTTTGCCTCGTGCGCTATTTCTGCGACGGTCGGGATGTCGAGCACGTCCAGGCCTGGGTTGCCGACCGTTTCGCCGAACAGCAGCTTCGTCTGGGGCCGGATCGCGGCGCGCCAGCCGTCGATGTCGTGCGGCTTGACGAACGTGGTGTCGATTCCGAAGCGCCGCAGCGTGTAGTGCAGCAGGTTCTGCGAACCACCGTAGAGCGCGGTCGATGCCACGATGTGCGAACCGGCGCCCATGATGGTGGCGATGCATAAGTGCAATGCGGCCTGGCCGCTGGCCGTGGTGATCGCGCCGATGCCGCCGTCCAGCGCCGCCATGCGCTGCTCGAGCACCGCATTCGTCGGGTTCGACAGCCGCGAATAGACATGGCCCGCGCGCTCCAGGTTGAACAGCGCCGCCGCATGGTCGCTCGACTCGAACACGAACGAGGTGGTCAGGTGAATCGGCGTGGCGCGCGCGCCGGTCGCGGGATCGGGCGCGGCGCCGGCATGCAGCGCCAGTGTGTCGAAGCCGGGGTCGGAATGGCCGGGCATGGGTATCGTCCTTTTTTGGTGGTGCCGATCGTGCCGACGTGATTGCCTGCAAGCCGATCCAGGCACAGCCGTGAAGCTGCTGGCGAGCGGTTCATTGTGGGCTATATTGAAATGACGCCAGGGCCGGTACCACGCGGCCGCGCGTGTTCTTTTTCGAGGAGACAAGCATCATGAAAGTCAGCGACATGCTGCGCGTCAAAGGCAGCGCGCTCTACACCACCAAACCGGATGACCTGCTGCTCGATGCGGCGGCAGTAATGGCGGAAAAAGACATCGGCTCGCTGATCGTGATGAGCGAAGGCGAGCTGGTCGGCCTGCTGACCTTTCGCGAGATCATCCGTGCGCTGTCGGAGCGCGCGGGCAATCTGGGTGGCGTGCCGGTCAGCGCCGCGTTCAACCGCGAGCCGCTGACCTGCACGTTCGATACCGAACTCGACGACGTGCGCCGCATGATGCTCGAGCGCCATGCGCGTTATCTGCCGGTGCTCGATGACAAGCTGCTGATGGGCGTGATCAGCTTCTACGACGTGGCCAAGACCGTGGTGGAAAGCCAGAACTTCGAGAACCGGATGCTCAAAGCCTACATTCGCGACTGGCCGGCCACGGAAGACCGGCAGGTCTCGTGATTTCGGCGCTGCGGCGTGTCCCTGAGTCTGGGCTTGACCAGCGCCGCCGATAATTCGTGCGCATGAGCGGCAATACCTTCGGCAACCTGTTCGCCGTCACGAATTTCGGCGAATCGCACGGGCCCGCGATCGGCTGCGTGATCGACGGCTGCCCGCCGGGCCTGGACTTGAGTGAAGCCGACATCCAGGGCGATCTGGACCGGCGCCGGCCCGGCACCAGCCGGCACGTGACGCAGCGCAACGAGCCGGATGCGGTGCGCATCCTCTCTGGCACCTACGAAGGCAAGACCACCGGCACGCCGATCTGCCTGCTGATCGAGAACACCGACCAGCGCAGCAAGGATTACGGCAACATCGCGGAGACCTTTCGCCCGGGCCATGCCGACTACGCGTATCTGCAGAAATACGGACTGCGCGATCCGCGCGGCGGCGGCCGGGCTTCGGCGCGGCTGACCGCGCCGATGGTGGCGGCTGGCGCAGTCGCGAAGAAGTGGCTGTTCGAGCGCCACGGCACCACGTTCCAGGGTTGCATGACGCAGATCGGCGACGTGGTGATTCCGTTCGAGTCCTGGGCTCACGTGGCGCACAACCCGTTCTTCGCGCCAGTGGCCGATGTATCGGCGTTGGAGACCTATATGGATGCGCTGCGCAAGGCCGGCGACTCCTGCGGCGCGCGCATCCGCGTCACGGCAGCGAACGTGCCGGTCGGTCTGGGCGAGCCGCTGTTCGACAAGATGGACGCCGACATCGCCTGGGCCATGATGGGCATCAACGCGGTCAAGGGCGTCGAGATCGGCGCCGGCTTTGCAAGCGTGGCGCAGCGTGGCAGCCAGCATGGCGATTCGCTCAGCCCGGACGGTTTCTTAAGCAATCATGCGGGCGGCACATTGGGCGGTATCACGACCGGCCAGGATCTGGACGTGTCGATCGCGATCAAGCCGACCAGTTCGATCATCACGCCACGCGACTCGATCGACGTGCATGCGAGGGCCGTTCGAGTCGTTACGAAAGGGCGGCACGATCCGTGTGTCGGCATCCGCGCGACACCCATTGCGGAGGCGATGCTCGCACTGGTCGTGATCGAGCACGTGCTGCGTCGGCGTGCCCAATGCGGCGACGTGGTGCCGCCACTGGACGCGATCGCCGCACAGGTGGGCGCCGCGCGCTGACAGGCCGGGCGCGTCAGTCGATTTTTTTCAGCGAAGACAAGTCGACATCGCCTTTTTGCGAGCTGAACTTCGGCATCCCGCTGGAGCCACCGCTTTGCTGCTGGCTCACACCCGAGATTTTGTGGTCGCCCGTGTCGTACTGCGTGACCTTGCCGTCCTTTTCGACCGCCAGCCGCTGCTGGTCGGGAAAAAACGCGTATTTCAGGCTGTTCTGCGAGCCGCTGCTGCTCGGGTTGCTCAGGCCGTTGGGCCACCAGTCGGAGGACGGCGGGCCCATCGGTTTCATGGGCTTCATGGGTTCCATCGGCTTCATCGGTTCCATCTGTGCTTCCTTTTCGAGCAGGTGTTTCTTCGCGGTGAATTCGGCGTCCGTCAGCACGCCGCGCGCATGCAGTTCGGTGAGTTTTGCCAGGAGCCCGGCCGCGTCCCCGTGAACGCCTGACTTCCGATCGACCGGTGTCGGCTCGCCGGCGTTGGTGGATGCGAGCCAGGCCGCCAGATCGTGGCCCAACGCACCGACCCGGCCAGCCAGTTCACGGTTGAACATGTCGCCGATCATCACCATGCCGCCGCGCATCCACTGGCCGCTGCCGCCGAGTTCCGGGTGGCTGAACTGGGCCATGCCGCCACCGCCGTTTCGAATCGCCTGTGCGAACGCGCGTGCTGCCGAAAGGCCGAAGCCGTGCTGCGCGCCGATCGATTCGAGCCTTGCGGCCACTGCCGGCTGATCGAGCGGATCCGCAGGTGGTGGCGGCCGTTCGCCCGCTGCATCGAGCGAGTCGCGCTGGGTGGGGACATCAGCGGCAACGCCTTGGGATTGAAGTTGGGTCTGCATCATAAAAATGATAGGTGCGTCGCTTTGCTCAGGTTGTAGGAGAACCGCTTTTCGTCTACACCGACGACTGGCATCGGCCGTGCCTGGACGGGTGCCAACGACGGTCGTGGACAATTCCGACGCATGACTCACCTGTGTGCCGCCGACCGTTTCAATTGGCGCTCGGCAGGTGCCCGACCAGTCGCTTCATCCTTTCGTCTCGTCTGAAAACCTTTTGCCATGGCTGATGCGCCGCTGCTTGACACCCTGATCCAGGCGCTGCGCCGATTGCCCGGCGTGGGCGTGAAGTCCGCATCGCGCATGGCCTATCACCTGTTGCAACACGACCGCGACGGTGCGCGCGTGCTCGCGCGGTCGCTGCAGGAAGCAAGCGAGCGGATTCGCCATTGCACGGTCTGTCACACGTTCTCCGAGACCGACGTCTGCAGCACCTGCGCCGACCCGAGGCGCGACGCGAGCAAGCTCTGCGTGGTGGAGACACCGGCCGACCAGTCCGCGCTGGAGCGCACCGCCGCTTATCGCGGACTCTATTTCGTGCTGATGGGGCGGTTGAGCCCGCTCGACGGCATCGGGCCGAACGACATCGGGCTGGACCGCCTGTTCGAGCGCGCCGACAACGGTGCGGTGCAGGAGGTGATCATCGCGACCAACTTCACGGCCGAGGGCGAAACCACCGCGCACGTGATTGCCGAACAGCTGAAGGCGCGCGGGTTGCAGGTGACCCGGCTCGCGCGCGGCGTGCCGGTCGGCAGCGAACTCGAGTACGTCGATCTGGGCACGATCGCGCATGCGTTGCATGATCGGCGCTGATGGAACGGTTGCACGGGGCGCAGCCGGCGGAGCCGCAACAAAAATCCAGCAGCGCTACCGAATAAATAGCTGGAGCGGCAGGCTACACTAGAGAAAAAGCCGCTTTTCCTATAGAAATTCGGTCTCGTCATCTTTGCTGCGCCAGTTCGCGCACCCAACGTTTCCATCCGACGCTTGATCACCCCATGAAATTTGCCGGTTTGACGCTTGCCCTCTGGTCCGTGCTGGCCGCGTGCCTGCTGCCGCTGTTCGCCGCCTGGATTTCGCGCACCGGCGCGTTGTTCAAGCCGCGCCGCGAAGGCGGCTACGACAACCACCACCCGCGCGCCTGGCTGGCCGACCAGACCGGCTGGCGCGCACGCGCCAACGCGGCGCAGGCGAACGGATTCGAGCAGTTGCCGTTTTTCGTTGCCGGGGTGCTGATCGCGCAGCAGTTCGGTGGTCCGCAGCGGCTGATCGACCTGCTGGCACTCGGCTACGTAATACTGCGGCTCGCCTACATCGCAGCTTATGTGGGCGATCGCTCCAAGTTGCGCAGCTTCGTGTGGACGCTCGCATTCGTGGTCAACATCGCGTTGTTCTTGGTCGCTGCGAAAGGCGGCTGACAGCGGATTTCAGGCCGGACCGGCAACCACGCCGGACTGAGGCGTTGCTGCCGCTCCGGCGGCTGTACCCTGGGTTGTGCGGCCCCGGCGTGTCAGCGGTGCCGCTGGTGCGCGTTCATCCTTGTCACGCCTGCCTTGCCGCTGCCGGCCCGCGCCACGCCAGCGGACCTGGCGGCCGGCCGTGCGCTGGCAGCGCTGTGTGTGCCGGCGGTCTTGGCAGCCCGGGCTGCGTGCGCTGACTTCTTCGTCGCCCGACCATGCCCGCCGCCCGCGCTACTCGAGTAGCCGACTTCGCGGATAGCCGAGCCGCCACGTCGGGCCTGCTGGGGCGCACCGCGCAGCGGCACATACACGACCACCGACTGGCCGCGTGCAAAGATCGCATCGGTCCCCGTGTGATTCCAGCCGGCTACCGCGCCCGGGCTGACCCGATAGCGCCGCGCGATCGCGAGCACGCTGTCGCGGCGTCCCGCGCGCACCAGCAGGCGCCGCGTCGGCACCGCCTCTGGTGCCAGCGCGATATGGCCGTTGTCGGCCACGTGCAGCGGCACTTCGTCGGTCACGGTGGCCAGCCGCGGCACCAGCAAGGTGGAGCCGGCCTTGATCATCATGCGCGGCGGAATGCCGTTCACGCTGCGCAGATCGGCCTCGCTCATGCCGACGGTGCTGGCCGCGTTGCGCACGCTCATCGTGGCGGGCGCGGTCCAGGCGGTCCAGCTTGCGAACTGGCCGTCGGCGTGCGCGGCGAAGTTGCGCCGGAACACTTTCGCGTTGTCCCATGGCAGCAGGATCTGCGGCGTGCCGGCAGCCAGGATCACGGGCCGGTGCGCGGCCGGATTTAGTGCCTTGAAGTCTTCCAGCGAGACGTCAGCAAGCTGCGCGGCCAGCGCCACGTCGATGTCGCGCGTGATCTCCACGCTCTGGAAATACGGGTGGTTCTCGATCAGTGGCAGGCTCGCGCCGAACGCCGCCGGGTTCGCCACGATGTTCTTGATCGCCTGCAGCTTGGGCACGTACAGCCGGGTCTCGTTGGGCATCGGCAGGTCCGAGTAGCCGGTCGGCAGCGCGGCCCGCTCGTTCTTTGCGATCGCGCGGCCGACGCTACCTTCGCCCCAGTTGTAGGCCGCCAGCGCGAGCTGCCAGTCGCCGAACATCCCGTAGAGCTTCTGCAGATAGTCGAGGGCCGCACGGGTCGAGGCGAGCACGTCGCGCCGGTCGTCGCGGAACACGTTGCGCTTCAGGTCGTAGTCGCTGCCGGTGGCCGGCATGAACTGCCACATGCCGGCTGCGCGTGCGCTGGACACCGCTTGCGGGTTGAACGCGCTTTCCACGAACGGCAGCAGGGCGAGTTCGGTCGGCATGCCGCGCCGCTCGAGTTCCTCCACCACATAAAACAAGTAGCGGCTCGAGCGCGCCGTCATGCGCTCGATGTAGTCGGGCCGCGACGCATACCACTGCTCGCGGTCGGCCACGTAGTCGTCCTGCAGATCCGGCATCGCAAAGCCGCGCCGGATGCGCTCCCACAGGTCGGCCGGTGCGGTCTGCGCCGCGACCTGGTGCGATGCGCCGGCCTTGCCCGGCACGATCGGCTTGCTGATCACGCCGGAGATGCGCGCGGCGGTCTCGGTTGCGCCGCTGGCCGGATCGGCGCTGCTCGCGTCGTCGCCCGTCGTCGCACAACCGCCGAGCCAGAGCAGCGTGCTCACGCAGATGGACACCGGAATGAGTCTCATGGTTTTCGCTTTTGTTGGAAGAATGGGCGCGGTTGTCCATCGGCGCGGTGAAGCGCGGTGATGAGCAGAGGAAGCAGCAAGCGTGCCGACGAACGGCATTTCGGCTGACCACCCATGAACCGTCGTTGCGTTGGGTGGGCCGTCATCTGCGGCTCAGGCGAGCTGGCGTGACTCGGACGCGGTGCCAGCCGAGGCCGCCCGCAGCAGCGGAGCCAGCGCGCATGGCCGACTAAAATCGCCGGCTCCGCAGGCACTTGCATCTGTGCACCCGCCGATGCACCGTGCAAGCACGCAGTCGTGCTGCCCTTCAGCAGCGGGCTTGGCAGCGATCGAGCGGAATGCGAACAACGTCATGGAACGCCGAATTATAAGTTTGCCCCAATGGCTGGAAACGCCGGCCGGCCGGCTGGTGCTCGACTGGGAGCGCAGCCGGATCGACCAGACCGTTGCCAATCGATTCGGCTTTCATGCGCTGCAACTGGGCATGCCGGAGCTCGATGCGCTGCGTGCGAACCGCATGCCGCACCGCTGGCTGGCGCTGGATCAGCCGATCTCGGGCAGCACCGGCAGCCCTCCTGGTTCGACGGCCGCGGCAGCGCAGCTGGCCGCGTCGATCGATCGCGGGCCGGCCGCCGTCGGTGCGACCCGCGCGGGCGGCAGCACCAGCCAGACGCTGCCCGCGCTGCGGCGGCTCGCATTGCTGACCGATTTCTGCGCGCTGCCGTTTCCGGCCAACAGCCTGGACCTGATCGTGCTGCCGCATGCGCTGGAATCCAACAGCGATCCGCATGCGCTGCTGCGCGAGGTCGGCCGCGTGCTGGTGCCCAACGGCCGCGTCGTGATCTGCGGATTGAATCCGGCCAGCCTCTGGGGCCTGCGCGAGCAGCGCATGCGCCTGTACCGCCGGCTCGGCTTGGGCAGCGCGTCCTACCTGCCGCAAGACGGCCGGCCAATCGGTTTTCGGCGCTTGCGCGACTGGCTGCGACTGCTCAGCTTCGAAGTGGAATCGTCGAGCTTCGGCTGCTGGCAGCCGGCCGTGAAGAGCGAACACTGGCTCAAATCGCTGGACTGGATCAACCGCGGCGGGGCGCGCTGGTGGCCGATCTTCGGCGCGCTGTATTTGGTGGTGGCGACCAAGCGCGTGCGCGGCATGCGGCTGGTCGGCCCGGTGCGCCGGCGCGAGGCCAAGCCGGCCGTCAGTGCGCCGGTGCCGGTGGCGAACCGGCGCCATCCCCGGCCGGTGCGCGAAGCCGCAGCGGTCGAAGTCGATCGCGTCTGAGGCCATTCGCAGCGCGCCGCAGCCGACTGTTTCCAGGCTGCGACCTGTCCCACCATTGATGAAAGCACCCGACCCTTGAATTCCGTGGAAATCCATACCGACGGCGCCTGCAAAGGCAATCCCGGCCCGGGCGGCTGGGGCGTGCTGATGAAGACCGGCGGCGTTGAAAAAGAGCTGTTCGGCGGTGCTCTGGGCACCACCAACAACCGGATGGAGCTGACGGCCGTGATCGAGGCGCTCACCGCGCTGGCTGCGCAGCCCGCGCCGTGCGAGGTCGTGCTGTATCTGGACAGCGAATACGTGCGCAAGGGCATCACCGAATGGATCGCCGGCTGGAAAGCGCGCGGCTGGCGCACCGCGGCCAAACAGCCGGTGAAAAACGCCGAGCTGTGGCGGCAGCTCGACGCGCTGGTCGGCGGCACCGTGCACCGGATCGACTGGCGCTGGGTCAAGGGCCATTCGGGCGATGCGGGCAACGAACGCGCCGATTCGCTTGCGAATCGCGGCGTGATGCTCGCGCTCCAGCACGGCGGCGAAGCGGCGCAGCGTTAGCCCGCTTGGCGCTTGGGGCCCGTCACGGCCAGCCATGCCATCCCGTTTTGAATCGAACCCAGCAAAGGTTGCATCACCCATGTCGCAAATCGCAGGTCACCTGATTGTCGAATGCCTGGTCGAGCAGGGCGTCACGCATGCGTTCGGCGTGCCGGGCGAGAGCTTCCTGGCCGTGCTCGACGGCTTCCACGCGTATCGCGAAAAAATCGAATTCGTGGTGTGCCGTCAGGAGGGCGGCGCCGCATTCATGGCCGAAGCGCAGGGCAAGCTCGCCAACCGGCCCGGCGTCTGCTTCGTCACGCGCGGGCCGGGTGCGACGAACGCATCGATCGGCGTGCACACCGCGTTTCAGGATTCGACGCCGATGGTGCTGTTCGTCGGCGACGTCGCGAGCGACACGCGCGACCGCGAAGCGTTTCAGGAGATCGATTTCCGCGTGTTCTTCGGCGCCAGCACGCAGGGCCTGGCCAAGCGGGTCGAGCGCATCGACGATGCGACGCGCATTCCCGAATACGTCGCGCGCGCGTTCGCCACCGCGATGAACGGCCGCCCGGGCCCGGTCGTGCTGGTGCTGCCCGAGGACATGCTGACGCAGCTGGTCGATGCCGCGCCGCTGCCGCGCGTGGAACCCGCGCAGAGTGCGCCGACGCCGGCTGCGCTCGCGCAGTTGCAAGCCATGCTGCAAGCGGCCGAGCGGCCGTTCGTGATCGCGGGCGGCGCGGGCTGGACGCCCGAATCCGCCGCCGGGCTGCAGCGCTTCGCCGAAGCCTGGCAGCTGCCGGTCGGCAACGCGTTTCGCTTTCAGGACACGTTCGACAACCACCATGCGCTGTATGCGGGCGACGTCGGCATCGGGCTGAATCCGAAGCTGGCCGCACGCATCAAGGCAGCCGACCTGATCCTGGCGATCGGCCCGCGCCTGGGCGAGATGACAACCGGCGGCTACACCTTGCTCGCAGCACCGCGGGCGAAGCAGCAACTGATCCACATTCACGCGGGCGCAGAAGAGCTGAACCGCGTCTATCAGGCCGATCTCGCGATCTGTGCATCGCTTGACGTGGTCGGCCGCGTGCTAGGTGAGTTGGCGGCGCCAGCCGAAATCCGCTGGCAGGCCGACAGCGCCGCCGCGCACGCCGATTACGAAGCGAACCTGCAGCCGCAGCCACTGCCCGGCGACATCGACATGTCGGACGTCATCGCGACGCTGCAGCGGCATCTGCCTGCGGACGCGGTGCTGACCAATGGCGCCGGCAACTTCGCGAGCTGGGCGCACCGGTTCTATCGGCACCACGGCCTTGTCAAAGGCCACAAGACGCAACTGGCACCGACCAGCGGCGCTATGGGCTACGGCGTGCCGGCCGGCATTGCTGCTGCGATCACGACCGGCCGCTGCGTGCTCACGATGGCCGGCGACGGCGACTTTCTGATGACCGGGCAGGAACTCGCCACTGCCGTGCAACACAACGCCAAGACGATCATCGTGCTGCTCAACAACGGCATGTACGGCACCATCCGGATGCATCAGGAGCGCGAGTATCCGCGGCACGTGGCCGGCACGAAGCTGCAGAACCCGGATTTCGTAGCGCTGGCGCAGGCTTACGGGTATGCCGGCGTCCAGGTACAGGCGACTGCCGACTTCGAGCCGGCGCTGCTCGCCGCGCTGGCACGCAGGGAAGGCACCTTGATCGAAGTGATGCTGAGCCCGGAGGTGATCACCACGCGCACCACGCTGCAGTCGATCACGGAGCAGGCACTACAAAAAAGGTAGCAAAGAATGAAGGTTGGACTAGAGCATTAGCCGCATTTCATTCACAAATGCGGCGCTGCCGGCCCAGCAGCCGACGGCACGCCGCAAGGCTGAATCCAGATGCTACTTCTTGACCGGTATGCCGGATTCGACCTTCCCCTGCCCACCCATCTCTGCATCGCCGTAGTGGCCGGCAGGCGGGCCTGAATCGTCGCCTTGGCCGGAGCTTTTGGGCTGGATCTTTGGCGACTGCTTGCCTGCATCGTCCTGCGGCTTTTCCTTGCCGCCCCATTTGTCGTAGCCACCCTCATGATCCAACGCCTGCTCGGCCTTGGCATCGGCGCGGGTCGGCTGGTTCTGGCGGTCATGCTGATCTTCCGGCGCGGTGTCGTGATGCCGCGCATCGCCCGGTGCGCGATAGCCGCCCAGCACGTCGCCGGTGCCGCGGGTGCTCTGCAGGTCGGGCTCAGGCGATTGTGCAGGGGATGAATTGGTTTTTTTGTCTTGATGGTCCATACGGTTTCCTCGAGGTAGCGTCGCTGAGAGGGAGAGATGTTTGTTGCAAGGCTGCCGCTGCTGCCAAGAGGTCAAGGCGATCACACTCAGCTGCGCGCCTTACAGCGTCATACGGTGCTGAGTCCTGCTGCCGAAGCTGCAGCATGAAGCGCCGCATCGCGCGTCGCCAGGGGCAGGTTCAGCCGCAGCGCGAGTTCCAGATAAGCCGAGTCGTAAATGGTCAGGCGCCAGCGTGATGCCAGCTGAGCAGTTGTCGCCCATGCATGGGTTGTGGTTTCCGCATCGATGGCGACCGGCAGTTCACGCAATAGGGCGGCCAGGCGAAGCCGCCTGTCGGAATCGATGCGTTTGCGGCGTTCTGCCATTGCCAGCGCGTTGAGGACTTCCAGCGGCCACAGTCCCGGCGCATGAGCGCCGGTTTCCGAGACGCGGTCAAACAATGCTTCCACAGTTTCGTCACGCTCATCCTCGAACACCCATGCAAGCGTGATCGAGGCGTCCAACACGAAGCTCAACGTCTGCCTTCGCTGATCAGGTCGGCGATCTTCAAATTGCCGAGCGTCAAACCGCGCCGGACTTCGCGCACGCCTTCCACTGCCCGCCGAGCTCTGGCGCGATCAAAGCCACGCTCGGCAGGTACCAGCCTCGCAACGGCCTTGCCCCGCCGGGTGATGGTTACTTCATCGCCTTGCTCGACCAGATCGAGCAACGAGCCAAGCCTGTTCTTCGCCTCGAATGCACCGATTTCCTGCATGGGAGTTCCTCAATAAACTAGCTTACAGTCTAGCTTAAGTAGTTCCCGGCTGATTGGTTTTCACTCATGCAGTCTCGTTCTGTACCGCTCAGTCCGAGCGCGGGTATTCAGCATTCAAGCCAACGTCGCGATGACGTCTCGGATGAGCGCATGCG
Organism: Burkholderiaceae bacterium; assembly: GCA_965218765.1. Lineage (GTDB taxonomy): Bacteria > Pseudomonadota > Gammaproteobacteria > Burkholderiales > Burkholderiaceae_C > JBBPYC01. Next base: position 509,551 of record CBDCLU010000005.1, on the reverse strand, counting down.
TCGCAACTGGATCGTGAATTCAAGCGCCCCATGCTCAGCCCGTATTGCGCAACGCCGCCGCGATCCCATTGATCGAGATGTGGATGCCGCGGTCCACGCGTTCGTTGGCTGCGCTGCCGCGATACCGCCGCAGCAGTTCGACCTGCAGGTGATGCAGCGGGTCGATGTACGGAAAGCGGTGCCGGATCGAGCGCGCGAGCGCCGGGTTGTCGGCGAGCCGCTGCTTCTGGCCGGTGATGCGCACCAGCGCATCGGTGGTGCGCTGCCATTCGGCCTCGATCGCGCCGAAGATGCGGCGGCGCAGCTTCGCGTCTTCGACCAGTTGCGCATAGCGCGCGGCCAGCGCGAGTTCGCTCTTGGCCAGCACCATGTCCATGTTGGACAGCAGCGTGTTGAAAAACGGCCACTCCCGATACATGCGGCGCAGCAAAACAAGGCGCGCTTTCGCCTGCCTGCCGTCGCCCGCAACCAGAAACTGCTCGACCGCCGAACCGAAGCCGTACCAGCCGGGCAGGGTGAGCCGGCACTGCGCCCAGCTGAAGCTCCAGGGGATCGCGCGCAGGTCTTCGATGCGGCCGGTGGCCTTGCGCGACGACGGGCGCGAACCGATGTTCAGTTCGCTGATCTCGCGGATCGGCGTGGCCTCGAAGAAATAGTCGTTGAAGCCTGGTGTGTCGTAGACCAGCGCGCGGTAGGCGGCCATGCTGGCGTCCGACAACTGCGCGGCGGCGTCGTGGAAGTCGCCACTCGCAGCCTTGGTCGGCTGCAGCATGGTGGCTTCCAGCGTCGCCGCGACCAGCGTCTCGAGGTTGCGCCGGCCGATCTCGGGGTTCGCGTACTTGGACGCGATCACCTCGCCCTGTTCGGTCAGCCGGATCTGCCCGCGCACCGTGCCCGGCGGCTGCGCGAGGATCGCCTGGTAGCTCGGGCCGCCGCCGCGTCCCACGGTGCCGCCGCGGCCATGGAACAGGCGCAGCGCGATGCCGTGCTCGGCATCCACCTGCTCGAACAGTTCGACCAGCGCGATCTCGGCTGCATAGAGCTCCCAGTTGCTCGTGAAGATGCCGCCATCCTTGTTGCTGTCCGAGTAGCCGAGCATGATGTCCTGCTCGGCGCCGGAGCGTTTGATCAGGTCGACGATGCCGGGCAGCTGGTAGTACTCGCGCATGATCGGCGCGCCGCTTTGCAGGTCGCCGATCGTCTCGAACAGCGGCACCACGATGAGCTCGACCTGCGCATCGTCGTCGAGCGTGCCGGTCATCAGGCCGCACTCCTTTTGCAGCAGCAGCACTTCGAGCAGGTCGCTCACGGTTTCGGTGTGGCTGATGATGCAGTGGCGCAGGGCTTCGGCGCCATAGCGCGCGCGCATGTGCCGCGCGGCTTCGAAGATCGCGAGTTCACCGCGCGCGAAGTCCGAATACTTGGCGCCGAACACGCGCAGGCCGCGCGCGTCGTTCAGTTGCGCGAGCAGCAGCGCGCGTTTGCCGGCTTCGTCGAGCGCGCTGTAGTCCGGCTCGATGCGCGCGGCGGCGAACAGTTCGACCAGCACCGCTTCGTGCTTGTCCGAACTCTGCCGCAGATCGACGGTGGCTAAGTGAAAGCCGAACACCTCGACCGCGCGGATCAGCGGCGACAGCCGCTGCGCGGCCAGCGCCTGCGCGTGCTGCGCGGCGAGCGCGGCTTCGATCACGCGCAGTTCTTCCAGCAGCGCGGCCGGCTCCCGGTACGCGGGCTGCGGCGCGACCACGGGCCGCTCGGCCTGCGTGCCGCCTAGTTCCTGCAGCGTGGCGGCCAGCCGGGCATAGATGCCGGTCAGTGCGCGTCGGTACGGCTCGTCCTTGCGATGGTCGTCATGGTCCGGCGACGACTCGGCCAGCACGCGCATCGCGGGCGTGACGGGGGCGAGCCTCGCGGACAGCGACAGCTCCGAGCCGAGCTGGTGAATCTGCTCCAGATAATGCCGCAGCGCGACCTGCGACTGGCGTTTCAACGCGTACTGCAGCGTATCGGCCGAGACGAACGGGTTGCCGTCGCGGTCGCCGCCGATCCACTGGCCCATGCGCAGAAATGGCGCCACGCGGCGCTCGCCGAGTTCGTGTTCGAGCTGCGCATACAGCTTCGGGATTTCGCTCAGGAACGTCGAGCGGTAATACGTCAGCGCGTTCTCGATCTCGTCGATCACCGTGAGCTTGCTGTCGCGCAGCAGCCGGGTCTTCCACAGCTGCAGCACATGCGCGCGAATCTGCGCCTCGTTGTCGCTGCGCTCGCGTGCGGCCAGCGCGTCTTTGGCAGGCGCGGGCAGTGCACGCAGCTCGATGTCGTCGCGCATCGCCAGCAGATGCGCGATGCCGCGTTCGGCGTCGAGGATGCTTTTGCGCTGCACCTCGGTCGGGTGCGCGGTCAGCACCGGCGAGACATAACTGCGGTCCAGCATCTTGACGACCGCCTTGCTGCCGATGCCCGCTTGCCTGAGCCGCGCGAGCGCGACATCGATGCTGCCCTCATGCGCATCGCCGGCGCGGTCGTGCACCGCGCGGCGGCGAATCCGGTGCCGGTCTTCCGCCAGGTTCGCCAAGTGGCTGAAATAGGTGAATGCGCGGATCACGCTGACGGTCTGGTCGCCGCTCAAGGAGGCCAGCAGCTTCTTGAGCGCCGAGTCGGCCTGCTCGTCCGCATCGCGCCGGTACGCGACCGACAGCGTGCGCACCTGTTCGACCAGCTCGAACGCGGCCGCGCCTTCCTGTTCACGAATCACATCGCCGAGCAGCCGGCCGAGCAGCCGGATGTCCTGCACCAGCGGCAGCTCGTTCGCGCGGGCCTTGGCTGACGGGCGCGGAATCGCCGGGGCGATGGCAGCGGCTTCATCCTCGGTCTTCTTGTTCTTTTTCGCCATGCTGGTGAAGCCTTCTGCGACGGGGAGGGAGAAAGGAGAAGGAGGAGGAGAGGGACGCGACCGGCCACGCTGCCAAGTCATAAGGCCCGTTGCCCGCGCGCATGCTAGCATCCGCCGAACTCGTGCCAAGCCGATTCGCAAGCGAGATTCGTGCCAGCGCCCGGATCAACGAATGCCGCGCATCGGCGTGTAAATTTCAGCCGCGTTCCTGCCTTTCCTGTGCCGCGTTTCAGCTGGCCCACTCCTTCATGAAACTGACCATCGCCACCCGCCGCAGCCGCCTCGCGTTGTGGCAGGCCGAACACGTGCGCGGCCTGTTGCAGGCGCTTGGCCATGAGGTCGAACTGCTCGGCCTGACCACCACCGGCGACCGCATCCTCGACCGTTCGCTGTCTAGGGTCGGCGGCAAGGGATTGTTCGTGAAGGAACTCGAAGCCGCGCTCGAAGGCGGCCGCGCCGACCTGGCCGTGCATTCGCTGAAAGACGTGCCGATGGATCTGCCCGACGGCTTCCTGCTGGCCTGCGTGACCGAGCGCGAGGACCCGCGCGATGCGCTGGTCTGCAACGCTGGTGGCTCGCTCGACGACCTGCCGGCCGGCGCCGTCGTCGGCACCTCGAGCCTGCGCCGCAGCGTGCTGCTGCGCGCGCTGCGGCCCGATCTGCGCATCGAGCCGTTGCGCGGCAACCTCGACACGCGGCTTGCGCGGCTCGATGCGGGCGACTATGCGGCGATCGTGCTGGCTGCGGCCGGCCTGCTGCGGCTCGGGCTCGACGCGCGCATCGCCGCCGTGTTCGAACCGGCGCAGATGCTGCCTTCCGCCGGTCAGGGCGCGCTCGCGATCGAGGTGCGCAGCGGCCGCGACGACCTGCTCGACGCACTGCTGCCGCTCGCGCACCAGCCGACCCTGCTGGCCACCGCGGCCGAGCGCGCGGTCAGCCGTGCGATGGGCGGCAGCTGCTCGATGCCGCTCGCGTCGCACGCGGATTTCATCGATGCGCGCAGCCTGGGACTGGCGCTGCGGCTCGATGCGGCCTGGGGCGATCCGGCCTCGCCGGCCACCGACGCGCCGCTGGTGCGTGCCCATGCGGCGCGCGCGGTGGTCGATGTCGATGAGGCAGCTGCGTTGGGTGCGCAGGTCGCTGCCGAGCTGATCGCCAGCGGCGCGCGCCCCGGCGGCTGACCGCACGAGGCCCACCATGCCACCGCCGCTGGTGCTGACCCGACCGGCAGCGGACAGCATGCGCTGGGCCGTTGCGCTGCGCGCCGCAGGCATCCGCGTGCATGTGCTGCCGCTGCTCGAGATCGTGCCGCCCGACGATCCGACGCCGCTGCGCCAGGCCCGGGCCGCACTGTCGCGCTATGCCGCGGTGTTTTTCGTCAGCAGCAACGCCGTGCGCCACTTTTTTGAACCAGATGTGGCAGGGGCGCTGGTTAATGCTGCATTGTTTGCTACTAATACGAGAGCATGGGCGCCAGGGCCCGGCACCGCTGCCACACTGCGTGCAGCAGGTGTGCGGCCCGATCGCATCGACCAGCCAGCACCGGATGCGGCCCAGTTCGACTCCGAATCGCTCTGGAGGGGGGTGCAGAACAAGCTGCAGCTAGGCCAGCGCGTGCTGATCGTGCGTGGGCTGGGCCGTCGGGGCGAGCTGGTCGGGCGCGACTGGCTTGCGCAGCAGTTGAAGCAGGCCGGAATTCTGGTCGAACAGGTCGGCGCTTATCAGCGACGTGCGCCGTGCTGGCAGGATGCCGACCGTGCGTTGGCGCAGACCGCACTGCGTGCGCACGCCTGCTGGCTGTTCAGCAGCGCGGAAGCGGCTGGAAACTTGAAGCTGCTGCTGAATGCCGAACAGCGCGCCGAACTCATCTTTGCCAGCGCGATCGCGACCCATCCGCGTGTGGTGCGGGCAACACAAACAGCGGGTTTCACTGTGGTGCGGGAGTCACAGCCGACCGTCGCGTCGGTGCTGGCGTCCATAAAATCCCAGCGATGATCGCTGCGCCACCCGCTGCCGAACCGGCTCTCGTCGGTGCCGGCAACATGGCGGCGGCACAACGCGAAGTCGCGGCCACGCTGGTACGCTGGCTCGCGCTGTTGCTGGCGCTGGTGGCGCTGCTGCTTGGCGTGCTGATGTGGCAGCGGCTTGATCGCACCCAGCAGCAACTCGCACGCCAGAGCGCCGATACGCAGGCCCAGGCGGCGGAAGCGCGTGAACGGTCGTTGGAAGCGCAGACGCTGGTGCGCGACACCGCCGCCCGGCTGGCCCTGACCGACGCGCGGCTGCGTGAGGTCGCGCAGCAGCGCGCCCAGATCGAAGGGCTGGTGCAGACGCTGTCGCGCTCGAGCAATGACAACCTCGTGGTCGATCTGGAATCGACCTTGCGGTTCGCGCAGCAGCAGGCGCAGCTCACGGGCAGCGCGGGGCCGCTGATCGCGGCGCTCAAAAGCGTCGCGCAGCGCATCGACAGCGCGGCTCAGCCGCGGCTCGCCGATGCCCAGCGCGCGATCGCGCGCGATCTGGACAAGCTCACCGGCACCCAGCTGATCGACACCGCGAGCCTGGGCAGTCGCATCGACGACCTGATGCGGTTGATCGACGAACTGCCGCTGGCGAATGCGGCCGGGCGGCTCGACGCCCAGGCCGCGCTTGCGCAGCAGGCACCGCCAGTGGCCGAGCCGAATGGCTGGCAGCGCGTGCTGCAAGGATTTGCCGACGAAGCACGCAGCCTGCTGCGCGTGGCCCGTATCGAGCATCCGGATGCCGCGCTGCTGTCGCCCGAGCAGGGCTTTTTCGTGCGCGAACATTTGAAGCTGCTGCTGCAAAGCGCGCGACTTGGCCTGTTTGCGCGCCAGCTCGAACCGGCGCGTGCCGATCTGGCTGCAGCGAGCGGCTTGCTCAGCAAGTATTTCGATCTAAACGCGCGCAAGACCCAGTTCGCGGCCAGCCAGCTGCAGCAGCTGCGCATGCAGGCGAATGCGACCGAGTTGCCGCGCATCGACGAATCGCTGGCGGCGCTGTCGGCGCAGACCGCGATGCCGACCGCACGCTAGCCGGCTTTTTTCCCCCAGCACCTATTTGCCCGGCACCGCAGGAGCGAACGTACCGATGCGGTTTGCGCTCTGGCTGATCGGACTGTTCGCGGTGGCCGCGGCGCTGGCGCTGTTTGCAGGCAGCGACCCGGGCACGGTGACCGTGTTCTGGCCGCCGTATCGGGTCGATCTTTCGCTGAATCTGACGCTGCTGCTGCTGTTCGTCGCATTCGCGCTGCTGTATTTTGCGGTGCGTGCGCTGCGCGCACTGTTCCGGATGCCGCGCCAGGCGGAACGCTGGCGCATGCAGCGGCTCGAGCGCGCGCTGCATGCGTGGCTGCTCGATGCCTGGGGTGCGCTGAATGCGGGCCGTGTCACGCACGCCGGGACAGCCGCGCAGGCGCTGCTCAAGCAGTTGAGCGCGCTGCCGACGCCGACTGCGGGTTCGATGGCCGGCGGCGAAGCGGAAGAGCTCGCCTGGCAACGCTGGCGGCTGCATACCGCCTGCCACTGGTTGGTTGCGCAGAGCGAGCAGCGCAAGGGCGACGCCGCTGCGCACGACCGCCAGCTCACCGCGTTGCGGGCCGGCGCCGAGACAGTTCCTTCAGCCACCGACGCTGACGACGTGGCAACCGGCGCAGCGGCTGCGGCAGACTGGCGCGACGCCGCGCTGCTTGCCGCGGCGCAGACGGCGTTGCAGGAACATCGACCGGCGCTAGCTGACGGGCTGCTCGATCAATTGTCTGCTCGCGCGGCACGCCGCGTGCAGGCGCGCCATCTGCGCCTCGGGGCTGCGTCGGCCGAAGGACGCACACTGGACGCGTTGCGCCGCGCGCGCCAGCTGGCCCGACGCGGCCTGCTGCCAACCACCATGCAGGCTCACCGCTGCCGGCTCGCGCTGGCCCATGTCGCAGCAGCGGGTGACGACGCAAACCGCCTGCGCAAAGCCTGGGATGAGCTGGATGCGGCCGAGCGTGCGTGGCCATTGGTTGCCGCCGCGGCAGCAGACCGACTGTGTGGCCACGACAGCGACGGCGCACACGCGCGTCGCTGGCTGCTGCCGGCCTGGCAGCAATCGGTCGCCTGCCACGCCGAGTCGAGCGTCGATCTGCAACTTCCGCTGGTGCGCGCGCTGCTGCGCACGCTGGCGTTGCCGGCAGCGGGCCCGCCGGTGCGGCTCGACGATGCCTGGCAGACCTTGTTGACGGCCGCTGTCGAATCCGGCAACGAAGCGGCGGCGCACGACATGCTGCGGCAGCTGCCGGCGCGCGCAGCCGAGCTCGTACTCGCGCTCGACTGCGGTGACACCGACGCCGCGCGCCAGTTGCTCGCCGATCCGGCACGCCGGCTGCCCGACTCCGCATGCGAGTGCCTGGGCTGGCGCGCGCTTGCGCATCGACTGGACCGCAGTGGCGACCGCGCCGCGGCCGAACGGGCCTGGCGCCGTGCCGCGCAAGCGGTGTGAGCGTCAGCCGGTGCCCTTACGCCGGCCCCTTGCAGCTGATCGAAGCAGCCTCGTGCACAGGGCGCCAGACGGGCTGCATCGCGATTCACCGTCTGCGCGAGTGCCGATTCGCGCCACCACACCAAACTCGCCTAAGAGTCCGGCTGAACCGCCTGCTGCCAATCCAGGCCTGGATTGGCAGCAGGCGGCCAATGGCAGTGCGGGCTATTCGGCTACTGCTGCGGCAGCCGCAACTCGGGCAGCGCCTTGCGCGTCTCGACCAGCACCAGCGCACCGTCGTCGGGCAGCTGCACGGGCACGCGGTCGCGCGCCAGCCGCGGCTCGATCGGTTCGGCGGCGATCGCCTGTTGCACCGCACTGACCCGATCGCGGTCGGACTGGATCCACTGCAGGCCAGCGCCCTCGGCGAGGCCCGCAAGCTGCTCGACGGGCAGCGAGAACGCCTGCGCCCTGGGCAGCACGGCCGGCGCGCCACTTCCGGTGCGATCAGTCGACGCATCCCCTGCCGCGATTTCCAGCACTTTCGACTCGTGCAGGTTGGACGATGCGACCGTCGAGCCGTCCGCGGCAGCGATCAGCAGGCTCGGCGTTTCAGGCGCGACGGTTGACTGCGTCGGCGTGCCATCGGTCGCAATGGCGGCGTCGGCGCTCGTTGCTGTGGCAGTCATGGCGGTGTCATCAGCCGGCTCGGGCGACGCAGCCGAATCGAGCGCTGCCACCCGGCCATCCAGCATGACCGCCTCGCCGCTGGACCGTGCGGTCGGATCGCCAACCGGGGCGGTGCGCTCACCCCGCGGGCGGCGATCCCGACCGGGGCGTTCCGGGTTGCGACGGCTGCGCTGCGGCTGCATGGCGGCGTCAGCCGAATCCGCTGTACTGTGTTGGACGCTGCCCGCACCGATGCCGGACTCCCCGGAAGGCGGCGCTTGCCGGCGGTCGTCCTGGCCATCGGCGTTCGCTGGACGATCCGCCTGCATGCCGTCGATCCCGGTGGAAGCTGGGTCGCGGTCGGCGTCTGCCATCGATTTCTGCTCGACCGGGGCGCCCATGCTGGCTTCATCAACTGCATCGCCGGGGCCATTCATGCTGCGCTCCGGCTGGTCACCGCGTTCTGCGCGGTCGCTGCGGCGGGATCCGCCACGGCCGCCGCGCTCGCGCCGTGGCCGGTTGCCTTCGACGCGCGCGTCACCGGCGCCGCTTGACGTATCGGAAGCGGCATCCGTCATCGCAGGCGCGGCGGAGCCCGCCACGCCCTCGGCCAGCAAGGCGTTGGTCGCCGGTGCTTCGCCAGGCTCAGCAGCGTCGGCATTGCCGTTGTTGCCGCTGCGCGCGCCACGGCGTTCACCGCCCCGTGCGCCGCGTGCTGCATCAACCCCACGGTCGCTGCGGCGTGGAGTCTCGCCACGCGAGTTCTCATCGCCATCCGGGCTCGCTGCCGAGCGGGCGTTGCCGCGGGCCTCATCGCTTGCACGCGGTTCACGACCGCGCGTTGCATCGGTGCCGCTGCGCGGTGCTGAGCCGCCTGACGCCGATGGGTCTGCCGCTGCATCGGTCCCATCGGCACGCGCACCGCGGTTGCGTCCGCTGCCGCCGCGCCGGTTGCGCTCGCCACGGCCTTCGCCGCCTTCGCCACGCCGGCTCGGCCGTTCATCGCGACGCTCCGGCGTGCGACGAGCCGTCGCATCGTCGGCGCTGTCGGCAGGCGTTGCCTTCACGCTCGGCTCGGCCTCCGTCTGGGCGGGCGTGCCAAACACGCGTTTGAGCCAGCCGACCACGCTGTTTTCGGCCGCCATCAGCGCCGCAGCCGCAGCCGCGGCTGCACTAGGCGGCGCGCTTGCTGCCGGTTCACCCGCCTCGGCCTGAATCGGTGCCGCGGCCGGCGCTGCCGGCGCGTCGTCGACACCGCGGCGCGGTGCGCGCGGTTGCGGCGGCGGCACCGGCGCATCGGGCAGCACGCCCTTGATCAACGGCGTCTGCTTGTTGGTAGGTTCCTGCGAGCGGCGTGTGACCGACGTCGCGTCGTCGGGCTCCTCGGCCAGTTGATAGCTGGCCTGCAGCTGGTCGAGGCGCGGGTCATCGTGCTTGAGGCGTTCAAGCCGGTAGTTCGGGGTTTCAAGCGACTTGTTCGGCACCATCAGCACGTTGATGCGCTGCTTGAATTCGATCTTCGTGATCTCGGTGCGTTTTTCATTCAGCAGAAACGACGCGACATCGACCGGCACCTGGCACATCACGGACGCCGTGTTGTCCTTCAGCGACTCCTCCTGGATGATGCGCAGGATCTGCAGCGCCGAGCTTTCGGTATCGCGGATGTGGCCAGAGCCGCCGCAGCGCGGGCAAGGAATGGAAGCGCCTTCGGACAGCGCAGGTTTCAGGCGCTGGCGGCTCATCTCCATCAGGCCGAACTTGCTGATCGAGCCGAACTGCACGCGCGCACGGTCCTGCCTGAGCGCGTCGCGCAGGCGGTTTTCGACGTCGCGCCGGTTGCGGCTCTCGTCCATGTCGATGAAGTCGATCACGATCAGGCCGCCCAGGTCGCGCAGCCGCATCTGGCGCGCGACTTCGTCGGCGGCTTCGAGATTCGTGCGCGTCGCGGTGTCTTCGATGTCGCCGCCGCGGATCGCGCGCGCCGAGTTCACGTCGACCGACACCAGCGCTTCAGTGTGGTCGATCACGATCGCGCCGCCGGACGGCAGCTGCACGGTGCGCGCGTAGGCCGACTCGATCTGGTGCTCGATCTGGAAGCGGGAAAACAGCGGCGCGTCGTCGCGGTAGCGCTTCACCTTGGCCGCGTGCTCGGGCATCACGTGGCTCATGAACTGGTGCGCCTGCTCGTACACGTCGTCGGTATCGATCAGGATGTCGCCGATGTCGTGATTGAAGTAGTCGCGGATCGCGCGGATCACGAGCGAGGACTCCTGGTAGATCAGGAACGCGCCCTTGCCGCCCTTGGCCGCGCCGTCGATCGCATCCCAGAGCTTGAGCAGGTAGTTCAGGTCCCACTGCAACTCCGGCGCACTGCGGCCGATGCCGGCGGTGCGCGCGATGATGCTCATGCCGTCCGGGTACTCGAGCTGATCCATCGCCTCCTTGAGTTCGGCGCGGTCCTCGCCCTCGATGCGGCGACTGACGCCGCCGCCGCGCGGGTTGTTCGGCATCAGCACCACATAGCGGCCGGCCAGGCTCACGAAGGTGGTCAGCGCCGCGCCCTTGTTGCCGCGCTCTTCCTTCTCGACCTGAACCAGCAGTTGCTGGCCTTCCTTGATGACGTCGCTGATGCGAGCGGAGCCGCCGCCACCATTTCCACCGTTGCCGTTGTTCTGAAAGAACTGGCGCGAGATTTCCTTGAACGGCAGGAACCCGTGGCGGTCCTCGCCGTAGTCGACGAAGCAGGCTTCGAGCGACGGTTCGACCCGGGTCACCACCGCCTGGTAGATGTTGCCCTTGCGCTGTTCGCGCCCCTCGATCTCGATTTCATAGTCGAGCAGTTTCTGCCCGTCCACGATTGCCAGGCGTCGTTCTTCGGCCTGGGTCGCGTTGATCAGCATCCGTTTCATGGCGTGCGTACCTCATCATTCTGTTCAAAAGACATGCCGAGCCCGCTGATGTCAGCAGGCCAACGATGCTCTTGAGCCGAGGCTTTGAAACGAACGTCTTTGCCGGCTTTTTGTGAAAAGCTACCGGCGACGAAAGAATGACGGTGCAACGAAAGGAAGCGTCAGCCGACCTGCGGCTTGCCAGTGCCAGACAGGCCGCAGCGCCAGATGAACCCGATGAGCGCACATCGAAGCACCAGCGCAGCGTTCATGCTCGCGCACAGGCCATGGTCGGGAACTCGGACAGCACCACCAAAGCGTGACCGAGATGCTCGAGCAACGGTCTTGCCGTGCTGTTGCAATGATTCGTCGAACGCCATATGGGCGGGCGCGCCGTTCACCATGACTGTTGCGTCGTGCAGTCGCTGCCGAGATCGGTCTACAGGCAGCCGGCACACGACGGCTTTTCTTGTTGCAGGGATTCTTTCGTGCGAAAGCCGTGAATTCGTGTTTCAAAGATCGGCCCGGTTTCCTAAAAACTTCACCCTCGCTGCAAATGGCGACACGGTGCAGTAAAAAGCACTCGTATCGGGCAGCGCATGCGGGCCAAGCAAAGGCGGCATCGACCTTCCGGTGCAGCCATTTCTCGCATGCTTTAATTCGTGATTCTTGTTCGCTGAATATCTAAATAAAGCAAATCGAATCAAGCGCTTGAGCAGGCAGGCCGGACCGGAAAAATGATTATAGGCGTGAACCCGGCGACGGCTGTTTCCACCGCCGTGCATGTCCGCGTGGATGAGGAATCAAGCGGCCAGCGGCTCGACAATTTCCTGCTGCGCGAGTTGAAAGGCGTCCCCAAAACCCTGGTGTACCGCATCATCCGCAGCGGCGAGGTGCGGGTGAATCGTGGTCGCGCCAACGCCGACACGCGTGTGCAGACCGGCGACTCGGTGCGGTTGCCACCGCTGCGACGTCCGCTGGCGCCGTCTGCCGCAGCCGACGCACCTGCGGCAGCGCCGCCACGCACCTTTGGCGTGCTGTTCGAAGACGAGCAGTTGATTGCGCTCGACAAGCCTGCGGGCGTCGCGGTGCATGGCGGCAGCGGCGTGAGCTTCGGCGTGATCGAGCAGATACGTGCAGCGCGGCCCGAGGCGCGCTTGCTGGAACTCGTGCACCGCCTGGATCGGGACACCTCGGGCATCCTGCTGATTGCGAAAAAGCGCAGCGCGCTGATCCGGCTGCAGGCGCAGTTCCGCGAGCGCGCCACGGCCAAGACCTATCTGGCGCTGGTCTCGGGCGACTGGCCCGCGAATCGCAAGGTGATCGACCAACCGCTGCACAAATACACGCGGCCCGACGGCGAACGCCGCGTCAAGGTGGTGCCCGCGAACGACCCGGACGGCATGCGTGCGATCACCTTGGTCAAGGTCGCGCAGCGGCTGCATGGCTTCAGCCTGCTCGAAGTGACGATCAAGACCGGCCGCACGCATCAGATTCGCGTGCATCTGGCCAGCGCAGGTCACCCGATCGCAGGCGATGACAAGTACGGCGACTTCGAATTGAACAAGGCGCTTGAGAAGACTGGGCTGAAGCGGATGTTTCTGCATGCCTGGCGGCTGGGTTTCGAGCATCCGGCGACGGCCGAGCGGTTGCAGCTTGAGTCCGAACTGCCGGTCGAACTGGCCGGCTGGCTCGCGCGCAGGGCGCCGGCTGCCTGATCCGGTGGCCCGATACTGCACAGCATGACGTCACCATCCAACGCAGAGCGCTTCGACCTGATCGTGTTCGATTGGGACGGCACGCTGTTCGATTCCACCAAGATCATCACGCGCTGCATCCAGGAAGCGGTGCGTGACGCGGGCGGCACCGTACCGGATGACCGCAGCGCGGCATTCGTGATCGGCATGGGCTTGATGCAGGCACTCGCGCACGCGGCGCCGGACGTGCCGAAGCAGAAACACCCGCTGCTCGGTGAACGCTATCGGCACCACTACGTCCAGCACCAGCACGACATCGTGCTGTTCGACGGCGTGCCCGCATTGCTCGATGCGCTGAAGGCACGCAAAAAGCGGCTTGCGATTGCGACCGGGAAAAGCCGGCGCGGTCTTGACGAGGCCCTGGGCGCGGTCGAACTATCCGGATTGTTCGATGCCTCGCGCACCGCGGACGAAACCGCCGGCAAGCCCGATCCGCGCATGTTGCACGAGCTGATGGAGCAGTTGCAGATGGAGCCGGCGCGCACCTTGATGATCGGCGACACCACGCACGACCTGCAGCTTGCGCTGAACGCGGGGTGCGCAAGCGTTGGCGTGGCCTGGGGTGCGCATGAACCGCCGGGCTTGCATGCGCTCGATCCGCTGTTGGTGGCACACAGCGTGCGCGAGCTGCACGACTGGCTGCTGGGTTGATGCAGCAGCTTCATCCGCTGTGCCGGTCCGACGAGTTGCTCGATGGCGGCATCGCGGTGCCGTTCGACGTGGTGTACCGCGGCCAGACCTGCCGCGCATTCGCGGTCCGTTACGGCGGCAGCGTGCGGGCCTATCTGAATCGTTGCACCCACGTCGCGATGGAGCTGGACTGGCAGCCGAACCGATTTTTCGATGAAACCGGACGGTGGCTGGTCTGCGCTTCGCATGGCGCTGCGTACCGGCCGGACGATGGTGCCTGCGTCGGCGGACCCTGCCGCGGGCCGCTGGTCGGCATCGAACTCAGCGAACATGACGGCGTGGTGCGCTGGCATACTGCGCACGACCTGTGCGCGGTCGAATTCTGAACTTTGTTGCGGCTGCTTCTCTCCGCGCCATCAACCCCACTGCGAACGCCTTGCCATGACCGATTCCTATGGACCGCGCGGTCCCGGCCCAGACCCGTACGCATCGGCGTCGATGAGCGCACGTGAGCAAGACCGGATCATGAATGCGCCCGCGGCGTCAGGGCCGGCTGGCTGGGAGCGGCAGACGCTGGAGCGGCTGGCGTTTGCGGCGCTGGCCGAGCAGCGCGCAGCACGGCGCTGGCGCATCTTCACGCGCTTGCTCTGGCTGTTGCTGTTCGCGGCGCTGGCCTGGTGGCTGTTCTTCCGCTCGGTCCCGGGCGGTGCGGTGAAACCGTCGTCGCACACGGCGGTTGTCGAGATCCGCGGCGAGATCAGTGCTGATTCGAGCGCCAGTGCCGAGCACATCGTCGCTGCGATGAAGAGCGCACTGGAAGACAGTGGCTCCAAAGCGCTCGTGCTGCTGATCAATTCGCCGGGCGGCAGCCCGGTGCAGGCCGGCATCGTGAATGACGAGATCCGGCGGCTGCGCGCGCGCCATGCGAAGCCGATCTATGCGGTGGTGGAGGAAAGCTGCACGTCGGCGGCCTACTACATCGCAGCGGCGGCTGACCGCATCTATGTGAACAAGGCCAGCATCGTCGGCAGCATCGGCGTGCTGATCGACGGCTTCGGCTTCGTCGGTCTGATGGACAAGCTGGGCATTGAGCGGCGCCTGCTCACGGCCGGGGCGAACAAGGGCTTTCTCGATCCGTTTTCTCCGCAGACCGATGCCCAGCGCGCGCACGCGCAGCAGCTGATCGATCTGGTGCACCAGCAGTTCATCGACGTCGTGCGCGCCGGTCGCGGCGACCGTCTGAAGGAAACGCCGGACATGTTCAGCGGCCTGTTCTGGACCGGCCAACGCGCAATCGAGCTCGGGCTCGCGGACCAGCTCGGCAGCGTCGACTACGTGGCGCGCGACGTCGTGAAAGCCGAGGAAGTCGTCGACTACACACAGCATGAAAACATGGCCGAACGCTTCATCAAGCGCTTCGGCGGCGCGGTCGGCGAAGGCAGTGCGCGGGCGCTGCGCGAGGCGCCAGCGTTGCACTGACCTCACGGCCGGGGCTCGCCTTTGAACGGCCTTCAACGGCCAAGTGCGAATACGGTCGGCAAGGTCTGCGGCGCCCGCTGCGCGCCACGTCGCCAGGCTGACACCAGCCGACTTTCCACGCAGCCATCGGCCAGCGTGAGTCCGCTTGCGAACGCGAGCCGCGTGTTCGGCTGCAAGGTCCGCACGAGCGCCTGCCACAGCGCGGCATTGCGATACGGCGTCTCGATGAACAGCTGCGCCTGCCCGGTCTTCGATGCGACGGCTTCAAGGTCGCGGATGTGCTTGTCGCGCTCGATTGCCGCCACCGGCAGGTAGCCCACGAATGCAAACTGCTGGCCGTTCAGGCCGCTTGCGGCCAGCGCAAGCAGCAGCGCGCTCGGGCCGACCAGCGGCAGTACGGAAACGCCGAGTTCATGCGCGGCGCGCACCACCGACGAGCCGGGATCGGCCACCGCCGGCATGCCCGCTTCGCTGACCAGCCCCATGTCGTGCCCGGCAACGGCCGCATTAAGCAGCGCACGCGCATCGAATTCACCAGCGTGGTCACCTTTCTTGTGCACTTCGCGCGGCAGTTCCAGCAACGTCAATGACTGCAGCGGCTGCGCAAGCGGGCTGACTGCATCGATCCGTTTCAGGTACGCACGCGTACTCTTCGCGTTCTCGCAGATCCAGTGATCCAGCCGCGCGGCGACCTGCAAGGTGCCCAGCGGAATCGATTGTTCGATCGGTGTGCTTTCGTCGCAGCCGAAATCGAGCGGCGCCGGCACCAGATAGAGGCGGCCGCGTGGGCCGGTCGGGGCAGCCGTCACGGCAGCGTGAAGCCGGCTGCGCGCAGCATTCGGCAGCAACGGATCAACGGCAGCCCGATAAGCGCGGTCGGGTCGTCGCTGTCGAGCGAGTCGAGCAGCGCGATGCCCAGGCCTTCGCTTTTGGCGCTTCCGGCGCAGTCGTAAGGTTGCTCGGCACGCAAATAGCGCTCGATCGCCGCGTCGTCGAGCCCACGCACCCGCACCAGCACGCGGGCCATCTCGCTTTGCGCGAAACCCGATGCTTCGCAGCGAACCGCGATCGCGGTGTGGAAGATGACCGACCGACCCCGCATCTGCTGCAGTTGCCGCACGGCGTTGTCGTGGTTTCCGGGCTTGCCCAAGGCGGCACCATCGAGTTCGGCCACTTGATCCGACCCGATCACGACCGCAGCCGGATGACGCAACGCGACCGCGCGGGCTTTTTCCAGTGCCAGCCGCAGCGCGAGAGCGCGCGGCGCTTCGCCCGACCGCGCTGTTTCGTCCACCTGGGGCGGCTCGACGTCGAACGGCAGGCGCAGCCGTTCGAGCAGTTCGCGCCGATAGCGGGACGTCGATGCAAGCAGCAGCGCACGCATTGGGCGTTGCGGTTGCTCTGGCAGGGCGGCATCGCTGGTCAGGGTCATCAAGCGGCATTCTCATACACTGCAAAACCATGAAGCATGACCCCTCCCGCAACCCGGCGCTGATCGATGCCGCGCAGTTCGCGCAAGATGCCGGCCAGTTGGGCGGCAACGATCCGCTCACCGATTACCGCCGGCTCGTGGCCGAGGCAACTGGGCCGATCGGCGATGACCGAGTGCGCTGGTCGGCCACTGGCGAGATGCGTGCGGCACCGGGCGGTGCGCGCCAGCCGTGGCTGCAGGTGGAAGCCGCCACCACCTTGCCGATGACGTGTCAGCGCTGCCTGGAGCCGGTGGCCGTCGAGCTCAGCGTGGATCATTGGTTCCGTTTCGTGGCTGACGAAGCCACTGCCGAGCTTGAAGACGAAACGGCCGAAGAAGACGTGCTTGGGCTTGGCGCCGAGCTGAACCTGCGGCAGTTGCTGGAAGACGAGCTGTTGCTCGCATTACCGGTGGTGCCGATGCACGACCGATGCCCGGTGGACGTCAAACTGAGCGTGGCCGATCCGGCGTTTCAGCAGGCTGCGACGCCCGAGCATCCGTTCGCTGCGCTCGACCAGCTGCGTGGCAAGGCTGAATGAACCCATGCTGACGCTGCGCGGCTTCCGTTAGAATCGTCAGGTTTTGCGACGCGCTGGCAGCACCGTTTGTTGAGGCTGGCAGAAGGCTTGGTTCAGGCACTTTTGGCAATGCTGGGCCGGTCGGGTGGTCGGGCAGCGGCGTCACGGTAGTGCTCGGGGTGACAGGATCGTCTTGTACCGACCCGATCGATCGCCGCCTCGCGGCTTCAAGCGCGTGTGCCTTCGTAACCCGCCGCGCGCCTCATCTTTTTCGACCCCTCCAGGATTCATCATGGCTGTTCAACAAAACAAGAAGTCGCCCTCCAAGCGCGGCATGCATCGCTCCCATAACGCGCTGACCGTGCCCGGCATTGCCGTGGAGCCAACCACTGGCGAGACGCATCTGCGCCATCACGTGAGCCCGAACGGCTATTACCGTGGCCGGCAGGTGTTCAAGAACAAGTCCGAGCTCTAAATTTCTCGGCCAGCGCCGGCCTGTGCCGGGATCGAGATTCGGGTTTCCGTGTTGACCCGACCCGCGAGGCCATTGGCTTGGCCTCGCGGCCTCTCGCTTTCCTGGCGTCGTCCTTCATCGCAGGCGTGCAGCCGCGCTATCTAGTGGCGCCCACCATCACGCTGGCAGTCGACTGCATGGGCGGCGATCACGGCCCCAGCATCATTCTGCCCGCCTGCGAACGTTTTTTGCAGCGTCAGCCCGACGCGCATTTGCTGCTGGTCGGGCGCGGCGATGCGCTTGGGCGTTTTTCGCATCCGCGCGCGCAACTGATCGAAGCCACTGAAGTCGTCACGATGGACGATGGCATCGAAATCGCACTGCGCAGGAAAAAAGACTCGTCGATGCGCGTGGCGATCCAGCAAGTCAAGGACGGACGCGCACAGGCTGCGGTGTCGGCCGGCAACACCGGGGCCTTGATGGCGATCGCACGCTACCTGCTCAAGACGCTGGACGGCATCGACCGGCCTGCGATTGCCACGCAGCTGCCGAACGCGGCCGGCGGCGCGACCACCGTGCTTGATCTGGGTGCGAATGTCGATTGCCGCGCCGAGCACCTGCTGCAATTCGCCGTGATGGGGTCTGCGCTGGTGGCTGCGCAGGGCGGTGGTGATGCACCGAGCGTGGGCTTGCTGAATGTCGGTGAAGAAGCGATCAAAGGCAGCGAGACGATCCGCCGTGCGGGCGAGTTGCTGCGCGCTGCCGGAGCGTCGGGCGATCTGAACTTCATCGGCAACGTCGAAGGCAACGACATCTTCAGGGGCACCGCAGCGATCGTCGTCTGCGACGGCTTTGTCGGCAACGTGACGTTGAAGGCAAGCGAAGGCCTGGCCAGCATGATCAATGGCTTTTTGAAAGACGAGTTTTCGCGTGGTCTGTTCAGGCGCGCGGTTGGCCTGCTGGCACTGCCGATCCTGAAGTCATTCAAACGCAGGGTCGATCACCGGCGCTACAACGGCGCGGCGTTGCTCGGCCTGCGCGGCCTGGTGTTCAAAAGCCACGGTTCCGCCGACGTGCTGGCGTTCGAGCATGCGCTGACCCGCGCGTATGATGCGGCGCAAAACCAGTTGCTCGACCGGGTGCAAAGCCGGATCGCGCATGCGGCGCCGCTGCTCCACGAGCAGCCAGTGCCCGCTCCCTGAAGACGAGCCACCAAGCGATGAGCCCAGCCCAACCAGGACGACGCACGTCGCGCATTGCCGGCACCGGCAGCTATCTGCCGCCGCGGCGCCTGTCGAACGACGACTTGGCGGCGGAACTTGCGCAGCGCGGCGTGGAGACATCGGACGAATGGATCGTCGAGCGCACCGGCATCCGTGCACGCCACTTCGCGGCAGCCGACGTCTGCAGCAGCGACCTCGCGCTGCCGGCCTGCCAGCAGGCGCTGGAAGCAGCCGGCTGCTCGGCGCGCGAGATCGATCTGATCGTGGTCGCCACGTCGACACCGGACATGGTGTTTCCGTCCACTGCAGCGATCCTGCAGCACAAGCTCGGCATCACGGGCTGTCCTGCATTCGACGTGCAGGCAGTCTGCAGCGGCTTCGTCTACGCGCTCACCGTAGCCGACGCGCTGATCAAGACCGGCGCCGCGAGCCGCGCGCTGGTGGTCGGCGCGGAGGTGTTCTCGCGCATCCTCGACTTCAACGACCGCACCACCTGCGTGCTGTTCGGCGACGGCGCCGGCGCGGTGGTGCTGGAGGCGTCGGACGAGCCCGGCATCATGGCCACCGACTTGCACGCAGACGGCAGCCAGGTCGGCATCCTGTGCGTGCCTGGCCATGTGTCGGGCGGCCAGGCGATCGGCGATCCGCTCCTGAAGATGGACGGGCAGGCGGTGTTCAAGCTCGCGGTCGGCGTGCTGGAATCGTCAGCCCGCGCCACGCTGGCCAAGGCTGGCCTGACCAGCGCAGACATCGACTGGCTGATCCCGCACCAGGCCAACGTGCGCATCATGCAGAGCACCGCAAGGAAACTAAAGCTGCCGATGGAAAAAGTCATCGTCACGGTGGCCGAGCATGGCAATACGTCGGCGGCGTCGATCCCGCTGGCGCTCGATGAAGGCGTGCGCGCGGGCCGGGTCCGGCGTGGCGACACGGTGCTGCTGGAGGGCGTGGGCGGCGGCTTCACCTGGGGCTCGGTGCTCCTGATTTATTAGCTGGAAACGCAGTGAGAACAAGCGCATCGGGCTGTTTTTACCAAGAATCTTCTCCTTCAACTTTCCATGCATCCGCCATGACCGCTGTTGCCTTCATGTTTCCCGGCCAGGGCTCGCAATCGGTCGGCATGCTGGACGCCTGGGGCGATCATCCGGCGGTGCGGCAGACGCTTGCCGAAGCCTCCGATGCACTGGATCAGGACCTGACGACCTTGATCGCGCAAGGCCCGGCCGATGCGCTTGCACTGACCAGCAATACGCAGCCGGTCATGCTGGTCGCAGGTGTTGCCGCGTACCGCGCCTGGCTCGCCGAAGGTGGTGCCGAGCCCGCGGTGCTGGCCGGTCACTCGCTCGGCGAATACGCCGCGCTGGTGGCGGCCGGTGCGCTCACGCTTGCCCAGGCCGCGCCACTGGTGCGCTTTCGCGCGCAGGCGATGCAGCGCGCGGTGCCGGTCGGCAGTGGTGCAATGGCGGCGATCCTGGGGCTCGACTCGGCTCAGGTCGCGGCGTTGTGTGCCGAGTCGACCGAGCAGTCGGGCCAGCTTGCCGAAGCCGTGAATTTCAACGATCCCGCGCAGACCGTGATCGCGGGCAGCAAGGCCGGTGTCGATGCAGCCTGCGTGCTGCTGAAGGCGCGCGGCGCCAAGCGCACGCTGCCGCTGTCGGTGTCGGCGCCTTTTCATTCGAGCCTGATGCAGCCGGCGGCGGAAGAACTTCGCGAACGGCTTGCATTGGTTGAATTTGCCGCGCCGAGCATTCCGGTGGTGAACAACATCGACGTGGCGGTCGAGCGCGATGCGGCTGCGATCCGCGCTGCGCTGTACCGGCAGGCGTTCGGCCCGGTGCGCTGGGTCGAGGTGGTGCGTGCGATGGCGGCGCGCGGCGCGTCCATCCTGGTCGAATGCGGGCCGGGCAAGGTGCTGGCCGGCATGGTGCGGCGCATCGATCCGTCGGTGCAGGGCGTCGCGCTGCACGACCCGACGACATTGGCACAGGTCAGGCAATTGGTGCAGGCATGACAGGCAGCAAGATGAATTCGGAACGACTGGTTGCGTTGGTCACGGGCGCATCGCGCGGCATCGGCGCGGCGATTGCACGCGAGCTCGCGCAGCGCGGGCTGGTCGTGTTCGGCACCGCGACCAGCGATGCGGGCGCGGCGGCAATCAGCGCGGCGCTTGGCGACTGCGAAGGCTGCACGGGCGTCAGGCTCGACGTGAACGATGGTCCGGCTGGCGAAGCGCTGATCACGCGGATTGCCGCTGAATCCGGCGGCCTGCACGTGCTCGTCAACAACGCCGGCATCACGCGCGACATGCTCGCGATGCGGCTAAAGGACGACGATTGGGACGCGGTTCTGGACACCGACCTGAAGGCGGTGTTCCGCATGAGTCGCGCGGTGCTGCGCCCGATGATGAAGCAGCGCTTCGGGCGCATCGTCAGCATCACGAGTGTGGTCGGTGCGATGGGCAATGCGGGCCAGGTGAACTATGCAGCGGCAAAGGCCGGCGTGGCCGGGCTGACGCGGGCGCTCGCACGTGAAGTCGGCAGCCGCGGCGTCACGGTGAACTGCGTGGCCCCCGGCTTCATCCAGACCGACATGACGGCCGGGCTCAGCACGGCCCTGCAGCAGGCGCTGCTTGCGCAGATCCCTTTGGGTGCGCTCGGGCTGCCGACCGACATCGCGCATGCGGTTGCCTATCTCGCATCGCGCGAGGCAGGTTATGTCACGGGTCAGGAACTGCACGTGAACGGCGGCATGTACATGTAGCCGTGACCATTGCGCGAAATAACCCCTTGTCGATCGTCGGTCCAGCCGGTCATGCACCCTTCGAACGCGCATTCGGCGGTCGTTAGAATCTGACCGAACAAAACCGTTCCCCGCAAATTTTGAGGAAAACCATGAGTGATATCGAAGCACGTGTCAAGAAGATCATCGCCGAGCAACTCGGCGTGGAAGAGTCGCAGGTCACCAATGAAAAGGCGTTCGTCGCCGACCTGGGTGCCGATTCGCTCGACACGGTGGAACTCGTGATGGCGCTCGAAGACGAGTTCAGCATCGAGATCCCGGATGAGGATGCCGAGAAGATCACGACCGTGCAGAACGCGATCGATTACGCGAGCACGCATCAGAAAGCCTGATGCACCTCTTGCATCAGGTGCCTGAGGCCAGAACAGCAGCCGCTCGACCGCACGAGGTTCCCAGCCGATCATGAGCCGCCGCCGCGTCGTCGTGACCGGGCTTGGGTGCGTCACCCCGGTCGGCAATACCGTAGCCGATGCCTGGGCGAACGTGCTGGCGGGCAAATCCGGCATCGACTTCATCACCGGGTTCGATGCGAGCGCGCTCGCGTGCCGATTCGCCGGTGAAGTCAAGAATTTCGATATCGGCGACTACCTCAACAGCAAGGAGGTGCGCACGATGGACACCTTCATCCACTTCGGTGTCGCTGCGGCGGCGCAGGCCGTCGCGGACGCGGGCCTGCCCACCGGTGACGCACTGGAGATGGAAGAGGCCGTGCGCATCGGCTGCATGATCGGCTCCGGCATCGGCGGCCTGCCGCTGATCGAAGGTACCGGCCGCGAGTTGCTGGCGCGCGGGCCGCGCCGGATCTCCCCGTTCTTCATCCCTGCTTCGATCATCAACATGATCGCGGGCCAGGTGTCGATCCGGTTCGGCTTCAAGGGCCCGAACATCGCGATCGCGACGGCCTGCACGACCGGTCTGCACTGCATCGGCATGGCCGCGCGCATGATCGAATACGGCGATGCCGATGTGATGGTAGCGGGCGGCTCCGAAGCCAGCATCTCGGCGCTGGGTGTCGGCGGCTTTGCTTCGATGCGCGCCTTGAGCACGCGCAACGACGATCCGGCAACTGCCTCGCGCCCCTGGGACAAGGATCGTGATGGCTTCGTGCTTGGCGAAGGCGCCGGAGTCGTGGTGCTGGAAGACTACGAGCGTGCCAAGGCCCGCGGCGCTCGCATCTACGCCGAAGTTGCGGGCTTCGGCATGAGCGCGGATGCTGGACACATGACGGCGCCCAACATGGACGGGCCGCGCCGCGCGATGGAATCGGCACTGGCCAATGCGGGCATCAACGCGGACCAGATCGACTACGTGAGCGCGCACGGCACGTCGACGCCGTTGGGCGATCTGAACGAAACGATGGCGCTCAAGGCAGCGCTGGGCGACCATGTAAGGCAGCTCGTGGTCAGCTCCACCAAGTCGATGACCGGGCATCTGCTTGGCGGCGCCGGCGGCGTGGAAAGCGTGTTCACGCTGCTTGCGATCGCCGAGCAGAAAGTGCCGCCGACGATCAACCTGTTCGAGCAGGACCCGCAGTGCGACCTCGACTACT
The DNA here is from genome assembly GCA_965218765.1 of Burkholderiaceae bacterium. Taxonomy (GTDB): domain Bacteria; phylum Pseudomonadota; class Gammaproteobacteria; order Burkholderiales; family Burkholderiaceae_C; genus JBBPYC01. Next base: position 486,745 of record CBDCLU010000005.1, on the reverse strand, counting down.
GCGCGAACACCGCGCGGGATTTGAAGATCGATGTCGCACTGAAAAACAACTTCGGTTTTGGCGGCACCAACGGATCGCTGGTGTTCAAGCGGCTGGCCTGACGCGCAGTCCGCTTTCCGGCTGCATTGCCAGTGCTGTCTGTGGGTTGTTCGCCATGGGCAGCGGCAACGCAAGCTCGCAACGCCGATCGATTCTTATGTCACAAGCTCCCGCAGTGGTCTGTACGGTGCGCCGCTCCTGGTTCGCCGGCTGGCTGATGTTGACGCTGTGGCTTTGCGGGGCCGTGCTTGCGCTGCGCGCGATGGCCGACGCAGGCTTCGGTTGGCGCGCCTGGCTGCTTGCTGCGACCCTGCTGGCCACCGGAATGTTCGCTGCGCTGCATTGGCGGCGCGCACCACAGGGGCTGCTGCGCTGGGATGGCAGCAGCTGGCTGTGGCGGGCATCGGCCAGCGACCCTGAGCACGCGGGCATGCCGACGCTGCGGCTCGATCTGCAGCACATCCTGCTGCTGCACTGGCGTTCTGAGGAAAGCGGCGCATCCGGCTGGTTCTGGCTGGATGCCGGATCGACCGATCACGCGCGAGACTGGCATGCGCTTCGCTGTGCGCTGCATCTGCGGCCGCCGCTGCTAGAAATGCCAGTGGCGCCGGTCCACGATGGCCGCGTGTCCGCTGCGCCCGGCAATCCGACATGACCGACGCGCAGGGTCCAGCAGCACCGCCGGACACCGACCTGATGCTGGTCGAACGCACGGTGGCGGGCGATCAGCGTGCGTTCGAGCTGCTGGTGATCAAGTACCAGCGCCGCATCCAGCGGCTGATCGGCCGCATGGTGCGCGATGTCGATCTGGTGGAAGACATCGCGCAGGAAACCTTCATCCGCGCTTATCGCGCGCTGCACCAGTTTCGCGGCGACGCACAGTTCTACACCTGGCTGTACCGGATCGCGGTGAACACGGCCAAGAAGGCGCTGGTGGACTTGAAGCGCAACCCGGTGTTGTCGGAAAACGCGTTGCGTGAGCGCGACGACGAGGACAATGAAACTTTCAGTATCGGCAACGACCTAATCAGCGATGAGACACCGGAGACGGTGTATGCAGCCAAGGAAATCGCCGAGACCGTGAGCGCCGCCATGCAGGCCCTGCCGCAGGAGCTGCGGCAAGCGCTGACCCTGCGCGAGATCGACGGATTGAGCTATGAGGAGATCGCGGACGTGATGAACTGTCCGATCGGCACCGTGCGCTCCCGTATCTTTCGCGCGCGGGAAGCGGTTTCCACGCGCATCCGGCCCTTGCTGGAAAACCAGGCCGGCAAGCGGTGGTGAAGCAGGCAAAGCACTGCCACAAAAACAGACGATGCAAATTTTCCGACGGGGAGCCAAACGCGATGAACGATTCCATGGACGATGACGCCAGCGGGCGCGCATTTGGCCCGTTGCCGCCAGCTGAACACCTGCCGTCCGGCGCACCGGAAGCGATTTCGGCGTTAATGGACGGCCATCTGCGCGGCGCTGCTTTCGCCACAACGGTTGCGTCGGTGCAGGATGATGCGCAGTCGCGGGTGACCTGGCAGGCCTACCACCTGATCGGCGAGCTGCTGCGCCAGGGCGAGGCGAGCCGGCATCGTGCCACGGCTGACTTGTCCGCACGCATCGCCAGCAGGCTCGCCGCCGAGCCGATGCCCAGTTCGTTCGGGCCGACCAGCATGGCAATCGCGATCGAGCCTGCTGATGCCGCTTCCCGCGCGCCTGCTACCGACGCTCGGGCGACCGTGTCCATGCGGGATGTCGCGCCACTGCAGACGCGCGCAGCCGCCGCCAACGATCCGGTGTGGCGCTGGCGCGCGGTCGCTGGTGTTGCCGTTGCGGTCGCGATCGGCGCGGTGGGTTGGAATCTGTTGTCGGGCGCCGTCGTGAATCCCGCCGCGCAGGCCCCGGTGCTTGCCAAGGCCGAACTGCCGCGGCAGATGCTGCGCGATCCACGGCTTGATGAACTGCTGGCCGCGCACGAGCAGTCGGCCGGTATTTCGGCCCTGCAGATGCCGGCCGGCTTTCTGCGCAACGCGACGTTCGAGGGCCGCGGGCGGTGAATGCGGGCGCGGTTGGCGCGTTGCGTGCGGCATGGGCGCCGCTTTCGTATCGGCAGGTCCGGGCGCCGGGACGACGGATCCATTGCCTGCTCGGCGTCCTGCTCTCGTTGTTCACACTGGTTGCCACAGCCCAGCCGGCTGCTGTCGGTGCGTTGTCCGAGCACGACGTGGATGCCTGGCTGTTGCGGCTGCACCATGCGTCGCGCGAGCGCAATTTCATCGGCACGTTCGTCGTGTCGTCCGCTGCCGGCGGGCTGGCCAGTGCGCGCATCTGGCACGCCTGCGCGGGCGAGCAGCAGATCGAGCGCGTGGAAACGCTGACCGGCGCGCCGCGCTCGGTATTCCGGCACAACGACCGGGTCGTCACGTTCCTGCCGGACCAGAAAGTCGCGCGCAGCGAGCGGCGGGAATCGCTCGGCGCATTTCCAGGCCTGCTCAAGTCTCTCGACACCACCATCACCGACCACTATTCAGCGCAGCTGGCCGGCAGCGCAAGGGTGGCGGGGTTCGATGCCGACGTGATGCAGCTCAGCCCGAAAGACGGGCTGCGCTTCGGCTACAAAGTCTGGAGCGAGCAGCAGTCGTCGTTGGTGCTCAAGGTGCAGACGCTCGATGTGGATGGCAGCGTGCTCGAGCAGGCCGCTTTTTCCGAATTGCAGTTGAATGCGCCGGTGCAGATCGAGCAGCTTGCGCAGATGATGGATGCGACCGATGGCTGGCGCGTCGAGACCCCGAGTTTCGTGAAGACCACACCGCAGGCGATGGGCTGGGCGTTGCCGGTCGGCGTGGCGGGCTTCCAGCCGGTGCATTGCTTCCAGCGCGCACTCGTGCGACCTGGCGGCGCCACAGGGCAGAACCCGGCCACCAGCGCCATGCACTGGGTGTTCTCCGATGGCCTTGCCTCGGTATCCTTGTTCATCGAGCCTTACGATGCCACGCGACATCCGGCTGCGGGCCAGATGGCGATGGGCGCCACGCACACGCTGACGCAACGAATCGGCGGCGCTGCCGGTCGGTCCGACGTAGCCAGCGGGGACTGGTGGCTCACCGCCGTCGGCGAGGTGCCACTGGCGACGCTGCGCCTGTTCGGCGACGGACTGCGGCGCGTCGAGCCACGCCAGTAACCCCGCGCACCACCGGGTCTGGTTCTTGCACTAGCGTCTCGGCTGCCGATGCAGTCCCGTATGCGTTCCAGCAAGGCAACCCGATCCGGGATGCGATGAGACAAGGCCGCTGAAGCAGCGGCCTTGATGGACCCGTGATGATCCGGCCGGATTTCCACCCACGCTTTTTTTCCGCTTGCACCCTCAAGGAGAGTTTCAGATGATCGCAATGCCATTTCAACGTGCCCTCAGGCAGGCGCCGCGCTGGGGCCTGCTTGGCATCGCTGCGCTGGCCCTGGCTGCGCCGCTGCCGACCATTGCGCAGCAACTGCCGCAGGCGCCACCGATGCAGCGCGGCCTGCCCGACTTCACCGAACTCGTCGAGCAGGTCGGCCCTGCGGTCGTCAACATCCGCACGGTTGAAAAAGTCGAACGTGACGAGTCCGCCGGCGGTGGCAGCGGCGGCGGCGGGCTCGACGACGACATGCTGGAGTTCTTCCGCCGCTTCGGCATTCCGATTCCGAACATGCCGCGCGGCCAGCGGCCCGATCGCCCGGAACGTGCGCCGGGGCAGCCACGGCCGCCGGCGACACAACCGGACGAGCGCCCGCGTGGCGTCGGTTCCGGCTTCATCCTGACGGCAGATGGCTACGTGATGACGAATGCGCACGTGGTCGATGGCGCCGATTCGGTGATCGTGACCTTGACCGACCAGCGCGAGTTCAAGGCGCGCATCGTTGGCGCCGACAAGCGCTCCGACGTGGCCGTCGTGAAGATCGATGCGAAAGAACTGCCGTTCGTGCGCATCGGCGACATCAATCGCGTCAAGGTCGGCGAATGGGTGGTGGCGATCGGCTCGCCGTTCGGGCTGGCCAACACCGTGACGGCCGGCATCATCAGCGCCAAGCAGCGCGACACCGGCGAATATCTGCCGCTGCTGCAGACCGACGTTGCGATCAACCCCGGCAATTCAGGCGGGCCGCTTTTGAATTTGCGCGGGGAGGTGATCGGCATCAACAGCCAGATCTATTCGCGCTCGGGCGGCTACATGGGCATCTCGTTCGCGATCCCGATCGACGAGGCGGTGCGCGTGAGCGAACAGCTGCGCGCGACCGGCCGGGTCTCGCGCGGGCGCATCGGCGTGCGTATCGACCAGGTCAGCAAGGACGTGGCCGAGTCGATCGGCCTGGGCCGCCCGCGCGGCGCGCTCGTGCGCGGCGTGGAAGCCGGCAGCCCGGCCGAGAAGGCCGGCGTCAAGGCCGGCGACATCATCGTCAAGTTCGACGGCCATGAAGTCGAGCGCACCAGCGACCTGCCACGCATCGTCGGCAATACCAAGCCCGGCACCGACGCGACCATGACGGTGTTCCGGCGTGGCGATACGCGCGACCTGAAGGTGACGGTGGCCGAGATCGAGGCGGAGAAAACCGCTGCCGCGGCACCCGCCGAAGCGCCGAAGCCGAAGGCGCCGAAAGCATCGAGCGAAATGCTCGGCCTGACGGTGACCGAACTGGGCGACGAGCGCAAGGCCGAACTCAAGATCAGCGGCGGCGTGCAGGTCGACAACGCAACCGGTGCCGCCGCCCGTGCCGGGCTGCGCGAGGGCGACGTGATTGTGGCGATTGCCAACAAGGATGTGGCGAGCATCGCCGAGTTCGAATCGGCTGTCGCCAAGGCCGACAAGACGCAGCCGGTCAATGTGCTGTTCCGGCGCGGCGAGTGGGCGCAATATGCGTTGATCCGGCCGCAGTGACCGCGCGTGGTGCCGGGCGCGGTAAGCCGCTGAACGCCGGCCCATCGGCCGTTTTGCCTACAATGGCAGCCCAGCCATCGCAGTTGCCGCGATTTCTATAGGTTGGGCTTGACAGGGCGCGTCCTTCTTCCGGCGCGCCCTTTTTTCGTTGTCGACGGTGCTGCGCCGTCCCGCGTCTGCCTCGATGAATCACATTCGAAACTTCTCCATCATCGCGCACATCGATCACGGCAAATCAACGCTGGCCGATCGGCTGATCCAGCGCTGCGGCGGCTTGTCGGACAGGCAAATGGAAGCCCAGGTGCTCGATTCGATGGACATCGAGAAAGAGCGCGGCATCACGATCAAGGCACAGACCGCGGCGCTGCACTACACCGCCGCAGACGGCACCATCTACAACCTGAACCTGATCGACACGCCGGGCCACGTCGATTTTTCCTACGAGGTGAGCCGCTCGCTGTCGGCCTGCGAAGGCGCGTTGCTGGTGGTCGATGCGAGCCAGGGCGTGGAAGCGCAGACGGTCGCCAACTGCTATACCGCGCTGGACTTGGGCGTGGAGGTGGTGCCCGTGCTCAACAAGATGGATCTGCCGCAGGCCGACCCGGACAGCGCCAGGCTGGAAATCGAAGACGTGATCGGGATCGACGCCGGCCATGCGATTCCATGCTCGGCCAAGACCGGAATGGGCATCGATGAAATCCTCGAAGCGGTGGTCCAGCGCATTCCAGCGCCGCGTGGCAAGCCGGACGCGCCGCTGCGCGCCATGATCATCGACTCGTGGTTCGACACCTATGTCGGCGTCGTGATGCTGGTGCGCGTCGTCGACGGCCGGCTGGCCAAGGGCGAGCGCATCAAGCTGATGGCCAGCGGCGCGATGTTCAACGCCGACAACCTGGGCGTGTTCACGCCGCACGACTCGCCGCGCGCGAGCCTCGAAGCGGGCGAGGTCGGCTACATCATCGCCGGCATCAAAGAACTGCAGGCTGCGAAAGTCGGTGACACGGTGACGTTGATCAAGTCGGGCAGCGGGGGCGCCGCTGCCACGGCGACCGAGCCGCTGCCGGGCTTCAAGGAAATCCAGCCGCAGGTGTTCGCAGGTCTTTATCCGACCGAAGCCAACCAGTACGATGCGCTGCGCGATTCGCTGGAGAAGCTGAAGCTCAACGACGCCTCGCTGCACTACGAACCGGAAGTCAGCCAGGCGCTGGGCTTCGGCTTTCGCTGCGGCTTCCTCGGCCTGTTGCACATGGAGATCGTGCAGGAGCGGCTCGAACGCGAGTTCGATCAGGACCTGATCACGACCGCGCCGAGTGTGGTCTATCAGGTGATCAAGAACGACGGCGAAACGCTGATGGTGGAAAACCCCGCCAAGATGCCGGACGTTGGCCGTACCGCCGAAATCCGCGAGCCGATCGTGACCGTGCATCTGTACATGCCACAGGAATACGTCGGCGCGGTGATGACGCTCGCGGTGCAAAAGCGCGGCGTGCAACTCAACATGGCGTATCACGGCCGGCAGGTGATGCTGACGTACGAGATGCCGCTCGGCGAGATCGTGCTGGACTTCTTCGACAAGCTCAAATCGGTGTCGCGCGGCTATGCGTCGATGGACTACGAGTTCAAGGAATATCGCGCCGCCGACGTGGTGAAGGTCGACATCCTGCTGAACGGCGAGAAGGTCGATGCGCTGTCGATCATCGTGCACCGCAGCCAGTCGCAGTACCGGGGTCGGGCCGTGGTCGGCAAGATGCGCGAGGCGATATCACGCCAGATGTACGACGTTGCGATCCAGGCTGCGATCGGGGCCAACGTGATTGCGCGTGAGACAATCAAGGCGCTGCGCAAGAACGTGCTGGCCAAGTGCTACGGCGGCGACATCACGCGTAAGAAGAAGCTGCTTGAGAAACAGAAAGCCGGCAAAAAGCGGATGAAGCAGATCGGTTCGGTCGAGGTGCCGCAAGAAGCATTTCTGGCCATTTTGCAGGTGGACGAATGATGCAGGTGTTGACGGCGCTCGTGCTCGCGGGCTTTGCGGGCTATGCGGGCGCGTGGTACCTGGGGCGCATCGACGGCAACTTCGCCTTGCTGCTGTTCATGGCGACCTTGGTGACCGGCCTTTACTGGCTCGCCGACCGGTTTTACTTTGCGCCGCAGCGCCGGCGTGCCGCAGCCGCGATCGACAGCGGCGCGGTCCAGCGGCGCGAGCGGCTCAGCGCGCAAGGCATCGGCACCATCGATGACGACAGCAGCGAGACACGGCAGCGCGCACTGTCCCAGCCCTGGTGGCTCGACTGGACAGCCGGGTTGTTTCCGGTCATCCTGGTGGTGTTCATCCTGAGGTCGTTTCTGTTCGAGCCGTTCAAGATTCCGTCCGGCTCGATGATCCCGACGTTGCTCGTCGGCGACCTGATCCTCGTCAACAAGTTCACCTACGGCCTGCGGCTGCCGGTGCTGAACGTGAAGCTCACGGAAGGCAACACGCCGCAGCGCGGCGACGTGATGGTGTTTCGCTATCCGCCCAATCCGAACCTCGACTACATCAAGCGCGTGGTCGGACTGCCGGGCGACGAGGTCGCGTATCTGAACAAGCGCCTGACCATCAACGGCCAGCCGGTGCCGACGCAGCCGGCGCCTGAGTTCTTCGATGAAGACTCGATGCGCTACGCCAAGCAGTTCCAGGAGACGCTGGGCACGCACACGCACAACATCCTGATCGACGACAACCGGCCGGCATTCGTGTCCGGGGCGGAAAACTTCTCGGGCCGTGACAACTGCCGCTACAGCGTCGAAGGCGTCGTCTGCAAAGTGCCGAAAAATCACTACTTCATGATGGGCGACAACCGCGACAATTCGCTCGACTCGCGTTATTGGGGTTTCGTGCCGGACCAGAACATCGTGGGCCGGGCGTTTTTCATCTGGATGAACTTCAGCAACTGGAAGCGCATCGGGTCGTTCCAGTAGACGACTCGGCGCAGCCAGAAGCGGGGCAGGTGGGCGAACTGCCAGTGGTTGCGGGCATCGCCTGCAGTCGCCACGCATGGTTCGCATCGTCTGCCGTTGCGCGCCCAATGGCCTAATGTAGAAAACCCGGCTTTTCAGTACCCAACTCATGAACCTGCAACGTCTCTCCCGCCAGCGCGGCATTTCATTCATCGGGCTGATCATCGTCGCGATCATCGTGGTGTTCGTCGGCATCGTGACCGCCAAGGTGATCCCGACCGTGATCGAGTACCAGGCGATCCACAAGGCAGCGAAGCAGGCGACCGCCGGCAGCACCGTACCCGAAGTGCGCGCAATCTTTGATCGTGCCCAGGCAATCGACGACTTCACCGCCATCAGCGGCAAAGACCTCGACATCAAGAAAAACGGCGACCGGGTCGTGGTCGGCTTCGCTTACGACAAGGAAATCGCACTGGCCGGCCCGGCCTATCTGCTCATCAAGTACCAGGGCAGCGCCAGTTCGGACGGGCGTGACTGAACGGCGGTCGGCAGGCCCGGACGCGGCAGGCCGGGCGGACCTGGCCGGACTGGAGCGCCGGCTTGGGCTGGCGTTTCACGACCGAAAGCTGCTGGAGCGCGCGCTCACGCATCGCAGCCATTCGCCGCAGCACAACGAGCGGCTCGAATTTCTCGGCGATTCGGTGCTGAACCTGGCGGTTGCGAACCTGCTTTTCGAGCGTCTCGGTAGCCTGCCCGAAGGCGACCTCTCACGCATCCGCGCGAGCATGGTGCGCCAGGACACCCTGCACGGGCTGAGCGTCGAGTTGCGCCTGTCCGAGTTGCTGCGCCTGGGCGCCGGCGAAACGCAGACCGGCGGCCGGCTGCGCCCATCGATCCTTGCCGACGCGCTGGAAGCGGTGCTCGGCGCGGTGTTTCTCGACTCAGGGTTTGCGGCGGCCGATGCGCTGGTGCGGCGGCTGTTCGGTCGCATGCAGATCGATGAGCAGTTGGCCGTTTCTGCCAAGGATGCGAAGACCGGCTTGCAGGAATGGCTGCAGGGTCGCAAGATGCAACTGCCCGCGTATCGCGTCGTGAATGCGACCGGCGCGGCGCATCAACAACGCTTCGAAGTAGCCTGCGAGATCGTCGAACTCGGGCGCATCGAACACGGCAGCGGTGCATCCCGCCGGGCCGCCGAACAGGCAGCCGCCGCGTTGATGCTCAACGCACTTGCCGTTGGCAGTTGAACCCGTCCCGATCCGTCCGATGCCCCACTGGTCCGCTATGCAAAATATAGCTGAAAACGATGATCCGAGTAGCACCCCGGCTATGAATGATCAACAATCCGCAGATGAAGCGGCCGCTGGTCGGCGTTGCGGCACGATCGCCATCGTCGGCAAGCCGAATGTCGGCAAGTCGACCTTGTTGAACGCGCTGGTCGGTCAGAAGATCAGCATCACCTCCCGCAAGGCGCAGACCACGCGGCACCGGATCACCGGCATCCGCACGCTCGCGCAAACGCAATTCATCTTCGTCGACACGCCTGGTTTTCAGACCCGGCATGACAACGCGCTGAACCGGTCGCTGAACAAGACCGTGCAGGGCGCGGTCGGCGACGTGGACCTGGTGCTGTTCGTGGTGGAGGCCGGCAGCTTCACCCTGGCCGATGCGAAAGTGCTCGCGCTGTTGCGTGCCGACGTGCCGGCGCTGCTGATCGCGAACAAGCTCGACACGGTGCAGCGGCGTGCCGAGATCGCACCGTGGCTGCAGGGCATGCAACAGCGCCATTCGTTCGCCGAATTCATGCCGATGTCGGCCAAGAGCGCGAACGACGTGCAGCGGCTGCTGGGAATCTGCGAGAAGTACCTGCCCGAGCAGGACTGGATCTACCCCGAGGATGAGCTGACCGATCGCGACGAGCGCTTTCTCGCCGCCGAGACCGTGCGCGAAAAGCTGTTCCGGCTGACCGGCGACGAGCTGCCCTATAGCTCCACCGTCGTGATCGACCAGTTCACCGAAGAGCCCGGCCGAGCCAAACCGAAGCAGCGCTTCGTGCGCATTGCCGCGACCATCGTGGTGGAGCGCGACAGCCACAAGATGATGGTGATCGGTGATGCCGGCGAGCGCATCAAGCGCATCGGCAGCGAGGCGCGCCAGGAACTCGAAAAACTGATGGACGCCAAGGTGCATCTGGAGCTGTGGGTCAAGGTGCGTTCGGGCTGGGCCGACGATGCGGCGCGGGTGCGGTCGTTTGGGTACTGACGGCTCGCCCCCAGGCTTCGCTCGCTGCGCTCGGCTTTCGCCTACCCCCGACCGGGGGCGAAGTCAGCGGCCTGGCGGAGCCAGCTCCGCGGCTTCTGCTGGCGAAAACCGTGCGGCCTTTTATTTCTGGCCGATTGTTTCGCCTGCGGCGCTGACGCTGCTGGTTTTCATGCAGCGCGCCTACTGACATGCCCGGCCTGCGCGTCAGTCATGAGCCGGCGTTCGTGCTGCATCGCTACGATTGGAGCGAGACGAGTCTGATCCTCGAAGTGTTCACGCGCCAGTACGGGCGCATCGCGCTGGTCGCGAAGGGGGCGAAGCGGCCGAGTTCGAATTTTCGGCCGGTGTTGTTGCCGCTGCAGCCGCTGTCGCTGAATTTTTCGGGCGATGCAGAGATTCGCAATCTGAAGGGCGCCGAATGGATCGGCGGGCATGTGATGCCTACCGGGGAGGCGCTGCTGTCGGGCACCTATCTGAACGAGCTGCTGCTGCGGCTGCTCGCGCGCGACGATCCGCATCGGCGGTTGTTCGATATCTATGCAGAAGCCGTGCGGCTGCTCGCGGCCGGGCCGGCGGCGGCGGCGCTGGAGCCGGCGCTGCGCGCGTTCGAGCTGCTGCTGCTGCGTGACATTGGCCTGCTGCCGCAACTCGACCAGCAGACGCTGACGCTGGCGCCGCTGCAGCCCGACGAGCGCTACAGCCTGGTGCCCGAAGGCGGCCTGCGCAGTGCCGCCGCCGACGAGCAGCGCGCCACCTTGAGCGGGCGCGAATGGCTGAGCCTGCACCACGCACTGAACGATGCGGCGCCGTACCTGGCGACCTTGCGTGCGTGCGCGGCGCTGCTGCCGGGACTCAAGCCCCAATTGCGGCTGCTGCTGAACCACCACTGCGGCGGCGTGCCGCTGCGCACGCGGCAGATGATGTTCGACTTGCAGCGCCTGGGCCGGCAGGCAGCGACGCCGGCGCCTGCCGTGAGCTGATGCAGCGCGCGGCCAAGCGGCTTGCACTACCATCGTTGGTCCCTGGCACCCACCGGTCACACATGGCCGCCAGCTCCCTGCAATGCCGATGACCCCGACTCCGACCCGCACCGCGCTGTCCGTGAACCTGAACAAGGTGGCGCTGGTGCGCAACACGCGCGCGCTCGGCCTGCCGAGCATCACGCGCGCGGCCGAACTGTGCCTGCAGGCGGGCGCACATGGCATCACCGTGCATCCGCGGCCGGACCAGCGGCATATCCGTGCCGCCGACGTGCCGGAACTCGCCGGCCTGCTGCAGGCCTGGCCCGAACGCGAATTCAACATCGAAGGCAATCCGCTGCACAACCTGATGCAGCACATCCGTGCCGTGCGGCCCGCGCAGGCGACATTCGTGCCGGATGCGGAAGGTCAATCGACCAGCGACCACGGCTGGTGCTTTCCCGAAGATGCCGAACGGCTCGCGCCGCTGATCGAGGAAACCCGCGCGCTCGGCGTGCGAGTCAGCCTGTTCATGGACCCGATGCCGCAGGCAATGGCCGCAGCGCGCGCGCTCGGTGCGGATCGCATCGAGCTCTACACCGAAAGCTATGCACGCGCGTTCGGCACGCCGCAGGAGCAGCAGGTGCTGGCTGCGTTCACCGCGACCGCACAGGCGGCGCACGCCGCCGGTCTGGGCTTGAATGCAGGGCATGACCTGAATCAGGCAAACCTCGAACGCTTCCTGCATGCGGTGCCCGGTGTGCTCGAAGTCTCGATCGGGCATGCGTTCGTCGGCGACGCGCTTGAAGTCGGCTATGCGCGTGCGGTGACTGACTATCTCAGGTGCATCGACGCTGCGGCGGACGTTGTCCGCCCCGCTGCCGCAGGCGCTGCAGCGGCGTCCGCGTGATCTACGGCATCGGCACCGACATCTGCGACGTGCGGCGCATCGCCGCTTCGCTGCAGCGCCACGGCGACCGCTTTGCCGAGCGCGTGCTGGCGACAAGCGAGCTGGACAGCTGGCGCGTGCGCCAGGCACGCTGGCCCGATCGCGGCGTTCGTTATGTGGCCACGCGCTTTTCTGCCAAGGAAGCGTTCAGCAAGGCGATCGGGATGGGCATGCGCATGCCGATGAGCTGGCGCCTGTGCGAGATCGCCAAACATCCGAGCGGCCAGCCGCACGTCGTGCTGCACGGCCCGCTGAAACAATGGTTCGAAGCGCGCAGCCTGCGCGCGCACGTGAGCCTCACCGATGAGAGCGACTACGCGGCAAGCTTCGTCGTGGTGGAGCAGGACGACCGACGATGAGCAAGAGAAATAACAAACCACACCGTCCGCGTCTCGAGCATCTGCGCGACCTGGCCGGCTGCGCGCCCGTCGTGCTCGACATCGCCGGCACCGAATTGACCAAGGCGGACCGTGCGCGGTTGCGCAATCCCCTGACTGGCGGGCTGATCCTGTTTGCGCGCAACTGGCACGCGCAAGCCGGCGGGCGCGAAGCATTGACCCAGCTGTGCGCGCAGATCAAGAAGCTGCGGCCGGACCTGCTGATCTGCGTCGATCACGAAGGCGGCCGCGTGCAGCGTTTCAGGACCGACGGCTTCACGCAGCTGCCGCCGATGCGCGCACTGGGCGCGCGCTGGCTGCAGCCCGACGCCGCCGCAGACGGCGGCTCATCGGCGATGCAGGCGACCCGCCTGGCCACTGCCTGCGGCTATCTGCTGGGCGCCGAACTGCGCGCCTGCGGCATCGATCTGAGCTTCACGCCGGTGCTCGATCTGGACCACGGCCCCAGCAGCGTGATCGGCGACCGCGCGTTCGCGCGTGATCCGAGAGTGGTGGCGCTGCTGGCCAAGAGCCTGCTGCATGGCATGACGCTCGCGGGCCTGAGCGGTTGTGGCAAGCATTTCCCCGGCCACGGCTTTGCGAGCGCCGATTCGCACCTGGATGCCGCGCACGACCCGCGCAGCCTGCAGGAGATCCTGCGCGACGATGCCGCACCGTACCGCTGGCTCGGCACCACCCTGGCCAGCGTGATGCCCGCCCATGTGATCTACACGCAAGTGGACAGCCGGCCCGCCGGCTTCTCCCGGGGCTGGCTCGGCGACGTGCTGCGCGGCCAGCTCGACTTCCAGGGTGCCGTGTTCAGCGACGACCTCAGCATGCAAGCCGCGCGCCGGCTGGGCGGCAACGATCTGAGCTACACCGAGGCCGCGCTGGCTGCGCTCGACGCCGGTTGCGACATGGTGCTGCTGTGCAACCAGTCGTTGGGACAGGGCGGGGAAGTCGATGAACTGCTGCGCGGTCTGGCCGAGGCATTCGAGCACGGCGAATGGCGGCCCGATCCGTTGCAGCGCGCGCGCAGACTGGCCCTGCTGCCGCGCCACCGATCGCCGTCATGGGCCGAACTGCAGCAGGATGCACGGTATCGGCAGGCGCTTGCGCTGCTGCCGGTTGATCCGGCTTGACGGCTTGTATCGTGGCGCAGCCGCCAACTCCACATGGTTGCGCTGGCCCGAGATGCAATGAACAAACGACAGACGCAAAAAAGCCCGCGATCAGCGGGCTCTTCGTGTCATTCGAGCAACGCTCAAATCACATTTTCTTCATCGGCTTTTTGCTTTTTTTCTTTTTGCTGGTGGCGTTGTTCATGGCGTTCTTTCAAAAGGGTGAGGAAGCGGGAGCGAGGACAAAAAAGCAACCTTGTATCGCCGCACAAGACTTGGATTGAAGGCCCTGCACGACTGGCCGGTAAGCTTCAAGGAACACCTGAATGCTCGCCGGTCTGACCACAACGAAGCCTCAATGCCCAGCGTTGACACGCGCTTGAATAAATTTTTTGCCATCCGCTTGAACGGTGTCCAGCACGCCGGCTGCCCTTGGCCAGCGCCGCGATGAGCGCAGCCCGCGCCTCCACAGCCTGGACCCATCTGCGGCTGCTGCAGTTGCTATGGTGTGCACCGCTGGTCTGGATGCTGGGCCTGCTGGTGCTCGAAGCGGCGCTGGCGGCCACCACCACCGCGCTCGTGATCGAAGCTGCGCGCGACGTGCTCGACCAGCAGTTCCTGGCGATGGACTTCGTCTGGATCGTCGCGGCGCAGTCGGCCTCCTACGTGGTCGGCGCCAGCAGCTGGGTGTTTGCCGAACGCGCCGGTTTCGGCGCGTTCGGCCGCTACCTGATGCAGTTCGCGCGTGCGAATCGGCAGCGCGCCGCATTGCTTGCCGACCGCTCCGCGCGCGAGCAGGTCGAACCGTTTCTGACCAACGAAACGTTCCACATCTTCTTCGAGCTGGTCTATGAACTCGAAGCGGACCTGAAGCTGCTGTTCGCGCTGGTGTTCAACGCAGTCGTGCTCGGCGTGGCGATCGATGCCGGCCTGCCGCTGGTCTATGCGGCGGTGTTCGCTGCGCTGCTCGCGTTCCAGTGGTCGGTGCGACGGCCGATTGCCAACGCTTACCTCGCGCAGCAGCGCACCGTGAACCGCATGACGGCGCAGACCTATTCGGCCTGGGACAACATTTACAGTGGCAACCGCTACAACTTCCGGCTCTGGCATGCGGCGTTCAAAAGCCGGCTGCGCGCCGCGCTGGCCGCGCAGATTCGCGCGATCGTCGCAAAAGAAGGCATCGCTGCTGCCAGCGGCATCTTCGCGCTGGTCATCGTGTTCGGTTATTTGGCGACCGTCGCGGCGCGGCATCTGGGCGACACCGCCCTCTTGATCGCGCTGGCCGCCACGTTGCCGCGCCAGATCGACCTGTCGATGGATGTGCACGGCCTGGCCGCCGGCTGGAACGATCTGCTCGCGTTATGGACGCGGCTGGGCGGCGTGCGCGATGCGATGCTGCCGCCCGCCGACGGTAACTTGGAGCAGCGCATTGAATTCCCGCGCCTGAGCTGGACGCCCGACACCACTGGCGTGCTGCGGCCGACGGCTGTCACGCAATCGCTCGCGGGTAGCAACCTCAAGCGGGTCGTCGCCTTGATCGATGCGCAAACCCGCGGCCGTTTCTCGGTGCGGGGTGGCAACGGTGCGGGCAAATCGACACTGCTGGTCGCGCTCAAAGCCCGGCTCGGCCAGCGCGCTTATTACTGGCCGACCCACGACCGGCTCGCGTTCGCATTCATGCAAGGCCGCGTGTCGGTGGCCGACGGCAACGACCACGATGACGACCAAGCAGCAGACGAGTCAGGTGATGCCGACGAGCATGCGCGCGCCATGCAACGCGCCGATGCATCAGACCCAAGCCAGCCGCGCGCCGACGCCCATTCCTCGGGGGAACGGCAGCTGCAAGCGCTTGCCGAAATCGTGCAGGCCACCGTCGCGCGGGTTTACCTGCTCGATGAATGGGATGCGAACCTGGATGCCGATAACCGCGTGCAGGCCGAGCGTCTGATCGAGCAACTGGCCGCTCGCGCCGTCGTGGTGGAAATCTCGCATCGGCACGCAAGCTGACCAGCGCGGACACTTGTTCGCCGCGGCCGCCACTCGACTGCCTGACGACCACAGGAAACCCGCGATGTAGAGCTGCATGCGGGCATTTGAGACCTTGTGAAGCGGTCTGAGACGACCTGTTGGTGCCGACGGCCGGAATCGAACTGGCGACCTACGCGTTACGAGTGCGTTGCTCTACCAACTGAGCTACGTCGGCGCGCTCGACTGCATGATCGCAGTGCTTGCGGCGTGTTCGACAGCATCGAAATCGCCACTGCACGGCAGCAGTTGAGGCAGCCGACGATTCTAGCAAATGCCCTGATGCGCCAATCTTGTGCGGCACTGCTGCAGTCAGGCGGCAGTGCAGCCGGCTTTGCAACCTGCGTTTGCTATATTTTAATGAGCTACTCGCGCAGTGTTGATCTGCGCCAACGTCGTTTTCTGCATGGTAAAAATCGATTGCGCAGCGCTTTGCGCCAAAATCGCTGCCCATGCAAATGAATTTCATCGCGAACGAGGCGGTCGCTTGTGCAAGCGGCCAGACGTTGCCGGTGCTCGATCCGTCAGACGGCCAAGTGTTCGAGCAGCTTCAGCGCAGCAGCTCAGCGGACGTGGAACAAGCAGTGGCGCAGGCGCGTCGGTGTTTCGACGGTCCCTGGAGCCGCTTGGCACCGGTCGAGCGGTCCCGGCTGCTGCTGGCCTTGAGCGAACGTGTCAAGGCCAATGCGGAAGAACTGGCTGGCCTTGAATCGCGCGATTGCGGCAAGCCGCTGCGCCAAGCACGCGCCGATGCACAAGCGCTGGTGCGCTATTTCGAGTTCTACGCGGGCGCCTGCGACAAGCTGCATGGCGCCACCATCCCGAGCGCGCCCGGCATGAGCGTGCTGACCTGGCGCGAGCCGCATGGCGTGACGGGTCACATCGTGCCGTGGAACTACCCGATGCAGATTTTCGGGCGCAGCGTCGGCGGCGCGTTGGCGGCCGGCAACGTCTGCGTGGTCAAGCCGTCCGAAGATGCGTGTCTGTCGCTGTTGCGCGTCGCGCAGCTGGCAGCGGACGTGGGCTTTCCGGCCGGCGCACTGAACATCGTGACCGGTCTGGGCACCGAGGCCGGCGATGCGCTCGCGCGCCATGCAGGCATCGATCACATCAGCTTCACCGGCAGCCCGGTGGTGGGAGCCAAGATCACGCAGGTGGCGGCCGAGCGGCATTGCCCGGTCACCTTGGAGCTCGGTGGCAAAAGCCCGCAGATCGTGTTCGCGGACGCGGACCTGGATGCGGCCGTGCCCGCCATCATCAACGCGATCGTGCAGAACGCGGGGCAGACCTGCTCGGCCGGTTCGCGGCTGCTGGTCGAGCAGTCGATCTATGAAGTGCTGGTCGAACGTCTGGGTTACGCATTCAGCGCGCTGAAAGCCGGCCCGCCGGAGATGGACCTGGACCTAGGCCCGCTGATCCGTGAAAGCCAGCTGCACCGCGTCTGGGGCTTTCTCGACGAAGCGCGCACTGAAGGCATCCCGATGGCGGGCTTCGGCACCGTGGTGGACGAATCGTCCAAGACCGGCTACTACCACCCGCCCGTGCTGCTGCGCGACGTGCCGCCCGGGCACCGGCTGGCCCAGCAGGAAATCTTCGGCCCGGTGCTGTGCGCGATGCCGTTCCGGGACGAGGACGAAGCTATTGCATTGGCCAACGGCACCGCATTCGGCCTGGTGGCCGGTGTCTGGACGCGCGATGGCGCGCGCCAGTTCCGCATCGCGCGCAAGCTGCGCAGCGGCCAGGTGTTCATCAACAACTACGGCGCGGGCGGCGGCGTCGAACTGCCGTTCGGCGGCGTCAAGTCGAGCGGGCACGGGCGCGAAAAAGGCTTTGAGGCGCTGTACGGCTTCACGACCTTGAAGACGGTGGCGATTCAGCACGGGTGAGCGGACGATCAAGATGGAATGCACATTTATCGGCCACGCGTCGATCCTGCTCGAGGCCAACGGTGTCACGGTGTTGTCGGATCCCTGGTGGCTTGGGCCGTGTTTCGGCGCGCAGTGGTGGACCTGGCCCAAGCCGTACACCGCTGCACTGGACGAGCAGCGCATCGACTACATCTACCTGTCGCACGGGCACCATGACCATTTCCATCAGGGCACCCTGGCGATGTTGCCGAAGAGCGCCAAGGTGCTGGTGTCGAGCGTGCTCGATCTCGCAGCCGGCGTGCGCGAGCTCGGCTTCGAGGTGATCGAGGTGCCGCCCGGCGAGCCGGTGCGTCTCGGCGGCACAGACGGGCCCGAGGTACGCATCATGCCGACCCACGGCGACGACACCTTGATGGCCTTGAGCGACGGGCGCGAGGTCTGTCTGAATCTGAACGATGCACTGCACTCCGCACCGGCTGCCGTGCAGGACGATTTCATCCGGCAGCTGCATCAGCTCTACCCGACCGTCGACTACGTTTTTTGCGGCTACGGGGTGGCGTCGCATTTCCCGAACTGCTATGTCATTCCAGGCAAGGACGCGGCTGCCACCGCGGCCAAGCGGCAGGCCCACTTCAACCGCGAATGGGTGCGGCTGATCGCCGGTCTGGCGCCGCGTTTCGGATTTCCGTTCGCGGCCGACGTGGTGTTCCTGCAAGACGAGCTGTTCTGGGTAAATGAGGCCACCCACAACCCGGAGCGCCCGACCACCGTGTTCGAGCGGCAACATCCCGACAGCGCCACCAGGGTGGTCGACATCGCGCCCGGCTTCAAGATCGAAGACGGCCAGGTCGTCGCCGATCTGAGGCGTCAGCCGGTTCGTGCGGGTGAGCTGCGGCAGGCGCTGGCAGACCAGATCGGCCGCGCGAACCGGGTCGGCCGCGACACCGATGCCTTGATCGACGAGACCGTGGAGCTGCTGCGCTCGCACCTGTCGAACTGCCGCCGTTATCTGTCCACGTTCGACGGTGACTACCTGCTAGGTTTGCGCTTCGTCAATTCGAGCACCGGGCTGCTGTTGGAAAAGCGTGGTCCGGCGTTGTCTCTGCACACCGTCGAGGCTTCGCAGCTGGCATCTGCGGACCTGATCTATGCCACGCGCTGGGCCTACCTGCGCTGGGCGCTGCAGCGCCAGTACGGCGATGAAATCCTGTTCGTCGGCTCGGGCGGCATCTTCGAATACGCGAGCCGCGGGGCGGCCGAACGCGCGCTGCACCGCGAGTTGATCACGCTCATCCGCAATCAGGGCGAGCAACACCGCGCCCCACCAGCAGGCGGCGTCGTGCCGCGTGCCAAGCGCATCGTCAAGCGGTTGCTCGGGCGCGAGCAACCGCGCGATCTCTACGATCTGCTCGACTGGACCGTGTTTCAGCGGACCTGACCGACGTCATATGCCGACGCGGCGCGCCACCGCCGTCGTCGGGACGTTCGGCAGCGTGATCTGCAAGCCCACCCTCGTGCGGATTTGGTTTGAAGAGTTGGCGTTTCAGGACTCGATCCGGCCCGTCAACGGCGGCGGTGTTGCCTGATCGGCTTCCAGCAGGCCACGATACGTGAGGCCGGCCAGCGCCGCACCCGCGATCGGGGCAGCCCAGAACAGCCACAACTGCTCGATCGCCGAGCCGCCGACGAACACGGCCGGACCGGTGCAGCGCGCCGGGTTCACCGAGGTGTTCGTGCCCGGGATGCTGATCAGGTGGATCAGCGTCAAGGCCAGGCCGATCGACAGGCCCGCGAAGCCAACCGGCGCGCGGCGGTGCGTGGCGCCCAGGATCACGATCAGGAACATGAACGTCATCACCACTTCAGGCACCGGCGCGGCGGTCATCGGGTATTTGCCCCGCAAATGCTCGGCAAAGCCGTTCGATGCAAAGCCGCCGGCCAGACTGAAATCCGCGTTGCCGCTCGCGATCAGATAGAGCACGCCCGCGCCGGCGATGCCGCCTGCGACCTGTGTAACCACATACGGGATCAGCTGGCCGCCCGGGAAGCGCCCGCCGGCCCACAGCCCGAACGACACCGCCGGGTTGAGGTGGCCGCCGGAAACCGGCCCGAGCGCGTAGGCGCCGGTCAGCACCGTCAGGCCGAACGCGAACGAGACGCCGAACAGGCCGATGCCGACTTCCGGAAACGCCGCCGCCAGCACGGCACGGCCGCAGCCGCCCGACACCAGCTAGAGGGTGCCGAGGAACTCGGCGAAAAATTTTGCAGAACATGGGAGGGTTAAACCTTTTGATGAGGACGAGACATCGAACTTGCGTCGGGTCGATGAATCGTCCGGTGAACATCGCGGCGGCCAAATTCAAGGGCCGTCACTCGCTTACCATGTGGCGGCGCCGTCACGCAGCAGGCTTGGCAAGCGCGCACGTACAGGGCAAAACAACCGCTTCACAGAACCATCCGACCAGGAGACAACGCATGCGTGTGCAGGGCAAATCAATCATCGTGACCGGTGCCGGCGGCGGCATCGGCGAAGGAATTGCGCGGCGGCTTGCCTCTGAGGGCGCACGTGTGGTGGTCAACGACATCCACGCAAAAGTCGGCGAGCAGGTCGTTCAGTCGATCCGTGACGCCGGCGGCGAAGCGTCGTTCTTCGCTGCCGACGTGACCCGGTCTGCGGATGTGAAAGCGCTGGTGGCTGCCGCGGTGGAGCGCCACGGCCGGCTTGACGTGATGGTCAACAACGCGGGCTGGACGCATCGCAACCGGCCCGCGCTCGAGGTGTCGGAAGACGACTTCGACAAGTGCTATGCGGTGAACGTCAAGAGCATCTACCTGGCCACGCTGCACGGCGTGCCGGCGTTTCGCGCGAACGCGGACCGGGCCGGCGGCAGCTTCATCAACATCGCATCGACGGCCGGCGTGCGGCCGCGCCCGGGCCTGTCCTGGTACAACGGCTCGAAGGGCGCGGTGATCACGACGTCGAAATCGCTCGCGGCCGAGTTCGGGCCCGAGAACATCCGCGTGAACTGCATCAATCCGGTGTTCAATCCCGACACCGGCTTGGGGCCTGAGTTCGCAGGCGGCCCGCTCACGGCCGAGCGGCTCGACCGGTTTCGCGCGAGCATTCCGCTCGGGCGGTTTTCCACCGCGCTGGATGTGGCGAACGCGGCGCTCTATCTGGCCAGCGACGAAGCCGCGTTCATCAGCGGCGTCTGCATCGAAGTCGACGGCGCGCGCTGCGTCTGACGATCACGCGCATTGCCAGCATTGCACTTTCTTTCCATCAGAACCACGGAGACAAGACTGTCATGAAGAACCCGTTGCCCTCACGCCTGCGTCCGCTGCTGGGCGCCTGTCTGGTCAGCCTCGCATTCATCGCCGCCGGCCCGGTTGCCGCGCAGAAAGCCGTCGCCACGGGCCAGTCGGTCGACGAACTCGGCCTGTCGAGCCAGCAACTGGCCAGGACCGTCGATCTGTTGAAGGCCGACGTGGCCGCCGGCAAGATTCCCGGCGCGGTGCTGCTGGTGGTGCGCCGCGGCAAGGTCGCGCTTTATGAGGCGGTCGGCAAGCTCGATCCGACCAAGGACGCGCCGATGCCGCGCGACGGCCTGTTTCGCATCTATTCGATGAGCAAGCCGATCACGACCGTGGCCGCGATGATGCTGGTCGAAGAAGGCAAGCTGCGGCTCGACGACCCGCTCTCCAAATACCTGCCCGAGTTCGAAAAAGTACAGGTCGGCGTCGAAAAGCCCGGCGCCGACGGCAAGCCGACGCTCGAGATGGAGCCCGCCAAACGCCCGATCACCGTGCAGGACCTGATGCGCCACACCTCGGGCCTGACCTACGGCTTTTTCGGCCCCGGTCTGGTCAAGAAAGCGTATGTCGAAGCCAAACCGGGCGAGGGCGATCCGAGCACCGAAGAGTTCGTGCAGCGCCTCGCGAAGCTGCCGCTCGCCTACCAGCCCGGCACCACCTGGGACTACAGCCAGTCGACCGACGTGCTCGGGCGCGTGATCGAAGTGGTGTCGGGCAAATCGCTTTACCAGTTCGAGAAGGAGCGGCTGCTCGATCCGCTCGGCATGAAGGAAACCAGCTTCTACGTGACCGAAGAAGCGCGCCAGCCGCGCATCGCCGAGCCGTTCACGAACGACCGCAGCTTCGGCGTCGGCTCCGAGATGAACGACCCGCGCGTCGCGAAACGGTACGAATCGGGCGGCGGCGGCATGATCTCGACAGCAACCGATTACGGACGCTTTCTTCAGATGATGCTCAACAAGGGCGAACTCGACGGCAAGCGTTATCTGGGCCCGCAGACGGTGGCGTTCATGACCGCGGACCATTCGGATGCGGAAGCCGGCATCAAGCGCGGGCCGCTGTACCTGCCCGGCCCGGGCTACGGCTTCGGACTGGGCTTCGCGGTGCGCATCGCGGAAGGCGGCGCGGCGTTTCCGTCCTCGGTCGGCGAGTACTACTGGGGCGGCGCGGGCGGCACCTACATGTGGGCCGACCCGGTGCTCGACATGTACGTCGTCTTCATGCTGCAGTCGCCCAAGCAGCGCGTCTACTACCGCAGCCTGCTGCGCAACATGATCTATGCGGCTGTGGTCAAGTGACGGCTCCGGTCGTGGTGACATGGGCCATCGGTTAAATTGACCGGCTGCCATGAAGCCTGAACCAATCTTCGTTCCGCTGTCCGCGATCGGCCATGCGCGCCGTATCGCGCTGCCGGCTGAACCGCTGGAACCGACCGGCCGGTTGGACGACCGGCTCGACCGCCCGTTGCGCGACCTGCGCATCAGCGTGACGGACCGCTGCAATTTCCGCTGCAGCTACTGCATGCCGAAAGAAGTGTTCGGCAAGGACTACTCGTATCTGCCGCATGCGTCGCTGCTGAGCTTCGAGGAGATCACGCGACTCGCACGCGTGTTCGTCGCGCATGGCGTGCGCAAGATCCGGCTCACGGGCGGCGAGCCGTTGCTGCGCAAGAACATCGAGGTGCTGATCGGGCAGCTCGCCGCACTGCGCACCGCCGATGGCGCACCGCTCGATCTCACGTTGACGACCAACGGATCGCTGCTCAAACGCAAGGCGCGTGCGCTGAAGGACGCCGGGCTGAACCGCGTCACGGTCAGCCTCGACGGCCTGGACGACGCGGTGTTCCGGCGCATGAACGACGTGGATTTCCCGGTCGCCGACGTGCTGGACGGCATCGAGGCCGCGCGCACTGCCGGCCTGTCCCCGATCAAGGTCAACATGGTCGTCAAGCGCGGCACCAATGAGGACGAGATTCTGCCGATGGCGCGGCATTTCAAAGGCAGCGGCGTGGTGCTGCGCTTCATCGAATACATGGACGTGGGGTCGAGCAACGGCTGGCGCATGGACGACGTGCTGCCGTCCGAACAGCTGATCGAGCGGATCGCGCACGCGATGCCGCTGCTGCCGCTGTCGCCCGCTGCGCCCGGCGAGACAGCCGAGCGCTGGGGCTATGCGGATGCGACCGGCCGGCATGACCAGGCAGCCGGCGAGATCGGCGTGATCGGCAGCGTCACGCAGGCGTTCTGCGGCGACTGCAACCGCGCGCGGCTGTCCACCGAAGGCCAGTTGTACCTGTGCCTGTTCGCCTCGCGCGGCCACGACTTGCGCGCGCTGCTGCGGGGCGGCGCCGACGATGCGCAACTCGCGACTGCGATCGCCCACATCTGGCAGGCGCGCGCCGATCGCTATTCGGAGCTGCGCACCGCGGACCGTGGTGGTGCGCCGGCGACGCCCGAAGCCAGGCGCGTCGAGATGAGCTACATCGGCGGGTAGGTTGGTCACCCCCAGCCAACGCTTCCTTCGGTCGGCTTTTCGCCTACCTCCTCGCCGGGGGCGGCGCCTGCGGCCCGGCGGAGCCGGCTCCACGGCCCCTGCTGGCATGGGGTCTGGCGCACGATAAGCGGCCTGAACTGGACATACGATCGTGATGGATATCCTCACTGCGCCCGACATCACTGGTTTGGTGCTCGCTGGCGGCCGCGGCTCGCGCATGGGCGGCGTGGACAAGGGGTTGCAGAAGTTCGACGGCACGCCGCTGGCGCTGCATACGATGCTGCGGCTGATGCCGCAGGTCGGCGGCGTGATGATCAACGCGAACCGAAACCTGGCAGCCTACGAATCGTTCGGCGTGCCGGTCTGGCCTGATTCGCTGGCCGGTCAGCCCGGGCCGCTTGCGGGCTTCGTCACGGGTCTCGAGCGCTGCGAAACGCGCTATCTGCTCACGGTGCCGTGCGACACGCCGCTGTTTCCGACCGACCTGGCTGCGCGGCTGGCGGCTGCGATGCTCGATGACGACGCCGAAATCACGATGGCCGCCGGCCGCGACGATGCCGCCAGCGCGTTGCCGGACGCCGCCGCGCTGCGCCCGCAGCCGGTGTTCTGCCTGTTGCGCGCCGACTTGCTGGAAAGCCTGCTCGCGTTCACGCACGGCGGTGGCCGCAAGATCGACGCCTGGACCGCGCAGCACCGCTGCGTGCTGGTCCCGTTCGACCGGCCGGAGGACGACCCGCGCGCGTTCCTGAACGTGAACACGCTGGCCGAGCTGCATGCGCTGGAAGCCGATCGATCCGAATCGCCGACCAGCCGATGAAATCCACCGCGCAGATCGCCGCCGAACTGCAAGGCTACGACCCGAATGCGCTGTCGGTGCCGGCGGCGGCTGACTTCCTCGCGCAGCTGGCGCTGCCGGTGGGCGGCACCGAATCGGTCGCGCTGTTCGATGCGTTGGGCCGGGTGCTGGCAAGCGATGTGATCTCGCCGATCAGCGTGCCGCCGCACGACAACTCGGCGATGGACGGATTTGCATTCGCGGGCAGTGCGCTGGATGGCGATGGCGCTGCGCCAGTCCGGCTCGACGTGGTCGGCACCGCGCTCGCCGGCGCGGCCTGGCGCGGCAGGGTCAGCGCCGGCCAGTGCGTGAAGATCATGACCGGCGCGGTGATGCCAACGGGCCTCGACACAGTGGTGCCGCAGGAGCTGGTGCGCCTGGAGCCCAGTGGCGATGCGATCGCGATCCCGCGTGGCGTGCTGCGGCCTGGCGACAACCGGCGGTTTGCAGGCGAAGACCTGCAGCAGGGCGAAGTCGCGCTGGCCGCCGGCAGCCGGTTGACGCCAGCTGCGCTCGGGCTGGTGGCAAGCCTCGGTTTGCCTGAAGTGACCGTTTACCGGCGCCTGAAGGTGGCCTACTTTTCCACCGGCGATGAAATCCTGTCGCTTGGCGAGCCGCCGCGCGAAGGCGCGGTCTACGACAGCAACCGATACACCGTGTTCGGCCTGCTGCAACGGCTGGGCGCCGAGGTGCTCGACTACGGCGTGGTGCGCGACGATCCGCCGGCGCTGCGAGCCGCGTTCGAGCGCGCCGCACGCGAAGCCGATGCCGTCATCACCAGCGGCGGGGTCAGCGTCGGCGAGGCCGACCACACCCGCGCGATCATGAAGCAACTCGGCGACGTGGTGTTCTGGCGCATTGCGATGCGCCCGGGCCGGCCGATGGCGGTGGGGCGGATTTCTCAAGCAAAAAGTGCCGATAGCGCCGATGTTGCCTGCGCTGAAAGCTATGAAAAAGATAGTCGGCAGGAGGGTCGACAGGATGCCACCGTGCTGTTCGGCCTACCCGGCAATCCGGTTGCCGTGATGGTCACCTTCCTCGCACTCGTGCGCCCCGCGCTGCTGGAAATGATGGGCTGCAGCGAACCACCGCCGCCGCTGTTGCATGCCGTCAGCCGCGATGCGATCCGCAAGAAACCTGGCCGAACCGAGTATCAGCGCGGCGTCGTGAGTCGAGGGGCAGACGGCACATTGACCGTTCACGTCACCGGCAACCAGGGCTCTGGTGTGCTCAGTTCGATGGTGCAGGCCAACGGACTGATCGTATTGCCGCATGAGTCTGGCAATGTGTCGGCTGGTGATGCGGTCGAGGTGATGTTGTTCGAGGGCGTGATCTAGGCAGAGATGAGCAACGAGCGCCTTGCAACACCAAGGAGTCGGTGGCGCTGGCTGCGTTTGACCGGGTTGGTTGGTTTTATCACCACCGTCTGATGGTGCCGGTGTGGGTTGCATGCCGCCAGCCGAGTTCAGGGCGTACTACCATTGCAATCTTGAGCGGCAGGCCACGTCGGCCTAACTCAAGCCAAGGAGCTTCCACAATTCCTGGGGCACTTCACCAGTGCACTGACTGCATCAACTGTCAGCTCCATCAGCGCGATTCCACACACACAGAAAGACTCTTGATGAAAATTATTGCGCATCTGGGCAGCCGCATATTGACCGTGTTGTTTGCGGTATCGATGGTTTCTACGGCCGTAGCCGGACAACCCAACTATGCAGCGATGTACGTGTTCGGTGACAGTCTGTCTGACACTGGCAATGTCTTTGCCGCCACGACTGCCCAGCAGCTGGTGCCTGCCATCCCACCTTCTATCACGCCTTATGCTACCTATTGGAAAGGGCGTTTTTCCAATGGACCCGTCGCGGTCGAATACCTGTGGAAACTCGTATCTCGCAAGAACAGCGCCGGGTTGCAGCCGTTCGTTGTGGCGGGCGGTGTTGACGAAAAATCCAGCGTGAACTTTGCCTTTGGTGGTTCAGCATCGGGTATTCAAAATCCCACGCCCACCGGCTTTTCCGTGCCAGGGCTGGTCGGACAGGTCGGTCTCTATACAAAGGCGCTTGAGAAAAAGAAGTCCAGCCCGAATGCGCTGTACGTCGTGTGGTCGGGCTCCAATGATTATGTGCAGAACATCACCTATGATCCTTATGTGGTGGTTGGCAACATAGAGAAGTCGATCCGGGCGCTCTACGACACCGGCGCGCATGATTTTCTGGTGCCCAACTTGCCTGATCTGGGCAGGACGCCGCTGGTGAAAGCGCAAGGGGCAAGCGTACAACTTACGCTACTCACCAAATCGCATAATGCATTGCTGGCCGCGACGCTGGATTCATTAGATAAATTGCCTGGCATCAAAATCATCCGCCTGGATGTTTTTGCGCTTGGCGAGAATGTGGTGACGAATGGACTTGTCAACGCAGATGTGCCAGCGCTGGCGTTCCTGTCTCCCGGCACGGGTGCGGTGGATTGCCTCTTTCGCAATCCTTCTACCTGTGTCGATGTGCCGCAAGTGGACTTTCTTGCGCCATTCCTGTACTGGGACGTGCTTCATCCAACAACACAAATGCACAGCGTCATTGGCACGGCAATGTATTCGGCCCTGCTGAAATAGTCATGCTGAACCACCCGGGAAACCTCGGAAGCTCCAGCTTTTAAGAGGAAATGGGTGCGGCGCAGATGGGCGACGCGCTATTGAACCGCCGGCTGCTGATGGAAGAGCGACGCACAAACGGCGACTGATCGACCGGATCAGGCAGCGGAATCTGGTGAAACTGTCTGTGGGGAAAGCTTGGAAAGCGACAGAAGCAGGGTCCTGTAAATCAGCCTGCTGCACTCCCTTTTCATCGTTTCCCTCAGTTCTGACGAAGGCCACGACGGGCAAAGATGCTAAGTACAGGCACTAGCAACCCAGTTACCCAAAATGGCCACAACCACCAGTGCGACACCCAATCGGCATAGGGCGTGTTGCCCGTCCGACCCTCAACGGCGCCGGTCAGCATGCCTTGGGTGAACCGCGGCAGCTGTTGCTGCACGCGGCCTTGGGTATCGATAATCGCGGTCGCACCCGTGTTGGTCGCACGGATCACGGGGCGCTGGTATTCGAGCGCGCGCAGCCGCGACATCTGCAGGTGCTGGTCGAGCGCGAGCGTGTCGCCGAACCAGGCCATGTTGCTGATGTTCACGAACATGGTTGGCGCCAGCGCGGCGTTGGCAAAGCGCTGGCCGAGTTCTTCGCTGAACAAATCTTCGTAGCAGATGTTCGGCGCGAGCCGCTGGCCGCGCCAAGCGAACGATGGTTGTCCAACGCCGCCACGATCGAAATCACCGAGCGGGATGTGCATCTGGGCGACGAACCATTTGAACAGCGTTGGCACGAATTCGCCGAACGGCACCAAGTGGTGCTTGTCGTATCGATAGATGCTTGCTGCGTCCGGCGCAAAGCCAAGCGCTGAATTGGTATAGCCACCGCCAGAGCGGTCTGACGACGCGTCTGCCAGCAGCGGGATGCCGACCAGCGCGGCTTGCGCGCCGCTCGCAAAGCGTTGCTCGATGCGTTCCAGGTAGCCCGGCGGCAAATAGCGCGGCAGCATCGGCACAGCCGTCTCGGGCGTGACGACCAGGTCGGCGGTGCTGGTCAGCAGCTGCTGCGCGTACCAGTCGAGCGCCTGCGGGATGCCGGTGTTGGGCTCGAACTTCTCGCTTTGCGCGATGTTGCCCTGCAGCAGGCTTACGTTCAAGGTGCCGGCACTGCGCGTGAAGTCGGGCCGCGGCAGCAGCCAGCCTGTGAGCAGGGCGAGCAGCACCACGCCGATCCGCAGCATGTGCCAGCCGCCGTGCATGGCCAGCAGCGCCGCGAGCAGGGCCGCGACGGTTGTCATCGCGTAAACGCCCGCGAACGGCGCGAGCGCAGCCAGTGGCCCATCGATATGCGCATAGCCAGCGGCGCCCCAGGGCAGCCCGGTGAACCAGCGCCCCCGCAGCAGTTCGGCCAGCAGCCACAGAGCTGCAAAAACAATAGCGCGCACCGCAGGCGTTACCTGCGCCTCAGGCACTATTCGTTCAAAAATCCCGCAGACGACCGCGTAATAGATCGCCAGCAGCATCGCCAGTGCCAGCACCCCGCCGGCCGCCAGCGGCAACGGCATGCCGCCGTAGCGGTGCATCGAGATCGTCATCCACCAATAGGTGGCGACGAGCCAGCCGGTGGTGAACACCCAGCCCAGTAATGCGCTGCGCCGCCAGCTGCCGCCGGCCCGCTCCAGCAGCGCGACGAAGCCGGTCATCGAGAGCAACTGCAACCACCACTGTGGCTGCGCGTCCCAGAATGCTGCGATCGAAACCGCTTGGGCGATGCCGGCCAGCAGGGCAAGCGGCAGCAGCGCGCGCACCGGCCAGCGTCTTGAAGCCGACGCGGGTGGTTGCAGCAGCGTTGGCGATGTGGCGGGCAGCGCCAAACTCAGGCGGTTTTCTGGTCGTCGCCGGTGCCAACTACCGGCGGCACGCGCGACACCTTGAACCAGCGCACCGCGCCGCCCTTGCTCAGCAGCACGATGAAGCGCAGGCCGGCCACCGTATGCTCCTCGCCGCGGCGCGGCACGTGGCCCATCTCGTGCGCGATCAGGCCGCCGATGGTCTCGAACTCGTCTTCCGGGTCGGTCGGCAGCACGTCGACTTCGAAGGTCTCGTTCACGTGCTCGATGCTCGCATCGCCGCTGACGCGATACGTGCCGTCGGCCAGCGTGAAGATGTCGCCTTCGTCTTCGCCGATGTCGAACTCGTCCTCGATCTCGCCGACGATCTGCTCGAGCACGTCCTCGATCGTGATGAGGCCCGCGATGCGGCCGAATTCATCGACCACCACCGCCAGATGGTTGCGCGTGCCGCGGAATTCGCGCAGCAGGTCGTTCAGGCCCTTGCTTTCCGGCACGAATACAGCTGGGCGCAACAGCGCGCGGATGTTCAGCTCCGGCGCGCGCTGCAGCTTGAGCAAATCCTTTGCGAGCAGCACGCCGATGATGTTTTCCTTGTCGTCCTCGAACACCGGAAAACGCGAATGCGCGGTGTCGATCACGGTGCGCAGCAGCTCGGGATACGCGAAGTCGATGTCGACCAGGTCCATGCGCGGCGCGGCCACCATCACGTCGCCGGCGGTCATGTCGGCCATGCGCAGCACGCCTTCGAGCATGACCCTCGATTCGGCGCCGATCACGTCGTTGCTCTCGGCACTGGCCAGCGTGTCGATCAGGCCTTCGCGGCTGCCGGGGCCGGGGTGGATCAGCTCGGCGAGTTTCTGGCGGAAGCTGCGTTTGTCGTCGCGCGCGGCGGCGGACTCGGGGTTGTAGACGGCCCCGCCATTGCCGGCGGGGCGTTCAGGATGGGGGTCTGACACGAGCAGTGTGTGGCGAGCCGTTGCGCGGGCGCGTGCCGCGGGAGTTACAGGATAGCCCAATCGGCGGTTACGGCCTTGCACCCTGGCCAGCCGCCGGCACCACGCGCGGCAGCCAGCCGAACGCGATCAGCAGCAGCGCGCCTGCGGCCAGCAGCATCGGCAGCACCATTGGCCAGGCGCCGTGCGTGGCCGCGTCGTCGACGAACAGCGCTGCCGCGTTGCCCACCACGAACGCGACGAGCATCATCGAAAAGCCCGACCACGCAACCGCGCGGCCCGCCATCTGCGGCAGCTCGGCCACCGCGCCCGACTGCCCGCACGGCTGGTGGATGCCGTGCCCGAACACGAACGCCGCATGCCCGAGCAGCAGCGGCCAGATCGACAGCGGCGCGAGCCAGCAGCCGAGCGCCTGCACCAGCGCGCCGAGCAGACTCATCAGCGCGCCGAACCGCTCGGTGCGCAGCGCGCCGAAGCGGCGCAGCAGCCGGCGGCAGCCGATCGTGCCGAAGATGTAGACCACCGAGCCGCCGGCCGGCACCCAGGCGTACTGCGTCGGCGACAGGCCCAGATAGCTGATGTAGACGGATGGCGACAGCAGCAAAAAACAGAAGATGCCCGCATACGTGGCCAGCGCGACCGAGCCCCAGGCGCGGAACGACCGGTTTGCAAACACCGCGCGCGTGCTGCCGCCGGGCGTCGTGTCGGCACCATCGGCCGGGCCGGCCAGCACACGCGTTTCGGCAAAGCGCCCGTCGCACAGCAGCAACAGGCCGAGCGCATAGGCCGCCATCAGCGCAAATACCGCGCGCCAGTGGACGTATTCCACCAGCACCGCGCCGATGATCGGCGACGCCAGCGCGATCACGCCCAGGCCGGTCATGCCGCGCGCGAGCGCATGCGCACCGTCGGCCGCCGAATAAACGTCCCTTACCGCGGCGCGCGCGCAGACCAGCACGGCGCCCATCGCCGCGCCCTGCAGCGCACGCGCGATCAGCAGCATCGGCACGTTCACGGCCGCCGCCGCGCCAAGCGCTGCTACCAGATAAAGCGCCAAGCCGCCGAGCAGCACCGGCCGCCGGCCGAACCGGTCCGACAGCGGACCGCTCGGCAATTGCCCGAGCCCCAGCGCAAGCACGAACACCGTGAGGCTCGCCGTCGCGTTGCCGAGCGCGTCGCGGATCGCAGGCAGCGCGGGCAGATAGCTGTCGGTTGCGATCGGCTGTGCGGCCAGCAGCAGCGGCAGCAGCCAGACCAGGATCTGGGGCGGATGCGTCGCCGACGCATCGATGGGCGCGTCCTGATCGGCGTTGGTCACAACAGCTGCCAGTGGCGCCAGGCCGCAGCAGCAACCCATGCAGGCAGCGCAGCTTCGGTAGCCCGTTCCAGCGGGGGCCACGCAGCCGGCTTTGCCGGGCCGCAGGCGCCGCCCCCGGCATGGGGGCAGCTGCGAGCCGACCGAAGGCAGCGTTGGCGGGGGGTGATCTCAGTCCTCAAGCGCTTCCAGCTGCTCGGCCTCGCGTGCGGTCTGGAGTGCGGCCACGACATCGCCCAGGTCGCCTTCCATCACCTTGTCGAGCTTGTACAAAGTCAGGTTGATGCGGTGATCGGTGAGCCGCCCCTGCGGGAAGTTGTAGGTGCGGATGCGGTCCGAGCGATCCCCGCTGCCGATCAGGCCTTTGCGCAGCGCGGCGTCTTTCGCGGCGCGCTCGTTCTTTTCCTTGTCCTGGATGCGCGCGGCCAGCACCTGCAGCGCCTTCGCCTTGTTGCGGTGCTGGCTGCGGTCGTCCTGGCATTCGGCGACAATGCCGGTCGGCAGGTGCGTGACGCGCACGGCCGAGTCGGTCTTGTTGATGTGCTGGCCGCCCGCGCCGCTTGCGCGAAACGTGTCGATGCGCAAATCTGCCGGGTTGATCTGCACGGCTTGCGCCTCGTCAGGTTCGGCGAGCACCGCGACCGTGCAGGCGCTGGTGTGGATGCGGCCTTGCGTTTCCGTCTGCGGCACGCGCTGCACGCGATGCCCGCCGGATTCGTAGCGCAGCGCACCATAGACTTGGTCGCCGTCCAGGCGCAGCACCACTTCCTTGAAGCCGCCTAGTTCGCTCGGCGATTCGCTGAGCAGCTCGGCCTTCCAGCCCTGCCGCTCGGCAAAGCGCGTGTACATGCGCAGCAGGTCGCCCGCGAACAGCGCCGATTCGTCGCCACCGGTGCCCGCGCGGATTTCGAGGAACGCGGGGCGTGCGTCGTCCGGGTCTTTCGGCAGCAGCAGGCGCTGCACGTCGGCTTCGAGCTGCAGCAGTTCGGCTTCCGCGCTCGCGATTCCTTCCTTCGCCAGTTCGGCCATCTCCGCATCGGCACCGGGCTCGGCGAGCAGTTCGCGCGCGCTCTGCAGGTCGGCTTCGCACCGGCGGTAACGCGTGAAGCGGCCTGCAATCTGCGTGACGTCGGCGTGCTCGCGCGACAGCGCCAGGTACTGCGCCATGTCGGCCATGATGTCCTCGCGCGACAGCAGAAAGTCGAGTTCTTCGAGGCGCTGGGCGTAGCGTTCCAGTTGCTGCAGCAGAAATGGTTTCATTGGGAAAAAAGGCGGGCTGTGGGGTCGCGCTGCAGCGGCGTCATGCGCCGGGCCGGAAAGAAAACGAAAGGGCCGTTTGCAAGGACCGGCCGTGGCACCGGTACCAGCGCGGCCGCTGAAGCCAGACGAAGCGGCCGAGCGCCGCTAACGTTCCTTGCGCAGAAAGAACTGCTTGACCGCGCTGCCAGCGCGCTGCCGCGCCTGGTCATCGCCGGCCTGCAGGCCGATCATCGAGCCGTGCAGCAGCTTCTGCGTAAGGCCGCGTGACAGGCCGTCAAGCACCGCTTCCACGCCTTCGCCGCGCGCGAGCCGCCGCTTCGCACGTGCGAGTTCAATCGCGCGCCAGGCATCGGCCTGCGCCGATAGCTGCTGGATCAACGGCACGTGCGCTCGCCGGCCGACCCACTGCATGAAGTTCGCGACGCCCGCATCGATGATGACTTCGGCCTGCGCGACCGCGGCCTGCCGATGTGCCTGGTTCGTCTGCACCACCTGCGCGAGGTCGTCCAGCGTGTAGAGATACACGTCCTGCAGCGCCTTGACTTCGGGCTCGATGTCGCGCGGCACGGCCAGGTCCACCATGAACATCGGGCGGTGCTTGCGGCGCTTCAATGCGCGTTCGACCGCGCCCAGGCCGATCAGCGGCAACGTGCTCGCGGTGCAGCTCACCACGGCGTCGAATTCGTGCAGGCGATCGGGCAGGTCGGCGAGCCGCATCGCTTCGCCATGGAACCGGGACGCGAGCTTTTCGCCCCGCTCGAGCGAGCGGTTCACGATCGCAATGTGTTTGGGCTGCTGCGCAGCAAAGTGCGTTGCGGCCAGCTCGATCATCTCGCCGGCGCCGACGAACAGGATGCGGATCGCGCGCAAATCCTCGAACAGTTGTCCGGCCAGCCGCACGGCAGCGGCCGCCATGCTGATCGAATGGGCGCCGATCTCGGTCGCGGTGCGCACTTCCTTGGCAACGGCAAACGAGCGCTGGAACAACTGATTCAGCGTGCTGCCCAACGCGCCGGCTTCGTTCGCGACCCGCACCGCATCCTTCATCTGGCCCAGGATCTGCGGCTCGCCGAGCACCATCGAATCGAGCCCGCTCGCGACCCGGAACGCATGGCGCGCGGCCTGCTCGTCTTTCAGCGTATAGGCGTGGCGGCGCAGCAGATCGGGCGGTACGTTGCCGCGTTGCGCCAGCCAGTTGAACGTGTGCGCGAGCGCATCGCCGTCGGCGGCCTGTTGCGTGGCGCAGTAGATCTCGGTGCGGTTGCAGGTCGACAGAATGGCCGCTTCCGGGTGCCGCGTGACGGTTTCCCGCAACCCGCGCAAGGTCGGGCCGATCTGGTCAAGCGCGAATGCGAATCGGCCGCGCAGGTCGACCGGTGCGCTGGTGTGATTGATCCCCAAAGCCCAGACTGCCATAACCGGGCGATTATAAATTTTGCAGCTGCAGCCGGCTTGGGTGATGGAAAGCGAGCAGGAGCGCACGCGCCGCCGTCCGTTCGTGTTGCCTGCCAGAAGGTGCCCGTGCTGCTGCTGAATTTTCTTGCAGGTTGCAGAAAATCGTTTCGAATCAACCGGTTGTGAAGCTTTGAGCGAAACCATCCACAGGCTTGTGCACGCAACCGACGAACAATTGCGCCGTGCCGCCGAGTGGCGCCAGAAGTTGCCCCGGAAGCTGCCGACCCAGGTGGCGCGGCGCCTTGAGGGTTGTTGATATCGTCACGCGCCATGGACCTGCTGGACTTCGGGCATCACCTGTTGGGCTTTCTGGCGCCTGCCTGCTTCGTCGGCTGGCTGCTGGCGTTGGGCGGTCTGCTGTTTGCGTCGGCAAGCAGTTCGAACGGCGTCGGGGACAGCCGGCTGCGCCGTTGCTGGCGGGCCGGTTGGCTCAACACGCTTGCCGCCTGCCTCGCATCGACTGCCGTGCTGGTTCTGTCGGGCCGCGACGGCGAGATGGCGGGCTACGCCGCACTCGTACTGGCGGCGGCAAGCAGCCAATGGCTGATGCAGCGCGGCTGGCGGCGCTAAGTGCAGAACTCCCACTGGATCGGCACTGCCACAATTTTTGGCAGCTGCCGAAATCGGCTGGCAAATCAACGGCTTGCGAACTTTTCAACGGATCGATCCACAGGCTTGTTCACGAATTCCGGGGTGAAGTGATGCAACTGGACCAACGGCTTTGCCGAGCGACAGAAGCGATTCGCCGGCGTCCGTCACTTGGGGCAAGCCGATGCGTGGGCATCCGCTGCTGCCCCGCTGGGCTCGACGCATTGGAAATTCATGCAGAAACGGCCGCTAGCGCTTGTGCAGAAACCGCCAACAGCTATTGAAAGCGTAGCAATGCAGCTGCGCAGATCAGGCAAACAACCACGGCTCGGCAAGCCGGCGCTGCGCCTCGTAAGCGCGGATCCGGTCGGCCCGCTGCAACGTCAGCGGAATGTCGTCGAGCCTGCCCAGCAGCCGGCGCTTGCGCTCGGCGTCGATCTCGAAGCGCCGCACTGCGCCGTCCGGCAGCGTCACGGTCTGCGCGGTCAGATCGATGTTCAGCCGAAACCCCGGCGTGGCGTCCATCGTGTCGAACAACCGGGCGACTGCCTCCGGCGCCAGCGTGATCGGCAGCATGCCGTTCTTGAAGAAGTTGCCATGAAAGATGTCGCCTAAGCTCGGCGCGATCAGGCAGCGGATGCCGAAGTCGTGCAACGCCCAGGGCGCGTGCCCACGGCTCGAGCCGCCGCCGAAGTTCTCGCGCGTGAGCAGGATTGGCGCGCCTGCGTAGTGCGGCTGGTTCAGCGCGAAGTCGGGGTGATCGGGCGCTTCGCGTGGCCCTGCCCCGGCTCGCCACGGTCTGAATAGCGCCGTGCACGACGTGGCGCTGCAAGAGCTTTTCCAAACAGGGTTTGCGGTTCGGTCGCCACGTCAGGCTCCCCGCGCAAGAGCCCGCTCGCGGATCTCCTCGAAGTCAACCGGCGGCGTGTGCAGGTCGAGCCGGCGCCCGGCCTTCACGATCTGGCTCGGGATGTCGTGCCCGATCAGCCCAGGCAGGCGGTTCGACGCGGCAATCAGCCGCTCCAGATCGACGCCGGTGTCATAGCCCATCAGCTCCAGCGCATGCACGATCTCCTCGCTGCAGACGTTGCCGGTCGCGCCCGGCGCATACGGGCAGCCGCCGATGCCGCCGACCGACGCATCGAAGCGGCCCGCCCCCGCATCGATCGCGGCCAGCACGTTGGCCAGGCCCATGCCGCGCGTGTTGTGGAAGTGCAGCGTGACTTCCGTATCCGGCCAGCGCTGCTTGAACGCGCGCGTGATCTCGGCCACCTGGCCCGGATACGCCATGTCGGTGGTGTCGCACAAGGTGACGCCATGCGCACCGAGCTGCTCGACATAGCGCGCGCACCAGTCCATCACGGTGGCCACCGGCACGTCGCCTTCCATCGGGCAGCCGAACGCGCAGGACAGCGAGACGTTCACCGCCACGTTCGCGTCGCGCGCCAGTGTGTTCACCTGCGACAGCGCCGCGAACGACTGCTCGCGCGTCATGCGCAGGTTCGACAGGTTGTGCGTCTCGGTCGCCGACATCACGAGGTTCATCTCGTCGGTGCGCGATTGAATAGCCCGCTCGGCGCCGCGCACGTTCGGCACCAGCGCGCTGTAGATCACGCCGGGCGCGCGTTCGATCTCGCGCAGCACGATCTCGCCGTCGGCCAGCGCGGGAATGGCCTTCGGCGACACGAACGCCGTGACTTCGATCTTCGCGAGACCGGCACCCGACAGTGCGTTCACCAGGGCAATCTTCGCGTCGGTCGGGACAAAAACAGGTTCGACCTGCAGGCCGTCGCGCGTGCCGACTTCCTGCATGTGGATGCGCTTTTTTGCGCCGTTCCAGACGGCGTTGTTCGTTGTTTCATTCATACCAGCATCTCCGTGAAATTGCTGTTTCGATCCACCGCCGCGCTATCGGTGCTCTGGTCGCTTTCGCTCGCTTCGATCCCCGCTGTGCAGGGCCCCTCTGCGCGGCTCAAGCGACCACTCCCCGGCTGCGCAACGCAGCGATGTTGTCGTCCGAGAGCCCCATCTCGCGCAGCACCGCATCCGTATCGTCGCCGAGCTTCGGCGCCGACGAGCGCACGGTGCCGGGCGTGCCCATCAGCTTTGGCACCACGCCCGGCACTTCGACGTCGTAGCCGTCGCGCGTGGTCTGGGTCAGGATCATGTTGCGGGCTCGGTAGTGCGGGTCTTCGGCGATGTCCTTCGCGGTGTAGACCTTGCCGGCCGGCACGCGGGCTTCGCCTAGGTTGGCGAGCACGTCTTCCACCGTGCGGGTCAGCGTCCATTCGCCGATCGCCGCGTCGAGTTCCTCGACCCGCGACACGCGGCCCGCGTTGTTCGCGAGCTGCGCGTCGTTGCCCAGGTCGCCCCGGTCGATCACCTGCATGAGCCGCTTGAAGATGCTGTCGCCGTTGCCCGCAATCAGCACGTAGCCGTCCGCGCAGCGGTACGCGTTGGATGGCGCGATGCCGGGCAGCGCGCTGCCGGCGGCTTCGCGCACCGCGCCGAACGCGCTGTATTCGGGCAGCAGGCTCTCCATCACGTTGAACACCGCTTCATGCAGCGCCACGTCGATCACCTGGCCCTGGCCGCCGTTGACCTTGCGGTGATACAGCGCGGTCAGCACGCCGATGGTGCCGTGCAGCGCGGCCAGCGTGTCGCCGATCGAGATGCCGCAGCGCACCGGCACGCGGCCCGGCTCGCCGGTCAGGTGCCGCAGCCCGCCCATCGCCTCGCCGATCGCGCCGAAGCCGGGCAGGTCGCGGTACGGGCCGGTCTGGCCGTAGCCGGAGATGCGCAGCATGACGAGGCCGGGGTTGAGCGTGGACAGCGTCTCGTAGTCCAGGCCCCAGCCTTCGAGCGTGCCGGGGCGGAAGTTTTCGATCAGCACGTCGGCCTCGGCGATCAATTGACGCGCGATGTCCTGGCCTTCTTTTTTGCGCAGATCGAGCGCGATCGAGCGCTTGTTGCGCGACTGCACCTGCCACCAGACGGAAGTCCCTTCCTTGATCAGGCGCCAGTTGCGCAGCGGGTCGCCGGCACCGGGCGGCTCGATCTTGATCACCTCGGCGCCGAAGTCACCCAGCGTCTTGCTGGCGAACGGACCGGCGATCAACTGGCCCATCTCGATCACGCGAAGGCCTTTCAGGGCGCCGGGTGTGAAGGGTGCATCCGCGTTCATGTTGTCTCCTGTGGGAAGTGCTTGCGGGCCAGTCTAGGCAGCGGGTCGCTGCTCCACAATTGCCGCATCGGCACAGGCACTTCGCAAAACGTGAAGGCCCTTCGGAGGAGACATGCCTGCCACCGTCACGACCGTTTCCATCAATCCGGCCCGGGTCGACTTCGTGACCTTGCGGCTGTTCTGCGCGGTGGTCAGTGCGGGCAGCATCACCAAGGGCGCGGAGCGCTGTCATCTGGCGTTGTCGGCAGCCAGCCGGCGCCTGTCGGACTTCGAGGAAGCGACCGGCTCGGTGCTGCTCGAGCGCACCGCGCAAGGCGTCGTGCCGACTTCGGCCGGGCATGTCGCGCTGCAGCATGCAATGCGGCTGTTCCAGGGGTTCGAGCAGTTCAGCAGCGAACTCAAAGAGCATTCGCGCGGCGCGCGCGGTCATGTGCGGTTGTGGGCCAACATGTCGGCGCTGACCGAGTTCCTGCCGGCCACGCTGGCCGACTTCATGCGGGCGTCGCCCGACATCCGCATCGAGGTGGAAGAGCAGCTGAGCGGCGACATCGTGCGCGCATTGCTCGACGGCCTGGCCGATGTCGGCGTGTTCGCCGAAGACACGCCCGCGCACGGCCTGTCGCTGTATCCGTTTCAAAGCGACGAACTGGTGGTCGCCTGCGCGCGCGACCATCCGCTGGCCACGCAGCGCAGCGTCACGTTCCGGGAATGTCTGGCGTTCGACTTCGTCGGCTTGAACCGAAGCAGCTCGCTGCTCGAGCTGATCGCGCGCCAGGCCGGACACGTTGGCCTGCCGCTGCGCCTGCGCGTTCAGGTGCGCAGCTACGGCGCGATGTGCGAGATGATCGCCGCCGACCTGGGCCTGGGCGTGCTGCCACGCGGCGCGCTGGACCTGATGCTGGATCCGAACCGGATCAAAGCGTTGCAGCTGGCCGAGCCCTGGGCCGAGCGCAACCTGGTGGTGGCGACCCGCGCCGGTACCCCGCTCGCGCCCGCGACGACGATGTTGCTCGAGCATCTGCGAAGCGCGGCCACGGGTTGATTGCAGAATGCGCAGCCGCACTGGCGCTGCAACCGCCGGCTAGCCCGCGACACTGCACCTCACCACAAGTGCATGAAGCCGAAACGACCAGGTCCACCAGGAGCCAGATGTGAGGGCCAGACGGCGCATCGTCAATTGCCTTGCGTGGTCAGCCCGCCGGTTGACCGGGTGACACTTGGGCCCATGCTGCGATGGACAGGTCGAACGCCTGAAGCCTTCCGTGCCGGCGCGGTTCACCGGTCTCCGCGTGCGAAATGAGCGCTGCCCAACCCTCGGCAGCGACGAACGTTGTTGCGGCTCGCAACGGCATGTCTGCAACGCATCCGACCGATACTATCGGTGCATGAGCCTCGCACTGTTCATCCTCAAGAACCTCGAGCCGCTGCTCGTCGACTGGCAGGAGCACGCGAGCACGCGCCTGCCGGTGGCGCATCGGCTCAGCCCCAAGGGGCTGCGCGACAGCGCCGCCGAGCTGCTCACGGCGATCGCTGCCGACATGGTGACCGCGCAGTCGAAGGCCGAGCAGCGCGACAAGTCGCAAGGGCTGCAACCCGACCACGCGCCGGCTGTCACCGACTGTTCGCAGCGCCACGCCGCCATCCGGCTCACGCAAGGCTTCACGCTCGATCAGATGGCCTCCGAATACCGCGCGCTGCGCGCTTCCGTGATGCGGCACTGGGCGGCGGCCAAGCCCGACGACCCCGGTTTCGAGGAACTGGTGCGCTTCAACGAGGCGATGGACCAGAGCCTGATCGAGGCGGTCGCCTGGTACAGCGCCCGCATCGAGCACGCGCGGGAACTCTTTCTCGGCGTGCTCAGCCACGACCTGCGCAGCCCGCTGGCCACCATGATGATCGGCGCCCAGGTGCTGCAACGCGACAGCACGCTCGTCGGCCTGTCGGCAAAGGCAGCCGCGCGCCTGCAGGGCGCGGGCGAGCGCATGACGCGCATGATCAACGACCTGCTCGACTTCACGCGCACGCGCCTCGGCACCCGGTTGCCGATGACTTTCACGCGGTTTCAGCTCGGCCCGGTCTTGAGCCAGACGTTCGACGAGCTTTGCGCGCTTCATCCGGAAGCTGGCCTGAGCTTCGAATGCGACGACGATCTGCCCGGAGACTGGGACGCCGGCCGCCTCGCGCAGCTGCTCTCCAATCTGGTCGACCATGCGATCCAGCACGATGAAGCCGGGCGTCCCGTGCGGGTCGCGGCGCGGCGCGACGACGACCAAGTGGTTGTGACGGTGCACCACGAGGGGACTGCGATCGCGCCCGAGATGATCGGGCGCATCTTCGATCCGCTGGCGCGCGGCGTCGTCCGGGAGGCCGAGCGCAGCAACGACCCGGCGAGTCTCGGCCTGGGCCTCTACATCAGCCGCGAAATTGCCCAGGCGCACGATGGCCGGATCGAGGTCACCTCGTCCGCGGCCGAAGGCACGACGTTCACGGTGACGCTGCCCCGGACGCACGATCGGACGCCCAGCGCCCACGCCGCCGATGCGGAGGCCGAAGCCTGATGGAAGCGTCTTCATCGCACCCGCCCGAGCCCGTGAACGAGCCTCAACGGCACGCGCCGGACGCCGCCGAGGAGGCGCTGGCCGAATTGATCGACGATCCGGTCCCGAGCTACGGTTTTCAGACGCTGCCGATAATCGGCCTCGGCGGATCGGCTGGCGGCATTCCGGCGCTGATCGAGTTCTTCAAGGCCATGCCCGGCGATTCCGGCATGGCCTTCGTCGTCGTCATGCACCTCGCGCCCGACCGGGAGAGCACACTCGACCAGTTGCTGCAGCGCGCAACGCCGATGCCGGTCCTGCAGGTCAAGGTGACGACCAAGGTCGAGCCCAATCACATCTACGTGATTCCGCCGGGCAAGTCGCTGCACTCGGCCGACGGCTGGCTGCGCCTGGCCGACCTGGATCGCGAGCAGGGCAAGCGCACCTCCGTCGACCTGTTCTTCCGCACGCTCGCCGACACGCACGGCCCGCATGCCTCGGCGATCGTGCTGTCGGTGCCGACGGCGACGGCGCGATCGGCATCAAGCGCATCAAGGAACGCGGCGGCCTGACCGTCGCGCAGGACCCCGACGATGCCGAGCATTCGGGCATGCCGCGCTCGGCGATCGCCACCGGCATGGTGGACTGGGTGCTGCCCGTTGCCGGCATGCCCGCGCGTCTGCTGGCCTACGTCGCACAGGAGCGGCAGCTCAAGCTCCCGCCCGAAGAAGGGCCGCAGCCGGCCGCGCCGGCGCCGTCCGACGCCGCGGATGATGAAGCCATGCTGCGCGACGTGCTGGCCTACCTGCGCACCCGCACCGGCTACGACTTTTCCTACTACAAGCGGGCCACCATCCTGCGCCGCATCGGCCGGCGCATGCTGGTCAACGGGACGAGCGAGCTCGCGGGCTACCTCGACTGTCTGCGCACGCGTGCCGGCGAAGCGGGCGCGCTGCTGCAGGACGTGCTGATCAGCGTCACCAATTTCTTTCGCGACCGCGACGCGTTCGACGCCCTTGAACAGCAGATCCCGCAACTGTTCGAAGGCAAGACCGCCGGCGACACGGTGCGGGTCTGGGTCACCGCCTGCGCGACCGGAGAAGAGGCATATTCGGTGGCGATGCTGCTGCAGGAGCATGCCGCCGGTCTCGACAGGCCGCCGCAGCTGCAGGTGTTTGCGACCGACATCAACGGAGAGGCGATTCACACGGCCCGCGCCGGCATCTACCCGACAGTCATCACGGCCGATTTGTCCGAGGACCGCCTCAGGCGCTTCTTTATCAAGGAGGCGCGCGGCTATCGAGTCAAGGGCGATCTGCGCGAGATCGTGCTGTTCGCGATGCACGACCTGCTGAAGGACTCGCCGTTCTCGCGCCTGGACCTCGTCACCTGTCGCAACGTCCTGATCTACCTCAATCGCGACGCGCAGAAGCGGGCGTTCGACATCTTCCACTTCGCGCTGCGCCTGGACGGCCTGCTGTTCCTGGGCACCTCCGAGACGATCGACGAAGCCGACCCGCTGTTCTCGGCCATCGACCGCAAGCACCGGCTCTATTCGCATCGACAGCCGCCGCGCGCTGAGGCGGCGCTGCCCAGCGGTGCCGGCGCGATCGCGCGCGCGATGGCCGCCAACCTCATCAAGGCCGGGCCGGTGATTCCGCGCGCCCTGGCGCCCGAAGCGCCCACCCACGCGCCGGATGCAGTGCAGGCCGGCGCCATCGGGGCCGCCGAGCTGCATTACAAGCTGATCGAGATGGTCGCGCCACCGTCGGTGGTGGTCGACGCCGCGCACGAGATCGTGCACCTCTCGGAAGGCGCCGGGCGCTTTCTGCAGATGACCGGCGGCGCGCCGACGAACGACCTGCTGCAGCTCGTGCATCCGATGTTGCGCATCGAGCTGCGCTCCGCGTTGTTCCAGGCGGCCGAGCGGCAGGACGAAGTCGACGTGTACGACCTGCCGATGGAAGACAACGGCCGCTTGGTCCGGGTCGACCTGCGGGTGCTGCCGGCGCCCGAACCGCATGCCGGCTATTCGCTGGTCATCTTCAACCGGCGCACATCGATGCCGGACGGCGACGGGGCGAACGCAGCGCCCCGGCTTCCGGTCGACGCCGACCCTGTGGCACGCCATCTCGAGCGCGAGCTGGTGCAGATGAAGGCGCACCTGCGCGACACCGTCGAGCAGTATGAAACCTCGGTCGAGGAGCTCAAGGCGAGCAATGAAGAGCTGCAGGCGATGAACGAGGAGCTTCGCTCGGCGACCGAGGAGCTGGAGACCGGGCGCGAGGAGTCGCAGTCGACGGCCGAGGAGCTGATGACGCTCAACCAGGAGCTGAAAAGCAAGGTCGAAGAGCTCGGCCACGCCAACAGCGACCTGCACAACCTGATGGGCGCGTCGGCCATCGCGACGATCTTTCTCGACCGCGAGCTGCGCATCAAGCGCTACACGGCAGCGGCGGTCGAACTGTTCAACCTGCTGCCGAACGACCTCGGCCGGCCGCTGTCGGACATCACGCACCGCCTGCTCTACGTCGATCTCAAGCAGGACCTGGTCCGGGTGCTGGCCGATCTGGCGCCGCTCGAGCGCGAGGTGCGCAGCAACGACGATCGCTGGTTCCTGGCCCGGGCGCTGCCGTATCGGACCCTGGACGACCGTATCGCCGGCGTTGTCCTGACCTTCATCGACATGACCGAGCAACGGCGCTCGGCCGAGGCGTACGCGGTATCGCAGGAAGCGCTGCGGCTGAGCGACGAGCGGCTGCGCCTCGTGGTCGAGAACGCGCGCGACTATGCGATCGTCTCGACCGACCTGGAACGGCGCCTGACGACCTGGAACGCCGGCGCCGAAGCGCTGCTCGGCTACGCCGCGGCGGAGGTGCTCGGCCAGCAGATCGACCTCATCTTCGTGGCCGAGGATCGGGCCGCCGGCGTGCCGGCGAAGGAGGCCGCAGCGGCACTTGCCACAGGCCGGGCGCTCGACGAGCGCACGCATCGGCGCAAGGACGGCAGCCGCTCCTGGGCCAGCGGGGTGCTGATGCCGATGCAGGACGCCGCAGGCGCGGCGCTCGGCTTCGTGAAGATCATGCGCGACGAGAGTGAATCGCGTGCGTCCCGGGAAGCATTGGAGCGCAGTCGAAACGCGCTGGCCGTCGCGCTCAAGGACAACGAGGAAGCGCGCGCGCAGCTCGTCTCGGCCAGCGAAGCGAAGGACGCATTCCTGGCTGTGCTCTCGCACGAGCTGCGCACGCCGCTCACGCCCGTCATGACGGCGTTGCAGGTGCTCGATCTCAGGAAAGACCTCGATCAAAAGGTGCGTTCGACACACGAGCTGATCCGCCGCAACGTGCGCATCGAGGCGCACCTGATCGACGACCTGCTGGATCTGACGCGGGTCTCGCGCGGCACGTTCGACATCGTCATGGAACCGATGGACCTGCATGCCGCGATCCAGGGGGCGCTCGAGATCTCGGAGCCCGACATCCGCAACAAGAACCAGCGTCTGACGGTCGCGCTGGAGGCGGGCGCGCATCGGCTCGAGGGGGACTTCAACCGGCTCCAGCAGGCCGTCTGGAACCTGCTCAAGAACGCTGCGAAGTTCACCCCGGCCGGCGGCGCGATCCGCCTGTCGACACGCAGCGAAGGCGGGCGCTTCTTTGCGGTCGTCGAGGACAACGGGGTCGGCATCGAGGCCGAAGCATTGCCGGTCATTTTCGATCCGTTCCGGCAGGGCGGCACCTGGGTGGCGCGCGAATTCGGTGGCCTGGGCCTCGGACTTGCTATAGCCAAGGCGACGATCGAAAAGCACGGTGGCGTGCTGCGCGCTGAGAGCTCCGGCAAAGACCTGGGTACGGCGTTCGCGATCGAATTGCCACTGCCTGATGACGCTGCCAACCGACCTTCCGAAGAATCCAGACGCTGATCCGGGCGTCGCTCTCGATCGCCGCCTGCGCGTTTTCATCGTTGAGGATCACCCCGACACGCGCGACATGTTGTGCATGCTGCTGGAGCTGCTCGGCCACGACGTGGTGACGGCCCGCTCGATGCGCGAAGCGCTGGCAACGGTGCCGCCCGCGGCAGGTTGCGATGTGCTGCTGACCGACCTCGGCCTGCCTGACGGCACCGGCTGGGAGTTGCTGGGCCGGCTTGGCGCCGACCGGCCGCCCTACGCATTGGCCATGAGCGGCTACGGCATGAGCGCGGACGTGGCCAAGAGCAAGGCGGCCGGCTTTCGCCATCACCTTATCAAGCCGATGGGGCAAGAGCAGTTGATCGACTGTCTGCAGGAGGCGGCCGTGGAGAGGGATTCGGCGAATCAGCGGTGCTGACGGCACCAGCGTCTTGCTCGCGCGCCGACCGACCCGAACACCGACCGGCGCCGACAACAACAATCCGCCGCTTGTGCCGATCAGCCGGCCTGCGTAGTCGATCAAGCGATGTCTTATGGATCGGTCGCGGACGGTGCGACTCGCTGTCGCGGGCACGTCTGTTGCCGAATCCGTCCAACCCCTATACGCATCGGCGAGCCGACGTCTGCGAAGCGCAACGACGAAAGGACATCCTGTGAAAGCCCTGTGCTGGCATGGCAAGCAAGACATTCGCTACGAAACCGTTCCCGATCCCGAAATCGAGCATCCGCGCGACGCCATCATCAAGGTGAGTTCGTGCGCGATCTGCGGCTCCGACCTGCATCTCTACGACGGCGTCATCCCCGGCATGCAGTCGGGCGACATCGTCGGCCACGAGTGCATGGGCGAGGTGGTCGAGGTCGGCTCGGGCAATGCGAAACTGAAGGTTGGTGACCGCGTCGTCATCCCGTTCACCATCTGCTGCGGCGAGTGCGAGCAGTGCCGGCGCGGCAATTGGTCGGTCTGCGAGCGCAGCAACCGCCGGAAGGACCTCGGCGACCTGGTGTTCGGGCACACGCCGGCCGGCCTGTTCGGCTACAGCCATCTGACCGGCGGCTATGCGGGTGGGCAGGCCGAGTACGTCCGCATTCCTTATGCCGATGTCTCGCCGGTCAAGGTGCCCGCGGGCCTGAGCGACGAGCAGGTGCTGTTCCTGAGCGACATCTTTCCCACCGGCTGGCAGGCTGCGGCGAACTGCGACATCGAGCCCAG
Source organism: Burkholderiaceae bacterium (assembly GCA_965218765.1). GTDB lineage: Bacteria > Pseudomonadota > Gammaproteobacteria > Burkholderiales > Burkholderiaceae_C > JBBPYC01. Next base: position 441,816 of record CBDCLU010000005.1, on the reverse strand, counting down.
CGACACGGTCGCGGTCTGGGGCGCCGGGCCGGTCGGCCAGTTCGCGCTGCGCAGCGCGCTGCTGATGGGTGCCCGCCAGGTCATCTGCATCGACAACGTGGCCGAACGGCTCGACATGGCGCGTGCGGGCGGCGCCATCACGATCGACTTCGACCAGGAAAGCGTGCTGGATCGCCTGCAGGAGCTGACCGGCGGCAAGGGCCCCGAGAAGTGCATCGACGCCGTCGGCATGGAAGCCTACTGGCCGCGCTCGATCGACTCGATGATCGACAAGGCCAAGCAGGCCGTGATGATCGAGAGCGACCGGCCGCACGTGCTGCGCGAGATGATGTACGTGTGCCGGCCGGCCGGCACGATCTCGGTCGCGGGCGTCTACGGCGGGCTGGTCGACAAGATCCCGTTCGGCGCATTCATGAACAAGGGGCTGACCATGAAGACCGGCCAGACCCACGTGAACCGCTGGACCGACGACCTGATGGCGCGCATCGCCGAAGGCCAGATCGACCCCTCGTTCGTCATCACGCACACGGTCGGGCTCGAAGACGGGCCGGCCATGTACAAGACCTTTCGCGACAAGGAGGACGGCTGCATCAAGGTCGTCTTGAAGCCATGAGCGCCGACATCCGCCATCCCCTCTCCAACTACTTGCCCACGCGTCCCATCGGGCCGATGCGTTCGCCCGCGCGCGTGCTCGGCTGGTTCAGCATTGGCCTCGGCCTGGCCGAACTGGCGATGCCGCGCGCGCTCTCGCGTGCCGCCGGCATGCCGGACCGGCCGACGCTCGTGCGCTGCTACGGTCTGCGCGAGATCGGCGTCGGCATCGGCCTGCTGTTGTCTCGCGACCCGCAGCCGTGGCTGTGGGCACGGGCGGCCGGCGACGTGCTCGACATCGCGACGGTCGGCACCGGCCTGATGACGGGCGGTGCCCGCCCGTGGCGCACCCTCACATCGATCGTGATGCTTGCCGGCGTGGCGGCCGTCGATGTGCAGGTCGCGAACGCCGCGACGCCCAAGGCCGCCAAAACCATGCAGTACGACTACAGCCGGCGTTCCGGCTTCCCCAAACCGGCCGCTGAGATGCGTGGCGCAGCGACGCGGGGGTTCGGCGCCTGAGCAATCGGGCCTGAAGACACCCGACAGCTTTGCCAAGGAAACCAGACCATGAAAAACACGGAATCAAACTCTTCCGCGAACAAGCTCGCCGTCGTCACTGGCGCATCGTCCGGCATCGGCCGCGAGCTGGCCTCGTGCTGTGCCCGCGAGGGCTTCGATCTCGTCATTACGGCCGACGAGCCGCAGATCGAGCAGGTGGCGGCGCAGTTGCGTGAGCACGGCGTCGACGTGCAGTCCTTGCAGGCCGACCTGGCGACTTCGGAAGGCGTCGGCAAGCTCGTCGCGGCGGTCGACGGCCGGGCCGTCGACGCATTGCTTGCGAATGCCGGCCGCGGGCTCGGTCATGCATTCCTCGACCAGGATTTCGCCGAGGCGCGACGGGTCGTCGACACCAACGTCACCGGCACCATCGAACTGATCCACCGCCTGGGCCAGCCGATGCGGGACCGCGGCGTCGGACGCATTCTGATCACGGGCTCGATCGCCGGCTTCATGCCCGGCTCGTTCCAGGCCGTCTACAACGGCAGCAAGGCCTTTCTCGATTCATTCTCTTTCGCGTTGCGCGACGAGCTGAAGGAAAGCGGCGTGACCGTGACCTGCCTCATGCCGGGCCCGACCGACACCGAATTCTTCGAGCGCGCCGACATGGAGGACACCAAGGTCGGCGCGCAGGACAAGGACGATCCGGCCGAAGTCGCCAAGGTCGGCTTCGAAGCCATGATGAAAGGCGAAGGCGACGTTATCAGTGGCTGGAAGAACAAGCTGCAGGCGGCCGTCGCTCATGTGACGCCGGCGCCCGTGCTGGCCAAGATGCACCGCGACATGGCCGAGCCGGGAACGGCTGAAAAGGCTTGAGCAAGCGGAGCCGACTCTCGACCTGTTTGCGTACAAGGATCGAGCAGACATTTAGTCGGACCGCGTTGACTTTCAGGCGGGAATCTCGTTCATCCGCGCGGTGTTCTCGGTGGCAATGCCGTTTTTCCGATGGCGCAGTTCCGACAATGTCTGATACACATTTAGTCGAGCGCTCATGACAGAACCGAACAGCCGATGCGTAGCCATGCTGTGCGCCGGCCGGAACGTCACCTTCTCGTCGAACCAGCGTTGCCTTTCATCGCTGCACGCTTTCTGTGGCGGCAGACGAAGCGTGGTGACCATTCGGCAATCACTGAGCTCCCTCGGCCATTCGACCGACGCGTCCTCGATCGGCTGCTTCTCAGCGTCCACCCAGAGTTGCGCCCGTGACTCGAAGGTCGCGCCGTGCTGACGCAAAAAGGCGACGCTGGCATGGCGCAAGCCGTGCTCGTCGTCCCCGGGGTCGAGACGCCAGTCCTTCAGCGTGGCCTGGTCGCCGCCGGTCCGGAACGCGCCGAGCTTGGCGATTGACCCGCTCCCCTCCAGCAAGGGCCGCGGACGGGCTTCGCCCGGCCGCTGGCGCTGCCCCCGGTGAGGGGGAAGTCGAAAGCCGACCGAAGGGAGCGAAGCCTGGGGGAAAGCTCAATCGATCGAAGCGCCCGATTCCTTGACGATCGCCGCCCAGCGCGGCAGGTCGGATGCCATCAGGCTTGCGAGCTGGTCCGACGTGCCCTTGAACGGCGCGCAGCCGACGGTGTCGAGCTTTTCCTGCGTATCCCTTTCGTCGAGCGCTTTCGCGACCGCAGCTTGCAACTGTGCGATCACGTCCTTCGGCGTGCCGACCGGCGCGAACAGGCCGTACCACGGCGTCGCACCGAATCCCTTGAGGGTCTCGCCGATGGTCGGCGCGTCGGGCAGCGCCGCGACGCGCTTCTCGTTCACGACGCCCAGCACCTTGAGCTTGCCGGCCTTGATGAACGAGATCGACGACGGCAGGCTCTGCACCGACACCTGCACCTGGCCGGCGACCACGTCGGTCACGGCTGCGGCCGAGCCTTTGTACGGGATGTGCTGCAGCTCGATGCCGGCCGCCTTCTGCAGCATCGCGCCGATCAGGTGGTTCAGCGTGCCGTTGCCGGCCGACGCGATCGTGATGTCGCCGGGCTTGGCCTTGGCTGCCGTGATCAGCTCGGCCACGTTATTCGGCTTGAAGTCCTTGTTGGCGACCAACACGTAGCCGGCGGTCGCGATCGGCGCCACCGGCAGGAAATCCTTCACCGGGTCGAAGCCGGGCTTTTTGTAAAGCGACGGGTTGATCACCTGCGAGCTGTCGGCGGTCATCAGCAGTGTGTAGCCGTCGGGCTTGGCCTTGGCCGCGGCGCCGATGTTGCCGCCCGCGCCAAGCTTGTTGTCGACGATGAGGCTCTTGCCGAGTTGCTTGGTCAGCTTCTGGCCGATCACGCGCGCGTGCAGCAATCGTCTGCTGCTACCAATGTAATAGTAAAGCGGACTAGGTCTGCCGTTCAATCCGCCGCCCGCTGCCTGCATCGAACCAGTGCATGCGGTCGGCTCTGGGCAGCACGCGGATCGAGTCGCCGGGCGCGGGCGCGGGATCGCCTTCATCGGTGCGCACGATCAGCGATTCGTCGCCCAGCCGGGCATAGACGAGCCGCTCCGCGCCGAGCATCTCGACTGCCTCGACGATGAGCGTCCAGCCATCGCCGCCATTCGTGATCTTCAGATGTTCGGGCCGGATGCCGAGCACCAAGCCGACGCGCGTGCCGGGCGCCTCCTTGAGCAAATTCATCGGCGGCGAGCCCATGAAGCTCGCGACGAACGTCGAGGCCGGCTCGGTATAGACCTGCAGAGGCGTACCGAACTGCTCCATCACGCCCGCGTTCATCACGATCATGCGCTGCGCCAGGGTCATCGCCTCGACCTGATCGTGCGTGACGAACAGCGACGTGGTGGACAGTTCGCGGTGCAGCTTCTGGATCTCGAGCCGGGTCTGGGCGCGCAGCTTGGCATCCAGATTCGACAGCGGTTCGTCGAACAGGAATGCCGCCGGCTCACGCACGATCGCACGGCCCATTGCGACGCGCTGGCGCTGGCCGCCGGAGAGTTCGCGCGGCTTGCGTTTGAGCAATGCACCGAGCTCCAGAATCTTTGCGGCCTTGTCCACGCGCGTGCGGATCTGATCCTTCGGCATCTTCGCGATCTTGAGGCCATAGGCCATGTTGTCGAACACGGTCATGTGCGGGTACAGCGCGTAGTTCTGGAACACCATCGCGATGTCGCGCTGCGCGGGCTCAATGTCGTTCACCACCTTGCCGCCGATCGCGATTTCGCCAGCGCTGATTTCCTCCAGGCCGGCCACCATGCGCAGCAGGGTGGACTTGCCGCAGCCCGAAGGCCCGACGATCACGATGAATTCGCCGTCCGCGATGTCGGCCGAGACCCCGTGGATCACCTGATTGGCTTTCGCGCCCTGCCCATAGCGCTTGATCACGTTGCGAAGGGAGATCGATGCCATTGTTCGAGATTATTTTTCCGTGTCGACTAGGCCCTTGACGAACCATTTCTGCATCAGCACGACGACCAGAGCCGGTGGCAGCATCGCGAGGATCGCGGTCGCCATGATGATGTTCCAGTCGGTCGCGGCATCGCCGCCCGCGATCATGCGTTTGATGCCGATCACGATCGGGTACATGTCCTCAGTGGTGGTGGCCAAGAGCGGCCACAGGTACTGGTTCCAGCCGTAGATGAACTGGATCACGAACAGGGCCGCGATCGACGTCTGCGACAGCGGTACCAGCACGTCCCAGAAAAACCGCATCGGCCCGGCGCCGTCGATGCGTGCGGCTTCTACCAGTTCATCGGGCACGGTCAGAAAGAACTGGCGGAACAGGAACGTGGCGGTGGCCGATGCGATTAGCGGCACCGTGAGGCCCGCGAACGTGTTGAGCATGCCGAGGTCGGCGACCACCTTGTAGGTCGGCAGGATGCGCACCTCGACCGGCAGCATCAAGGTCACGAAGATCATCCAGAACATCAGCTGCTTGAACGGGAAGCGGAAGTAGACGATCGCAAATGCGGACAGCAGCGAGATCGCGATCTTGCCGATGCTGATGACCAGCGCGGTGACCAGACTCACCCAGAGCATGCGGCCGACCGGCGCGGCGGCACCTTGCGTAATGCCCTCGCCGGTGATCGCGCCGGTGTAGTTCTGCACGAGCTGGCCGCCGGGAATCACCGGCATCGGCACCTGCACGATCGCATCGCGCGTGTGCGTCGAGGCGACGAACGCGAGATAGACCGGGAACACGACGATCACGATGCCAAGCAACAGCACCAGGTGCGACAGGATCTTGATCGCAGGACGGCGCTCAACCATGCAGCGTCCCCATCAGTAGTTCACCTTCTTCTCGATGAAGCGGAACTGGATCACCGTGAGCGCCACGACGATCGCCATCAGGATCACCGACTGCGCGGCCGAGCCGCCCAGGTCCAGCGCCTGAAAGCCGTCGTGATAGACCTTGTAGACCAGGATCGTCGTGTCGCGCCCAGGGCCGCCCTGCGTCATCGCATCGACGATCGCAAAGGTGTCGAAGAACGCGTAGACGATGTTGATGACGAGCAGGAAGAACGTGGTCGGCGTGAGCAGCGGGAACTGGATGTCGAAGAAGCGCTTGAGCGGGCCCGCGCCGTCGATGGCCGCGGCTTCGAGCAACGCTTTCGGGATCGATTGCAGGCCCGCGAGGAAAAACAAAAAGTTATAGGAAATCTGCTTCCAGACCGCCGCCATCACGATCAGCGCCATCGCCTGGTTCGAGTTCATCAAGTAGTTCCACTCGACGTCAAAGTAGCGCATCGCATAGGCCACGATGCCGACCGTCGGCGAGAACATGAACACCCACAGCACGCCTGCGACGGCCGGCGCCACCGCGTACGGGATGACCAGAAACGTCTTGTAGACGATGCCGCCGCGCAGGATGCGGTCCGCGAAGATCGCGAGCACCAGAGACACCGACAGCCCCAGGCCCGCGACCAGCACCGAGAACCATGCGGTGATCTTGAACGACTCGAGATACGCGGAATCATCGAACAGGCGACGGAAGTTCTCGAACCCGACCCATTGCGTGGACATGCCGAACGCATCTTCGCTTTGCAGCGACTGCACAATCGCCTGGCTTGCGGGCCAGAAGAAAAACACCAGCACCACGGCCATCTGCGGCGCGATCAGCACCCAGGGCAACCAGCGCGAGCGGAACAGGACTCGTTTTTCCACAGAAGCGATTCGGGCGGAGGGGAGACAACAAAAAACCCGCCGGCTCCAGCATCCGAAGCGCGGCGGGCGTGAGTCTAATGTTGCATCAGTGCATGGTTGGTGCCGCCATCAGCTTTTGTTGGCTTTCTCAAAGCGTTCAAGCTGCTCATTGCCGCGCTTGACGGCTTCGTCGAGCGCTTCTTTTGCGGTTTTTTTGCCCGACCATATTTGTTCGGTTTCCTCATCGATGATGGTGCGGATCTGCACGAAGTTGCCCAGGCGGATGCCGCGCGATTTATCGGTCGTTTTTTTGATCATCTGCGTTACGGCCACATCGGTACCCGGGTTCTCCTTATAGAAGCCAGAATCCTCGGTCAGCTTGTAGGCAGCCATCGTGATCGGCAGATAGCCGGTGCGTTTGTGGCTTGCGGACTGCACGTCGGGCTTGGACAAATACTGGAAGAAATCAGCGACGCCCTTGTACTCGTCGGGCTTCTTGCCGGCCATCACCCAGAGGCTCGCGCCGCCGATGATCGTGTTCTGCGGTGCGCCTTCCACGTCGGGGTAGTAGGGCAGGGTCGAGATGCCGTAGGCGAACTTGGCGTCCTTGGACACGCGCGCATAGAGGCCCGAGGAGCCGGTCATCATCGCGCACTCGCCAGCAGGAAACGATGCATCGGCCGTGTTGTTGCGGCCCTTGTAGACGAACAGGCCTTTCTTGGCCATGTCAGCCAGATTGTTGAAATGCTTGACGTGCAGGGGCGAGTTGAATTCGAGCCGCGCGCCGAGTCCGCCGAAGCCGTTGTTCTCGGTCGCGAACAGCGTGTTGTGCCAGGTGGAGAAGCTCTCCAGTTGCGTCCAGCTGATCCAGCTTGTGGTGAACGGGCAGGCGTGGCCGTTGGCCTTCAGTTTTTCCGCCGCGGCGATCACGTCGGGCCAGGTCTTCGGCGCCTTCTCGGGATCGAGCCCGGCGGCTTTGAATGCATCCTTGTTGTAGTAGAAGATCGTGGTCGAACTGTTGAACGGCAGGCTCAGCATGTCGCCGCTGGGCGCGGTGTAGTAGCCGGCCACGGCAGGGATGTAGGCGCTCGGGTCGAATTGGTCGTTTCCCATCTTCATCACGTCGGCGACCGGCTTGATCGCGCCTTTGGATGCCATCATGGTCGCGGTGCCGACTTCGAACACCTGCAGAATGTGCGGCGCGTTGCCGGACCTGAACGCCGCGATCGCAGCCGTAAGCGCTTCGGCGTACTGGCCCTTGTAAGTCGGCACCACCTTGTAGTTCTTCTGGCTGTCGTTGTACGCTTTGGCCAAGTCGCCGACCCAGTCGCCGAGCGGCCCGCTCATTGCGTGCCACCACTGGATTTCGGTTTGGGCATGCGCTGTCGTGAGTGGCGCGGCAAACAGCGTCGCGGCGAGCGCGGCTGCAGTGAATTTGATCTTCATCTTTGCATCATCCTTGGATCGAATCGAGGTGGGTCGGGCCTGCCAGCTTGCGGCCGGATTGTGACAAGCGGATTTAACCAGCGCAACGAACGGGTGCGAACCGGGGTTTTCCTTGATCGCAAAAGCCATGTCGGTGCTTGACGGATTCGCTCACCCCACTAGAGATGGTTCCTGAATGACACCTGTAATGCAGACGACATTGACCCTGAAAGACATTCCGGAGGACCTGTACGAAGCCCTGAAGGCGTCCGCTGAAATCCATTGCCGCAGCTTGAACCACGAAGCGCTCGTCTGTCTTGAGTCAGTGCTGCTGCTGCGGCGGATCGGCGCTTGTGAATGCCTGGCTCGCGCCCGGGCCTTGCGCGCTGCGTTGCCGAAGGGTCCATTCAAAGCCCGTGACATCGATGTCTATAAGCGCGAAGGCCGCAGGTGAGCGCGACAGCGACTGCTCGGCTTATGCATGAGCCCGCGCTTCAAGTCATTCGTGATGCGACCACATTCGCAGAACCCGCACGCACCCCTTATCGACAAAAACCTCGTAGACCAGCCGGTGCTGGATGTTGATTCTTCTGGAGTACGTCCCTGCCAAGTCGGCGACGAGTTTCTCAAACGGCGCGGGCGTCCTCAACGGGTCGATCGCCAGTATGTCCGGCAGAGCCTGCGCTTTGGGTTTCAGACCGGCGGCGGACAGTTTTTTGCTGCATCCTCGACGGCATGCTTCGCATATATGACCTTCCAACCACTCACCAGTCGAGATCCGTTGCACTTTCACCGATCGACTCGGCCTGCCCTTGCTTGATCGACTCGCGAAAGCCCGGTATCGACAGCAGGTGCAGGGTTTCCTGAACCGGCTGCCAGTCTTCGGCGGATAGCAGAACCGCGCTGCATCGCTTGCCTGCGATGTGAATGGGTTGGTGCGATTCGGTCGTCTGATCGATCAGCCGGTACAGGTTTGCGCGGGCTTCGCTGGCGGTCAAGATGGTCATGAAGGGTTCGGGTCACGACTCAAGTGGACTATGTAGTGGTACGCTTTTTCGTACGTTTGGTCAAGGCGTTCTCGCAATCCTTCTGGCCCGAGAACGTCCCCGCCGCAGCCCTCGCGGCCCACCCCGACTTAAAATTCCCCTCCAGCCGGGTCCCGCTGTTCTGGCTGAACATCCGACCCTGCCATGAACGCACCTTCTTCGCTGACCCAGCTCGTCCCCGCCACCGCCGATGCGGCGCCACGGCTGCGGGAGATCCCGTACAACTACACGTCGTTCTCGGACCGCGAGATCGTGATCCGGCTGCTGGGCAAACGGGCCTGGGACCTGCTGCAGACCTTGCGCGAGGAGCGCCGCACCGGCCGCTCCGCGCGCATGCTCTACGAGGTGCTCGGCGACATCTGGGTGGTGCAACGCAACCCGTATCTGCAGGACGACCTGCTGGACAACCAGCGCCGGCGCAGGATGCTGGTGGATGCGCTGAACCATCGGCTCGCCGAAGTGCAAAAGCGCCGCACGCCTGCTGAAGACCGTGAACGCGATGCGCTGGTCGGCGAACTGTTGGTCGCCGCGCAGCAGGCGCTGCAGGCATTCGGCAAGCGCTTTGCCGACACCTACGACCTGCGCCGCGCGACGCTTGCACGGCTGCGCAAGGTCACCGCGCACGACAACGTGAAGTTCGATGCGCTGTCGCGCGTCTCGCACGTGACGGACGCGACCGACTGGCGGGTCGAATATCCGTTCGTCGTGCTCACGCCCGATACCGAAGCCGAGATGGCCGAACTCGTCAAAGGCTGCATCGAACTCGGCCTGACGATCATCCCGCGCGGGGGCGGCACCGGCTACACGGGTGGTGCGATTCCGCTGGTCTGGAACAGCGCGGTGATCAATACCGAGAAGCTCGAGGCGATGACCGAAGTCGAGCTGCGCGAACTGCCTGGCGTGGCGCAGCCGGTGCCTACCGTCTGGACCGAAGCGGGCGTCGTGACCCAGCGCGTCGCCGATGCGGCCGAGCGCGCGGGCTACGTGTTCGCGGTCGATCCGACGTCGGCCGAAGCGTCCTGCGTCGGCGGCAACGTCGCGATGAACGCGGGCGGCAAGAAGGCCGTGCTCTGGGGAACCGCGCTCGACAACCTGGCGTCCTGGCGCATGGTGACGCCGGACGCCGAATGGCTCGAAGTCACGCGGATCGAGCACAACCTCGGCAAGATCCACGACGTTGAGACGGCGAGCTTCGAGCTGCAGTATTTCGCAGCCGATGGCAAGACGCCGCTGCGCACCGAGCGGCTCGACGTGCCCGGCAAGACGTTCCGCAAGGAAGGTCTCGGCAAGGACGTGACCGACAAGTTCCTGTCCGGCCTGCCCGGCATCCAGAAGGAGGGCTGCGACGGCCTGATCACGAGTGCGCGCTGGATCGTGCACCGGATGCCCGCGCACACGCGCACCGTGTGTCTCGAATTCTTCGGCAACGCGAAGGATGCGGTGCCGAGCATCGTCGAGATCAAGGACTTCATGTTCACCGAGGCGAAACGCTCGGGCGTGCTGCTCGCGGGCCTGGAACACCTCGACGACCGCTACCTGCGCGCAGTCGGCTATGCGACGAAATCGAAACGCGGCGCAGCGAGTGGCGGCGTGCCGAAGATGGCGCTGTTCGGCGACATCGTCGGCGACGACGCCGATGCGGTCGCGCGCGCGACCAGCGAAGTGGTGCGCATCGCGAACTCGCGCAATGGCGAAGGCTTCATCGCGATCAGCCCGGAAGCGCGCAAGAAGTTCTGGCTCGATCGCAAACGCACGGCTGCGATCAGCCGCCACACCAATGCGTTCAAGATCAACGAGGACGTGGTGATACCGCTGCCGCGCATGGCCGAATACACGGACGGCATCGAGCGCATCAACATCGAGCTATCGCTGCGCAACAAGCTGAAGCTCTGCGACCAGCTCGAAGCGTTCTTTCTGCGCGGCAACCTGCCGCTCGGCAAGGGCGACGACGCATCGGAGATCGCGACGCCCGAACTGCTCGAAGACCGCGTGGGCCAGGCGCTTGCCCTGGTGTCCAGCGTGCGCGATCAGTGGCAGGACTGGCTCGACGATGCGGACACGCTGTTCCAGCAGTTGCAAGACCACAGCCTGCGCGCGAGCTGGAAGACGCAGCTGCAGGCTGAACTGCAGCGCATCTTCGCGGGCGCGCCGTTCGCACCGATCCTGGCCGAATGCCGCGCGATCCATCAGCGCGTGTTGAAAGGCAGGGTCTGGATCGCATTGCACATGCATGCAGGCGACGGCAACGTGCATACCAATATCCCCGTCAACAGCGACGACTACGAGATGCTGCAGGCCGCGCATGGAGCGGTGGAGCGCATCATGGCGCTCGCGCGCAGCCTGGACGGCGTGATTTCGGGCGAGCACGGCATCGGCATCACAAAGCTCGAGTTCCTGACCGAAGCCGAGATGCAGCCGTTCACGGATTACAAGGCCAAGGTGGACCGCGAAGGCCGCTTCAACAAGGGCAAGCTGCTGCGCCACGACCCGGTGTTGCACGCCGACCTGACCAATGCCTACACGCCGAGCTTCGGTCTGATGGGGCATGAGTCCTTGATCATGCAGCAAAGCGACATCGGCGCGATCGCGGGCAGCATCAAGGACTGCCTGCGCTGCGGCAAGTGCAAGCCGGTCTGCGCGACACACGTGCCGCGGGCCAACCTGCTGTACAGCCCGCGCAACAAGATCCTGGCCACGTCTCTGCTGATCGAAGCGTTCTTGTATGAGGAGCAGACGCGCCGCGGCATCTCCATCAAGCACTGGGAAGAGTTCGAGGACGTGGCCGACCACTGCACGGTCTGCCACAAGTGCCTGTCGCCGTGCCCGGTCGATATCGACTTCGGCGACGTGTCGATGAACATGCGCAACCTGCTGCGCAAGATGGGCAAAAAGAGCTTTCGGCCTGGCAACAAGGCTGCGATGCTGATGCTGAACGCGACCAGTCCGCAGACGATCAAGGTCATGCGCGGCCTGATGGTGGACGTCGGCTTCAAGGCGCAGCGCATCGCAAACGACCTGCTCAAGCGCGTCGCGCGCAGGCAGACTGCGAGCCCGCCCGCCACGATCGGCGCCGCGCCGGTGAAAGAGCAGGTGATCCACTTCATCAACAAGAAGCTGCCCGGCGGCCTGCCGAAGAAGACAGCGCGCGCGCTGCTCGACATCGAGGACAAGGACTACGTGCCGGTGATCCGCGACCCGGCGGCCACCACGTCGGAAACCGAAGCGGTGTTCTACTTCCCCGGCTGCGGCTCGGAGCGCCTGTTCAGCCAGGTGGGGCTGGCCACCCAGGCAATGCTCTGGCATGCGGGCGTGCAGACCGTGCTGCCGCCCGGCTACCTGTGCTGCGGGTATCCGCAGCGCGGCTCGGGCCAGTACGACAAGGCCGAGAAGATCATCACCGACAACCGCGTGCTGTTCCACCGCGTCGCCAACACGCTGAACTACCTCGACATCAAGACCGTCGTGGTCAGCTGCGGCACCTGCTACGACCAGCTGCAGGGTTACCAGTTCGACAAGATTTTTCCGGGCTGCCGCATCATCGACATCCATGAGTACCTGCTGGAAAAAGGCATCAAGCTGCCCGCCGATAACCAGGGCGCGTACCTGTACCACGACCCGTGTCACACGCCGATGAAGCTGCAGGAGCCGATGAAGACCGTGAAGGCGCTGGTCGGCGACGCAGTGCTGAAGAACGACCGCTGCTGCGGCGAATCGGGCACGCTCGGCGTGACGCGGCCGGACATCGCGACGCAGGTGCGGTTTCGCAAGGAAGAGGAGTTGAAGAAGGGCGCTGCCGCGTTGCGCGCGCTGGGGTCGGATTCACCTGCGCCCGCACCCGCGAACGTCAAGATCCTGACGAGCTGCCCGAGCTGCCTGCAAGGCTTGAGCCGCTACCAGGACGACCTGCAGAACGGCCTGCTCGAAGCCGACTACATCGTGGTCGAGATGGCGAACCGCATCCTGGGGCCCGACTGGCTGCCCGACTACGTGAAGGTCGCGAACGCGGGCGGGATCGAGCGCGTGCTGGTCTGACCAGCGCCGCCGATCACATTTTCTCCTTGATTCCTTTGCGGATCAGCCACCAGTTGACCGGATAGGCGGTCGCAAAGCCCGCGATCATCGCAAGCTGCATCGCGAACCAGAACTCGGGCGTGTCGACGTCAGCCTGGTGGCCGATCAGATGGCCGTACAGGTAGAACTGCGCGAACGCCATAAAGCCGTACATGCCGACCTGCTAGGAGGCGAGCGACAGCGTGTCGGCCTTCAGCGCGGCGACGATGCCTGCGCCGAACGATAGCCCGCGCATCGGAACAATCGCGAAATACTGGAATACGATGCCGAGGCCGAACGCAAAGAGGAAGTCGAGCACCCAGACCGCATAGATCTTGTCTGCAAAGATCGAGTGCCAGCCGAGCCAGACCGCTATTCCCGGAAAGAAGAACGCGAGCCATTCCGCGCACACGTCACCGATCATGCAGCCTGCGCCGCAGTGCGATGCGCCCTTGCCGACGAGTACCGTGAACGGCTGCCGCTCAGCCGGCATGTCACGGCCCTGCGCTTTGTCCTGCCGCATCGCTTCGGCAGACGATGCACGGCCCCAGCGGAAATAGCCCACAAGCGTGAGCACGGTGCCGAACAGCGCGGTGACCGGCCAGACCACGTTCATCACCGCCATCTTCTGCGGATGCCGCACCACGTCGAGCGCGATGACCAGCAGGCAGGCGGCGCCGAGCAGCAGCGCCCCAATCGAAAGCATGTGGAGCCACGATGGAAACACAGTAGCCTTTCCTGCAATAGCCGTTTCAGTGTTGAATGCGGTGCAGCCGGCGTCGGTGCCCGACCGACGCTGACCACGATCAGTCGCGCGTGTTGCCCGGCTGGTTCTTCAGGGTGCGCAGCAGTTGCTTGCAGCGCGCCTGCTCCACGGCGTCTTGCGACACGCGTTGCGCACGACAGTGTTCCAGCATTTCGTTGAGCGTCCGGCCCGGCACGGCGCGCGTACCAAAGCCTTTCATGTCAGGCTCGATCGGTTTTGGCGGATCGGCCACATGACTTTGATCGGCACTGATCGAAGGAATCGATGGCTGCTCCGCGAACGCCCGATGAATCGGCATGATGAGCAGCACGAGCAGCAAAACCAGGGACTTCAACATCGATGGGCCTTTTCGTTTCAGTGGCACCGAGCTTGGAGAACGGTTGTGGAAGATGCGCATATCAAAACCACATCCGAATGCCGACCGCGACCCGGAAGTCCTTGGTCGACGAGCCGTTCGCCCGGCGAATATCGGCCGTGTTGCCGAACCACTTCTGATACGTCACGCCGATATACGGCGCGAACTTGCGCGAGATTTCGTATCGGAGCCGCAAGCCGCTGTCGACGTCCGACAGCCCGGAGCCGATCCGGCGCGCATAGTCTTCCTTGGAATACCAGTTGGTCTCGAACTGCGGCTGCAGCACAAGGCGCTGGGTGATGTAGTAGTCGTAGGAAACGTTGGTGTTCAACGCCAGACGCCCATTTCCACCCGCGTACGCGGTGGCCGAGACATTCCAGAAGCCCGGCGCGAGCCCTTGAATGCCCAGCGCACCCCAGGCCCGGCCCGGCTTCGAGTCCAGGTCGTAGCGAACCCCGGCCTGCAGATCGAAGAACGTCGTGATCGGGCGGTCGTAGAGCAGCTCGGTCTTGCCGTCGCCGATGTTGCCGTTGCCGTCCGCGTTGGCCCGGCCCTCCGACTTGATCCAGAGCCGGTGGAAGTCGTTGCCGATCCAAGCTTGGCCGTCCCATCGCGTGTAGGGTTCCTTGCCGTTGCCGATGCGCTGCTCGAATTGGTCGAGCAGCACGTGCCCATAGATCCGGTCGTCCTTGATCGGGTTGCCATACGGAGACGCGCCGCTGAGCTGGTTGTCGTTCAGCGGAGGTTTGATCTGGGCATGGGCGTTCCATGCCAGCAGCGTGCCGATGACCAGCGCAAGGGCCGAATGCCCATGGGGCTCCATCTCGTTCTCAGACATCGCTGGTCTCCGCCGGCAACACGCGCACGGTGCGGAACATGCCAGCTTCAAAGTGGTAGAGGATGTGGCAGTGCATCGGCCACTGGCCGGTCGCAATCGGCGTGACCAGCATCGAGACGTTCTGCGCCGGCTGCACGTTCACGGTGTGCAGATACGGCCGGTAGGCGTCGTCCTGCCCGTTCTCAAGCTCCATCCACATGCCATGCAGATGGATCGGGTGGCTCATCATCGTGTCGTTGATCATGCGCAGGCGGAAACGCTCGCCGACTCTGACATCGATCGGGCCGACCTCGGTGAATTTTTTGCCGTTGAAGCCCCAGATGAACCGCTCCATGTTGCCGGTCAGGCGCAGCACGATCTCGCGCGTGGGTGGGCGTTTGTCGAGACCGGGGCGGCGCGAGCGCAGGTCGGCGTAAGTCAGCACGCGGCGGTCCAGGTGGTTCAGGCCGTCGCCGGGCGACTTGAGCCGGTCGATCAGCTTGTCGGCGACGAACAGCTCCTCCACGCCCGGCTTCGATTTGGCCACGGCCGGCCGCGGCAGATTGGGCTGTTGACCGGGCAGCAGCGACAGGTCGGAGACGACTTCCATCGACTGCTTGCCCATCAGGCCGCCGAGCCGCGAGCGGTCCTGCCGCGAGGCGTCGATCTGCTTCGGCGCCATCGCCGCCATGCCCATGTCGGCCATGCCGCGCAGCGGCCGGTCGTCCATCGGCGGCACGGGTGCATCCAGCCCCAAGCGCGGCGCGAGCGTACCGCGCGCGTAGCCGGTGCGGCCCATGTCCTGGGCGAAGATCGAATATGCCTCGTCTTTGCGCGGTTCGACGATGACGTCGTAGGTCTCTGCCACGCCGATGCGGAACTGATCGACTTCGACCGGCTCGACGTCGTTGCCGTGCACATGCACGACGCTGAGCTTCAAGCCCGGGATGCGCACGTCGTAGTAGGTCGCCGCCGAGGCGTTGATGATGCGCAGCCGCACCCGCTCGCCAGGCTGAAACAGCGCGGTCCAGTTCGCGTCCGGCGGCGAGCCGTTCATCAAGTAGGTGTAATTAACCCCCGACAACACCGATAAGCCCGTCGGCCGCATACGCATCTGCGCCCAGCGCCAGCGCTCTTTCACCGTCATGCCCAGGCCGTTCTGCTCGATGTCGGCCAGATCGGTCTCCAACGTGCGTTTCTTGAAGTTGTAGTAGTCGCTGTCCTGCTTCAAGTTGTTTGCGATCACCAGCGGATCGTCGTCGGTCCAGTCGCTGAGCACGATGACGTGCTCGCGGTCGGCCTGGATCAGCGGCTTGCCATCGGGCTCGATGATCAGCGCGCCGTAGGCGCCTTTCTGCTCCTGGTAGCCCATGTGGCTGTGATACCAGTAGGTGCCGCTTTGCACGACCGGGAACCGGTAATGGAACGTCTCACCAGGCTGGATGCCCGCGAACTGCAGTCCGGGCACGCCGTCCATGGTGTTCGGCAGGATGATGCCGTGCCAGTGGAAGCCGGTCACGTCGCGCATCTCGTTCGTCAGATGAATGTCGACCACGTCACCCTGGCGCCATCTGAGCACCGGCCCCGGCACGCCGCCATTGATGGTGTTGGCCCAGCTCTCGGTGCCGGTCAGGTTGAAGACTTCGCGCCGGACCGTGAGGTTGAACTCGGTGCCGCTGAGGACCGTGGGTTCCACCGGCCGCGCTGCAGTGCGTGCGGCACGCGCCGGCAATCCGACCATGGCTGCGGTACCGCACATGGCAAAGCCGGTCACAAAACGACGCCGGCTCGGGCGGGGGTGGCCAGGCAGCGCAACGTTCCAGTTGCTGTCCTTCATGTCGATTGACTCCAGAAGTTTTGAAGGGGGTTGAAAGAAAAGGAAGCTGGCACTTGAGAGAGGTTTCGAGTCGGTCCTTGGGCAACCGGGATAGATGAAGAGCCCGATCAGCAGTGCGCTGTCTTTATTTGCCGTCCGCACGCGCACCGCGCAGCCGCAGCGCGTTGGCGATCACGGAAGCCGAGCTCAGGCTCATCGCGAGCGCCGCGATCATGGGCGACAGCAGCCAGCCGGTGAATGGATACAGAATGCCGGCTGCCAGCGGAATGCCGAGTGCGTTGTAGACGAACGCGAAGCCGAGGTTCTGCTTCATGTTGGCTACAGTCGACACCGACAGCTCGCGCGCCGTGGCAATCCCGCGCAGGTCGCCCTTGACCAGCGTGAGCTGCGCGCTGTTCATCGCCACGTCGGTGCCGGTGCCCATCGCGATGCCGACGTCGGCCTTGGCAAGAGCCGGCGCGTCGTTGATGCCGTCGCCGGCCATCGCGACGATCCGGCCTTCGGCCTGCAGCTTCTCGACCAGCCCGAGCTTGTCCGCCGGCTTGACTTCACCGTGCACTTCGTCGATGCCCAGGCGCTGGCCGACCGATCGGGCCGTGGTCAGCCCATCGCCGGTGGCCATTACCACGCGCAGGCCAGTGGCCCGCAGCGATGCAAGCGCGTCCGGCGTGGTGGCCTTGACCGGATCAGAGACAGCCAGCAGGCCAGCCAGGCGGCCATCGACCGCCAGATACATCACGCTTGCGCCCTGACTGCGCAATTCTTCGGCGTCATCTTTCAATACCGAAATCGACACACCCAGCTGTTCCATCAACGCGGTGTTGCCAAGGGCGAGCGCCTGGCCATCGACTTGGCCGCGCACGCCGATGCCGGATTCCGAATCGAACTGCTCAGGTGTCGATAGTTTCAACCCCCGCTCGCGGGCGGCTGCGACGATGGCTGCGGCCAAGGGATGCTCGCTGCCTTGGTCCAGGCTTGCGGCCAGTTGTAACACATCGGTTTCGTCGAACCCTCTGGTAGCGATCGCGCGTTCGAATGTTGGTTTGCCCTCGGTCAGCGTGCCGGTCTTGTCAACGATCAGCGTGTCAACCTTGCGCAGATTCTCGATCGCGGCCGCGTCGCGAAACAACACGCCCTGCGTCGCACCGCGACCGGTCGCGACCATGATCGACATCGGCGTGGCCAGCCCTAGCGCGCACGGACAAGCGATGATCAGCACCGCCACCGCGTTGATCAGCCCGCGCACCCAACTCGGCGGCGGGCCGAACAGCCCCCAGCCGAAGAACGTCAGCAGCGCGACCCCCACGACGGTGACGACGAAGTAGCCAGCCACCGTGTCGGCCATGCGCTGCATCGGCGCGCGTGAGCGCTGCGCCTGCGCGACCATCTGCACGATCTGCGACAGCACGGTGGCCGAGCCGACGTGCTCGGAGCGCATGACCAGCGCGCCGCTGGCGTTCAGCGTGGCGCCGATCAGCTTGTCGCCGGCGCGTTTGGCAACCGGCAGCGGCTCGCCGGTCAGCATTGACTCGTCGAGCGAACTGCTGCCTTCGACGACGACGCCATCGACCGGCACCTTCTCGCCTGGGCGCACACGCAGCCGGTCGCCTACGTGGATGTCGGACAGCGGCACGTCGGCTTCGGTGCCGTCGTCCGCGATGCGGCGCGCGGTCTTCGGCGCCAGCCCGAGCAGTGACTTGATCGCCGCCGAGGTTTGCGAGCGCGCCTTGAGTTCGAGCAATTGGCCCAGCAAGGTCAGCGAAATGATCACTGCGGCCGCTTCGAAATACACGCCGACCCGACCATCGACGACAAAGGTGGCTGGAAAAATCTGCGGCGCAACGGTGGCCACCAAGCTGTAGACAAATGCGACGCTCGTGCCCAGGCCGATCAGCGTCCACATGTTGGGGCTGCGGTTGATGATTGACTGCACGCCACGCTTGTAGAACGGCCAACCGGCCCAGAGCGCGACCGGCAACGTCAGCACGAGTTCGATCCAGTTCTGGGTCTGGCCTTCGAACCACTGCAGCCCGTGTCCAGCCATGGCAAGAAACAGCACGGCCAGCGTGAACGGCAACGTCCACCAGAAGCGCCGGGTGAAATCGACCAGCTCCGGATTCGCTTCGTCCTCCAGCGAGGGCATCTCCGGCTCCAGGCTCATGCCGCAGATCGGGCAGTCGCCGGGGTGATCCTGCCGGATCTGCGGGTGCATCGGGCAGGTGTAGATGGCGCCAGCTGCCGCGGGTGCATGCGCGGGCGGTCGGGCATCTGCGGCCTTCGGTGCCAAGTAGCGCGCCGGCTCGGCGTCAAACTTGACTTGACACTTCCCGCTGCAGAAAAAATAGTCCTGTCCGGCGTGCGCCAGGTGATGCGGTGACTGCTCGGTCACGTTCATGCCGCAGACCGGGTCTTTCAGCGACGCCGTCGCGGGGGATGCCGACGGCGTGTCAGGTCCGTGCTCGTGCATTTGCGGATGCGGTTTCGCATTCATCTGGGATTCCTTGTGCAGTCGTTGGCTACAGCAGATGCCGACGGCGTTTTTACAAACCGGCTGCGCTGATCAGATGCGACCTTTAATTTCGAAACGAAGATAAAGCGTCCCATGATGGGAAGGTCAATTGTTTTGGTGGCTGGTCCATCAAGACAAGATGGATCTGGTGCCTGACCGCGTGCCTGAAACTCTTTCCTTGCGCCGCGTTCAGCGCCTGACACGGTTGAGCCGTTTTGAACGTTCCAACAGACCCGCAATCTCATCGGCCGCGTGAAGCGTGACCCGATGCGCGGTGGCGCCGGCCCGGGGAGCGATGCGCCGCGCCATCTGGGCAACCAGTTTGCGTTGCGGTTCGGAGGCAGCCGTCAAAAGGGCCAGCACCACGCTTTCCAGCGCGACGACGCGAACTCGCAGTTGCTTCAGCTCGGCCTGGCCCAGCGGTGGCTCACCGTCGTCTTCCGTTTCGCGTTCCACCACAGCATCTCCCTCGTTGACCCAGGCGGAAAGCCCCGCTGCCAGCCCGTTGGATTGCTGCAGTGCGGCAGTTGAATCGGGCATCGGGCAGCACCACGCGCACGAACTTACTTCTGCAGATCCTTGATCAGCGCCTTCATCTCGCCGATCTCGCGGCGCTGTGCTTCGATGATTCCGTCGGCCAGCTTGCGCACCCGCGGGTCCGTGATGTGGGCCCGTTCGCTGGTCAGGATCGCAATCGAGTGATGCGGAATCATCGCCTTCATCCAGGACACGTCCTCGACCGTTTCCTGGCTGCGCACCAACCACAACGCACCAGCGAAGACCGCCACGCTGATGGCGACGATCGCCCAGTTGGTCGACCGGCTCGTGTACATATTCAGCATGAACAGCAGCATGATGAGCGCCATGCTGGCGCCCATCACGAACGCCATGTAGAAGCGCGTTTCGCTGAAAAACACGTGGTCCCACTGGTACGTGTTGAGGTACATCAATGCCAGCATGACCGCCGTCGACGTGGCGATCATGGCGGTGAACTTCGAATATTTGCTCATCGTGCGCAGAGATCTCGATCCAGTCAGTGTTTGTGGCCGTCGTCATGGTGTTCGGCGGCGGTCGCTGGCTTGGGCCGCGCCGCGTCTGCCGGCGACGCGGGCTTAAATTCCGCAGCAATTGGTTTGTCGGCGGCGTCGGCGTGGTGCCCGTCGGCAGCGGTCGCGTCATGCGCTTTTTCGTCGTCCGCGCTGCCGTCGTGGTGATCCTTCATCGAGCCGCCGGCATCGTGGTGATGCCCGCCGGACTCGCCGCCGCCGTGTGAATGTCCACCACTCGCAGCCACCATCTGATCGAACTGCGCCTGGTCAAGCTCGGGCAGTTTTTGTAGGAATGCCGCGACATTCCAGATGTCGGCGTCCGGCATCGAATGACCCCAGGCCGGCATCGCGGACGCCTTGATGCCGTGCTTGACGACCCAGAACACATGGGCCGGATCGACTTTTTCCTTCGTCAGGTTCGGCGGCTCAGGGTAGAGACCCTGGCTCAGCTCGGTGCGGTCCATGCCGGGCGCCATGTGGCACTGAACGCACATGGCTGCATAGTTGCCGGCGCCTTTGACAATGCCGGCTTCGGCCGTCAAGTCGGGCACCTGCAGCTTGTCGGCGCGCACCTTGACGGAGCGCTCGCGCGTGGTCTCCAGCACGGCGTGTACCAGCGACGTGTGCTTGGCGTCGGCGCCGATGTCGTAGGCACCCGACCAGATGAACGCGGCACCCGCGGCGGCTGCGCCGACCGTCAGCACCAGCGCAGTGGCCACCACATGTTTGACCGTCGATGACATGTTTTACCCCGCCTCAGTCAAAACCAGAGCCGGATGCCAGCAATGATCCGGCTCTCCCCGACCGGCTCGCCGGACCGCCGAGCAAAGTCGGCGGTGTTGCCGAACTTGCGGCCCCAGCTCACACCAATGTAGGGCGCGAACTTGCGCGTGATCTCGTAGCGCAGCCGAAAGCCCAAGTCGGCTTCGGCCAGGCCCGAGCCAGTGTCGCGCTTGGAATCGTTCTTGCCGTAGATGTCGAACTCCAGGTCCGGCTGCAGCACCAGGCGTTGGGTGATGCGCAGGTCGTATTCGCCCTTAAAGCGAAACGCCGTGGGCCCGGATGGGCCGACATAGGCAGTCGCCTCGACGTCGAACCAGTACGGCGCCAGCCCCTGGATACCAACTGCCGCCCAGTTGCGACCCGGGCCCCCGCCGCCGAAGTCGTGCCGTACGCCGGCCTGCCAGCCGAAGTAGGGGGCGAACGCGCGGTTGTAGAGCACCTCGGCTCGGGTCTCGCCCAACTGTCCGCCGGCGCGCCCACCTTCGGCCTTGAACCACAGCTTGTTCAAGTCGGTGCCGTACCAGGCCTGCGCATCGAACCGGATGCCGGCTTCGCCGCTGCTGCTGCGGTAACCTTCGAACTGGTCCAGCAGCAGCTGGGCGTAAGGGTCGTTGTCGGCCATGTCCATGCCGCGCATGGGCCCGAGCGTCAGGCCGTCGGCATAGGCATCGGGGTCCCGCGCATCGGGCGGTGCCGAGCCACCTTGCATCGAGCCCATGCCTTGCATCGAGGCTGGACCCTTGGCATCGCCCTGATCCATGCCCTGCATGCCGCCCGAATTCTTCATCGAGCCGTGGTTCATGCCCTTCATGTTGCCTGACCTGCTTGGCTGGTCATGACTCATGCCTTTCATACCGCCCGCGTCATTCGCCTTGCCGGGACCCACGCCTTTCATTTGGCTGTGATCCATGCCCTTCATTGAGCCGTGGTCCATGCCTTGCATTGGCTGCCCGGCTTGTTGCGCGAATGCCAGCGGTGCGCCCAGCGCTGTCGTATACAGCAGCGCACGGAATGTGGACGAGAACGTCGGAGTATTGCGCGATGGTGCGATGAACAGCTGCCTCAAGACACCACCACCTTCCTGAACATGCCGGCCTCCATGTGATAGAGCAGGTGGCAGTGATACGCCCAGTTGCCGGGCGCATCGGCTGTCACTGCGTAGCGGATGCGCTGCGCAGGTTGCACCATGATCGTGTGCTTGCGCACCTGGAACGCACCGTCCGGGCTCTCCAGCTCGCTCCACATGCCGTGCAGGTGGATCGGGTGCGGCATCATCGTGTCGTTCACGAGCGTGATGCGCAGCCGCTCGCCGTGGCGGAAATGCAGCGGCTTCGAGTCGGAGAACTTCTGCCCGTCGAACGACCACATGTAGCGTTCCATGTTGCCGGTCAGGTGCAGCTCGATCTCGCGGCCCGGCTCGCGCGCATCGATCGGGCCGCCGATCGTGTGCAGGTCGGCGTAGGTCAGCACCTTGTGCTTCCTGTCCCGCAGGCCGATGCCGGGGTCGTCGATGTTGTCGCGCGGCATGTCCACGCGCATGTCGACGCCGGGGCCGTACTCGGTGCGTGCGTGGCGGGCCATCGGCGCCGGGTTTTTGGTTCCAACCATGCTGGCATGTCCCATCGCCGCATGGTCCATGCCCTCCATGTCACCGTTGCCAGCAGCGGACGTTTGGTTGCCCATGTCCATGCCGCCGTGGTCGTGCATGTCCATGCCGGGCATCGCCATCGCGCCCATCATGTCGGCCATCGTGAGCCACTGCGGCGCATCGAGCGCCGGCACCTCGGCTGCCAGGCCCGCGCGCGGCGTCAGCGTGCCGCGCGCGTAGCCACTGCGGTCGATCGACTGTGCGAACACGGTGTAGGCACGGTCGTCCGTCGGCTCGACGATCACGTCGTAGGTTTCCGCGACGGCGATGCGAAATTCTTCGACGCCGACCGGCTCCACATCCTGTCCGTCGGCGGCCACCACCGTCATCTTCAGGCCTGGGATCCGCACGTCGAAGATGCTCTGCGACGAGCCGTTGATGAAGCGCAGGCGCACCTTTTCGCCGCGATTGAACAGCGCGGTCCAGTTGCCGTCCGGCGCGTTGCCGTTCATCAGATACGTGTAGGTGTAACCGGTCAGGTCCGACAGATCGGTCGGGCTCATGCGCATCTGGTTCCACATCCGGCGTTTGGCCAGCGCCGCCTGCAGGCCGATCTTCGAGGCGTCCTGCGCGAAGCCGATCGCGGTCGGCTGGTTGAAGTTGTAGTAGTCGGCCATCTTCTTCAGGTTCGAGAAGATGGCTTCCGGGTCTTCGTCCGACCAGTCGGACAGCAGCACGACATAGTCGCGTTCGGCCTTGAAGCGTTCGCCGCCGCGCGGCTCGACCACGATCGGTCCGTACACGCCGGTCTGCTCCTGAAAACGCGAATGGCTGTGATACCAGTAGCTGCCGCTCTGGTTGACCTTGAACCGGTAGTGAAAGGTTTCGCCGGGCTGGATGCCGTTGAACGTAAGGCCCGGCACGCCGTCCATCCGGAATGGCAGCAGAATGCCGTGCCAGTGAATCGAACTGGTGACGGGCAACCGATTGGTCACGCGCAGCGTGATCTCGTCGCCTTCGCGCCAGCGCAGCAGCGGGGCAGGCAGCGAGCCGTTCACGAGCGTTGCCGTGCGGGCGCGGCCGGTGAGGGCGACCGGGCTTTGCGAGATGGTCAGGTCGAACTCGGTGCCGGACAGCACGGTCGCGTTGCCTGGCATCGGACCGGCCGTGCCTCTGCCGGGCCAGAGACCAAAGCCTGCGAGTGCGCCGCTGGTGGCCAGCCCAGTGACGAACCGCCGACGCGACGGGCCGATAGTTTCAAACGGCCGAGCGGATGGGGCGCTGAAATGCATGGTCGCTTTCGAAGTCTGCACACGAATGCAATCATCGGCTTGCGGCCAGAACCGCTGCATGACCGGCGCATGACGATCCCGTCATCTTCCGGTCATCTGCGCGACGGTTCGCGCACCTTACATTGGCCGACAAGCATGGCAGGAAGGGGCTCATGAAGCTGCTGATCGTCGAGGATGAAGAAAAGACCGGCAGCTACCTGAAGCAGGGCCTGGCGGAGGCGGGCTTCGCGGTCGAACTCGCGCGCAACGGACTGGACGGCCTGCACCTGGCCGCCACCGGCGACCACGACCTGCTGGTGCTCGACGTGATGCTGCCGGACCTGGACGGCTGGCGCATCCTGCAGTCGCTGCGTGAGGCCGGCCGGCGCACGCCGGTGCTGTTCCTGACCGCGCGCGACAGCGTCAGCGACCGGGTCAAGGGACTTGAGCTGGGCGCCGACGACTACCTGGTCAAGCCGTTTGCGTTCTCCGAGTTGCTGGCCCGGGTCCGCACGCTGCTGCGGCGCGGCCAGGTGCCAATGCCGTTGGATCGGCTGCAGGTCGCCGATCTCGTGCTCGAGTTGCCGCGCCGCCGCGCAACCCGCGCCGGCCGGCGCCTGCACCTCACGCAAAAGGAGTTCTCGCTGCTCGAGTTGCTGGTGCGACGCCAGGGCGAAGTGCTGCCGCGTTCCTTGATCGCATCGCAGGTCTGGGACATGAACTTCGACAGCGACTCGAATGCGATCGATGTCGCGATCCGCCGCCTGCGCGCCAAGGTGGACGACGACTTCGAGCCGAAGCTGGTCCAGACCGTGCGCGGCATGGGCTACCTGCTGGACCTGCCCGATGCCGCCTGAGCAGCCGCTGCAGCCAGCTAGGCGCCGACCGTGGTCGCTGGCGCTGCGCATCACGCTCATCCTGAGCTGCGCGATGACGCTGCTGTTCGCCGCATTCGCGTTGCAGGTCGAGCGGTCCATCAACCGGCATTTCGTCGCGCAGGATCTGGGCGAACTGCAGGCTGTCGCCGGTTCGCTCGATGCGGCGCTGGCCGTCCGTTCACCGTCACTCCAAGAGCGGCTCGCGAACGCCGTGACCAGCCGTCACGGCATGTATTTCAGTGTCACTGATGACGGGCGTGAAGCAGGCGGGATCGGCACCGCGCCGGCTGTGCTGGTCGATGCGGCGGCCGGGACGCCGGCGACGCCCACGCTCGATGCGCAGACACTGCGCATCTGGGCCACCGATGCCGCCACCTACCGAGGTGCCGTTCTCCGGCTGCATGGTGCGCGCGTGCTGGTCGCGATGGCGATCGATTTCCACCTGGGCTACCTGACGCGGCTGCGGCACTGGCTGCTTTGGAGCACGCTGGCGGTCTGCGCAGTGGCGATCGCGGCAGCTTGGCTGGCGGTGCGCTGGGGCCATGCGCCGATCCGGCGCCTGAGCGGCGCGATCGGCGGCGTCGGGCCGGATCAGCTGCATCGCCGGCTTGAGGCGGGCGAGGTGCCGGTCGAACTCGAGCATCTCGTGCTGTCGTTCAATCGGATGCTGGAGCGGCTGCAGCAAAGCTTCGAGCGGCTCTCGCATTTCTCCGCTGACATCGCGCACGAGTTGCGTACGCCCGTCACGAACCTGACGACGCATACGCAGGTCGCGCTGGCCAAGCCTCGGCCGGCCGAGGCTTACCGGGAGGTGCTGTACGACAGCCTTGACGAACTCGAACGGCTGGGCAAGATGATCGGCGACATGCTGTTTCTTGCGCAGTCCGAGCAGCCGGGTGCAAAGCCTGAAGTCGCTGCCGTGGACCTGGCCGTCGAGGTGCGCGCGCTGTTCGACTACTTCGATGCCTGGGCCGAGGCGCTGGACGTGCGCTTGTGCTTGGTCGGAGCCGAGTCCTGTGTGCAGGGCGACCGGGCCATGCTGCGGCGCGCGCTTGCGAACCTGATCTCCAACGGGTTGCGCCACACGCCGGCCGGCCAGTGCCTGACGGTGCGGCTTGCGCAGGTTGACGCCAGCGTCCGGGTCGACGTCGAAAATCCTGGCCCGGACATCGCGGCCGAACACTTGCCGCGGCTGTTCGACCGCTTCTACCGGGCGGATCCCGCACGTCGGCGCAGCCGCGTCGGTGATGGCGACAACAACGATGGTGGAGTAGGGCTGGGGCTGGCGATCGTCAAGTCGATCGTGGCCGCGCATGGCGGCGCGGTGAATGCGCGGTCCGGCGGCGGGACCACCTGCTTCAGCGTACTGCTGCCCGCGCCGGCTGATCTGGTTCCGGGCGCTGCCAGACCTGCCATGCAGACCCGCTCGACCAAGACATCGCCCGCCGCAGGGCTATCCCGACCCGTCAATTGACCTTCCCATTATGGGAACGCTGAAAATCCTGGTTCATTCAATCGTTTTCAATGGAGTTGCCGATGTCTGCATCGACCCTCGAATCCACCGGCCGTGATCCCGCGGCAGCCTCGGCCAGGCTTGCCGAAGGCAAAGGCAAGGCTGCCGTGCTGTATCGCATGGCGACGCCGAAGCACCTGTGCCCGTTCGGCCTCAAGTCGCGCTGGCTGCTCGGGCGCAAGGGCTACCAAGTGGAGGACCATCTGCTGACCAACCGCGCCGAGCAGGATGCGTTCAAGGCCGAGCATGACGTGAAGACTACGCCGCAGACGTTCATCGATGGTGAGCGCGTTGGCGGCTATGACGACCTGCGGCGGCGCTTCGGCATTGCGGTGAAAGACCCGGATGCCACCTCGTACCAGCCGGTGGCCGTGGTGTTCATCGTGGCCGCGCTGCTCGCGGTGGCGCTCACCTGGGCCACGCTCGGCACGCTGCTCACGGCCACCACACTGCGCTGGTTCATCGCGATCTCAATGTGCATCCTGGCGCTGCTGAAACTGCAGGACGTGGAGAAGTTCTCCACCATGTTCCTCGGCTACGACCTGCTCGCGCGCAAGTGGGTGCCGTATGGGTACATCTACCCGTTCGCCGAACTGCTCGCGGGCGTGCTGATGGTGGCGGGGGCGCTCAACTGGCTGTCGATCCCGGTGGCGGGCTTCATCGGCGTCGTCGGTGCGTTCTCGGTGTTCAAGGCGGTCTATCTCGACAAGCGCGAGATCAAATGCGCATGCGTGGGCGGCGGCAGCAACGTGCCGCTCGGCTTCGTGTCACTGACCGAGAACCTGATGATGATCGTGATGGCGGTCTGGATGGCGTTCGCGCAGCTGTAAGCGGGGCGCCCCGCGCGGCGCGCACACCTGCCTGCGCGTCCGGGGTCACGGGTTCGATGCGACACTGACGCGTTCATTCACCAATCAGGAAGACCCGACCCCATGGCAGGCTTGCACAACGGCGCGCCGGCGCCTACCAACATCACCGCGCACGGCAAGGCCCGGGTGCTGGAAGTCGCGTTTGCCGACGGCGCGACGTTTCGCATTCCGTTCGAGCTGATGCGCATCTATTCGCCGTCGGCAGAGGTGCAGGGCCACGGGCCGGGGCAGGAAGTGCTGCAGACCGGCAAGCGCAACGTCGCGCTGTTGGCACTGGCGCCGACCGGCAACTACGCGGTGCAGCCGACCTTTTCGGACGGGCACGATACCGGCATCTTCACCTGGGACTACCTGTATTTTCTGGGCTCGCAACAGGCGCAGCTGTGGGCCGAATACGAGCAGCGGCTGACCGCCGCCGGCACGGATCGCGACGCGCCGATGGCGGCGGCCAGTGGTCACGCTTGTGGCAGTCATCAGCACTGAGCGACCCGTCTGGCCGCCTGCAATGACTGCTTCTGTTTTTGTAGCTGGACGCGCACGCGCTACCTGCGCCTCATCCATAAAAGACCAATAATTGTGGCGGGCGGGCTTCGGTCGGGCGATGCCACGGCGGGCCGTGTTTTGCTTTGCCCTTAGCATTGCGGCCATGCCCACCACCGATTTTGGTTTCGAGAGCGTGCCCGAGGGCGACAAGGCCGCCAAGGTGCGCGGTGTGTTCGACTCGGTCGCGCCCAAGTACGACCTGATGAACGACCTGATGTCGCTCGGCCTGCACCGCGCCTGGAAGGCGTACACGGTACTCGTCGCCGACCTGCGCGAAGGCCAGCGCGTGCTCGACATCGCGGGCGGCACCGGTGACCTCGCGCAGGCGTTCGCTCGCAAGGTCGGCAGTCGCGGCGAAGTGGTGCTGACCGACATCAACGAAGCGATGCTGCGCACCGGCCGGGACCGGCTGCTGGACGCGGGCACTGCCTTGCCGACCGTGGTCTGCGATGCCGAGCGGCTGCCGTTCGCCGATGCGAGCTTCGACCGTGTCAGCGTCGCGTTCGGCCTGCGCAACATGACGCACAAGGAGCAGGCGCTCGCCGAGATGTGCCGCGTGCTCAAACCCGGCGGCAAGCTGCTCGTGCTCGAGTTTTCCAAGGTCGCCAAGCCGCTGCAAAAACCGTATGACTGGTATTCGTTCAACGTGCTGCCGCGGCTGGGCAAACTGATCGCCAAAGACGAGGCCAGCTATCGCTATCTAGCCGAATCGATCCGCATGCATCCGGGCCAGCGCGAGCTGAAAACCATGATGAAGAATGCCGGTTTTGGACATGTGGACATCCACAACCTGACGGGCGGCGTAGTGGCGTTGCATGTTGGAATCCGGTGCTGACGCGCACGTGACAGCTGGCTCACAGGCAACTGCAAGTCACCTGATGGATGTGTGGTGCTGCCCTTCGGTGGCGGCTGTTTTTCCCCTCTCTTTCCAAGGAGACAAAGCGATGAAGATCTGGTCCATTTTGCTGGCGCTGTTCATGACGCTGGCAAGCTTGAACGTGGAGGCGGCCCGTTTCGGCGGCGGCCGCTCGTTCGGCAAGCAATCGGGCAACGTGACGCAGCGGCAGGCCGCACCGACCAAGCCTGCACAACAGGCGGGCAACAACGCGGCGGCTGGCACGCCGGCACGCAAGCCCTGGGGCGCGATGCTTGGCGGGCTCGCTGCCGGCCTCGGGTTGGCCTGGCTTGCGCATTCGCTCGGCCTGGGTGAAGGTTTCGGCCAGATCCTGCTGCTGGCACTGCTCGCGTTCGCCGGCGTTGCGGCCTATCGCTGGTTCAAGCGGTCGCGTGAAGGCGGCAACGGCGGCGTGGGCGCGAGTCCTTATGCCTATCAGGGCGCATCGTCGACGGGTGGCAACACGCAATCCCGGCAGCAAGTCTCGGATGTTGCTTATCGCACTGCCAGCGCACCGACGCCCGCAGCCGGCCTGGGCGCGCTTGGCACCGGGGCGGCCGGCGGCAGCATGATCGGCTCGGCGCTGCGCGGCCAGCAGAGCACCTGGGACATCCCGCCCGGTTTTGACAGCCCCGCGTTCGTATCGGCCGCCAAAGGCAACTTCGTGACGATGCAGTCGGCCTGGGACCGCTCGGACCTGTCCGCACTGCGCGCGATGATGACCGACGAAATGCTGGCCGAAATCCGCACCCAACTGGCCGAGCGCGACAGCCATACCGGCGCGCGTTCCAACAAGACCGAAGTGGTGACGCTTGAAGCCGAGCTGCTCGGCATCGAGGACCTGGGCAACGACTACATGGCCAGCGTGGAGTTCACCGGCATGATCCGCGAGGACGATGCCGCCGGCCCGCATCCGTTCCGCGAAGTCTGGAACATGACGAAGCCGAAGAACGGTGCGAGCGGCTGGCTGGTCGCGGGTGTGCAGGCGTTGCAATAATCCAGTCGTCGCGCACATCCCAAGCGCCGCCGCGAGTTGGACGCCATCAGGGCGCACTCGCGGCGGCTTGGTTTTTGCCTGCGGCACTTTCGTTGAACACATGCAAACCTGCCCCTGGCAGCCTCCAACATCGTCGAGCAGCAGACTTATGGTAAATCCCCGTTCTCCGTCTTCCCTTGCCAATCAGGTCATGGAGCGGCTGCGCGGCCTCGCGCAGGCGCCGACCTGGCTGATCGGTGAAGTGCAACAGCGTCTCGTGCTGGTGCTCAATCACGTGCTGCAGCAGGAGCCCGAAGCGCAGGAACGCATCCGCCGCCACAAGGGCAGTGTGGTGCTGACCAAGTGGCGCAACTTCGAAATCCTGCTGGTCGCGACGCCGGCAGGCCTGCTCGACGTGGCCGAACCCGGCATGCGGCCCGATCTGGTGCTGACGCTCACGCAGACGTCACCGTTCGACTTGGCACGTGCCACTGCGCGCGGCGACAAGCCGGCGGTGCGAATCCAGGGGGATGTGATGCTCGCAGCCGAGATCAACTGGCTGGTCGATCACGTGCGCTGGGACATCGAGGAAGACTTGTCGCGCGTGATCGGCGATGCGCCCGCGCATGCGCTGGCCGATGCGGCGCGCCGGGTCGCGCAAGGGCTGCGCGGCTTCGTCGGCGGCAATCGCACAGCCGCAAGCGATGCCAGCCGCGACTCGACCACGCCGCCACCCGGATGAGCCGGCTCGCGCGCGGCTTCCACATCCTGTGGATCGCGCTGCGCTACGGGCTCGACGAGCTGGTGCTGTCCAGCTTTCGCAATCCGTGGCTGACCCGCTTTGCACGGCTGATCTCGGTCGGGCGCGACCTGAGCGCGCCGCGCGGACAGCGGCTGCGCGAGGCGCTCGAACACCTGGGTCCGATCTTCGTCAAGTTCGGCCAGGTGCTGTCGACCCGGCGCGACCTGCTGCCGCCCGATGTGGCCGAGGAACTCACGCGGCTGCAGGACCGGGTGCCGCCGTTTCCATCCGAAGTCGCGATTGCGACGATCGAGCGTTCGTTTCGCAAATCGGTTGCCGAAATCTTCGTGAGCTTCGAGCGCGAGCCGGTCGCCAGCGCCTCGATCGCGCAGGTGCACTTCGCGGTGTTGAAAAGCAAGAAAGATGGCCGCGAGCGTGAAGTCGCCGTCAAGGTGCTGCGCCCCGGCATGCGCGCCGCGATCGAAAAGGACCTGAGCCTGCTGCGCATGATGGCGCGCTGGGTGGGCCGCCTGTCGGCCGAGGCCAAGCGGCTGAAGCCGGCCGAAGTCGTAGCCGAGTTCGACAAGTACCTGCACGAAGAGCTCGATCTGGTGCGCGAAGCCGCGAACGCCGCGCAGCTGCGGCGCAACATGGAAGGGCTCGACCTGCTGCTGATCCCCGAGATGTTCTGGGACTGGTGCATGCCCGACGTGATCGTGATGGAGCGCATGAACGGCGTGCCGATCAACCAGACTGCTCGGCTGCGGCAGGCCGGCGTGGACTTTGCGCAGCTTGCGAAAGACGGCGTCACGATCTTCTTCACGCAGGTGTTTCGCGACGGGTTTTTTCATGCGGACATGCATCCGGGCAACATCCAGGTCAGCCTGGAGCCGGACACGTTCGGGCGCTACATCTCGCTTGACTTCGGCATCGTCGGCACCTTGACCGAGTCCGACAAGGAATACCTCGCGCAGAACTTCGCGGCGTTCTTTCTGCGCAATTACAAGCGTGTCGCCGAGCTGCACATCGAGTCGGGCTGGGTGCCGGCCGGCACGCGCGTCGATGAACTCGAGTCGGCGATCCGCTCGGTCTGCGAGCCGTTCTTCGACCGCCCGCTGGAGGACATCTCGCTGGGCCTGATCCTGATGCGGCTGTTCCAGATCTCGCGCCAGTTCCAGGTCGAAATTCAGCCGCAGCTCGTGCTGCTGCAAAAGACGCTGCTGAACATCGAAGGCCTGGGGCGCGACCTCGATCCGAAGCTCGATCTCTGGGCCACCGCGCGGCCGTTCCTGCAGAAGTGGATGAACGAGCAGATCGGCCCGAAGAAGCTGCTCAACGAGATGAAGGCGCATGCGCCGCAGTACGCGAAGCTGTTTCCCGAACTGCCGCTGCTGCTGCACGATTTTCTGAAGCAGCGGCCGGCCACGCAGCAGCAGCAACGCGCGCTCGAACGCCTGTTGGTCGAACAGCAGCGCACCAACAAGTTGCTGCAGGGGCTGCTCTATGGCGCGTTCGGCTTCGCGCTCGGGCTGGTGCTGTTGCAGCTCGTGATCCGCATCCGGTTGTTCTGATTTGTCGTCGTGAAAGGGACCGCATCGTGTTGCTGACGCTTGTGCTGCTGTACCTGGCCGTCACCATCGCGATCGGCCTGGTCGCCGCGCGCCGGGTCAAGACCACGACCGACTATGCAGTCGCCGGTCGCAGCCTGCCGCTCGTCATGATCGTGACGACCACGTTCGCGACCTGGTTCGGTTCGGAGACGGTGTTGGGCATCCCGGCCAAGTTCGTCGAGGGCGGATTGAGCAGCGTGGTGGAAGACCCGTTCGGCGCGGGCAGCTGCCTGATCCTGGTCGGCCTGTTTTTCGCGGCGCGGCTGTATCGCATGAAGCTGCTGACCCTGTCGGACTATTACCGGGAACGTTTCGGCCGCGTGGTCGAAGTGGTCTGCGCGCTGTTGATCCTGCTGAGCTATCTGGGCTGGGTATCGGCGCAGGTGACGGCGCTCGGGCTGGTGTTCCACCTGCTGTCGGGTGGCGCGGTCGGCATCACGCTTGGCATGGCGCTCGGTGTGCTCACGATCCTGGCTTATACGCTGGCCGGCGGCATGTGGTCGGTTGCGGTAACGGACTTCATGCAGATGCTGATCCTGGTCGCAGGCTTGGGGCTGCTGGCCTACTTCGCGGCTGATCTGGCCGGCGGTGCCAGCCAGGTGCTGGCGCTGGCCACCAGTCGCGACCTGTTCCGGTTCTGGCCGGAGCCGCACTTTCATGACGTGGTGTTTTTCTTCGCCGGTGCAATCACGATGATGCTCGGCTCGATCCCGCAGCAGGATGTGTTTCAGCGCGTGATGTCGGCCAGCAGCGAAGGTGCAGCCGTGAAAGGTCCGGTGCTCGGCGGTGCGTGCTACATCCTGTTCGCGTTCGTGCCGATGTTTCTGGTCACCAGTGCGCTGATCATCATGCCGGAGCAGGCCGCGGCGCTCTTGAAGCAGGATCCGCAAAAAATCCTGCCGATGCTGGTACTCGAACACATGCCGTTTTTCATGCAGGTGCTGTTCTTCGGCGCGTTGATCTCGGCCGTGATGTCGACCGCGTCGGCCACCTTGCTGGCGCCCAGCGTGACGTTCACCGAAAACATCTGGCGACAGTTCCGTCCACGTGGCGACGATGCGAGCGAGCTGCGCACGATGCGCATCACGGTGCTTGTGTTGAGCGGCCTGGTGCTGCTGTATGCGATCCGCATGCAGGGTACACCGATCTACGAGCTGGTCTCCGGCGCATATCAGGTGACGCTGGTCGGTGCGTTCGTGCCGCTGGTGTGCGGGCTGTACTGGAAGCGCGCGACCACGCAGGGTGCGATTCTGGCGATTGCCGGCGGCATCGGCGTCTGGCTGTTGTGCATGAATACGCCGATCGGCGCCGCGTTCCCTGCGCAACTGGCCGGTGTGCTCGCGGCGGGGCTGGCAATGGTCGCCGGCTCGCTCACTCCCCAGTGGATCACCGACAGCAGCGTGCCGCGCCGCGCGTCGTCGCTCGGTGTGGCCGGCATCAACTGAGGCCGCGACTCGGCGTGCCGCCAGGCCGTGGCGCCGTCCCTTGCAAAAGGCTGCCCTACCTATAATTGAAGGCTTTGCAAGCCGCGGCCTGCCGCGCTTACCGGACTGCTTCCTCCATGCCCATCTATGCCTACAAATGCGCTTCCTGCGGCTTTGCGAAAGACGTGCTGCAGAAGATGTCCGAGGCGCCGCTGACGGTCTGCCCATCATGCGGCGAGCCGGCGTTCAGCAAGCAGTTGACGGCGGCCGGTTTCCAGTTGAAAGGCTCCGGCTGGTACGTGACCGACTTCAAGGGCGGCAAGGCCGCGCCGGGCAATGCGCAAAAGGATGATGCCAGCAAGTCAGGCGATGGCGCCGATGCATCAAGCGGCAAATCAAGCAGCGACGGTGACGCCAAGCCGGCCGAGGGCAAGGGTGCCGCTTCATCGAACGACAAGCCCGCCGCCGGCAAGTCCGACGCGAAGCCCGCGCCGGGCCCATCCGCGAGCCCCCCCAGCCCGGCCAGCAGCCCGACGGCTGCGAAGCCCGCTGGGAAACCGCCGGCAAGCGGTGGCGGCTAGCGCACGGCCCGCTGATCTGCGCGGCCTTTCTCGATGAACGCACTGCGCCGCTGGTTGCTCACCGGCCTGCTGGTGACGGTGCCCGCCGTCGTCACGTTGTGGGTGCTCGACTGGATCGTCGGCACGCTGGACCAGACCCTGCTGATCCTGCCGCCGTCGTGGCGGCCGGATCAGTTGCTCGGCTTCCATCTGCCGGGCTTCGGCGTGCTGCTCGCGTTGGGCATCCTGCTGCTGATCGGCGCCACCGCAAGCAACTTCGTCGGCAAGAAACTGGTGCAGGGCTGGAACGGCCTGCTGCACCGGATCCCGATCGTGCGCTCGATCTACTCAGGCGTACAGCAGGTGTCGGACACGCTGTTCTCCGACAACGGCACCGCGTTTCGGCGCACCGTGCTGCTGCAGTGGCCGCGCGAGGGCATCTGGACGATCGGTTTCGTGACCGGTGTGCCCGGTGGCGACGCGGCGAACCACCTGCCGGGCGATTGCCTGAGCATCTACGTGCCGACCACGCCGAACCCGACCGGCGGCTATTTCGTGATGGTGCCGCGCGAGAGCTGCATCGAGCTGCGCATGAGCGTGGACGAGGCCCTCAAATATGTGGTGTCGATGGGCGTGGTGGTGCCCAACGGCGGCGCGCACGGGAGTCGGCCGCCGCTGACTGTTGCGCCGGACCTCGACATGTCGGCGCCTGCACCAGCCGTTGTCGTGACGCCGGATGCGAATCCGGCTCGGGCATTCGCCGATACGGTGGTCGGAAATGCTTGCGTTGACGCGCCCGGTCCAACCCTTGGCGTCCCGGCCGGCGCGCTTCACGTACCGCCAAAGACCTGATTCCCGTGCCGACCACGCCCACCCGCGGGTCCATGCTTCCTGCTTTTTAGCTTTCCTCGACGAACTGTTTATCACCATGCCGATGCGTACCCACTATTGCGGTTCCGTAACCGAAGCCCTGCTGGGCCAGACCGTGGCCCTGTGCGGCTGGGTGAACCGCCGGCGCGATCACGGTGGTGTGATCTTCATCGACCTGCGCGATCGCGCCGGCTACGTGCAGGTGGTCTGCGACCCGGACCGGCCGGAGATGTTTGCGCAGGCCGAAGGTGTGCGCAGCGAGTTCTGCGTACGCGTGGAAGGACTGGTGCGTGCGCGGCCTGACGGCACCGTGAACGACCAGCTCGCCAGCGGCAAGGTCGAAGTGCTCTGCCATGTGCTGGAGGTGCTGAATCCCTCCGTGACGCCGCCGTTCCAGATGGACGACGACAACCTGTCGGAGACCACGCGCCTCACGCACCGCGTGCTCGACCTGCGGCGCCCGGCGATGCAGAAGAACCTGATGCTGCGCTACCGCGTCACGATGGAAGTGCGCAAGTTTCTCGACGCGCACGGCTTCGTCGACATCGAAACCCCGATGCTCGGCAAATCCACGCCCGAAGGCGCGCGCGACTATCTGGTGCCCAGCCGCGTACATGACGGCATGTTTTTCGCGCTGCCGCAATCGCCGCAGCTGTTCAAGCAATTGCTGATGGTGGCTGGCTACGACCGTTATTACCAGATCACCAAGTGCTTCCGGGATGAAGACCTGCGCGCCGATCGCCAGCCCGAGTTCACGCAGATCGACATCGAGACTTCGTTTCTGGGCGAAGACGAAATCCGCGCGCTGTTCGAGCAGATGGTCGTCACGGTGTTCCGCAACACGTTGGATGTGGACCTGGGTAGCTTTCCGGTCATGACCTGGGCCGAGGCGATGCAGCGCTTCGGCTCGGACAAGCCGGACCTGCGCGTGAAACTCGAATTCACCGAACTCACCGACATGATGCAGTCGGTCGACTTCAAGGTGTTCGCTGAAGCCGCCAGGCGCGAAGGCGGCCGCGTGGTCGGCTTGCGCATCCCCGGCGGCGCACAGATGAGCCGCAGCGAGATCGATGGCTATACCGAGTTCGTCAAAATCTACGGCGCACGCGGCCTGGCCTGGATCAAGGTGAGCGATCCCGCAGCCGGCCGCGAAGGCCTGCAAAGCCCGATCGTGAAGAACCTGCACGATGCGGCGCTGACCGAGTTGCTGCAGCGTACCGGTGCGCAGGCCGGCGACCTGATCTTCTTCGGCGCCGACAAGGCCAAGGTCGTGAACGATTCGATCGGCGCGCTGCGCACCCGCATCGGCTTGAGCGATTTCGGCAGGAGCCACGGCCTGTTCGAGCCTGGCTGGCGCCCATTGTGGGTCACCGACTTCCCGATGTTCGAATACGACGAGGAAGCGCAGCGCTACACCGCAACGCACCATCCGTTCACCGCACCGAAGGACGGCCATGAAGACTGGATGGAGACGGCACCCGAGAAGTGCCTGTCCAAGGCCTACGACATGGTGCTGAACGGCTGGGAGATGGGCGGCGGCTCGGTCCGTATCCACCGCGCCGACGTGCAGACAAAAGTGTTCGATGCGTTGCGCATCTCGCGCGAGGATGCACAAACCAAGTTCGGCTTCCTGCTTGACGCGCTGCAGTACGGCGCGCCGCCGCACGGCGGCCTCGCGTTCGGGCTGGACCGCATCGTGACCCTGATGACCGGCGCCGAATCGATCCGCGACGTGATCGCGTTTCCGAAGACGCAGCGTGCGCAGGACCTGCTCACGCAGGCGCCGTCTCCGGTCGACGAGAAGCAGCTGCGCGAGCTTCACATCCGGCTGCGCAACACCGCAAGCCAGGCCGGCTGAGCCGTCGGCGCAGGGTCGATCAAGCTGGCGCGGACCCGCCGAGCCCTGTGCAACGTCGTTTTTTCTGGTTCGCTGAATCCGTCCGGCACGTTCGTGCGTAAGAACAGCATCGCCATGTTCTTAAACACGTCGGCGGCTGCTGGAGCGTCTTCTTGAACCGATTCACGATTTCCCTCGATCCACAACTGGCTCAGTCGTTCGACGAATGGCTGCTTGCGCAGGGCGGGCTGAACCGCTCCGAAGCGGTGCGCGACCTGATCCGCGCACGGCTCGGCTCGGACCGGCTTGACGCCGGCCAGGCGCGCTGGTGCATCGCCAGCGTGAGCTACGTGCTGGCGCGCCACGAATCGGTCGTGGTGGCCAGCGTGCTGCAGCTCCAGCACGACCATCACGACCTGGTCGCTGCCGTGCAGCGCATTCCGCTCGACCACGACGATTGCCTGGAAACCCTCACCTTGCGCGGCGCCACGGCCGCCGTGCGCGCCTGTGCGGCGCGGCTGATGGCGCTGCGCGGCGTGCGCCATGCAGACGTGCACCTGATCGCACTGCATCAGGGCAACGGCACCCATCGCCATGCCGATCCGGTGTCAGCCGCGCATCGGCATCTGGAGCCGGTGCATTGAGACCGGCAGCATTGCGATCGTTATTCGGCAACTGCGTGAATCCATCCACGAACCTGCCTTGCATCACCCTTCGCGCCAATCTGAGTAGCTCGGTCGTGGCCTGCGCGCTGGCTGTCGTGGCGACGCCCCCGGCAATTGCCGCTGCCGACGGTGCGGAGGCAACCACGGCGACCGCGGCCCTGCCCGAAGTCAGGATCGAATCGTCCCGCACCAGTGAGCTCGGCATTGCCGATTCGGCCAACACCGGCATCGTCACCCGTGCACAACTCGAAGCGCGCACGGTCTATCGCCCGGGCGAGCTGCTGGAAGCGATGCCGGGGCTCATCGTGAGCCAGCACAGCGGCGAGGGCAAGGCGAACCAGTTCTACCTGCGCGGCTTCAACCTCGACCACGGCACCGACCTGCGCACCACGGTGGACGGCATGCTCGTGAACCAGCGCAACCACGCGCACGGCCAGGGCTGGACCGACCTGAACTTCGTGATCCCGGAGCTCGCCTCGCAACTGCGCTACCGCAAAGGCCCGTACTACGCGGACGAAGGCGACTTCTCCTCAGCCGGCGCGGTATCGCTGGGCTATGCGAACCGGCTGGAGCACGGCATCGCAAGCATCGGCATCGGCCAGTACGGCTATCGCCGCGTGCTGCTCGCCGACTCGCCCACGTTCGGCAACGGCCATCTGCTGTATGCGCTCGAAGCGTTTCACAACGACGGCCCGTTCGAGCGGCCCGACAACTATCGCAAGCTGAACGGCGTGCTGCGCTACAGCGAGGGCAATGCGGCGAACGGTTTTCACGTGGCCGGCATGGCCTATCACGGCAAATGGAACGCGACCGACCAGATCCCACGCCGCGCGGTCGAATCCGGTGCGCTCTCGCGCTTCGGCGCAATCGACCTGAGCGATGGCGGCGAGGCGAGCCGTTACAGCGTCTCGGGTGAATGGCGGCGCACCACCGGCGCGGGGCTCACCAAAGTCAACGCTTACGTGGTGCGCCAGCGGCTCGACCTGTTCTCGAACTTCACCTATTTCCTCGACGACCCGGTCAACGGCGACCAGTTCGCGCAACCGGACCGGCGCGTGACGACCGCGCTGAACGCATCGCACACCTGGCAGACGCAGGGTCCCGGGCTCGGCTCCGAGTGGACGGTCGGTCTGCAGCTGCAAAACGACAACATCTTCAACGCCCTCAACCGGACTCGGGCGCGCGAGCTCCTGTCCGTCACGCGGCAGGACCACATCGTCGAATCGAGCATCGGTGCATATCTGCAGAACACCACCTACTGGAAGCCGTGGTTTCGCACGCAGGCCGGCCTGCGCGTGGACCGTTTCCGGTTCGACGTGACGAGCGACGATGCGCGCAATTCGGGCGCTGCGAACGACAGCATCGCGAGCCCGAAACTCGGGCTCATATTCGGCCCCTGGGCCAAGACCGAGTACTACCTGAACGCGGGGACCGGCTTTCACAGCAACGACGCGCGCGGCACCACCATCACCGTGGATCCCGGCACGCAGGACCGCGCGACCAAAGTGCCGCCGCTGGTGCGCTCGCGCGGTGCGGAAATCGGCGTGCGCAGCGAAATCATCCCGGGCCTGCAAAGCGCGTTGTCGGTCTACCGGCTCGACTTCGACTCCGAGCTTGTGTTCCTGGGCGATGCGGGCACCACGGAAGCGGGCCGGCCGAGCCGCCGGCTGGGCTTCGAGTTCTCCAACTACTGGCGCGCCACGCGCTGGCTCACGGTGGATGCGGACCTGGCCTACGCACAAGCGCGTTTCAAGGGAACGGACCCGGCCGGCGACCACATTCCGGGCGCGGTCGAAGGCGTCGCGTCGATCGCGCTCGCAGTCGACCATGTCGGCCCGTATTACGGCGCCTTGCAGTTGCGCTATTTCGGCCCGCGGCCGCTGATCGAGGACAACAGCGTGCGCTCCCACAGCACCGCCACCTTGAACGGCCGCGTCGGCTGGCGGTTCGACCGCAGGACGCGCATCGAACTGGAAGGCTTCAACCTGACCAACCGGCGCGCATCGGCGATCGACTATTACTACGAGTCCCGGCTGCGCAACGAGCCGGTGGGCATCAGCGACGTGCACTTCCATCCGATCGAGCGGCGCTCGTTCCGGATCAATCTCGTGCACAACTTCAACTGACCTGCAGCGCCGCACTTGCCGCAGGCGCTACATGCGCAAGGTGGCGGCGTAGCCCGTCATCTCCAGGTAACCACGGCCGACCCTCGTGCCGCTCGCGTTCTTCAAGTCGCTCAAGCCTTCCCAGTAAATCGCGCCGGTCGAGCGGCTGCTGTCGAGCTCCTGGTTGTCCACCAGCGCCTCGATGCGGAAATTCCCCACGGGCGTGGCAAGCGCCCAGGCAACCGGATAGACCGCGCGGCTCGCCGCGCTGGTCCAGCGGCGCAGCGGCTGCCACTGCGTTTCGCCACGCTGGAACACGCGCAGTTCGCCGCTGGCCGAGCGACGCGCACCGCCGTCCCAGAACGCATCGCCGGCGCGGTTGCGAATCCGGAACGCCATCAGCGCACCGCCGTCTTCCAGGTTGATGCCGATCCAGTCCCAGCCGACCGCATCGACGTTCAGGTAGCCGTCGCTCCACTCGCGGTCCAGCCAGGCGGCAGCCCGAGTCGGCTGCGAGCCCCGGGTTGATGAATCGGTGCCTGCCACGTCGACCGCCGGCTGGTCGCCGATGCGGATGCGCCCGCTCACACCGAGCTGCGGCTGGCTGTAGTAGTGGCTGATGTTGTCAGGAAGCGGGCCCTTGCGCGAGATGCCGCCGTCGCCTTGCAGCAGCACCGGCTGTGTCGCGCGAAACTGCAGCGCCAGCGCGAAGCCGTCGGCTGCGATGCGGGTCCGATAGACATCGCCATTGCCATTGCTGCGCTGCAGCGACCAGTCGCGCAGCATGATCGCCGCGTCCGGCTCGCCGGCTTCCGCCACGCCGAAGCCCGCGCGCGCAATGCGCTGGTCATGCCATAGCTTGCCGGCGCGCACATCGGTGACTGCGGCATGCGCGAACAGCAGTTGCCGGGCCGCAAAGCGCGAGCGCATCGACTGCGTGGCTTCGATGCGCGAGCGAAAGAACGTCACCTGGAAACCGAACAGGCGAACGCCTGCCTGCGCCCAACCCGTCACGTACCACCATTCGGTGTTGAACGCCGGATGGCTGCCGTGGTCACGCGGAAAGTGCATCGGCGCCGGCCCGTCCGCGCGGTCCGGGGCCGTCTGCGCGATGGCGGCGCGGCCGACCGGCAACGCCGCGCCCAGGCCCGCGCGCAGCATGAACCGGCGAGTCAGCAGATCAGGCATGGGACGATGCAGGCACCGGCATCAGCGGCGCGGCTGCGGCACGCAGTCGCCGCATCGCGTGAGGGCAGCGGCATCCTTTCATGCTGCTGCCCGGGCCGAATCCGTGCGCATCACTGCGCGCTCTGTCCTTCGCGAGGCAGCCGAGTCGCCGAGAAACTCCAGCAGCATCGCTTCTGGCGTGGACAGCCCGAGTCGCCGCTTCGGTGCGATCGGCGGCTCGATCACTTCGCTGGCGCAGGCTTGCAGGATGCGCGGATGCACATAGGACTTGCGGCACACCGCGACGGTATTGCGCAGGCTGCCGGCGACTTCGCGCAGCACCGCGGTCGCGCTCGGCCGCGGGTCCTGCTCGAGCAGCAGCGACAGTGCAAGCACGCTGCCGTGCCAGGTGCGGAAGTCCTTCGCGCTGATCTCGGCGCCGCCGCTGATCTCGCGCAGGTGGTTGTTCACGTCGTCCGAATGGATCGCGTGCAGCTCACCATGCTCCGGATCGCGCCAATGAAACAGCTCCTGGCCCGGCAGTTGCTGGCAGCGCCGCACGATGCGCGCGACCTGTGGGTCGTCAATGTTCACGTCGTGCAGCACGCCGCTTTTGCCACGGAAATGCAGGTGCAGGTGATCGCCCGACACGTCTGCATGGCGGCGCCGCAAGGTCGTCAGGCCGAACGAATGGTTCTCCCTTGCGTAGCGGTCGTTGCCGATGCGCACCAGCGTGGCATCGAGCAGCCGCACCACCGCGGCCAGCACGCCGGCACGCCCCAGAGTGCTGCCGCGCGCACCGGCCAGATCCTTTGCGACATGGCGCCTGATCTTCGGCAGCACGCGGCCGAACGCCAGCACGCGTTCGAATTTGTCCTCGTCGCGCGCAGCACGCCAGTCGGCGTGGTAGCGATACTGCTTGCGCCCGCGCGCATCGCGGCCGGTGGCCTGGATATGGCCGTTCGCGAGCGGGCAGATCCAGACACCGACATAGGCCGGCGGAATCGCGAGTTTGGCGATGCGTTCCAGTTCGCCGGTGGCAGTGACGCGGCGGTCCTGCGCATCGAAATAACAGAACCCCGTGCCATGCAGCTCGCGCCGGATGCCGGGCAGGCGCCGGTCGTCGACATGCACCAGGTGGCTCATGCGCACGCCCCTGTGGACGCGGCAGGCGACGCGGACGGTACGGCGTGGCAGGCAAGTGTCAGGGGGTCGGTAGCGGGCATCGTGCGGGCGGTTTTCGGTGGAGACGGCGGCGTTGCGGTGCTGTTATACCTGGGGTCGGCGAAGACACTGCGCGCGTCCGAGCAAAATGCGATCCTGCGCCGCTGTCCCGAAACGAAGCCAGCGATCGGGCCACGCTAGCTGCGCTTTTGATAGCGTACTATTCAACATTGAAGAGCGCTGCGGCTGCAGAATCCTCGAAAGTTCGGCGGATTTGCAGCTGCAGCCATCGCTTGACTTGGAAACGGCACCCATGTACGTCCCTGCATCGAACGTTGAAACCGATCCAGTGCTGCTGCACGCACTGATCCGCGCCAATCCGTTGGCCACCTGGGTGCGGCACGGGGCGGACGGTCTGGTCGCCGATCACGTGCCGTTCGTGCTCGACGAAGTGCGCGGCTCGTACGGCACGCTGGTCGGTCACGTCGCCCGCGCCAACCCGGTCTGGCGCGAGTTCGACGACGCGCCGGCTGGCGCACCCGAATCGCTGGTGATCTTTCAGGGCGCGCAAAGCTATGTCACGCCGTCCTGGTATGCCGCCAAGCACGAGCACGGCAAGGTTGTGCCGACCTGGAACTACGCGGTGGTCCAGGTGCATGGCACGCCGCGCGCGATCCACGAGCGCGACTGGCTGCTGCGGTTCGTCACGCGCCTGACCGGCGTGCACGAAGCCGCCCGGGCTGCGCCGTGGCAGGTCAGCGATGCGCCAGCCGACTACATCGACGGCCTGCTTGGGTCGATCGTCGGCATCGAGATCGCGATCACGCGCATGGTTGGCAAATGGAAGGTCAGCCAGAACCGGCCGGCCGCCGATCGGCGTGGCGTGGCAGCCGGCCTGCTGCTGCAGGGCGACGACGCCTCGGCCGCAATGGCGGCGCTGGTGCAACGCGGGCTGGACGCGCCTCGCAGCTGAATGCCGGGCACGAGCCTAAAGCGCATCCGGGACTTGTCCGCTGCCGCCACGGCGACAAACGGTAACAACATCATCTGCCGGCCTGGATGCCGAGGCGTAGCATGAATCGCTTCGAATTCAAGGGCGCCATGCCTGCTGCCGAAAGGTTGGCTTGCCCCATGCGAACCGGCAGTGGCTGGGCGCTCGTTTCCCACAATATCGCAGTACAACCCAGAAAGACTTTGAACATGATCAAGCTTGACGTTAACGGCAA
Organism: Burkholderiaceae bacterium; assembly: GCA_965218765.1. Taxonomy (GTDB): domain Bacteria; phylum Pseudomonadota; class Gammaproteobacteria; order Burkholderiales; family Burkholderiaceae_C; genus JBBPYC01. Next base: position 399,041 of record CBDCLU010000005.1, on the reverse strand, counting down.
GACGCGCGACGTCGATTTGCCGGCCGACATGCCTATCCTCTGGGTATTGCGTGACGAGCTGGGCCTGACCGGCACCAAGTTCGGTTGCGGCGCGGGCCTGTGCGGCGCCTGCACCGTGCATCTGGACGGGCAGCCGATCCGCTCGTGCATCACGCCGATCTCGGCCGCGGTCGGCCACAAGGTCGCGACCATTGAGAGCATCGAATCGAAGCAGCTCGGCGCTGCGGTGCAGGCCGCCTGGGTCGCGAACGGCGTGCCGCAGTGCGGCTACTGCCAGACCGGCCAGATCATGTCGGCCGTCGCGCTGCTCGAACGGGTTCCCAACCCGAGCGACAACGACATCGATCAGGCGATGAGCGGCAACATCTGCCGCTGCGGCACCTACACCCGGATTCGCGCCACCATCCAGCAAATCGCAGCCACGCGCGGAGGCCAGGCATGAATAACATCGACAGCATCGAACAAGCCGGCTTGGCCGACGCACTGTCCGCAATGCCGGTTGCCGGCCGGCTCTCGCGCCGCCGCATGCTGCAGGGTGCCGGGCTGATGCTGGTCGTGACCCAGTCGGGCCGCGTCTTCGCGCAGGACAAGCAGCAGGTGGCGCCGGCCAAACCGGCCGGCAAGAACATCAGCGAAACCGAGGCGCCGAAGGTCGAGAAGAAATACGGCGGCGACGCGATGCCCGGCGGGCTGGTCGACGATCCGCTGGTGTTCGTGTCGATCGCACCGGACGGCATCGTGTCGGTCACCTGCATCCGGTCTGAGATGGGCCAGGGCGTGCGCACCAGCATCCCGATGGTGGTCGCCGATGAGCTCGATGCGGACTGGGCCAAGGTGCGCGTGGTGCAGGCACCCGGCGATGAGACGCGCTACGGCAACCAGAACACCGACGGCTCGCGCAGCCTGCGCCAGTCGTTCATGCCGCTGCGCCGTGCCGGCGCGGCGATGCGCGCGATGCTGGAAGCCGCGGCCGCTGCGCAGTGGAATGTGCCGGCCGGTGAAGTCACCGCCAAGAACCACGAACTCGTGCATGCCGCAAGCGGTCGCAGGATCGGCTACGGCGCGGTTGCGCAGGCCGCCGCGAAGTTGCCGGTGCCGGCCGAGGACGCGCTCAAACTCAAGCAGCCGGCCGATTTCCGCTACATCGGCAAAGCCGACCTGAAGCTGCTTGACGGCGAAGACATCGTGCGCGGCCGCGCTGGCTACGGCATCGACACCAGGCTCGATGGCATGGTGTATGCGGTGGTCGCGCGCCCACCGGTGCTCGGCGGCCGGCTCAAGCATTACGACGACAAGAAGACGCTGGCTGTGCCGGGTGTGATCAAGGTGGTCGAACTCAAATCGACGCCATTGCCTGCAATGATGAATCCGCTCGGCGGCGTGGCGGTGGTGGCGAAGAACACCTGGGCCGCGATGCAGGGCCGCGACGCGCTGGTGATCGAATGGGAAGGCGGGGGCGACCACGCGAACTACGATTCGATCGCGTTCAAGAAGACGCTCGAAGACGCTGCACGAAAGTCGTGGGCGCCGAAGCGCAACGATGGCGATGCGGTAGGCGCTCTGTCCAAGGCTGCCAAGAAGATCGAGGCCGAATACTACGTGCCGCACCTCGCGCATGCCGCGATGGAGCCGGTGGTCGCCACCGCGCGCATCGACGGCGACCGGTGCGAAGTCTGGGCGCCGGTGCAGGCCCCGCACGCCGCCAAGGAAAACGTCGCCGCTTCGCTCGGCATGAAGCCCGAGCAGGTGACGGTGCACGTGACGATGCTCGGCGGCGGCTTCGGGCGCAAGTCGATGACCGATTTCATCTCGGAAGCCGCGCTGATCTCCAAAGCGATGGATGGCAAGCCGGTCAAGCTGCAATGGAGCCGGCCCGACGACATCCAGCACGACTACTTTCATGCGGTCGCGCTCGAACACATGGAAGCGGTGCAGGACGACCAAGGCAAGACCACCGCGTGGCTGCACCGATCAGCGGCGCCGACGATCAATTCCACGTTCGCGAAAGGCGCGATGGGCCTGACGGCGTTCGAGCTTGGCATGGGCGCGGTCAACGTGCCGTTCCAGATCGCCAACCTGAGGGTGGAAGCGCCCGAGGTGCCCGCGCACACGCGCATCGGCTGGTTCCGCTCGGTCTACAACGTGCCGCACGTGTTCGCGGTGCAGTCGTTCGTGGCCGAACTCGCGCACGCAGCCGGGCGCGACCAGAAAGATTACCTGCTGGAACTGATCGGCCCGGCGCGCAAGGTCGATCCGGCCAAGATGTCGGACAGCTGGAACTACGGCGAATCGCCCGAGCGCTACCAGCTCGACACCGGGCGCATGCGGCATGTGGTGGAGCTTGCAGCCAAGGGCGCCGGGTGGGGCCGCGACTTGCCGAAGGGTCGCGGTCTCGGGATCGCCGTGGCCTATTCGTTCGTGAGCTACACGGCGTGTGCGATCGAAGTCGAGGTCGGACCGAAGGGCGAACTCCAGATCGTGAACGTGAACACATCGATCGACTGCGGCCCGCACGTCAACCCGGAGCGAATCCGCGCGCAGATGGAAGGCGCGGTCGTGATGGGCCTGAGCCTGGCGATGCGCAGCCAGATCACGTTCAAGAACGGTGCGGTCGATCAGTCGAACTTCAACGACTTCGTCGTGCTGCGCAACAACGAATCGCCACGCAAGATCGCGGTGCATCTGGTGCCGGTCACCGACTTCTCGGTGCCGCTGGGCGGCGTCGGCGAACCCGGGCTGCCGCCGGTTGCACCCGCGCTCACGAATGCAATCTTCGCGGCAACCGGCAAGCGGATTCGGACGTTGCCGATCGGAGAGCAGCTCAAGAGCGCATGACGGCGCAGCGCAGCCGGTCAGGGTTGGTCGGACAGACCAGGCGCAGGCCCGGTCGGACGGTACTGCACCCTGCTGCAGATGCACGTCACCGAGAACTGGGCGCCGCCGAGGTTCGCATCGGCGCAGGCGACGCAGCGGCTTTGGCGCACTTGGCGGAATCGATCGGCCAAGCGCCGCCTGCCTTCACCTCGCCCAGCGAGAAGCTCGTGTGCAGATCCTTCACGTTCGGCAGGTTCAGCAGCACTTCACGCGCGAACGTCGAAAACGAATCGAGGTCGCGCGTGACCACCTGCAGCTCGAACGTGCCGCTGCCGCTGATGTAGTGGCACGAGATAATTTCCGGGGTGGCCTGGATCGCTTGTTCCATCAAGCGCAACAGTTCGCCCGTGGTGCGTTCGGCATCGACGCGGACGAACGCAAGGACACCGAGGCCGATCTTGTGGCGATCGATATCGGCACGGTAGCCGCGGATGAAGCCGCTTGCCTCCAGCGCGCGCACGCGGCGCCAGCAGGGCGCGGCCGACAGCCCGACGCGCTGCGCGAGTTCGGCATTGCTCAGACGACCATCGGCTTGCAACTGCGCGATGATGGCCCAGTCGAACTTGTCCAGCGTATCCATTTTCGGCATTGACAGAGCAAGAATCTTGCTGATGCTAGCCATTTACGAGCACACAACGCAAGCACCTGTCACCGACTCACGCCTACACTGATTTTGTTCGCGCTGCGACGGTCGTCGCGTTGCGCCTCATCATTCGTCCCCGATCGTTATTCCAGGAGTCGACTGCCGCCATGAACGCACCGTTGCCCGAACACATCCGCAGATCGCTCGAATCGGTCTCGCTTGATGACCGCTATACGCTCGACCACGGGCGTGCGTTCATGTCCGGCGTGCAGGCGCTGGTGAAACTGCCGATGCTGCAGCGCCAGCGCGATGCGATAGCCGGCAGGAATACGGCCGGCTTCATCAGCGGCTACCGCGGCTCGCCGCTCGGCGGCTACGACCAGTCGCTGTGGAAAGCGAGCAAATACCTGAAGGCGCAGAACATCGTGTTCCAGCCGGGCGTGAACGAAGAGCTGGCCGCGACCGCGGTCTGGGGCACGCAACAGCTCGGCTTCTCGCCGCCGGGCACGAACCGGTTCGATGGCGTGTTCGGCATCTGGTACGGCAAGGGGCCGGGCGTGGATCGCACATCGGACGTGTTCAAGCACGCGAACATGGCGGGCACGACGGAGTTCGGCGGTGTGATCGCAGTCGCTGGCGACGACCACTTGAGCAAGAGCAGCACGGCCGCGCATCAAAGCGACCACATCTTCAAGGCGTGCGGGCTGCCGGTGTTCTTCCCGGCAACGGTGCAGGAAATCCTCGATTTGGGGCTGCATGCGTTCGCGCTGAGCCGCTACTCCGGGGTCTGGGCCGGCATGAAGACGATCCAGGAGATCGTCGAATCGAGTGCGACGGCCGAGATCGATCCCGAGCGCATCGACATCCGGATTCCGACCGACTTCGAGATGCCGCCGGGCGGCCTGCACATCCGCTGGCCGGATCATGCGCTCGAGCAGGAAGCGCGGCTGTTCCACTACAAGTGGTATGCCGCTTTGGCGTACATCCGCGCGAACCGGCTCAACTACAACGTGGTCGAAGGCTCGAACGACCGCTTCGGCATCATCGCGAGCGGAAAGGCATTCAACGACACGCGCCAGGCGCTGCAGGATTTGGGGCTCGACGATGCCGCGTGCCGCCAGCTCGGCATCCGGTTGCACAAGGTTGGCGTGGTCTGGCCGCTGGAGGCGCAGATCACACGCGAGTTCGCAACGGGCCTGCGCGAGATCCTGGTGGTCGAGGAAAAGCGCCAGGTCATCGAATACCAGTTGAAGGAAGAGCTCTACAACTGGCGCCCGGACGTGCGGCCGAATGTGCTCGGCAAGTTCAACGAGACCGATGGGGACTTCTCCGGCGGCGAATGGAGCATGGCAAATCCGTCGAAGAACGAGCTGCTGCGCTCCACCGCCGACCTGTCGCCCGCGCAGATTGCCCGCGCGATTGCGCAGCGCCTGAAAAAAATGGGTGTCGACGGCGACATGGCCGCGCGCATCGATGCGCAGCTCGCGATTCTCGAAGCCAAGGAAGGATCGATGAAAGTCGCCACGGTCGCGAGCATGGCCGGCGTGCAGCGCGCGCCCTGGTTCTGCTCGGGCTGCCCGCACAACACGTCGACCAAGGTGCCCGAAGGCTCGCGCGCGATGGCCGGCATCGGCTGCCACTTCATGGCGACCTGGATGGACCGCAGCACGGTCGGCTTCACGCAGATGGGCGGCGAGGGCGTGCCGTGGGTCGGCCAGGCGCCATTCACGACCGACGAGCACATCTTCGCGAACCTCGGCGACGGCACCTACTTTCACAGCGGGCTGCTCGCGGTGCGCCAGAGCATTGCGGCGGGTGTCAACATCACCTACAAGATTCTTTATAACGATGCGGTCGCGATGACCGGCGGCCAGCAGGTCGGCGAGCGGCCCGAAGGCCATTCGGTGATCCAGATCGCGCAGAGCATGAAGGCCGAGGGCGCACGACAAATCGTCGTCGTGACCGATGAGCCGGAGAAGTACGACGGCGTCACCGGCCTGCCCGACGGCATCGAGATCGAACACCGGGACGAGCTCGATCGCATCCAGCGCGAGTTCCGCGAGCTGAAGGGCACCACGGTCATCATCTACGACCAGACCTGCGCGACCGAAAAACGCCGGCGCAGAAAGCGCGGCGCGTTCCCGGATCCGGCCAAGCGTGTCGTCATCAACGAGCTGGTCTGCGAAGGCTGCGGCGACTGCGGCGTGCAGAGCAACTGCCTGTCGGTCGAGCCGTTGGAGACCGAGTTCGGCCGCAAGCGCACGATCAACCAGAGCACCTGCAACAAGGATTACAGCTGCGTGAAAGGCTTCTGCCCGAGCTTCGTCACGGTGGAAGGCGGCCAGCTCAAGACCAAGGCGAAGACGAGCGCGCCGTCGCCGTTCGAACTCGGCGCATTGCCCGAGCCGGCGATCCCTGTGCCGCATGGGCTCGATGCCAAAGTCTGGGGCATCGTGGTTGCCGGCGTCGGCGGCACCGGCGTGATCACGATCGGCCAGTTGCTTGGCGTCGCGGGCCATCTGGAAGGCAAGGGCATCGTCACGCAGGATGCGGGCGGCCTTGCGCAAAAAGGCGGCGCGACCTGGAGCCATGTGTTGATCGGCGAGCATCAGGATGACATCAAGACGACGCGGGTCGGCATGGCGGCGGCCGATCTGATCATCGGCTGCGACCCGATCGTCACGGCCGACAAGGAGACGTCCTTGCGCATGCGCGAGGGCCGCACGCACGTCGCGTTGAACTCGCACGCCGCGCCGACGGCCGCATTCGTCAAGGATGCGAACTGGCAGAACCCGGCCGACCAGTGTGCGGGCCAGATCGCGCAGGCGGTCGGCGCAGCGGCAGTCGGCGCGTTCGATGCCGACGCAGCCGCCACGCACCTGATGGGCGACACGATCTACACGAACCCGATGCTGCTCGGCTTCGCATGGCAAAAGGGCTGGATCCCGCTGCGGCTCGAATCGCTGCAACGCGCGATCGAGTTGAACGCGGTGGCCGTTGACAAGAACAAGGCTGCGTTCGAATGGGGCAGGCGTGCGGCGGCCGACTGGCCGGGCGTGCAAGCCATCATCGCGCAGGTCTCGGGCAAGGGCACCGGCGCACAGGTGATCGAATTCAAGAAGCGCGAGACGGTCGAGACCGTGGTCGAGCGCCGCGTGCAGTTCCTGACTGCGTATCAGAACGCGGCTTACGCGAACCAGTACCGCGATTTCGTCGCCAAGGTGCAGCAGGCGGAAAGTGCGTTGGGCAAGGCTGCCTTGTCCGAAGCAGTCGCGCGCTACCTGTTCAAGCTGATGGCCTACAAGGATGAGTACGAAGTCGCGCGGCTGCAGGCGGACCCGGCGTTTCTGGCGCGCATCGATTCGATGTTCGAAGGCGACTACACGCTCAACTATCACCTGGCCCCGCCGCACTCGGCCAAGCGCAACGAAAAAGGCGAGTTGCAGAAGCAAAAGTACGGCCCGCGTATGCTGACTGCGTTCAAGCTGCTTCAAAAAATGAAGTGGCTGCGCGGCGGCCTGCTCGATCCGTTTGCGCGCACCGACGAGCGCAAGACCGAGCGCGCATTGATCGGCGAATACCGCGCGAGCATCGAGGATGTGCTGACCAGCCTGACCGCCGACAACCACGCGACTGCGGTCGAGATCGCGCGCATCCCGGAGATGATCAAAGGCTACGGGCACGTGAAGGATCGCAACTTGGTGCCCGCGCGTGCGAAGTGGGCCGAGCTGATGCAGGCGTTTCGAGCACCGCAGGCGCCGCGCAAGGCCGCTTGAATCTGGCGCGGCCAGGCGCGCGGCCGCCGTCCGCTACACGATCAACTGCTCGCCCGGCACATGCCGTAGCCACCATGAGCCCGCTGTGACCGGCCGGCCGGTGCGGTCGATCACGGTCAAGGTCGGCGCCGAATTGGCCTGGCCCGAGATCGAGATGAAGTCGCCATCGAACGAGGTGAAGGTCGTTTCCATTGCTTCGCCGTAGGTCGGCGCCTGCTCGAGCAGGATGCCGACCGCGACGCGCTCGCCCAGGCGCAGGCTGTCGTAGTAGTCGGAGTGGTAATGCACGCCGGCCATGTTGCGGCCGATCGCGATGTTGGCAGCGAGTTTGTCGAGCTCGCCCTGGATCGTCAGCGCCGCAGTGCCGGCCGGCGGCGCGACCAGTTCGGTGCCGCTGTCGTTCGGCACGAACGCGATCGCGTTGCCGGTCGCATCACGCAGCAGCCGCTCGGTGCGGCTGTCGTGGTCGTTGAACATCTCGAAGTAGGCCTTGATCATCGTCACGCAGCCGCCGGCGACCGTCGCATGCCCGGCGCCGTAAGCCGGGTGCATCGGCGAGCCTTCCGGAAAAGCGAGCGGCAGCAGCAGGTTGTGATCGGCGAAGTTCTTGCACGGGTCGGGGCTTTTCTTCGGGCACTGGACCGCACGCATCGCGGCCATCGCAGAACTGTTCTGGCGCTTGTTGTGTTCGATGACCGCGTCGCGCAGGGTTTGCGGCAGTTCGGCGTGCAGCGTGTTGAATGCGGCTTGCGCGCTGCCGAGCCTGCCGCCCAGGCCGCATTCGATCAGCGTGACCCGCGCCGCGAGCGCTTCCGGCCGCGCACGCCGGTGAAAGTTGAACTTCTGCCGCCGCACCGCCTTCAGGCAACGCGTCGCGACTTCCGTCGCAAGCGACAGCACGTGCGGGCCGCCGAACGTTGCAAAGCCGGTCCGGCGGCCGCTCACGCTTTTCTCCGGAAAGCCTTTGGATACCGGCACGCCCATGCCGTCCATGATGAACACTGCGTTCAGGTAGGCCTCATAGAGCGCGTCGTAGTGCACGTAGGTCGCCAGGTCGCGCGGCGTCGTGATGAAGCGGCGCTCGCCTTCGAACAAATCGGTGTTGCGAAAGTCGGCGCCGTTTTGCACGTCGAGCCAGCTGGCCCAGTCGGTCATGTAGTCCAGGCAGGCCTTGTGGGTCACGCTGCGCTGGTCGATCGCGAGCGCGCCGTAGTTGATCAGGCCTTGCTGGAAGCCGTAGCTTGCAGCGGTGCCGGGATGCGTCGTGGCAGAACCGCCGACCCGACCACGGTCGTTCGACCCGACCAGCAAAAACTGCGAGATGTAAGGCCCCGCGTGCGCGCCTTTGGTGGAGCCGCGGAATGCAGTCGCCGGCGTCAGCGGCGCGGTCAGCGCCTGCGCCGGGTTGCGCGTGCGCGCATAGCGGCGGTCGCGCTCGAAGCCGTTCAGGTCGCTCGCACCGGCTTCGAGCGGCGTCGATGAGACGCGGTCCGTGCCGCTGTAGTAGCTCATCGCATTCAGCAGCGCGACGACGTCGGCGCTGCTGACCACGGCCATCGCACCTTGGTCGGCGCACAGTTGCGACTTGGACTTGCCGCTCACGATGTCGGTGAAGCGCACGTCGCGCAGCAGTGCGAGCGCATAGAGCTCGGCCAGTTCGGCCGCGAGTTCCGAGCTGCCGACCCTGGGCGCCGGTGCCATGCCGAGCGAGCCGGAGTCCGGGCCTTCGAGCTCGTAGACATGGCCCGCGCGCGGGCTTTCCCAGCCGCGCCAGTTCGGCGCGCCAGCGGTGGGCGCCCCGGTCGCCGGATTGCTTGCAAACGGTCCCGTGCATTGAAACAGCGCCGTGCGCCCGGCGCCGTCGAACTCGCCGCTGGCGTTCAGGTGGTGATCCTTTGCACCCTTGACGCTGCTGTCGAACAGATTCGCGTTCTCCGAATTGATCGCTTCGACGAACGCGCGGTAGTCGTCCTTGATCTGCAGCAGCCCGAACGCGTCGTGCAGCAGCCCTTTGGTGAAGTTCGACGGGTAGCCGGCATCGGCGAAGTCGACTTCCTCGCCGTTGGAACGGGTCGCCGCGTGCGGCCGGGTGCGCGAGATCTCCGAGACCAGGTCGCGCAAGGCTTTGGCGCGGTGCGAGCGCTCGGTGCCGTTCGGGCAGGGCACGGAATGGGGCAGGTTCATGGGGCGGTTCTTTCGTTGGTTCGGCCCGCTGGCAGCGGATGGAAACGAAGCGACCGCCGGGCCATGTGCGGTGCTCGCGGCCACTGTGCGTGGGCGCTGCGCTGCTGAACATCGCGCGATCGTGGGATCACGCGGCTGCGGGACCCGAACCAGAACTGCCGAATGCTACGGAAACTGTAGCTGGCTGTGACGGCAGGATAAGGGCTTCAATTGCAAAACGCTCAAAATCGGCGATGGACCGACCTTGCGCCGGCGCCGACGCTGCTAGCGCGTTTCAGGGATGCCGAGTTCGATCGGCTGCCCGTGCGGCGTGCGTGCCGCGGCGGCCGCCCAGGCATGCTCCAGCTCGTGGATCTGCTCGGCGCTGCCGATGCGCCTGGCGACGATCAGCCGTTCCAGTGCATTCAACCAGTGGTGGTAGTAATGGCTGCCGTCGTCCGGATCGCCCGCAGCTTGCGCGCGCGCAATCTCGGCGGCCAGCGCGGCGGCCCACTCCCGCCAGTCGAACAGGCCGCGCTCGTGCAGTTGCAGCGTGAGCGCGAACGCATGCGCCTGCCAGGGCTCGCTGAAGACCGCGCGTTCGGGCATCGCCCTTATCGGCTCGGTGCCCGGCGCGTCAGGTGACTTCAAGGTACGGCTCCCAGGCATCGACGCTGACCATGCAGCCGGCTTCAGCGTCCGGGCCCCAGAGTTCCGCGCCATCGAACGCCACCGTGTAGAGCCATTCGGGCCGCTGATCGAACGGCGGTGCGCCTGGCTGCGCATGCCGGTCCGCGTAGATGTGCGCACCGCGTACGGCTTCGACGACGCCGACCTTGCCCCTCACGTAGCGCGGCAGCCGCGTGTGGCTTGGCGGATTCAGATTGCGTGCGCGCACCGGCTGGCCTGGGCTGAAACGTGCGTGGCTTGCGGGCTCGCGCGCGGTCGGGCTACCGGCCGCCAGCGCTGCGTCGACAGCAGCCGGGCCGAGCTGGGCGACCATGCGCGGCGTTGCGGGAGCGGGGCGCAGCGGCTGGCCCGCGGCGAGTTCGTCGGCGCCGACCATGCCGCGCTCGGCCAGCAGACTTTCCAGCGCGCGCAGCCAGATCTGGTAGTAGCTCGAATTCAGGTAGACGGCCGGCGGCAGCGATTCGCGTGCGAAGCGACTCTGGTCGATGTTCCAGGCGCCGGTCGCACCGGCTGCGAGCGTGACGGCCAGCGCGCGGCGCTCCCAGGCCGCGTGGAACAGCGGCTCATCGACCTCCGGCAGCACCGGACCGAACCCCTGCAGGCCCCCCATGTCGTGTACGGAATTCATCGCCCGGCCTCCGCAGGCGCAAGCGCGAGGCCGGTGCCGATCATCGAATCGCGCGTGACGAGCGCGGCCAGCCGCTGTTCGTCCCAGCCATCGGTGCCCGCGGGTCGCAACGGTATGACGAGGTAGCGCACCTCGGCGGTCGAATCCCAGACCCGGATTTGCGTCGCAGCGGGCAGCTCGACACCGAAGTCGGCCAGCACGCCGCGCGGGTTCAGCACCGCCTTGGCGCGATACGGCGCGCTCTTGTACCAGACCGGTGGCAGGCCGAGCACCGGCCACGGGTAGCAGCTGCACAGCGTGCAGACCACCATGTGGTGCGTGCCGGCAGTGTTCTCCAGCGCAACCATGTGCTCGCCCTGGCGGCCGGTGAAGCCGAGTTCGGCGATCGACGCGGTCGCATCCACCATCAGCCGCTGGCGGAAGGCAAGATCGGACCAGGCCCGCGCAACCACCTTGGCGCCGTTGTGCGGGCCGATCTCGGTTTCATAGGTCTCGATGATCCGGTCGAGCGAGGCCGGATCGACATAGCCTTTTTGTACCAGCAGGGTTTCGAGCGCACGCACGCGCAGGTCCCATTCGCCGAGTTCGCTGTGGTCGTGCTCGTGGCCATGCCGGTGGTCGTGCGGTGATGGTTGGGCTGCAGCGGCGTAGTCTGTGCGATTCATCGGCTCATTGTCCGGCACGGGCGGCATTAGCGGCAAACGGGCGGGCCTGGCTGCCGGTGTATCGAGCAGCCCTGAACTGGTTCAAAAAAAGGGCTGCCGCTTACAATCATGGGTTCTCTCGCCGCGGCGTGCAGTGCATGGAAACCATGGCAATGGCCTATTTCTTTGCCGCAGCACGTGCCGCCCGTGTCTTTCGTTCAAAGGTACTACGCCGTGTCCCTCATCTCTTCCGCCTACGCCCAGACCGCCCCCGCCGCTGCTCCTGCCGGCGGCGACTTCATGTCGTCGATGACCAGCATGCTGCCGCTGGTGCTGATGTTCGTGGTGCTGTACTTCGTGATGATCCGTCCGCAGATGAAGAAGCAGAAGGAACATCGCGCGATGATCGAGGCGCTGGCCAAGGGCGACGAAGTGGTGGTGGCCGGCGGCATGCTCGCGCGCATCACGCGGCTCGGCGAAGGCTATCTGACGGCCGAGATTGCGAACAACGTCGAGATCCAGATCCAGCGCAGCGCCGTGATCCAGGTGCTGCCCAAAGGCACGATGGAGTCGAGGCAGCAAGTCACCCGCGCATGAACCGCTACCCGGTCTGGAAGTACGCGATCATCGTGATCGCGTTGTTGATTGGCGCGATCTACACGCTGCCCAATTTCTTCGGCGAAGCGCCTGCCGTGCAGGTGTCGGCCGCGCGCACTGCGGTGCATGTCGATCGGGCCACCGAAGGCAGGGTGACGGATTTGTTGAAGGCCGCGGGCCTTGAGACCAGCGGCGTTGCGCTCGATGAGAACTCGGTCAAGGCGCGCTTTACCAGCCCCGATGTGCAGTTGAAGGCGAAGGACGCGCTCGAAAAAGGGCTGAACGCCGATCCGGCCAATCCGTCCTACATCGTCGCGCTGAACCTGCTGTCGCGCTCGCCGGGTTGGCTCGGCAGCCTGCGCGCGGAGCCGATGTATTTGGGGCTCGACCTGCGCGGCGGCGTGCATTTCATGCTGCAGGTGGACATGCGCGCGGCGCTCACGCAGCGCACCGAGGCGCTGGCGGGCGACCTGCGCACCGCGCTGCGCGACAAGAACATCCGGCACAGCGGCATCACGCGCAATGGTCAGAGCATCGACGTCCGCGCGCGCGATGCAGCCACCGCGCAAGCCGCGCAGAACCTGATCCAGGACCAGTTCGCCGATCTGCAGACCGTGGTGGCACCGGCTGCCGATGGCGAGCAGCGCCTCACGGCCACGATCCGCCCGGAAGCCGCGCGCCGCGTGCAGGAGCAGGCGCTCAAGCAGAACATCACCACGTTGCACAACCGCATCAACGAACTCGGCGTGGCCGAGCCGGTGATTCAGCAGCAGGGGCTGGACCGGATCGTGGTGCAGCTGCCCGGCGTGCAGGACACCGCGAAGGCAAAGGACATCCTGGGCCGCACCGCGACGCTCGAAGTGCGGCTGGTTGATGAAAGTGCGGAAGGGCGCGCAGCCGAGGCGAGCAATGGCGCTGCGCCGTTCGGTGATGACAAATTTCTGGATCGCAACGGCCAGCCGGTGGTCGTGAAAAAGCAGGTGCTGCTCACGGGTGAAAACCTGACCGATGCACAACCCGGCTTCGACAACCAGACGCAGGAAGCCGCCGTGCACCTGACCTTGGACGGGAAAGGCTCGCGCATCTTCCGCGATGTGACGCGCGAGAACGTCGGCAAGCGGATGGCGATTCTGCTGTTTGAAAAAGGCAAGGGCGAAGTGGTGACGGCACCGGTGATCCGCAGCGAGATCGGCGGCGGCCGTGTGCAGATCTCGGGCCGCATGACGACCACCGAAGCCGCCGACACCGCGCTGCTGCTGCGCGCCGGTTCGCTGGCTGCGCCAATGGAGATCATCGAGGAGCGCACGATCGGCCCGAGCCTGGGCGCGGAGAACATCCAGAAAGGCTTCGACAGCGTGACCTGGGGATTCCTTGCAGTCGCGGTGTTCATGTGCGTCTACTACATGCTGTTCGGCGTGATCTCTAGCATCGCGCTTGCGTTCAACCTGCTGCTGCTGGTGGCGGTGCTGTCGATGCTGCAGGCCACACTGACCTTGCCCGGCATGGCCGCGATGGCGCTGGTGCTGGGCATGGCGATCGATGCGAACGTGCTGATCAACGAGCGCGTGCGCGAAGAGCTGCGCAACGGCGCCGCGCCTCAGGCCGCGATCCATGCGGGTTACGACCGCGCCTGGTCGACCATTCTCGATTCGAACGTGACGACGTTGATCGCCGGCATCGCGCTGCTCGCATTCGGCTCTGGTCCGGTGCGCGGCTTCGCGGTGGTGCACGTGCTCGGCATCCTGACCAGCATGTTCTCGGCCGTGTTCTTCTCGCGCGGTCTGGTCAATTTCTGGTATGGGCGCAAGAAGAAGCTCAAGACCGTTTCGATCGGCACGGTCTGGAAGCCGGCGGGCACCGCGGTAAGCGCACCGGGCGCAGGCAACGTGTCGCTTGAATCGCAACACCGCAACGCCTGACGCGCGAAGCGAGGAGTCAGTCATGGAATTCTTCAAGATCCGGCGCGACATCCCGTTCATGCGGCACGCGCTCGTGTTCAATGTGATCTCGTTCGCAACGTTCGCGCTCGCGGTGTTCTTCCTGTTCTCGCGCGGGCTGCACCTGTCGGTCGAATTCACCGGCGGCACCGTGATGCAGGTCAGCTACTCGCAGCCGGCCGATCTGCAGAAGCTGCGTGCGGAAGTCGGCACGCTCGGATATGCCGACGTGCAGATCCAGAGCTTTGGCAACGCGCGCGACGTGCTGATCCGGCTGCCGGTGAAAGCGGGCGAGACGTCGGCGCAGCAAAGCGAAAAAGTCATCGGCGCGTTGAAGGCCGTCGATCCGTCTGCGCGCATAGATCGCACCGAGTTCGTCGGCCCGCAGGTCGGCGACGAACTCGCGGCCGATGGCTTGAAAGCGCTCGCATTTGTCGTGATCGGCATCATGCTGTATCTGGCAATGCGCTTCGAATGGAAGTTCGCGGTCGCCGGCATCATCGCGAACCTGCATGACGTGGTGATCATCCTCGGCTTCTTCGCGTTCTTTCAGTGGGAGTTCTCACTGCCGGTGCTGGCGGCCGTATTGGCGGTGCTCGGCTACTCGGTGAACGAGTCGGTCGTGATCTTCGACCGCATTCGTGAGAACTTTCGCCGCTATCGCAAGATGAATGCGATGCAGGTGATCGACAGCGCGATCACCGCCACCATCAGCCGCACTATCATCACGCACGGTTCCACCCAGATCATGGTGTTGTCAATGCTGCTGTTCGGCGGTCCTACATTGCATTACTTCGCGCTTGCGCTGACGATCGGTATTTTGTTCGGCATCTACTCATCGGTATTTGTTGCCGCGGCGATCGCCATGTGGCTGGGCATCAAGCGGGAAGACCTGATCAAGGCACCGATCCGGCGCGATGACGGCGAAGACCCGAACGCCGGCGCAGTCGTCTAGCACCGAACCAGATTGAACGGCCGGCACGACTCCTCGATGGCAAACCAACCCTGGCACAACGACGGCGGCCGACCATCGATGCCACCCGCGCGCGAGCGTTTCCTGCAGGAAGCTCGCCAGGCGTTGCCCGCGCTGGCCAAGAGTGCGCAGGAACAGTTGCAGCGGCGCATCAGCGAAAGCGCCAACGCGCGCGAGGGGCAGGACCGGCGCGATGCGTTTTCCGCATTCCAGCAGCGCCGGCAAGGCTGGCTGGAGGCCACGGTGCAGGGCTGGCAGCGCAGCCTGCAGGCAGCCCCCGACACCTCCGGCCGCATGCCGACGGCCACCACGTTCGAGCTGATGGGCATGGACGTGATGGAAAACCGCATCCTTGCATCGCGGCTGGCCACCGTGCTGCTCGACAAGGTGTTCTCCGAGTTCGAGGATCTGCGCATTCGCATCGAATACGTGGAGCGGCGCGACCTGCCGCAAAAGGACGTGCTGCGCCCGGAAGTGCTGGTGCAGGCGCTGGTGGACGGCTGGGTGGACGCCGGCCTGCCCCGCGCCGACTTCCAGGCCGTGATCGAGCCGAGCCAACACGTGCTGGCCGAGCGGATGCTGCTCGGCTATCGTGCTGCCAACGCATTGCTGGTCGCGCAGAACATTCTGCCGACGATCCAGCCCCAGCACCGCATGCGTCGCAGCGCGGCAGCTGATGGCAGCACCACCACGCGTGCGCAGCCGTTGGCGCGACCGTCGGTGCCGCCGGAAACCCCGTCCGGTGCGACCCGGCTGCGCGACGATTCAAGCCGTTCCGGCCTGCCCAGCGGCGACCGGCCTGTGCCGCCGAACGGCTCGGGCGATGAAGGTCGGTCGAGCGCAGCTGCCACGCCACTGGCGCGCGCACGCATCCGCGCGCAGGGTGTACTTGGCGCGTTGAAGCGCGTGCTGGTCGGGCAGGTTTCCGACTTCGAGCGGACCGCGCACCGGCAGACCTCGCCGGCACTGGCCGAAGCGCTCAGGCCGCAGCCACAAGCGCAGCACGCGTCCGTTGGCGAGGCGTCCGACGAGGAGAGTTTCGATACGCTGATTGAGGACTACAGCCCCGCCGGGGTGGCGCGCGTGGCTGGTGCGCTGCGTGCGCAGACGGTCGACCTGAAGAAGAAGGCAACGACTGACAGCGAGAAGGCAACCATCGAGATCGTTGCGCTGATGTTCCAGAGCATCCTGGCGGAAGACCGGATCCCAACCTCGATTCGGGTTTGGTTCGCACGGCTGCAGCTGCCGGTGCTGCGGGTGGCGTTGGCCGAGCCCGACTTCTTCAATTCCTCGAACCATCCGGCCCGGCAGCTGATCGACCGGATCGGCTCATGCGTGATGGGCTTTGACACGGCGGCCATCAATGGCACCGCATTCGAGGCGGAGATCAAGCGCATCGTGCAGGTGATCGAGCAGTATCCCGAAACCGGCGGCCGTGTGTTCCACCTGGTGCACGAGGAATTCAAGAAATTCCTATCGACCTATCTGACTGCGCAGGACAGCACGCAGCGAGTCGTCAGCGTGGCGCAGCAGATGGAGCAGAAAGAGACGCTCGCGATCCAGTACACGATCGAGATGCGCAACATGCTGAAGGACATGCCGGTGCCCGATGCGATCCGGGACTTCATGTTCAAGACCTGGGCCGAGGCGCTGGCGGTGGCCACGGTGCGCCACGGGCCGCAGCACAGCGACACCATTGCGCTCAAACAGGTCGCGCCGGAGCTGGTCTGGGCCGCCGGCGCCAAGCCGAACCGCAAGGACCGCGCGCGCGTGATCCAGGAGTTGCCGCATTTGCTGCAGCGGTTGCGCTGGGGCATGAATCTGCTGGGCCTGGCTGCCGACGTGCAGGAGGCGCAGTTGAAAGTGGTCAGCGATACGCTGGCCGCCGCGTTCCTGTCCAAGGCCGAGCCGATCGCCGCCGTTCGGCTGGAAGCGATGGCCGAACGGCTCGCGCACCTCGAAGATTTCGTCACCGACGAGGGCCTGGGCGATCTGCCGATCGATGCGGACAACCTCGAATTGATGCTCGGCATCAATGCATCGGCGTTGACCTTGATCGCCGCCGGCGGCTCACAGCCGAGCGATGCGATGATCGCCTGGGCGCTGGAGCTGCAACCCGGCCACTGGTTCTCGCTTGAATACGGCGGCGTCACGCATACCGTGCAGTTCGTCTGGCGCAGCGAGCGCAAGCAGCTGTTTCTGTTTGCGTCGCGCAGTGGCGGCAGCTATCTGTTGCAACGGCGCCGGCTCGCGGCTTTTTTGCAGGCCGGCTTGCTGTTGCCGCAAGAAGAGGAAGCGCTGTCGGTGCGCGCCACGCGCACTGCAATCCAGAAGCTGGATGCCGATCCGGAACGCCTGCTGGCCTGAGCTCCCCCCCAGCCTTCGCTTCCCTGCGGATCGACTTGTCGATGAGCTAACCCCCTACTGGGGGCGGCGCCTGCGGCCCGGCAAAGCCGGCTCGACCGCTGCTACCGAATTTGATCCCGCCGATTTCTGCTCGAGGCAAGCGTTGCGGGAGCCGTCGCTCTCAGGCCGTTCCGACGCGCTGGAAACGGCCGCCAGGCATGCGGGCGACCAGGCCTTCGAGTTCCAGTTCGAGCAACTGCACCTGCAGGCTCGCGGTGTCGATGCCGGTGCGATCCACCAGCGCATCGAGCCCGACCGGATCGAACCCCATCTGAGCGAGCAGCGGATGTCCCTCACGGACTGGGGCAGGGTTGTCGGATGCAGGCACCACGCGGTGTGCCGGCACCGGTTTTCCAGCCGGCGGCAGGCGCAGCTCCTCCAGCACGTCCTGCCCCGTCTCAACCAGCTTGGCGCCCTGCTTGATCAGCCAGTGGCAGCCGCGTGACTGCGCCGCATGGATCGAGCCGGGGATCGCGAACACGTCCTTGCCCTGTTCGCTCGCCATGCGTGCGGTGATCAACGAGCCCGATTGCAGCGCGGCTTCGACCACCAGCACACCCTGGCTCAGTCCCGCGATGATCCGGTTGCGGCGCGGAAAATTGGCTCCAATGGCGGGTGTGCCCAGCGGATATTCGCTGACGAGCAGCCCGTGGCCTGCGACCCGGTGTGCAAGCGCCAAGTGGCGCTTCGGATAGACCCGATCGAGCCCGGTACCGACCACCGCGATGGTCGCTAAGCGCGCATTCGCCATGCCGTCGCCAGCCCATGCGTCGAGCGCGCCCTCATGTGCTGCCGCATCGATGCCGAGTGCCAGGCCGGACACCACTGTGAGCCCGGCACCCGACAGAAACCTGCCGAAAGCATGCGCGTTTGCGGCGCCCTGCGGCGTGGGGTTGCGGCTGCCGACGATTGCGATGCTGCGCTCCGGCCGCCAGGGTCCTTCCGGTGCGTCCTGCGACAGCACATCGCCCATCAGATAGAGCAGCAGCGGCGGGTCTTCGATCGCAAGCAGTGCAGCCGGATAGCCGGGATCGCCCAGCGTCACGACCGCTTTGGCGGTACCGGCGCCTGCCACCGGCTCCAGCCAGCGCTGCATCGCCTCCAGCTGCGCATCAAAGCCGTCCGGCACCGAAGCCAGCGCCGCTGCCTGCGCCACCGTCACGCACTGCCGCAACACGCCCGGCCCCTGCTCAAAAATCGCGTGCGGCAAGCCGAACCGCGCCAACAGCCGCCGCGCGGTTTCGTTGCCGACACCCGGCGTCAAAGACAGCCGCAGCCAGCCGGACAGATCAGCGTCCTGCATGGGGCGTCATTGTCCGCGAGCGCTTCACGTACGGCCATCAAACATTGGGCACATTCCACTTTCGGTTTTCGGTCGCGCCAACCCGCCGCGCGCGACCTGACAAGGTCGACCGTCCCAATTCCTACAGGGGCTGCAGAGCCGGCTTTGCCGGGCCGCAGGCGCCGCCGCCGGCGGGGGGGGGTAGCCGTGAGCCGACCGAAGGAAGCGAAAGCTGGAGGAGTGCTCTAGTTCGGATTTGCGATCCGATCCCCGACCTTTACGCCGGACACCGTCTGCACGATCAACGCATACGACACCCGCTCGAACGGCCGGAACACCATCAGCAGGCCGTTGCGTTCGTCCGGCAGCCGCATCAGCGGGCGCGAGGTGAGCGTCTTGTCGGGCACCATGCCGCCGTTGCTCAAAATCGCGAGCACGTGGCCGCTTTCGATACCGTCGAGCAGACCCTTGTTGATCGTGACCACCTGGTTTTGCGCCGCGTTGACGACCGCGCTGCCGTAGACCGACACGATCCGGCCGCCTTCGAGCGGCAGCAGCGGCGCATGCGGCACGTAGTTCACCAGCTGCTTCGGCGGCTCCGGCAGCAGTCGGTCGCCGATGCGCATCTCTTCCTTCGCAGCCACGATGTCGACCGTTGCGGGCACGATGTCGGTGCGCGTCCGCTCGTCCACCACCACCGAATCGATCGTGCCTTCGCCACGCACCAGCCGGCCGCGGCCTAGGTAGTGCGCTTCGAAGCCGAGGATCTCGCCGGTGCCCGGGTCCTTCAGCGGCGTTGCCTGCCGGAACATCCGCCAGTCGCGCGGCTGGCCGGGCTCGACCGACAGCGGCAGCAGCTCGCCGCTGCTGCGTGCATAAGCCCGGTCGCCGCGAGCCAGCAACACCCGCTGGTCCTGCGCGGCGACCAGCCGCGGCGCGAGGTTGAACGTCGCTTCGTCGACGACGAGCGGCTCCGCCAGGAATGGTTCGATCAGGTGCGCCTTGAGCATCGGCAATGCATCGTTGCCGAGCGCGTCGTAGCGCAGGGTTGGGGAAATGCGCACGACCGGCACGTCGTCGCGTGCCGGCCCGCCGCGCAGCACCGGCCCGCCGAAGCGCAGCCGTGCGCGGCCGTCGGCTTTTTCGAGCATCAGCTCCTGGCCCGGGTAGATCAGGTGCGGATTGCGCACCTGCGCCATGTTCATGCCCCACAGCTGCGGCCAGCGCCACGGGCTGGTCAGAAACAGCTTGGAGATGTCCCAGAGCGTGTCGCCGCGGCGCACGGTGTAGAACTCAGGCGCGTCGGACTTCAGATCACTGAGCAGCACGCCGCTGCTGGCGGCCTGCTCGGCCGCCGCCCGCTGCGCCGGCGTGACCGGCAGGTTCTGTGCACCGGCGGCAGCGCCCAGACAAAGCAGCGCGCCGGCCAGCAGCTTCAGCGCCGCATCGGGCTGCCTGCGGATGGTTGCCGCGCCGCGTTTGCCGTGCATCGGCCGATCGTCAGACTGTCGCATCGAACACTCCCGTCGGCCAGCGGCCGGTAGCGGTGGCGACCCGATCGGCCGCGCAGCCGCTCTTAAGGCTGCGGCGTGCGCCGATTCCAGTGGCCACCCAGTTGCTTGACAAGGAAAACTGCGGCGATTCTGCTGGCGCCACCGCACTCAGGCCTGCGGGAATGGCGCTGCAGCGACGCTGCAGCGTGCGAAAAATGGCGAAAATGCAGCTCTCGTCGCGCCTGCCGCGCTCCTGCCTCGTCGCTTTCACCATGGCCCTGCTTCCGATCCTCCAGTTTCCCGATCCCCGTCTGCATACCGTGGCGCGTGCGTTCGGCACGCCGGTCGATATGCGCGCGCGCAACCTGATCGCGGACCTGCTGGAGACGATGTACGACGCCAAGGGCATCGGTCTGGCTGCCACGCAGGTGGATGTGCACGAGCGCCTCGTCGTGATCGACGTGTCCGAGTCGCGCGACCAGCCGCTGGTGCTGATCAACCCGGAAATCGTCTGGGCCAGCGACGAGAAAACGATCAACGAAGAAGGCTGCCTTTCGGTGCCGGGCTTCTACGACGGCGTCGAGCGCGCCACATCGATCCGGGTGCGCGCGCTGGACGGCGAAGGCATGGAGCGCACCTTGGCAGCGGACGGCCTGCTTGCGGTGTGCATCCAGCACGAGATGGACCATCTGCTCGGCAAGGTGTTCGTCGAGTATCTGTCGCCCCTCAAGCGCAACCGCATCAAATCCAAACTCGTGAAAGCACGGCGCGAGGCGGAAAAGGTATGACGCTGATCCTCGTCTGCTCTGCATGACCTGGAGCCCTGACATGCAAGCAACGAAGAGTCTGCTGCTCGTGGGTCTTGCGGCGGCGCTGCTGGCCGGCTGCGTCACCAATCCTTTGTTCCAGCCGCGAGCCGGCACGCCGCGCGCACAGGTCGTCGCGGCGATGGGCCGGCCTACGGCAGTCGTGCCGCTGGCCGGTGGCGGCGAGCGGCTGCAGTATTCGCAGCAGCCGCAAGGCCAGTACGTGACGATGGTCGATCTGGATGCCGCCGGTCGCGTGCTGAAGGCCGAGCAGGTGATGGACGAGGCGCACTTCGCGCGCATCGAGCCGGGCCGCTGGACCCGCGCCGACATCGAACGCGAGTTCGGCCCGCCGGGCCGCATCGACCATGTCTGGAGCTGGCAGGGCGACATCTGGCAGTACCGCTGGCGCCAGGGGCTGATCGACAAGTACTTCTGGGTCTTTCTCGATCCGGCGGGCGTGGTCGGGCAGGCTTACTCTGGCACGCAGTACGAAGATGCGCCGGGCGACACCGATGGCTCCGGGCTGCCCTGATCCGCGCGCCAATCTGCGCATGCGCGCGTCCGCTGCATGCGGCTGATCTTTGCCGGCACGCCGGAATTCGCGCGCGTGGCGCTTGCCGCATTGCAGGCAGCCGGCCATGACATTGCGCTGGTGCTGACGCAGCCGGACCGCGCGGCCGGCCGCGGGTGGAAGCTGCAGCCGTCCGCCGTCAAGCAGTTCGCGCTGCAGCACGGCCTGCCGCTCGTGCAGCCGCGCGGGCTGAAGCTGGACGGCCGCTTCGCCGAAGACGCCGCGGCGGCGACCGAGGCCATCGCGCTGGCTGGTGCCGACGCGATGATCGTGGCTGCCTACGGCCTGATCCTGCCGCAGCAGGTGCTCAACCTGCCCGTGCGCGGCTGCCTGAACATCCATGCGTCGCTGCTGCCACGCTGGCGCGGCGCCGCGCCGATCCAGCGTGCGATCGAGGCTGGCGACGCCGAGACCGGCATCGGCATCATGCAGATGGATGCGGGCCTGGATACCGGCGACGTGCTGCTCGAGCAGGCCGTGTCGATTGCAGCCGATGACACCGCCGGCAGTCTGCACGACCGGCTGGCTGCGCTTGGCGGTGCGCTGATCGTGCGTGCGTTGGCCGTTGCTGAAGCTGGCGCGCTGTCGGCCAAGCCGCAGCCACCGGCCGGCATCAGCTACGCGGCCAAGATCGGCAAGCGCGATGCGGCGCTGGACTGGGCAGCACTGAACGCGACGCAGATCGAGCGCCGCATCCGCGCATTCCACCCGCAGCCGGGCGTCTCCACGCAACTGGGCGACGTACCGCTCAAGCTGTGGCGCGCCCGGGTCGAGCCACGGGGCGCGCTGCCCGGCACGGCGCCGGGGACGGTGTTGCTCGCCGGTGTATCCGGCATCCGCGTTGCATGCGGCGGTGCGGCGGATGGCGAGCCGAGCGTGCTGTGCATCACCGAACTGCAGCGCGCGGGCAGCAAGCGGCTGTCCGCAGCCGACTTTCTGCGTGGCGTGCCGGTCGTGCCCGGCGCAGTGCTGGCGTCGCCGGCGCCGCTCTGACGGCTGGCGCGCGGCCCATCCGTCGTCTTCTCGGATGATTTTCGCCCGCTCACGTTATCGCCATCCCGAGTTTCGGCACGGCGTCGACGACGCCTGGAGCCAGGTGCCCGGCATCGCGGCCTGGGGGCTGATGACCGGCGTGGCGATGGTGCAGTCGGGCCTGAGCGTGCTCGAATCGACTTCGATGACCTTGCTGGTGTTCGCTGGCAGTTCGCAGCTCGCGGCAATCCCGCTCCTGGCCGCGGGCGCGCCGGCCTGGGTGGTTCTGGCGACCAGCTTCTGCGTGAACCTGCGTTTCGTCGTGTTCAGCCTGCACCTGCGCCTGTACCTGATGCACCTGCCGCGCTGGCAGCGCCTGGTCAGCGGCTATCTGACCGCGGACCTCAGCTATGTCGCGCTGGTCGAGGCGTTTCCCGCGCCGGCCGCGGAGCCGGCCGGCCAGCGCGCGCAGGACGCTTATCTCGCGGGCAACTGCGGCCTGCTGTGGGCGGCCTGGATACTGGCGAGCCTCGCAGGCATCGTCGCCGCCAATCAAGTGCCGACCCGCTGGGGCCTCGGCTTCGCGGGCATCCTGACGTTGCTCGGCATCCTGTGTTCGCTCGCGTCCACACGGCTGCGCGTCGTCGCGGCCGCGGTCGGCGGCATCGCGGCGGTGGCGGCCTGGGCGCTGCCGTTCAAGCTCAACATCGTGGTCGCGATCGCAGCCGCCGTGCTGCTCTGCCTCGGGCTGGAACGGCGTTGGCCGAACGCTGCGGAGAGCGCTGTTTGAACAGCGGCCCGTTCGCATTCGGCGCGACCGACGGCTGGACGCTCGGCGTGATCGTCGGCATGGCCTGCATCACGGTGATCGCGCGCTGTTTTTTCTTCATCCTGGACCGGCCCTGGCGCCTGCCGCACTGGGCACAGCGCGGCCTGCAGTACGCGCCGATCGCGGCGCTTTCGGCGGTCGTGATTCCCGAGATCGTGCTGGCCGACGGCACATTGATCGACACGTGGCGCGACGCGCGCCTGTTCGCCGCTGCGGCCGGCATCGCCGCGTATTTCTGGAAGCGCAACGTGCTGGCGACGATCGTGGTGGGGCTGGCGGTCTACCTGCCGCTGCATGTTGGTCTCGATTGGTAAGTTTGCCGGCTGCCGGAGCAACTGCGACCGAGAACGTATAAGCTTTTTCAGCCTGATGCGCTGGTGCAGTCTGCGCCTCCAGCTACAAAAAACGTAGTGATGGCGTGGCTGGCGGTCTTGTTCGGGCTGCTGCATCAGGCCGCGCTCCGCACGACCGGCACCGTGCGCGGCCGCGCCAACGTCATCAGCCAATACACCCCGCCGCCGATCGCGACGCCGAAGAACCAGCCGTAGGTGCCCCACCAGGGCGGCAACAGCGTCGTGAAGTTCGGCAGCACGGTGGAAAACAGCGAGCCGACCGCGAATGCCACCAGCGCGTTGACGTTCCAGCCGCCCTGGTAGCGGTATTCGCCGTGCTCCTGATAGAGCGCGGGGATGTTGAGCCTGCCCTTGGCGACCAGATAGAAATCGACCAGGATGATGCCCAAGAGCGGCCCCATCGTCGCGCCGATGCCGTTCACGAAATGCGCGGCGTCGCCTTCCCAGGGCGCGAACGGATAGAGCACCAGCGCGATCAGTGCCGCGATGTAGCCGCCGCGCTTGAAGTTGATCGCGCGCGGGAACACGTTCGAGATGTCGAACGCGGCTGACACGAAGTTCGCGACCACGTTGATGCCGAGCGTGGCGACCGCGAACGTGAGCGCTGCGATCAGCGCGAGCACCCAACTGTCGAACTTGGCCGAAATCTGCTCGGGGTGCAGCAGCACTTCGCCATACACCTTGAACGCGGCCAGGGTGGTGACGCCCGCCACCAGCGAGAACGCGATCAGGTTCACCGGCAGACCCCAGAGGTTGCCGACCCGCACCGCATCCTTGTTCTTCGCGTAGCGCGAGAAGTCGCAGAAGTTCAGGTAGAGCGCCGCGAAGTAGGTGATCCAGGTCGCGCCGACCGCCATCAGCGCCCAGAACGAGCCCGGCTGGCCGTTCACGCCGGCGTCCTTGGTCTTGGCGAGCAGCACGTCCATCGGGATGTCGTGCGTGAACGAGAAGCCGCCGGCCTTCACGCACAGGCCGACTGCGAGGATCAGCATCGCAACCCAGACCGCGGGGCCGGCCCAGTCCTGAAACTTGCGCACGGTCTCCATGCCGCGCTGGATGATCAGCAGCTGCAGCGCCCAGATCACGACATAGCAGATCACGTCGAGTCCCGAGTGACCGAACCAGTGATTCGTCTGATGGAACTGCAGCGCCGTGTCGTTGCGGATCAGCAAGGCCACCAGCGCGCCGGATGCCGCCGCCGTCTGCGCGCCGTACCAGAAGCACGCGACCACCGCGCGCACCAGCGCCGCGAGGTTTGCGCCCCAGATGCCGAACGATGCGCGCGCAAGCACCGGATACGGCACACCGGTCTTCTCGCCCGCAAAGCCGATCAGGTTCATCAGCAGGAAGATCACGAGCGAACTCAGGCCGATCGCAATCACGAAGTTCAGAAAGCTTCCGCACAGCAGGAACAGGCTCGCGGCGAGGTAGTAGCCCCAGAGGCTGTGCACATCCGACGTCCAGACATTGAAGATGCTGAACGCACCCCAGTGGCGTTCCTTGGCCGGCGCCAGGTCTTCGTTGTAGAGGCCGGGGGAGGGGTTGCGGATGTCCACGGCGAGCTTTCGAGAAGTCAAGGGGCCTGAATCGGCTTTTGACTGTGCACCGAAGCGGTGCGACCGGCAACGGCCGTGTCGGGCGCTTGCAACATAATGGCCGGCCATGAACATCCTTCGCTTTTCCGACCTCTGCGCCCAGGGCAAGGCCAATGGGCAGCGCGTCTTCATCCGCGCCGATCTGAATGTGCCGCAGGACGACGCCGGCCGCATCACCGACGACACTCGGATTCGTGCCTCATTGCCGTGCATCGAGATGGCATTGCAAGCCGGTGCGGCGGTGATGGTGACGTCGCACCTCGGGCGGCCGAAGGAAGGCGAGTTCAAGCCGACCGATTCGCTCGCGCCGATCGCTGGGCGGCTGGCTGAGCTGCTCGGCCGCGAGGTGCCGCTCAAGGCCGACTGGGTCGACGGCGTCGACGTCGCGCCGGGCGAGCTGGTGCTGCTCGAAAACTGCCGCGTCAACAAGGGCGAGAAGAAGAACGACGAAGCGCTGGCCAGAAAGATGGCCGCGCTCTGCGACATCTACGTGAACGACGCGTTCGGCACCGCGCACCGCGCCGAAGGCACGACTTACGGCATTGCGCAGTTCGCAAAAATCGCATGCGCCGGGCCGCTGCTGTCGGCCGAAATCGATGCGATCACCCAGGCGCTGGCCGACCCGAAGCGCCCGTTGGTCGCGATCGTGGCCGGCTCCAAGGTCAGCACCAAGCTCACGATTCTGCAAAGCCTGGCCGACAAGGTAGACGGCCTGATCGTCGGCGGCGGCATCGCCAACACGTTTTTGTTGGCAGAGGGGTTGCCGATCGGCAAGTCATTGGCCGAACCGGACCTGGTGGAGCAGGCGCGCGCCGTGATCGCGGCGATGAAACGGCGCGGCTCGCAGGTGCCGATCCCGACCGACGTGGTCTGCGCGAAAAGCTTCGGCGCCGATGCGGCTGCGACGATCAAGCCGGTCGCCGACGTCGCCGATGACGACCTGATCCTCGACATCGGCCCGGACACCGCGGCGCGGCTCGCCGGGCAGCTCAAGTCGGCCGGCACGATCGTCTGGAACGGGCCGGTCGGCGTGTTCGAGTTCGACGCGTTCGCGCACGGCACCGAAGTGGTGGCCCGCGCGATCGCCGATTCGGCCGCGTTCAGCATCGCAGGCGGCGGCGACACGCTGGCCGCGATCGCCAAGTACGGCATTGAAGACAGGATCGGTTACATCTCGACCGGCGGCGGCGCGTTCCTCGAAGTGCTCGAAGGCAAGGAGCTGCCTGCGTTTCATATCCTGCAGCAGCGGGCGGCAGCGCGGGCCGCCTGATTTGCTTCTATAACGATAGCTGTGGGCCCAGGCTGCACCTGCGCCAGAGCCGAATTTGATGCAAAAACCAGGAATTTGGCGGCGCCGCAGCTGGCTGCTGGGGCCAGCTGCAATCGCAATCACCTTGGCCGGCTGCGCACCGATCGAGCTGCTCGACAGCGTGGTGCCGCACGACTCGTACCGGCTGCAGTCGGGCATCGTCTACGGGCCTGCGCCGCGCCAGCAGCTCGACGTTTATCAGCCGCTGGCCACCACCGCGCCTGCGCCCGGCGCGCGCCCGCTGGTCGTGTTCTTCTACGGCGGCACCTGGAGCCACGGCGACCGCGCCGACTTCTCGTTCGTCGCCGAAGCGCTGGCCGCGCGCGGCGCCGTCGTGGTGCTGCCCGACTACCGGCTGTCACCCGCGTTTCATTACCCAGTGTTCGTCGAGGACAGCGCGCGTGCGGCGCAGTGGGCGCTCGCGCATGCGGCGCAGCTCGGAGCCGATCCGAAGCGTGTCTATCTGATGGGCCACAGTTCGGGCGCTTACGACGCGGCGATGGTCGCGCTCGATCCGCGCTGGCTCGCTGAGGTCGGTGCGGCACCGGGCCAGTTCGCGGGTTGGATCGGTCTCGCCGGCCCGTACGACTTTTTGCCGATCCACGACGCACAAGCGCAGGTCGCATTCGACTGGCCCGATACGTCGCCCGACACGCAGCCGATCCATCACGTGTCGGCTGCGTCGCCGCCGGCATTGCTGCTCGCGGGCAAGGACGACAAGACGGTGGATCCGGAGCGCAGCACCGTGCAGATGGCCGACAAGCTGCGCGCGGCCGGCGTGCCGGTGCAATTGCAGCTGTTCGACGACCTGGGCCACATCGGTCTCATTGCGGCCGTCGCCGCGCCGCTGCGCTGGCTCGGCGGGCCGGTGCTGCCGCCGGTGCTGCGGTTCATCGGCCTGGGCAACTCAGTGCCTCAGTAGAATGACCGTCGGCTCGTCGGGCCAGCACGGCCAGTCTGCACGTGCGATGGCTCCGGGCCGCGGTGCCGCCACCTGATCGTCACCGAGAGTCCCACACGCAAAGCACAAAGAATTCATTCCAGGAGATCTCCCATGCCACTCGTCTCGATGCGCCAGTTGCTCGACCACGCTGCTGAAAACAATTACGGCATTCCCGCGTTCAACGTGAACAACCTCGAGCAGGTGCAGGCCGTCATGTCGGCTGCCGACGAGGTCGGCGCGCCGGTGATCCTGCAGGCCTCGGCCGGTGCGCGCAAATATGCGGGCGAACCGTTCATCAAGCACCTGATCCTGGCTGCGCTCGAATCGTGGCCGAACATCCCGCTCGTGATGCACCAGGATCACGGCCAGAGTCCGGACGTGTGCCGCGGCGCGATCGATCTGGGCTTCAGCTCGGTCATGATGGACGGCAGCCTGGAGGCCGACGGCAAGTCGATCGCAAGCTACGACTACAACGTCGACGTGACGAAAAAAGTCGTCGAGATGGCGCACAAGCAGGGTGTCACGGTGGAAGGCGAGCTCGGCTGCCTCGGCAGCCTCGAGACCATGCGCGGCGACAAGGAAGACGGCCACGGCACCGACTCGACCATGACGCGCGAGCAGCTGCTGACCGACCCTGAGCAGGCCGCCGATTTCGTCAAGAAGACGCAGCTCGACGCGCTCGCGATTGCGATCGGCACGAGTCACGGCGCCTACAAGTTCAGCCGCAAGCCGACCGGCGACATCCTTGCGATCGACCGCATCAAGGCGATCAACAAGCGCATTCCGAACACGCACCTCGTGATGCACGGTTCTTCCTCGGTGCCGCAGGAGCTGCTGGAAATCATCCGCCAGTACGGCGGCAGCATGAAGGAAACCTACGGCGTGCCGGTGGAGGAAATCCAGCAGGCGATCAGATACGGCGTGCGCAAGATCAACATCGACACCGACATCCGGCTCGCCATGACCGGCGCGATCCGCAAGGTGTTCGCCGAGAGCCCGGACAAATTCGATCCACGCGACTATCTGAAGCCCGCACGCGAAGCCGCCAAACAGATCGCGAAGCAGCGCTACGAACAGTTCGGTTGCGCGGGCCAGGCCGCCAAGATCAAACCGCAGAGCCTGCAGGTGATCGCCAAGCAATACGCGGGCGGCGAGCTCGAGCAGGTCGTTACCTGACGCGCGGGTCGCTGCGTCTTTCTTTTCGCGCCGCCGATCGTGGCGAGGGCTGCGCCCGGGATGCCGGCCGTCTGCATCCCGGTGACCGCGGCGCCCACCATTACAGCAGGATGCTTGTCCAAATGTTTTTTCGTCACCGTGTGATCTCATCCTGGCCGGCTGCCGCCGTGGCTGTCTCGACGGCGCTGAGCCTGACGGGCGCGTTCGGCGCCGATCAGCCCCAAGCCGCTGCCTCAGGTGCAGCAAACCCGCCCGCAGCGGCATCGGCACCGACGGCGCCATCCGCAGTGGGATCGGCAACCATGCCCGCTGCTTCGGGCGCCCGTGCTGCTGGCTCCGCAGCCGCAGCGTCATCCGCTGTCGCCCCAAGTCGGGCGTCGGCCGGATCGACCGCAACAGGCCCGACCGACCCACGCGCGGCCTGCGCCGCGCTGCAGGGCTCGCTCGCGGAGTCGGCCGCCGGGCTCAAGCTCGATGGCGCGGTGGTCGATTCGGCGACACTCGTGCAGGCCGGCGGCAGCGCGGTGTGCAAGGTGACGGGCAGCGCGACGCTCGCCGAAGGAAGCGGTGCACCGATCCGCTTTCAGGCCAGCCTGCCGAGTGAATGGAACCGGCATGCGATCCAGTTCCAGGGTGGCATGGACGCGGGCCAGCCGTTGCTGGATCGGGACGCCGCTGTGGCGGACGGCTACATCATCTACGGGCAGGCCGGTGGCGGCGGCGCCGAGCGCAACGCCCAGGCCGATGCGCGTGCGGTGGTGGTGCAGAAGAAGCTGTACGACATCACGCAGGAACTGATGGCACGCCGGTTTCAGCGCCTGTCGGATCGGGTCTATCTGGTCACCGGGCCGGCCGACGGGATTGCGCTGGAACTCGTCAAGCAGCATCCTTACGCGTTTCGCGGCGTGCTGGCCGACCTGAGCAACGGCGCGCATGCCGACGAGCAGAAGCCGGGCGCAGCAGCCGATCAGCCTGCAGCCGCACTCAACAAGGAAACGGCGGCGAAGGATCTCGCAAGTTACGTCAACGTCGGCGGCAAACTGATGCTGCTGGTGCCGGCTGGCTATGCCGCCACCTTGTTCACGCTCGGCCAGCCGGCCACGGCGCCGGCGCCGGCCACCGAGGCGCCGCTGCTGATGGGATATCGCGACCTCTACGAGCGCGCCGGCACGCGCTACACGCAGGCTGCGATGTGGCTCTATTCGATGCCGGCTGGCGAGCCGCGCGCGGCTGACAAGGAAAAGGTCGACTGGATCGCCGCGCTGCGCGACTGGGCCGAAGACGGCAAGACGCCGCCTGCGCTGGCACAACTGCCGGCGCACCGCTGACCGCGCCGCAGCATCGGCTGCGGGCCGACTCCGCCATTGATCCTGCTTGACCCATGCTGCGCTTTTTCGGCATCTTCGTCGGGCTGCTGGTGGTGTTGTTCATGGCCGAGCTGAGCTGGCCGGTGCAACATTGGCTGGTGCAGCCCTGGACGGCGTTGCTGGCGCGCGGCGCGGCGGCGCTGCTGCAGTGGGTCGATCCTGGGGTGCTGGCTGAAGGCCGGGTGCTGCGCCATGCGGGCAGCGGCGCCGGCATTTCGATCGAAGCCGGCTGCAACGGCGTGGAGGCCTGTTTGATGCTGATCGCGGCGCTGCTGGCTTACCCGGCGCGCTGGTCCGACCGGTTGATCGGCATCGGCGCCGGGCTGGTGGCGATCCAGGCGGTGAACCTGTTGCGCGTGATCACCTTGTTCTACCTGGCCGACTGGAACCCGCATGTGTTCGAGTTCGCGCACCTGTACCTGTGGCAAGCGCTGATCATGCTCGACGTGCTGGTGGTCTGGCTGCTGTGGATGCGCTGGGTGGCCGGGCGCGAGCACCGCGAGCCCGACGCCGGCCTGCCGATGCCGGCCGTCGATGCAGCGCGCGCGGCTTAGCTCGGTCGGCGGCTTTTTCGCGCGCACGCTGGTCCTTTTTGCGCTGGCGCTCGGGCTCTGGTATCTGGCACGCAGCTGGGTCGTGCTGCCGGCGGCCTGGCTGGCCGATCATGCGATGCAGCTCGCATTCCCCGGCTGGGTGCGCGGCACCGAGCGCGCGGGCGATGTGCTGACGTTGCTGACCCGGCTGGCGATGGTCGCGCCGGATGGCCGTATCGGCGAAATCGCGCTGGACGTGCGCATGCTCAAGTATTGCTACGGCACCCCGGTGCTGGTCGCGTTGCTGATCGCGAGCTGGCCGCGCGGCTGGTGGTGGAAGCTGTTGCTCGGGCTGGTGGCGCTGGTGCCGTTTCAGGCCTGGGGCCTGTGCGCGGAATGGCTGCTGCAGGTGGCGCTGTTCTCGGGGCCGGCGCCAGCGCTGCAGGCCGGGTTCGGGTCGGTCGCAGTGAACCTGATCGGGGCGGCCTACCAGCTCGGCTTTCTGATGTTCCCCACGCTGGCGCCGGTGCTGGTCTGGCTTGCGTTCGACCGCAAGCAGATCGCCACCGCGCTGCTGGACGGCGCATTGTCCGGCCAGCGCGGGGGTTGACGACGGCGCCCGCGCGCCCAGACCGCGCCGTGGCCATCGACCATCCGCGTTTGTCCACTAAGCTCAGCTGTCGCACTCGTCCGCGCCAAGGCGGCTTTGCGCCGCCTGCTCCTCCAACCGACCGGATCCGCGCCATGACCACGACGCTGCACACCTCGTTTTTGCAAAGCCTGCCGTTGCTTGCACGCGGCAAGGTGCGTGACAACTACGCCGTCGGCGACGACCGGCTGCTGATGGTCGCCAGCGACCGTTTGAGCGCATTCGACGTGGTGCTGGCTGACCCGATCCCGGGCAAAGGCCGATTGCTCACGCAGATGGCGCTGTTCTGGTTCGACCGACTCGGCGACATCTGCGCGAACCACCTGACCGGTGACGATCCGGCCAGCGTCGTCAGCGCAGCGGAGGCGCCGCAGATCGACGGCCGCGCGATGCTCGTCAAGCGGCTCGAACCGCTGCCGATCGAGGCCGTCGTGCGCGGCTATCTCGCCGGCAGCGGCTGGACCGAATACCGGCAGTCGCAGTCGGTCTGCGGCGTCGCGCTGCCGGCCGGGCTGACCAACGCGGCCCGGCTGCCGCAGCCGATCTTCACGCCTGCAGCGAAAGCGCCGGCCGGCGAGCACGATGAGAACATCACGTTCGAGCGCGTGGTCGAACTGATCGGCGCCGAACATGCGAGCCGGGTGCGTGAGCTGAGCTTGCAGCTGTATCGCGCTGCCTGCGCCGTTGCCGAGCCGCGCGGCCTGATCATTGCCGACACCAAGTTCGAGTTCGGCTTGGACGCAGCCGGCAACGTGGTGCTGATGGACGAAGTGCTGACGCCGGATTCGTCGCGCTTCTGGCCCGCCGACCAATATAGGCAAGCCGCTGCCGCGGGCTGCAACCCGCCGAGCTTCGACAAGCAGTTCGTGCGCGACTGGCTGCTCAAGCAACCTTGGGACAAGCAGCCGCCTGCGCCAGCGTTGCCCGCCGACGTGATCGAGCAGACGGCGGCGAAATATCAGGAAGCGATGGCACGCCTGACGGCCTGACGGCGGGCCCTTTGCGTCACTGCCGGTTTCGGTCTAGCGCGTGGTGAGGAGCCGTAGGCCCACCGCGATACGCAGGGTTTACACCTAGCCGAGCGTGGTGGGCTATGCACCATATGGTGTTGCGGGTTGCCTATAGTCCTGCCGAATAAAAGCAGATGCCGCAATCGCTTTTTGTCGCGTTAGTCGCGCCGTCATGTGAAAGCCGAATCCCATGAAGCTGCCATTTCTTTCGCAGACCGTTCGATGCTGCGAAAACGCTGTCCGGGCAAATCGCGCGCCCTCCGGTTCGAGTCTTGCGCGTCTGTGCTCGATTGCATCGGTCATGCTGCGGTCAGCGGATTTGCGTTGTCGTGCGGTCCGCACTCTGGCGAGCCTGACGGCGGCATCGTTGGGGATGCTGGCCACATCGGCCGCCGCTCAAGTGAACATCACATGCGCGAGCGACCCGAACATTTTCAACGCGGCCTACAACGCCGCGACCGGCGGGATATTGCCCGATGGCGCGACCGATGCGAACTGGCGGGCTGCCGGCCCGTTTGAGAAGACCGATCCGAAAACGCTCACCAAGCTTCCGACGGCAGCCACGCCGCTGGGGGCGACGGACCCAAACTTCGTGCCGGCGTTTGTCGGCAACCTGGCGCCTTATGCCTGGGTCGGCGATCTGGGCAATGCACAGTGGATCGAGAGGGAACAGGTGCCTCCAGGCGGCTCGGTTGCAGATGCAACAAGCCCAGGTGGCGACTGGTACTACCGCTATCAATTTACGTTGGACCCAGCGGTGGACCCGGCCAGCTTCCGGCTGGCGATGGATTTCTACGGGGACAATTCGGTTGCAGAGGTGTATGTCAATGACAAGCCGCAAAGCGGCTTCACCACTGGACTGCCGCAGACCCCGGTCACCGGCGATCCGGCTGCCGACGACCCTTACGAATACAGAGGCTACGCACCTGGCAATCAAGCCTCCACCACGCTGAACCGGGACTGGAAAACGGGGCTGAACACGCTGCTCGTCCACACCAAGAGCGAGGTGCCCTACGAAGGCTTTCTTGCCAAGATCAGACCCGTCGCGCTTTGCGGCCCTGCGCCGCGCGTCAGCATCACCAAGTCGGCGACCGCAACGGCGCTGACCCGCGGCGGTTCGGTTGCGTACACCGTCACGGTAAGCAACACCGGCTCGGTCAGCGCGAACAACACGGCTGTCGCTGACCCGATCCCGGCTGGCGTCAGCGGCTTTTCCACGACCTGCACCGCCACCGGCGGCGCCGCCTGCCCGAACGGCGCCGGTCCGCGCGGCGGCGCGCTGAATGAAACGATCACCACCTTGCCTGCTGGTGGCGTGGTCACTTACACGGTGACGGCCGCGATCGCGGCCAACCCGCCCGATCCGGTGACGAACGCCGCATCGGCCACCCCGCCAGCGGGTGGCGTCTGTGGTCCCACCGGCACGGCACCCCCCTGCACGGCCTCGAAGTCGCTCCCCGTCACGGCGCAGCCTGACCTGGTGATCGACCTGGGCGGCCTGCCAGCCAGCGCAGTTGCCGGCAGCACCTACAGCGGCACATTCCGCTGCACCAATACCGGCAATACCGATGCCACAGCGGGCACAAGTTGCAACGTCACGGGCTTGCCGCCCGGCGTGGCGGTCGGCGCCTGCACGGTCAGCCCCGCGGGCGCGAACTGGACGGCCGGCACGCCGGTGCCGGCCGGGCAGGCGGTGACCTGTACGGTCGCCGGCACGCCAAGCGCCGCGGGCACGTCGACGGCGACCGGCGCCACCGGTGCCACCGGCGACAGCGATCCCGCCAACAACAGCAGCAGCAAGGACGTCACGGTGACAGCCGCCGCGCCTGGCGCCACCGATGTGCTGACGTCCGTCCAGCCGCCGCCGTCGGCTGCCGCCGGCAGCGCCGTGAATGTGCCGGTCACGTTTGCCAACGTCGGCGCCGCCACGGTGCCGATCAGCAGCTACAGCCTGCAGTTGCCCGCGGGCCTTGCCGGTGTTGTCTGCACAGGCAGCGGGGTCACTTGCACATATGACGCAACGACGGGCGCCATCCTGTTGGGCGGGCTGCCCAGCACGCTGGCATCCGGCCAGAACGTGGCGTTCACCTTGCGCTATGCCGCACCCGCGGCCGGCATGCCCGTGCCCGTGACCGCGACCATCGCCACGACCGCGAACGAAGCCAACACGACCAACAACAGCGCCACCGGCACCACCACCACGCTGGGCAGCGGCAACAAGCCCGACGTCGTCGCCAGCGTCGCCGCGCCGACCACGACCGCCCCGGGCAGCACGGCAAGCGTGCCGGTCACGTTCAGCAATGCCGGGGACGCGACAGCCAGCGGCGTCGGCTACACGCTGGCACTGCCGACCGGCTTGAGCAGCGTCTCCTGTGCAGCGCCGGTGACCTGCGACTATGTGAGCAACACCGGCGCCATTGCGGTGACGGGCTTGCCGGGCGTGCTGGCAGCTGGTGCGTCGGCTGGCCTGACGCTGAACTACACCGCGCCGGCTTCCGGCGTCGTCGCGACCACGGCGGCCATTTCGACGAGCACGGCCGGTGAGACCAACACCGCCAACAACACGGCGACCAGCAATACCACCGTGGTGCCGAGCGTGACCGGCGCCGACGTGCGCATCGCGCTCGACCCACCGGCCAGCGCGGCGCCCGGCGCACTGGTGGCCGTTTCGATCACGCTCGGCAACGCGGGCCCATCGGCCGCTGCCGGCTTGAGCTACACGCTGACGCTGCCGACCGGCCTTTCCGGTGTGACCTGTTCGGGTGCGGGCACCAACTGCAGTTACGACTCCACCACCGGCGTCGTCACGGCGAGCGGGTTGCCGACGACGCTGGCCGCCAACGCAACGGCTGCCTTCACCTTGCACTACACGGCGCCGACATCCGGCCAAGTGCCGGTGAACGCTTCCGTATCGGCGAGCACGGCCGACCCGAACGGCGGCAACAACGCGGCGTCGGGGTCGACTGCGGTGGGCACAGCCGACGTCACGGCCTCGGTGGCCCCGCCTGCGAGCGCGGTGGCCGGCTCGGCCGTGAGCGTTCCGGTGAATTTCAACAACGCGGGCAGCATCACTGCGGCCGGCGTGAGCTACCAGCTGACGCTGACCGGCTCGCTACTGAACGTGACGGTGCGCAATGGCGGCATGGCTTGCAGCTACAGCGGCAGTGCGGTCAGCGGCTGCGGACTGCCTGCATCGCTGGCGCCCGGGCAGATGGTGAATCTGGTGGTGTCCTACACCGCACCGGCGACTGGCCCGGTTGCGATCACGTCGACGATCGCCACCACCAGCGCAGCGGCCGACGCGAACGACACGGCCAGCGGTTCCACCACGGTGACACCGTTGCCGCCAGCGCCAGCGCCTGACCTCGCAATCGACCTGAGCAGCCTGCCGACGGCGGCCACGGTGGGCAGTGCCTACAGCGGGTCGTTCGCGTGCAGCAACGTCGGCAACGCCAGTGCCGTCTCGGGCACGATCTGCAACGTCGCAGGCCTGCCCGCAGGCCTCGCGGTCGGCGCCTGCACGATCAGCCCTGTGGCGGCTGTCTGGGTGGCCGGGGCGCCGGTTTCGGCCGGACAGACGGTGACCTGCGTGGTGACCGGGACACCGACGGCGGCCGGCAACACGTCCACCATCAGTGGCTCGACCGGCGCGGCGGGTGATGTCAACGCTTCCAACGACCGCGCAAGTCGTGTGATCACGATCAATGCCGCCGCGCTGCCGGCCGTCGTGCAGCCGATCCCGACGCTGTCGCAGTGGGCGATGCCGCTATTGGCCGGGCTGGCGGCGCTGTTCGGCGCAGTAGGATTGCGCAGGCGCGGTCTGCGCTGATGCAAGCGGCGTGTGCGGCCGTGCTCGACACGGCTGCGCATGTCGACTGAGACCGATCAGAAACAGGAAGCGAAGGTCGTCTGATGTCCCACATGCCCACATACCTTGCCGAGCAACTCACGCGCGCGGAGGTTGATGCCACGCGCGGCGGATTGGTGCTTGATTTCGGCACCAACTGGTGTGGCTTTTGTCGTGCCACCTGGCCCCATGTGCAGGAAGCGCTCCATGCGCATGGGCAAACGGTCGACCACCGCGCGATCGAGGACGGCAGCGGTCGCAAGCTCGGCCGGTCGTTCGGCGTCAAGTTGTGGCCGACCCTGGTTTTCCTGCGGGACGGCCGGGAAGTCGCACGGCTGGTACGGCCGGGCGACGCCGGCGCGGTCGAACAGGCGCTTGCGCAGATCGACGGCCCCGCGTGACGGCGTCGCCTTTCGCGCGGGGCACGGCGCGCGAATACGTGGTCGGCGTGATGACGATGGAAGTCGAGGGTAAGCACTCGGACCACTTCCATGCGCTGGTCGACCAAGCAGCCGCGGCGTTCGACCACCTGCTTGCAACTGGCAGCGGCCTGCGCGTCGCTCTGCTGAATTTCGACGGGCCGCACCTGACGCCGACCGCCGGCGCTTATGCGCCGCTGGACTTCCTGCGCATCGGCCTGACCGAAAAGCTCGAGCGCGGCATGGATTTCCTGCTGGTCGTCACCGAAGTCGACCTGTCGGCGTCCACGCTGTCCTACACGCTCGCGCTGCCCAGCCAGCTCACCAACATCGGCATCCTCTCGTGCAAGCGGCTCGATCCCGCTTTCTGGGGCGATCCGGCCGATGACGCGCGCACCGCGCGGCGGCTCGCGCAACTGCTGCTGCACACGTTCGGGCACCTGCT
The DNA here is from genome assembly GCA_965218765.1 of Burkholderiaceae bacterium. GTDB lineage: Bacteria > Pseudomonadota > Gammaproteobacteria > Burkholderiales > Burkholderiaceae_C > JBBPYC01. The sequence goes on along the minus strand of CBDCLU010000005.1, from coordinate 362,168 downwards.
GAACTTGCCGCACTCGGCTGAGCCAGCCAACACGATGTACGGGTTTTTCGGTGTCGACGATCTGGACGCGATGGCCGGCCTGAACGCCGCGCAGCGGGCCTCGATGCGCGCTGCGCTGCCGCGCGAGGCGCATGAGCGCACCAGCGACGGCAGCCGCCCGCGCTTCGCGCTCGCGATGCTGCGGGCCGACTGGCGCAGCATCGCGCACGCGGTCCGGCGCGCCAACCCGCTGCGGCTCGCGGCCGAGCTGCCGACGCTGATCACGGCCGCGCTGTCGGTCCTCATCGTGCTGTACCGCGCGTTCGCATTCGGCACCGTGCTGCGCCGCGGCAGGCGGTTGGCCGAATCGACCGTGTTGACCGGCGCCGCGACCCTGCTGTGCCTGGCGTTCACACTGCTGTTCCTGTATCTGGCGTTCGCACTGCTCGCGTACTTGGGCACCGTCACGATCTTTCCGCACAAGCTGATGGTGACCTGGCCGCCCGTGGACCCCGCAGTGCGCCCGCTCGATCACGTCAAGCTGAGCCTGTTCGTCGCCGCGCTGGGGATCCTGGCTGGATCGCTCGGGGGCAGCGCGGACAGCCGCGACCTGGTGCGCCGCGTGCTGTTCATCGACGAGGAAACCTGAAGTCCTCGCCGCCCGTTTGGGGGAAAAAGTGTGAAGCGGGCCGATAAGCCGGATTCTGTGCGGCCCGGCGCCCTTGACGAACGCCTGGCCGTGACCGCCATCAATCTGGGCCACCGGTTGCCCGAATGGCTCGATGCCACCTACCCGCCGGCCTCAAGCGGGCCGCGTCATAGCCGGCCTATTTGGTGTTGCTGCGCGCAGAGATTGCCCGTTTCACCCGAACTTAAATCGGCTCGTCTCTGTTGCTCTGATCCTCACCTCGCGGTGGAGAGCTGTTAGCTCCTGCGCTGCCCTGTGCAGTCCGGACGTTCCTCCAGTGCGCCTTTTCAAGCGTTGCACCGGCGGCGGTCTGGCCCGCTTCACGGTCGGGATTATCGGCGCTTTGCCAAGACGGGAACGGATATTGCTGATGGCGACTTTCCGACGAGCTGGATCGTCCAGCGTGTTCGGCGCTTTCTGCATTTGGCCATCCTTCTCGCGCATCCGATGTTCCGCTTCCCCAGGCACGGGCACCAGCCCAGACGGTGTCAACCCCTATGACCGATGCCCAACGAGACGCAGCCGCATGTTTCGCCGCGATGGAACTGCGGTTGCCGAGCGCGTCCGCCGGTGGCGTGACCGTGCATTCGCCGATCGATGCGCAGCCGCTGGCCGAGGTGCACGCGGCGTCCGTTGCCGACATGGCGGCGTCGCTGCAGGCGTTGCAGCAGGTGCGCCCCGCCTGGTCTGCATTGCCGCCGCTCCGCCGTGGGCAGCTGTTGCGCGCATTCGCAGACCGGCTGCGTCAACACCGGCAACCGCTGGCCCGGCTCGTCACGCTGGAGACCGGCAAGGTGGCGGCCGAGGCGCTCGGCGAAGTGCAGGACATGATCGACATCTGCGATTTCGGCGCCGGCCTGTCGCACCAGCTGCAGGGCCTTGCGGATGACCTCGTAATCGCATCCGAGCGGCCCGCGCACGAGATGCGGGAGAGCTGGCACCCGTTCGGCATCTGTGGCGTGCTCAGCGCGTTCGACGCTCCGGTCGCCGTCTGGGCCCGCAACGCCGTGCTGGCGCTGGTCTGCGGCAACGGATTGATCTGGAAGCCGTCAGAGAAGGCGCCGCTGTGCGCGTTGGCGGCGCACGGGCTGCTGCAGACCACGCTGGCCGCAGCCGAGCCGGATTTCATCGAGATCGCACAACTGTGCCTAGGCGGACAGGAGCAGGGTGCCTGGCTGGTCGAACACCCGGCGCTGCGGCTGATCAGCGCGGCCGGGTCGAGCGCGATGGGCCGCGTGGTCGGGGCGCGCTGTGCCGCCCAGTTCAAGCGCACGATGCTGGAGCTGAGCGGCAACGATGCGGCCATCGTGCGACCCAGCGCGAACCTGGAACTGGCTGCGCATGCCATCGTGTCCGCAGCCGTGGGAACCAGCGGCCAGCGCTGCACCACGCTGCGGCGCGCGTTCATCCATGCCGACGTCTACGAACAACTGGTGGGTCGCTTGAAGACCGCGTATGCAGGCCTGCGCATCGGCCATCCGGCGGAAGCCGGCGTGCAGATGGGGCCGTTGATCGACGCCGCCGCCTATGCTGCGATGGCCGGCGCACTTGCCGCCTCCGCGCAGCGCGGCAGCCGGGTGAGCGGCGGCGGCCGTCTGATGGCCGAGTTGCTGCCGCAGGCTTTCTACGTACGACCCGCGCTGGTGGAGACCGAATCCCAGCACGATACGATGCTGGCCGAGACCTGTGCGCCAATCCTGTACCTGCAACGGGTGGATGATCTGGACGAGGCAATCGCGCTGACCAACGCTGCGGTGCACGGCCGGTCGTCCTGCATCTTCACCGAGTCACGGTACGAGGCCGAGCGGTTCATGTCGCAGTCGGGCAGCGATTGCGACATCGTGAACGTGAACGCCGGCACCAGCGGCGCCGGGATCGCTGGCACGTTCGGCGGCGAAAATGACATCGGCAGCGGCCGGCAAGCGAGGTCGGACGCCTGGAAGGCGTACATGCGGCGCATAACCAACAAGGTGAACTTCGGCGCCGGGTTGCCGCTTGCGCAGGGCGACCGCCTGACCGCTTGATGCGGCCATCGGCTGCCGACACAGCCGCTTGGGCCGAGATCACAATAAAATGTGGCTCAGGCGTATGTCCAGCCTGCGTGACCAGCTACATTTTCTGTAGCGTTTGCAATTTTTGAAGATCATCCATCGGCGCCGGTTCACCAGTCGGCTGATTGATGCGCGTTGCCATCTCGCCCTCGTACAACCATTCATGTTGCGCCTGACCGAACTCAAACTGCCGCTCGACCACGCGCCTGATGCATTGCGCGGCGCGGCGGCCAGCGCGCTCGGGATCGAGCCGGCGGCGATAGCCCGGCTCGACCTGTTCAAACGCAGCTTCGACGCGCGCAAGCCTGCGCTGCTGGTGGTCTATACGGTCGATCTGGCGCTGTCGGACCCGGCCCAGGAAGCGGTGCTGCTTGCGCAGCACGCGGGCAATCCGCGCATCGGCCGCACACCCGACATGCGCTGGCAACCGCCACCGATGCCCGTTGCCGGCGTCGATCAGCGACTGCGCCCCGTGGTGGTCGGCTTCGGCCCCTGCGGCATCTTCGCAGCGCTGGCGCTGGCGCAACTGGGTCTGCGGCCGATCGTGCTGGAGCGTGGCCGCGACGTGCGGCAGCGCACCCGCGATACCTGGGGCCTGTGGCGGCGCGGCGTGCTCGACTGCGAGTCGAACGTGCAATTCGGCGAGGGCGGCGCCGGTACGTTTTCGGACGGCAAGCTCTACAGCCAGATTCGCGATCCGCGCTGGCTCGGGCGCAAGGTGATGCAGGAGTTTGTCGCAGCCGGCGCGCCATCCGAGATCCTGGTGGCCGCACACCCGCACATCGGCACCTTCAAGCTGGTGAAAGTGGTCGAGCGGCTTCGTGCGCAGATCACCCTGCTGGGTGGCGAGGTGCGCTTCGAGCAGCGCGTGACGGATCTGCTGGTGGAAGACGGCCACGTACGCGGGGTGCAGGTACAGGACCGGGCGAACGGCAGCGTCGAGTCGCTGCGCGCCGATCAGGTCGTGCTTGCGCTCGGCCACAGCGCGCGCGACACGTTCGAGATGCTGCACGCGCGCGGCGTGGCGATGGTGGCGAAACCGTTTTCGATCGGCTTTCGCATTGAACATCCGCAAGGCCTGATCGATCGAGCACGCTGGGGCCGGCACGCGGGGCACCCGGCGTTGGGCGCGGCGGACTACAAGCTCGTGCATCACGTGGACAGCGGCGCGGGCGCGGGCCGGTCCGTCTATTCGTTCTGCATGTGCCCGGGCGGCACCGTGGTGGCGGCCACGTCCGAAGCGGGCCGGGTCGCGACCAACGGCATGAGCCAGTATTCGCGCAACGAGCGCAACGCGAACGCGGGCATCGTGGTGGGCATCGAGCCGGCGGATTTCGCTGGCGTGCGCGAGTCTGGCGGCAGCGCTTGCGGCCCGGCGGCCGTGCATCCGCTGGCCGGCATCGCGCTGCAGCGCCTGCTCGAGTCGCGCGCGTTCGAATTGGGCGGCGGCGACTACCGCGCGCCCGGTCAACGCATCGGCGATTTCCTCGCCGCTCGTGCGTCCGGACAATGGGGTGAGGTCGAACCGTCGTACCAGCCGGGCGTGCGGCCGACCGATCTGGACGGCCTGCTGCCCGACTACGCGACCGCTGCGATCCGCAGTGCGTTGCCGATATTCGGGCGGCAGATCAAAGGATTCGATCTGCCCGATGCGGTGCTGACCGGGGTCGAGACGCGCACCTCGTCACCGCTGCGGATCCTGCGCGGCGAGCAGGATCTGCAAAGCCTGAACGTGCACGGGCTGTACCCGGCGGGCGAGGGCGCGGGCTATGCGGGCGGCATCCTGTCGGCCGGCGTGGACGGCATCCGGGTCGCCGAGGCGGTCGCGGCAGCAGCTTGCACGGCCGGTGCCGAAGTCGCGCGTGCGGCAGCGATCTCGCCATAATGAAAACGTGCCGCGTGCCGGCAACCCCACTATTACCAGGAGAACAGACCTCATGAAAGCCCAGAGCATTCTGCAGACGATCGGCGACACGCCACATGTGCGCATGAACCGCCTGTTCGGCAACGCAGCGGAGGTCTGGATCAAGCAGGAACGTGCCAATCCCGGCGGATCGATCAAGGACCGGATCGCGCTGGCGATGGTGGAAGCGGCCGAGAAAAGCGGTGCGTTGCAGCCTGGCGGCACCATCATCGAGCCGACTTCGGGCAACACCGGCATCGGTCTCGCGATGGTCGCGGCCGTAAAAGGATACAAGCTGGTGCTCGTGATGCCCGACAGCATGTCGATCGAGCGGCGCCGGCTCATGCTCGGCTACGGCGCGAAGTTCGACCTGACACCGAAAGAAAAAGGCATGAAGGGCGCCATCGCGCGTGCGCAGGAACTGGTCGAATCGACGCCGAACAGCTGGATGCCGCAGCAGTTCGAGAACCCCGCGAACACCGAGGTGCACGAGCGCACCACCGCCCAGGAAATCCTCGCCGACTTTCCCGACGGGTTCGATGCGATGATCACCGGCGTCGGCACCGGCGGCCACATCACCGGCTGCGCGAAGGTGCTCAAGGCCAAGTGGCCGAAGCTGAAAGTCTTCGCGGTCGAGCCGGCGCAGTCACCCGTGCTGTCCGGCGGTCAGCCGGGCCCGCATCCGATCCAGGGCATCGGCGCCGGCTTCGTGCCCGGCGTGATGGACACCAGCCTGCTCGACGGCGTGGTGCAGGTCGAAGCCGAGGCCGCGCGTGAGATGGCGCGCCGTGCCGCGCGCGAGGAAGGCATGCTGGTCGGCATCTCGTCGGGCGCGACGCTGGCCGCGATCGCGCAGAAGCTGCCCGAGCTGGGCCCGAACCCGAAGGTGCTCGGCTTTTGCTACGACACCGGCGAGCGCTATTTGTCCGTCGAAGGATTCCTGCCGACCTGATCGACACCGCAACGCGGTATCAGACGCCGCCCACGCGCTTGCGGCGGCGAGTTCAGTTCGTCGCGAAACAGTAGAAACGGCCGTTGCCGCCGGTCGTCTTCAAGCCTTCGAGGCTACAGCCGCGCGACGGGTGGGAAGACACCCAGGACTTCATCGGCGCCGAGTCGTTCAGGCCTATCCGGTCGTGATGGCCGACGAACGCGGAGCCTTCCGCGCCGCCCTGCGTCCAGTTGCCGCAGGTCACATCGCCGCCGCCATCGACCCTGGCGACGCTGCCGTCCATCTGCGAGCCGGTCAGGATGTCGTGCATGTTGACCGGGTCGCCGCGGCCGGCGAGTACCTCGCCTTTTTCAGTCAATGCGGTCTGTTTGCTCAGGTTGTTGTTTGAACCGTGCAGATCGGCCACGTCCTTTGCGATCACCTCACCTTTGAAGTTCTTCCACGGTCCTTGGCCGATGCGGTCGCGCGCATTGACACCCGCACCGTTCGGGCCGGCCATCGTGCTCAGGTAGGCATGCCAGGTCTTGCCGCCGGCACCGGCGCCGCCGGCCAGCTGCTGGCAGTAACGGTCCGCACCCGCCAGCCCGCCGAGATTCGCGCCCTGGCCAGGGTTCGCGCTGACCACGAAAAAGCCCATATCCTTGTCGGCCGTGCCGGTCTGCGCGGTGGCAGATGCGGCAAAACAAACGGCAGCGGTGCCGATCAGCAGCTTGAGGTTGATGGTTTGATCGATCTTCGACATAAGGGTTTCCTGTAGTTGGTTCGGCAGCGGCAGCACGGCTTTAAGCCAGTTTGGAAGAAAGCGTCGCGCTGAGACTTCAGGTTAACCGATGCGCTCGGGATCGACCGCGTGGCCCGCCGTGCTGCCACAGACCTGGCAAGCCGGATCGCGCGGCACGCGCAACTGGCCCCATTCCATATTGCGTGCATCGAGCAGCAGCAACCGCCCGGCCAAGGACTGGCCGATCCGCGCCAGCAGCTTCAGCCCTTCAGCCGCCTGCATGCTGCCGATGATGCCGACCAGCGGCGCGAACACGCCGAGCACCGCGCAGCGCGTTTCCTCAGGACCCTGTGCCAGCGGAAACACACAGGCATAGCAGGGCGATGCCGGATCCCGCGAGTCGAACACCGCGAGCTGTCCGTCAAAGCGCAGCGCGGCGCCGGACACCAGCGGGACCTGATGCCGCACGCAGGCCGCGTTCACCGCATGGCGGGTCGAAAAATTGTCACAGCAGTCCAGCACCACGTCGGCGTCCGCGACCAGCGCATCAAGCAAGTCCTGATCGGCACGCTGCGCGACCAGGCGCACGTCCACCGAACTGTTCAAACCGGCGACGGCGTGCGCGGCGGATTCCACCTTGAGTCGACCCACGCGCGCTTCGGTATGCGCAATCTGGCGCTGCAGATTGGTCAGGTCGACTTCGTCGTCGTCCACCAACGTCAGCCGCCCGACACCAGCGCTGCCCAGATACAGCGCCACCGGCGAGCCGAGCCCGCCCGCGCCGATCACCAGCACGCGGCCGGCCGCGATGCGCTGCTGGCCTTCCACGCCGATCTCGTCGAGCAGGATATGGCGCGAGTAGCGCAGCAGATCGGCGTCGTTCATGAGCAGGCAAAAAAATCCGGCCGGGCAAAAAAGCAATCGGCCGCGGTACTGCAAGTACCGCGGCCGACATGCGTGAAACCAGGGCCGGCTAGTTTTCCTTCTTCTCTTCCTTGCGCTCGATCATCGTCTTGCTGATCAGCACCGGGCGGCCTTTGAGCTGGTTGATCGCCTGCGCCAGCTGGAAATCGGTGTCGGAGCCGAACTCGGGCACCTTGCGGTCTGCAATCGGCTTGCGAGACTCTTCCTCGAGCCGTTTGCGGGCCTCTTCGCGCAACTTCTCACGTGCGGGGTCGATCACCTCCGGGCCCTGGCCGCTCAGCAGATGCTTTTCCAGATCGGCCTCGCGCATGCGCAGCACCGCGAATGGGCTGCCGTCCACCGTGTCGTCCACCATCACATCGGGCACGATGCCCTTGGCCTGGATCGAGCGGCCGCTCGGCGTGTAGTAGCGCGCGGTGGTCAGCTTCAAGCCGGTGTCGGGCCCGAGCGGGCGCACCGTCTGCACCGAACCCTTGCCGAACGTCTGGCTGCCCATGATGGTGGCACGGTGGTGGTCCTGCAGCGCGCCGGCGACGATCTCGCTCGCGGACGCCGACCCTTCGTTGACCAGCACCACCAACGGCACGTCCTTCAGCGCGGCCGGCAGGTTGCGCAGAGGGTCCGCACCCGGGCGGCGCAGGTAGAACTCGGGCGCGGCCTTGAACACCGATTTGCTCTCCGCAAGCTGGCCGTTGGTTGTCACCACCACCGCATCGTCGGGCAGGAACGCAGCCGACACGGCAACCGCCGAATCGAGCAGGCCGCCCGGGTCATTGCGCAGATCGAGCACCAGACCCTTCAGCTTCGGCTGCTCCTTGTAAATTTGCTCGACCTTGCGCACGAAGTCGTCGACCGTGCGGTCCTGGAACTGCGACAGCCGAATCCATGCATAGCCGGGTTCCATCACCTTGCCGCGCACCGACTGGGTGCGAATCTCTTCGCGCACGATCGTGACCGGGAAGGTGCGGTTTTCTTCCTTGCGGAAGATCGTCAGGTTCACCTTGGTGTTGGGCTGGCCGCGCATGCGCTTGACCGCTTCGCTCAGGTTCAGGCCCTTGACCGGCGCATCGTCGATGCGCGTGATCAGGTCGTTCGGCTTCAACCCGGCGCGGAACGCGGGGGAGCCTTCGATCGGCGAGACCACCTTGATCAGCCCGTCTTCCTGCGAGATCTCGATGCCGACGCCGACGAAGCGTCCGGTCGTGCCTTCGCGGAATTCCCGGAACGACTTCTTGTCGAAATACTGCGAATGCGGATCGAGCCCGGCGACCATTCCCGAGATCGCATCGGTGATGAGCTTTTTCTCGTCCACCGGCTCCACGTAGTCGCTCTTGACCATGCCGAACACCGCCGACATCTGCTGCAATTCTTCCAGCGGCAGCGGCGTGAAAGTGCCGCGCGCGACCGTCTGCAGCGACACCGTGGTCAACGCGCCGGTGACCACCCCGACCGAAATCCAGCCGACGACCTTGATTTTGTGCCCCATCTTTGACCCTTGTGTGCGCGCCTTTTTCACCGGGAGAACGCCCAAGGCGACGCGTCGCGAACAATATACACCTTGGAAATCCCAGGCAGCGAGTGGTTCCGCAAGACCGAAAAAACGCATGTGAATCGGCGTGACACAACTCTCATCCGCGCCGTTTCGTTGCTGCACGCAACCGGCGTCTTTCAGCCCTTGGACTGCTTCACCATCGCCTGCGCGGCCGCTTCGATCGCTTCGCCGTCGCCATGGTAGTAATGGCGGATCGGCCTCAGGTCGTCGTCGAGCTCGTAGACCAGCGGCACGCCGTTCGGAATATTGAGTCCGACGATGTCAGCGTCCGAAATGCCGTCGAGGTATTTGACGAGCGCGCGCATCGAATTGCCATGCGCGACCACCAGCAGCCGCTGGCCGCTGCGGATCGCCGGCCCGAGCGATTCGTGCCAGAACGGCAGCACGCGCGCCACCGTGTCCTTCAGGCATTCGGTCAGCGGCACCTGGCCGGGCGCGAGCCGCGCATAGCGCGGATCGTCGCGCTCGCTGCGTTCGTCCTGCGGCTCCAGCGCGGGCGGCGGGGTGTCATAGCTGCGGCGCCAGGCCAGCACCTGCGCGTCGCCGTATTGGCGCGCGGTCTCGGCCTTGTTCAGCCCCTGCAGCGCGCCGTAGTGCCGCTCATTGAGGCGCCAGCTGTGCATCACCGGCAGCCAGGTGCGGTCCAACTCGTCCAGGCAATGCCACAAGGTGTGCGTGGCGCGTTTCAGCACGCTCGTGAACGTCAGATCGAACTCGCTGTCCAGTTCCTTCAACAGGCGGCCGGCCTGTCGCGCCTGCTCGATGCCCGTGTCGGTCAGCGGCACGTCGGTCCAGCCGGTGAAACGGTTGTCGCGGTTCCAGGTCGATTCGCCGTGGCGGATCATCACCAGCTTGTGCATGGGGTCGGGCTCCTGAACTCGCCACTGCGGCAAGTCATATCGCGTCTGCGCAAAGACGTCGGGCAAACAAGGAAGGCAGGAAGAAATCGACGCTCATTCTAGAATCGGCACTCTCTGCTTCGAAGAACACATGCGGTCAGCAAAAACGCGGCCCGAAGGAATGCGGTCTTGAATTTTCTTGTGCACAACTGGTTGCTGCTGCTGATCGCGCTGACCTCGGGCGGGCTGCTGCTGTGGCCGATGATCGCCAGCGCGCGCGGCGGCTCGCTGTCTGTCACCGACGCGGTGCAGCTGATCAACCGCGAGCGCGGCGTGCTGGTCGACGTGAGCGATACCGCCGAGTTCGCCAAGGCGCATGCGCGCGGCGCCAAGAGCGTGCCGCTGGCCGACATGGAAGCGCGGCTGCCTGCTGTTGTGAAGAACAAGGCGGTGCCGCTGATCCTGCTGTGCCCGAACGGTGCGCAGGCCGGCCGTGCGCTGGCGACTGCGAAGAAGCTCGGCTATCAGCAGCCGCAGACGCTGTCCGGCGGCCTCAAGGCCTGGCGCGAAGCGAACCTGCCGGTCGAGGGGGCCTGATCTGTTATGCAACCCGTGACCATCTACACCACCGGCTGGTGCCCGTACTGCCACCGCGCGCTGGCCATGCTCAAATCGGCTGGCGTGACCGACCTCAACGAGATTCGCATCGATGACGTTCCCGCGCAAAAGGCGCAGATGATCGAGCGCAGCGGCCGGCGCACCGTGCCGCAGATCTTCATCGGCCAGACCCACGTCGGCGGCTGTGACGACCTGGTTGCGCTGATGCAAAAAGACGGCTTGGCCCCGCTGCTGCAAGCGCCGCAGCAAGGCTGATCGCTGCAGCCGGGCTGCGCGCGAAGCTCAACGCAGCGGCGGGCAGCTTTTTCCGCTCGCTCGGGCCGGATTTTTCCAGTCCATCCCGATTCCTGTTCCTCCATTGCCGGCCAACCCGAGCGCCGGCGCCACGCACGACACCAAAGAAAATGGCTACTGAAGACACCAACAACGCCCCCGTATTCCAGATCCAGCGCGTCTACTTGAAGGAAGCGTCGCTCGAACAGCCGAATTCGCCCGCGATCCTGCTCGAGACCGCGCAGCCGACCGTCGATATCCAGCTCGGCGTGGAAGCCGGTGCGGCCGCCGACGGCATCTTCGAGGTCTCGGTGACGGCCACCATCACCACCAAGATCGCCGACAAGACCGTGTTCCTGGTGGAAGCCAAGCAGGCCGGCATCTTCGAAATCCGCAATCTGCCGCAGGAGCAGATGGATCAGGTGATGGGCATCGCGTGCCCGAGCATCGTTTATCCCTACCTGCGCGGCAACGTGTCCGACATCATCACGCGCGGCGGCTTTCCGCCTGTGCATCTGGCCGAGATCAATTTTCAGGCAATGTACGAGCAGCAGAAGGCACAGGCACAGGCGCAAAACGGCAACGGCAACGGCAACGGCGACGACGCGCCGCGAATCGTCACGCAGTAACGCCTGAGCGGCAGCGTGGCGCAGATCCGGGCATGGAATCAACGTGCTGCAGGATGCTCGACCAGATTCGGGTGCTGTCCCGTTCGCGCACCTTGATTGAGGCAGAAAAAGCCTCGATCCGCTCGTGCAGTCTGCACCGACAGCTATGAAAACCATAGTTGTCGGTGCTGGTGCATGGGGTACGGCACTCGCGGTCAGCATCGCCTGTCGCACCGCAGTTGAGCCGGCTGGTGCAGACAACGGCCCGCCGCATGGCGTCACGCTCTGGGCTCGCGACGAGCGCCAGGCGCAGCAGATGCATGCATCGCGTGTGAATGCGCGCTATCTCCCCGACGTGCCGCTGCCAGCCGCGGTCGAGATCAGTGCCGTGCCGGTCGAGCGCCTCCCGCAGTTGGCTGTCAAGCACGATCTGGTGCTGCTCGCCACGCCGATCGCCGGCCTGCGTGACATGCTGCAGCGGCTGGCCGCGCTCGACGTGCCGCTGGCCTGGGTCTGCAAGGGCTTCGAGCCGCCGCTGTCCGGCACGGGCGAAGCCGCGGTCGGTCTGCTGCCGCATGAAGTCTGCGCGCAGGTCGCGCCACGGCTGCGCGCCGGCGCGTTGAGCGGGCCGAGCTTCGCGCAGGAAGTCGCGGCGCGCCGGCCGACCGCACTGGTCGCCGCGAGCCGCCATGCATCCGTGAGCCGGGCGCTGCAGCAGGCGCTGCACGGCCCGGATTTGCGGATCTACGCAAACGACGACTTGATCGGCGTCGAGCTCGGCGGTGCCGTGAAAAATGTGCTTGCGATCGCGACCGGCCTGTGCGACGGGCTGCAGCTTGGCCTGAACGCGCGTGCCGCGCTCGTCACACGTGGTCTCGCCGAGATGACGCGCTTCGGCGTCGCGCTCGGCGCACGCACGGAAACCTTCATGGGCCTGTCCGGCCTCGGCGACCTGGTGCTGACCGCGACCGGCGACCTGAGCCGCAACCGCAAGGTCGGCCTGCTGATGGCGCAGGGGCTCGCATTGCCCGCAGTGCTTGCCTCGCTCGGCCATGTGGCGGAAGGCGTCGGCACCGCGCGCATCGTGCTGCAGCGCGCCCGGTCTGTTGGCCTGGAACTGCCGATCACCGAATGCGTGGTCGCGCTGCTCGATGCGCGTAGCACACCGGCTGACGCCGTGCGGCAGCTGATGGGCCGGCAACCGGCTGGCGAACCGGGCTGACGCCAGGGGCCGCCCCAGTTCGCAACAAGTGATGCCTGCAGCGCGCGCTTGAGGCGGCACTTGCAGCTTCGGTCCGACGGGCACGCGCAGCCTGCCGGATCAGCCCGCACCGTACTGGCTGCCGGGGCACAGGCAGGCCTTGCGGCGGACCCGGTTCATCGACCCAGCCGCGCAGCGCTATTGCGCGGCCATCGGCTCTTGATCCACCGCGGGCCGATGCGCAGCACGCGTAGGCGTCGGCCCGTCGTTGTCCTCCAGCAAGAACCCCCCGCTCTGGTGCGCCCAAAGCCGCGCGTAGAGGCCGCCCAAAGCCAGCAGGCTGCGATGGTCCCCTTGTTCGACAATGCGGCCCTGGTCCAGCACCACGAGCCGGTCCATCGCGGCGATCGTGGACAGCCGGTGTGCGATTGCGATCACGGTCTTGCCCTGCATCAGCGTGTTCAGACTCTGCTGGATCGCGGCTTCGACTTCCGAATCGAGCGCGCTGGTCGCCTCATCCAGCAGCAGGATCGGCGCGTCTTTCAGCATCACGCGCGCGATCGCGACGCGCTGGCGCTGACCGCCCGAGAGCTTCACGCCACGCTCGCCGACGTGTGCGTCGTAGCCGGTGCGGCCTTTCGGGTCGGTCAGCAGCGCGATGAAATCATCCGCTTCGGCTCGGCTCGCGGCAACGTGCATCAGCTCATCGCTTGCATCGGGTCGGCCATAGAGGATGTTGTCGCGCACGGATCGGTGCAGCAGCGACGTGTCCTGCGTGACCATGCCGATGTGGCTGCGCAGGCTGTCCTGCGTCGCCTCGGCGATGTCCTGCCCGTCGATCAGGATGCGCCCGCCGGACAGGTCATAAAAGCGCAGCAGCAGATTCACGAGCGTCGATTTGCCCGCGCCCGAGCGGCCGATCAGCCCGATCTTCTCGCCCGCGCGCACCGTGAGCGAAAAGTCGTCGATCACCTTCGGGCCGCTTCCATAGGCAAAGCTCATGTGCTCGAAGCGCACCTCGCCATGCGGCACCGCGAGCGGCTTCGCGGCAGGCGCATCGAGCACCGTCTGCGGCCGCGTGAACGTCGCGATGCCGTCCTGCACGGTGCCGAGGTTCTCGAACAGCTCGGTCATCTCCCACATGATCCAGTGCGACATGCCGTTCAGCCGCAGCGCCATGGCCGTCGCGGCCGCCACCGCGCCTGCGCCGATCGCGCCGAGCGACCAGAGCCATAGCGAGGTGCCCGCGACGGCTGCGATGAGTCCCATCGACAGCGCCTGGTTCACGATCTCGAAGCCGCTCACGAGCCGCATCTGCGCAAACCCGGTTGCGGCGAAGTCCTGCATCGCGTCGCGCGCGAACTGGGCTTCCCGCCGTGTGTGGGAGAACAGCTTGACGGTGGCGATGTTGGTGTACGCATCGCTGACCCGGCCCGTCATCAGCGAGCGCGCATCGGCCTGCGCCTTGCCGATGCGCGCCAGCCGCGGCACGAACCAGACGACGGCGGCCACATACACGGCCAGCCAGATCGCGAACGGCCAGATCAGCCGCAGGTCAAACGATGCGGCCAGCGCGACCATCGTGAGGAAGTAGACCGCGATGCCGACCAGCACGTCGGCCAGCGTCAGCACCACGTTGCGCACCGCGAGCGACGTCTGCATCACCTTGGTCGTGATGCGGCCCGCGAATTCGTCCTGATAGAAGCTCAAGGATTGGCCGAGCATGAGCCGGTGAAAGTTCCAGCGCAGCCGCATCGGCAGGTTGATCGCGATCGTCTGGTGCTTGACGATCGTTTGCAGCGCGACCGCGCCGATGCTGGCGGCGAGCAGCGCGCCGAGCCAGAGCAGCATGCCACCGCGCTCGTCCCAGAACTGGCCGGGCGCGGTGCCGCCGAGCCAGTCGACGATGCGGCCCAGAAACGCGAACAGCAGCGCCTCGAACGCGCCGATCGCCGCCGTCACCGCCATCATCAGCGCCACATAGCGCCGCGCGCCCCGGGTGCCGGCCCAGATGAACGCCAGCACGCTGCGCGGCGGTGGCGCGGGCTCGGCGTCGGGATAGGAGTGCAGCAGTCGTTCGAACCAGCTCAGCAAGGGCGGCTTTCAAGATAAGGGGTGAGGGGCGGCGCAATCCGGTCGCCCCGGCCGTGTGGACGTTCGTCGAACGTTGACCAGTCACGGCAAAAAGCGCGAGCCATGTTAAGCGCCGAGCGTGCCCCTCGCAGCGAGTTGCGCAGGAAACCCTTTGAGGATGTTTTGTGGTCCGGGCGCAGGTTCAGCATGGGCAGGTAGCTAGTTTGTTGATAGCAGAATGCAGTGCCGTGCAGCACGTTCCCGGCAGCCGCGCGCGCCAGCTTCGAACGCGGCTGCTGCGTTGACAAGCCCGCTCGGCACGTCCTAGAGTGGCTCGACAACCACTGAAAACAGGAGACAGACATGCTGCAGACCCAATGGGCCTTCGCGCTGCTGGCCGCGCTTGCGTTGCCGGCCGCCGCGGCCGATCCGGACCCCGCCACGATGGCGATCGTGCGCGACGCCGATCTCAAATGGGCCGAGCATCCGGTCGCCAAGGGCCTGAGCCAGGCGATCGTCTATGGCGATCCATCCAAGCCCGTCATGTACGTGATCCGCGTGAAATTCGCACCCGGCGTGATGTCGCCGCCGCACTTCCACCCGGAGCAGCGCTTCGTGCAGGTGCTCAAAGGCACCTGGTGGACCGGCGCCGGGCCGAAGTGGGACAGGGATGCGACTGCGCCGGTGCCCGCGGGCAGCTTTGCGACGCACTTCCCAAACAAGATTCACTACGACGGTGCCAAAGATGACGAAGTCATCGTGCAGATCTCCGGCATCGGGCCCAGCGGCACCACGCTGGTCGATGAGTCGGGCCAGCCGAAGTAGCTAGAGGCGCTGGCGCAGCAGATGCGGCGCGGCCGGCGCTGCTTGCGCTTCCCCGCATCCGGAGACGTTGACAGATTCGTGATGTCTGGTTACTGTATACAGAATACGAATTAGCCGCCAATGGTCGCCCAACTCGTCAAACTGCAAGTCGCGCCCGATCTGGTCGATCGGGTCTATCAGGCGCTGCTCGATGCGATCAGCGGCGGTACGCTGGCGCCGGGCCTGCGCATCACGCAGGACGAACTGGCGGCGCGCTTTTCCGTTTCGCGCCAGCCCGTGCTGCAGGCGCTGCGGCTGTTGAAGCAGGATGGGCTGGTACTCGACGCGCAGGGCCGCGGGCTGCTGGTGGCGCCACTGGAGCCCCGCGCGATCGATCACTTCTACCAAGTGCGTGGCGCGCTCGATGCGCTTGCGGCGAAGCTCGCGGCCGAGCGCGGCGCACTGCTGGACCCGGGCCTGATCGAACGCGGCCGGCTGGCGGCAAGCGGCCACAGCGTCGCCGCCATGATCGATGCGGACATCGCGTTTCATCGCGCGATCTATGCCGCTTCCGGCAACCCGCTGATCGAACGCAGCGCGCAGCCGCACTGGGTGCAGCTGAAGCGCGTGATGGGTGCCGTGCTGCAGTCCTCGCGCCAGCGCGCGCCGCTGTGGGACGAACACGCGCGCATCGCCGATGCGATTCACCAACGCGACCCGAGCCGTGCCGTTGCGCTGATCGCGCACCACGGCGAGCAAGCCAGCGCGAACCTGCAGCAGCGGCTGCGGGCCGTGCTGGAAACCCGTCCGATCCCGCCCACCGACGAGCACGAAGGAGCCACCTCATGAAACTGACCGCCGCCCAACGCGAACAATTCGATCGCGACGGTTACCTGTTCTTCCCCGGCCTGTTCAGCGCCGAAGAGACGCGCACCTTGACCGATGCGGTGCCCGAGCTGTATCGCCGCCGCGAGGCCTTCAACGTGCGCGAGAAGGGCAAGGACGCGGTGCGCACCAACTTCGCCGCGCACCTGTACAGCAAGCCGTTCGCGAAGCTCGCGCGCCACCCGCGCATGATCGGGCCGGTGCAGGAGCTGTTCGGCGAAGCGCTGTACATGCACCAGTTCAAGATCAACGGCAAGGCCGCGTTCGACGGCGACGTCTGGCAGTGGCACCAGGACTACGGCACCTGGCTCAACGACGACCAGATGCCGACCGAGCGCGCGATGAACGTCGCGATCTTTCTGGACGACGTGACCGAGTACAACGGCGCGCTGATGTTCATCCGCGGCAGCCACCAGCGCGGCGTGGTCGATGCGAAGCACGACCTGACGACGACCAGCTATCCGCTGTGGACGCTGGACAACGAGCTGGTGTCGAAGCTGGTCGAGCGCGGCGGCGGCGCCGGCAAGTTCGACGCGCAGGGCCGCTACACGGACGGCGGGCTGATCTCGCCGAAAGGCCCGGCCGGCTCGATGATCCTGTTCCACAGTTGCCTCGTGCATGCGTCGAGCTCGAACCTGTCGCCGTTCGACCGGGTCAGCGTCTACCTGAGCCTGTGCGCGGTCAGCAACCACATCCGCCGCTTCAAGCGGCCCGAGTACATCGCGCACCGCGACTTCGCGCCGATCGAAACGCTGCCCGACGACTGCCTGCTGCGCGACTACCCGGTCGATCTGCCGTGGGCCGATGGCGTGCCAGCTAGTGCGCTCGAGACATCATTAGAGACGCAGGAGATCGCCGCATGAGCCTGTTCAACCAACTGCAGCAACGCGCGGCCGACAAGCGCCCGATTCGCATCGGCCTGATCGGCGCCGGCAAGTTCGGCTCGATGTATCTCGCGCAGATCCCGCGCACGCCGGGCGTGCATCTGGTCGGTATCGCGGACTTGTCACCGGATGCGGCACGGGCCAATCTGGCGCGTGTCGGCTGGCCGGACGAGCGCACGCGCGCCAGCAGCCTCGACGACGCGGTCAAGCGCGGCACGACCTTCATCGGCGACGACTGGCAGGCGCTGGTCGGCCACCCGCAGATCGACATCGTGGTCGAATGCACGGGCCATCCGATCGCGGCCGTGCAGCATTGCCTGCGCGCGTTCGAGTCGGCCAAGCACGTCGTCAACGTGACGGTCGAAGCCGACGCGTTCTGCGGCCCACTGCTCGCGCGGCGTGCGGCGAATGCCGGCGTCGTCTATTCGCTCGCATTCGGCGACCAGCCTGCATTGATCTGCGATCTGGTCGACTGGGCGCGCACCTGTGGCTTTCCGGTCGTCGCAGCCGGCCGCGGCCACAAGTGGCTGCCGCACTTTTCAGAGAGCACGCCGGAAACCGTCTGGGGCAACTACGGTCTGACGCCGGAGCAGGCCAAGCGCGGCGGCCTGAATCCGAAGATGTTCAACAGCTTCCTCGACGGCTCCAAACCCTCGATCGAATCGACCGCGGTCGCCAACGCCACGGGTCTGCTGGTGCCGAGCAACGGCCTGCTCTATCCGCCCGCGAGCATCGCCGACATTCCGAACGTCACGCGCCCCGAAGCGGAAGGCGGCGTGCTCGAACAAAAAGGCATGGTCGAAGTGATCTCGTCGCTCGAAACCGACGGCACGCCGATTCCCTACGACATCCGCATGGGCGTCTGGGTCACGGTGGAAGCGGAGACCGACTACATCAAGAACTGCTTCGAGGAATACAACGCGCACACGGACGACACCGGGCGCTATTTCACGCTCTACAAACGCTGGCATCTGATCGGCCTGGAAGTCGGCATGTCGGTCGCGAGCGTCGCGCTGCGCGGCGAGCCGACCGGCGTGGCGACCTGCTGGAACGCGGATGTGGTGGCCACCGCCAAGCGCGATCTGAAGCCCGGTGACGTGCTCGACGGCGAGGGCGGCTACACGGTCTGGGGCAAGCTGCTGCCGGCCGACAAGTCGTCGGCGCTGGGCGGGCTGCCGCTGGGCCTCGCGCATGACGTCAAGGTGACGCGGCCGGTCAGAAAAGGCCAGAGCCTGAGCTGGGACGATGTCGCGATCGACACCTCGACCGACGCGTACCAGTTGCGCCATGAGATGGAGCAACTGTTCGCTGCGCCGATGCGCAAAACCGCTTGAGGCACGCAGCATGGCCGACCTGTTGATCCGCCGCGCGCTGCTGTTCGACGGCAGCGGCGCAGAACCCGCCGTGCAGGACCTCGCGGTGCAGGACGGCCGCATCAGCGCGATCGGCCGCGACCTGACTGAGACGGCCACCCGGGTGATCGACGCCGACGGCCTCGCGCTGATGCCTGGCATCATCGACAGCCACACGCACTTCGATGCGCAGATCACCTGGGACCGGACGCTGAAACCTTCGCCCGCACTGGGCGTGACAACGGCCGTGATCGGCAACTGCGGCTTCACGATCGCGCCGTGCCGGCCGCAGGACCGCGACATCACGATGCGCAACCTCACGCAGGTCGAAGGCATGTCGCTCGACGTGCTGCGCGGCGGCATCGACTGGGGTTTTGAAACCTTTCCCGAGTACCTCGACCTGCTCAGGCAGCGCGGCAGCGCGATCAACGTTGCCGCCTACATCGGCCATTCGTCGGTGCGCACCTATGTGATGGGCGCCGACGCATCAAGGCGTGCCGCGACCGACGACGAGATTGCCCGGATGCAGCAGATCGTGCGCGACGCGATGGCGCACGGCGCGGTCGGTTTCGCAAGCAGCACGAGCCCCGCGCACAACGGCGAAGGCGGCCTGCCGATGCCGTCGCGCCTCGCCGACGACCGCGAGATGACCGCGCTGGTCGAGGCGATGGGCGAGGGCGGCCACGGCGTCTTCATGCTGACCAAGGGCGGGCATACGCCGGTGCCGTTCCTCGAATCTTTGAGTGCAATCAACCAGCGGCCCGTGATGATCGCGGCGCTGCTGCACAACGGCACCAATCCACAGGCGGTGTTCCACGATCTCGATGCGATTGCTGGTGCGAACGAGCGCGGCCGACGGCTGCTGGGCCAGGTGTCGTGCTGCCCGCTCACGATGGATTTCACGCTGGCTTCGCCGTATCCGGTCGAAGGCTTGCGAAGCTGGCAACCCGCGTTGTCCTTGCATGGCGAGGCATTGAAGCGCCTGCTGGCCGACTCTGTTTTTCGTGACAGCGTGCGCGCCGAGATCGCCGCCAGCAGCACGTTCCGCCTGTTCAACGGCGAGTGGGACAAGGTCCACGTCGTCGAAGCCGCATTGCCCGCGAACCGGCCGCTCGAACAGCGCAGCGTGGCCGACATCGCAGCAGCCGAAGCGCGCGACCCGCTCGATGTGATGCTCGATCTCGCGATCGCCGAGGACTTGCGAACCGTGTTCACCGCGCAACTGCTCAACAGCGACGAGGCAGCGGTCGGCCGCATGCTGAACCACCCGCACAGCATCGTGTCCCTATCCGATGCGGGCGCGCACCTGACGTTCTTCAACGACGCGGGCTTCGGCCTGCACCTGCTCGGCCACTGGTCGCGCGAATTGCAGGCGATGCCGATCGCCGAAGCCGTGCGCCGGCTGACCTCGCACCCCGCACAGGTGCTTGGCATCCGGCAGCGCGGCTTGCTGCACGAAGGCTACGCAGCGGACCTGCTGCTGTTCGATGCTGCGGCGGTGGAGCGCGGCCCGAAGCAGCGCGTGCACGACCTGCCCGGCGGCGCGCCGCGGCTGACCACCGATGCGATCGGCGTGCATGGCGTCTGGGTCAACGGCCAGCAGGTGGCAGATGAGAACGGGCTGCTGCCCGAGGTGCCGCTGGCAGGGCAGTTGCTGACCGAGTTTGCGGCCTGAGGGTTTGATCGATCGTCGCGAGGCGGAAGGGGACTTCGGCTGCGGGTAGCCTAGGTCTTATAGTTGGATCCGATGGTAGCGCTTATCCAGCAATCGCCTGTTGCTATGAATCGAATAGCATTGCTGCTGAACGGAAAGCCAGTTGCCTGACTTCAGTGCGTGGCCTCGATCATCGACGACGCGATTTCATAGGACCGCAGCCGCGCCTTGTGGTCGAACACGCTGCAGGCCAGCATCAGCTCATCGGCGCCGGTGCGCTCGATGAACGCGGTGGTGGCGGCGCGCACGGTCTCGGGCGAACCGACGGCCGCGCACGACAGCACCGAGTCGAGCAGCGCGCGCTCGGCCGAATCGATCTTTTCGGAATAGTTTTCGACCGGCGGCGGCAGCTTGCCCGGACGGCCGCTGCGCAGGTTCACGAACGCCTGCTGCCATGAGCTGGCATGAAAGCGCGCCTGTTCGTCGCTGTCCGCCGCGATCAGATTGAAGCCGAGCATCACGTGCGGCTTGGTCAACTGCTTCGACGGTTTGAACGTGTCGCGGTAGATCTGCACCGCCTGCATCATCTGCTGCGGCGCGAAGTGCGATGCGAACGCATAGGGCAGCCCGAAGTGCGCAGCCACCTGCGCGCCGTAGGTGCTGGAGCCGAGGATCCAGATCGGCACTTCGAGCCCCATGCCGGGCACTGCGCGCACCGGTTGGCGCGGCTCTTTCGACAGGTAGTCCATCAGCTCGAGCACGTCCTGCGGGAACTGATCGGCGTCCGAATCCAGGTTGCGGCGTAAAGCGCGCGCGGTGCGCTGGTCCGAGCCCGGCGCGCGGCCCAGGCCGAGGTCGATGCGGCCCGGATAGAGCGATTCGAGCGTGCCGAACTGCTCGGCGATCACGAGCGGCGAATGGTTCGGCAGCATCACGCCGCCGGCGCCGATGCGGATCGTCTGGGTGCCCGCGCCGACGTACGACAGCAGCACGGACGTCGCCGCGCTTGCGATGCCCGGCATGCCGTGGTGTTCAGCCAACCAGTAGCGCGTGTAGCCGAGCGACTCGCCGTGCTGCGCGAGCGACAGCGAATTGCGAAACGATTGCGCGGCGTCGCTGCCTTCGCGGATCGGGGAGAGGTCGAGGATCGATAGAAGTGCCATGCCGCAATGATCGCGCGAACGGCGGGGCGATGCAGCGGCCGGGCTTTGGCGATCGGAACCGTGACGCCTGAGCCTTCAGACCTGAATATGCAGAATTTCGAGCCATTTAGGCCCTGGGCGCAGGTGCTGACTTCACTTGCTGCTATCAAATTTGATATGGAGCAGCCCAGCCGGTCCCACCAGCTATCGCGACAACGCACGCCGCATCGAGTAGCTCACGCCATCGACGACGGCCACCAGCAGCAGCATCGCGATCAATACGGTGGCGGTCTTGTTCATCTGGAACAGCCCCATGTGAAACGCGAGCAGTTGCCCAAGGCCGCCCGCGCCCACCACGCCGAGGATGGCCGCCGCGCGGATGTTGTTCTCCCATCGGTACAGCGTGTAGGAGATGACCTGCGGCAGCACCTGCGGCAACGTCGCGTAGAGGAACACGCGCACCGGCCCGATGCCGTGCGTGCGCAGCGCGGTGGCCGAATCAGCCGGTGCGTTCTCGATGCTTTCCGCGAACAGCCGGCCCAGCACGCCGGTCGTGTGCAGCGCGAGCGCGAGCGTGCCGGCCAGCGGCCCGAGGCCCGCGGAGATCAGCAGCAGCGCGGCCCAGACCAGTTCGGGGATCGCGCGCAGAAAGTTCAGGAACAGCCGGGTCGGGCCGCGCGCGAACGCACGGTCGCCCGGATGGGTACGGCTTGCGGGCAGCGCGAGCAGCAGCCCGAACACGACCGCGAGCAACGTGCCGATGCCCGACATCGCAAGCGTCTCCCAGGTCGCCCGCGCGACCCGCTGCACGAAGCCGGCAGAAAAATCCGGCGGAAAAAACTCGCCGATGAAGCGGCCCATGCTGCGCAGCGCGTCCAGCGACAGAAACGCGGCCCACTGCAGGTTCAGGCTCCAGAAGCTCAGGGCACTGAGCAGCACCAGCGCGAGCACGAACCAGCAGCCCTTGCAGCGCGCGCTGAACAGCGGCGGCGGCAGGCGATACGGGTGATTGGCCGCTGACTTGCCGAAGCTTCGCGCGCGCGGTTGGGGATCGACCATCGGGAGCTGCCGTTGTTAGGCCAGCGCGTGCCGCAACCAGCCGCTGATCCGGTCGGCCAGCGCGACCAGCAGCACGAACACGATCAGCATGGTGGCTACTTCGCCGCCCGCGAACATCTTGGTCGAGTTGTCGATCTGCTGGCCCAGCCCGCCCGCGCCGACGAAGCCGAGCACGACCGAAGACCGGATCGCGCACTCCCAGCGATAGACGGTGTAGGACGTGAGTTCGGCCGCGTTCTGCGGCAGCAGGCCGTAGCAGAGCGCCTGCAGCCGGCCGCTGCCGTTTTGCAGCAGCGCGCGGGTCGGCGCAGCCTCGCCGCTTTCCAGGATGTCGCCATAGACCTTGCCGAGCATGCCGCCGTAGGTGAGTGCGATCGCGAGCACGCCGGCTGTCGGCCCCAGGCCCACCACACGCACGAACACGAGCGCCCAGACCAGCTCCGGGATGCTGCGCAGCAGCACCAGCAGCCAGCGAAAAATCTGCCGCAAAACCGCCGGCCCGGTATTCATGCGGCCCGACAGTGCCGAGACCGACAGCGCGCGCGTCGATACCAGGGTGGCCGGGATCGCGACGACCAACCCGAGCGCAATGCCTGCCGTCGCGATCGCGACCGTCTGCCAGGTTTCGCGCGCGACCAACAACAGAAAATCATTGCCGAGCGCGGGTGGAAAGAACGTCGATAGAAATGCCCAGGTCGGCCCGCGGCTGCCGGCGTCGAACAAGGTCCAGGGCCGGAATTCGGATGCCACCAGCATCGGCCAGATCACGACGATGGCCGCGCCGAACCAGAACACGCGGCCGAGCCAAGCCGGGTCGCGTTGCGAAGGCAGCGGCAGTGATGAGGCGCTGGCCGTCGTCATGGACTGCGGCGGGCAGAAATCATCAGCGGCAGTGCATCACCGCAGGTTGCGGCTTTGCATGAAAGGCCGGCCCCGCATCGAATAGCCCACTACCGCCGGTCAATTCATCCTCGTGCTGCGCATAGAGCCGATCGAGCTCAGCCCGCCCGACCTGCTTCGCCGGCAGGTCGAACAGCACTTCGCCCGCCCGCAGGCCCAGGATGCGCGGGAAGTGTTCGAGCGCGGTGTCCACCTGATGCATCGAGGTCAGCAGCGTCACGCCGCGTTCGCGCGCGATCGCGACCAGCGCTTGAATCGCCTGCTGCGAGCGCGTCGGGTCCAGCGCGGACAGCGGCTCATCGACGAGCCAGAGCGTGGCCGACGACAGCAGAGCGCGCGCCAGGCCAACGCGTTGCCGTTCCCCGCCCGACAGCCGATCGACGCGCGCGAACAGCTTGTCGGCCAGATCGAAGCGGTCGAGTGCCGCATGCGCGCCCGCGATGTCCTTCGGATAGAACAACGAACGCAAGCTGGCGGCGAACGACCATTCGGGCAGCCGCCCCGCGAGCACGGCCGTCACCACGCGCTGACGCGGCGGCAGCGGCGGCACCTGCGGCGCGGTAAACAGTCGCCCGCGCTGGCGCTGCAACGCGCGCGTGGGCTGCGCCCAGACGTCGGTGCCGCCCAGCAGCACCTGCCCGGACGATGGACGCAGCGCCGCGCCGGCCACCTGCAGCAGCGTCGTCTTGCCCGCGCCGGACGGGCCGATCACCGCGATCTGCTCGCCGGCTGCAGCGACGAGCGAGACACCTCGCAAGGCCGTGCTGCCGCGCGCCGCCGCCGGGTGCCGCGCCTGCACGTCCCGCAGTTCGAGCTTCAAACGTCAGGCCCAGCGCAAGTCTTCAGAGCAGGCCGGCACTTTTGGCCGCGGCTTCGATGCCCTGGTAGTTCTCCACCCGGGTCGGCACGAACTTGGTCGCGCGTTGCAGGTCCAGGATCGCCTTGCCTTCCGGCGTAGCCGGGTCCAGTTCGAGCATGGCTTGCTTGATTTTTTCACGCAGCGCGGGCGCCATGCTGCTGCTCACGCTCCAGTTGTAGTCGTAGTAGGGCGGCGTTTCATAAAAAACGTGGACCTTGGACGTGTCCACCTTCTTTTCGTCCACCAGCTTGTCCCAGACCGACTTGTTGAGCGCGCCGGCTTCGACCTTGCCCGCAGCCACGGCCGCCACGGTCGCGTCGTGCGCGCCGCTGAATGCGACCCGCTTGAAATCCTTGTCCGGATCGACGCCGGCCTGCAGCAGGAAGCTGCGCGGCATCAGATGCCCGCTGGTCGAGCTTTGCGAGCCGAAGCTGACGTTCTTGCCTTTGAGGTCGGATAGCTTCTTGATGTCCGGATCGGCCGTGATGAAGACGGATTTGAAGCGCTCGTCCTCGGCGCGCTGCACCAGCGGGATCACCTTGCCGCCGCTCCTCGCGTAGGCCTGCACGAACGTGAAGCCGCCGAACCAGGCGAGATCGGTCTTGCCGTTGATCAGCGTTTCGACAGCCGCGGCGTAATCCGTCACGGGCGTGAACTCCACCTTCATGCCGAGCTTTTCTTCGAGATATTTGACGAGCGGCGCCGCCTTGCGCGCGAGTTCGGTCGGCGATTCATCGGGAATCGCGGTGACTTTCAGCGTCTGCTGCTGCTGCGCGTGAGACGCCGACATCGCGAGGCTCAACGACAGCACGGCCAGCATCGAAGGCAGCCAGCGGGGCAGGGAAAAGAAACGGGACATGGGCGATAACTCCTTGTTCTTCGAAAAATCGAACCCGACAGATTAAACCGTGCACACCAGCAGGCCGCCTGAACCGGGCGCCAATGCCCTTGGATGCGTTGGTCAGCCCAATGCGCAGCTTCGAAAGCCCGCGAACACATCGTTGCGCCCGGCTGCGAAGTAATTGCGGTAGCGCGGATGCCGCATGCGCGGCGCGGTCGCCCACGAGCCGCCGCGCAGCACCGGCCGGCCGTCGAAGAACGGCGCCGAGTATTCACGGTACGGGTGCGGCGTGAAGCCGGGGTAGGGCGCGAACGGGCTCGCGGTCCATTCCCAGACGCGGCCCCAGTCGAAGCGTTCGCCATGCCGAAGCGCCAGCAGCGCCGCGGTTTCCCATTCGAATTCGGTCGGCAGCCGGCGGCCGGCAAAGCGGCACCAGGCTTGCGTTTCGTGCAGGGTGAGGTGGACCGCGGGCGCGTCGAGGTCGAGTGAAGACCAGGTGCCGAAACGCCTGCGCTGCCAGCCGCGATCAGCGCGGCGCAGATGCAGCGGCAGGCCGTCGCTGTGCTGCTGGCGCCATTGCCAGCCGGCGCGGCTCCAGAACGATGCATCGTCGTAGCCGCCCGCTTCGATGAATGGCAGAAAGCGGCGCCAGGTCGCTGCTGCGCGGTCGATCTCGAAACCTTGCAGCGCCAGATCATGGGGCGCCAGCTCGTTGTCGAACGCGAAGCCCGGTGCGTCGCTGCCGAAACGCACCGACAACTGTTCTGCGATGCGCCAGCCATCAGCGTCGTCGGTCGTATCGGATGCGGTGCCGTCCGCGTCGACCGCGCCCAGGTCCAACCCCAGGTGCTGCGCCATCATCAGCCACGCCTCGCGGTGCATGTCTTCATGAAACAGCACGAGCCGAAGGAAGTAGAGCGCGTCGTCGGTCGGCTCGCTGTCGTGCAGCAGCGCGAGCGTTTGTTCGCGCACCGCGGCCAGGTAGCTGCGGGTGGACCCGGCATCCGGCAGCGCCAGTTGCCAGCGGCTCGCATGCGGCACGTTCGCGGAGTCGTACCACGCATCGGCGCCTGCGAGCAGCGATGGCGCCCGAGCCAGCGCGGCGTCGTAGCCAGTGCCGCGCGCCCGATCCGCATTGCGCGCGATCCACCATTCCTCGAACCAGCCGATGTGCCCGAGCTCCCACAGCGGCAGGTTCAGGATCGGATCGAACGCAATCTGCAGTCCGCTGCCTGGCTTCAATGCCGCTTCGAAGCCCGAAAACATCGCGAGCAACTGCGCGCGGCCTTCCGTCAAGGCGACTTCGAGCCGCCCAGCATCGGCCTGCCGCATCGCCAAGGCATCGTCCACATCGGGCGAGTCGTCGTCTTCGTCGGGACGTTCGTGAGCTTGTATAACGCAACGCATGTCGTCGCTTTCCCTGATCTGCATCGTCACGCCCGCACTGGCCGATGCCAACAACGGCAACTGGCAGACCGCGCAGCGCTGGTCGCGCATGCTCGCCGATGATTATCGAGTGCGGTTGACTGACCGCTGGCAGCCCGGCGATGGACCGGTGCCCGACGCGGTGATCGCGCTGCATGCGCGCCGCTCGGCCGCCTCCATTCAGGCCTTCGACCAAGCCTATCCCGACCGACCGCTGATCGTCGCGCTGACCGGCACGGATCTGTATCGCGACATCCACACCGACGAGTCTGCGCAACGATCCCTTGCGCTCGCCGACCGGCTGATCGTGCTGCACGAACGCGCGCCGCTGGATTTGCCGGCCGAGTACCGCGCAAAAACCGTCCCAATCTTTCAGTCAACCGAATCGCGCCCGCGCATCCTGACGAAACCCACGACGTTCCTGCGCGCGGTGGCCGTCGGGCATCTGCGCGAAGAGAAATCGCCGCGGACGTATTTCGAAGCCGCACGCCTGCTCGCAAATCTTGGCCGCACCGATATCCGGCTGGACCATATCGGCGCACCGCTGGACCCTGCGCTCGGCGCGCAAGCCGCCGCTTTGAGCCAGTCGAACCCGATCTATCACTGGCTTGGCGCGCTGCGCCACGAAGCCACGCGACGCCGCATTCAACGCGTCCATGTGCTCGTGCATCCGAGCCGCATGGAAGGCGGCGCGCATGTGGTGATGGAAGCGATCATGAGCGGGACGCCGGTGCTGGCGAGTCGAATTCCGGGGAATGTGGGGATGTTGGGGCAGGGGTATGGCGGGTATTTCGAGGTGGGGGATGCGGCGGCGTTGGCAGGGTTGCTGGTGCGGTGTCGTGCGGAACCGGACGTGCTGGAGCGCCTGATGCGGCAGTGCGCGAGGCGGGCGGAACTATTCGAGGCGGGAAGAGAGAAGAAGACCTTGTTGGAAACGATCACGGGATGTGGAGATGCGGTTTGACAAGTTGAGGCACACTGCCGCAGCCCGAACCACCCTTCCCAAGAGGAGACCCCCATGCGACGCATTCTTCACGCGCTGCTGCTTGCAGCTGCTTTCAGCGGCCTGTCCGCGTCCGCGCAGCCGGCGGCCGAAGTGACCCTGACCCGGCTCGATTGCGGCAACGGCTTCAACGACCAGCGGCGCTTCAGCGACACCTTCGCGTACAGCAACCCGAAGGTGCCCTTCACCTTCAGCTGCTACGTGATCAAGCACGGCGACGATTACATGGTGTGGGACACGGGCTACCTGCCGGGCTCCAATCCGAATGCGCCGACCGTGACGCTGGTCGAGCAGCTGGCGCAGATGGGGGTGAAGCCGGAGCAGGTGAAGTTCGTCGGCATCAGCCACTTCCATGCCGACCACACCGGCCAGCTCGGGTCGCTGCCCGGTGCGACGCTGCTGATCGGCGAGCGCGAATGGGCCGCGCTGACCGCGGCCAAGCCGATGGCGGGCGCCAACGTGGCCGGCTTCACCCACTGGATCAGCGGCGGCGGCAAGGTCGAACCGCAGGCGGCGGACAAGGACGTGTTCGGTGACGGAACGGCTGTCATCCTGCGCACGCCCGGGCACACGCCGGGCCACCAGGCGCTGCTGGTGCGACTGAAGGACAAGGGCCCGGTCATCCTGGTCGGCGATGCCGCGCACTTCCACGAGAACTACGAGAACAACGGCGTGCCGGGCTTCAACTACGACCGGGCCGAGACGCTGGCGTCGCTGGACCGCATCAAGCAGATCCAGAAGAACCTGGGGGCCACGGTCATCATCCAGCACGATCCGCGCGATGTCGGCAAGCTGCCGGCCTTTCCGGCTGCGGCGCGCTAGGAAATTATTTGCCGCGAACGCTTTTTCCACCGCAACGTCTCAGCACGCATGGCGTTCGCAGCTTCGATCATCCACATCTTTCTTGGTTTGAGGGTGCGGTGTCCAGCCCGGATTCGCCATCGTGTCTCGCTCAGGGGCATCTGCTACGGTGCCACGACGGCTCCTGGTGGATTGCGAGGAAGGCCGTCGCGATGTCACGCAAAGCCGATCCCCGGGTTTTCGCCGGTACAGGTGCGCCGTCGGGCCGGGTAGGATCTTGCATCCGGCGGCCTCCGCGCCTGTTCGATCGCCGATGTCAGCCGTCGCGCACCGAACTGATTAAAGGAAATGTCATGAGATTTGCCTCCGTGCGTTTACTGGCGGTCCTGTCTGCGGCGTCAATGTTCGCTTTGCCAGTATTGGCCGCCGACCCGATCCTCATCGGCGTCAGCCTGACCCAGTCGCCACCGGGGTCGGTGGTGCAGGGCACGCAGGTAAAGGATGGCATGGAGATCGTCAAGGACCTGGTCAACGCGAAGGGCGGCGTGCTGGGGCGTCCGATCAAGCTCATCTACGAAGACAATCAGGGCATCCCGGAAAAGGGTCGCGCGGCGACTGAGAAGCTCATCACCAGCGACAAGGTCGTCGCACTTGCCGGCGGCCACCAAAGCTCGGTCTGCCTGGCCGAGATCGAGGTCGCGCACCGCTACAAGGTGCCGTACGTCAACACCAACTGCTGGTCCGACGACGTGCGCAAGCGCGGCTACTCCGAGGTCTTCAGCACCTCGCCGTACAACACGCTGGTCTCGTCGTCGATGGCGACGACGCTGGCGACGATGGGCGTCAAGAAGGTGGTCGCCTTTGCCGAGAACACCGACTACGGCATCGGCCAGGCCAAGCTTACCGGCGAGATGCTCAAGCAGAAGGCGCCGCAGATCGACTACAAGTACGAAACGCTCGACCGCACCAGCAAGGACTTTACTGCGGCGATCCTGCCGCTGCGCGCGAACCCGCCCGACGTCATCGTGCTGTCGATGCTGCCGCCGGCTGCCTACCTGGCCATGAACCAGGTCTACGAGCAGGGCCTGGCACCGAGCCCGAAGACGATCCTCTACGACGGCAGCGGCCTCGCCGACTATCCCGACTTCTGGCAGAACGTGAAGGAGGCCGGCAAGTACATGCTGTCGTTCGCGCTCTACCACCCGCAGATGAAGCAGACGCCGCTGGCAAGCGAGGTCGCGGCCGAGTACAAGAAGCGCACCGGCAACGACATCAACCGCCTCGTGCTGCAGGCGGCTGATTCGCTGGAACTCGTGATCCAGGGTCTGCAGGAGGCCAAGAGCACCGAGCCCGACAAGCTGATCCAGGCGATGCAGACGATGAAGTTCGACAGCCTACGCGGCATCTCCAACTTCTCGACCGCGCCCGGCTATGGCAACCAGCAATGGCTCGAGATCCCTTTCGTGAACTACGAGATCACGGCCGAGAAGCAGCCGGTCGGACAGACCGTGCTGATCCAGGCGCCGGGCCAGAAGTTCGACACCTCCAAGCTCGTCCGGCCGTCGAAATGACGGCTGCCGGGCCTGCCGGCCCGGTCGTCGGTCGCCACCCCCGGGCGGCGGCGTGCCCCTGAACGGCGGCGACGTTCCATGCTCGCATTCGACCTGCTGGTCAATGGCCTGATCTACGGCTGCTTCTACGCGCTGATGGCCGTCGGCCTGGCGATGATCTTCGGCGTGCTGAAAGTGGTGAACTTCGCGCACGGCGAGTTCTTCATGATCGGCGCCTACACCTACGTGCTCGCGAGCCTGAAGCTCGGCATCCTGCCCTGGCTGGCGCTGCCCAGCGCAGCGGTCGCCGGGGCGATTCTCGGCTGGCTCGTCGAACGGCTGCTGATGCGCCCGTTGTATGCGGGCTATGCGAGTTGGGGCTTCATGAAAGACGAGTACGCGGTCGTCGTCACGTTCGGGCTGTCGCTGCTGCTGATCAACCTGGTCGACAAGATCGTCGGCCCGTACTCGTTTCGGGGCCCGTCGCTGACCGACATCGGCCGCTTCGCGCTCGGGCCGGTGATGCTGACCGGGCAGAAGGCCATCGCCGCCGGCGTCGCGGTTGCGCTGATGGTCGCGCTGGCGCTGTTCATCAAGCGCTCGGTCTGGGGCCTGCAGATCCAGGCGGTGGCGCAGAACCGGCTCGGCGCGTCGCTTGCCGGCATCGACTCGACACGCACGACAAGCCTGATCTTCGTCGTCTCGGGCATGCTGGCGGCGCTGTCCGGAGCGCTGCTGGCGCCGCTGGTCAACCCGTCGCCCGACATCGGCGCGTTTCCGGCAGTCAAGTCGTACGTGATCGTCGTCCTCGGCGGCATGGGCTCGATCTGGGGCGCGATGCTGGCGGCACTCATCCTGGGCGTGAGCGAGGCCTTCTTCTCGGTCTACGTCTCTTACGACTACCGCGACGCCTTCGGCCTGATCATCCTGGTCGCGGTGCTGCTGCTGCGGCCGCAAGGCCTGCTGGGCCACAAGGGACGCGAGTTGTGACGTCGGCACGTCCGCTCTGGGCCCAGCGGCTCGGGTTCGACCTGCGCGCTGCGCTCGCGGTCTGCGTTTTGCTGGCGCTGGTGCCGCTCGTCGTCCACGGACCGTATGCGCTCGGCATCATCCTGGTGAGCGTCTACTTCGCGATCCTGGCGCTGGCCTGGAACCTGCTCGCCGGCTACACCGGCCAGTTCTCGCTCGCGCCAGCGGCGTTCGCGATGATCGGCGGATACACCACCGCGCTGCTCGGGCACTACGCCCAGGTTCCGCTGGCGCTGGGCATCCCGGCGGCGATCATCAGCACCGCGCTGTTCGGCTGGCTGCTCGGCAAGCTGGTGCTCAACCTGAGCGGGCCCTACCTGTCGCTGACGACGCTGGCGTTCGCCGAGATCGCGCGCATCGTGATCGGCAACTCGTACGCCTTCACGCGCGGCGACCAGGGCATGCAGGTGGCGACGCTGACGCAGAGCCGGGTCGGCTACTACTACATCTTCCTGGTCACGCTGGTCTCGGTGCTGCTGCTGCTGTATGTGCTCCTGCGCGGCAAGCTCGGGCGCTTTATGATGGCGGTGCGCGACGATCCGGTCGGCGCTTCGAGTCGCGGCATCGACGTCGTCCGCATCAAGACCATCGCGTTCTGCGTGTCGTGCGGGCTGTGCGGGCTGGCCGGGTCACTGTACGGCACCTTCAGTCAGCTCGTCAGCCCCGAACTAGGCTTGCTGCAGCAGACCGGCCTGGTGCTGTCGATGGTCGTCATCGGCGGCATGAGCTCGCTCACCGGCGCGCTGCTCGGCGCCGTGCTGGTCTACCTCAGTTCCGAATGGATGCGCGGCTTCGGCGATGTCCAGATCATCGTGTTCGCGCTGCTCGTGATCCTGTTCGCGCGCTACCTGCCGGGCGGCATCTGGGGCCTCGTCAGCGACCGCCTGCAGCGGCGGCGGGATGAGTCGCGATGAGCAGCCTGCTGTCGGTGCATAGCCTGCTGGTCCGCTTCGGCGGCTTGGCGGCGGTCGACGACGTCAGCTTCGACCTGCGGGCGGGTGAGATCCTGGGTCTCATCGGCCCCAACGGCTCGGGCAAGACGACGGTGCTGAACCTGCTGTCGGGCTATCTCGCGCCGCTGTCCGGGCGCGTCCGGATGGGCGACGACGACATCACCGGCATGGCGCCGGACCGGCTCGCGCAGCGCGGCGTGCTGCGGATGTTCCAGATGACGCGCGTGTTCGCGCGCATGTCGGCTTTCGACAACCTGCTCACCGCCGGCCTCGCGCGCGGCCTTTCGGAGCCCGAGTCGGAGCGTCGCGCCAATGCGCTGATCGAGGAGCTGACGCTGGGCCCGGTGCAATATCTCGATGCGGGGCAGCTTTCGGGCGGCCAGCGCAAGCTGCTCGAGTTCGGCATGTGCTTCATCGAGCCGCCGCGGGTCGCGCTGCTCGACGAGCCGTTCGCCGCGGTGCACCCGGTGATGCGCGAGGTGATGGCAGCATTCATCCGCAAGCGCCACGCGCAAGGGTCGACCTTCCTGCTCGTCAGCCACGACATGCCGATCATCGTCGACCTCTGCCAGCGCGCGGTGTGTATGAACGCCGGCCGCGTCATCGCCGCCGGCGACGTCTACGCCGTGCTCAAGGACCACGAGGTGATCGAGGCCTATCTGGGCGAGACACCGGAAGGCGATGCGCACGGCCTTGAGGTGGCCGACGGCCGCGAGGAGGGCGCGTGAACGACCCCGTTCCGCTGCTTGAGCTGCGCCAGGTCACCGCCGGCTATGCGCAGGACATCGACGTCCTGCGCGAGATCGACCTGCGCGTCGACGCCGGCCGCATCACCGGGCTGATCGGCCTCAACGGCGCCGGCAAGTCGACGCTGGTGAAGACGATCTGCGGCTTCCTGCCGCCCAAGATCGGCAGCGTGCACTTCCAGGGCGAGGACATCTCGGGCATTCCGCCGCACCGGCTGATCGACCACGGCATCTGCTGCATTCCGCAGGAATCGAGCCTGTTCCCGTACCTGACGGTGCAGCAGAACCTGATGCTGCCGCTGCTCGGACGGCCGCGCCGCTTCGACGCCGGCATGCGGGCTCGCCTGCAGGAGGTCTACGAGCTGTTTCCGCCGCTGCAGCAGAAGCGATCCCAGCCGGCCGGCAGCCTGTCGGGCGGCCAGCAGAAACAGCTCGAATTCGCGAAGGCGTGGCTGCAGCAGCCCAAGCTGTGCCTGATCGACGAGCCGAGCATCGGGCTCGCGCCCAAGATTGCCGAGGAGGTCTTTGTCTGGATCGAGCGCTTCACGCGCGCCGACATGGGCATCCTGCTGATCGACCACAACGTGCGCCGCGTCGTGCGCATGTCCGACCGCGTCTGCGTGCTCAGCCTGGGACGCATCACGGCACAAGGCGATGCAGCCGACTTCCAAGGCAACCTGCACCAGCAGGTGCAGGAGTGGCTCGGACTGAATTTCTGATGCCTGCTCAATGCATCGAGGTGCCTATCTACGGCAGACCAGGAACGTGACCGAGCCGGTTAAACCCAGCTTGGACCTGCGTCATCGGACAATGAAGAGTGTGGCTCCGGCACACGCAAGTCCCTGGTACGGGTTTGGCCGAGAACTTGGGTTTCCAGGAGTTTGTTCGGCACCGGTTGCGGCTTGCGAAGGTGCGCTTGCGGATTTCGGTTCGTGGCTGCGACCACCCATTTGGGTCGGAAGCGAAGATGTGCCGCCTCAGTGGCAGACGTTCCTCAGGACGCCGGAATCTCAGCGCCCTGACAACCGGTATGTGCCGGAAACCGTGAGTGCAAAAGGTGGATTTCGACCGGCAGCAACCGCTACATCGTTGTCATTCATGTGCGGACACTGAGCATCTCACATAGAGCGGCAGCGACCGCTCGATCCGGAAGCAAGCAGTCAGTCAACCGGATCTGGACAATGGCGCCAGAGGGCGTAGGCCTGGCGCCGCCGCCACGGTCAACGGCCGCCTCAGCAGTACCGGAAGTTGCAGCCGTTCAGGGCGAGGCGGCATGCTTGCCCGAAGAACCAATGCGTCGCGAGGGCTGTGTCCTCGAACTCGGCTGTTGCCGACCACAAGCTTGGGCGCCGTGCCGGTGGCCCGAACAGTAGGTGCCTTGTTCAGACAAGCCGGCCCGCACCCGAGGCTCCATCGCAGCTCAGCGCCTGAGCGGCTCAGCCCGCCGGCACCAGGCGCAGACGGGTGATCTCCGACGGCGCTCCCAGGCGCAGTGGCGGACCCCAGTAACCGGTGCCACGGCTGGTATAGACCCACAGCTGCCGCAGGCGATGCAGGCCGGCTGTAAACGGTTGCTGCAACGGCACGAACAGGTTCCACGGCCAGAACTGACCACCGTGCGTGTGGCCGGAGAGCTGGATGTCGAAGCCGGCGTCGGCCGCGGCCGCTGCGCTGCGCGGCTGGTGCGCCAGCAGCACCCGCACGGCGGCGTCGCGCGGCGCGCCGGCGATCGCCTGCTGCGGGTCGCTGCGGTGCCCCGGCACCATCCGCGGTGCCGAGTGGTCCGACACCCCGGCCATCACGAGCCGCGCGCCGTCGTGATCGAGCACGACGTGCTCGTTGTCCAGGACCTTGAACCCGAGCCGGCGCAGCGCGGCGGTCCATTCGCCAACCCCGCTGTAGTACTCGTGGTTTCCGGTGACGAAGTAGGTGCCGTGGCGCGAGCGCAGCTCGGCCAGGGGCTCGACGTCGCCTTGCAGGTCGCGCACGCGGCCGTCGACCAGGTCGCCCGTGACGGCCACGGCGTCGGGCTGCAGGCGGTTGACGCTGTCGACGATCCGCTGCACGAAGCCGCGCTTGACCGTGGGCCCGACATGCACGTCGCTGATCTGCACGATGGTGAAGCCGTGCAGCGCCGCCGGCAGGTCGTCGATGGGCACGTCGATGTGCCGCACCGCCGCCGTGCGGCGGGCACCGAGCGCGCCGATGCCCGCGGCGGCCAGGGCCAGCAGGGGCACCGCGGCCGCCGTGGGCTGCTCCATCGGGGGCAGTGCGAACAGGACGCCTGCGAGCAAGACCAGCTCGCGCATCAGCGTCAGCACGAGCAGCATCGAGAACAGCCCCAGCGCCGTCATGCCGACCCAGGTCCAGCGGTCGGCAACACCTCGGCTGTGCGAGCGCCGCCCGATGAAGGCGGCCGGGATCAGCACAAGCGTGGTCGCCAGCAGCACCCCCGTGCCGACGCTGGCGAGCGGGCTTGTCAGTGCCGGCAGCAGCCGGGCCGCCAGGTACAGGTGCAGCAACGCCAGGATCGCGATGGTGGGCATCGGGCACAGGTGCGGCCGGCAGGCAGCATTTCAACGTGAGGCGCGCTCCCGCTGCGGAAAGCCGCCCTAGACAGGTCGCCTGCGGGTCGGCAACTGTTCCTCGGCCGAGCGACTGCCGGGTATCGGCGAGCGTGAGCCTCGCTGTGTCCCACCGACCGCAACCGCTGCGTGGCAGTCGCTCAGGTGCCGACGCCGCACGTCCGCATCTTGTCGAAACTGGGAAGCTGGGTCACGAGCTTGAGCGCACATCGAGATGGATGAAAAAGCGCTCTTGCGGCCAAGGCGATCACTATCCTGAATCCCACACCATCAACCCAAGATGTGCTGCGAAAGCATCGAAGTCGTGATCCGTGTGTAACAACGAATAGCCGCTCACGATGCAGCGCGTCGCAATGATCGTGTCAATTGTCTTGCGCACCGTAAACCCAAGGCCGCGAAGAATCCTGAAATTCTTCGCGGCCTGCACCGCGATCGCGTCGCCGCCTAGGTCGATCTGCACGAACGCATCGAGCATCTCGCGCACCTGATTGAACTCAGAATCGCTGCGCACGCCCTGCAGGACTTCTGCCTTGATCAGGTCACCCACCGCCAGCCTGGTGGTGCCGAGCAAAGCGTCTAGCGTTTCGACCTGCGGCGTCGAGTTGCCTCGCAGGTAGTCGATCCAGACGCTGGAATCAACCAGGATCACCTGGCATCCGTCCGCATCGCTTCAAGGTCGCCCACCCATTGGATCTTTCCGCGAAGTCTTCGAGCTTGTTCCTGTCGGGCAAGCTGGATCAAGGTGCGCAGGCCCAGCTCCACCGCCTCGCGTTTGGTCTGCAGGCCTGTTGTCTGCAGCGCATCTTCCATGAGCTTGTCGTCGATCACGATATTCGTCCGCATGATTGATGTGTATTGTCGGTTAAGGTGATACACATTCTGCGGCAACGTTGGCAAGTCGCAAAGGTCGGCTGATGGAAAAGTCAAGATCAGAAAGGGCGACGAGCCTCGAAATGCTGAAGGCTGCATACCGCGGCACCCGTGACCCCGCTGCAGCACCGTCGTAGCGACACGGCGATACTGCGCGCATGACTCGGCATTGCTCGGCACGGTGCATTCGCGCTTTCATGCTGCCGGCCCGTGGCGCACGTCGTAAGCCAACCCCACCGATCATTCGTCCCACGGAGAAAATTCCCCATGAACGCCCCTGACCGCCCCATCCCCCAATCCCCGCGCCTGACTTCCCTCTCCCACGGCGGCGGCTGCGGCTGCAAGATCGCGCCCGGGGTGCTGACGGAGATCCTGAAGAACACCAACAAGCTGCCGGTACCCCCGCAGCTGCTGGTCGGCATCGATACAGCCGACGACGCGGCCGTTTATCAGCTGACGGACGACATCGCACTGATCGCGACGACCGATTTCTTCATGCCGATCGTGGACGACCCGTACGAGTTCGGGCGCATCGCGGCGACGAATGCGATCAGCGACGTCTATGCGATGGGCGGCAAGCCGATCCTCGCGCTTGCGCTGGTCGGGATGCCGATCAACGTGCTGTCCACCGAGGTGATCGGCCGGGTGCTCGAGGGCGGCGAGTCGGTGTGTCGCGAAGCCGGCATTCCGATCGCGGGCGGGCACACGATCGACTCGGTCGAAGCGATCTACGGGCTGGTGGCGCTCGGTGTCGTGCATCCTAAGAAGGTCAAGCGCAACTCGGACGCGAAGGTGGGGGACCGGCTGGTGCTGGGCAAGCCGCTCGGGGTCGGCGTGCTGTCGGCGGCGCTGAAGAAGGAAGCACTGTCGGACGAGGGCTACCGGCATATGATCGCCGTCACCACCAAGCTGAACACGCCGGGGCCGGATCTGGCCGCGATGGACGGCGTGCATGCGTTGACCGACGTGACGGGCTTCGGCCTCGCCGGCCACGCGCTGGAGCTGGCGCGCGGCGCCGAAGCCGGCGTCGTGATCGACTGGGCCAGAGTGCCGCTGCTGAGCGGCGTGCGGGAAATGGTCGAGCAGGGCATGGTCACGGGCGCGTCCGGGCGCAACTGGGCTGGCTACGGCGAGCACATCGAGCTGCCGAGTGGTTTTTCTCCGCACGACCAGGCGCTGCTGACCGACCCGCAGACCAGCGGTGGGTTGCTGGTGTCTTGCGACGCGGCGTCCGTGGCCGATGTACTGGCGGTGTTCAGGCAGCACGGCTTCGACGATGCGGCGGACATAGGCGAGATCGTGCAAGCCGGCGCAGCACGGCTGCGCCTGCGCTGAAGCGAAGCGCACCGAGCAGGCCGCGCTGGTCGGCTGACGCAGCCAAGTGGCCGCTCGCGCGGCCCGAGCCGGGCCTGGTCAGCGCGCGCGCCTAATTCGCGCCTGCTGCTGCCACGCAAGCCCGCCGAGCAGCACCAGCAGCAGCAGCAGCGTCCAGCGGGACATAGCCGGAATGCCGACCGGCGCCGGTGCCACCACCGGTGTGCTGGCCTCGGCGCTGTCGTTGGCCGGGTTCGGATCCCCGGGAGCCTGCAGCGTGGCACGGTTCAGCAGCGGCTGGCCGATCGGATAGCCAGCCGACACGCCAAGCTGCAAGTCGAACGCCCTGCCCGCGCCGTTCGCGAGGGGGCCGATCGCGCAGCGCACGGTGCGTCCTTCCAGCGTACAGCCAGCACCTGACACGAACGTGGTGCCTTCCGGCAACGGGTCAAGCACGAACGCGCCGTCGCTCGCGTCCGGCCCTGCGTTGCGCGCCGTCAGCAGGTAGACGATGCGGCCGCCCGGCGTTGCGCTTGCAGCCTGCGTGGTCTTGCTCAGGCCCAGGTCGGCGCGGCGAACCGGCGGTGGCACCGCATCGACCGATATGCTCACGCTTGCGCCGTTGTTGCCGAGGTCCGGGTCTCCAGGCGCCTCGACGGTCGCCGCATTCACGAGTGGATTGGCGCCGCTGTAGCCAGCGGCCAGCCTGAGCCGCAGATTGAAGCTCTTCTCTGCCAGCGGTGCGAGCGGGCCGATCGTGCAGCGCACGGTGCCGGACGCTTGCGTGCAGCCGCCGTCCGCGGAAAGCAGCGTGGTGCCGGCGGGCAGGGGATCGCTGATGCTCGCCCCGTCGCTGGCATCGGGTCCGTCGTTGCGAACGCTGAGAACGTAGCCGATGCTGCCGCCCGGCACGACGCTGCCGACGTCCGCCGTCTTCGACAGCCGCAGGTCCGCGTTGTACCGGTTCGACCCAGCCACCGGCGTACTGGCGGATCCTTCGTTGTTGCCCGCAACGGGGTCGCCGGGTGCGTTCACGGTCGCCGTGTTCACGAGCGGCTGGGCACCCGCATAGACGTCGTCGAGCTTCAGGCGCAAGTGAAAGGTTTTCTCGGCCGATGCGGCCAGCGGGCCGATCGCGCAGCGCACGCTGCCGAGCACCGAAATGCAGCCGCCGTCCGCCGTCACCAGGGTGGTGCCGGGCGGCAGCGGATCGGCAAGCGTCGCTGCGTCGCTCGCGTCCGGGCCGTTGTTTATGACCTTGAGGTCGTAGTCGATGCTGCCGCCCGGCGCGACGGTCGTTGCCGGAGTCGTCTTGCTCAGGCTCAGGTCGGCGTTGTAGCGGTTCGGCCCCGCGACCGGTGTGCTCACGGGCGGGCTCGTGTTGTTGCCGATGACGGGATCGCCCGGCGCGTTCAAGGTCGCGGTGTTCACGAGCGGATTGGCGCCGGCATAGACGTCGTCGAGCTTGAGCCGGATGTTGAACGTCTTGCTCGCGTTCACCGCAAGCGGCCCGACCGCGCAGTTCACCGCAGCCAGAGACTGCGCGCAGCCGGCGCCCGAGACAAAGCTCGTGCCCGCAGGCAGCGTGTCGCCGACCGTCGCGCCGTCGCTGGCAGCGGGGCCGGCGTTGCTGACCGTCAGCGTGTAGTCGATGGTGCCGCCCGGCGCGACGGTCGTCGCCGTCGTCGTCGTCATCACCGACAGATCCGCGTTATAGAGGTTCGAGCCTGCGACCGGCGTGCTCGCCGATGCGGTGTTGTTCAGCGGGTTGGTGTCGCCGGGCGAGTCGACCGACGCGCCGTTGACGAGCGGGTTTGCGCCCGCGTACACGTCGCCGAGCTTGAGCCGCAGGTTGAAGGTCTTGCTCGCGCCGTTGGCGAGCGTGCCGACCAGGCAGGTCACGGTGCCGGTCGCCTCGGTGCAGCCGGACGCGGACACGAAGCTCGTACCGGCGGGCAGGGTGTCGATCACCTGCGCGCTCGTGCTTGCCGCCGGGCCGTTGTTCGTCACCGTGAGCAGGTAGTCGATGGTGCCGCCGGGTGCGACGGTGGTCGCAACCGTGGTCTTGCCGAGCGCGAGATCGGCGTCTTCCGAAAAGCGCCGTGCGGTCGTGTCGTGCACGACACGGTTGTTGGTCAGCAGCGTCTCGGGCTCGGCGACGCTCACGGTCGCCTGGTTGTAGGTGGTGCCGGTCAGTGCGCCGAGCACGGTCAGGGACTGTGCCTTCATCGCATAGGTCACGGTCGCGCGCTGGCCTGCCGCAAGGCTCGGGAACGAGCAGGTCAGCGTGCCCGACGTCGAGCCGACCGCGGGCTCGACGCAGCTGCCGCCGTTGTCGACGGTCAGGCCGCCTTCATAGCTGAAGATCGCCGAGCGGGCCGGCGACGGCGATGGCGCCGGAAACACGTCGACGAGCTGTACGCTGGTACCGAGCGACGGTCCTGCGTTGTCGATCTGGATCGTGTAGACCGTGTTCTGCCCGAGCAGCACCGGATCGACGCTGTCAAACTTGTTGACGAGGATGTCGAGCTGCGCGGCGGTGACCGGCGTCGTCGTGCTCGTGCTGTTGTTGCCCAGATTCAGCTCCTGCGTCGTGGTCGTTACCGTCGCTGAATTCACGACGTTGCCGCCGGTCGCCGAGTTCAGCGGACGCACCCTGTAGGTCACCGAGTACTGCGTGCCGGCTGTGATCGACGGCCAGCTGCAGTTGAGCGTGCCGCCGGCCGCGCCCGCAGGCGGCGGCGTCGGGCAGCTGCCGCCGCCCGTCACGGCGCCGAGCGAGACGAACGCGGCGTTGGTCGGTAGCGTGTCCGCCAGCGCGACCGTGGTCGCGGTAGACGGGCCGTTGTTGCGCACGGTCGCGACGTAGATCAGGTCGGTGCCGGCCCTGACCGGACTCGGCGTCGCGGTCTTGGTTACTTGCACGTCGACCAGCGCGCTGACAGTGCTCGTGACGGAGGCGCTGTTGTTGCTGCGGTCCGGGTCGCCGACGTCGGGCGAGTTGATCGACGCGGTGTTGCCGCGGCTGGCGGTCCCAGCGGTCGTGGGCCGCACCACGACGGTGACGGTCGCGCCCGCGTTCGCGGCGAGTGTGCCGAGGCTACAGCTCAGGTTGACGGTCGTCGCATTCGTGACGCCGCCCGGTGAGCAGCTGCCTTGCGAAGGCGTCGCCGACTGCAGGCTGCCGGTTCCCACGAGGCTCGCGAGCGTGTCGGTCACGGTCGCATTCGTCGCCGCGTCGGGGCCCGCGTTGTGCACCGCGATCACATAGGTCAGGTTGTCGCCCGCGTTGACGGTGCCGGGGCTTGCGGTCTTCGAATCGACGACGAGATCGGCTTGCGCGGCGGTCGAGTTCACGCTCGCGCTCGCGCAGTCATTGCCGTTGGCCGAGTCGACCGGGCCGGCGCCCGACAATGCGGTACACGCGGTGTTGACGATCGTCGTGCCGGACGCGGTCGCCTGCACAGGAATCGTGATGGTCGGCGAGGTGGCGCTGCTGGTCAGCGTGCCGGTGCGGGTGCAGGCGATCGTGACCGGTCCGGTTGCCGGATAGCCCGTGGCCGGCGTGCAGTTCCAGCCCGTGCCGGTCGGCTTCGAAGTGACGGTCAGCCCGGCGGGGATGTCGTCCGTGACCGTGATCGTCTGCGTCGCGCCGGTCGCGAGCGGCCCGAGGTTGGTCACGGAGAGCGAGTAGCTGAACGTCTGACCGGCGACGATCGGGCTCAGGCTGGCGGACTTGTTCATGCGCAGGTCCGCGGCATTGCTCGACGTGACGTTGAGGCTGGCGGTGTTGTTGCCGGGCACCGGGTCGGTCTCAGGAATCGCGATCGTTGCGCTGTTGCCGAGCGTGCCAAGCCCGGTCGCGGTCGCGACGATTCCAATCGACGGCAGGTTCGTGAACTTGCCGCCGCTGTAGGTGCCGACGTGTGTGCAGGTCACGACCTGGCCCGACGCGCCACAGCTCCAGAACGTGCCGCCGCTGGCCGAGACGAAGCTCAGGCCGGCGCCGAGCGTGTCGGTCACGGTGATCGTCTGGTCGCCGGTCGAGCCTGGCAGCAGGCCGCCGTTGTAGCGCGGCACGAGTGTGTAGCTCACGTTGCTGCCCTGCGCAAAGGTCGTGCCTGCGGGCGGCGTCGAGAATGAAACGGCTACGTCGGAACCGTAGGCCGAGTCGACGCTGCTGGTCACCGTGTTGTTGCTCAAGTCGCCGTCCGGCATCGTCGAGGAGACCGCGAACGTGGCGGTCACGGTGCCGTTCGTGTTCGTGACCGCAGGCACCGTCAACGCCGGGGCCGACGCGCCGACCGCGAGCGGGCCCGGCTGCGTGCAGCTGATGTTGGCGCCGCCCGAGAGCGGATAGCCGCCGGTCGGCGCGCAGCTCCAGCCGCTGCCGCTCGGCACGGCCGTGACGCTGAGACCGGTCGGCACCGTGAACGCGATCGTGAGCGTGCCGCCCGACGGCACCGGATCGGGCCCGAGATTCTTCGTGATCAGCGTGTAGCTGAAGTTCTGCCCGGCCGTGATCGTGGCCGGGGCGCTCGCGGTCAGTTGCAGATCCGACGCGCTGACTGCGGTCGTGCTCTCCGCGTTGTTGCTGTTGTTGCCCGGGTTCGGGTCGCTCGTGTCGCTGGTCGCGCTGAGGGTGTTCGTATAGACGCCGGCCGCAGGCAGCTTGATCTTCAGGATCACGGTCTGTGAGGTGGTCGTCGGCTGCGTGAACGGGATGTTGCCGATCGTGCAGTTCACCACTCCGGAGGCCGGGGCCGCGCAAGCGCCGGCCGAGGGTGTCGCGCTGATGAAGGTCGAGCCCGATGGCAGCGTGTCCGTCAGACGCACGTTGGTCGCGTTGTTCGGGCCGTTGTTGTCGAGGCGGATCGTGTAAGTGAAGGTGCCGCCAGCCGGGCCCGGATCGGGCGCGTCCGCGTGATTAACCACGATGTCGGCGGTTTGCGCCTGGGCCTGCGCCGGCAACCCAACCGCGCCGACGACGATCGGAACCGCGGCCCACAAAGCGCGGCGCGTGCGAGCCAGAAACCACCGGCTGATAGTTGCAATCGTCATCTGCGGTGGGCCTGATAGTTTGTGCTGGCAGGATTCTCACGGACGATTCCGCCTGGACAATCTGGGTCTGCGGCGATTTAACGACAACCATCCCCCGATCATTTGTTGCCAGTCGTATCAAGCGTGTGCGGAAACTCGTTCGTGCCTGGCGCGAATGACCACCACTTCTTTTGCGAACATTTCTCTTTTGAATCACCCGATGATCGAGTCCGCACGCAAGCACGCAGCGCGCGACTGGTTCGCCAGCCGCGGTTGGAAACCGTTCAAGTTTCAGCGCGAGGTCTGGGCTGCAATCACCGCCGGCCGTTCCGGTCTGCTGCATGCGACGACCGGCTCCGGCAAGACGTACGCGGTCTGGCTCGGCGCTTTGCAGGCTTTTGGGGCTGGGGCGCAGGCAGCATCTGCGTCTCCAGCTGCAAAAACAGAAGCGAAGACTGCGAAGGCTGGCCGTGTGCGGTCCGCCAGCACGACCGCACCGCCGCTGACCGTACTGTGGATCACGCCGATGCGCGCGCTTGCCGCCGACACGCTGCGCGCGCTGATCGAGCCGCTGGCTGCGCTGCAGCCGAACTGGAGCGCCGGCGCGCGCAGCGGCGATACGGTAGCGAAAGAACGTGCTGCGCAAAGCCGTCGGCTGCCGACTGCACTGGTCATCACGCCGGAGAGCCTGTCGTTGCTGCTCGCGCGCGCCGACGCACGCGAGGTGCTCAGGACCGTGCGCATGGTCGTCGTCGATGAATGGCACGAGCTGATCGGCAACAAGCGCGGCGTGCAGGTGCAGCTCGCGCTCGCGCGGCTCGAAACGTTCAACCCCGGCCTGTGCATCTGGGGCATGTCGGCCACGCTCGGCAATCTGGACGAGGCGATGCAGGTGCTGCTGGGGCCGGGCCCGCGCGCGCAGGCGGGCGTGCTGGTGCGCGGCGAGACGCCGAAGAAGCTCAAGATCGACATGCTGCTGCCGAAGCGCATCGAGCGCTTTCCGTGGGCCGGGCAGCTCGGCTTGCGCATGCTGCCGCAGGTGGTCGATGAGATTGCAGCAAGCAACAGCGCATTGATCTTCACCAACACACGCGGCCAGTGCGAACAGTGGTTTCAGGCGCTGCTCGATGCGCGGCCGGACTGGGCCGGGCAGATCGCGCTGCACCACGGCTCGCTGGATCGCGGCGTGCGTGAATGGGTCGAACTCGCACTCAAGAACGGCGACTTGCGCGCGGTGGTCTGCACGTCGAGCCTGGACCTCGGCGTGGACTTCGCGCCGGTCGAGCGCGTGCTGCAGATCGGCTCGGCCAAAGGCGTGGCGCGGCTGCTGCAGCGTGCAGGCCGCTCCGGTCATTCGCCCGGGCGGCCGTCGCGCATCACGCTGGTGCCCACGCACAGCATCGAGATCGCGGAAGGACCTGCAATGCGCATGGCGGTGGAGGCCGGCGCGATCGAGTCGCGCAGCTCGCCGCAGGAGCCGCTCGACGTGCTGGTGCAGCATCTGGTCACCGTCGCGCTGGGCGGCGGGTTCGAGCCCGACGAACTGTTGCCCGAGGTACGCGGCACGGCCGCCTATGCGAACCTGTCCGATGAGAACTGGCAGTGGTCGCTCGACTTCGTGCGCCAGGGCGGGAAGTCGCTTGCGGCCTATCCCGACTA
This sequence comes from Burkholderiaceae bacterium, assembly GCA_965218765.1. GTDB lineage: Bacteria > Pseudomonadota > Gammaproteobacteria > Burkholderiales > Burkholderiaceae_C > JBBPYC01. The sequence continues at coordinate 318,431 of CBDCLU010000005.1, read as the reverse complement.
CCACCGCGCGCTGCCCGATCAAGCCGGCGTCTGGCGCGTGCCCGATGCGCGCCTGGCGCGCCGGCACCGCATGAACATCGGCACCATCGTGAGCGACGCGAGCATGGCGGTGCAGGTCGTCGGCGGCGCGCGGCTGGGCAATGTGGAGGAATCGTTCGCCGCGCGGCTCAAACCCGGCGACTGCTTCGTGTTCGCCGGCCGCTTTCTCGAGCTGGTGCGGATCCACGAGATGACCGCCTGGGTGCGCCGCGCCAGCGCGCAGCGGCCCGCGATGCCGCGTTGGTCCGGCACCAAGCTGCCGCTGTCGATGACGCTGGCCGATGCGCTGCTGCAGCAGTTCGGGCTGGCCGACGCGGGCCGCTGGGACTCGTCGGCCGAACTCGCCTGCATCAGGCCGCTGCTCGACGTGCAGCGGCGCTGGTCCGCGCTGCCGACGCCACAGGTGCTGCTGGCCGAGAGCGTGCAGTCGCGTGAAGGCTTTCACCTGTTCCTCTATCCGTTTGCGGGCCGGCACGCGCACCTCGGGCTGGCCAGCCTGGTCGCGTGGCGGCTTGCGCAACACGCGCCGCGCACGTTCTCGATCGCGGTGAACGACCACGGCTTCGAGCTGCTGTGCGCGGAACCCGTAGACTGGGCCGCCCTGTTGCCCGACGCGCTGTTCGCTGACCGCGACGACGCGACGTTGCTGCACGAGGTGCTGGACTCACTGAACGCGAGCGAACTTGCGCGCCGGCGCTTCCGCGAGATCGCGCGCATCTCCGGCCTGATCTTTCAGGGCCACCCGGGCGAGCGGCGCAGCAACAAGCAACTGCAGGCGTCGTCGTCGCTGTTCTGGGAAGTCTTCACCAAATACGATCCGGCCAACAAGCTGCTCACGCAGGCCGAGCAGGAGCTGCTGTCGCAGGAGCTCGACATCGGCCGGCTGAAGCTCTGCTTTGCGCGCATGGCTGGGCAGCAACTGGTGCTGAAGACGCCGGCGCGGCCGACGCCGTTCGGCTTTCCGCTGCTGGTGGAGCGCTATCGCGAACAGCTCAGCAACGAAAAAGTCGCCGACCGGATTGCGCGCATGGTGGCCGAACTGGAGCAGGACGCGGGGCTTGCGCCGGGCGACCTGAAGGGCATGCCGAAGACTGCTGAAGACGTGGTCGCGCAGGTGCGCAGCACGCTCGACTTCGGGCGCGAGTCGGGCAGCGGCAGCGGCGATGTGACGCGCACCCGGCCACGGCGCGAGCGTCGGCCGTCGCGGCCGTTGCCGCCGCTTTGATCGGGGGGATGGCGATGCCGCGTGACCATGCGCCCACGCGGGCCAGGCCGCTGTCTGGTTTTTGGCACACTTCGCGTCCTGCATGAGCGAACCGATCCTGATCTTGACCCCGACACCTGCCGTTGCCGACGCCACCTGTGCCGTCGTCTGGGCCGGCGAAACCCTGCACCTGCTGCCCGACCATGCGCTCTGGTGGCCGGCTGGCCGCGCGCTGTTCATCGCGGATCTGCATCTGGGTAAGGCCGCAACCTATCGCGCGCTGGGCCAGCCGGTGCCGGGCGGCACCACGCAGGAGAATCTGCGCCGGCTCGACCTGCTGATTGCGCAACATGAGCCCGCGCAGCTGGTGTTCCTGGGCGACTTCCTGCATGGGCCGCTGGCGCAGCAGGCGTCGCTGCTGGGTCCGCTGCAGGCATGGCGCGCCGCCCATGCAACGGTGGCGATGACCCTCGTGCGCGGCAACCACGATGACCGCGCGGGCGATCCACCGGCCACGCTGGCCATCGACGTCGTCGATGAACCGCACTGCATCGGCCCGTTCGCGTGCTGTCACGTCCCGCAGCGGCACGCCAGCCATTTCGTGCTGGCCGGCCATGTGCATCCGGTCTGCCACCTGGTCGGCCGCGGGCGCGATTCGATGCGGCTGCCATGCTTCGTCGGCGACGCAGGTGGCGCGATCCTGCCGGCGTTCGGCGAGTTCACGGGCGGCCACCGAATCGAACGGCAGGCCGGCCGCCGGCTGTACGGCGTCGGCGGGGGCCGGGTCTGGGCGTTGCCGGCAGGCTTTTGTTGAGATGGTGTGCCGGTTGATGCTGGCGGCTATGCGATTGGCACAGCGCTACAGGCGAGTGCCGGATAGCCGGCATTGCAACTTACTTGGAACGGGGCAGCTCGGCGCAGGATTGCACGGTCAGCCGGCCGCCTTTCATGGACCGGCGTACGGCCAGCCGCTCAGCGTCAGCTCGCCGACGCCGATCAACGCCTCGCGTGGCAAACCGTCGCGCGCCAGTTGCGACATGCCTTGAATCGTGCAGATCACGCTCCAGGCCAGCAGCGCCGAGTCGGTTGCCGCAGGCAGCATGCCGGCGGCGACGTCGCTGCTCACGCGCGCGGCCAGCGTGTCGGCGATCTCGCGGCGGATGTCGGCGATGGCTTGCTGAACGTCCGCGGCGCTTTGCGAGCCGCTGGCCGTGGCGCTTGCAAGCAGGCAGCCGGGGGGCGTGTCGCAGCCGGTGAACAACTCCGCCGCACCCTTCAGCATCGCACGCGCCGCATCCTTGGCTGTGGCTGCGTTGTCGATTGGCGCTGCCAGTGCTGCAGGGTCGCCCCGATAGCGCGACACGGCTTCGAGGAGCAGGCGCTTCTTGTCGCCGAACGCGGTATAGATGCTCGGCGCCGTGACGTTCATCGCGGCCTTGAGGTCGCTGATCGAGGTCGACTCGTAGCCGTGCCGCCAGAACGCGAGCATGGCGGCGTGCAGAGCGGCATTGCGGTCGAACGAGAGCGGGCGACCGCTCCTGCGAGGCGGCTTCGAAGCGGTTTTCATAACGATCGTTATGAAATGCGTTGACGAAGGGTGTCCAGCTTGTTATGCGCAATCGTATCAACCGTTATGAAAGTAGGCATATGCAGCTCGATTCTGACCGCACGCTCGGACGATCGGGCTTCGTTGTCTCGCTTCTCGCGCTCGGCGCGATGACGTTCGGCACCGAAAGCTGGGGTGCAGATGAGGCGGCTGCAGGTGCGATTTTCGATGCCTATCGCGCCGCCGGCGGCAATTTCATCGACACCGCCGATGTGTGTGCGGGCGGTCGCAGCCAGGAACTGCTCGGCGCTTTCATCAAACAGACAAAATCGCGCGATGAGGTCGTGCTGGCGACCAAATTCGGCTTCAACACGCAGTTGGGCAATCCGGACGCAGGTGGCAACGGCGCCAAGAACATTCATCGTGCACTGGAGGGCCCGTCCAAGCGCCTGGGCACCGACTACACCGACCTTGACTGGATGCACGCATACGACGAGGTCATGCCGGTCGAGGAGCTGTTGCAGACCCTAGGCGATCTGGTGCGCTCGGGAAAGATTCGCTGCTTCGGGCTGGCGGACATGCGGGCCTGGCTGGCGCTGAAGGCCAGCACGATCGCGAACGTGCGCGGCATCCCCGGCCCGATCGCGCTGCAGATGGAGTTTTGACTGGTTGCCCGCGGGGTCGAGCGCGCATTGATCGCGGGCGCTATCGACGGCGGCATGGCCATTCAGCCGTGGAGTCCGCTTGGCAAATGGCTTGCTGTCAGGCAAGTACGCCAGGGACAACTTGAAAGGCAAGGGGCGCCTGAGCGGCTCGAATCCATTCGGCGACGCCAAGTTCACCGATCGCAGCTGGGCGATCCTGCAGGCATTGCACGAGGTGGCCGATGCCGTCGGCTGCACACCCGCGCAGGCCGCCATTGCCGGGTCGTTGACCTGGCCCGATCAATTGACGGCGACTGTCCAGGCGTCTGATATGCGGCTGGATGCGCAGACCCTGAAGCCGCTCAAAGAGGCGAGTGCGTCGGAGCCTGAGTTCGGTAACGTCGATGTGATGGCAGGCACTGGCCGAGTGGTTTTCGGCGGTCATGCGGCGCAAGGCGGGCAGCCGCCTTGACGACGACCTGAATGATGCATGAAGGCTTGACTGCCTCGACAAAACCAGGGCCTGCGAGGCCACTTGATCCATAGGCCTCGGTCGCTTCAAGCGACTCGATTTGTGATCAGCCACGCACTGGCCCGACGATCGGGCCAGCCGCGCCATCACGGCTTCTTCTGTGTATCGGCCTTGTTGCCTTGCGGCGCGCGTTCGCCCGGAGTTGCGCCGGGTGTCGAGCCGGTGTTCGGATTCTTGTCCATCGCACCGGCAGCTGGCACCGCACCCATGTTGCCGCTGGTGGATTTGGCGCCCGGCGGCAGCCCGGGCGCAGTGGTGGATGACCCATTGCGCATGCCGCTCGCAGCCTGAGCTGGGCTGCTGTTCGAGCTGCCATTAGCAGTCGATGAAGTCTGCGCCTGCACTGAGCCCATCATCAAGCCAGCTGCGGCGGCAAGCCCAAGCTGAACGAGGAGTTGGCGGTTCAACATGAATGTCTCCTGTAGAAAGTTTGAAACGGTTTCGCGGCAAATCACATGCCTGCGAACCGAAGCGTTCAGTAAACGAGGGCTGGCGACTCGCTGGCCTCGCCGGCCGTAGCCGTGGGTGGGAAAAAAGCGCCCGCATGCATCCATGCCGTTAGCATCTTTCACTTCGATCGCGGTTCCGTGTGGACTTTTCCATGACGTCAGCACGGCACCCTAATTCGTTGCACGGCCCGCGAGCAGCACGAGGCAGCTCGCGTTGCCGTTTCGCTGATCCCGCCCTTGGAGAATTGCATGAACATCGCCCCGATGGGCGCCACCGGATTGGTCGGCATCGCCGTTCTAGCCGAATTGCAGTCCGGCAACCACCAGGTCACCGCACTGGTGCGCAATCCATCTAAGGTCGCCGCAAATGACAGCCTCATCGCGCAGGCGCTGGATATGAAGGATGTGGTGGCCACCGTGCAAGGGGGGGGCGCAGCGCCGCGATCACGCGCAGTGTGGAGGCGTCCGGCGTATGCCGGCTGCTGGTCGTTTGCGGTGAGGCCCGCCTGTTCGTCGCGCCGGGCGGACGGCTGATCGACACACTTGAGTTCGCAGCGCAGGTGCCCACCAACGTCATTCCGGGCGCAAGGGCGGCGCGCGACGCACTGGCCGCGCTGCTGGAACACCGCAAGCTCGACTGGACTTGCCTGAGCCCCGCCGCCATGTTGGTGCCCAGTGCCCGCAGCGGCCGTTATCGGGTCGGCGGCGACAATCCTGCTGCTGGCGGCCGATGGCCAGCCCGCCGGCATTTCAGAAGCCGATCTGGCCTTGGCGATCCTGGATGAGATCGAGCAGCCGAAGCGCGTGCAGGCTCGGTTCAGCGCGGCCGACTGACTGCCAATCACCAATCGCCTCCCAGGCTCCGTCCGAACCACCCGACCCATGACTGCCTCTTCGAGCACCGCCACCCCCGCCGCTGCCCAAGTGCGAAAGGTACGCACTTTCTGGCCCGCCATCTGGGCGCTCGGCGTCGGCGGCTTTGCGATCGGCACCGGCGAGTTCGTGATCATGGGCCTGCTGCCGGAAGTCGCGAATGACTTGCGCGTGTCGATCCCCGATGCGGGCCACGTAATCAGCGCCTATGCGCTCGGCGTGGTGATCGGCGCGCCGGTGTTGGCGGTGCTGGCGGCGCACTGGAGGAGGCGGCGGCTGTTGATCGGGCTGATGGCGTTGTTCGCGCTCGGAAACTTTGCGACGGCGCTGGCGCCGGGCTACGTCGCAATGATGCTGCTGCGCTTCATCACCGGCTTTCCGCATGGCACGTATTTCGGCGTGGCGGCGCTGGTGGCGGTCTCGCTCGCACCGGCGAATCGGCGCGCGAGCGCGGTCGGCCTGGTGATGACGGGGCTGACCAGCGCCACCCTGCTCGGCGTGCCGCTGGCGGCCTGGGTCGGCCAGCAGCTGGGCTGGCGTGCGGCATTCGTGCTGGTCGGCGCGGTCGCGGTGCTCGCATGGGGGCTGATCCGCGCCTGGGTGCCGACCGCGCCGGCGCCGCATGGCGCAAGCCCGCTGCGTGAACTCGGCGCGCTGGCGCGGCTGCAGGTCTGGCTCACCCTGGGCGTTGCCGCGATCGGCTTCGGCGGCATGTTCGCGGTGTTGAGCTACATCAAGCCGCTGCTGACCGACGTGACCGGCCTGCCGGTCGCGGCGGTGCCGCTGGTGCTGGCGTTGTTCGGCGTCGGCATGGTGACGGGCAACCTGGTCGGCGCACGCTTTGCCGATCGTTCGCTGCTGGGCACGATCGCGGGCCTGCTGGTCTGGGACGCGCTGGTGATGGCCGCTATTGTTTTTACAGCGCCACATGCAGTGTCCATCTGCGCAAACGTGTTTTTTCTTGGCACCATCGTCGCCATCGCGCCTGCGTTGCAGATTCGGCTGATGGACGTGGCCGGGGATGCGCAGACGCTGGCGGCGGCATTGAACCACTCGGCGTTCAACATTGCGAATGCGTTGGGTGCGTGGCTGGGCGGCGCGGCGATTGCAGCCGGCTACGGCTGGACGTCGACTGGCTGGGTGGGCGTGCTGCTCGCGTTCGCGGGCATGGCGGTGTTCGGCGTTTCGGTGTGGCGACACCGGCATTCGCAAAGCCTGCGGCTCGCTTAAGCCCAAGCAGCACCAGCGTGGCCAGGGGTGGCAACCGGCTCGTTTTCCGCGCGCGATGAACGCCGCCACCAAGTAACATGGCTCGCCCCCGGTGCGTCAGGCCTCGCGCCGCAGCGCGGGAAACAGGATCACGTCGCGGATGCTCTGTGAATCGGTCAGCAGCATCATGAGGCGGTCGACGCCGACGCCGCAGCCGCCGGTGGGCGGCATGCCGTGCTCGAGCGCGCGGATGAAGTCGTGGTCGAAGTACATCGCCTCGTCGTCACCGGCATCCTTCGCATCGACCTGCGCGCGCAGCCGCGCGGCCTGCTCTTCGGCGTCGTTCAGCTCGGAAAACCCGTTCGCCATCTCACGGCCCGTGATGTAGAGCTCAAAGCGTTCGGTCACCTCGGGCCGCGCATCGTTGGCGCGCGCGAGCGGCGAGATCTCGGTCGGGTGTTCCATGATGAAGGTCGGCTGCCAGAGCTGGTGCTCGACCGCTTCCTCGAAATACAGCACCTGCAGGCTGGCGAGCGAGCGTTGCGACAGCCGATCCTTTTGTTCACCCAAGCCGAGCTTCTTGCAGGCACCCTGCAGCCAGCTCGCATCGTCGACATGGTCGCCCGCATCGGTGTATTGACGAATCGCCTGTGAGATCGTCAGCCGCGCAAACGGCTGGCCCAGATCGACCGGCTGGCCTTGATAGGACAGGCTCAGCGTGCCGCAGGCCTTCTGCGCCGCATCGCGGATCAGGCTTTCCGTGAACGTCATCAGGTCGAGGTAGTTCCAGTACGCGGCATAGAACTCCATCATCGTGAACTCGGGGTTGTGCCGCACCGAAATGCCTTCGTTGCGGAAGCTCCGGTTGATCTCGAACACGCGCTCGAAGCCGCCGACGATCAGGCGCTTCAGATAGAGCTCGGGCGCGATGCGCAGGTACATCGGCTGATCGAGCGCGTTGTGGTGCGTGACGAACGGCTTTGCGATCGCGCCGCCCGGGATCGGGTGCAGCATCGGCGTCTCGACTTCGAGAAAACCGTGGCCAACCATGAACTCGCGCATGCCGCTGATCGCGCGGCTGCGCAGCACGAAGCGCTGGCGCGCGTCGTCGTCGGTGATCAGGTCCAGGTAGCGCTGGCGGTATTTGGTCTCCACCTCCGCCATGCCGTGGAACTTGTCCGGCATCGGACGCAGGGCTTTGGTGAGCAGCCGCACGGCATTCGCGTGGATCGACAGCTCACCGGTTCGGGTCTTGAACATGTAGCCTTCGGCGGCCAGGATGTCGCCCAGGTCCCAGCGCTTGAACTCCTCGTAGTGGTCCTCGCCGATCGCATCGCGCGCCACGTAAATCTGGATGCGGCCGGTGGCGTCCTGCAGGGTGGCGAAGCTGGCCTTGCCCATCACGCGCTTGAGCATCATGCGGCCCGCGACCTTGGCGACCGTGCGGTGCTGATCGAGCGCTTCCGGCGTCTTGTCGCCATGCGTGAGCAGCAGCGGCGCGGCGCGGTCGGCCGGCTTGAAGTCGTTCGGGAACACGGCCGTGCTGTCGCCCGTGGCGCTGCCGGCTTCGCGTGCCGCGCGCAGTGTTTTGAGCTTCTCACGCCGCTCCGCGATCAACTGGTTTTCATCAATGGCAGGTGAGGGCGGCGAAGTCTGTTCGGTCATGACGCGTTTGTTTTTTGCGGCAGCGAAAGTGCTGACGGATGTCAGGCAAAAGCGCGGTGCGGGCAGATAAGGGCAGATGAAGGCAACCCGCGAGTTTAAGGAGTCGCCACCCCGGCGTTGCCCTCCCGCCGCGGGTGCTGCTTGTCAGTGCGACACGCCGGCGCCGCGCAGCACCTGACGCGCGGTCAGCCAGAGAATGCGCAGGTCCAGCGCCGTCGATTGATGCGCGAGATACCACGCATCGAGCTCGACTTTTGCAGGGATCGGCAGTTCGTCGCGCCCATTCACCTGCGCCCAGCCCGTGAGCCCCGGCAGCAACGCATCGACGCCGCGCGCTGTGCGCAACGCAACCAGATCGTCCTGGTTGAACAGGGCAGGGCGCGGCCCCACGAAACTCATGTCGCCGTGCACGATGCTCCAGAGCTGCGGCAGCTCGTCGAGGCTGGTCTTGCGCAGCAAACCGCCGATGGGGGTCAGCCAGGCGTGCGGATCGGTCAGCAGATGCGTCGCGACCTGCGGCGTGTCGATGCGCATGCTGCGGAATTTGGGCATGCGAAAGATCGCGTTGTGGCGGCCGATGCGGCTGGACCAATGCAACGCCGGTCCGGAGGAAGTGAGCTTGACGGCAAGCGCGACTGCAACAACGGTCGGCAGCAGCAGCAGCCCAGCCAGCAATGCAAGCAGCAGGTCGAGCGTGCGCTTCATCGGCCTGTTGCCGCGATGCCGGCGACGGCGCGGCGCAACCCCTCATCGACGCTGATCGGTGGGCGCCAGCCGAGCAGGTCGCAGGCCTTGCGGTTGTCGATCTGCAGATTGCCGCAAAGCCGCTCGGCCGCCGCACGCTTGCCGACCAGCGTGGCCCCGGCCTTGAGCAGGGCTTCGGGCACCGGCAACAGCCGCGCGGGCCGATTCATCGCCGCCGCAATGCGTCGCACCAGTTCGGGCGTCGACAAGTCCTCTCCATCACATACAGCAAAGGTTTCATTCGCAGCAGCCGGATGCTCGAGGCACCTGATGATGAAGTCGACCAGATTGTCCAGCGCGACCAGGCTGCGCAGGTTTTGGATCGCGCCGAGTGGCAGTGGCACGCCGTGCGCGACCGCGCGCAACAACGCCGCGAAGTTCGCGCGCACGCTGGGGCCGTAGACGAGCGGGGGGCGGATGATGACGACCTGCATGCCGGTGTCGGCAGCGATCCGGCGCAGGCCGACTTCGGCTTCGTGCTTGCTGATCGCATAGGGGTCCCGCGGGTGTGGCGGGTCATCGGCGGCAAAAGCGTGTCCGGGTGCGGTCTGCTCGCCGTTGACCTTGATCGAACTCAAGAGCACGAAGCGGCGGACGCCGGCCATGGCGGCTTGGCGGGCCACCTGCGCCGTACCGGCGACGTTGACGCTGCGAAACGCCGAGAGAGGGTCGTGGGACGCATCGCGCATGACGTGGACCCGCGCAGCGGTGTGGATGACTGCCTGCATCCCTGCCAGGGCTTGCGACCAATCGGTGTCGGGCCCGATCTCGCCGACCTGGATCAAGCTGGTTTCGATCGGATCTCTCGCTGCCTCAATGCGGCGACGCACAGCGCCGCGCGCCGCTGAATCGGTGCGTGCGCGCAACGCCGCCAGCAGGGCGCTGCCGACGAATCCGGTCGCGCCGGTGACGAGGGCCGGTCGGGCGATCGCGCGCGTCGCGTGCATGGGATCATGCATGCACGAGTCAGCTTGCAGGTTGCATCAGACTCGCCGGAATCCCAATGCGAACGACATGGCAAAGCTGCTCTATCTGATTACCGAAGACTGGTTTTTCTGTTCGCATTTCATGGAGCGGGCAAAAGCGGCACAGGCGCAAGGATTCGAGATTGTCGTGCTCACGCGCGCGCGAAGCCACGGACAGCGCATCCGCGACGCAGGCTTCCAGCTGCAGCCGCTCGCAATCGACCGCAGCGGCACCGGCTTCTTCAACGAACTGCGCACACTGCACGAGATCTGGCGCGCCTACCGCGAGCACCGGCCGGATCTGGTGCATCAGATTGCGATGAAGCCGATCATCTACGGCAGCTTGGTCGCGCGCATGCAGGGACTGCGCGCGGTGCTGAATGCGCCGGTCGGAATGGGCTTTCTGTTCACGTCCGACACGGCCAGAGCCAGGCTGCTGCGACCGCTGGTGCGCATGCTGCTCAGGTGGCTGCTGAATCCGCGCGGCAGCAAGGTCGTGTTCGAGAACGAAGAGGACCTGCGGGACTGCGTGCGCGACGGCATGGTATGCATCGCAGATGCGGTACTGATCCCAGGCGCCGGTATCGACACGGCAATGTTTCAGCCGGATCTGGTGCCAGCCCGTGGGGCATCGGTTGTGCTGATGGCCGCGCGCCTGCTGCGCGACAAAGGTGTGGCCGAATTTGTGGCCGCTGCACGCCTGTTGCACGAGCGTGGTGTGCCGGCCCGCTGCTGGCTCGTCGGCGCGCCTGACGCTGGCAATCCGTCTTCATTCAGCACCGTACAACTCGATGCGTGGAAAACGCAGGCGGATGTGGAACTGCTCGGGCATCGCGACGACATCGCAGCGCTGCTGCGCAAGGCCGATATCGCCTGCCTGCCGTCGTACCGCGAGGGGCTGCCGAAGTTCCTGCTGGAAGCGATGGCGACAGGCCTGCCGGTCGTGAGCACGGATGTGGTCGGCTGTCGGCAGGCGGTTCTCGACGGCGTCACCGGATTGCTGGTGCCGGCACGGGACCCGGTGGCGCTCGCCGATGCGTTGCAACGGCTGGTTGAAGACGGGGCGGCGCGCGCACGCATGGGCGCGGCTGGGCGGGCGCGCGCGCTGAGCGAGTTTGCCGACGAGCGAATCCAACAATTGACGTTGGCGCAGTACCAGGCGCTGGCGGCCGGGGCGGCGCAGCCGTCGTGACGGACCCGTGTCAGGTCACGCGCGGATGCGCGGCCGTCGTCTCATAAATGCGCAGCCAGTCGGGCACCACTTGGTCGAGCGAGAACAACTGCTCGATGCGCGCACGCGCCAGCCTGCCGATCGCTTTCGCTTCTTGTTCGCCCAGTTCGAGCGCCTGCAGCAGCGCGGCTGCAAGAGCCGGCGAATCACGTGCCGGCACCAGCAGCGCCGAGTCGCCGGTGACTTCGCGCACCCCGCCGCAATCGGTCGCGACCACGACGCGTTCACAGGCCATCGCCTCGCCGACCACGAGGCCGAAGCCTTCCCAGGCCGACGACAGCACGAACACATCCGCGCCGCTCATCAGCTCGGCGATGTCGTCGCGCAGCCCAAGGAACGTCACGCGTCGCGTAAGCGCAAGCTGCTGCACAAGCGCTTGCAGCACCGGTCGTTCGCTGCCTTGACCGGCAATTGCGAGCTGCACGTGGTCGTGGTGCCGGCACACCAGCGCGAACGCGTGCAGCAGGTTCGGATAGTCCTTCGCCGGCACCAGCCGGCCGGCCGCCAGCAGCATCTTCTGGTTCGGCTGGAGCGCGAGGTTCCCGCGCGTTTCGCGACGACGGTCGGCACCAAAAGCGAAGCGGGTGGTGTCGATGCCGTTGTGCATCGCCACGATCTTGCCGGCCGGGGACGCCTTGAGACGCACGAATGCAGCAACGCCCGCTGCGCTGACGTTGGTGTTGAGGTCGGACAGCCGGTCGGTGAGGCGATATGCCAGCATGCGCGCGGCGCCGCCTTCATTCGTGCTGTGCGCGCTGCAGATCAGCAGCGGCAATGGCATGGACAGCCGCAGCAGCCGCGCCAACACGTTCGCATGGAACATGTGGCTGTGCACGACATCGGGTTGAAGTTCGCGTGCCAGCCGAAGCAGTTTGCGGTATGCGGCAATGGCCGAGCCGGCGCGCTTGGTCATTCCAAGTGCACAGACGCGAAATCCAGCCCCGGTGGCAAAAACCGGGGCGACATCGGTCAGCGAAATCAACAGCACCCCATGTCCGAGCGCCGCGAGGCGTCCGCACAGCGCATGCACCTGAGTCTCCGCACCGCCGACGCCGAGCCCGGTGATCAGGTACAGGATGCGCATGAAGCAGGATCGTCCAAGTCCAGCAACTGGAACTGACTGCGGCTAACGAACCGCGCTCCGCCGCAGGCTGAAGGCAAGCAGGCCGGCGCCGAACACCGCGAACATGACCGCAGTCGCCCATTGCAGGCCGACCAGCCCATAGGTCGGCACCAGCCAGACGCTGGTCGCCGCTTTCGCAAACAGACCGATGCCAGCCGCCAGCGCGATGGCCCGATAATGGCCGCAAGCCGACAAAAACGACTGCAGCACGACTGCGCCGAAGTAGCACGGCAACTGCAGCAAGCCATGCTGCAGCACGCGTGTGACCGCGACGCCGTCATCGGGTGTGAACGCGCCGCGCCGAAACAGCAGCTCGACGCCCGGCTGCGCGAGCCACCAGCCGCCAACCAGGGCTGCAGCGCCTGCGATGCACACGAGCAACGTCCAGCGTCGCGCCACGATCCAGAGGCTCGCAGCACCTTTCTGATGCGCAGCCGAGAAGACCGGCAGCGTCGCACGCGCCACCACCGTGACGCCGATGCCGAGCAGCAACGCAAGCAGCCGGTTCGCATAGGCCAGCGTGGCCACCGCGCCGACTTCCAGCCGGGCGGCGAAGAACTGGTCCAGCACCGCGGCCAGCGCCAGCAGCGCCTGGCCCGCAACCATGGCGCCGAACCCGCTGCGAAATGCTGGCCAATATGGCGAAGCCAACGGCAGCGCCGGGGCTTGGATGTCGCCGGTTCGCGACAACGCGAGCAGCAGACTCAGCAGATGCAGCGCGAACCCGGCCAGTGTGCCGTAGACCAGCGTGTCGATGCCGCCGATCGGAGCCAGCAGCACTGCGAGCGCGATGGCCGCGGCCGGGAGGCCTTCGAACAATGTGTTCGCATGGCGATGCGCGGCCTGCATCCAGGCGGACATCAGACACGTCACGGTGCCGATGACCGTCAACCCCGCCATCGGGGCAGCGATCGACTGCACGGCGATGGCGGTTTCGCGCGGCAGTGCGATCCAGCTCGAATCGGCGGCCCAGAAAAGCCCTAGGCAGCAGAGGCCGCCGAGCAACACGCCGAGCCCGATCGCCAGCGCCAACAGTTCCGATCGAAATCGGCCGAGCGCTGCGCCGTCATCCCGACGGATGCGCGCAGCAAGCGGCACCAGAACGCCGGCCAGCGCAGCGAACCAGACGGCGACCGGCCAGGTGACCAGATTGAACACGAACAGATAGGCGTCGACCTGAGCGGAGGTGCCGTAACGCCAGGCGACCACCACCTCTTTGGCGGCGCTTGCGAGCTTGCCACCGAGCACGAATGCGGCGCCCCACAGGAGACCATGCATGATCAGACGGTCATCGCTGCGCTGCGCCACCGGCTGCCGTGCAAGCGGCCCGGCTGCGCGAAGCCTGGCGCCTTTCACAGTGCTTCGACGGTTGCCGGCACGATCGCGTCGGCGGTCAGGTAGTCCTGGATGCCGCTGCCGAAGTGGGCTTCCGGCACCAGCCGGTGCAACAAGCCGAGGATGTTCGCGACGTCGTTGCGCAGGCACAGCGTGCGAAGCTGCCAGACGGCGCTGCGCAGCTCCGCCCAGCCCGTGAATCGCTCGCGCGCGGTCATAATGCGCGGGTGCGCAGTCAGCTGCGGGGACTCCCCGATCAGCAACTCTTCGTAGAGCTTTTCGCCCGGCCGCAGGCCCGTCGTCACGATTTCCAGGTCGCCGTTCGAGCGCTGTGCGTCGCGCAGCGTCAACCCCGACAACTCGACCATCCTCCTCGCCAGGTCGATGATCCTGACCGGCTCGCCCATGTCCAGCACGAACACGTCGCCGCCCTTCGCCATCGCACCCGCCTGCAGCACCAGCTGCGCCGCTTCTGGAATCGTCATGAAGTAGCGCGTGACGCGCTCGTCGGTCACCGTCACGGGTCCGCCGGCTGCGATCTGCTGGCGAAACAGTGGCACCACGCTGCCGCTCGACCCCAGCACATTGCCGAAGCGGACCATCGACAGGGTCGTGTGGTTTTCGACGACGACTTCGCCGGCCGATTCGACGTCGTAGAAGCTCGGTCGCTCGCACGCCGCCAGCGCCTGCAGGATCTGCTCGGCCACGCGCTTGCTCGCGCCCATCACGTTGGTCGGGCGTACTGCCTTGTCGGTGGACACCAGCACGAAGCTCGCGACCTCTGCCTCCATCGCGGCACGTACCAGATGCAGCGTGCCGAACACGTTGTTGAGCACGCCTTCGGCCGGGTTGTGTTCGACCAGCGGCACATGCTTGTAGGCGGCGGCATGGTAAACCGTTTCGGGCCGATAGGTGTGCAGGATGTCCGAGATGCGCCTGTAGTTGTAGACGCTGCCGAGCAGCGGCACGACACGGATCGATCCGGCTTCGCCAGCGCACAGGCGCAGCAGCTCCTGGTGGATCGAATAGAGCGCGAATTCGTTTTGCTCCAGCAGCAGCAACTGGCGAGGGCGCTCTGCCAGGATCTGGCGACACAGTTCGCTGCCGATGCTGCCGCCGGCGCCGCTGACCAGCACCGCCTTGCCCGCCAGGTTGCGCGCGAGCAGTTCGGGGTTCGGCGGCACCGGCGCACGGCCCAGCAGGTCTTCCACGTCCAGCTCGCGAAAATCGCGCACCGTGACCTTGCCGCTGGCCAGATCGCTCAGGGCGGGCAGGGTCTGCACGTGCACCGGCAGCGGCCGCAGCGATTCGATGATCCGGTTGCGGCGCTCGCGGCTGGTGCTGGGCAACGCGAGCAGGATGTCGGTGATGCGTTCGCGGTTGACCAGTGCGGGCACTTCGTTCGGGGCATGCACGGGCACGCCGTCGATGCTGCGGCCGGCCTTCGCCGGGTCGTCGTCGACGAAGCCGAGCAGCGCATAGTGCTGGGTGCCTTCCAGCCCGAGCGCGGTCTGCACGCCGGCGGCACCGGCACCATAGATCAGCAGCCGGCCGGCCGCGCGATGCCGCCAGCGGCCGATTTGGCCGCTGAGCCAGAACTTCGCCGCTGCCCGGCTGGCCGCGACCAGCAGAAAGAAGATCAGCGGTTGCAGCACGCCGACGCTGCGCGGCACCACCGGCCAGCGCGTGGTCAGCACGAGGATCGACAGCAGCACCGTATAGACCGCAACAGCCTTCGCGGTGGTCAGCAGCGCCGAAATGCCGGTGTAGCGAAAAATCGCACGGTACAGCCCGGAGCGGGCGAAGATCGGCACCGCCAGCAGCGGCCCGAGCAGGTAGATCAACCACTCCTTGTTCTGCGGCCAGTGCAGCGTCTCCAGCCGCAGGCTGAAAGCAAGCCACATCGCGAACACGCCGCAAGCCAGATCGACGCTGACGACGAGCGCTTGCTTGGTGCGGCGTGGCCAGTGGATCGGAGAGTGCATGCGCTCTCGATATTCGCGCAGTTTTCTGGGATGCTGCGCGTGCGCCAACGCGCACTCAGGTCGACGGCGTGATGCCGCTTTTCGTGAGGAAGTCGCTGACGAGCTCCAGGCGCACCAGCGGGTTGTCCAGCGCCATCATGCGCTGCTTGGTGGCGGGTGTGAGCGGCAGCAGTTCGCACCAGCGGTTCGCGACCCAGGCGCAGTCGCCCAGCTGCAGCGGCGTGTCGGGCGACAGGAACTGCGGCGCTTCTTCGCGCTGGCGCAGCGTGTCAAGCAGACGGCCGAGCGCCTGCGCAGTGCCTTGCAGATCGGGCGGCACCGCGACCGCCTGGTCCGGCTCGATCGGCTGCACCGATGCAGTCCACAGACCGTGGCGCAACTGTTCGCTGTGCTCGATCCGAAAACGCTGCGTGCCGATGCAGCGCACCATCAGCAAGCCGGACTGCACGGTCTCCAGCGTCTTGACCATGGCCATGGTGCCGACGGTGTGGAACTGCTCGGCCGCACCCGGCATGCGCACCTCGGAGCCCTGCGTGATCGACACCACGCCGAACGGCGTGCCTTCGCGGTGGCAGCGGCCGATCATGTCGAGATAGCGCACTTCGAAAATGCGCAGCGGCAGCTCCCCAAGCGGAAACAGCACGGTGCCGAGCGGGAACAACGGCAGTTGAAGAAGGGCGTCCGGATTCGACATCTGAGGGGAGGCGGGCTCAAGGTTGCACCGGTGCAGCCGAGCCGGCCGAAAAAACCTGGATAAACCGGCCGCTATCATCCCATGACCCGAATCGATGCCACCCGATGCTGTTCCAAATCCTGTCATTCCTGCTTGATATCGTCGTCGGTGCGCTGGCCGGCGCGTGCCTGCTGCGCGCCTACATGCAGCGCCAGCGAATTTCGTTCAGAAACCCGGTCGGCAACTTCATCTTCGCGCTGACCGACTGGCTGGTGCTGCCGCTGCGCCGGCTATTGCCATCCGTCGCCGGCTGGGACATCGCGAGCCTGCTCGGCGCCTACCTGTTGATGCTGGCCGAGCAGATGATCCTCTGGGGGCTGGCGCCGGCGGCGATCCAGCCCGCGATTCTGCCGGTCATCGCACTGTTCGCCCTGGTGCGGCTCGTGATCTCCGCCCTCACGATGCTGGTAATCGTGAACGCGGTGCTGTCCTGGTTTCCAACGGCGCAGTCGTCGATGACGGACGTGCTGAACCAGCTCGTGGAGCCGCTGCTGCGGCCGTTCCGGCGCGTGATCCCGCTGGTCGGCGGCATCGACCTGTCGCCACTGGCGCTGCTCGTGCTGCTGCAGATCGCCACCATCGTGGTGGGCAACGTACAGGGGCAGGTGCTGCGGTCGATGATCGCAGGCTGATCCACATCGGTTGCAGGCACCGGCAACCGCTGGCCGACACGGCTGCATGCTGCCTACGCGAGCGTCATGATCGCCTGGCGCCTTCGCAAGCGCCGACCAACGAAGCTGTAGGCTGGCCAAAAAAAGAACGCTCCCGAAACCGGTCGGCTTCGGGAGCGCTTCGGACGTCCGCTGCGCCTACAGCGTATCGATGAAGCTGCGCAGCTTGTCCGAGCGGCTCGGGTGCTTGAGCTTTCTCAGCGCCTTCGCCTCAATCTGCCGAATGCGCTCGCGCGTCACGTCGAACTGCTTGCCGACTTCCTCCAGCGTGTGGTCCGTGCTCATCTCGATGCCGAAGCGCATGCGCAGCACCTTGGCTTCGCGCGGCGTCAGGCTGTCGAGAATGTCTTTCACCACGTCGCGCAGGCCGGCCTGCATCGCGGCGTCGAGCGGCGCGGTGTTCGCGCTGTCTTCGATGAAGTCGCCCAGGTGCGAATCGTCGTCGTCGCCGATCGGTGTTTCCATGCTGATCGGTTCTTTAGCGATCTTCATGATCTTGCGGATCTTCTCTTCCGGAATCTCCATCTTCTCGGCCAGCAGACCCGCGTCCGGCTCGAAGCCGAACTCCTGCAGGTGCTGCCGGCTGATCCGGTTCATCTTGTTGATCGTCTCGATCATGTGCACCGGAATGCGGATCGTGCGCGCCTGGTCCGCGATCGAACGCGTGATGGCCTGACGAATCCACCAGGTCGCGTACGTGCTGAATTTATAGCCGCGCCGATATTCGAACTTGTCGACCGCCTTCATCAGGCCGATGTTGCCTTCCTGGATCAGGTCGAGAAACTGCAGGCCGCGATTGGTGTACTTCTTCGCAATCGAGATCACGAGGCGCAAGTTCGCCTCGATCATCTCTTTTTTCGCATGGCGCGAGTTCGCCTCGCCCTCGTTCATGCGCTTGTTGATTTCCTTCAGCTCAAAGAGCGGCACCACCACGCGGGATTGCAGATCGGCCAACCGCTGCTGCAAGTCCTGGATCGGCGGGATGTTGCGCTCCATCACGGCGCTCCAGGGCTTGCCGGCGGCGGCCTGCTTCTCGACCCATTTCAGGTTTACAACGTTCGACGCGACCCGGTTGCCATGCTTGTCGTAGCCAGAGAAATCGCGGATGAAGTCTTCCTGCGGATAGCCGCACTTGTCGACGATGATGCGGCGCAGCTCGCGCTCTTTCTTGCGCACGTCGTCGACCTGTCCACGCACCATGTCGCAGAGCTTTTCGATCGTCTTCGCGGTGAAGCGGATCGTCATCAGCTCACGCGAAAGCTCCTCTTGCGCCTTCGTGTAATGCGGCGTGCCGTAGCCTTCCTTGTCGTAGACCTTGTGCACTTTCTCGAACAGGGTGCGCAAGGTCTCGAAGCGGCTCAACGCTTCGCGCTTCAACTCTTCAAGCTTCTTCGTTAGCGCCTTCGAGCCGCCGTTGCCGTCGTCGTCGTCTTCCTCGTCGAACTCGTCGAAGTCCTCCTCGGCCACATAGTCGTCGGCCTCGTTCGGGTTCGAGAAACCGTCCACGATGGTCGAGATCACCACCTTGCCACTCGCGATTTCTTCCGACATGCGCAGCAGTTCGGCGATCGTCGCGGGCGACGCGCTGATCGCCTCCATCATGCGCATCAGGCCGCCTTCGATGCGCTTGGCAATCTCGATCTCGCCTTCGCGCGTGAGCAGCTCGACGGTGCCCATCTCGCGCATGTACATGCGCACCGGATCGGTGGTGCGGCCGAACTCGCTGTCCACGGTGGACAGCGCGGCTTCTGCCTCTTCTTCGGCTTCTTCTTCCGTGGCCGCGGTGGGACCGGTGTTGTTCAGCAGCAGCGTCTCGGCGTCCGGCGTCTGTTCATAAACGGCCACACCCATGTCGTTCAACATCGAGATCACGACTTCGAGCGTCTCGGCGTCCACCAGCTTGTCGGGCAGGTGGTCCGAGATCTCGCCGTGTGTGAGGTAGCCGCGCGTCTTGCCGAGCTTGATCAGTGCTTTCAGCCGCACGCGGCGCTTCATCATGTCCTCTTCGGACAGCACCGTTTCATCGAGCCCGAATTCCTTCATCAAGGCGCGTTCCTTCGCCTTGCTGATCTTCATGCGCAGCGGCTTGACTTTTTCGACCACGGCAGCGGGTTCGTCGGCGGCCGGCGCTTCTTCGGTCAGGTCGGTGTCGTCGTCCAGCACGATGTCATCGTCATCGAGCGCGCTCTTGCCTTTTTTCGCCAGGGTTTTGCTCGCAGCCGGCGCTTTCTTAGCCGTGGTGGCGCCGGCCTTCTTGGCAGCACCTGCAACCGGTGCAGCAGGACCAGCAGGCTTGGCCACGCGGGCCGGCTTCTTGCTCGACGCAGCGTCCGCCTCGGCAACAGGCGCACCGGCTTTTTCTGCCAGTGGCTTTTTGGCCGCGGTCTTGGCTGCCTTGGCGGCGGTGCCGGTGGCGGCAGCTTTGGCTGCAGGTCGCTCGATCACCGCAGCATCACCCGATGCGGCGGCAGCGGAAACGGCAGGTTTTCCGGTCTTTGAATTCGGCATGGTCGGCCCCTCGATGTGTCAGTTCAGCAGTGATATGCGGCCTTTGCCCGGTCGCTGCAATAGCAGTGCCCGCACTCGCAACCCGCCGGGTTTTCAAAAAAACCTGACTGGCCGGCACGGCGTCATGCACGCAAGAACGAGAACGGCAAAGGCGTCAACGGCAAGGAAGGTGGGCGATCATTTGGTGTGCAGCCCTTGCGAGGGGGGAACCAGGCCAGCTGGCCAGTGGCGGCGCCGGTCGTGCCTGCATAAGACATCGGTTGGCGCTCGGGTTCGGAGGTACTGCTGTCGCACTTGCCGCCAAGGCAAACCTTAGATTATAGGCGTAAGGGCGGTTTTTCAAGGGTCGATGCCCGCGTTTTCGCAGCGCAGGCCGGCTTTCAGGCAGCGCGCTGCTCGGGCTGTCTGGCCGGGTTGATGCGCATCGGCACCATCACGTGTCGCTAGCGCCTCGCGCTCGCGTTTTCCAGGCCGAGGCGGCGCGCGTTGATGGCCCGGTAACGTGCGATCGCGGCCGCGTCGCCCACGGCCAGTGCTTCGGTTTCCTGCAGCTTCAGATGGTCGACCAGCATCCGGTCCAGCAAGTCACGCAACTCGGCGGTCGCTTCCGCGGTTTGGGCCGCCTGCACGTCGGCGACGGCAGTGGCGTCCGCCAGCACGTTGAGCTGACCGTCTGGCTCCGGCGCGGGCGGCAGATCCGGTGCCAGGAAATCGACGGCGATCACCGGTCCGGCCGCGGCGAGTTCCACCGACATCTGCTTGAGCGCGAGCGGTTCTGCCGGATGGCCGCGCAGCCCTTCGCGCAGTGCCCCCCAGGGCTGCGGGCCGTGTTCGTGCAGCTGCGCTTCGAGCCAGACGAACAGCGGCCCGTGCGCGCCGGGCAGCGCGCTGAGCAATTCGTGGTCTTCACCCGACAACCCGTCCCACAGTGCCGGTGCGCCCAGCAGCAGCCGCACCGCGTGATCGGCGCGGCTGGCCGGCGCGCCGCGCGCCCGTCGCCCGTCGTTTTCAGATGAAATGCCGCTTGAGCGCAGGTGGTTGCTCCGTTTGTTGCTATTGTTTATGTAGCCTGAAGAAGGGCCGTTAGGCTGCCGCTGCGACAGTCCCCAGAGCTCGGTCAGCTCACGGCTGCCGAGTTCGACGCGCTCGGCGATCTCGGCCAGCAACTGGCGCTTGAGCGCGCCGTCGGGCAGCGGCAGCCACAGCGTTTTGGCCTGGCTCGCCATGCGTGCGCGGCCTTCCGCATCGTTCAGGTCGCAGCCTTCGCGGGCTGATTCGAGCAACTGGCGCGACAGCGGCGTGGCCTGGGCCACCGCCTGCGCGAATGCCTCGCGGCCTTCTGCGCGCACGAAGCTGTCCGGGTCGTGCTCGCTCGGCAGGAACAGGAATTTGATGCTGCGCAGATCGGTCGCGAACGGCAGCGCCGCATCCAGCGCCTTGCGCGCCGCGCGCCGGCCGGCCGCGTCGCCATCGAATGCGAACACCACCGCATCCGTCACGCGAAACAGCATGCGCACATGCTCGGTCGTGCAGGCGGTGCCCAGCGTGGCCACGCTGTGCGCAAATCCGTGCTGCGCGAGTGCGATCACGTCCATGTAGCCTTCGGTGACCAGCGCCAGACCCGCTTCGCGTACCGCCGCCTGCGCCTCATACAGGCCGTAGAGCTCGCGGCCCTTGCTGAACACCGGCGTCTCGGGCGAATTCAGATACTTCGGTTTCTCGTCGCCGAACACGCGTGCGCCGAAGCCGATCGTCTCGCCCTTCGGGTTGCGGATCGGGAACATCAACCGGTCCCGAAAGCGGTCGTAGCGGCGCGTGTGCTCTGCGTCGGCCGCATCGTCGGGCTGGATCAGCAGGCCGCTTTCGACCAGCAGCGGATCGTCGTAGTTCGGGAACACGCCCGCGAGGTGGTTCCAGCCGGCCGGTGCGTAGCCCAGACCGAAGCGCTTCGCGGTCAGGCCGGTCACGCCGCGGTGCTTCAGATAGCCGATCGCGTGCGCTGCATTTTTCAGCTGCTTGCGATAGGCATCGGCGGCCTTCTCCAGCACGCTGTGCAGCGTCGCCTGCTGCTCGCGCTTTTTTGCAAAGCGTGCGCGCTCCTCGGGCGTGCTGTCGTCGTCGGGCACCTGCAGGCCGACTTGATGCGCCAGATCGTTGACCGCATCGACGAAGCCGAGCCCCAGGTACTCGGTCAGAAAGCCGATCGCATTGCCGCTCTTGCCGCAGCCGAAGCAGTGATAGAACTGCTTGGAGGGACTTACCGTGAACGAAGGCGACTTCTCCGCATGAAACGGGCACAACCCGGAGAAATTGGCGCCGGTTTTCTTGAGCTGCACATGCCGACCGACCAGCTCCACCAGGTCGGCACGCGCGATCAGATCCTGCAGGAACGATTGGGGAATGGCCACGCAGGCTATTGTGGCCGCGTGGTGGCCGCGTGGTGGCCGCGTGGTGGCCGCGCGGCGCCCACGCGGGGTTTATGCTGCGCTCGAACGACCGTTGCGCAACAGGAGACGCGCCATGCCCAGCATCTTCGACCAGGACCTTCCTCGCTGCGAAGCCAACTTCGCCGCCATCTCGCCGCTGTCGTTCATCGACCGCACGGCCGAGGTGTACCCGGAGCGCCTCGCCGTCGTGCATGGGCTGGGTGCCGATGCGCTGCGGCGCACCTGGCGCGAGCTGTATGCGCGCTGCCGGCAGCTCGCCAGCGCACTGGCCCGCTGCGGCATCGGCAAGAACGACACGGTGGCCGTGATGCTGCCGAACACGCCGCCGATGGTGGAGGCGCACTTCGGCATCCCGATGGCCGGCGCCGTGCTGAATGCGCTGAACACGCGGCTGGACCCGGAAGCGATCGCGTTCATGCTCGAGCACGGCGAAGCGAAAGCGCTGATCGTCGATGCGGAGTTCTCGCCCGTGGTGCAGCGCGCTCTGGCGCTGCGGCAAGCGAACGCTGGTGCCAGGCCGCTGCTCGTGATCGATGTGCAGGACCCGCTGTTCAGGGGCGATGGCGTGCGGCTCGGCGAGCTGACGTACGACGAGTTCGTCGCCAGTGGCGACCCCGCATTCGTCTGGAGGCTGCCGGCCGACGAATGGGATGCGATCGCGCTCAACTACACGAGCGGCACCACCGGCAACCCCAAAGGCGTGGTCTATCACCACCGCGGCGCGGCGCTGAACGCGATCTCCAACGTGCTGGAATGGGACATGCCCAGGCACGCGGTGTATCTATGGACGTTGCCGATGTTCCATTGCAACGGCTGGTGCTTTCCCTGGACAGTGGCCGCGCGCGCGGGCGTCAACGTGTGCCTGCGCCGTGTCGATGCGCCAAGCGTGTTCGATGCGATCCGCGCGCACGGCGTCACGCACTACTGCGGCGCGCCGATCGTGCACGGCATGCTGGTCAACGCGGGCGACGAGTTGAAGCGGGGCATACCCCCCGGTGTGAAAGCGATGGTCGCCGGCGCGGCGCCGCCGGCCTCGATGATCGAAGGCATGGAGCGCATGGGCTTCGACCTGACGCACGTCTACGGCCTGACCGAGGTCTATGGCCCGGCGACGGTCTGCGCCAAACATGAAGCCTGGGACGCGCTTGCCATCGGCGAACGTGCGCGGCTGAACGCGCGGCAGGGCGTGCGCTACCACCTGGAACGCGACGTGCGCGTGCTCGATGCCGAGACGATGCGGCCCGTGCCGCAAGACGGCGAAACGATGGGCGAGATCATGTTCAAGGGCAACATCGCAATGAAGGGTTACCTGAAGAACCCGAAGGCCACGCAGGAGGCGTTCGCGGGCGGCTGGTTCCACAGCGGCGACCTCGGCGTGATGGACGCCGACGGCTACCTGAAGATCAAGGATCGAGCCAAGGACATCATCATCAGCGGCGGCGAGAACATCTCGTCGATCGAAGTAGAAGACGTGCTCTATCGCCACCCCGACGTGCTGGCCGCTGCGGTGGTCGCCAGACCCGACCCGCGCTGGGGCGAAACCCCATGCGCGTTCGTGGAACTGAAGGCCCGCGCCAGCGCGAAGCCGGAAGACCTCGTCGCGCATTGCAGGCAGCACCTGGCCGGCTTCAAGGTGCCGCGCACCGTGGTGCTGTGCGAACTGCCCAAGACCAGCACGGGAAAGATTCAGAAGTTCGAGTTGAGGAAGCAGGCGGGGTCGGCGGGGGCGATCGACGTGTGAATGGGTTTGGCCTGCTTTGCCTTTTGAAAAAACAACGAACCGTCCGAATTCGGCAAGTGATCCAACATATGGCAGCCGCAATCGTCTCCTCCAGAGGTCGGGTCACGATTCCCGTCGATGTTCGTCTCGCGCCGAGCGTGGAGGGCGGGGACCGGGTTGAATCTGTGCAGACCGAACATGGCTGCTTCGAAGTCATTGCGGCATCCGGCTCGGTATTGCGCACGCAAGGGCATGTTCGGCAAGTCACGTCGCCAGGTGTCAATCGAGCAGATGAATGCCATCATCGCTGCCGGAGCGTCGTCAGCACGGCGCGGTTGCCGGTTGAGACGGTGACAGCGATAAGGCATGGGCTTTGCCACCTGCATGGCTGTTCGACCCAAGATTTCTGAAACTCGAGACTGCAAATGATTGAACTCAACGTGAATGGCCAGACGCACAGCGTCGATCCGGATGTCCGCACCTCGCTGCTCGACCTGTTGCGCGACACGCTGCACCTGACCGGCAGCAAGAAGGGCTGCGACCACGGCCAGTGCGGCGCTTGCACCGTGTTGCTGAACGGTCGGCGCATCAACAGTTGCCTCACGCTCGCGGTGATGCACGACGGCGACGACGTCACCACGGTCGAGGGGCTGGGTTCGGCAGACGCTCTAAGTCCGCTGCAACGCGCATTCTTCGAACACGACGGCTACCAGTGCGGCTTCTGCACGCCCGGCCAGATCTGTTCGGCGACCGCGATGCTCGACGAGGCGCGCATGGGTTGGCCGAGCCATGTCAGCGATTCACTGGACGCAGACACTGCTGAACTCACACGCGCCGAGATCGCAGAGCGCATGAGCGGCAACTTGTGTCGCTGCTCGGCTTATCCGAACATCGTCGATGCGATTGCCGAGGTTGTAGCCGAGGCGCCGCAGACCGGGAGCAAGGCATGAGGACGTTCGACTACGCGCGTGCCGCGGACGCCGACGCGGCCTGTGCCGAGGCCGGTGTCAACGGCGCCCGATTCATCGCAGGCGGCACCAACCTGCTCGACCTGATGAAGCTCGAGATCGAGACCCCCGAAAAACTGGTCGATATCAGCCGTCTGCCGCTGGCCGACATCGAGGAAACCGACGATGGCGGCCTGCGCATCGGTGCGCTGGTGACCAACAGCGACCTGGCCGCGCATCCAGTCGTGCGCAGCCGCTATCCGGTGCTCAGCCGCGCGCTGTTGTCCGGCGCGTCCGGCCAGTTGCGCAACAAGGCCACGACCGCAGGCAACCTGCTGCAGCGCACGCGTTGCTATTATTTTTATGACACGGCGATGGCCTGCAACAAGCGCGAGCCGGGCGCGGGCTGCGCAGCGATCGGCGGCGTGACCCGCATCCATGCGATCCTGGGCGCAAGCGAACACTGCATCGCGACGCATCCGTCCGACATGGCGGTGGCGATGCGTGCGCTCGGTGCCGGCGTGCAGACACTGCAAGCCGATGGCAACACGCGATCGCTCACGCTCGATGCGCTGTATCGGCCGCCTGCGGACACGCCGCAGCTCGAGACGATGCTGGCCACAGGCGAGCTGATCACCCACGTCGTGCTGCCGCCACCGCCGCCGGGCGAGCAGGCCTATCGCAAGGTGCGGGATCGCGCGTCCTACGCGTTCGCGCTGGTGTCGGTGGCAGCGATCATCGCGGTCGACGGCGGCAAGATCGGTTCGGCGCGGCTCGCGTTCGGCGGCGTGGCGCCGCTGCCGTGGCGCGACGAAGCGGTGGAAGCGGCGCTGGTCGGCCAAGTGCCGAGCCGTGAATCGTTCGCGCAAGCGGCCGATGTGCTGCTCGCGAACGCGCGCGGCCAGGGGGACAACGACTTCAAGATCCCATTGGCTCGGCGCGCCTTGGTCGCCTGCCTGCAACAATTGACCGGAGTCCAAGCATGAGCCGCCATGACGATGTCGAATTGAAGATGGACCAGCCGGTCGGCGACACCGCGCTGGATCATGGCGCGCAGGGCCTGGTCGGCGAGCCGCTGCACCGGGTCGAAGGCCGGCAGAAGGTGGCTGGCGCGGTGCCGTACACGATGGACCAGCCAGTCGACGGCCAGCTCGCACACGGCTACGCGATCTGCGCAGGAATCGGCCGCGGCAAGGTCGAGGGCTTCGACACGACGGCTGCCGAACGCATGCCCGGCGTGCTTGCGGTGATCGTCGACGACCCGCTGATTCCGCGTGAGACCGGCGGCTTCTCGGACAAGAAACTGCTGCGCGGCAACGACGTGATCGACCACTACGGCCAGTCGATCGGCGTGGTGATCGCAGAGACGTTCGAGCAGGCGCGCGCGGCCGCGCATGCGGTGACCGTGCGCTACCAAGCAGACGAAGCAAAAGGCCGCTTCGATGCGCAGGCGCTGCACGACACGGCCGAATCGCCCGGCGAGGATGCGAAGCTCGCCGACATGGTGACCGGCGACGTGGACCAAGCGCTGCAGGCAGCCGACTTCAAGCTCGACCGCACCTACACCACGCCGTCGCACATCCACGCCGCGATGGAGCCGCATGCAGCCATTGCGTCCTGGAACGGCGACCGGCTGACTGTCTACTGCTCTGCGCAGATCGTCTCGATCGCCAAGGCGATGCTGGCCTCCTCGCTCGACATCAAGCCCGAGCAGATTCACCTGCTTTCGCCTTACGTTGGCGGCGGCTTCGGCGGCAAGGGCGGGCTCGGGGTCGAGTCGGTGCTGGCTGCATTGGGCGCGCGGAAGGTGGGTCGGCCGGTCAAGATGGCGATCACGCGTCAGCAGCTGTTTCATGTGGTGTATCGGCGCTCCGAGACCTCGCAGCGGATTCGGCTGGCCTGCGGTGCGGACGGCAAGCTCACCGCGTTCGGCCACGACAGCATCGTGAGCCAGCGCACGCGGCGCGATTCGTTCGAGCCGTGCGCGTTCGGCAGCATCGCGCTGTACGCAGGCGAGAACCGCAGCTTCACGCAGCGCATCATGACGCTCGACCTGCCCGAGACCGGTTCCGTGCGCGCACCGGGCGAGGCGGTCGGCATGCTCGCGGTGGAAGCGGCGATGGATGAGATGGCCGAGCAGGTCGGCATCGACCCGGTCGAGTTTCGCAAGATCAACGAGCCGGACCACGACCCGACGCGGGATCGCCCATTCAGCCAGCGGCATCTGGTCGCCTGCCTCGACGAAGGCGCGCGCCGCTTCGGCTGGCACAAGCGCCATCCCGAACCGGGCCAGGTGCGCGAGGGCGAATGGCTGATCGGCCACGGCATGGCATCGTGCATCCGCATCAACCAGTTGAGCGAAGCGCGCGCGCGGGTGCGGCTTCAGACCGATGGCCGGGTCACCGTCGAGACCGACATGACCGACATCGGCACCGGCACCTACACGATCCTGTCGCAGATCGCAGGCGAGATCCTCGGCGTGCCGATCAGCCAAGTGACGACGCGGCTCGGCGATTCGAACTTTCCGAAAGGCTTCGGCTCGGGCGGATCGATGGGCGCGGCGAGCTCGGGCTCGGCCGTTGCGCTTGCGGCCGGCGACATCGTGGACACACTCGCGAATAAGCTCGGCGTGAAGCGCGCCGAGTTGGCGTTGAAAGACGGTGTCGCACACGTCGGCGACCGGCGGGTTGCGTTGACCGAACTCGTGCAGGACGGGCCGATCGAGGCAATCGGCCATATCGAGCCCGGCAAGATGGCCAAGGCGTTCGATCAGGCCTCTTACGGCGCGCATTTCGTCGAAGTGGGCGTCAACGCGGTGACCGGCGAGGTGCGCGTGCGCCGCGTGACGGGCGTGTTCGCGGCCGGCCGCATCCTGGACCCGCAGACCGCGCGTTCGCAGATCATCGGCGGCATCATCTGGGGCATCGGCAGCGCTTTAACCGAAGGCGCGCAGTTCGACGTGCGGCACGGCAACATCGTGAATCACGATCTGGCCGAATACCACATCCCGGTCAACGCGGACATTCCCGAGATCGACGTGACGTTCCTGCCCGAGCTCGACGACAAGACCAATCCGCTCAAGCTCAAGGGCATCGGCGAGCTCGGCATCAGCGGCATCGGCGCGGCCGTGAACAACGCGATCTACCACGCGACCGGTGTGCGGGTGCGTGACTATCCGGTGACGCTGGACAAGCTGCTCGATCGGCTGCCTGAAGTCTGAGCCGTGCCTGCGCGCCCGGTCGCTTGCAGGTGCTCTGCGTGGCAGTGGGCCGCTATTGTGCTTTTCGGTCGACGACTGCGCGCGAAAGTGTGAACTGCTTCACTTCATTGATTTCGCCGCGGCCGAGCTCAGGTTTTCCAGCGCCTTCAACGCACTGCTGCGATCGCGGCTCGGCAGTTCCGGCGACGCCAACGTTATCACCTGTCGTCCCTTGATCAACGCTAGGTAGGCGCCGTCTGACAGGATGCCGCGCGCCTTGTCCGTGGTTTCGACGAACGCCGCGTTGTCGACACCGGGCGTAGTGAACGTTTCAATCCGCAGGTTTTTGCGCGCAGCGGGCTTGAGCGGATCGACAAAGCCGTCGGCCATGCTGAGCACCTCGTCACGCGCACGCCTAGCCGACGGGGCGACTGATTCCTGCACGACGAGAAGGATCTGGCCATTCGCGCCCTTCCAGATGCACTCGCCGATGCCGTATTTCTCCAGCCGGCGGCTTCGCTCCGGCGCCACGATCGAAGGAAATACGTTCTTCACGTCAGCGGCCGGCAGCAGCGCGCACGGATCGCCGGCCGGCGCCTTGCCGGTGGGCGTGTTGCCCGTAATGGTTTCAATCTGCGTGGCTTTCTCGGTGGCTTCGCGCAACGTGTCGCTCGGGCTTGCCGCCTGGCTTACCGGCATCAGCGCCAGCAGACCGCTCGCAAGCAGCGTCGGCGCCAACCAATCACGTGTTGCGTGCCGAATGCCTGACCGGGTGGATTGCGCAATTCTTTTCATGATGACGGTCCATGCAGATACGTCAGTGTCGACGCCAGTGCAGGTTAGCCATCCGCTGGCGCCGGCGCAACGCTTGCGAGCGGCTTCTTGCAAGGCAGTTTTCCAGATGTACTTTTGGTGCCGAATCGGGCTTGGGCGCAGGTGCGACAGCCGCTTTCAGCTATGGAAAAATGTAGTTGTCGAAGCTTGGCCGTTCAGTTGCGCCCAGGTCCGCTTAAGGTTGATCGTGCGCCGGCCCGGCTTGCCACCGGGGCGCAACTGCATTGGATTTTTTTCGCGTTGCGTTGTCGATTCGCTGCCACGCCGTTCGTCGTCATCGTTGAAGCGGCCCGATTTCCACACGTGGGCAACTTCCGCCTGCATTTCAAAAGAAGGAGTCAGCCATGAACTACGTCGATGGATTCGTCATCCCGGTCCCGAAGGCGAATCGCGAGGCCTACCGCCAGATCGCGGCCGACGTGTCGGAGCGCTTCAAGGAGTGGGGTGCTTTGCAGGTGGTCGAGTGCTGGGGCGACGATGTGCCGCAAGGCAAGCTCACCTCGTTTCCGATGGCCGTGCAGTGCGGACCCGATGAGGTCGTCGTGTTCTCCTGGATCGTCTGGCCGTCCAAGGCGGTGCGCGACGAGGGCCAGAAAAGGATGATGGCCGAACCGATGCCCGACTCGATGCCGTTCGACGGCAAACG
This sequence comes from Burkholderiaceae bacterium, assembly GCA_965218765.1. Taxonomy (GTDB): domain Bacteria; phylum Pseudomonadota; class Gammaproteobacteria; order Burkholderiales; family Burkholderiaceae_C; genus JBBPYC01. The sequence continues at coordinate 289,182 of CBDCLU010000005.1, read as the reverse complement.
CATGATCTTCGGCGGCTTCGAAGTGCTGGTCGACGCTTGAAGCCGGGCGCACGAAAAGGAGCCACAGCATGGACAAGATCAGCATCTGCCTCTGGTTCGACGGCAACGCGGAAGAAGCGGCCACGTTCTACACCGGCCTGTTTCGCGACAGCCGCATCGACCGCGTCACGCGCGCGCCGTCCGACTACCCGAGCGGCAAGGAAGGCAAGGTGCTCGTGGTCGGCTTCACGCTGGCCGGACGCAGTTACATCGGCCTCAACGGCGGACCGCATTTCAGGTTCACCGAAGCGATCTCGCTGTCGATCGATTGTGCGGATCAGGCGGAGGTCGATCGCTACTGGCAGGCGCTCTCCGCACACCCGGACAACGAGCAGTGCGGCTGGGTCAAGGACCGGTTCGGCCTGTCCTGGCAGATCGTGCCGCGCCTGCTGCCCGCGTTGCTTGCCGATGCGGATCGCGCAAAAGCCAAGCGCGTGATGGACGCGATGATGTCGATGAAAAAACTCGATGTGGCCGCGCTGGAGCGGGCCGCTGCCGGGTAGGGCGCCGCCGTCGCGGCGCGTTGCGCAAGCGCGGCAGTGGGCAGACGCCGATCGCGCTGCACGAACAATGAGCCGGAAGAGAATGCCTTTGCAAGCCACCCAAGCCCCGATCCCGGCCGTCGAACTCGCGGCCCGCAACAAGGCTGCATTTCCGAACGAGAGCGCCGACTATCGCCGTGCGCGCAACGCGCTGCCGGCAGAAGAAATCGAGCTGCGGCGCCACATCGAGAAAGTCGCGCAGCAGCGCCGCGAGCTGCCGCCGGGCGGCGAAGTCACGAAAGACTATCGCTTCGACAGCGAACGCGGACCGGTGCGCTTTGCCGACTTGTTCACAGGCAAGAACACGCTGGTCGTCTACAGCTTCATGTACGGCCCCCATCGCAAAAATCCATGCCCGATGTGCACCACGCTGATGGACGCCTGGGACGGCGAAGCGCCTGCGATCGAGCAGCGCGTGGGCTTTGCGATGGTCGCGCGCTCGCCGACCGAGCGCATCGCCGGCCTGAAGCAGCAGCGCGGCTGGCGGCACCTGCGGCTCTATTCGGACCCGAGCGGCGACTACACGCGCGACTACGTGAGCGCGGCCGACGCCGACATCCCGAGCATCCATGTATTCACGCGGCAGGGCCGCACGATCCGCCATTTCTGGGCCGAAGAGACCGCTTTCGACATGGCCGACCCGGGTCAGGGCCCGCGCGGCGCAGTCGATCCGACGCCGCTGTGGAGCGTGCTGGACTGGACGCCCGAAGGCCGCGGCGCGGACTGGTATCCGAAGCTTGTCGATCGCGCCTGAAACCGGTTGCCCGACCAAGCGAAAACATGCTCAGGAAGCTATCAAATGCGTAGCGGGAGATACAGGCGCAAGCAGCGCATCCGGCTGTTTTGACTTAAAGAGAAGTCACTGCGAAATCTTCAGCCCTTCTTCCACCTGATATTCGAAATAGCGCTGCACGCTGAACGCGATGCTGGCCATCAGCACGCCGGTGCCCAGCAGCAGCGCGAGCGCCACGGCGCCGATCGTGAGCCAGCTGGTGCCGCCCGCGATGTCTTCCGCATCGGCACCGCGGTTATGCCGCGCGTTCCAGCGTTCGCGGCTTGCGAGGCCGTAGACGATCGCGGTCAGCGCGCAACCCGCGATCGTGAAGCCCAGCAGCGGGATCAACAACCAGCTCCATAGGTCATCGACGCCATGCTGCTGCACGCGCTCGATGCCATACAGACCCAGCGCAGTCGGGATCGGCAGCAGCCAGCCGAGCGTGTCGGCGATGCCATGCAGGTAGAAGCGATGCGCCCCGAGCGGGCCGCCCACCAGCGCAAGCCAGGCTGCGATCGTCTTGTTTTTCATGGCCGCGATTGTGCGGCCCACAGCGGCCGCATTCAGGTCGGCGCATCCGTATCACCCGTGCCGATGGCCTTGTCCATCAGCACCACGTCGAGCCAGCGACCGAACTTCCAGCCGCAGGACTTGAGCACGCCTGCCGACTGAAAGCCGGCCGCTGTGTGCAGCGCGACCGAGCCCGCGTTGCCCGAGTCGCCGATCACCGCGATCAGCCGCCGCACACCCGCATCGACCGCGTCGGCTTCGAGCTGCGCGAGCAGCGCGCGACCGATGCCGCGGCGCATCGCAGCCGGCGCCAGATAGACCGAATCCTCGGCGGAAAAGCGATAGGCCGGGCGCGGCTTGAACCACTGGCAGTACGCATAGCCAATGACCTCGCCGACTTCTTCGGCCACCAGCCACGGCAGCCGCCTGCCGAGCACGTCGGCCCGGCGTGCGGCAATCTCGGCCGGCATGGGCGGCTCAGTCTCGAACGTGCCGGTGCCGTGCAGCACGTGATGCGCATAGATCGCGGCGATGGCTGGCACGTCGTCGTCGCGGCTGGGTCGGATGAGGGTCATGGCGCAACTCAAAGTTATAATGGAAGGCTTTTCGTGCCGGGGCACAGCCGGCCCATCAGCGGTCATCGTTCGCGGCGCCTAGCGGCGCCTGGGCTCGAACCGGTAAGCGGCACGCTTGGCGCCGGCTGGATGTCGAGTTGGGCGGCGCAGCCAGTTTTCTTTTTCTTTTCACTGTACATAAAGCGGCGCGGCAATCGGGCGCCTGAAGGATCCACACCATGGTCGTCATTCGACTTGCTCGCGGCGGCGCCAAGGCGCGCCCGTTCTTCAACATCGTCGTGGCCGACAAGCGCACGCGGCGTGACGGCCGCTTCATCGAGCGCATCGGTTTTTATAACCCGATCGCCAAGAGCCATGAGGAAAGCATCCGCCTCGCGCAGGACCGGCTGAGCTACTGGCGCAGCGTCGGCGCGCAAGCCTCGCCGACGGTCGAGCGGCTGGTGCGCCAGGCGGCTGCAGCGGGCGGCGCGGCGCCGGCTGCAGCCGCGGCGCCTGCCGAAGCGGCCACTGCCTAAAGTCCTAGCACTTCGTTTTTCCAAGCCGGCCAGCCTCGTGCGTTTCACGCCGACCGGCCTGCACGTCAAGTCAAAGCATCGTCTGGTGACACGCGGCCCCGCATGATCGCCGGACTCGAACCCGCCGAGCTGCCGCCGGACGCGATCGAAGTGGCGCGCATCACGGGCGCCTGGGGCTTGAAGGGGTGGTTTCGTCTGATGCCCCACAGCGCCGATCCCAAGGCGCTTTTTTCTTCCAAACGCTGGTTCCTGCTGCCGCCCGAACGTGGCGCGCGCAGCTTCGACGGCAGCCAGCTGCTGCGCATCGTGCAGGCAAAGGATCATGCCGACAGCGTCGTCGCGATCGCCCATGACATCGCCGACCGCGACATGGCGCAGGTGCTGGCCGGCGCGCGCGTGTTCATCGCGCGTTCGAGCTTCCCGACTGCCGATGCGGACGAGTTCTACTGGGTCGACCTGATCGGCTTGGCCGTATCGAACCGCGAAGGCGCGGCGCTGGGCACGGTGCGCGAACTGCTGTCCACCGGCGCGCAGACGGTGCTCGTGATCGACATCCCGGTCGAAGTCGGCGGCTCGGCACGCGAGCGCATGATCCCGTTCGTGGCCGCCTACGTCGATTCGGTGGACTTGGGCCGTCGCCGGATCACGGTGGACTGGCAGTCCGACTACGACTGACGCTCTCCGCGGCATCCACAGGCTTTCGTGCCGGCCCAGGATTTCTCCGATCTGACGCAGCAGCGCGCGTTCATGCGGCTGTGGTTTGCGCGGCTCGCAGGCACGGCAGCCAACCAGATGGTGATGGTGGCCATCGGCTGGCAGATGTACGACCTGACCGGCAGCGCCTGGGACTTAGGGCTGGTCGGCCTCTACCAGTTCGTGCCGGCGCTGCTGCTGACACTGGTGGCCGGCCACGTGGCCGATCAATATCGGCGCGACCGGATCGTCGCAGCGTGCCTTGGTGTGCAGGCGCTGGTCGCGTCGACCCTGGCTGCCGCGGCCTTGCAGCACTGGGCCACGCGCGAATTGCTGCTCGCGCTGTCGATCGCGCTCGGCGCGGTGCGCGCGTTCCAGATGCCCGCGCAGCAGGCGCTCACGCCTCTCCTGGTGCCTGCTGCGATGCTGGCGCGCGCGATGGCGTTCAGCTCGGCCGGCAGCCAGGCGGCGATCATCGGCGGGCCTGCGATCGGCGGCGTGCTGTTCGTGGCCGGCGCGGGTACCGTCTACGCGGTCTGCACCGCGCTGTTGCTGCTCGGCGTGGTGTTGTTGCTGCGGCTCGGCTTCGAGCACGTGCCGCCGCCGCGTCGGCCGGTCACGCTCGATACGTTGCTGTCCGGCGTGCGCTTCATCTGGCGCGCGAAGCTGCTGCTCGGTGCGGTGTCGCTCGACCTGTTCGCGGTGCTGCTCGGCGGCGCCACCGCGCTGCTGCCGATCTATGCGAAGGACATCCTGCAGACCGGCCCCTGGGGGCTGGGATTGCTGCGCGCAGCGCCGGCGCTTGGCGCGCTCACCATGTCGATCTGGCTTACGCGTTGGCCACTCGAGCGCAGGGTTGGCGCCAAGCTGCTCTGGGCCGTCGCGCTGTTCGGCGCCTGCATGGTGGTGTTCGGGCTGTCGACCAATCTGGCGCTGTCGCTGTTCGTGCTGGCCGTCTCCGGCGGCGCCGACATGGTCAGCGTGGTGGTGCGCCAGACGCTGGTGCAACTGGAGACGCCGGACGGCATGCGCGGCAAGGTCGGCGCGGTGAATTCGATCTTCATCGGCGCGAGCAACCAGCTCGGCGAATTCGAATCGGGGGCAACGGCGGCGCTGCTGGGGCCGGTCGGCTCGGTGCTGCTCGGCGGCATCGGCACGCTGGCGGTGGCGGGGCTGTGGTCGCGCATCTTCCGCACGCTGGCTGAGCGCGACCGGATGACGTCGTAGCTGCGCGGTGCCGATTCGTCGATCATCGGCGCATGCGCTTCGACGTCATCACCTTGTTTCCCGAACTGTTCGCGCCGTTCACAACGGCCGGCGTGACGCGCCGTGCGTTCGACTCGGGCCAGCTTGCCTTGCATTGCTGGAACCCGCGCGACTTCGCCGAGGGCGCCTATCGGCGGGTGGACGACCGGCCGTTCGGCGGCGGCCCGGGCATGGTGATGCTCGCCGAGCCGCTCGCGCGCTGCGTCGAGGCGGTCCGCGCGGCGCGTGGTGTCGCAGCGGTGCCGGCGCCGGTCGTGCTGTTCTCGCCGGTCGGCAGCCGCATCGATCACGCGGTGGTGGCGCGATTCGCCGAACAGCCGGCCAGCGGCGCGATCCTGATCTGTGGCCGCTACGAAGGCATCGATCAGCGCTTCATCGATGCGTTCGTCGAGCGTCAGTTGAGCCTGGGCGACTTCGTGCTGTCCGGCGGCGAGATCGCGGCGATCGCGTTGCTGGATGCGGTGGCGCGCCTGTTGCCCGGCGTGCTGCACGACCCCGACAGCCATGCGTTCGACAGCTTCAACCCGGCTGTGCAGGGCCTGCTCGACTGCCCGCACTACACGCGGCCGGAAAGCTGGCGCGGGCAGGGCGTGCCGGCTGCGCTGCTGTCCGGCCACCACGCGAACATCGAGCAGTGGCGGCTGGCCGCGCGCAGCGCGCTGACCCGGCAGCAGCGGCCCGACCTGCTGCCCGCCGACCCCCCGCCTTCGGTCAAACGCCGAAAGTTATAATGGCAGGCTTTGCTTTTCGATCCTCTGCCTGGTGATGGAACCGTTGATGTTTCTCAACCCATCCCGCTTGCATCTCGTTTTTTTGTCTCCTCAAGATGAAGCGGCAGATCCGCCTGGCGCGGGCACGATCGATGAATAGGAACCCATGAATCTCATCCAGACCCTGGAGCAGGAAGAAATCGATCGGCTGGGCAAGAAGATCCCGATCTTTGGCCCCGGCGATACGGTCGTCGTCAGCGTGAACGTGGTCGAAGGCGCGAGAAAGCGCGTGCAGGCGTACGAAGGCGTTGTGATCGCGATGCGCAACCGTGGCCTGAACAGCGGCTTCACGGTGCGCAAGGTGTCGAGCGGCGAAGGCGTCGAGCGCACGTTCCAGACCTACAGCCCGCTGATTGCCGGCATCGAAGTCAAGCGCCGCGGCGACGTGCGCCGCGCCAAGCTGTATTACCTGCGTGAGCGCAGTGGCAAGTCGGCGCGCATCAAGGAAAAGCTGCCGTTCCGCGTCAAGCTGCCGGCCGGCGAGAAGTAAAAAAGGGGCCTGCGCTGCGCAGGCGCCGATCGTTCTTTCTTCAAGACAACCGCCGCAGGCTCAAGGGCTTGCGGCGGTTTTTGCTTGTTACGCGGGGCCTGTCCGCCGTGGACCCAGAAACCTCCCGAACACCGCGACCGAACCCGCCGCTGCTGTCGAGCCTGCCGAACTTCGACCCACGCAAGATTCCGATCGTGGCCGCTGAAGCGAATTTGCCGGCGGTGCCGTTCGAACGCCTGCGACCGGACGTGCTGCGCCAGCGTTTTGCCGCGCCGCCCGCCTGGCAGCCCGAGCTGGTGGCCGAAGCCAGCTTCATGCCCGGGCGCACTCCTGCACGCGCCGCCGTGCTGATCCCGATCGTGCTGCGCGGCCCGGACCTGGCCACCGTGCTGCTGACCGAGCGGACCGCGCATCTGTCGACCCATTCGGGCCAGATCGCGTTTCCGGGCGGCAAGGTGGACCCGGACGACCTGGACGCGGCAGCCACCGCGCTGCGCGAAGCGCACGAGGAAGTCGGTCTGGACGCGCGCTTTGCCGAGGTGATCGGCACCTTGCCCGAGTACGTGACCGGCAGCTCGTTCATCATCACGCCGGTGGTCGCGCTGATCGATCCGGCGTTCGATTTGGCGATCAATCCGTTCGAAGTCGCCGTCGCGTTCGAGGTGCCGCTCGCGTTCCTGATGGACCCCGCGCAGCACCGGCGCCACGCGATGGAATGGGAAGGCTTTCGGCGCGAGTGGTATTCGATGCCCTGGCAGGACGGCGCCGATGAGCGCTTCGTCTGGGGCGCCACGGCGGGCATGCTGCGCAACTTGTATCGGTTCCTGATTGCATAAGGCCCGCCCCCAGCCTTCGCTCCCTGCGGTCGGCTCGCGGCTACACCGGCCGGGGGTGGCGCCTGCGGCCTGGCGAAGCCAGCTCCGCGGCCCCTGCGGGACCTGACTTCGAGCACCCGAGACGCCAACAGCGCCATGGGTCCTCATGGCATGGCTGGAAACCGAGGCCGCGAATTGGGACAGCTCCTATCATTCGCCGCATGGCATTTTTCGCGATCGTCTGCGCGCTGTTGCTGGAGCAGGCCTGGCCGCTGGCGCGACGCAATCCGCTGCAGGCCGGGCTGGCGCGCTGGGCGCGCTGGACCGGTCGCAATCTCGATGCCGGCGATGCGGCGCACGGCGTGCTGGCCTGGGGCATCGGTGTCGGGCTGCCGGTGGCCGCAGTGCTCGGGCTGCATGGCTTGCTGTCGAGCTGGATCGGCTGGCCGGTGGCGATGCTCTGGGACATCGCGGTGCTGTATCTGACGCTGGGTTTTCGCCAGTTCAGCCGGCATTTCACCGGCATTCGCGAGCAGCTCGCGCGCGGCAACGAAGCCGGCGCGCGCGCAAAACTCGCGCAGTGGCAGCAGGTCGACACGCACGACGTGCCGCGTGTCGAGCTGGTGCGGCACGTGATCGAGGCGTTCGTGCTGGCCGCGCACCGGCGCGTGTTCGGCGTGCTGGCCTGGTATTCGGTGCTGGCCGCGCTCGGGCTGGGGCCGGCCGGCGCGGTGCTCTATCGGCTTGCCGAATTCGCCGCGCGCTACTGGCGCCAGCGTGGCGGCACGGCCAGCAGCACCGCGTTGCGCCGGGTCGCACGCGCGTGCTGGCACGCGATCGACTGGGTCCCGGCGCGGCTGACCGCGGCCAGCTTCGCGGCAGTCGGCAGCTTCGAAGAGGCGATCGACGGCTGGCGTGCGCATGCGCGTCAGTTCCCGGACGACAACGACGGCGTGATCCTGGCCGCGACCGCCGGCGCGCTGAACGTGCGGCTCGGCGGCACGGCGTTGAAGTCGGCCGCAGCCTACGCGCCGACCGGCGCGCAACTGCTCGAAGACACCGACGTCGCAAGTGCTGCCAGCGTGCCGACGCCGGGGCGCGACGCGGAGCTCGGCCATCTGCGCAGCGTGGTCGCGCTGGTGGGCCGCTCGGTGGTGATGTGGCTGGTGCTGCTGGCGCTGCTGACGCTGGCGCGATTGATCGGTTGAACAGCGAGCAGCGCTGCCGCCGGTCGGCGCCCGACGCATTGCCGCAGCCTGCAGCGATGGCTGCGACCTTGTCTGCAGCGGCTGCGCTGCGCACTTTAGTAGGACCTGGGCTGGCTCAGCTCGCTGAACAGGTCGATATAGATTTTGTAGCGGGCGATGAAGGAGCCATCAGCGCTGCGGGCTGTTTCGCCGATATGTTCTGCAGTTATGGCACGCAGTGCGGCGACTTCGGCGACCAGTCCGCAGCCGGGCTCGTGCCGGTGCGTGCAGTTGTGAAAGCGGCAGTTTTCGGTGAACGGCGCGAGGTCCGGCATCAGGCTGGCCAGCCGCATCGGATCGATGTGATGCAGGCCGAACTCCTGAAAACCCGGAGAGTCGATCAGTGCGCTTTTGCGTACCTCGTCGAGCCAGTACCAGGTCGTGCTGGTGGTGGTGTGCTTGCCCGAATTGAGCGCCTTCGACGTCTCCCGCGTGGCCGCTGCGGCGCCGGGCGCGAAGCGGTTCGTGAGCGTGCTCTTGCCGGTGCCGGACGGCCCGAGCACCAGCGTGACGCGGTCGGCCAGCCGATCGCGCAGTTGCGCAGCACCCGGGTCGGCCGGGTCCTTGAGCGCCAGCGGCAGCAGGTCGTAGCCCATCGCCGCGTATGGCGCCAGCCGCTGCCAGGCGGCGGCGAACGGCACGGTCAGATCCTGCTTGTTCAAGCCGATCAGCGGCTTGATCTGCTGCGCCTCGGCGGCGATCAGCGCGCGCGCGAGCTGGGATTGCGAGAACACCGGATCGGCCGCCAGCAGGATCAGCACCTGATCCAGATTCGCGGCGAACGCCTTGCTGCGCAGCTCGTCCTGGCGCCACAGCAGGTTGCGGCGCGGCTGCACCTGTTCGATCACGCCGCCGTCGCCGCTGGGTTGCCAGCGCACGCGGTCGCCGACCACGACCTCGCTCTTTTTGGCGCGCGGGTGGCAGATGAAGCGGCCGCCGTCATCGGTTTCGACCACGCAGTGGCGGCCGTAGCCGGCGACCACGAGGCCGCTGCGCGCAGCGTCCGGACCGCTCAAGCGGGCATCCCGCTGACGGGGCATCCAGGCCGGTTAGCCGACCAGCGCATCGATCAAGCGCGCCGCTTCGAAGTCGCGCGATGAGAGCCCGTCCGCTGGCCCACTCGACCAGCGCAGCAGCACGCTGCTGCCGTGGGCGTCGATCGCCAGCAGTGCAGGCGGTTTCTCCAGACGGCGGACGATCCACGCCAGCGCATTCGCGAACGCAAGGCTTGCGCCGAAGTCGGCGAACTCGAAACGTTTTTCGATCGCGACGTCGGCACCGTCGCCGGTCAGCCGCCAACCGTCCAACTGCGCCAGGTTTGCTACAACTTGAGTAGCATTCAATGGAGCAGGAATTTGCGCTTGCAGCCCATTCCGCTTCGGAAACAGCATGTCAGGCATGCTGGATTCGACCCGTCGGCGCCAGCCGCGCAAGCCGCTCCGCCGCGCTCGGATGCGAGTAGTAGAAACGCACGTAAAGCGGATCCGGCGTCAAGGTGGAGGCGTTGTCCTCATACAGCTTCAGCAACGCCGCTGCGAGCTCGTCGCCGCTGGTCTGCTGCACCGCGTACGCATCGGCCTCGAACTCCTGTCGGCGCGACATCCGGGCCGCGAACGGGGATACGAAGAATGCGAACACCGGCACCGCAAGCATGAACAGCAGCAACGCGAGCGCGTCGTTGGGCGCGCCTACCGCCAGGTTCGGCGTGACGCCCAGGCCGCCATAGAACCAGGGCTTGGCCGACAGCCAGCCGAGCAGTGCAAAGCCCGCAAAACTCATCGCGAACATCAGCGCGATGCGCTTGGTCACGTGCTTGTGCTTGAAATGGCCGAGCTCGTGCGCGAGCACCGCGCCCACTTCGCTCGGCGCCAGCCGTGCCAGCAAGGTGTCGTAGAACACCACACGCTTGGCCGCGCCGAAACCTGTGAAGTACGCGTTGCCGTGCGCACTGCGCTTGCTGCCATCCATCACGAACAGGCCGTCGGCTGCGAAGCCGCAGCGCTGCATCAGTTGCGTGACACGGTTTTTCAGCGCCACGTCTTCGAGCGGCTCGAACTTGTTGAACATCGGCGCGATGAACAGCGGATAGACCACCAGCAGCAGCAGGTTGAATGCCATCCAGACGCCGGCCGCCCAGAGCCACCAGTAGCTGCCGGCCGCACCCATCAGCCACAGCACCAGGGCCGCGATCGGCAACGCGATGGCCGCGCCGAACGCGGTCGACTTCAGCAGGTCCGCCAGCCACAGCCGCCAGCTCATGCGGTTGAAGCCGAAATGCTTTTCGATGCCGAACGTCTTGTAGAGCGACAGCGGCAACTCGATCAGGCCGCCGATCAGCGCAAAGCAGCCGAGCAGCGCGAGCTGCTGCCACAGGCCGGGCTCGAACACGCCGAGCAATGCGCGGTTCAGCCAGTCAAGGCCGCCAAGCAGGGTCCAGCCGATCAGCACCGCCGCGCTCAGCGCCGCCTCGATCAGACCGAAGCGGGTCTTGGCGATCGTGTAGTCGGCTGCGCGCCGATGCGCGGTGCTGCTGACGTGGTCCGTGAACGCAGGCGGCACCTGCTCGCGGTGCCGGGCCACGTGCCGGATCTGGCGCGTTGCGAGCCAGAACTGCACCAGCAGCATCGCGACGACGGCCAGTGCGAATGCGACGGCCAGCATCAGCGCAGAAGTAGAAGCAATGGTTTCAGACATGGTCACCGACCAGTTTAGGCGCTTGCCCTGCGGCCGTGTCGGCGCCGGGGCCATCCGCGACAATCGCCGTCATGTCCGACACCCAGCTCCCCCTCGATCCGGCCGCCGTCGCGCCCGGCGCTGCCACTAGGCCCACAGCAGCGGACCATGCATCGTTGCCGAAGTCGGACCAGAACCTGGTCTGGCTCGACTGCGAGATGACCGGACTCGATCCGGACGTCGAACGCATCATCGAGATTGCCGTCGTCGTGACCGGCCCGCAGCTTTTGCCGCGTGTGGAAGGTCCCGTGCTGGTGATCCACCAGAGCAATGAACTGCTCGGCCGGATGGACGCCTGGAACACGAACACGCACGGCGCGAGCGGCCTGACCGCGAAGGTGAAGGCATCGACCTTGACCGAAATCGACGCGCAGCAGCGGATCATCGATTTTTTGAGCGCGTATGTGCCGAAGAACGGCTCGCCGATGTGCGGCAACACGATCGGGCAGGACCGGCGCTTTCTGGAGCGCTACATGCCCAAGCTCGAAGCGTTCTTCCATTACCGCAACCTCGACGTGAGCACGTTGAAGGAGCTGGCCAAGCGCTGGCGCCCGGAAGTGGCGGCGTCGTTCAAGAAACAGCAGAAACACACGGCGCTGGCCGACGTGCATGAATCGATCGACGAGCTGGAACACTACCGTACGCATTTTCTGCGGCTGTCGGATTGACCGGCGCCATCGGCCTTCGAAATAGCCTTTCGAACTAGATAAAAACCCGAGTCCATGCGATAATCGAAGGCTGCACTGGAGACCAGTCGAAACGGGGTTTTTTGGATCCCCCGGCAACACGACAGTGCATTTAGTGCATCTGCCTTTCGCATTGGATCGCGCGGCTCACGCTGTCGGTTGACCGTATTGCTGCGGTCTTGACCGAACTAGCACACGTCGCAAAAAAAGCGGTCCCTCAAGCGGCAACATCGAGTTGCCGCGACGCCTGCAGCTGTTTTGTCCGGCGCCTCCATCGGCGACGGGCGAAAGCACCGCGCCGGCCACGAGCTTCGCTGAAATGGTCGATGTTTTTGAACCATTCGGCGAGGCCCACCGCTCCCTTTTGTTGCGGCGTGTCTCACCAAACTGAGTGAAACACCATGACCGACGCATTCGACGTGGGCGGCGATTTTTCGTCTCCCGACACTTTTCACGACAACGATTCCAGTGCGCCCGACCACCGGGCAGAGGCGCTGCTGGCGCCGAACGGCTTCACGCTGTTCGGCCTGGAGCCGGAACTCCTGCAGGCGGTGGAAGACCTCGGCTTCACCCAGCCGACTGCGGTGCAGCAGCAGGCGATTCCGCTCGCACTCGAAGCCGACGCGGCTGGCCGCGCGACGAACGACCTGATGGTCTCGAGCCAGACCGGCAGCGGCAAGACCGCAGCATTTCTGCTGCCCGTGCTGCACACGCTGCTACGCCAGCAGGCCGCGGCCGAGCGGGAGGCCAAAGCCGAATTCGAACGCACCCGTGCCGAGGCCGAAGCGCGCGGCGAAGCGCTGCCGAAGAAGCCGAAACGCAAGGATCCGACCAACGCGCGCCACTTCAAGCCCGCCGCACCCGGCGCGCTCGTGCTGTGCCCGACGCGCGAACTCGCGCAACAGGTCGCGCACGACGCGATCGACCTGGTCAAGCACTGCCGCGGCCTGCGCGTGGCCAATGTGGTCGGCGGCATGCCGTATCAGATGCAGATCGCGCGGCTGCAGAACGCGAACCTAGTGGTCGCGACGCCGGGCCGGCTGCTCGATTTGCAGCGCTCGTCGCAGTTGCGGCTCGATGCCGTGCAATTCCTCGTGATCGATGAGGCGGACCGGATGCTCGACCTCGGCTTTGCCGATGACTTGGCCGAGATCAACGCGCTCACCATCGAGCGGCGCCAGACCATGATGTTCAGCGCCACCCTGGCGCCGCGCATCCAGCAGCTCGCGCTGCGCGTGATGCGCAACCAGGGCGCGAGCGTGCGCCGCATCCAGGTCGACAACCCGCAGGAACGCCACACCAACATCACGCAGAAGCTGTTCTGGGCCGACAACCCACAGCACAAGCGCAAGCTGCTCGATCACTGGCTGCGCGACAGCACGATCGATCAGGCGATCGTGTTCGCAAGCACCCAGATCGAATGCGACGCACTGGCCGGTGACCTGCAGCAGGCCGGTTTCTCGGCCGTTGCGCTGCACGGCGCGCTGAGCCAGGGCCTGCGCAATCGGCGCCTGATGGCGTTGCGCCAGGGCCAGGTGCAGATTTTGGTCGCAACCGACGTGGCCGCGCGCGGCATCGACGTGCCGACCGTCACGCATGTGTTCAATTTCGGCCTGCCGATGAAGGCCGAGGACTACACGCACCGGATCGGCCGCACCGGCCGTGCCGGGCGTGACGGCCTCGCGGTGAGCTTCGCCGAGTTTCGCGACCGCCGTCGCATTTTCGACATCGAGGCACTCACGCGTCAGCCATTCAAGACCGACGTGATCGCCGGACTGGAGCCGCAGCAGCGCGCGCCAAGCGCGCCGCGCGCCGGTTTCGGCGGCCGCGGCGGTGAGCGCGATTATTCGGCGCGCGGCCGACGTGAAGGCGGCCCGGGCCGCGGTGGCAACAACTTTGGTGGCAGCGGCAGCGGGCGCTTCGATGCCGACCGTCGTGGCAACCGACGCGAGCCCGCGCGTGAGTTTGGCGTCGGTGGTGGCGGCGGCGACCGCTTTCAGCGCGACTGGCAGCCGGCCGGTGCACGGGTGGATCGCGGAGCGCCGTGGCGCGACGCGGCACCCGCGGGCGCGGGCCAGCGTCGCGGCGACGAGTTCGTGGAACGGAGACCTGTCATGGAAGGCCGGGGCGGCGCTGCAGGACGGCCGGCACGACCGGCGGGCGGCGGCAAGGTGTTCGTGCCGCGTGATGCGGGCAAAAAGCGCGCGGTGCGGCCGACGCGCTGAACGCGAAGTCGGCTTGGGCTTGGCCGGTTGCGACCGGTTTAGTCGAAGTGGCAGATGTAGTGGTATGGCGCTTCGACGCGAATCTCGAACGACGAATCCGCCGGGATCGAGAATGATTCGCCGACGCTCGATGACAGCCAGGCCTCGCCAGCACCGTCCAGCCGATATTCGCACCGGCCCGCAACGCATTCCATGCGTTCGGCCGCGCCGGTGTTGAAGCGCAACGTTGCCGGCAGGATCACGCCTAAGCTTTTCCTGCTGCCATCGGACAGCCGCACCCCGTGGCTGACGCAGCGGCCGTCGAAATACACGTTGGCGGTGGTGCTGACGCTGACGTCGGCAAGCGTGTCGGCTGGCATGAATAATCGCCTTTCCATTTGAATGAATGAAGGGTGCGCCGCTGCGGGTGCGGCTTGCATCGGGCCCATTGTTGCAGCAGACAAGTGCATGCGAATGAACACACTCGATCAATGGCTGGCCCATGCGGAGCGACTGCATCCGGCCGGCATCGCGCTCGGCCTGGAGCGTGTGCGCGAAGTGGCAGTGCGGATCGGCCTGCGGCTGGCCTGCACGGTCATCACGGTGGCCGGCACCAATGGCAAGGGCTCGACCTGCGCGATGCTCGAAGCGGTGCTGCAGCGCGCCGGCTGGCGCTGCGGCGTCTACACCTCGCCGCACCTGGTGCGCTTCACCGAACGGTGCCGCATCGCGGGCGCCGAGATCGACGGCGAAGAACTGCTGCCGCATTTGGAAGCGGTCGAGCAGGCACGCATCGGTGCAGGCAAGGGCGATGCGGTCGAGCTGACGTACTACGAATTCACCACGCTCGCGATATTGCGGCTGATGGCACAGTCCGGGCTCGACGTCGCGATCCTCGAAGTGGGCCTGGGCGGGCGGCTCGATGCGGTCAACATCATCGATGCCGACTGCGCGGTGATCACCAGCATCGATCTCGACCACATGGAATACCTGGGCCCGGACCGCGAATCGATCGGCGTCGAGAAAGCCGGCATCATGCGCGCCGGTCGGCCCGCGATCGTGAGCGACCCGCTGCCGCCGGCCAGCGTGCTGCGCCGCGCGCAGGAGATCGGCGCCGACCTGTGGCTGTCCGGCCGCGACTTCAGCTTGAGCGGCGTGGCGGGCAGCGAACGGTTGCAGTGGGGCTGGCAAGCCGCGTCGGAGCGCGGGGGGCGGCGCTACAGCGGGCTTGCCTATCCGGCGCTGCGCGGCGCCAATCAGCTGGTCAACGCAGCCGGCGTGCTGGCGGCGCTCGTGGCGCTGCGCGATCGGCTGCCGGTCAGTGCGCAGGCGCTGCGGTCCGGGTTGTCGCTGGTGGAACTGCCCGGGCGCTTTCAGCTGTTGCCGGGCCAGCCGGCCGTCGTGCTGGACGTGGCGCACAACCCGCATGCGGTCTCCGCACTGGTTGCAAACCTCGATGCGATGGGGTTTTTCCCGGTTACGCACGCGGTGTTCGGGGCCATGGCCGACAAGGACCTGGACACGATGCTGCGTCGCATCGCGCCGCTGGTGGACCGTTGGTATTTCTGCGATCTGCCAACCGCGCGCGCGGCTAGGGCCGAGGATTTGCGCGCGCGTTTTGTTGCGCTCGAAACAGCGCAGCCGGCGACCGTTCGATGCTTCGCCAGCCCGCGCGAAGCGCATGCCGCGGCGCTCGCCGAGAGCACCCCCGCTGATAGAATCGTCGCGTTCGGATCGTTCTATACAGTGGGCGCCTTGCTGCCTGCGGGCGGTCCGGCCAAGGCCCCGCAGCTCGCCGGATAGCGTTTTTCTCAAACCGGCTTTTGACGCCGGCCCGTTTCTCCCATGGCATTTTTCAGATCCCGCTCGTTCGGCCGTGATACGGAAAACCGGCGCAATCCGGTCGGCTCCGCCGAGTCGGTCGAATCGATGCGCCGGCGTGCACGGCATCGGCTGATCGGCGCCGCAGTGCTGGTGGCAGCTGGTGTCGTGGGTTTTCCGCTGCTGTTCGACACCCAGCCGCGGCCGGTTGCAGCGGACGTGCCGATCGAAATTCCCGAGCGCAACCAGGCAGCACCGGCGAATCCGCCTGCGCTGGCAGCCGCACCGGCGGCAAGCGGCGCAGTCGGTTCGGCCGCAGTGCCACCCGCAATGCGTACCAGTGCCGCTGTGGCGTCTGCCCTGCGCGATCCAGTGCTTGCGGCCAAGTCTGCAGCTGCGGCAGCCGATGGCAAGGGCGAAGTCAGGAAATCCGAGCCGGCTGTGCAAGCCGAGTCGATGCCGGAACCGGATCCGAGCGCGGAACGCACGGCGAAGGTCAGTGCTGAAAAATCCGCGGTACCACCCCCCGAGAAAACTCGCACCGCCGAGCGCGAATCGAACAAGCCTGCCGGCAAGCCGACTGCCACGGCGGCCGTCACACCGCCCGAGCGGCCAGGCCCGAAACCGCCGTCCCGGGACGAGCTGCGCATTGCGAAGCTGGAGGAGGCCGCGCGGGTGCGGGCGCTGCTGCAGGGCAAGAGCGAGAAAGAGGCCGCGGTCGCTGCGGCATCGGTCGGCAGGCGCTACATCGTGCAGATCGGCGCATTCTCCGAGCCGGAACGCGCGCGTGTGGCACGCAGCAAAGCCGAGCGGGCCGGCATCAAGACGTTCACGCAAGAGACCAAGATCGGTGCGGACACCTGGATTCGGGTGCGGGTCGGGCCGTTTGCGACGCGGGCCGAAGCCGACGATGCGGCATCGAAGATCAAGGGATTGAGCCTGCCGGCGTCGATCCTGACGATGTAGCCATCGGCGTTCGACTGATCGCTTCGACCGGCGCATCGCCAGTTTCACGAACCACGCTCGGCCGATGACGGTTGTCGACTGGACACTGCTGGGCATGCTGCTGATCTCGCTGCTGCTGGGCGCCTGGCGCGGGCTGGTTTACGAGGTGTTGTCGCTGGTGGCCTGGATTGCGGCGTTCCTGCTCGCGCAGTGGCTCGCGCCGGACTTGGCGGAGCAGTTGCCGCTGGGCAATCTGGCCGAGCCGCTGCGCTATGCGGCGGCGTTTGCGATCGTGTTCATTCTGATTGCGTTCATCGGCGGACTGCTGGCGGCGTTGATCAAAAAGGCGGTGAATGCGGTGGGTTTGCGGCCGGTGGACCGCGTGCTGGGCATGGTGTTCGGCTTGGCACGCGCGACCGTGCTGCTGCTTGCAGTGGCGGTGGTGGCGGGACTGACGCCGCTGGGCAGCACGCCGGTCTGGCGGGATTCGGCCGGCGCGCCCTACCTGAATGCGTTGCTGCTGTGGCTGAAACCTACGCTGCCGCCCGAGTTCTCGCGTTTCATCGTCTGATGCCGATCGAGTTCAGCGTCGAGCTTCGATCATTGCTATAGAAGAGAGCGTTCATCATGTGTGGAATCGTCGGCATCGTCAGCCAAAGGCCGGTGAACCAGCTGCTCTACGACGCGTTGCTGCTGCTGCAGCATCGTGGTCAGGACGCGGCCGGCATCGTGACCGAGCAGCAGCGCAAGTTCCACATGCACAAGGCGCGCGGCATGGTGCGCGACGTGTTTCGCACGCGCCACATGCGCGCGCTGCCCGGTGACAGCGGCATCGGCCAGGTTCGCTATCCCACGGCCGGCGACGCATTCGACGAGCACGAGGCGCAGCCGTTCTACGTGAACGCGCCGTTCGGCATCGTGCTCACGCACAACGGCAACCTGACGAATGCGGAAGCGCTTCGCACCGAGTTGTTCAACACGGACCACCGGCATATCAACACCGAAAGCGATTCGGAAGTGCTGCTGAATGTGCTGGCGCACGAGCTGGATCGCGCCACGCAAGGCCAGCCACTGCGCCCGCAGGACGTGTTCACCGCGGTCGGTCAGGTGCATCGTCGCGTGAAAGGCTCTTACGCCGTGATCGCGTTGATCGCGGGCCACGGCCTGCTTGCGTTCCGCGATCCACACGGCATCCGTCCGCTGTGCTTCGGGCACGGCGCGGACGGCACCGTAATGTTCGCGAGCGAATCGGTCGCGCTGGAAGGCACCGGTCAGACGCTGGCGCGCGATGTAGCGCCCGGCGAGGCGCTGTTCGTCGATGCAGCCGGTGCGCTGCACGCGCAGCAGTGCGCGGCGCAGACAGCGCTCACGCCGTGCATCTTCGAGTTCGTCTACCTCGCGCGGCCCGACTCGGTGCTGGACGGCATTTCGGTCTACAAGGCACGGCTGAATCTCGGTGAGACCTTGGCCAAGCGCGTCATCTCGACCTTGCCGCCGAACCGCATCGACGTGGTGATCCCGATTCCCGAATCGAGCCGCCCGAGCGCAATGCAGCTCGCGCAGCTGCTCGGCAAGCCGTATCGCGAGGGCTTCGTGAAGAACCGCTATGTCGGCCGCACCTTCATCATGCCGGGCCAGGCAGTGCGCAAGAAATCGGTGCGACAGAAGCTGAACGCGATCCCGAGCGAATTCACGGGCCGCAACGTGCTGCTGGTGGACGACTCGATCGTGCGAGGCACCACCAGCCGCGAGATCGTGCAGATGGCGCGCGACGCCGGCGCGCGCCAGGTCTATCTGGCCAGCGCGGCGCCGCCGGTGCGCTTTCCGAACGTCTACGGCATCGACATGCCGACTGCAACCGAGCTGGTCGCCAACGGCCACACGATCGAGCAGATCCGCGCGATGATCGGCTGCGACGCGCTGATCTATCAGGACGTCGATGCGATGAAAGCCGCGGTGCGTGCTGGTGCGATGAGAAGCTCGGCAGTGGACGGCGGTGCAACCACACCGCTCGAGTTCGACGCATCCTGTTTCGACGGCATCTATGTGACCGGCGACATCAGCGCCCAGGACGTGCTGCGGCTCGGCGCAAGCCGGCAGCAGGGCAGCCGGGCAGCAGAATTGGCCGCGGGTGGAGACGTCGACGAGCCGACGCTCGATGCGATGGAAACGGCCCCGCTGGCGCTGCCCGACCCGCATTGAGCCCATCTCTTTTTTTTGTACAAACCGTTGACAGGACCTGATTCCTTGACTGATTCCGCATCGTCATCATTGCCTGCCGGGCTGCACCGCGACACGCTCGCATTGCGCACCGCTGTCGAACGCAGCCAGTGGGGCGAGCACTCGGAAGCACTGTATCTCACGAGCGGCTTCGTGCAGCCGGATGCCGAGACATCGGCGCGGCGCTTTGCCAACCCCACGCTCGGCTACACCTACGCGCGCACCGGCAATCCGACGGTCACCAGCTTCGAGCAGCGGCTCGCGGCGATGGAGGGGACGCAAGCTGCGATTGCGGCCGCCACCGGCATGGGCGCGATCCTGCTGCTGTGCATGGGGCTGTTGAGGTCGGGCGACCACGTGATCTGTTCGCGCTCGGTGTTCGGCTCGACGTTGAACCTGTTCGGCAAGGAGTTCGGCAAGTTCGGCGTGGAAACCACGTTCGTGTCGCAGACCGATCTGGCTGAATGGCAGGCTGCGGTGCGCCCGACCACGCGGCTGCTGTTCGCCGAGACACCCACCAATCCGCTGACCGAAGTCTGCGATATCCGTGCGCTGGCAGACGTCGCGCATGCTGCAGGCGCACTGCTCGCGGTCGACAACTGCTTTTGCACACCGGCGCTGCAGCGTCCGATCGAACTCGGCGCCGACCTCGTGATCCATTCGGGCACCAAACACCTGGACGGGCAGGGCCGCGTGATGGCCGGTGCGATCTGCGGGCCGGCCAGGTTGATCGCCGACGTGTTCGCACCCGTGGTGCGCACGGCCGGGATGGCGGTCGCGCCGTTCAACGCCTGGGTCGTGCTGAAGGGATTGGAGACGCTCGGCATCCGCATGCGCGCGCAATCGGACAACACGCTCGCGGTCGCGCGCTGGCTCGAGCAGCAGCCGCGCATCCGCCGGGTCCATTATCCGGCGCTGCCTTCGCATCCGCAGCACGAACTGGCGATGCGCCAGCAGTCCGGCCTGGGTGGCGCGGTGGTCTCGTTCGAGTTGCACGGCGAGACGCCGGAAGACGCACGTCGCCATGCGTTTCACCTGATCGACAGCACGCGCGTGATCAGCATCGCAACCAACCTGGGCGACACCAAGACGATCATCACGCATCCGGCCACGACATCCCACGGCCGGCTGACGGAGCTGCAGCGGCAGGCGGCTGGCATCGGCCAGGGACTGATCCGCCTCGCGGTCGGGCTCGAACACGTCGACGACGTGCTGGCCGATCTCGCGCGCGGTCTGGATACGCTGTGACTGAACTTGTGACCGAGCGATCGGCATCTGCTGACGCCACCGTGCCGGCTGCACGCGTGCGCACACGCTTTGCGCCGTCGCCGACCGGCTTCATTCATGCGGGCAACATCCGCTCGGCGTTGTACCCGTGGGCGTTCGCACGCGCAAATGGCGGGGACTTCATCCTGCGCATCGAAGACACAGACGTCGAGCGGTCTTCGCAAGCCGCGGTGGACGTGATCCTGCAAGGCATGGATTGGCTCGGGCTCGACTTCGACGAAGGCCCGTATTTCCAGATGCAGCGCATGGACCGGTACCAGGCCGTGCTGCGCGAGATGCAGCACGCGGGCCTGGTTTATCCGTGCTACATGAGCATCGAGGCGCTCGACGCGCTGCGTGCGCGGCAACTCGAAGCCAAACAGAAGCCGCGCTACGACGGCACTTGGCGGCCCGAGCCTGGCAAGCAGCTGCCTGAAGTGCCCGCCGGCGCGCAGCCGGTGCTGCGCTTTCGCAATCCGCAAGGCGGCGTGGTCGGCTGGGACGACAAGGTCAAGGGCCGCATCGAAATCGGCAACGACGAACTCGACGACCTCGTGATCGCGCGGCCCGACGGCACGCCGACCTACAACTTCTGCGTCGTGGTCGACGACATCGACATGGCCATCACGCACGTGATCCGCGGCGACGACCACGTGAACAACACGCCGCGGCAGATCAACATCTTCCGCGCGCTCAGGGCGCCGGCACCGATCTACGCGCATCTGCCGACCGTGCTGAACGAACACGGCGACAAGATGAGCAAGCGCAACGGCGCGAAGGCGGTCACGCAGTTCCGCGCTGAAGGCTTTCTCGCGGAAGCGTTCGTCAACTACCTCGCGCGCCTCGGCTGGAGCCACGGCGACGACGAAATCTTCAGTTGCGCACAGTTCGTTTCGTGGTTTGATCTCGATCACCTGGGCCGCAGCGCCGCGCAGTTCGACGAAGCCAAGCTGCGCTGGGTTAACGCCCAGCACATCAAGGCGATGAGCGGAGCGGAGCTCGCGCCGTTGGTGACCAGCCTGCTGCGCGAGCGGCGCGGCATCGAAACCGATCAGCGTCTGGGCGCGATCTGCGAGCTGTTCAAGGATCGCTGCGATACCCTGGTGGTGCTGGCTGACTGGGCGGGCTTGTTCTACACAGCGCCTGAGGTGGCTCAGGCCTTGCGCGATCAGCATCTGACCGATGCGGTCAAGCCGGTGATCGAGCAGTTGCGCGATCGCCTTGCAGAATGCGAATGGACCGCGCTGGCAATCGCCCGCGTCATCAAGCAACTGCTGGCTGATGCACGGCTGAAAATGCCGCAACTGGCTGTGCCGGTGCGCGTGCTGGTGATGGGCACGGCGCAGACGCCGTCACTTGATGCAGTGTTGGCGTTGCTGCCACGCGATGCGGTGCTGCAGCGACTGAAAGCGCCTGTGTGACCCAAGCTATAATCTGAGGCTCGACGCGTTTGCAGCGCAGCCAAAGGTTTGGGGGTATAGCTCAGCTGGGAGAGCGCTTGCATGGCATGCAAGAGGTCAGCGGTTCGATCCCGCTTACCTCCACCATCCGCCGCAGCCGTCGTCGGTCGGTGCAGAACAAGAAGTCAGTTGTCCCACAGGTTTTGACCCTATCGTCTAGAGGCCTAGGACATCACCCTTTCACGGTGAGTACCGGGGTTCGAATCCCCGTAGGGTCGCCAGACTTCCGGAAGCCGATCTTCTGGATGAACGGCACAAGTCGATGGCACTTGGCTCCCCACGGAGCGCAACGTCATGTAGCCAGGAGTGGTAGTTCAGTTGGTTAGAATACCGGCCTGTCACGCCGGGGGTCGCGGGTTCGAGTCCCGTCCGCTCCGCCAACACACGTTAGAAAAAGCAGCCTCTGGGCTGCTTTTTCTTTGTCTTGCCGATGCTTCTATTTCATGGCGGCCCGTTTGCCGGTCGGAAGCGTTGGGGCGCTCGAACGGCATTCGCGACGACGCGCTTTGATGTGGCGCATGGAGCCGACGCGACTCAACCGTATTTCTTTTACCCTGCTGGTTTCTGCTGCATCGTCGGCCGCTGGATAGCGACTGGTGCTGGGCCGTCTCGGTGGTGATTGAGCAGCTGAACCAGCGACTTGGCACGCCAGCTGCCAAAAGCGGATGATCCCGGCATGAAAAAACTCGATTCCACCGAATGCACGCAACTGCTGGCACGACTGCCGGACTGGCATTTCACCGAAGCGCGTGGCGGTCTGATCGCGCGTGAGTTCGAGTTTGCCGACTTCACGTCTGCATTCGGCTTCATGACGCAACTCGCGCTCACAGCGGAGAAGATGAACCACCATCCCGAATGGTCGAACATCTATAACCGGGTCATGATCACGCTGACCACGCACGATGCGGGCGGGCTGACCATGAACGACATCGAACTGGCCCAAGTGGCCGACCGCTTCTGCACCAACTTCGCGCGGCCGCCGGCCTGACCCACGCATGAAGGAGAGCGTTATGCCCGAGCCGCTGCACGAAAATCCAAGCACCGGCGCGTCCGCCAAGCACGGCGCCGCCGCAGGCGCCAAGCCCGAACGTGCCGACTGGACCATCGACCAAGGCTGGGTCGATTACACGGCGCAGGAGCACGGCGTCTGGAAGACCCTGTTCGAGCGCCAGAGCAAGCTGCTGGTCGGCCGCGCCTGCGACTCGTTCGTGCGCGGCATGAACGAGCTGCCGATGAAGGCCGACGAGATCCCTGACTTTCGCCGCCTGTCCGAGCTGCTCATGAAGCGTACCGGCTGGCAGGTGGTGGCAGTGCCCGGTCTGGTGCCCGACGACATGTTTTTCGAGCATCTGGCCAATCGCCGCTTCCCCGCCGGTCAGTTCATCCGCAAGCCCAGTCAGCTCGACTACCTCGAAGAACCCGACGTGTTCCACGACGTGTTCGGCCATGTGCCGTTGCTGCTGCATCCGGCGATCGCCGACTACGTGCAGGCGTATGGCGAAGGCGGCCTGCGCGCGCACAGGCTGGGCACCTTGAACAAGCTGGCCCGGGTTTACTGGTACACGATCGAGTTCGGGCTGGTGCGCCAGCAAGACGGCCTGCGCATCTATGGCGCCGGCATTGCGTCATCGGCGACCGAAAGCGTGTTTGCGCTCGACGATCCGTCGCCGAACCGCATCCGGCTGAACCTGGACCGCACCTTGCGCACCGGCTACCGCATCGATGATTTTCAGGAAACCTATTTCGTGATCGAGACGCTGGACGAGCTGCTCGAACTGGCACGCATCGACTTCGCACCGGCCTACCAGCGCATCGAAGGCCTGCCCGACCACGAGCCCGGCACCGTGCTCGACACCGACCAGGTCTATACGCGCGGCACTGGCCGCCATCACGCCGCGAAGCGCAGGCAAGAACGAACAGCAGCAGGAGCCGCAACATGAACGTCCAGGGGTCGCGCACTGTCCTCATCACCGGTGCGGCCGGCAACCTCGGCCGCGCGGTGGTTGCTGCATTCGCGGCCAGCGGCGAGCGCCTGGTGTTGATCGATCGGACCGACGATGTCCTGCAAGCGGCGTTCGGCGCTGCGCAGTCGCCGGACCGGTTGCTGCTCGCCGCAGACTTGCTGGACCCGCGCCAGATCGACGCTGCGATCGCAGAGGCGACCGCACGCTTCGGCCCCATCGACGTGCTGTGCAACTTGGCCGGCGGCTTCGCGATGGGCGAAGCGGTGCATGAAGCGCCGGACCAGACATGGGACTTGCTGTTCGATCTGAATGCACGCTCGCTGCTGCACATGGCCCGTGCTGTGGTGCCACAGATGATCAACAACGGCGGCGGAAGAATCGTCAATGTCGGCGCGTTCGCGGCGCAGCGCGGTGCCGCGCGGATGGGCGCCTATACCGCATCCAAAAGCGCCGTGATCCGGCTGACCGAAGCGATGTCGGCCGAGCTGCGCGAGCAAGGCATCAACGTCAACTGCGTGCTGCCGACGGTCATCGACACGCCGGAGAACCGGGCGGCGATGCCGGAGGCGGACCCGGCGAAGTGGGTCGCAGCAAGCGATCTGGCCAATGTGATCGCGTTCCTTGCGTCGGACGCGGCCCGCGCGGTGCATGGTGCAGCGCTGCCGGTCACCGGCTTGAGCTGACGGCGGCGAGCGCGCCGGTGTTCGATCTCCGCATCAGGCGTTGCTGAACCTTCTTTTTTGTGATCGATCTGGCGGTAGGCGCTGGTGCAGAATGCCCGGGCAGCTATTGATTTCATAGTGATCTGAAAATGCATGCAGTGCGCAGGTGGGGTGCGATGCATCCGCAATTGACCGGTCCGACCGCTGCATCCTTATCTGATGACCTGCCCGTCTTCTGGACCACTCCTGCCTGACAATGACGCGCCTCAAAACCATCCTCTACACAAGCCAGTTGTCCGAACAGGCCGGACCGTCGGTCGTCGGTGCCATCACCAAAACGGCGCGCGCCAACAATGGCCGTTGCGGTATCTGCGGCCTGCTCATCTTCGACGGCGTGCGGTTCGCGCAGATGCTGCAAGGCCCGGCCACTGCGATCGATGCACTGCTGGCAAAACTGCGGGCCGACCGGCGGCATATCGACATGGCGATGCTGGTATCGGCTGAGCGGGAATGCGTGCCGCGCTTCGCCGGCTGGGACCTGGGGTTGCTGATGCTGGACGACGCCGAGCCCGACGGGATCGTGCGACTGGCCGGCGTCAGTGGTGCGGCGGCCGAGGCAGCGTTCCTCGCGCTCGCAGCCGGTGCCGATCGAGGTGCTGCGGCGCCTGCAACGACGCGGGCCTCGCCGGTCCGGTATGGCGCAAGCACGTCGCAGCGGCCGGCACCGCCGATAGACTGATCACATCGGCGCTCTTTCAGCCCCGTCAACGTCTCGTCATGAATAGCTTGCCGAAACGCCACGCTTTGTCCAAAGCGGCCCGCGCATCGACGGTCGTCGATTGCGGGATGCGCTGATGGCGCTTGCCTGGATCGGCGCGACAGCCAACGGTGGGGTCTGCCGGCTCGTGTTGACGAAACTCGACGGTCAGGCGCGTGACCTGTTCACGCAATTGGCGCGTAAAGCGTCTCGAGGCCGGCTGCAACGTGCTGCCTCAGGCGGTGCTGCAGCAGGCAGATGTGGCGTCGGTGATGCGCGGGCCACGTGGCTGCGTGCATGAGCCAGCGGGTTCGGGTCCAAAGCTCGGAGGTCATATGAATCGGCCAACCACCTTGTCTTATCAGCCAGCCAGCTTGGCGCACGCGCAGGCGATGGCCGAGTTGTCACGCGACCTGATCGAAACCGGGCTGGCCTGGCGTTACACGCGCGTGCGCATGGCCGCGTTCATCCGCGATCCCGACACGATCGCGCTCGCGGCGGTCGATGGCGCTGCGCTGCACGGCTTTGCCGTCATGCAGTTCGCCGACAGCACCGCGCACCTAGCCTTGTTGTGCGTGCGGCCGACGCAGCATCGCCGCGGCATCGCGACGCGCCTGCTCGAATGGCTGATCGAATCGGCGCAGGTGGCCGGCATCGAGGCGATCCGGCTCGAGCTGCGTGCAGACAATGCGGCAGCGCTGCGGTATTACCTTCGCATGGGGTTCGCCGAGATGCAGCGGATTGCGGGCTATTACGGCGCCGGCATCGATGCGCAGCGCATGGAGCGCCGACTGCGGCCAGCCGCCTGAGTGCTGCTGTGCGGCCAAGCGTTGAGAAGCAATCGGGCTTTGTCTTGCGGGCGCGCTTCATGCGCAGCGCCGCAAGGGAATTACCCTATTGCTGCAGTGCGCGCGCCGGACAACCATCGTCGGAAACAGCCAGACGCCCCAGACCCCTGCGACATGCCCTACCTGCAGCTGCAAAACATTGCCAAGCGTTTCGGCGACGTGCAGGTGGTGCAGGAGATGAGCCTGGCTGCTGCGGCCGGCGAGTTCATCGTGCTGGTCGGCGCGTCCGGCTGCGGCAAGTCCACCACCTTGCGCATGATCGCGGGGCTCGAGGTGCCAACCTCCGGGCAGATCATCATCGACGGCCGCGACGTGACGCGTGCCACACCCGCGGACCGTGACATCGCGATGGTGTTTCAGAACTACGCGCTGTATCCGCACATGGACGTGGCGGAGAACATGAGTTTTGCGCTGGACTTGGCCGGCACCCCGAAGGCCGAGGTCGCCAGGCGGGTGACGGCCGCCGCCAAGGTGCTCAGCATCGAGCCGCTGCTCAAGCGCAAGCCAAAGGAGCTGTCCGGCGGCCAACGCCAGCGCGTTGCGATGGGCCGCGCGATCGTGCGGGAACCGAAGGTGTTCCTGTTCGACGAACCGCTGTCGAATCTCGACGCGAAGCTGCGCGGCCACATGCGCATCGAGATCGCGCTGCTGCACCGGCGTCTGGGCAAGACCACGGTTTACGTCACACACGACCAGATCGAGGCAATGACGCTGGCGGACCGCATCGTCGTGATGGACCAGGGCCGCATCCAGCAGATGGGCAGCCCAGACGACGTGTTCAACCGGCCGGTGAACCGCTTCGTGGCCGGCTTCATCGGCAGCCCGACGATGAATTTTCTGGATGCGGCGATCGACGAACGTGCAGGCGCGTTGTGCTTCACCGGCGACGGCTTCGAATGCCCGATGCCGGCCGCGATGCAGGCGGCGGCACGCTCACGCATTGGACACCGCGTGGTGCTCGGCGTGCGGCCGCAGTCGATCCGCATGGGTGAGGCGACCGATGCACTTGCGCTCCGCATGCAGGTCACGGTCTGCGAATACCTGGGCACCGAGAGCGTGCTGAGCTGTTCGCTGCATGGCGATGCAGCCGACGAGATCACGTGCGCGCAAGCCGGCAACCACAGCAGCTTGGTGGGGCAGACCATCACCGCGCATGCACCGGCCGACAGTCTGCATGCGTTCGAGCCCGGGCCGCATGGCCGTTCACTGAGCGTTTGAGTTTTTATCTGCGAGCGATCTGCAAGTCTTAAGGGAGAACCTTTTCATCATGAAACGCCGTCAACTGATTCAGGGCGTGGCCGCTGGCGCCGCCCTCAGCCCCTGGGTGCATACGATGGCCCAGGACAAGTACGCGAAGTACAAGGGCCAAACCATCGTCATCAACTTCCCCGCGCACCCGCACTACGACCAGGCGGAGAAGCTGTTCGCCGAGTTCACGGCCGAGACCGGCATCAAGGTCGAGCGCGACAAGATGCAGTACCTGCGCATGAAGGACAAGCAGACGCTGGAGATGGGCAAGTCCCAGGGCGACTACGACGTGATCGTCTACGTCGTAATGTGGAAGACCGAGTACGTGCAGAAGGGTCTTCTGGAGGCGCTCGCCCCCTACTTCAACAACAAGGCGTTGGCCGACGCCGACTGGGACCAGAAGGACATCATCCCGAAATACTGGGACACGAATGCGCTGGTCGGCGGCCCGAAGATGTACCTGCCGGGCCCGGGCG
Source organism: Burkholderiaceae bacterium (assembly GCA_965218765.1). Taxonomy (GTDB): domain Bacteria; phylum Pseudomonadota; class Gammaproteobacteria; order Burkholderiales; family Burkholderiaceae_C; genus JBBPYC01. The sequence goes on along the minus strand of CBDCLU010000005.1, from coordinate 261,655 downwards.
CGCAACCCTACGGCATCCCGTTCGGCGCCGAAACCGGCGTGCTCGGCTACCGCACCGACATCTTCGAGAAGCACAAGCTCGCGCCGCCGAAGACCTACGACGAGTTGCTGAAGCTCTGCCACCTGATCAAGGACAAGGAAGGCATCGGCGGGCTGACCTCACGCGGGCAGACCGGGCATCAGGTCACGGCCGCCTGGCTGCTGCACCTGACCCCGAACGGCGGCTCGGTGTTCAGCGACGACTGGCACGCGGCGTTCAACAACGCGCAGGGCGTGAAAGCCGCCGAGATTCTCAAAGAGATCGTCGATACCGGCCCGCCCGGCATCGCGAGCTACGGCTTCGGTGAGATGCAGAACGCGTTCCTGCAAGGGCAGGCCGCAATGTACCTCGACTCGATCTCGGTGTTCGGCCCCGCGCAGGACCCGGCGAAGAGCAAGATCGTCGGCAAGGTCGGCTACGTCGTGCACCCCAAGGGCACGCAGTATTCGGCGCAGAGCGGCGGCTTTGCGATGGCGATTCCGAAGAACGCACGCAACAAGGATGCGGCGTTTTTGTTCATGCAGTGGCTGACGACGAAGAAGGCCGACCTGAAGATCGCGCTCGCTGGCGGCAACGTGAACCGACTGTCCACGCTCGAAAACGCCGAGATGCAGAAGAAGTACGCGATCGAAGTGCCGGCACTGCGCGAATCGCTCAAGATCTGCAACCCGGACTGGCGCCCGCTGATCCCCGAGTGGGACCGCATCAGCCAGCAAATCATCGGCACCGCGCTGCCCGACGTGATCACCGGCGGCAAATCGGCCAAGCAGGCGCTCGATGCGATCGTGCCGACGGTGGAAGATGTGGTGCGCAAGGGCGGATGGCTCAAGACCTGAGCTTTCGGTTTCGATGACCGCTGCGTCGCCGCCCGAAATCCTGAATCCGGTCGGGAGCCGGGTCGAGCCGCGCCCGCAAAAGTCCGGGGGCCGCGCGCCGGCGACTTCGGCGCGGCTGGCGCGGCTCACGCCCTACGTCTACATCCTGCCGGCCGTGCTCGTGATGATCGCGGGCCTCGCGCTGCCGATCGTCGACGCGGTGCGCCTGAGCTTCTACGACTGGCCGATGGGCACCGACTTCGCGACGACTGCCAAGTTCGTTGGCTTCGATGCGTTCGCGCAGATGCTCAAGTCGGCGCAGGTCTGGACCTCGATGGGGGTCACGCTCGCGTTCGTGTTGGTCGCGGTGATCAGCGAAATGGTGCTCGGCATCGCGCTTGCGCTGTTCCTTGAAAAGCCGATCCGCGGCATGCGATTTTTTCGCACCGTCTTCATCCTGCCGATGATGATCGCGCCGATCTGCGTCGGCCTGATCTGGCGCTACCTGTTCGATGCGAGCTTCGGGCCGATCAACCAGGCGTTGGCTTGGGTCGGCGTCGCGCCGCACGCATGGCTTGCCGAGCCCGCGACCGCGTTCGGCGCGATGGTGCTGACCGACATCTGGCAGTGGACGCCGTTCGTGCTGATCATGGTGCTGGCCGGCCTGCAAGGGCTCGATAGCAGCGTGATCGAAGCCGCGCGCATCGACGGCGCGAACTGGTGGCAGCAGATCGTGCGCGTGAAGCTGCCGATCATCAAGCCGATCCTGATCGTCACGCTGCTCGCGCGCATGATCGACGGCATGCGCGGCCTCGAAGTGATCTACGTGATGACGTTCGGCGGGCCGGGGCTGTCCACCGAGCTGTTCTCGCTGCACATCTTCAAGGCCGCATTTATCAGCCAGCGGCTCGGCTACTCTGCTGCGTTGTCGATCCTGCTGCTCGTGATCGTCTCGGTGCTGTCGCTTTCGATCCTGTTGATCGCCAACCCGCTCAAAGCGTCGGAGCGCAGGTGAGCGGCAGCAACCCGGAAGCTCCGCCGCGCGGCTCGCCGCTGCACTATCTGGTACTGATCGTGCTGTCGGCTGCGTGTCTGCTGCCGCTCGTGATCCTCGGCTATACGTCGGTCAAGACCGAGGCGCAGATTTTTTCGACACACTGGTCCTGGCTGATCACGCCGACGCTTGCCAACTACAGTGCCGTGATCCAGGAGAATCACGTCGACCGCTACATGGCGAACAGCCTGAAGATCTCGATCTCGGCCACGCTCATCACGTTGATGCTCGGCACCATGTGCGCGTATGCGATGGCGCGGTTTCGCTTTCTGGGCCGCGAGCCGCTTTCCTATTCGACGTTGATCCTGCGCACCTTGCCGCCTGCAGTGCTCGCAGTGCCGGTGTTCGTGCTCTGGCAGGCCTGGGGCATCGGCGACACGCTCTCGGGCGTGGTACTGGTCTACGTCGCGCTGAATCTGCCGTTCACAATCTGGCTGCTGTACGGCTTCATCGACCAGTTGCCGATCGAGCTCGAAGAAGCGGCGGCGATCGACGGCTGCGGGCCGTTCCGGGTGTTCTGGAAGATCGTGCTGCCGCTGATCAAGCCGGGCCTGGCGGCGGCCGCGATCTTCACGTTCCGGCTCGCGTGGAACGAGTTCATCCTGAGCTTCATCCTGACGAACCGGGTGACGCGCACGCTGCCGGCGTCGATCTCCAACTTCATCACCGACTCGGGCGTCGAATGGGGCAAGATCATGGCCGCGGGCGTGCTGATCGCGCTGCCGCCGCTGATCTTCACGTTCATCGCGGCCAAGCAGATCATCACCGGCTTGACGGCCGGGGCGGTCAAGGGGTAGCGCCGCGTCGCTGGCGGTAGAGTTTGGTTTTTTTAAGGATGGAGGCACGGCATGGACCACAAGCAGGCATTGATCGACTCCTGGGACGCCCACGTCGCGCCGTCCCAGCCCTGTACCCGGGCGCAGATGGAGCAACGCATCGCGCGCTGGGGCGACATTCCCGCCAGCCCGCGCGCGTTTGTCGATACCTGGGTCAAGGGGCATGAGCGCACGCTCTACAGCGTGATCGGCTCCGGTGTCACGGACGATCCGAACTTCTTGCCGAAGATCCCCGCAGCCGAGAATTTCCATATCGACTTCATCGTCGCACCGAAAGGCTGCGGCGCTGCGATGCACTGGCACGATAGCGAGGAAGTGTTCGTGATCCAGTCCGGGCGCTGGGAAGTCGACTGGATCGACGGCACCGACGGCCAAGTGCATACCGCCTCGCTGGGCCCGCGCGACACCATCAGCGTGCCGCCATTCGTGCATCGCGCGTTCCGCAGCCTGGACGGCGACGATCCCGTGCAGGGCGGCCTGATGGTGTCGATCCTGGGTGGCAAGACACCGGGGCGCGTGAAGTGGGACGCATCGCTTGCAGGCAGGGCGAAGGCCGCATCAGCCGGCTTCGGCCCGGACGGCATGGCCATGCAGGCCGGGCACGGCGCCGACGCTTGAGGAAAACCCGATGAACATCGAAGTTCAGCCACTTGACCCGGCCGTCATCGACGCGCTGTCGGAGGTGACCACCGCCACCCTGACCACCGTGCTGCTCAAGAAAGGCCTGCGCAACGTCTGGCTGCGCGGCAGCCGGCCGCTCGTGCCGGGCCAGCCGAGACTGGTCGGCCGTGCGTTCACCTTGCGCTTCGTGCCCGCACGCGAAGACCTCGCCACGCCCGCATCCTGGGGCTCGCCGATCTCCACGCGCGCCGCGATCGAAGCAATGCCGGCCGGCTGCATCGCGGTGGTCGATGCGCTTGGCACGACCGATGCAGGCATTTTCGGTGACATCCTGTGTGCGCGCATGCAAAAGCGCGGCGTGGCCGGGCTTGTGACGGACGGCGTCGTGCGCGATCTGGAAGGCGTGCTGTCGACCAGACTGCCGATCTGGTGCCGGGGTAATGCGGCGCCCGCATCGGTCAATGGCCTGACCTTCGTCGGCTGGCAGCAACCGATTTCCTGCGGCGGCGTCGCGGTATTCCCGAACGACGTGATCGTCGTGGATGGCGATGGCGCGGTGCTGATCCCGGCCGCGCTGCTCGACGACGTGATCAAGGCCGCGGTCGAGCAGGAGCGGCTCGAAGGCTGGATCATGAACGAGGTGCAGCAAGGTGCGGCGTTGCCTGGGCTGTATCCGCCGAATGCGGAGACTGCGGCACGCTACGAGGCGTGGGCAAAGAAGCAATCGTGATGGTGGCTGCGCCCGCATGCTGGACAGGCCACCGGCGCCCCAGTTGTCAAATCCGGAACGATCGCCCGACGTAGAGCACCGGCCCGGTCGGCTTGCCGGTCTGCGAGCCACCATCGGGCTCCAGCGTCAATTCGAACAGTTGGCGTTCGCCGACTCCGGGCAGGCGCTGCGCCGGCAGCTCGGTCGCCTGGTTCGGCGCAATCAGGCCGAGTGAAGTCGGCGCGGCAGCACCTTCAAGCTTGGTCCAGAACTGCAGCACCTTGCCCGGCGGCACCGCGTCCAGATTGCCCGCCACCGGCAACAGGCGGAGCGCGTGGCCAGCGGTCACTTCGACCAGCCACCCGGCCTGTGTGCTTGCCTGCGGCGGCTGCAGCCATGTCAGGTAGCGCTGGTTTGCAGTTTCGGGACCAAGCCCACGAGTCAGCAGCAACGCCATCACCAGGCAGGCCGCCAGTGCCACGCCGGCCACGCTTTGCCAGATGCGCAATCGCCGCAAACTGGGCTCATTCGCAGCCGGTGCGGTGTGGTTCCGCTGCGGCGCGCTCATCCTCATCGGCATCGGCGGCGACGCAGCGCCAAGCCGCGCGGCTACCGCAGACCAGCCATCTGCTGCAGGTTGCAACGGCGGCACATCCAGCGCGAGCGGCAGCAGCCGGTCCTGCCAGCGATATACCGCCTCGCGCAGCCGTGCGTCGGTTGCCAGCGCGGCTTCCACGGCAGCGCGTTCAGCCGGCTCCAGCGTGCCCAGCACGTACTCACCGGCGATCGCGTCGCGCTCTGCGGGGTCGTCCGTCGGGCTCATGACAGGCAGTCTCTCAATGTCAGCAGGCTGCGCCGGATCCAGCTTTTCACGGTGGCCAGCGGCGCACCCAGTGCGGTGGCGATCTGCGCGTAGGTGTAGCCGTCGACGAACGCATGCACGACGCAGGCGCGCCGCTGCGGATCGAGCTGCGCCAGGCAATGTTCGAGCGCTTCCCGCTGGTCCGGCGCGGCGTTGTGCAACCCGTCGGCCTGCGCGGCCAGATCGCTCAGCGCCTCGATGTCGTCGCCGGCTGGCCATTCGCGCCCCAGTTGCCGGGCTGCGTCCAATGCGCGGTGGCGCACCACCGTGTAGATCCAGCCGCGTGCCGAGCCCAATGTTCGTTGATAACTGCCGGCCTTGCTCCAGACCTGCACGAACGCATCCTGCAGCACGTCCTCGGCATGGGCGCGGTCGCGCACGATGCGCAACGCCACACCGAGCAGCCAACGCGATTCGCGCTCGTAGAGCGCGCGCAACGCAGCCGCATCGCCCTGTGCGCAAGCTTCGAGCGCCGCTTCGTAATCGAAGGGCTGCAAGGGGGCTGACATGGGTGTCGAATGTATCTGAAGCCTGCGACTTGCCAACGCGAGGCAGCAGCCCGTGCAGCCGCTCGTGCTGCTGCCGATCGAATGCCGACCTCGCAGCAGACTCAGCGCCCGTCAGAATCGGATCGCGAGGTCGCGCAGCGCGGGTCCGCTGGCACCGCCGATGCGTGACAGCGCGGCGTCGCCTGTGTTGCGATACAGGCTGACCACACCGGTCGAAAGCGACACCGTGTAGAGCGAATACGGACCTGCAGCGCCGCTGGCCGGCAGCGCCAGCAGCACCAGGCCGTTGCCGCCACCGCCGATGTCGAATGCAGTCGCGCGCGCGCCCAGCATGACGCCCAGCGGCCCGATGTCGATCAGCGTGCCATCGTTGGGCGGTACCTGGCGCGCCAGCACGTTGCTGCGCCCTTCCAAGTCATACAGCGTCGTCGTCGTGGTGCCGGCAAACGCATTGCTGTAGGCGGCGCCCAGCACCACGGCGCCGGGCGTGCGGTTCACGCTGCCATCGGTCGTCACGGCGCCGGTCTCCACGTTGATGCGCAGGTTCTGGCCGCTGTCGCTGAGCACGCGCAGCCGGTCCGCAGCTGGGTTGAAGTCGACGCTGAACACGGCGCCGCTCAAGCCGTTGTAGGGCAGCGTGCTGTCGGCCGGATCGGCCAGCAGCGCGCTGGAGATCGTGGCAGCGCCGGTGCCAGGATCGACGGTGTACAGCCGTGCTGCGCTGGTCAGCGCATAGAGCCGGCCGTTCGCAGGCCGCACGTCGATGCCGAGCACCGATTCGCCTGCCTGCAAACCCGTGATCGCCACGTTCGACGTCAGCGTATTCGGCGCCTTCGGATCGAAGCCGATCAGGCGGTTGTCGTTGCTCAGGCCGATCGCTGCAGGTGCCGCCGCGGGTGCGAGCGCCAGGCCGCGCACGGCTTCTCCGCCTGCGATGTCGCCGATGCGGGTGGCGGCACTGGCGGCTGCCGTCGCGCTCAGGTCAATCCGGTACAAGCCGGTCGAGCCGCCGACCGACAACGCCGCATAGCCGACGTTGTTGCGTGCATCCACGTCGAAGCCGTTCACCGCGGTGGCCTGCACGCCCAGCGGCACACCGGCGGCCAGCCCACCTGCGTTCGGCGGGTCCTGCAGGTGCAACAGGCCACGCGCGGCATCGATGTCGTAGAGCGCGGTGCTGGTCGTGCCGGCAAATGAGTTGGTGTAGGCCACAGCAGTGATCGACGAGCTGCTGCCGGCCGGCGGCGTGATGTCGCCATCGGTGATGGTGTCTCCGGTCTCGACGTTGATGCGCAGGTTCTGCCCGGTGTTGCTGACCACGCGCAGCCGGTCGGCTACGGGATTGAAATCCACGCTGAAGTCGGTGCCGCTGAGCGTGGTGAACGGGCGCGCATCGCCGCTGGCCGCCCTCAACGTGGCCACTTCGGTCAGCATGCCGGTGGCGGCATTGATGGTGTAGATGCGCGCGGCGCTGGATACCGCGTAGAGCTGGCCGTTTGCCGGGCGATAGTCGATGCCCAGCAGCGTGTCATTGCTGCCAAGCCCGCGCAGCGCGACCGAGCCCACAGCCGTTGCCGGCGCGGCGCGGTTGAACGACAGAAGCCTGGCGGAACTGGTCAGCACCACCGTGTCACCGACTGCGACGGGTGCGGTGGGCGTGGGGCTGTTGTTATTGTTGTTGTCCGAGCTGCCGCAGGCGGCCAGGCCGGTCGTGAGCAGGCCGATTGCGGCTGCAGTGGCTGACATCTTCATCGTGATTGGCTTCATCGGAATCCTTGAAGGGGGTTGGTCTCTTGTGGTGCATGCGACGGTGTGTCGCCTTTTGCGAACTGCAGGCGCCGGCTGAAGCAGCAGCAGAAGAACGAGTTCCGTCAGCCGGTCCGCATCGAGCACTACGAACGAGCGATGGCAAAAAGATGCAGCGGGCGCAGATCGGGCAAACTTTTTATTGATTGCCCAGGTGCGATGAGGTGCGGGCCGCTGGTCTGCGGCGCGAGATGGCAGCAATGGACGCGCTTCGGCAGCGCTCACTCATTGCTACTGAAAAAGTAGCAAACAATGCACCATCCACCTGTGCACAAAGCACATTTGATGCAGATCCGGCAGTCGTGGTGAATGAACGGATGCGATCGCCGTACATCGCGTTCGACCCGCTGCAGGACCGCACCCAGGCCGCTTGCCAGCAGGCCGTCGGCGCGCCGACGGCGCCGTGCCTGACCGATGCAGGCAGTCAGGCGGTGCGAATGTTGAAGGAGGCGAGTTGCGCGTGATTCATCACCAGCAGCCTGACGCTGCGCGGCACACTGGAGAATTTTTTCCGCGAAGGGGCGCCATATGGTCGCCACGAACGCATATCCGTTGCGACTGCGCCATCTGCCTGCAGCCCATGCATCAACGCAGGATCAGCACCGGCACCTCGCTCAGGCGCAACATCGCCGTCGTCGTGCTGCCCATGAGGAAGCTGCGCAACCGCGAATGCCCGTAGGCGCCCATCACGAGCAACGCAGCCGAACGCGCCTTCAGGAAATCGGGCAACGCGGTGTCGGCCTCGCCTTTGATGAACGCGGTTTCGGTCTCGAAGCCTGCGTTGTCCAGCAGGCCCTGGGCTTCGTCGAGCGGGCCGCGGGCTTGGCGCTCGTCCTCACCCGCCGTCACGACCAGCGCCTGCAGGCCCGCCAGCAGCGGGCTGCGTGCCACGGTACTGATCGCCTTGCGTGCGGTGGCGCTGCCGTCGTAGGCCAGCACGAAGCGCTCGGGCACCGCGGCAAAGCGCTCGTTCGTGACGACCAGCACCGGGCGCTTGACAGCACGGATCACCTGCTCGACGCGGTGGTCCAGATGCAGCCGTGCGGACGTGGCTGCGCGACGATGCGTGCCCAGCACGAACAGGCGCGCGTCCGGCTCCAGCTCGATGACCGTGTCGACCAGCGCGCCATGCCGCAGCCGCGCATCGAGTTGCACGACACCCGCTGCCGCGGCCCGTTCGCGCGCGCCTGCCAGCAGGCGCCGGCCGGCTTCCTGCGCGAACCGGGCGTGCTGCTCGTCAAGCGTGCTCAGTTCCTGCAGCAGCGAAAACTGTGCATCCAGCCCGATCGCACCGCTGTGGTCGGTGACCGGCGTGCTTTCGGAAGGGCGCTCCAGCGCATGCAGCAGCTCCAGCGGCACGCCAAGCCGCTGCGCCGACCAGACGGCCCAGTCGATCACCGCTGGCGTGCCGGCTGCGCCGTCAATGCACGCATAGACCTTGTTCATCGCGTTCGCCTTCCCTCGCGCTCGAAAAAAACGAGCGTCAGTGCATGAGCTGTTCAACCGCGCCAGGCTTGTCATGCAGCGCAAACCGATCGACCAGCGTGGCGCTTGCCTGGTCCAGCCCGACCACGTCGACGCTTGCGCCTTCGCGCCGGAACTTCAGCACCACTTTGTCCAGCGCGCTGATGGCCGTGATGTCCCAGAAGTGCGCGCGGCCCACGTCGATGCGCACGCGCTCGATCACTTCCTTGAAATCGAACGCGGCGGTGAACGTCGGCGCTGATGCAAAGAACACCTGGCCGGTGACGATGTAGGTGCGTTCGCTTTTCGCATCATCGAGCTGGCTGCCCACATGCAGCACGCGTGCGACCTTGTGCGCGAAGAAGAGGCCTGACAGCAGCACGCCGACGAACACGCCCATGGCCAGGTCGTGCGTGGAGACGGTCACCGCGACGGTGGCCAGCATCACGATCGACGAGCTCGTCGGATGTTCGCGCAGCTTCCAGATCGAGCGCCAGTCGAAGGTGCCGATGCTGACCATGATCATCACCGCGACCAACGCCGCCATTGGAATCTGCCGCACCCAGTCGCCCATGAACACGACCAGCACCAGCAGCAGCAGGCCCGCGGCCAGCGCCGACAACCGTCCGCGCCCGCCGGACTTCACGTTGATGACCGACTGGCCGATCATCGCGCAGCCCGCCATGCCGCCGATGAAGCCGGTCGCGACATTGGCGATGCCCTGGCCCACGCATTCGCGGTTCTTGTTGCTGCCGGTGTCGGTCAGGTCGTCCACGATCGATGCGGTCATCATCGATTCGAGCAGGCCGACCACGGCCAGCGTGGCCGCATACGGAGAGATGATGCGCAACGTCTGAAGCGTCAGTGGCACGTCGGGCAGCAGGAACACCGGCAGGCTGTCGGGCAGCTCGCCCATGTCGCCAACAGTGCGGATGTCCAGACGGAAGTAGATGGCCACCCCCGTCAGCAGCACGATGCAGACCAGCGGCGACGGCACTGCGCGCGTGAGGTAGGGCAGGCCGTAGATGATCGCCAGACCGGCCGCAGTCATCGCATAAACAACCCAGCCCATACCGATCAGCTCGGGCAGTTGCGCCAGAAAGATCAGGATCGCCAGGGCATTGACGAAGCCGGTGATGACCGAGCGGGAGACGAAGCGCATCAGGAAGCCGAGCCGCAACGCGCCGGCGATCATCTGCAACACGCCGGTCAGCAAGGTCGCAGCCAACAGGTACTGCAGCCCGTGGTCCTTCACCAGTGTGACCATCACCAGCGCCATCGCGCCGGTGGCCGCCGAGATCATGCCGGGCCGCCCGCCTGCGAACGCAATCACCACAGCGATGCTGAACGAGGCGTACAAACCGACTTTGGGATCGACGCCCGCGATGATGGAGAACGCGATCGCCTCCGGGATCAGCGCGAGCGCGACGACCATGCCGGCCAGCAGGTCGCCGCGGACATTGGACAACCAATCCCGGCGGAGGGATGAATGAAGCATGAAGTGCGAACGACGGCAGGAGCCGTCGTCGTTGTTGTTCGCAGGGGGACCAGGGCGCCGTGCAGCGCCAGCATGAAGTGGCGCGCCGTCAGCAATTCAGTGTGCGTCGCAACCAAGAAACCGTCGGTCGGCGCATGCGGTTGGCCGCGTTTGGAAGCGGTGATTGTAATTGCCGCCGTCTCGCTCAAGCGGTCCAACGCGGCGATCCAGCTTCGATCATGGCAATTCCGTGCGACTGCTGTCGTGGCGCAGCCGATCGCCAATCGTCATGGCCGGCTGCGGCCCATACCCACGAAGCCCGACCAGCCGCCGGCGAGTTTCAGGCCCGCAGCGTCCACCCGAACAGCGCCATCGTGCGTCCCCAGGCCTGGCCCGCGGCCGCCTGGTCATAGCGCGGCGTGGTGTCGTTGTTGAAGCCGTGTTGCACACCCGCATAGGTGACGGCTTCGAAGTGGACGCCGGCCACTTCGAGCGTGTCCTTATAGGCCGGCCACATCGCGTTGATGCGTTCGTCTTCTGCGGCAAAGATCAGCAGCAGCTCGGTGCCGTTGCTGATGTTCGCGACCTTGTCGAGCGCGGGCGGTGCGCCATAGAACGCAGCGCCCGCTTTCATCGCCTGCACGCGCGTGGCCAGCATGTTGACGATGCCGCCGCCGTAGCAAAAACCGACCGAGCCGAGCCGGCCGTTGCCGCCTTCGATGCCGCGCGCATAGCCCGCGGCTGCGACAAAGTCTTCACGTGTCTTGGCCTGATCCAGCTTGCCGAACAGCTCGCGTGCCTTGTCCTCGTCGCCCGGATAACCGCCCAGCGGAAACAGTGCATCCGGCGCAATGGCGATGAAGTCGGACACGGCCAGTCGGCGCGCGATGTCTTCGATATGCGGATTCAAGCCTCGGTTCTCATGCGCGACGAGCACCACCGGCAGCGGGCCTTTCGCATTTGCGGGGCGTGCCACGTACGCGCGCACCTTGCCGTAACCGTCCGGTGATGCGAATTCGACGAAACCGGTCTTGATGCGCGCGTCGTCGGGCGCAATCTGCTGCGCCTGCACAAAATTCGGGCTCAGTGCCGCGAGCAGGCCGGCCGCGCCCGCCGCACCGCCGGCCGCGTGGCGCGCCGCGCGATCCAGAAAACCGCGCCGGTCGAGCTGGCCGTGCACGTACTGATCGAACAGGCGCAGCACTTCGGGCTTGAAGTCGGCAGACGTCAGGCGTTTCGTCGGGCGTTTCGGTTGGTCGCTCATACAGGATGTTCCTTCCAGGTTGAACAAGCATCTTCGCATGTGGTCGACGCGCACGCCATGCGCGCGCAGGCATGTCAACGCCGCAACCGCTCGATGCCCGTCCACAGCAGCAGCACGAGCATGCCTGCAAGAATGCCGATGCCGCCGTTCAGCAGCGTCTCGACCAGCCATGCGATCCCGTTGCCGGCCGCGGTTGCCAGTCCGGTCACGGCGTCCTGCAAGGGCGGTACGCCGTGCACCAGGATGCCGCCGCCGACCAGGAACATCGCGGCGGTGCCGGCGACCGACAAGCCTTTCATCAGCCACGGCGTCAGGCGCACGATCCAGACCCCGAGCGTGTGCAGCAAGCCGCTGCGTCGGCTCAATGCGAGGCCGATATCGTCGAGCTTCACGATGCCCGCGACCAGCCCGTAGACGAACACCGTCATCAACAGCGCGACGATCGCCAGCACCGTGAACTGCGTGCCGATCGGCACCTGCGCGGTGGTGCCCAGGGTGATCGCGATGATCTCGGCCGACAGGATGAAGTCGGTGCGCACCGCGCCCTTGATCTTTTCCTTTTCAAGCGCGACCAGATCGACGGACGGGTCGGCCGTGGCCTGCTTAAGCTGCTCCCGGTGCGCGGCCTGCGCCTGTCTTTTGTCATGCAGCCAGCGATGCGCGAGTTTCTCCGCGCCTTCGAAGCACAGGAACGCACCGCCTGCCATCAACAGCGGCGTCACCGCCCACGGGATGAACGCGCTGATCGCCAGCGCCGCGGGCACCAGGATCGCCTTGTTCAGCAACGAGCCTTTCGCCACCGCCCAGACCACCGGCAGTTCGCGCGCCGCAGCCACGCCGGTGACCTGCTGCGCGTTCAACGCGAGGTCGTCGCCGAGCACGCCGGCGGTTTTCTTCGCGGCGAGCTTGGTCAGCACCGCAACGTCGTCGAGCACCGCGGTGATGTCGTCGAGCAGGGCAAGCAGGCTGAAAGCGGCCATCGGCGGATATCTTTTTTCTTCGGTAAGGCAACGGGCAGGCGACCGGCGCGGCCGCTGGCTTCGGTAGCGCCACCACGTCAAGCCGGCTGCTGACGATGATGCGGCTATTGCATCACATCAGCTGGGGGCTGCCGCGCGCAAGCCGGCCGCCTGCGCCTTGGCCGCATCGAACTCGGCACGCCGGCGCTCGACCTCCTGCAGCGACAGACGCTCGATGTTGCAATAGTCGAGCTTCCAGTCGGCGTCATCGCTCCAGCGCAGCGGCGACTGCAGCGTGCTGCGTGCAGCCGGTGCCGCAGCCAGCAGTCGCAGCGCGAGGTCCAGCGTGAATGCCTGCGATGCGATGTCCCCGGGCCGCCCGGCCGCGTTGCCCAGCGGAAAGTCGGAGAACAGCAGGCGCGGCACGCCCACGTATTCCACGATGTCCTTCGCGCAACCCAGGATCACGGTCGCGATGCCGCTGGCTTCCAGTTGCCGCGCGATCAGGCTCACGGTCTGGTGGCAGACCGGGCAGTTGGGCACGAGGATCGCGGCGTCGGCGCCGTCCGCCCGGCAACGCGCGACGATCTCGGGTGCGTCCACCTGCAATGTCACGCGCTGGCTGCGGTTGGTCGGCGCGCCATGAAAGCGCTGCGTCAATGCGCCGATCCGGCCTGACGTGACAAGCACCCGCAGTGCCGGCAGGGGGAAGTAGCTGCCGGCATCGGCCGCGCTCGTGTGCTCCCGGTCGATCGCGACATGCGAGATGCGCAGGTCATGATCGGCTGCCGTGTCGCCCGAGTAGGCCGCATAGAATTTGGCGCCTGCGTTGTACGGCGCGCCCGGCCCCTGGTCGCCGCGCGCCGGCTGATATGGCGCTGCCGTCGTGATCAACGCCACGCGACACTCGGACAGCGGCTTGGGCAATGGCTGGAACGGCACCTGCGCAAAGTGTGCCCAGACATAGGGCGCGCCGTAGCCAAGCGCCGCATAGTAGTCGCGCGTGCGCTGCAGATAGGCAATCGGTACGTCTTGCACGGCCGCCGAGGCGTCGATGTCCACCGCGGGTTCCATCGCGGCCGGCCGGCTCAAAAGGACTCTGCCGCCAGCAACCGATCGATCACGCGGCGCGACAGCACGCCGCCTGCGTCGATGTTGAGCGTCATCAAGCGCCGCTGCGGCTGCGCGAGCAGGTTCTTCTGCTGCGCTTCAAGCATGCCCAAATCTTCCGAAAAGATCGTCGCCTGGCCCGCGCGGATCGTCTCGGTCAACGCGGCATCGTCCGGTTTGAAATGGCGCGCCATGCCCCAGAAGTACCACATGGTCGACTCGGTCTCCGGCGTGAGGAAATCGACCACCACGCTGGACGCCTTGACCGCCGCCGGCGCGTCGAAGCCGCCGTGCCCCGCATGCGCGACGCCAACGTCGATCATCACGTGGCTCGGCGGCGTGAAGCGGCAGATCTGCCAGCGATCGACCGGCACGTGATCGGCCAGGCCATTGCCGCGCAGCGCGGCCTGCCAGAACGGCGGCGCCATCACGTTCGCCATGTGCCGACGCGTGATGACCGAATCGCCTTCCTGCTTCGTCTTCGGCAGCACGTCCTCGATCTCCTTCTGGCCGATGCTGCCCGCATGCACGTACGTCTCATGCGTGAGGTCCATCAGGTTGTCGAGCATGAGCCGATAGTCGCATGCGACGTGATAGACACCACCGCCATAGGCCCACTCCGGATGGCCGGACCATTCGAAGGACGGGATCAGCGCCGGATCAGCCAGCTGCGCGTCACCCGGCCAGAACCAGACGAAGCCATGCCGCTCGATCACCGGGAACCTGGCGATCGGCGTGAATGCCTGCGTGCGCTGGCCCGGCATCGACACCGCATGGCCATCACAACCCATCACCAGCCCGTGGTAGCCGCAGACCAGCCGCCCGTCGACCACGCGTCCCAGCGACAGCGGCGCACCGCGGTGCGGGCAGAAGTCCTCCAGCGCGCTGACTTCGCCGCCAGCGCCGCGATACAGCACCAGCGGCTGGTTGCAGATGGTGCGGCCGAGCGGTTTGCCCGCCTTGATCTCGTCAGCGCTGCAGGCGACGTACCAGGTGTTTTTGAGGAAGGTCATGCTGTCGTCTCAGGTCGCCAGTTTCCGACTGGTTTAGGTTGCAGTTTCGCAGACCCATACGCAGCCGCGAGTTTCAGAAGCGACGCCAGCACGCGCTCGACCGCCTGCCCCGCACGGGCTTCCGACAACGCGCCTGCCTCGTCGAATGCCGCGTTCGCACCGCCGAGCGCGAACTGCTGCGGCACCACCAGCATTGCGAACTGCATCTGCAAAAACTGACGCAGGTAGTTCAGGGACCGCAGGCCGCCGGCCGGGCCCGGCGAGGCGGACATCAGCGCAGTCGGTTTGTCGGCGGTGGCGGCCAGACCGCCGGGCACGGCGCCACTGGCGTCCAGGCGGGACAGCCAGTCGAACGCGTTGATCACGAGCGGTGTCGGAAAGCCGTTGTATTCAGGCGTGACAAGCAGCACGGCATCACTTGCCACAAGCGCATCGCGCAGCAACGCAACGGAGGCCGGCACGCCGGATGCGGTCTGGGTGTCGCCGTCGTAGATCGGCAGCGCAAGCTCGCGCAGGCTGTACAGGTGTGCCGTGTGCCCGCCGTCTTGCAGGCGGCGGGCGGCGAAGCGCGCCAGGCGCTGGTTCAGCGAGCCAGCGCGCTCGCTGCCGCTGATGACAAGGATCGACAGGGCAGGCATGCGTCGCGCTTTCGCAATGGTGATGGGCGGCCCTTCATTCAGTCGGGCAGCGGGATGAATTCGGTCTCGCCCGGCACCTGCGCGAAGCGGCCGGCACGCCAGTCGGCTTTGGCCTGCTCGATGCGATCCTTGCTGCTGGACACGAAATTCCACCAGATGTGGCGATCGCCCACCGGTGCGCCGCCGATCACCATCACGCGGCTGTCGCTTTGCGCTTCGAGCTGCAGCGGCTGCCGTGATGCCGGCACGGCCATCGTGCCGGCTGTGCAAGCCGCGCCGTTGATGGTGGCGTCGCCGCTCACGACGTAGCCTGCGAGTTCCGGATGCCCAGCAGGGATGACCAGACTCGCGCCGGCCGGCAGCCGGCATTCGAGGTACAGCATCGCCGCATCGGTGCGCACCGGCGAGCGCATCCCGAACGCTTCGCCGATGATCACGCGCACCGTCACGCCGCCTTCGGTGGTCAGCTCGGGCAGCGCGTCGGCCGGGTAGTGGTCGAACGAAGGCGCGTCTTCCTCGTGGCCGTCCGGCAGCGCCATCCAGGACTGAATGCCGTGCGCGCGCGACTGCGTCTGCAGGTCATCGCCTGCGCGCTCGGAATGCACCACGCCGCGGCCGGCCCTCATGATGTTGACCGCGCCCGCGCGGATCGGCTGCAGCGAACCCAAGCTGTCGCGATGGATGATCTCGCCTTCGAACAGATAGGTGATGGTCGCGATGCCGATGTGCGGGTGCGGGCGCACCTGCAGGCCTTCGCCCGGTGCGAAGTCGGCCGGCCCCATGTGGTCGAAGAAGATGAACGGACCGACCATGCGGCGGTCGGGCGCGGGCAGCACGCGCCGGACCTGAAAGCTGCCGAGGTCCTTCTGCTTCCCTTGGATGCGCAGCTGCACGCGTCCACCGGCATCCGTGCTGGCGGGTTGGATGGCTGGGTGGGTGCTCATGGTGGGGGTTCTCCAAGGAATGGTTCAGCGTGGCAGAAGGCGGCTTGACACCCGGGCCGGTGTTGACTCGACCGCTCAATTCGTGCGCGGCACGCGCCGCTGCCCGGGCGCGCACTGCAGGGCAGCTTGGTCCCAACCGGCAAGATCAGCCGCCGCTTGGTAGGTGCTTTGCAGGAATGCAAGCAGCATCGCAGATGGGTCCGCTGCGCGTTGCACGACACGGTACGGCAGGATGAATTCCCCAGCTCCGGCGTCATACCAGGCCTCCGCAGGTGATACGCGCGCCTGATCGAAACCGCTCGGCGTGGGATAAGCATAGGAGTAGAACGCTGCGTCGTCGAACGGCCCGCCGCCGGGCCAGAAACCAGCCGATGACACTTCGTGGCTGTAGGCTTCGCGCGTGACGTCGTCGGGCAGCGCAGGCAGACCGCCCGGATGCGGCGGCGCGCAACGGCCGGAAAACCGGGTCACGGCCAGATCGAAGCTGCCCCAGAATAGATGGACCGGGCTCACCTTGCCGACAAAGCCTGTGCGGAATTGCAGCAGTACCTGGCCAATCAGCACTTGCGCCGCATGAAAGCGCTGCACCGCATCGGCATCGTATGGACGTGCTCTTCGGTCCGCATGAAACGGAATCGGATCGGGCACCTCGTTCGGGCGGCCGTGAAAGTCCGGATCACCGCCAAGCTGTGTGATCGATTCTGTGAAGCGCGCATGAAATTCCGCAACCGTCATAGGTCGCAACGCGAACTCGGCCTGTCTGCCGTCCGACGCCTCGGCCAGCAGGCGATGCCGATGCAGATCGAACGTTACTTCGATGCCACCGGCCGCGTCCGGCACCAGGCCGGTGGTCAGCCCGCGCGCATTCACGTACAACGTGGCATGCCACGAATGATTCACCCAGGGTGTGCGCGCGAGCCGATACTTACCGACGATCTGCGCGTAGAGGTGCAGCGCCTCGGCGGTTTCGCGCCAGGCAGCGAACGGCAGCTCGGGCCAGCGGGTAGTCGGTGTTTTGTCAATGGACATCGGTTGCTCGAAGGATGGGCTCGGCGCGACGATCGTGCAGTCTCAATTTGCCATGTCGAATAGCAGCACTTCGCTGTCGGCCGACGCGGCAGCCAGCACGATGGCCGGTTCGCCCGACAGCGCCGCCCCATCGCCCTGCGTCAACGATATGCCGTTGACTTCGAGTCCGCCGCGCACCACCTGCACCCAGGCCCGACGGCCTGGCGCCAGCGCATGTTCCAGTCGCTGCCCGCTCTGCGGAATCGTCGCATATAGGTCCACATCCTGCCCGATTGTCACCGAGCCATCACGCCCCTGCTGCGAGGCGACCAGTTTCAGCCGGCCGGTCTTGTCCTCGCGCGAGAACGACTTCTGCTCATAGCCGGGAGGCTGGCCGGTCCGCGCGGGCAGCACCCAGATCTGCAGGAAATGCACAGACGCGTCGCGCGACGGATTGAACTCGCTGTGGCGCACGCCGGTGCCGGCGCTCATGCGCTGCACGTCGCCCGGGCGGATGACGGCGCCGGTGCCCAGGCTGTCCTTATGCGCGAGCTCGCCGTCGATCACGTAGGAGACGATCTCCATGTCTTGATGGCCGTGCGTGTCAAAGCCGCGCCCAGGCTGTACGCGGTCCTCATTGATCACGCGCAATGCACCGAAGCCCATGAAGCGCGGATCATGATAGTCGGCAAACGAAAAGGTGTGGCGGCTGTCAAGCCAGCCGTGGTCGGCGTGGCCGCGGTTGTGGGAAGGGCGAACGGTGAGCATGCTGTTCCTTCGTTGAGTTCGTTGCGACTTCGGTTGGATACCTCAAGCCGATGCCTTGAGTTTGTAGGGCCACGGGTTGGAAAACAAGCCGTCGGGCAAGCGACATTGCGTCGCCGGCCGGGCGACAATGGCCGCCTAACATGGACCGGTTCGAGAGCCTGCGCGCGTTCACCAAAGTCGTCGAGGAAGGCGGCTTCGCGGCTGCCGCCCGCGCACTCGGTGTATCGCGTTCGGCAGTGAACAAGTCCGTAATCGCGCTGGAGGCCGAGCTTGGCACGCAACTGCTGCGCCGCAGCACGCGCCAGGTCACGCCGACCGAATCCGGTCAGGCGTTCTACCAGCGCGGGCTGCGGGTTCTTGACGAGTTCGAGTCTGCGATCTCGTCCATCACCGAATTGCAAGGCCAGCCTGTCGGCCGCTTGCGCGTGAATGCGCCGATGTCATTCGGCACGCTGCACCTGGCTGACGCCGTTGCCGACTACATGATTCAGTGGCCGAGTGTCCACGTCGAACTGGTACTGAATGACCGCTTCGTCGACCCGATCGAGGAAGGGTTCGACGTGACACTGCGCATCGGCGAGGCGCGCACGTCAACCAGCCTCGTCGCGCGCCCGATCGCCGCAGCGCGGCGCGTGCTGTGCGCGTCGCCAACCTACCTCGCGGCGCACGGCGAGCCGATGCACCCGTCGGAGCTGAAGAACCACCGCTGCCTGCACTACGGCTACCAGGAGTCGGGCAACCAGTGGCGGCTCGCCGGTGCGCCAAATGGCGAGCAGTCGTATCCGGTCGGCTGCGTGCTTTGGGCGAACAACGGAGAGGCACTGAAGAATGCCGCTGCCCGGCATGCGGGGATTGCGCTGTTGCCGACCTTCATCGTCGGGCCGAAGCTGCGCGAGGGCAGCCTGCGCACCGTGCTGAACGACTGGTCGCCGCCGGAGGTCATGGTCTGCGCGCTGTATCCACGCCATCGGCACCTGTCACCGAAGGTGCGTGCGTTCGTCGACCTGCTCGCCATGCGCTGGCGCGATTCGCCACCTTGGGATACGTTGCCGTGACAGGCGATTCGCCGATGCGGGTGACCAGCTGTGGTTTTCATGACGCGTGGTGTGCCGTCGCTTGAGCCACCTAAGTTGATTGCTATGAAAACAAATGTGTCCGAATTGCCGACTCCGGCACCTCTCGCCATGTTGTACTGATTTCAACCAAGGCAATCGATCATGCCCGTTGCCACGCAAGACAGCCGCCGCTTCTTGGTGCCGACCGCTGTCATCGCGCTCGCACTCACTTGCTGCGCAGCGGTGCCGTCACCAGCCAAACCTGCGGTCATCCAGGCTACCGCATCCGCTGCCATGGAGGCTTTCGCGGTCGCTGGGCCGGAACGTCCGGCCCAACCTCGAGCGGGCCGACTGGTTGCGAGGTGAACTGGATCCGCCGGTGCTGCCGAAACTCGTTGAAGGTTTCGATCCCTGCGCGGTGCCAGCGGCCACGCTGAAAGCGCCTGATGCGGCAGCCACCGCTGCGCCGGTGTTCGACACGACGAATGCCGGCACGCTCAACGCTGCTTCAATCGGACCGCCGACCACGCAGTCGAATGAGACAGCCGACGCCGACGCCGACGCCGACACGATCGCAAGTTACGGCGGCGGCAACAACTGGGCGAACGAGCCCGGTCGCACCGGCACCGGCCGGCCGATCCTCGCGAACGGCCCGCATCGCGCACACGGTGAGCCGAGCCCACGCTATGTCGCTCGCGTCAGCGCGCCCCGTACTTCGGCTCAATGGACTACATGCGCGCACGCAATTGGGACCAGCGCCGCGCCACAATGAACCGCTGGGGCGGGCAGGGTGAAAACCAGGTCTATGCGGACACGCAAGGCCATCTCGGGTGGGTGCCGGACGGCCTGACGCCGATCTGGCCGAACCAGGACGGCCTGACGCTGATGCCCGGCGAAGGCCGCTACGAATGGTTGGGCTTCGGAAACGATGACGAGTTGCCGCGCGAATTCGATCCAGCGCGTGGCTACGTCGTGACGGCGAACGCAAACAACATCCCGCCGCACAGCCTGGCCGTCGGCAAATGCATCGGCTACGAACGGGCCGACAGCGCGCGCAGCCGGCGCCTCAAAGGCATTTTCCTGCAGAAGGTTGCCTGCGGTCAGCGCTTTAGCCTGGCTGATTCCGAAGCCATGCAAAACGACATCGTTTCCAGCCAGGCACAGCGCGTCGTTGCAGATGCTGAAAAGCTGGGACGGCACGATCGACAGGGACAACGCCGCTGTCGCGCTCCATGACGTCTGATTCAGCGAGCACCTGCGTCCGGCCGTGGTGCAGGCCGCGGTTGGCGAGGCCGGCGCCGGGCTGGCCTCGCCTGGCGACTCGAGCCGCATGTTGGCGACGCTGCAAGACCCGACGCCATGGATGACGGTGAAGCACCGCAACGCGTTGAGCGACAAAGCCTCCGCGCTGCGGTGGCTGAACTGTGGACGAATCTTGGCCCGGACGT
This sequence comes from Burkholderiaceae bacterium, assembly GCA_965218765.1. GTDB lineage: Bacteria > Pseudomonadota > Gammaproteobacteria > Burkholderiales > Burkholderiaceae_C > JBBPYC01. The sequence goes on along the minus strand of CBDCLU010000005.1, from coordinate 241,256 downwards.
GGCGCGCTGGCAGTGGGGCACCTTGCACCGGGCCGAATCTCGCCATCCATTGACGCTGGCGATTGCTGATCCGGCCATGCGGGACCTGCTCAACGTGGGTGACTGGCCGATGTCAGGGTCAGCGTTTACGCCGATGGCCGCCACCGATCGTGCAAGTGAATGGCGCCTGACGGCCGGTGCGTCGTTCCGCATGGTGCTGGACGCGGGCAACCGGGATGCTTCGCGCTCCAGCAACACGCCGAGTCAGTCAGGCGACCCGCGCAGCCCGAACTACCGCGACTTGGCGCCCCTGTGGCTGGCTGGCTGGCCGGTACGTGCCGCTGACTGACACCCGGGCAGCGATGGAGCAGGCGACCGTGCGCCGGATCCGGCTCGACCCGGGACGTCGCGCGCCGGGGGTTGAACCTGGCCGACGGCTGACCCCGGCGATACTGTGCGGCTGCCGCGAACCCGCGGCCCGACCCATCGAACCACGGAGACAACAAGCATGATGAAACGAAGAACCCATCTGGCCTGGTGCCTGAGCACGGCCGCGTTGCTGGCTTCGGCTGCCAACGGTGTCGCCGCGCAGGACTTTCCATCCAAGCCGATCCGCTGGGTCGTGCCGTATGCGGCCGGCGGCGGCTCGGACTTTCTGGCGCGCACGATCGGCGTGCCGCTGTCGGAGAAGGTCGGCCAGCCGGTGCTGGTGGACAACAAACCGGGCGGCAACACCGCACTCGCAGCAGCGGAAGTCGCCCGCGCTGCGGCGGACGGCTACACGGTGCTGTCAGCCGACAACGGCACGCTGGTGTTCAATCCCGCGCTCTACAAATCGCTGACCTACAGCCCGACCAGGGACCTGGCGCCGGTCACCTTGATGGGGCGCTTTCCGATGATCCTGGTTGCCGGGCCGAACACCGACTTCAAGGACGCAAAGGACTTCATCGCGAAGGCCCGGGCGAAAGAGGGCGGCTTTAACTTCGCCTCGGCCGGCGCGGGCAGCCCGCACCACCTGGCGATGGAGCTGCTGAAGGTCGAGGCAGGATTGAAGATGACGCATGTGCCGTACCGCGGCGCGGCACCCGCGCTGCAGGACCTGGTCGGCGGCCAGGTGCCGGTCATGATGGTAGACATGGCAGCGGGCTCGGGCTTCATCAAGGCGGGCAAAGTCAAGCCGCTCGCGGTGGCGAACCCGACGCGGCTCGCGCAGCTGCCGGATGTGCCGACGTTCGCAGAACTGGGCTTGAAGAACGTCGAGGCCGCCGCGCTGGTCGGCATGGTGGTGCCGGCTGCGACGCCGGCAAAGGCGATCGATGCGCTCAACAAGGTCGTGGTGGCAACGATCAACGAGCCGGCCGTGAATCAGAAGATGCGGGACTTCGGGATCGAGCCGGTCGGCAACACGGCAGCCGAGTTCGAAGCGCTGCTGAAGACCGAGACGACACGCTGGCACAAGTTGATCCGGGACTTGAACATCACGCTGGACTGATCGACTTCGAGTTCGACCCGGGCCCCGGCGATCGATGATGCAGGAGAGAGCAGCGATGAGTGCGCCATCAACACGCAGCGGTTGCCCGGTCCCACACGGGCCGCAGTCGGACCAGCGCACGCCGACCGGCTGCCCGGTCAGCCAGCGCGCGGCCGACTTCGATCCGTTCGAGGACGGCTACCAGCAGAACCCGCCCGAGTACCTGCGCTGGGCGCGCGAGCAGGAGCCGATCTTCTACAGCCCGAAGCTTGGCTACTGGGTGGTCGCGCGCTTCGATGACGTGCGCGCGATCTTTCGCGACAACATCCGGTTCAGCCCGGCGATCGCGCTGGAGAAGATCACGCCGACCGGACCGGAAGCGAACGCGGTGCTTGCGTCTTACGGTTTCGCGTTGAACCGCACCCTGGTCAACGAGGACGAGCCCGCGCACATGCCGCGGCGGCGCGTGTTGATGGAGCCGTTTCTGCCCGAGCAGCTGCTGCAGCACGAGGCGATGGTGCGCCGGCTCACGCAGGAGTACATCGATCGGTTCATCGACGCTGGGCGCGCGGACCTGGTGGACCAGATGCTCTGGGAAGTGCCGCTTACCGTGGCGCTGCATTTCCTCGGCGTGCCGGAAGAGGACATGGACACGCTCCGGCGCTATTCGATCGCGCACACGGTGAACACCTGGGGCCGGCCGAAGCCTGAAGAGCAGGTCGCGGTCGCGCATGCGGTCGGCAACTTCTGGCAGTTCGCGGGCACGCTGCTGGACAAGATGCGGCAGGACCCGGACGCGCCGGGCTGGATGCAGTACGGCATCAGAAAGCAACGCGAGCACCCGGACGTGGTGACCGACTCCTACCTGCATTCGATGATGATGGCCGTGATCGTGGCCGCGCACGAGACAACGGCGAATGCAAGCGCAAACGCCGTCAAGCTGCTGCTGGAACACCCGGACGTGTGGCAGGCGCTGTGCAATGACCCGAGCCTGATCCCGAACGCGGTGGAGGAGTGCCTGCGCCACAATGGCTCGGTCGCGGCCTGGCGCCGCATCGTGACTTGCGATACGGAAGTGGGCGGTGTCGCGCTCCCGGCTGGTGCCAGGCTGCTGATCGTGACCGCATCGGCAAACCATGACGAAGCGCATTTCCCGGATGCCGATGCGGTCGATCTGCGGCGCGACAACGCGAGCGACCACCTGACGTTCGGCTACGGCTCGCATCAGTGCATGGGCAAGAACCTCGCACGCATGGAAATGCAGATTTTTCTGGAGGCGTTCACCCGGCGGCTGCCACATATGCAGCTGGCTGAGCAATGCTTCAGCTACGTGCCGAACACGTCGTTTCGCGGGCCCGAACACCTGTGGGTGGAATGGGATCCGGCCCGAAATCCCGAGCGCGTTGATCGGACACGGCCCGGCCATCGGGTACCGGTGCGCATCGGCGAGCCATCCAGGCATGCGATCACGCGACCGGTGCGGGTGGAGAGCGCCACGCCGGTGGCCGACGGGATCACACGGCTGCGGCTGAAGTCGTCCGGCGGACGGCCGCTGCCGCGCTGGTCGCCGGGCGCGCACATCGATGTGGAATGCGGCGCGCCGGATCGTTCGCGCCAGTATTCGCTGTGCGGTGATCCGGCGGAAACCGATGTGTACGAGATCGCCGTGCTGCATGAACCGGCCGGCCGCGGTGGCTCGGCCTGGGTGCAGGGGGGCATCAAGGCCGGCGACGCGTGGAAGATCCGCGGGCCGCGCAACCATTTCCATTTCGATGAAACGAAATCGACGCGGGCGATCTTCATCGCGGGCGGCATCGGCATCACGCCGATCAGCGCGATGGCGCGGCGTGCGCGCAGCCTGGGACTGGACTACGAGCTGCATTACAGCGGGCGCAGCCGCGGCGCGATGGCATTCGTCGAGGAACTGGCCGTGCTGCATGGCGATCGGCTGCATGTGCACGCAGGCGACGAGGGTAGGCGCAACGACCTCGCCGCGTTGCTGCACGAGCCGATGCCCGGCACCCGCGTCTATGCGTGCGGGCCGGCGCGCATGCTGGATGCGGTGACTGAAAACATGGCGCGCTGGCCGGCCGATGCGCTGCGGACCGAGCATTTCGCAGCTCCGGTTGCAAAGCTCGATCCGGCGAACGAACACGCGTTTGAGGTGGAGCTCAAGGACTCGGGCCTGACCGTTTCCGTGGCGGCCGACCAGACCGTGCTGGAAGCGCTGCGTGCCGCGAACATCGACATCCAGAGCGACTGCGAGGAGGGCCTTTGCGGCTCCTGCGAAGTGCGCGTGCTGGCCGGTGCGGTCGACCATCGCGATCTGGTGCTGACGGCCGCCGAGCGTGCCGCGGACACCAGGATGATGACCTGCTGTTCACGCGCGGCGGGCCGGCGGATCGTGCTCGAACTGTAGGCTCAGGCCTTCAGCCGCTCGTTCTGCGGAAACATGGCTTTCTTTGCGACGTCGTCCATCTCGGCCTTGTATTCATTCTTTGTCTTCAAGGCTTCGGCACGCTGAGCGGCCGGCCGGGCATTGATCTCGTCGAGCAGGCGCTTGACGTTGGGCAGCGTGTTCCAGGCATCCGGCCCGAGGATGAATGGCACCGCACGGGCCCAGCCCCAGACGGCCATGTCGACGATCGTGTAGCGGTCACCGAGCATGTATGGGTGCTTGGCCAGTTGCGCATCGATCAGCTTCCAGTGGCGCTGCGCCTCGAAGTCATAGCGATTCACCGCGTAGTCTTTCGGCTCCGGCGCGAAATGCTTGAAGTGCACCGCCTGGCCCGAGTAGGGCCCGATGCCGGTTGCGACGAACATCAGCCAGGACAGCATCTGCGCGCGTTCGGTCGGTGTGTCGTTTGGCAAAAACTTGCCGGTCTTCTCGGCCAGATAGAGCAGGATCGCGTTGCTGTCGAACACGACGGCGTCACCATCGACAAGCGCGGGCGTTTTCGCGTTCGGATTGATTGCGGTGAACGCAGGCGAGTGCTGTTCACCCTTCTTGGTATCCACCGGCACCAGCTCGTAAGGCAGTTCGGCTTCCTCCAGGAACAGCGCAACCTTGGCGGGATTGGGGGACGGGTGGTAGTACAGCTTGATCATCGAGTTCCTTGTGATCGATTTGCGGAGCTGGCCAGTTTCCCGTAAATCTGCGCCGGGTGCCGAAGCGCGCTGTGGTGCCGGTCGTCCGATGGCGCGATGCCGCCCAGGCCTGACAGCGGCGCACGCTTGCGTTAACCTTTGCCGATCAAACGACACCGGAGCGCATTCAGCCATGCCAGATCTTTTTGACAATCCGATGGGCCTGCAGGGTTTCGAGTTCATCGAATTCGCCTCGCCTGTGCCCGGCACGCTGGAGCCTGTGCTCGATGCACTTGGCTTCACGCGTGTGGCCAACCATCGTTCCAAGGACGTGTCCCTGTACCGCCAGGGGCAGATCAACTTCATCATCAACCGCGAGGCAAGGAGCCCGGCGGGCTACTTCGCCGCCGAGCACGGCCCGTCGGCCTGCGGCCTCGCGTTCCGCGTGGCCGACTCGCACAAGGCCTACGAACTTGCGTTGTCGCGCGGCGCCCAGCCGATCGAGATGCCGACCGGCCCGATGGAGCTGCGCCTGCCCGCGATCCGCGGCATCGGTGGCGCACCGCTCTACCTGATCGACCGCTTCGAGGACGGCGAATCGATCTACGACATCGACTTCCGCTTTCTTGACGGCGTGGAGCGGCGCCCGGTCGGCCATGGCCTGCAGACCATCGACCACCTGACGCACAACGTGTATCGCGGCCGCATGGCCTACTGGGCCGCGTTCTACGAGCGGCTGTTCAACTTCCGTGAGATCCGCTACTTCGACATCAACGGCGCGCACACCGGCCTCACGTCGAAAGCGATGACCGCGCCGGACGGCAAGATTCGCATCCCGCTGAATGAAGAGTCGGCCAAAGGCTCCGGCCAGATCGAGGAATTCCTGATGAAGTTCAACGGCGAAGGCATCCAGCACATTGCGCTGGCCACCGACGACCTGCTGGGCACCATCGACAGCCTCGGCTTGGCCGGCGTGCCGTTGATGACGGCACCGAACGATGTGTACTACCAGGCGTTGGAAACCCGACTGCCTGGCCACGGTCAGCCGGTGGCCGAGCTGCAGACGCGCGGCATCCTGCTCGACGGCAGCACGGAAAGCGGCCAGCCGAGGCTTCTGCTGCAGGTTTTTTCGGACGTGATGCTCGGGCCGGTGTTCTTCGAGTTCATCCAGCGGCAGGGCGACGACGGCTTCGGCGAAGGCAACTTCAAGGCGCTGTTCGAGTCGATCGAGCGCGATCAGATCGAGCGCGGGGTGCTGGCAACCGAGTGACGGCGGCATTGCGCACGCTCGACGTGCTCGACTGCATGCATGGACATCGCGTCGGTTTGCGGGCTTGTCGAACGCGCTGTTCGGGTTGAAGCCCAGCAGCGGCTGGCGGTTGCCGGTGTTGCTGCTGCTCGGTCAGTCGCCGCGGCTGCCTATCGTCCCACCGACGGCATGCCGGTGAATGGCCGGCCGTTCAGCAGCACGACGCCCTGCTTGAGCTTCAATTCCGCGCGCCAGGCTTGCGCGTCCTGCACCAGCATCCGCTGCGCCACCAGCCCGTTCAACACAGCCTGCATCGACTCTGCCGACAGCCCGGGATCGCCCACTGCGGTGGCGACTGCCGGCAACCAACTTTTCGGCAACCGCAGCGTCGCTTCGCCTTCCAGCCGCTAGCCGACCAGAGACAGCAGCAGCAGATTCAGCGGCGCGCCGGGCGGAAACGCGAAAGGGGTCTGCGCGGCCGTGTCCACCGCAGCCAGGCGGTAGCCGAGTTCGCCATCCTGGCCGCCCAGTGTGGCGCTGAACTTGGCGGCATAAGCGGGTCTGGCTGCGAGCAGTTGCTCGATCGCCTGCTGCACGGCCATGCCGGTCTGCTCGTCGGCATCGGGTGCCGTCGGATCGGAGGTGGGTTGCAGCAGCGCCTGCAGCGACGTCAGTGCCGCCGTGTCGAGCCGGTCCAGCGCGGTGTTCAGGCGCAGTGATTCGATCTCGAGGGCGCCCAAGTTGCCACGCGACGTCGCGTTCAACTGCGCGTTCAGCAGGGCGCCGTCGAGCGTGGAACGGCTGTCCAGCTGCACGTCTTGGTAGGCCAGCAAAGGGGCTTGCGTGTCGGCGCCGTCCCCGGCACGCCGCATGGAAAGCTCGTCGATCCGGCCTTTGTAGCTGCCCTGCGCGCTCATCCAGGACTGGCCGTCCTGCGGCGGCTCGACTTCGAAATCGCCGTTCAGGCCACGCATCAGCACGCGCACCGATTCGGCCGGCGCGCCAGCGGCAGCCGTGGGCGTGACGGTGAACTGCGGCCAGTTCAAGCCGCCCTTGATCCGGTTGCTGTCCGCTGTTCCATCGAACGTGCTGTCGAACTGCTGCCATTGGGCGAGCAGCGCCGGCTGCCGCACCTCTCCGGCCGGCAGCGCCAAGTTGCCGTGAAAGCCGCCGTCGAACGCGAACAGCGTGTCCAGATACGGTGCCTTGGCACCAGCGAACGCCTGTCATATGGCGTCGTCGATGCCCTCGATGGCGGTCAGCCGCGACTCGACCGTCGCTGCGGCGATGCGCCAGCCCGGCAACGGGCCGTGCCGCACGCGGTCCTCCAGATGCAGGCGCACGGTGCGGAATCGGGCTTCCGCGTCCGCTTCGGACGCAGCAGGCGTTTCGGGGCTTTCATTCTGTGACCCGAACAGTTCTTCGGGCACCTCGAACTCAATCACCGTGCGGCCAACGGAGGTGAACCATCCGCGTTCGTATTCATGCGAGACGACATCGTCCGTGCCGAGCATCGGCAGCGCGCGGCCGTATTCATCCGCATAGCGCTGCTCGATCTGCTGGCCGAGCGTCCAGCTCGCGCCCGTGTAGCCGATCGCGGCAACGGCGACGGCAGCGGCGGCCCATGCAGTTTTGTTCATGACTTGAGTTGGCTGGTTGAAACGTTCGGGGCCTGCGGCGCGGTGCGTTCCCGCGCGAACTGGGCAACGATGCAAGCGGCTGCCCTTGCGCGAGGCCGCTCCTGCGGCCGCAGCGAGTGTAGTGAGTCCGCTGCCTGGGCCACTGCGGGTGCACGCCGCATGATGCCTGGCCGGCCCGAACCTGCCGCACAATCACATCTCAAGCCCCACGACTTCGTGGCAGCAAGGCAGTTGCGCCGGTAACAGCAACAGGACGATTTCGAAGGAGACGACGCGCATGATCACGCTGCACACCTGGGCTACGCCGAATGGCCGAAAAATCTCGATCGCGCTGGAAGAGCTCGGCCTGCCGTACCAGGTGCGCCCGGTCAACATCGGCAAGGATGAGCAGTTCAACCCGGCGTTTTTGCAGCTCAACCCGAACCACAAGATCCCGGTGATCGAGGATGACGCTGGCCCCGGTGCAGCCGCCGGCCGGCCGTTCGTGCTGTTCGAGTCCGGCGCGATCCTGCTGTATCTGGCGGAGCGCACCGGCAAACTGCTGGCAGCAGAGCCAGTCGAGCGCTACAACACGTTGCAATGGCTGATGTTCCAGATGGGCGGCGTGGGGCCGATGTTCGGCCAGCGGCATCACTTTCGCAATCAGGCGCCCAACGAAGCGTATGGCCTGCAGCGCTACACCAAGGAGACGCACCGGCTCTACCAAGTGCTGAATCAGCGGCTGGCCGAATCGACGCATCTGGCCGGCGATGCATATTCGATCGCCGACATCGCAACCTACCCCTGGGTCGCACGCTGGCAGTGGCATGAGCTCGACTGGGCCAGCGTGCCGCACGTCAAGCGCTGGTTCGACGCGTTGAGCGAGCGGCCGGCGGTGCAGCGCGGCATGGCGGTGCCGGCAACCTGACGCGGCCCGTTTGTTGCTGGCAGCGGTCGCGTTGTTCATGTTCAAGCTGCTCGGCCGCGCCAGTTCGGCCAATGTGCAGAAGGTGGCCTGGGCACTGGCCGAAATGGACGTGCCATTCGCGCACGTGGACATCGGCGGACCATTCGGCGGCAATCGCGCGGCGGACTACTTGCGGCTGAACCCGCATGGCACCGTTCCGACCCTGATCGATGACCGCGGCGGCACGGTGGTCTGGGAATCGAACACGATCCTGCGTTATCTGGCGAACCGCCTGCACTGGCCTACGTTTTATCCGATGCTGCCCGACGCGGCGTCGCGGGCCGACGTGGAGCGCTGGATGGACTGGCAGCTAGCCAGCCTGAACCCCGCCATCACGCCGCTGTACCAGTCGATTCAGCGGACCCCGCTCGACCAACGGCAGCCCGGCTCGATCGAGCAGCATCGGCAGCGCACGGTTGCCGCACTGGCGTCGCTGGACGCGGCTTTGGCAGTGCGCTCGGCTGCAGGTGATGCGTATCTCTGCGGCGACGCTCTGACGCTGGCCGACATCGCGCTCGGCCCGCAGGTGCGGCGTTGGTTCGATCTGACTGTGGCGCGCGTGCCATTTCCTGCGTTGACACGCTGGTACGAACAGCTGTGCAAGCGTGCTGCGTTTCGCGCGCAGGTGCTGGCCATTCCCATGACTTGAGGTTGTTGCCCGGACTTCCAAAGGCCGCAACAACCAGGCGCGTCACTTGCACGCCAGTGCGGACGCAGGGGATGTCCTACGAACGATGCAAAAGGCCGCCGACGTCCAGGCCGCCACCGTTCCGCGATCATGAATGGCTGTGCTGCTCAATGCCCATCGCGGGGATGGTCATGCTCCGTCGGCTCACCGACATCCTTGTTGCAGATGAGCGAGATGGCAGATTTCTTTTCTGCGAACCGAGCAGCAAATTCGTCAAACTTCAGAGGAGACCCTTATGAGAAAAACCCTTATTGCCACCGCCGTGCTGGCCCTGTTGGGCTCGGGCCTGGCACAAGCACAGACTGCCACGACCACCGTACCGGTTCAGGTGGTTCCGGCTGCAAGCGCCGATCGATCCGCAACGGCTGCGCCGATGACGAGCGGCCCGATGATGGTGAAACGCCGCGACCGCGCGACCGAGTTCAAGAACGAGAAGGACCAGCTCGAGCAGAAGCTGCAGGCAGCGACTGCGCGCGCCGACTACGCGAAGATCCTTGAGCAAAACGGCTACCGCGTATCGTCGATCAATGCCGACAAGCCCGGGTATCTCGAGTATGAGATCGTCAAGGGCGACCACAGCTACGAAGTGCAGCTGGACTTCAAGGACAACGCGCCGAAGGCCAGCAAAGTCGATGTGACCACCAACATGTGGCGCACCGATGCGACCAAAAAGATGCTGGCCGATGCGAACTACAAGAACACCGGCCCGATGGTGGCTGGCGCGGACGACCGCTACAGCGAGCGGCGCTACATGAAAGGCTGGACGGACGAGAAGGATCAACTGGAGAAATCCCTGTCCGGCAGTATGAAAGCAGGTGACGTACAAGCCAAGCTCAAGCAGATGGGCTATCGCATCACGTCGGTCAACGACAAGGAAGCTGATTACGCCGAGTACGAGATCGTCAAGGGCGACCACAGCTATGAAGTCCAGATCGACATGGACCCGAAGACGCAGATGACGAAGAAGGTGGACGTGACCACCAACGTGTGGGAGGCCGATTCAACCGAGCGGGCCAAAGGCGACAAGGTCGCTGCCGCTGATCGTCCGATGGGCATGACGCCGACCACTCCCGGCATGACCGCGCCGGCAGCTGGCATGACCGCGCCAGCCGCCAACATGATGAACCGCCGCGAAGTTCTGCAGAACCGCGAAGCTGCGTTCAACGGGGAAAAGGACAAGCTCGAGCAGGCACTCAAAGGTGCACAGAACCGTGCTGATTACGCAAGCATCCTTGAAAAGAACGGCTATCGCATCTCGTCCATCAACGTCGACAAGCCGGACTATCTCGAGTATGAAATCGTCAAAGGTCAGCAAAGCTATGAAGTCCATCTGGACTTCAAGGACAACGCACCGAAGGCGACCAAGGTCGCGGTAGCCGCGAACATGTGGCGCGCCGATTCGACCGAGAAGATGATGAAGGACGAGAACTACAAGCACGCCGGACCGATGGTGGCAGACCCGAACGGCCGCTATAGCGATCGCCAGTACGTGAAGGGCTGGACCGATGAGAAGGAGAAGCTGGAGAAAGCGCTGCCGGCCGGTATGAAGGTCGCCGACATGAAGGCCAAGATCGAGCAGATGGGCTACAAGATCACGTCCACCAACGATCGTGAGAAAGACTATGTCGAGTACGAGATCGTCAAAGGCGACAACAGCTACGAGGTCCAGGCCGATCTGGACGCGAAGACTGGTATGACCAAGGATGTCGATGTCGCCAGCAATGTGTGGGAGACCGATGCGACCGAGCGCGCGAAAGGTGACAAGGGTGCCGATCGACGGTCCTCAGTGGCGCCGCTGAGCACGATGGCGGCTGCACCGGCGGCGGTGATGGCCTCCGGCGCAAGCCCGACACGCCCGATGACGGGTCCGATGTCCTCGCAGCGCCGCGACCGCGCGACCGAGTTCAAGAACGAGAAGGACCAGCTCGAGCAGAAGCTGCAGGCAGCGACTGCGCGCGCCGACTACGCGAAGATCCTTGAGCAAAACGGCTACCGCGTATCGTCGATCAATGCCGACAAGCCCGGGTATCTCGAGTATGAGATCGTCAAGGGCGACCACAGCTACGAAGTGCAGCTGGACTTCAAGGACAACGCGCCGAAGGCCAGCAAAGTCGATGTGACCACCAACATGTGGCGCACCGATGCGACCAAAAAGATGCTGGCCGATGCGAACTACAAGAACACCGGCCCGATGGTGGCTGGCGCGGACGACCGCTACAGCGAGCGGCGCTACATGAAAGGCTGGACGGACGAGAAGGATCAACTGGAGAAATCCCTGTCCGGCAGTATGAAAGCAGGTGACGTACAAGCCAAGCTCAAGCAGATGGGCTATCGCATCACGTCGGTCAACGACAAGGAAGCTGATTACGCCGAGTACGAGATCGTCAAGGGCGACCACAGCTATGAAGTCCAGATCGACATGGACCCGAAGACGCAGATGACGAAGAAGGTGGACGTGACCACCAACGTGTGGGAGGCCGATTCAACCGAGCGGGCCAAAGGCGACAAGGTGATAGCACCAGCCAAGTGACCCCGATGGTTGCTGCCTGACTCGTTGCCTACTGGCTGTACGCCAGTGGGCAGCGGCTAAAAAAGGCCACGCACATGCGTGGCCTTTTCTTTTGAAGACAGCTAACGTGTCCCTACTGAAGAAGCCAGGGTTGCAGCACCCATCGCCACCCAGCCCATGCCGCTGCCACCCAGATCGCGACGACCAGCACGACCCCCCAGCGGCTGACCGGCTTGCACTGCCGCACGGACCACCAGTTGTCCGCCTGCACGCGGCATTGCGCAAGCAGCGGCGCCGGAATCAGCCGCATCGCCAGCCAGATCAGCCCCGGCAGCACGATCAGTTCATCGAGCATGCCGAGAATTGGAATGAAATCGGGAATCAGGTCGATCGGACTGAGCGCATAAGCGACCACAACCAAGCCGATTGCCTTGGCCGGCCACGGAACTTCGGGATGGCGGGCTGCAAACCACAGCGTGATGGCATCACGCTTGAGCGTGGCCGCCCAGGCTTTGAGCCGTTCCCATGTCATGGCCGACGTTCGATGAGGTGGGCTGCTGGAGCGGGCGAAGGGAATCGAACCCTCGTATGAAGCTTGGGAAGCTGCCGTTCTGCCATTGAACTACGCCCGCGTGCCGGCGCCGATTCTACCCATCGGTTCGAATGGCGGCGCAGCGTGCAGCCACGTTCAGGTGAACACGTCGGAGACGTAGCGGCCGTGCTCGTGCTCCATGCGATCGGCCCATTGCTGCGCGGTGGCTTCGTCGACCGCGCTGGCTTCGCGGTAGATGCGGATGAAGGTTTCACGCACCGCGGGCGCCATCTGCTTGCCGTCGCCGCAAACGAAGAACTGCGCCCCGGCTTCAAACAGCGCCTGCACCTCGGCGCGGTCCTGCCAGACGCGGTGCTGCACGAAGCGGATGCCGTCGGCCTGCGGCTTCATCGAGCATGCAAGGCGCACCTCGACCACGCCCTGGCGTTGCCATTCAGCAAACTGGTCGCGGTACAGGTAGTCCACATCGGCATCGTCGATGCCGAAGAACAGCAGGCTTTTGCCGACGGTACGGCCGGCCGCCTGCTGCAGCGCACGTTCCTGCAGGAAGCCGCGGAACGGCGCGACGCCCGTGCCCGCGCAGACCAGCACCATCGGCACCGCCGGATCGGCCGGCGGGTGGAAGCCCGACTGCGATGGCCGCACCGCAACCGAGACGCGATCGTCTGCCTGCAACTGCGCAAGATGGCTTGACGCCACACCCAGATACTGGCCGTGGCCGGCCAACGCGGGCGCATCGACCACCGCAACCGTGAGGCTCGCCTGGTTCGGGTCAGCCAGCGGCGACGACGAAATCGAATATTGACGCGCCCGCATCATCGGCAGCATCGCCAGAAAGCGCGCGAGCGGCAGGCCGCACGATTGCATGCGCTCCAGCAGATCGAGCACGCTGAGGCGGTGCTTCAGAATCTCGTTCTCATACACCCCCTGACTGCCGAGCCGCTCAAGCTCGGCCCGCTCCGGCGGGCAGCGCGCGGCCTGCGCCAGTTCGACCAGTTGGCTGCGTGTGGCCGGCTGCGCAAGCTCGACGTAGCCCGACAGCACATCGAACGCAGCAACCGGGTAGCCGGCTGGAATCGCGCTGGGCGCGCCGGGCTGTTTGTGAACCACGATCTGGCTGTCGCCGGCGAGTGCGAAGCGGCGCAGCGCGCGTTCGACATTCGCTGCCGGATTGCGCGGCAGCACCGCGAGGTAGTCGCCGCAGGCGTAGTGCGTGCCGGCCGGCAGCGCGATCTGCAAATGCCGCTTGGAGCGTGCGTTCGATGCCGACAGGTCGACCAGTTCACGGTTTTCGACGATGGTGCCAAGCTCCAGCTCGCTGAGCTGCAGGGCCGTCTCGCGGCCCGCGCGCACCAGTTCGACCTCAAGCGTCGGCGCAGCGTCCGCGCGTTCCACCGGCTCGCGCCCAAGCGCCTGGTCCAGCGTGCCCCACAAGTCCTGATACCAGGCATCGAACGCGCCGAAGAAGTCGCCGCCTGCATCGGCCTCGCCGCGATCCCGCAACCGCGTCGCCCCGGCTGCCGCCAGCGCGGCGTCGACCCGCTTGGGCACCGCCTGATAGGTGCGCGCCCATTGCCGGTTGCCGCAGCCGAACACCGCGAACGGCACGCCGGCAAGCGCATCGGTCGACAGCCCTTCGAGCCAGGCCACGCACTGCTTCGCATTGTCCGGCGCCTGGCCTTCGTACGATGCGGTCACGACGACGACAGGCACACCCGCACGCAACCCGTCCACGTGCTGGTCGAGCGGGCCGACGGTTGCCTTGTATCCCTGTCGCGCCGCATCGCTGCCGATGCGCCGCGCGAACATCTCGCACGAACCGGTGTTGCTGCCCCAGAGCACCAGCAGCGCCGCCGCATCGGCCGCGGCCACTGCATCGGTGACAGGCGATGCAGTCAGCTTCTGCGCCGGCGTGGCGATCGGCCCGCGCCGCAATGCGAAGCTGCGTTCGCCGCGCAGCCGGGCGCGCACCATCAGGCCCTGCGGTTTCAAGGTCAAGGTCTCGGCGACCTGCAGCTGGTAGCCGGGGTCGTCGAGCACGATGTCGAAGCGCTGCAGCAGCATCGCGAGCACGAGCTGTGCTTCCTGCATCGCAAACGATCGGCCGATGCACGCGCGCATGCCGTTGCCGAACGGTTTCCAGGCATTCGGCGGCAGCTTTTCCGCCTGTTCCTGCGCAAAGCGTTCCGGCCGGAAGCTTTCCGCATCGATGCCCCAGACCGTCGGGTCCCGGTGCAGCATCGGCTCCAGCACCAGCACGGTGTCCTTGGGCGTGAGCGGATAGCGGCCGGCCAGCACGGTGTCTTCGATCGGCTTCACGCCGAATGCGGGCGCCGTCGGCCACAGCCGCAGCGACTCCATCAGGATCTGTTCCAGGTAGCGCAGTTTGCCCAGGTGCTCGAGCGTCGGCAGCTCGCGCCCCATCACCTCATCGACAACGCTGCGCGCGCGCTGCAGCGCGTCCGGGTTCGCGAGCAGCAGGTGCACCGCGAACGACAACAGACCGCTGGTCGTCTCGTGGCCCGCGATCAGGAACGTGACCATCTGGTAGCGGATGTTCTCGTCCGACAGCTTTTCGCCGCTGACCGGATCGACGCCGGTCAGCATCACATTGAGCAGGTCGTTCTTGTCGGCGCCTTTCGGGTCGGCACGGCGCTCGGCGATCAGTTGCTCGGCTACTCTGGACAAGACCTGCTGATCCGCTTCGTAGCGGCGCTTGGTGACCAGCATCATGTTCGACAGCAGGTTCGGCCGGCGCCCGCGCTGGCCCGCTTCATCGAGCGCATCGACCATCGCCGCGACGAACGGGTGCATCTCGTTTTGATAGAAGCTGTTGAAGCGGTAGTCGAACGCGCAGAGCGCAATCGTGTCCAGCGTGAGCCGCGTCATGTTGTCGGCCACGTCGATCACGGCGCCGCTGCCCAGGCGCTCCCACTTGACGAACATCTGATCCGCGATGTCCACCATGCGGTCGAACATGGAGCGCACGCCGACCGGACCGAACGCGGGCATCAGGAGGCGGTGCGCCTTGCCCCAGTTCGGCTCGCTGTTGTAGGCGGTGAACAGGCCGTCGCCCGCGAACGTGCGGATTTCCCTGAGCGGCCCGTGGATGCGCTTGTTGAAGCGGCTCTCGTCGCAGAGTTCATCGACCAGCGCCTGCGAACTGGCCACATAGACCTCGCGCCCGACCAGATTGAGCTTGTAGAAGGGCCCATACTGGCGCGCCAAGCGCATCATGCTCTGAATCGGCGTGTTCGAATCGATCTCGGTCAGGTTGCCGACGATCGGTTTTTGCGGGGGCTGCGGCACCGATGCGGTGCGCGTTTCGAGGCTGTCCATGCGGGCGTCTTTCTCCAGCGTGAGAAAAAATCTCGTCGGTGGCACCGCCAATCCGACCTCGCGGCGGCTTTCCGCGAATCCATCAATTCATGCGTCATTGTCCGTGGGCTGGTGGCCGGCCGCTGTCGGGCTGCCGACACAACATCCAAACATGACTTCATCCATCGAGGTGCTGGCCGAACGCAGCCGCGACGTGCAATGCTTCGAGCCGGTGGTGCGCTCGGGCGCCTGGTATCGACAGATTCCCGCTGCGCTACAGACGCAGTTGCTGGGCGCCGCGCGCGTGCGAACGGTCGCACCAGGCAACAGCCTGCTGCGCCAGGGCGATGCGGCCGATGGTCTTTACTGCGTCGTCGCCGGTTGTCTTCGCATCACGACGACGTCTGCCGACGGCCGGCAGGCGATGCTGGCGATCGCCGAGCCACCGCAGTGGTTCGGCGAGATCGCGCTGTTCGACGGTGCGCCGATCTCGCACGACGTCTGGGCCAGCGCGCCGACCACGCTGCTGCAGGTGCCGCGTGCGCCATTGCTCGCGCTGCTCGACGCCACACCCGCACACTGGCATGCGCTCGGCCTGTTGCTCACGCACAAGCTGCGCGCCGCGTTCGGGGCGATCGAGGATGCCACCTTGCTCACGCCGCAGCAGCGGCTCGCGCGCCGGCTGGTCGCGCTGGCCGACGGCTGGGGCCAGTCAACCGGCGGCACGCGGCGCGAAATCCGGGTGCCGCAGGAGCAGCTCGGGCAGATGCTGGGGCTGACGCGGCAGACGGTGAATCAGTTGCTGCGGCAGCTGGCAGCGGCCAGAGCTGTGCAGCTGGCGCGGGGTGCGGTCGAGATTCTCGACATCGGTGTGCTGCGGACGTTGTCGGCAGGTTGACCTTGCCGCAGCACCGCCGCTGAAAGCAGCTTAAAATCTGGTTGAATCAACTAATTTCAGTTTTGGAGATGCTTTATGGCTGCTGCAATCGCCACCGTCGGTTTGTTCGATGCCAAAACCCACCTGAGCGAGTACGTGAGCCGCGCCGAAGCTGGTGAGGAAGTCATCATCATGCGGCACAACAAGCCGGTGGCGAAACTGGTGCCGATGTCGGCGCCGTCGAAGGCTGCCCAGGCGGCCGAGATCCCGCCGTTCAAGCAGCGCACGTTCGACCTCGGACAACCGCTGGTCGATCTGACGCACGCCGGACGGGTCGCAGCCGATCTTGAAGACGAAGAGATCATCGCCAAGATGCGCAGAGGCGCATGAAGCTGCCCGACACCAACGTGCTGATCTATTCCGTCAACACGACCAGCCGGTATCACGATGCTTCCTGTCAGTGGCTGCAGCAAAGCCTTGGCAGTGCGCATGGCGTCGGAATGGCGTGGATCGTGCTGATCGGATTCCTGCGCCTGACCACCCATCCCCGCATCCTGCCGACGCCGCTGCCGATCGCCACCGCGCTCGGGCTGGTGGACGAATGGCTGAGCCATCCGAATGTGCACATCGTCGACCCCGGGGAACGGCATGCGGGGATTCTCGGCCGCATCCTGCTGACGCTCGGCACCGCCGGCAACCTGACCAACGACGCGCACCTGGCGGCACTCGCGATCGAGCACAACGCCGAAGTCGCCACGTTCGACCGCGACTTCCACCGCTTCGAAGGCGCCCGCTACCAAATTCTCGGCTGAGCAGCCGCGCAGAAGACATCCAACCATGACCACGAATCCATCGCCTTTCACCGTCGCCGACATCCGCCAGACCTTTCTCGATTTTTTCGCGGCCAAGGGCCACACCGTGGTGCCGTCGAGCTCGCTCGTGCCGGCCAACGACCCGACGCTGATGTTCACGAACTCGGGCATGGTCCAGTTCAAGGACGTGTTCCTGGGCCAGGACAAGCGGCCTTATGTGCGCGCCGCTTCGGTGCAGGCGTGCCTCAGAGCCGGTGGCAAGCACAACGACCTCGAGAACGTCGGCTATACCGCGCGGCACCACACGTTCTTCGAGATGCTCGGCAACTGGAGCTTCGGCGACTACTTCAAGCGCGAGTCGATCGAATGGGGCTGGGAGCTGCTCACGCAAGTCTTCAAGCTGCCGGCCGACAGACTCTGGGCCACCGTCTATCACGAGGACGACGAAGCCTACGAGATCTGGAACCGGGTCATCGGCCTGCCGCCCGAACGCATCGTGCGCATCGGCGACAACAAGGGCAAGCGTTACGCGAGCGACAACTTCTGGATGATGGCCGACACCGGCCCGTGCGGCCCGTGCAGCGAGATCTTCTATGACCACGGCCCGGAGATCCCCGGTGGCCCGCCCGGCAGTCCCGATGAAGACGGGGACCGCTACATCGAGATCTGGAACCATGTGTTCATGCAGTTCGACATGCAGCCCGACGGCTCGGTGAAGAAACTGCCGGCCCCCTGCGTCGACACCGGCATGGGCCTCGAGCGGCTCGCCGCGATCCTGCAGCACGTGCACAGCAACTACCAGATCGACCTGTTCGATGCGCTGATCAAGGCGGCCGCGCGCGAGACCGGTTGGGATGACCTGTCGACCAACTCGCTCAAGGTGATCGCCGACCACATCCGCGCGACCGCGTTCCTGGTCGCCGACGGCGTGATACCGGGCAACGAAGGCCGCGGGTACGTGCAGCGCCGCATCATCCGGCGCGCGATCCGGCACGGCTACAAGCTCGGCAAGACGACACCGTTCTTCTACAGGCTCGTGCCCGATCTGGTCGCGTTGATGGGCGACGCGTACCCGAATCTGGCTCGCCAGGAAAAACGCATCGGCGAAGTGCTGAAGGCGGAAGAGGAGCGCTTTTTCGAGACGCTCGAAAACGGCATGCAGATTCTCGATGCGGCACTGGCCGGCGGCTCAGGCGTGCTGCCCGGCGACGTCGCATTCAAGCTGCATGACACCTACGGCTTTCCGCTCGACTTGTCGGCCGATGTGTGCCGTGAGCGAGGCGTCGAAGTCGATGAGGCAGGTTTCGACGCGGCGATGGACAGGCAGAAAGCCGCTGGCCGCGCCGCTGGCAAGTTCAAGATGGACAAGGCGCTCGAATATGCGGGTGCGAACAACCAGTTCGTCGGTTACGAGGCACTCGAATCGACTACAAAAATAGTAGCTATCTATGCAGGTGGCACCAGCGCCCAGGCCCTGAAACATGGTGAAACCGGCCTGATCGTGCTCGATTCAACGCCGTTTTATGCCGAGTCCGGCGGCCAGGTCGGCGATCGCGGTGAACTGACGGCGGACGGCGGCACCTTCCGGGTGGACGATACGCAGAAAGTGCGCGCCGATGTGTATGGCCATCACGGACGATTGAGCCGCGGCACGCTCAACGTCGGCGACACAGTGAAGGCCCAGGTCGATGTGCTCGCGCGCGCCGCCACCATGCGCAATCACAGTGTCACGCACCTGATGCACAAGGCGCTGCGCGAGGTGCTCGGCGACCACGTGCAGCAAAAGGGCAGTCTGGTGGACGCCGACAAGACGCGCTTCGACTTCACGCACAACATGCCGGTCACGCATGAGCAGCTCCGGGAGGTCGAACGCCGCGTGAATGCCGAAATCCTGACCAACCACGCAACGCAGGCAAGGGTGATGGACATCGAAGCCGCCAAAGGCACCGGCGCGATGATGCTGTTCGGCGAGAAATACGGCGAATCGGTGCGCGTGCTCGATATCGGCACGAGCCGGGAGCTGTGCGGCGGCACGCACGTCGCGCGCACCGGCGACATCGGGTTCTTTACTGTCACGTCCGAAGGCGGCGTGGCGGCTGGTGTGCGGCGCATCGAAGCGGTCACCGGCGGCAACGCGCTGGCTTATGTGCAGCGCATCGAGAGCACGCTAGGCGGCGTCGCGGGCAGCCTGCGCGTCACGCCGGACGAAGTGCCTGCCCGGGTCGGGGCGCTGCTGGAGCAGCAGCGCCAGCTTGAAAAGGAAATTGCCGCGCTCAAAGGCAAGCTGGCTTCCGCACAGGGCGATGAGCTGACCGCGCAGGCGGTGGACGTGAACGGCATCAAGGTGCTCGCCGCCGCGCTGCCGGGCGCCGATGCCAAGGTGCTGCGCGACACGATGGACAAACTGAAGGACAAGCTGAAAACCGCCGCGATCGTGCTGGCCAGCGTGGAAGGCGGCCGCGTGCAGATCGCCGCGGGGGTCACGAAAGACAGCATGGGCACGCTCAAGGCTGGCGAGCTCGTCAACTTCGTCGCGACCCAGGTGGGCGGCAAGGGCGGCGGCAAGAACGACCTCGCGATGGCCGGCGGCACCGATGCGGCCGCGCTGCCGGCTGCGTTGCAGTCGGTGCGCGGCTGGGTCGCGCAACGTGTGCCGGAGCGCGTCTAGATGTCGGCCATGATCGAGCCGGGCGGCAGCCAGGCGTTGCCGCCCGAGCCCGCCGCGCCGCCGTCCCGCCCGCTGCGCCGCTGGCAGGATCTGCCCGGCCCACGCGCCTGGCCCCTGATCGGCAACCGGCTGCAGTTCAAGCCGGCCGGTCTGCACCTGCAGCTCGAACAGTGGTGCCGCGAACACGGCCCGTACTACCGCCTGTGGCTCGGCGGCCCGGTGCTGGTGGTCGCCGAGCATGTGGTGATCGCAGCCGTGCTGCGCAATCGGCCCGACGTGTTCCAGCGCACGCCGCGCCTGAACCAGGTCTGGACCGAGATGGGCCTGCCGCCCGGCATCTTCGGCAGCAACGGCGACGCCTGGCGACAGCAGCGGCGCATGGTGATGGCGGGGTTCGACCCGGCCCATGTGAAGCGCTACTTTCCATCGCTGCAGCAGGTGTCCGAGCGACTCGCGCGGCGCTGGCAGCGTGCCGCGAAGAGCGGTACCACGATCGATCTGCAGTCCGACTTGATGCGCTACACGGTCGACACCATCGCGGGCCTCGCGTTCGGCGCTGAAGTCAACACGCTGGAGTCCGACGCGGACGTGATCCAGCAGCATCTGGACAGCATTTTTCCTGCGCTCACGCGCCGCATCCTCGCGCCGGTGCCGACCTGGCGCTGGTGGCGCAGCCGGCGCGACCGGGCGCTCGAGAGCAGCGTGCTCGCGGTCAAGCACGCAGTCGATGGCTTCGTCGATGCGGCGCGCGCGCGCCTTCAGGCCGAGCCGGCACGCCACGAAAGTCCGCCGAATCTGCTCGAAGCCATGATTGCCGCTGCCGACCGACCCGGCAGCGGCATCGACGACGCACAGGTGGCCGGCAACGTCGTGACCATGCTGCTGGCCGGCGAGGACACCACCGCGAACACGATCGCCTGGATGCTGGATCTGCTGTGGCGCCACCCGGCCGCATTGCAGCGCGCGATCGATGAGGTGCGGCAAGTAATGCCGGCCGATGCCGCGCCGAGCTGGGCGCAGATCGAACAACTGGCTTTCGTGGAAGCCTGCGCGCACGAGACCATGCGCCTGAAACCCGTCGCGCCGCTGCTGCCGCTGCGCACCGAGCATGCGGTCGCCGTCGGCGACGTGCAGGTGCCGGCGGGCACCATCGTGATCTCGCTGATGCGGCGCGACGGCGTCAGCGACATGCAGGTGCCGGATGCGGCCAGCTTCAAGCCCGAACGCTGGCTGGCCGAGAGCGAACGCAGCGGCCCACAACCGCCCAGCAACCCGGCGCGCCGCGTCTCGATGCCGTTTGGCGCCGGTCCCCGCATCTGCCCCGGGCGCTATCTGGCGCTGCTGGAGATCAAGGTCGCGATCGCGACGCTGCTGTCGCGCTTCGAGATCGAATCGGTGCACACACCCGACGGCCAGCCGGCGCAGGAGCGACTGTCCTTCACGATGACGCCGGTGGGGCTCACGATGCGGCTGCGTGAGCGCGGTTGACCTACAGCCGGGCCCGGCGCTGCCAGGTTTTCAATCTGCATGCCGGCTCGCCAGCGCTGCCGCTGCGGCGCGCGTCTCGACGCCCAGTTTCTCAAACACGTGCTCAAGGTGCTTGTTCACCGTGCGCGGGCTCAGGATCAGAATTTCCCCGATGTCACGATTCGTCTTGCCTTTCGCGACCCAGGCCAGCACTTCCGTCTCGCGTGGGGTCAACGCGGCATCGATCAGCCGCGAGGTCGGCCGTTGGGCCTCGGAGACGTCATCGCCCTGGCCGGCGACCGGCGCGAACAGCAGCACGCTTTCGCCGAGCGCCGCGGCGCCCAGGTTGCGCACGCGCAACCGCAGGCCGCCCGCTGCAGGCAGCGTCAGGGCCGCACCCTGCGTCATCAATGGCCGCAATTGCGCCGGCAGATGGGTGGATGCCGTGGAGCCGCTCAACGCGACCAGCCACTTCGTCGCGAGCGGCGAGCGCCATGCGATGCGGCCCAGGCTATCGACGAAGGCAACACCCATACCGGCCACGTCGACCGCATCGCGCGCAAGCCTTGTGATGCGCGCGTTGCGCACGTGGGTGTGCAGACGCGCAAGCACTTCGGCTTCGCGCAGCGGCTTGACGACGTAGTCGACACCGCCGGCATCAAAGCCTTCGATGATGTCGCTTGTCTCCGACAAGCCCGTCATGAACAGCACCGGAATGTGGGCAAGGGCGGGGTCGGCCTTGATGCGCCGGCAGGTATCGAAGCCGGACCAGCCCGGCATCACCGCGTCGAGCAGGATCGCATCGGGCGCGACGAGTTCGAGCCGTTGCAGCGCGGTCTCGCCGTCGCCCGCGATCAGCACCGTGAAGCCGTTCGCTTCCAGCATGTCGCACAGCAGACCGAGACTGCTCGGCGCATCGTCCACCACCAGCACGATCGGGCGGTCGGCGGGCCGGAACGGCGAGGTGTCAGGACCGGACATCGTCGTGTATCCGCAGCCGGGCCTGCAGTTCGGCGAGGTCGAACGTCAGCACGAGCTTGCGCAGCGACGCGCAGGCCGCACGCAATGCCGGATCGCGCTGCGTGATCGCATCGAGCGCCCGTTGCAGCCCACTCGCGTGGCCCAGCTTCGCCAGGCGCAGCAACTGTTCGCGATCGGCAGGTGACAACCCCGCCGCCGCCGCAGGTTCGAGCGCTTCTGCCTTGGCCGCAAGCGGCGCCTGCGGACCGAGCCACTCAAGACCCAGATGCCGCTCCAGCGTGCCGATCAGTTCAGACTCGATGACCGGCTTGCTGATGAACGCCTGGCAGCCGGCGTCGCGCAGCCGGTCCGACTGGTTCTCGAAGATATTCGCGGACACGATGATGATCGGCAGCGTATCGAACCCGATGGCGCGTACCGAGGCCGCGGTCTGCCAGCCGTCCATGTCATCCATCGTCAAGTCCAGCAGGATCGCCGCGGGTGCCGTCCGCTCCCGCAGGCTCTCCAGGCACTCGGTGCCGCTGGCCGCCTCCTCCACGTCGAAGCCGAGCGGTGCCAGCATGCCGGCCAGCATCTGGCGCTGCACCGGCTGGTCGTCGACCACCAGCAGCGTGCGCCGGGGGCCGAGATAGCCGGTCAGGATGCGCGGCCTTGGCGCCTTCGGGCCGGGGTCGGCGACTTCGCGCAGGTAAATGCGCACGCTGAATGTGCTGCCGGCGGGCGACGTATCGGCCAGCGTCAACTCGCCGCCCATCAGCGAGGTCAGCAAGCCGGTGATGGTCAGTCCCAGTCCGGTGCCGGGCTCGCTGCGGCGGCGGCCGGCGGCACCGCGCTCGAACGGCTCGAAGATGCGCTCACGGTCCTGCGGCGCAACACCGATGCCGGTGTCCTGCACGTCGAAGCGCAGCACTTCGCGCTGGGCATCGACATGCAGAGTCACGTTGCCGGTGTCGGTAAAACGAACCGCGTTGGACAACAGGTTGATCAGGATCTGGCGCAGCCGCTTGGCGTCGGCCTGTACCCAGCGCGGCAGCCGTCCGCGGTGGGTCTGCAGGAAAAGCAGGCCCTTGGCTTCAGCCTGTGGCTGCACCATCTGCACCACTTCGTCGAGAAAGCCGGGAAGGAACAGCGGCGCCGGCTCGAGCTGCAGCCGGCCCGCCTCGATGCGCGCCAGATCCAGCAGGCCGTCGATCAGGCCAAGCATGTGTTCGCCACTTTTGTGAATGGTGCGGATCGCTTCGCGCGGCAAAGCCGGTTGCTCGCCCTTCAAAAGGATCTGTGAATAACCGAGGATGCTGTTGAGCGGCGTGCGCAGCTCGTGCGTCATGCCGGCCACGTAACGGGTCTTGGCCTGGTTCGCGGCATCAGCGGCATCCTTGGCGGCTTTCAGCGCGGCGTCGGTGCGCCGGTGCGCGTCGATCTCGGCGGTCAAGAGGTGGTTGTGGCGGTTCGATTCTTCCTGCGCCATGCGCCGGCTGTTGCTGCCCAGCACCACCCACCAGGCCGCCACCGCTGCGGTGAGCGACAGCAGCGCGAAGACTTTGAGGAATGAATTGCGCAGCGCAAACCCGGTTGCGCCACCGCTGCCAACGGCTGCGTGCTCCTGCGCATAGACCATGCCCATGATCGTGGCCAGCAGCGCAATCAGGGAAATGGACACCACGAGGTAATGCGCGACACGGAAGTTCAGCCGCCCGGACAACGAAGTCGGCAACGCCGCCTTCAGCCAGACCCCAACCTGTTCCGCCGCACGCGAGTCCGTCTTGCAGCAGTCATGACAACGCGATTCGAGCGTGCAGCACAGCGAGCAGATCGGTGCCGAGTAGGCCGTGCAGTGCGCCATGTCATCGGACTCGAAGTGGTTCTCACAGACCGAGCAGCGCACCATTTCGCCAGGCTTCCAGTGGTTTCGCTCGGTGCGCGCAATGTAATAGCGGCCATTCGTCCGCCAGGCGAGCAGCGGTGACACGACCAGCGCCGTGAGCAGCGCGATGAACGGCGAGAACGCTTCCGCGGAGACCCCGAGCAGACCCGTGTATGCCACGATCGCAAGTGCCGCGGCGACGATCATCGAACCCAGCCCGACCGGATTGATGTCGTACAGGTGCGCGCGCTTGAACTCGATGCCCGGCGGGCTCAGACCCAGCGGCTTGTTGATCACCAGATCGGCTACGAGCGCGCCAACCCAGGCGATCGCGATGTTGCTGTAGAGGCCCAGCACTTTCTCCAGCGCGGAAAACACACCCAGCGTCATCAACAGGATCGCAATCACCACGTTGAACACCAGCCAGACCACACGGCCTGGATGGCTGTGCGTGAGGCGCGCGAAGAAGTTCGACCACGCGAGCGAGCCGGCATAGGCATTCGTCAGGTTGATCTTCATCTGCGAGACCACCACGAACAGCACCGTGATGCCGACCAGCCAGGCCGGATCGCTGATCGCATAGGCGAAGCCGGTCAAATACATCTGCGTCGGCTCGATCGCGTGCATCGGCAGGATTTCATGCTGCAGCGCAAGAAACGCGAGGAACGCGCCGCCCAGCATCTTCAGCATGCCCGGCACGATCCAGCCCGGGCCGGCCACCAGCACTGCGGCCCACCAGCGCGTGCGGTTCGCTGCCGTTTTCTCCGGCAGGAAGCGCAGGTAATCGACCTGCTCGCCGATCTGCACCACGAGCGAGAACGCCACTGTGGCCGCCGCGCCGAACATCAGCGGATCGAAGCTGCTGCCGCCCGAGACGCGGCCGGCCAGGCCGGTGAAATCTGCGTATGCCTGCGGGTTGTGCCAGAGCACGGCCGCGAACGGCACCACGAACAGCACGATCCAGATCGGCTGCGTCCACAACTGCAGCCACGAAATCAGCGTAATGCCGCGCATGACCAGCGGGATGATCACGATCGATGAGAGCAAGTACAACACCGGCAGCGGCCAGTCCACCAGCATCTGCAAGGCGAGCGACAGGATTGCCGCCTCCAGCGCGAAAAAGATGAACGTGAAGCTCGCGTAGATCAGCGAGGTGATGGTCGAGCCCAGGTAGCCGAAACCGGCGCCGCGCGTGAGCAGATCCATGTCGAGGCCGTGACGGGCCGCGCAGTAGGCGATCGGCAGCCCGGTCAGGAACGTGATGATGCCGACGATCAGGATCGCCCACAACGCGTTGGAAAAGCCGTAGCTGAGTGCGATCGCACCGCCGATCGCTTCCAACGCGAGGAACGACGTCGCGCCGAACGCAGCATTCGCAACCCGCAGCTCGGACCACTTGCGAAACCCGCGCGGCGTGTAGCGCAGCGCGTAATCCTCCAATGTCTCGTCGGCGACCCAGGCGTTGTACTCACGCCGGATGCGGAAAATTTTCTGGCCGGGGACGGTTTGCATGGATCGAGTGCACAGGCATCGTGGCCGCGCGACAGTTGCATTGCAAGAAACGATCCATTCATCGCCGTCGCGTCTACCACGCGCCTGTTGTCTGCCTGGACGACGTGACTACGTCAAATGACGTATTCACGCATTGCGCTCGCGTTTCTACATTCACTCTCATGGTGTGTGCAAAAGCACTTGTCACCGCACAACGGTGGTGCACCTCTCGCCCGTCCAACCATGCCAGGAGTGACCGACATGACACAGCGTTCTGACCCGACCAAAGAGCCGATCGCGCTGCAGCGCCGGCGCCTGCTCCAAACCGCCGCCGCTCTGCCCGTACTGAGTCTGAGCGGTCTCAGCTACGGCCAGCAGTTCCCGACCGCCAAGATCAACACCACCAAGCTCGCGATCACCGATACCGAAGTGACGGTCGGCCAGTTGCATTCGTCGTCCGGCACGATGGCGATTTCAGAGACCGGCTCGATCCAGGCCGAGCAACTCGCGATCGACCAGATCAACGCGATGGGCGGCATCCTGGGCCGCAAGATCGTCGTGATCAAGGAAGACGGCGCGTCCGACTGGCCGACGTTTGCCGAGAAAGCCAAAAAACTGCTGGTCAACGACAAGGTCGCCACTGTGTTTGGCTGCTGGACCAGCGCGTCGCGCAAAGCCGTACTGCCGGTATTCGAGCGCGAAAACGGCCTGCTGTACTACCCGACGTTCTACGAAGGCCTGGAGCAGAGCAAGAACGTGATCTACACGGGCCAGGAAGCGACGCAACAGATCATTTGGGGCCTCGACTGGGCGCAAAAGGAGAAAAAGGCCAAGACGTTCTTCCTGGTCGGCTCCGACTACATCTGGCCGCGCACCTCGATGAAGATCGCGCGGAAGCACGTCGAGAGTTTCCAGAAAGGCAGCATCAAGGGCGAGGAGTACTACCCGCTCGGCCACACCAACTTCAATTCCCTGATCAACAAGATCAAGCTGGCCAAGCCGGACTGCATTTTCGCAGCCGTGGTCGGTGGTTCGAACGTCGCGTTCTACAAGCAGCTGAAAGCGGCCGGCATCACCGGGGCCAAACAGTTTCTGCTCACCTTGTCGGTGACCGAA
Source organism: Burkholderiaceae bacterium (assembly GCA_965218765.1). Taxonomy (GTDB): domain Bacteria; phylum Pseudomonadota; class Gammaproteobacteria; order Burkholderiales; family Burkholderiaceae_C; genus JBBPYC01. The sequence continues at coordinate 214,540 of CBDCLU010000005.1, read as the reverse complement.
GACGAGATGCAGGGCGTCGGCGGCGAGAACTTCGCGGGCTTCTACTCGTCGATGAAGTACTTCCAGACGCTCGACAACGAGAACAACAAGAAGTTCGTCGCCGCGTTCAAGGCCAAGTACGGCAAGGACGCGGTGATCGGCGACGTGACGCAGGCCGGCTACCTTGGGCCGTGGCTCTGGAAGATGGCGGTCGAAAAGGCCGGCAGCTTCGATGTGGACAAGGTGGTCGCGGCCTGCCCCGGCCTCGAGTTCAAGCAGGCGCCCGAAGGCTACGTCAAGCTCGATGCGAACCACCACTTGTGGAGCAAGGCGCGCATCGGCCAAGGCCAGCCCGACGCGACGTTCAAGGTCGTCGCCGAGTCGGCCGAACTGATCAAGCCCGATCCGTTCCCGGCCGGCTACCAGTAAGCCGCGCTGGACCGACGACCGATCATCCGATCACGCCCCGGAGACCGCGCATGACCCTGTCCGACATGATGAACATCGGCATGATGCAGGGCTTCGCGGGTCTGAGCCTGTTCGCAGTATTGCTGCTGATGGGCCTGGGCCTGGCGATCATCTTCGGCCAGATGGGCGTCATCAACATGGCGCACGGCGAATTCATGACGATCGGTGCCTACACGATCTACATGAGCGGCAAGCTCACCGAGAGCATGGCGCCGGCCTTGATGCCGTACTACTTTCCGCTCGCGATTGCGCTCGCGTTCGTGCTTGCGTTCGGCGTTGGCTGGCTGGTCGAATGGGGGCTGATCCGGCACCTGTACCGGCGCCCCCTCGATACGCTGCTCGCGACCTGGGGCATCAGCCTCGGCATGCAGCAGATGTTCCGCACCTTCATCGGTCCGCGCGAAGTCAGTCCCGACCTGCCCGACTGGCTGATCGGCTCCTGGACGCCGAAGGAGGGCGTGGACATTCCGATCAACGGGATGATGGTGCTGGGGCTCACGATCCTGGTCACGGGCTGCGTGCTGCTGGCGATGTATCGCAGTCGCTGGGGATTGCGCGTGCGTGCCACGGTCGCAAACCGCGTGATGGCGAACGCGGCCGGCATCGACACGAGCCGCACCGACCGCCTCACGTTCGCGATCGGCTGCGGCATCGCTGGCATCGCGGGCGCGGCGTTCACGACGATCGGCTCGACCGGGCCGACGTCCGGGTCGCTCTATATCGTCGATTCGTTCCTGGTCGTCACCTTCGGTGGCGCCGCGAGCCTGCTGGGCACCGTGGTGTCGGCATTCGGCATCGCGCAGACGCAGTCGATCAGCGAGTTCTTCATGACCGGCTCGATGGCCAAGGTGCTCACTTTGTCCCTGATCGTGGTGATCCTGATGCTGCGGCCGCAGGGGCTGTTCGCTTCCAAGATTCGGCGCTGACAGCCGACCAAGACGGAGTCCTCGTTCCATGCATCCCATACGTGCCGCAATCCGGCGCTATCACCTGGGCACCGTGTTGCTGCTGGCGATTGTGCTGGTTGCGGTGCTGCCGCTGTCGCTCGACCTGTTTCGCCTCAGCCTGATCGGCAAGTACCTGACCTACGGCTTCGTCGCGGTCGGCCTCGTGATGATCTGGGGCTATGCAGGCGTGCTGAGCCTGGGCCAAGGCGTGTTCTTCGGCCTGGGTGGCTACGCGATGGCGATGTTTCTGAAGCTCGAAGCGTCCAGCCCGGAAGCCACCAAGATCCAGTCTACCCCCGGCATCCCGGACTTCATGGACTGGAACCAGATCACGGCGTTGCCTGCGATGTGGTGGCCGTTCAAGAGCTTTCCGCTGACATTGATCATGGTGGTTCTGGTCCCGGTCGCGCTCGCGTTCCTGATCAGCTTTCCGATGTTCAAGCGCCGCGTCGGCGGCGTCTATTTCGCGATCATCACGCAGGCCGTCGCGCTGATCGTCACGGTGTTGATCATCGGGCAGCAGGGTTACACCGGCGGCGTCAACGGCATCACCGATCTGCGCACCTTGCTTGGCTGGGACATCCAGACCGACCACGCCAAATATGTGCTGTATTTCGTCTGTGTCACCTTGCTGCTGCTGAGCATCCTGCTGTGCCGCTTCATCCAGACCAGCAAGCTCGGCACCTTGCTGCTGGCGATGCGCGACAAGGAAGACCGTGTGCGGTTCTCCGGCTACGACGTGGCGGCTTTCAAGATATTCACGTTCTGCCTGGCAGCCGGCCTGTCGGGTATCGGCGGTGCGATGTTCGCGCTGCAGGTCGGCTTCATGTCGCCAAGCTTCGTCGGCATCGTGCCTTCCATCGAGATGGTGATATTTGCCGCGGTCGGCGGGCGTATGAGCCTGGTCGGCGCGGTCTACGGCGCCTTGTTGGTGAACGCAGGCAAGACGCTGTTCTCAGAGAGTTTCCCGGACCTGTGGCTGTTCCTGATGGCGGCACTCTTCATTGGCGTCACGATGGCATTCCCGATGGGGCTTGCCGGCCTGTGGGAAAACCAGATCAAACCGTGGTGGAGCAAGCGCCAGCTCGACCGCCGGACGATTCGCGAGCGGGTGGCTGCTGCGCATGCCGTCATACCCGATTCATCGCACCAGCCGCCACAGGCGCCCGGCTACGCGCCGCTGCCCGACGATTTCACCGCTCAGCGCGCCTGAAGCATCCGAGGACTCTTGCGATGAGCAACACCGACTTCGCGCTCGCGGTCGAGGACCTGACCGTCTCGTTCGATGGCTTCCGCGCGATCGACGATCTGAACCTCTACATCGACAAGAACGAGCTGCGCGTGATCATCGGCCCGAACGGCGCCGGCAAGACCACGCTGCTGGACCTGATCTGCGGCCGCACGCAGGCCAGTGCGGGCAGCATCAAGTTCCGCAACATCGAACTCACCAAGATGGCCGAGTTCAAGCGCGTGCGCCTCGGCATCGGCCGCAAGTTCCAGACGCCGTCGATCTACGAGAACCTGTCGGTATTCCAGAACCTCGAAGTGTCGTACCCGAACGGGCGTTCGGTATTCGGCGCGCTCGGCTTCAAATGCACGAGCGAGGTACGGGACCGCGTGCAAGCCGTCGCCGAGGACATCGGTCTGGCCGAGCTGCTGGCGACTGAAGCGGGCTTGCTGTCTCACGGGCAGAAGCAGTGGCTTGAAATCGGCATGCTGCTGATGCAGGACCCTGAGCTGTTGATGCTCGATGAACCAATCGCCGGCATGAGCGCGCGCGAACGTGAGTTGACGGCTGACCTGCTGAACCGCATCTGCCAGAACCGCGCGGTGATCGTGATCGAGCACGACATGGATTTCGTTGCGCGCATCGCGCACAAGGTCACCGTGATGCATCAGGGAAAAATTCTCGCCGAAGGGCCGATGGAGCAGGTGCAGGCGGACCCGAAGGTGATCGACGTTTACCTCGGCCACTAACGGAAGTACGCCATGCTTGAAGTCACCGACCTCCACGTTGCCTACGGCCAGAGCGAGGCGCTGCATGGCATCACCTTCGATGCACGCGCGAACGAGACGGTTGCGATCATGGGCCGCAATGGCATGGGCAAGACCACCTTGTTCAAAAGCCTGATCGGCGTCCTGCCGGTCAAGAGCGGGCGCATCGTGGTGGCTGGCAACGATGTGTCGCACGATGAGAGTTACCGCCGGGTCGCCAAGGGCATCGCGTACGTGCCGCAGGGCCGCATGATCTTCTCCACGCTGACGGTTGAGGAAAATATCCAGACCGGGCTGGAGACAGTTGCGGACAAGCGCGTTCCGCAGGATATCTATGCGCTGTTCCCCGTGCTGTGGGAGATGCGCAAGCGTAAGGGCGGCAACCTGTCCGGCGGCCAGCAGCAACAGTTGGCGATCGCGCGTGCGTTGGTCAGCAACCCGAAGGTGCTGCTGCTCGATGAGCCGACCGAGGGCATTCAGCCTTCCATCATCAAAGATATCGCGCGGGCGCTCAATGAGATCCGCCGGCTGCGCGACATCACGATCGTCGTGTCCGAGCAGGTGCTGAGCTTTGCAATGGACGTAGCTGACCGACTGTTCGTGATCGAAGGTGGCCGTCTCGTGCACGAGACGGCCCGCGACAAGACCGATGTAAACCACATCAAGGCCTACCTGTCCGTCTGACCGATTGATTTCCAGCAACCACCCCAGGAGCCAACCGATGACCGATACGCTGATCAAGGTCGATCTGAGCAAATCGCCGACCGAGAACGAAAACATCCACAACCGCTGGCATCCGGACATTCCGATGGCCTGCTGGGTCAAGCCGGGAGATGATTTCATCCTGGAGACGTTCGATTGGACCGGCGGCTTCATCAAGAACAACGACAGCGCGGACGACGTGCGCGACATCGATTTGACGACAGTGCATTACCTGTCCGGGCCGGTCGGCGTGAAGGGCGCGCAGCCCGGCGACCTGCTGGTGGTCGACCTGCTCGACATCGGCGCCAAGCAAGACAGTCTCTGGGGCTTCAACGGCTTTTTCTCGAAGAAAAACGGCGGCGGTTTTCTGACCGAGCATTTTCCCGAAGCGCAGAAATCGATCTGGGATTTCAAGGGCCTGTTCACGAGTTCGCGCCACATCCCCGGCGTCAACTTTGCGGGTCTGATCCATCCGGGTCTGATCGGCTGCCTGCCGGACAAGCCGATGCTTGACAACTGGAACGAGCGTGAGATGCATCTGTTGCGGACCGATCCGGACCGCGTGCCGGGCCTGGCCAATCCGCCGTTTCCCGGCACCGCGCACATGGGCAAGATGACCGGTGATGCGAAGGCAAAGGCCGCGGCTGAAGGCGCACGCACCGTGCCACCACGTGAGCACGGCGGCAACTGCGACATCAAGGATCTGTCGCGCGGCTCGAAGATTTTCTTCCCCGTCTATGTCGATGGCGCGGGCCTGAGCGTCGGCGACCTGCATTTCAGCCAGGGCGACGGCGAGATCACGTTCTGCGGTGCGATCGAGATGGCGGGCTGGGTGCACATGAAGGTCACGCTGATCAAAGGCGGCATGGCCAAGTACGGCATCAAGAACCCGATCTTCAAGCCGAGCCCGATCGTGCCGACCTACAACGATTACCTGATCTTCGAAGGCATATCGGTCGATGAGGCCGGCAAGCAGTATTACCTCGATGTGAACGTTGCGTATCGCCAGGCCTGTCTCAACGCGATCGAGTACCTGAAGAAGTTCGGCTACTCGGGTGCGCAGGCGTACTCGATCCTCGGCACAGCTCCGGTGCAGGGCCACATCAGCGGCGTGGTGGACGTGCCGAATGCTTGCGCGACGCTGTGGCTGCCGACGCAGATCTTCGACTTCGACATCAACCCGGGCGCCGATGGCCCGAAACGCATGATCGACGGCCAGGTGCAGATGCCGCTGTCGCACGATATCGCTTGAGGGAGGCTGTATGCCGAGCTACGACTATCACTGCAATCAGTGCGGCAAATTCGAGCAGTTGCGGCCGCTTGCATTGCGCAATGACCCTGCGGAGTGCCCGACATGTGCTGAAGCCGGTGAACGCACCTTCAGCGGCGCGCCCGGTCTTGCCCTGATGGACGACGCGATGCGCAACGCAAACGCCACCAACGAACGCGCCCAGCACGAGCCGCGATCGTCCGGTGCGTACCCGCGCGCGAAACACGGCGCCGGTTGCGGCTGCTGTTCGCCGTCAGCCGCCCGGCGCGGCGCCACGGTGACCACGGCCAGCGGCGCGAAGTCGGCGCTGGGCCGCCGGCCCTGGATGATCAGTCACTAAACCCGACCACAGCGAAAGGAAAGCCGCCATGCACCACGGCGACATATCGAGCAGCAAGGACACCGTCGGCGTCGCGGTCGTCAACTACAAGATGCCGCGCCTGCACTCGCGCGCCGAGGTGCTCGACAACGCACGCGCCATCGCGAAGATGGTGATCGGCATGAAGTCGGGCTTGCCGGGAATGGACCTCGTGATCTTCCCGGAATACAGCACGCACGGGATCATGTACGACAGCACCGAGATGTACGAGACCGCCGCGGCCGTGCCCGGCGCCGAGACCGACATCTTTGCCGAGGCGTGCCGCAAGGCGAAGGTCTGGGGCGTGTTCTCGCTGACTGGCGAGCGACACGAGGAGCATCCAAACAAGGCGCCCTACAACACGTTGATTCTGATGAACGATCGAGGCGAGATCGTGCAGAAGTATCGCAAGATCATGCCGTGGGTGCCGATCGAGGGCTGGTACCCGGGCAACTGCACTTATGTGAGCGACGGGCCAAAAGGCATGAAAGTCAGCCTGATCATTTGCGACGACGGAAACTACCCCGAGATCTGGCGCGACTGTGCGATGAAGGGAGCCGAGCTCATCATTCGCTGTCAGGGCTACATGTACCCGGCCAAGGAGCAGCAGATCATGATCTCCAAGGCGATGGCGTTCGCAAACAACACCTATGTGGCAGTCGCGAACGCGGCCGGCTTCGACGGCGTGTATTCTTACTTCGGTCACTCCGCATTGATCGGCTTCGACGGCCGCACACTGGGCGAGTGCGGTGAAGAGGAGATGGGCATCCAATACGCTGCGCTCAGCAAGAGCCTTATCCGCGACTTCCGCAAGAACGGCCAGTCGGAGAACCACCTGTTCAAGCTGCTGCACCGTGGCTATACCGGCCTGATCAACTCGCGTGAAGGCGATCAGGGCGTGGCTGAGTGTCCATACGATTTCTACGCCAAGTGGATCGCCGACCCCAAAGGCACGCGTGAGATGGTCGAGTCGTTCACGCGCAGCACGGTCGGCACGGCGGAGGCGCCGATCGAGGGCATTCCGAACGAGGACACCGCGCACGTGCATCGATGATGATTGATCCGGCTGATCCGGCTGATCCGGTGGCGGCCTGGCGCATTTCGGCCCAGCCGTTCTTCCAGCCGGTTGCCGACGAGCTGGCATGTTTCGAAGCCGCCTGGGCGATGCGGTTGCCGCTGCTGCTCAAAGGTCCGACCGGCTGCGGAAAGACCCGCCTCGTGGAACACATGGCCTGGCGACTGCAGCGCCCACTGATCACGGTCGCCTGCAACGAAGACACCACGGCTGGTGATCTGGTCGGCCGCTGGCTGCTCGACGCTGAAGGCACGCGCTGGCAGGACGGGCCCCTGACATTGGCCGCGCGCCACGGTGCGATTTGCTACCTCGACGAACTGGTCGAAGCCAGGGCCGAAACTGCCGTCGTGATCCATCCGTTGACGGACACGCGCCGCCTGCTGCCGCTTGAGCGCAATGGCGAGCTGATCCATGCGCATGCGGACTTCCTGCTCGTGATCTCCTACAACCCCGGTAGCACCAGCCGGCTGATGAAAGCATCGACGCGGCAGCGTTTTTGCGGAATCGCGCTTGACTATCCGGCAGCCGAAGTCGAAGCGTCCATCGTCGCGCACGAGGCTTGCATCGAGCATGCATTGGCACGGGTGCTGGTCGATCTGGGACGGCGTTCGCGGCGGCTCGCTGGGCACGGGATCGACGACGGCGCGTCGACCCGCATGCTGGTGCGTGCCGGTCAATTGGCACGTGCGGGAATGGCCCCCGCAGCGGCGTGTCGGTTGGCCATCGCGACCCCGCTGACCGACGACCGCGCGTTGCTCGACGCGCTGAACGCGGCGATCGACGCGACGTTCTAAAGCACTCAGATGATGTCCTCGGGGCCTGAATTGGCACCCAATCGCGCCGTTGGTCTTGCCTCGCTGCGACGAACGCTCATCCCCTATCTGCGCTTGCTGCATGGTGCGGCCCCGCCGCTGCTGCAGGTGCCCACTGCTGTGCGACCAAGTGAAACGCCTTCGCCGTTTCTGACAAAAGCCGGATTGCATCTGCCGGGATCGCTGCCATACGAGGTAAACGACGTTCGCGTCTGGTACTGCGCCGCTGCTGCGCATGCAGGTGCACATCTCAGGCATTCACGGCATGTGTTCGTGCGCGACGGCACCGCGCCGATCACGCAAGCGTTGTTGGGCCTGCTTGAAGACACGCGCGCGGAAATGCTGGCATGGCAAACCCTTCCCGGTCTGCGCAGGCTCTGGGCACGGCAACATCGGGTGGGCCCAGACGATGGCGACGACTTCGAGACGCTGCTGCAACGGTTGTCTCGCGCGCTGATCGATCCGGACTACCGGGACCCGCATCCCTGGGTGGGCAAGGGCCGGGCCGGCTTCTGGCGTGACGGCACCGCCACGCGGGCGTCGGCCCACTGGCGCGATCCGTATGCGCTGCGGCAGCTCGCTTCGGCGCTCGGTCATGACATCGGCCAGTTGCGCATGGGTTTCAATGCGCGGCTGTACCGGCCGCAGCCGAACTACCGCGATGACAACCGCTGGCTCTGGCACAGCGACGAGCAACAGTCCGGACTGGCGCATCCGTTGCTCGGGCAGCAACCCGGCGAACCGACTGAACTGGCAGTCGAGCCACTGGCCGAACAACCCGCGCAATGGCGCTATCCGGAATGGGATCGGCGTATCGGCTGTTTTCGGGCGGGCTGGTGCAGCGTGACCGAACGGTGGGCGCCGGAAGTCGCAGCCGACGATGCGTTGCAGGCCACGCCGGGATTGACGAGGACGTTGGTGCCGTTGCTGCGCTCGCTGGCGGCAGGCGGTCAGCGCTGCCGACACCATGAACGCGAGGGCGATCAGATCGCACTCGACGCCGCGCTGCAGCACGCGGTGCTGCGGCGCCAGCGAGTTGCCACGGACGCGCGGCTCTATCGCCGCATTCGGCGCATGCCAGGCACCGCAGCGGCGATGTTGCTGCTCGACACTTCCGCGTCCGGTGCGCAACCGATTGCCGATGCGCCTGAGCTGACGGCGCTGGCGTTGCATCAGCGCCTAGCCGTCGAACTGGCCGGTGCGATGCAGGCGGCAGGCTGGTGCGTGGCAATTCAGGGTTTCCGTTCGGCCGGCCGCCATCGCGTCGAGCATCAGTGCGTGCTCGACTTCGCGGAAGTCTGGAGTGCTGCTGCAGCGCGCAGGCTGGCCGGGCTACAGCCGGCACTGTCCACCCGGCTGGGTGCTGTGCTGCGTCATGCAGCCTGGCGGCTCGGCGAGCAGCCGGTTACGTTGCGCCTCATCGTCGTATTGAGCGATGCGCAGCCACACGATATCGACGTTCATGAGCCTGGCTATCTCGAAACCGACACGCGCGAGGCGCTGCGTGCGGCCCGAGCCGTCGGCATTCACAGCCTGTGCCTGATGCCCGCTGGCCAATTTACAACGGAGGCGCAGTGGATGTTCGGCAACGAGCCTTGCATGCCGATCTGCGGCGCGACTGACCTAATTGGCATCCTGCGCGCGCTGCAGCGTTGCATGTTCTGAAAGCCCTCCATGCGTCCATCCGTTGCCCCGTTCACGCATGAGACCGCCGTGCAGAAGGTGCGCGGTGCCGAGGACGCCTGGAATTCGCGCGATCCGGATCGGGTCGCGCAGGTCCATACGGAAGGCACTGTCTGGCCTAATCGCACCGAGTTCCCGAGCGGGCGTGAGGCGGTACGCGCGTTTTTGCAGCGCAAGTGGGCGCGCGAGCTCGACTATCGGCTGGTCAGGGAGCTGTGGGCGTTCACCGACCACCGCATCGCGGTGCGCTTCGCGTATGAATCCCATGATGCGTCGGGTCAGTGGTTTCGCAGCTACGGCAACGAGAACTGGGATTTCGACGAGCAGGGCTAGCTGCAGTGGCGCTTTGCGAGTATCAACGACTTGGCGATCGATCGATCAAGCGCAGCGGCTGTTTCGCTGGCCGCTCGGGCGCCGGCCGGACGGGCATGCGTCGCTGAGCGAACTGGGGCTTGGACCGACCGGCGGCCGCGCAATGCGTGGCACGGACGTTGCGTGTGAATTGGCCCCACGAGCAACACGGAGCCATACACCCATGAACCGCAACGACGTCACCGAAAAAATCATCGCAACAAAAGTCAGCCAGGGCCTGCAGTGGGCCGATGTGGCAAAGAAGGTCGGGCTGTCCAAGGAGTGGACGACGGCGGCATGTCTTGGACAGATGACGCTGGATGCCGAGCAGGCCAGCACCGTCGGCGAGATTTTCGGCCTGACTGCAGAAGAGCAGAAGTGGCTGCAGGTCGTGCCCTACAAAGGCTCGTTGCCGACAGCAGTGCCGACCGATCCGCTGATCTACCGCTGGTATGAGATCGTGAACGTGTATGGCAGCACGATCAAGGAGCTGATCCACGAGGAGTTCGGCGACGGCATCATGAGCGCGATCGATTTCTCGATGCAGATCGAGCGCAAGGCCGACCCCAAAGGCGACCGCGTGAACGTCGTGTTGTCCGGCAAATTCCTGCCGTACAAGACCTACTGAGCCCGGCAGTCGCTGCTGCCCGAATCGGCCAGATCAGTCCCGGAAGCTCGAATCCAGCCGATCGAGCCTGCGCAGCAGCGCCGGCCATGCAAAGGCCCCGCCCAGCCCGCCGGTCTGCACGCGCATCGCTTCGCGCGTGCCGGCGACGATGCGCGGATCCACTTCGGTCAGTTCGGCGCCGCCGGACTGCGCATCGATCTGGATGCGGCAGGTGTTTTCGAATGTGTACATCGACAGGAACGCATCGGCGATGCTGCGGCCTACGGTGAGCAGCCCGTGGTTGCGCAACACGAGGAAGTTCGCACTGCCGAGGTCGGCCTGCAGACGCGGCTTCTCGTCGTCACGGAACGCCACGCCTTCGTAGTCGTGATACGCAAGCGACGCCAGCACGAACGTCGACTGCTGGCTGATCGGCAGCACGCCGCGCTTTTGCGCACTCACCGCAACGCCGGTGCGGGTGTGGGTATGCAGCACGCAGCCGGCTTCGGGTCGGGCTTCGTGCACCGCGCTGTGGATCACGAAGCCGGCCGGATTCACCGGATGGGGTGACTCGATCAGCTTGTTGCACTGCATGTCGACCTTGACCAAGCTGGACGCGCAGATCTCGTCGAACATCAGGCCGTAAGGATTGATCAGGAACTGGTGCTGATCGCCGGCGACCGACTCGGGCAGCTTGGCGCTGATGTGGGTGAACACCATGTCGCTCCAGCCATACAAGGCGACCAGCCGGTAGCACGCGGCCAGGTCGATGCGAAGCTGCCATTCCTCAGCAGACACGAGGCGCTGGATTTCGGTTTGGGTGGTGGCATTCATGTGGGATTTCCAGTTGGGGTTGCCGAGCTTTTGAGTTGGAATTCGGCGTTGAGGTTAAGTCCGAATCGAAAGCCGATCAAGCGCGCCGTGGGTCACGGCAGCACGGCCGTGCCGCGGGCCGATCGGAGGAGGCGTTGCCCGCGCCGCAACGGACATGCCGGCAGTCCCGGCATGTCCAGCAAGGTCTCGCCGCTGGCCTGCGAGACCGCTTTTTTCATTGTTTCCTAAAATGCTGCTGCAGTGCAACATGGAACCCTAGGAAAAGCGCCCCGTGCCGTCTACTCCCCCGGCTTTGCCCAAGCCCACCGTTCGCGTCATCAAGAAGTATCCGAATCGTCGGCTCTACGACACCGAGACGTCCACCTACATCAAGCTGACCGAAGTCAAGCAACTCGTGATGGACAAGGTGGCATTGACAGTGCTGGACGTGAAGACCGGCGAGGACCTGACGCGCTCGGTGCTGCTGCAGATCATTCTCGAGGAAGAAGCCGGCGGCGAGCCGATTTTCACCGTCGGCGTGCTGTCCAGCGTGATCCGCTTCTACGGCAATGCGATGCAGAGTTTTTTAGGGCCTTACCTGGAGCGCAACATGCAGGCCTTCATCGACATCCAGTCGCGCCTGGGCGAGCAATCGAAAACGGTCACGCCGGAAGTCTGGGCGCGCTTTTTGCAGGTGCAGTCGCCGATTGTGCAGGGCATGATGGGCCACCATGTGGAGCAGTCGACCCAGTTGTTCCTGCAGATGCAGGAGCAGCTGAACAAGCAGCGTGAGCAGGTGCTGGATGCGATGGGATTCAAGGGGTGAGCACCGTCAACAACTACGTGCCCAAGGTCGGCTTCGTGAGCCTGGGCTGTCCGAAGGCTCTGACCGATTCCGAGCTGATCCTCACGCAGCTCTCAGCCGAGGGCTACCAGACCTCGAAGACCTTCGACGGCGCCGATCTCGTCATCGTGAACACCTGCGGCTTCATCGACGACGCGGTGCGCGAAAGCCTGGACACGATCGGCGAGGCACTGGCCGAAAACGGCAGGGTGATCGTGACCGGCTGCCTGGGTGCGAAAGCGGGTGAGGGCGGCGGCAATCTGGTGCGCCAGATGCATCCCAGCGTACTGGCCGTGACCGGCCCACACGCGACGCAGGAGGTGATGGATGCGGTGCACAGCAACCTGCCGAAGCCGCACGACCCATTCATGGATCTGGTGCCGGGCGGATTCGGCGTCGCGGGCATCAAGCTCACGCCGCGCCACTATGCGTATCTGAAGATCAGCGAAGGCTGCAACCACCACTGCACGTTCTGCATCATCCCGTCGATGCGAGGCAAGCTGGTGTCTCGTGCGATCGGTGACGTGCTGAACGAAGCACGCGCGCTGTTCGAAGGCGGCGTGAAGGAGCTGCTGGTGGTGAGCCAGGACACGTCCGCGTATGGCGTCGATGTGAAGTACCGCACCGGTTTCTGGGACGGCAAGCCGGTCAAGACGCGCATGCTGGAACTGGTCGATGCACTCGGCGAGATCGCTGCACCTTACGGGGCCTGGGTCCGGCTGCACTATGTGTATCCGTATCCGAGCGTGGATGCGGTGCTGCCGCTGATGGCGACGGGCAAAGTGCTGCCGTATCTGGACGTGCCATTCCAGCACAGCCATCCCGACGTGCTGAAGCGCATGCAGCGCCCGGCCAGCGGCGAACGCAACCTGGAGCGCATCGAGCAGTGGCGCGAAGCCTGTCCGCAACTCGTGATCCGCAGCACGTTCATTGCAGGCTTTCCGGGCGAGACGGAGGAAGAGTTTCGGCACCTGCTCGACTTCGTGCGGGAAGCAAGGATCGACCGTGCGGGCTGCTTCGCCTACAGCCCGGTCGAAGGCGCCGCTGCGAACGACATCCCCGGCATGTTGCCGATCGAGTTGCGCGAGGAACGCCGTGCGCGCTTCATGCAGGAGGCCGAACGGGTGTCGGCCGAAAAGCTGTCCGCCCGCATCGGTGCAACGATGCAGGTGCTGATCGATTCCGCACCGGGCCTTGGCCGCAAGGGCGGCGTGGGCCGCAGCTATGCGGATGCACCCGAGATCGACGGCACGGTTCGGCTGCTGCCGCCGCAGAAGATCAGCAAGACGCTCAAAGTCGGCGAGTTCACACGGGCGAGGATCGTGGCCACGGAAGGGCACGATCTGGTAGCGCAGCCGATTTGAACACCGGACACGAGAGACAAGGCTGGCGCGTAAACTGCGCCCACAGCCGGGCTCAGCCGTCAATTGTGCGCGGCTCAGAAACGAAAAAGCCGCCTTGCAAAAGCAGGCGGCTTTGTCAGCAGCATGAACCTTCAAAGGTCATGCACATTCTCAAAAGAAACCATTCGATGATGGTGCCCAGGAAGGGACTCGAACCCCCACGATGTTACTCGCTAGTACCTGAAACTAGTGCGTCTACCAATTCCGCCACCTGGGCCTTTCAGGAAAGCCAAGCGATTGTATAGCAGCAACCCCATGACGGCTTCGGCCGGTTTCGCCGACGAAGTGGTCGGCACGGTCCAGGGCCACCGCGACGGCCACGGCTTCGTGATCCGCGATGACGGCGAATCCGACATCTATCTTCCCGCCAACGAGATGCGCGCGGTGCTGCACAAAGACAAGGTGCGCGCCAAGGTGGTCCGGCAGGACCGGCGCGGCCGGCCCGAAGGGCGCGTGGTCGAGATCGTCGAACGCCCGCCGCAACCGATCATCGGGCGCCTCTTGCAGGAGGGCGGCGTCTGGCTGGTTGCGCTCGAAGACAAGCGCTACGGCCAGGACGTCCTGATTCCGAAAGGCGCGACCGGCAGCGCCACCGCAGGGCAGGTTGTCGTGGTCGAACTGACCGAGCCGCCCGCCCTTTTCGGCCAGCCGGTGGGGCGCGTGAAGGAAGTGCTCGGCGAGGTCGACGACCCCGGCATGGAGATCGAAATCGCGGTGCGCAAGTACAGCGTGCCGCACGAGTTCTCTGAAAGCGCGTTGGACGAAGCGCGCGCGCTGCCCGACCACGTGCGCCCCGCCGACCACAAACATCGCATCGACCTGCGCGACGTGCCGCTGGTCACGATCGACGGCGAGGACGCGCGCGACTTCGACGACGCGGTGTATTGCGAACCCGCCAAGGTCGCGCGTAGCAAGGGCTGGCGGCTGTTGGTTGCGATCGCCGACGTGAGCCACTATGTGAAGAACGGTGCGCCGATCGACATCGATGCGTACGACCGCGCGACCAGCGTCTATTTCCCGCGCCGCGTGATCCCGATGCTGCCGGAGAAACTGTCGAACGGCCTGTGTTCGCTGAACCCGGACGTCGAACGCCTGTGCATGGTCTGCGACATGCTGGTGACCGCCGACGGCGACGTGCACGCGTACCAATTCTATCCGGCCGTGATGTTCAGCCACGCGCGCTTCACGTACACGGAAGTCGCCGCGATCCTGACCAACACGCGCGGTCCGGAAGCCGCGCGCCGCAAGGACCGCGTGCAGGACTTGTTGAATCTGCACAACGTCTACAGCGCGCTGTTCAAAAGCCGCCAGCAGCGCGGCGCGGTGGATTTCGAAACCACCGAGACGAAGATCGTCGCCGACGAGAACGGCCGCATTGAAAAGATCGTGCCGACCCAGCGCAACGACGCGCACAAGCTGATTGAAGAAGCGATGCTCGCGGCCAACGTCTGCAGCGCCGACTTCATTGAACAAGCCAAGCAGCCTGGCCTGTTCCGCGTGCATGACGGCCCGACGCCGGAGAAAGTCGAGCAGCTGCGCAGCTACCTGAAGGCACTCGGCCTCGGCATGTCGATCAGCGACGAACCCGAGCCGTCCGAGTTCCAGCAGATCGCCGCCGCCACCAAGGAACGCGTCGACGCGCAGCAGATCCACATGATGCTGCTCAGGTCGATGAGTCAGGCGATCTATTCGCCGCACAACGGCGGGCACTTCGGCCTGGCGTACGAGGCGTACACGCACTTCACAAGCCCGATCCGGCGTTATCCCGATCTGCTCGTGCACCGCGTCATCAAGGCGATCCTCGCCGGCGCGAAGTACCAGTTGCCGGTGCTGCCGATCCCCGGTGAGGCACATGCCAAGCTCGCCAAGCGGATCGAGAAAAACCTGGCCGCGCGGGCCAAGTCGCCGGACCAGAAGCCTAGAAAAGCCAGCGCCGAAATGCAGGCCTGGGAAGCCGCCGGCCTGCATTGCAGCGCGAACGAACGGCGTGCCGATGAAGCGAGCCGCGACGTCGAAGCCTGGCTCAAGTGCAAGTACATGCGCGAGCATCTGGGCGAGGAGTACAACGGCACGGTGACCTCGGCCACCAGCTTCGGCATCTTCGTGACCCTGGATGCGATGTACGTCGAAGGGCTGGTGCACATCACCGAACTTGGCGGCGAATACTTCAAGTTCGACGAAGTGCGGCAGGAGTTGCGCGGCGAGCGCACCGGCATGCGCTATGCGATCGGCACCAAGGTGCGCGTGCAGGTCAGCCGGGTCGATCTGGACGGCCGGCGCATCGATTTCCGGCTGGTACGCGACGCCGACGATCTGCTGGTGCGCGCGATGAAGGACAAGGGCGTGACCAGCGAGACCAAGGCGAACGGCGACGGCACGCCCATCAAGGCATCGATGCGGCGTGCGAGCCGCAACAAGTCTGGCGCACGGGCCGAGGCAGGCAGCGCCCCGCAACAGCAGCTCAGAAAATCCGCAAAGAAGAATGCTGCCAAGGCGAAGACGAAGAGCGGGTCTGGCGGTGGGCGCAGCAAATCCCGGCGTTGAGCGGGTTGCTGATTCCGGCGCTGATCCTAGTGCCGAGTGCCCTGGTACGTTTGGGTACGCTTGGCGCTCCTGTTCCTTCCCATCAACCCAACGGAGACATCACTCATCATGGCCAGCTCTGAAATCAAGACCAAAACCGCCATTGTCACCGGCGCCGGCAGCGGTGTCGGCAAAGCCGCCGCACTCGCACTGCTGAACGCGGGCTACAACGTCGCGTTGGCCGGCCGCCGTGCGCAACTGCTCGATGAGGTGGCGGCTGCATCCGGCGCCGGCGACCGCGTGCTGGCGGTGCCGACCGACGTGACCGACGAAGATGCCGTGGTCGCGCTGTTCAAGGCCACCAACGATCAGTTCGGCCGCGTCGACGTGGTGTTCAACAACGCGGGTGCCGGCGTCGGCGTGCCGCTGGAAGACCTCACGCTCGAACAATGGCAGGGCGTGGTCGATGTGAACCTGACCGGCGTGTTCCTGTGCATCCGCGAAGCGTTCCGCACGATGAAGGCACAGAGCCCGATGGGCGGCCGCATCATCAACAACGGCTCGATCTCGGCCACCACGCCGCGCCCCGGCTCCATTGCTTACACCGCGACCAAGCACGCGGTCTCCGGCATGACCAAGACCGCCTCGCTCGACGGCCGCAAATACGACATCGCGGTCGGCCAGATCGACATCGGCAACGCCGCCACCGACATGGCAATGCGCATGGCCAAAGGCGTGCCGCAAGCCAACGGCCAGATCGCGGTCGAGCCGCTGATGGACGTCGACATCGTCGGCCAGTCGGTGCTCTACATGGCGAACCTGCCGCTGTCGGCGAACGTGATGTTCCACACCGTGATGGCGACGAAGATGCCGTTTGCGGGGCGGGGTTGAGGCCGGAACGCTGCTGACCTGCAAGCAGCCTCAGGCAGGCGGCAACGTCAGTTCGATGCCGAATGTGCTGCTTGCGCGCTCTCCGTCGTTGCCGTAGCAGCGGATGCGCCCTTCGAGTTCAACGATGACCACCTCGACCGCACCAGCGGCCAGATAAGCCGCAGCTTTCACCAGCAACCACTTCGATGTGTTTCCCGGTGAGGCCACTTCCACGCAAATCTCAGGCGCTGTGGCGGACGGGTCGGCCTCGAACTGGGTCGCGTCTTTCGTCCAGCACATGTCGGGCACTCGAACGCCAATGCGCGTGAGGATCGCGTAAGAGCCCGTTTCTCCGCCAAGTGCTCTTTGGAACTGAAAGCCGACCCAAGCTGCAATGCGTTGGTGACGATTGGTGGGCAGTGGCGCCAAGAGCAGTTCCCCATACTCGTCGAGCTCAGCCCGTCCTTCCTCCGGCATCACAGGGCCTAGCGCGAGCCACCGCGCACGGAGTGCAGCAGGCAGCAACGCGTCGGTGTGAACGGCGAACATGATGGAAATTATCTGTTGAAACCACGATCGTCGCGACGACGGGCTCGGGTCGGCAACAAATGGCCATTCGTTCAACCAATCTCGGTACGTTTCTAATTGCGACAGGCTTGGTGTATTGCTGAAAGCTGACAGAACAGTCTCGGCCGCTCAATGAAAATCCCGGCTCCTGCTGCCCTGCGTCCCGAGCCGCCCCAGCAACGGCGTCAGATCCTCCAGCCGCCGCGCGATCAAGTTGCAAACGTGGCCACCAGAGTCCACATCGCGCTGCCAGCTGCCGTGCACCGCGAGCAGTTTTGCTTTCAGCAATGCCTCGCGATGCCGTTCGCGCAAACTTTTCCAGACGATCACGTTCAGGTTGCCGGTTTCGTCTTCGAGCGTCAGGAAGATCACGCCTTTGGCGGTGTGCGGCTGCTGGCGCAAGGTGACGATGCCGCAGGTGGCCACGAAGCAGCCATCGGCCAGATCGTGCAGGTCGGCCGACGTCTGCAGCCTCATGCGCGACAGGCGCGGGCGCAGCAGTGCGAGCGGATGCCGGCGCAGGGTCAGGCCGGTGGCGGCGTAGTCGAACACGATCTCTTCGCCTTCGCCGGCGGCGGGCAGAGCAAGCGGTTGTTCATCGATCGGCGCGTCCTGCAGCAGCGCGGGCGCGCGGTGCAGCGCGGCGGCTTCCCAGGTCTGCTGGCGGCGGTGGCCGGACAGGCTGCTCAACGCATCGGCCGCGGCCAGCGCATCGATGTCGCCGACATCGAGCATGCTGCGAAGCGCGAGGTCTTGCGCACTTGCAAACGGTGCCCGCTTGCGGGCCGCGACGAGCCGTGCGCTGCCGGCCTTGCTCAGGTGCGCAACGAAGCGCAGGCCGAGGCGCACGGCAGGCTTCCTCATCGCACCGGACGCGCCGGACTCGGTGGACGCGCTGGACTTGGCGGACACGGCAGGCGGGCCACGAGCAATGAGTGCCTCGCGCGCGTTCAACGCATCTGCACCATGGGGCGCACCACCCACGGCAGCTGCATCGCCGGACGCAGTTTCCATCGTGCAGTCGTAGTCGCTCATCGACACATCCGGCTGCAGCACGACCACGCCTTTGCGCCGCGCGTCCTGCACCAGCTGCGACGGCGAATAAAATCCCATCGGCTGCGCGTTCAGCATCGCGGCCAGAAAGCACTCGGGCTCGTGGCACTTGAGCCAACTGCTCGCATACGCCAGCAGCGCAAAACTGTAGGCGTGGCTTTCCGGAAAACCGTATTCGCCGAAGCCTTCGATCTGCTTGAAGATGCGCTCGGCAAACTCCAGTTCGTAACCGCGCGCGGTCATGCCGTCGATGATGCGTTGATAGAACCTGTGCACGCCGCCCGAGCGTTTCCAGGCGGCCATGGAGCGGCGCAGCTGATCGGCTTCCGAGCCGGAAAAACCGGCTGCGATCATCGCGATCTGCATCACCTGTTCCTGAAAGATCGGCACGCCCAGCGTGCGTTTCAGCGCGGGCTCCAGCGCCTCGCTCGCATAGCGCACGGCAGCCGGATCGCGCCGCGCCTGCAGATACGGATGCACCATGCCGCCGACGATCGGCCCGGGCCGCACGATCGCGACCTGCACCACCAGGTCGTAGAACGTCGCGGGCTTCAGCCGCGGCAGCATCGACATCTGCGCGCGGCTCTCGATCTGGAACACACCGACGGTGTCGGCCGCGCGGATCATCGCGTAGGTCTGCGGGTCTTCGGCCGGGATGTCGTGCAGCTGCATGCGCCGGCCACGGCGCGCGCTCACGAAGGCCAGGCAGCGGCGGAGTGCAGACAGCATGCCCAGTGCAAGGACGTCGACTTTCAGCAGCCCCATTGCGTCGAGGTCATCCTTGTCCCACTGGATGATGCTTCGCAGCGCGGTTCTGACGCCTGTCGACGGATCGACGCCTGCGCCATGCGCGCTGCCGCGATCCCCTTTCGCTGGTCGATCCCCATGCTGCGCATGGGGCCCCTCGCCCCACGCTTCCGGGTCTCCTTCCATCGCCGCGTTCTCCACCGGCACCAGCCGCGTGAGCTTGCCGCGCGTGAGCACGAAGCCGCCGACGTGCTGACTCAGGTGGCGCGGGAAACCCATCAGTTGCTGCGTCAGCTCCAGCCATTGCACGAGCCGCTGCGGATGGATGGCGTGGCCGGCTTCGTGCGCCTGTGTTGCCATCAGCGCGAGACGCTCGGCTGCCAGCACCTGGCCGTCGAACCAGTAATGCTCCTTGGCGAACTGATCCACCAGCAGAGCGGGCAGCGCCAGCGCCCGGCCGACGTCGCGGATTGCGCTGCGCGGCCGGTAGCGCACCACCACCGCTGCAATTGCGGCGCGTTCACGGCCGTACTTGCGGTAGATGTACTGGATCACTTCCTCGCGCCGCTCGTGCTCGAAGTCCACGTCGATGTCGGGCGGCTCGCGGCGTTCGCGGCTGATGAAGCGTTCGAACAGCAGGTGCGATCGGGTCGGGTCGACGGCCGTGATCCCCAGGCAGTAGCACACGGCCGAGTTCGCCGCCGAGCCGCGGCCCTGGCACAGGATGTGTCGGCTGCGCGCATGGCGCACGATGTCGTGCACGGTCAGGAAGTACATCTCGTAGCCGCATTCGCCGATCAGCGCGAGTTCGCGGTCGATCTGCGCGGCCACGCTTGCCGGCAGCGCTTCGGGGTAGCGCTCAGCCGCGCCTTCGAGCGTGAAGCGCCGCAGCGCCTGCGCGGGCGTCAGGCCGCTGGGCACCGTCTCCAGCGGGTAACGGTACTTGATCTCGTTCAGGCTGAAGGCGCAGCGGGCGGCCACGATCAGCGTGTTCGCGAGCAGTTGCGCCGGATAGATGCGCGCCAGCCGCAGCCGCGAGCGCAGGTGCCGTTCTGCGTTCGGGTGCAGCGCAAAGCCGCATGCGTCGATCGGCTGGCCCAGCCGCACCGCCGTGATCACGTCCTGCAGCGGCTTGCGGGATCGCACGTGCATGTGCACATCGCCGGCTGCGACCAGCGGAATGCCGGTGGCGGCGCTGGCCTGTTGCAGCATGGCGAGCCACAGGTCGTCGCCAGCTTCGAGCAGCAGTTCGGCGGCCAGCCAGAGGTTGGGCGGTGGTCTGGCGCCCGCTTCAGCATCAAAACGGACTGAGGCGCTCATCAGTGCTGCACGGACGGCTATTATTTTTGTAGTAAGTGCTGTGCTGCCTGATGCTGCCTGATCAGCCGCCGCGGTGCGGCTTCCGGCCAGCGCGGAGGGGCGGGGGATCCGCGACGACTTGCTGCTGTTGCCGCGCTGCAGGCCGGATTCGGCTGCGGCGTGCGCTGAGCCGTGCGCGGCCGCTTCGTCGGCTGCCGCCGCGTTGCTGTTCACCGTGAGCCAGCGGCGACCGGGCACCAGCAGCAGCTCGCAACCGCGCAGCAAGCCGAAGTCGGTCACCGCCGGGGCGGCTTCCGTGGCTGCGCCGACCGTTCGCTGCGATGCCGGCCGCACATCGGGATCGAAGCCGGGAATGCGGTCGATCAGATATTCACCCTTGGCCGCGCGCCGCCGCGCTGCGGTGATGAATTCGCACAAGTCGCCCCAGCCGTTCTCATCGCGCGCAAGCGCCACCAGCCGGAAGCCATGGGCGTCGTCGTCGAGCCGAAATTCGCTGCCCACGATCAGCTTGAAGCCAAGCTCCATCGCCCGCTCATGCGCGCGCACCACGCCGGCGACCGAGCATTCATCGGTGACGGCCAGCGCCGTGTAGCCCAGCGCATGCGCGCGTTCGACCAGTTCGCCCGGGTGCGAGGCGCCGCGTTGAAAGCTGAAATTGCTCAAAGCGTGCAGCTCGGCGTAATCAGGCGAGGCGGGCGGGGCAGCGCGGCTGTCGGGGTGGTCTTCACGCATAGAGACCTTGCAGAAACCAGGCAGCGCCGCCAGCGCCGGGCTGACCCAGCCGCTCGCGAAAGATCCAGAGCAGCCCGGCCTGTTCGCCGTGTGCGAGGAAATAGTCGCGCAGTGCCGGCTCAGCCCTGGGCGGCGGCCAATGCGCGGCCGAGGTGGATCGGCCACCAGCGCCCTGGGCGCCTGCGCTGCTCACTCCACCGATGCCACCGATGCGGCCAGCACGCGGGTCGTCTTCCGCGCCCCCCGCCCCGCAGATGCCACTCGTGCCGCCGGCCTGATGCTCGTACACCCACCAGCCCGCCTCCAGCCGATCCGGCCCCGCCAGCAGTTGCAGCGGTCCATGAAATTGCGGGCGGTCGTCCTGCACCGCGAGCCGCAGCGGCTCGCGCAGCAGCCAGGTCGGCAGCCAGTGGCCGTTGCCATTGCTGTTGCTTCCGTTGGCAAGCATGTCAGCAACTGCGGATCGATGCCGCGGCCGCGCTTTGGCAAGCAGCGCCAGCGCATCGGGCAGCGGCTGCCAGCGCTGCATGCGCTCCGGCCGGTGATCGGCCTGCGGCACCACGTGCAGCACGCAGTCGGCGCCCAGCCGCGCGGCCAGCCGTTCGGTCAGCTGCTGCAGGCTGCCCGCATCGGCCGGCGCGCTGCGGTCGTCGGGCAGCAGGTTGCGGCTGATCGCAGCCAGCGGCGCAGTCTCCAGCGAGCGCAGCCGCAGCGCGTGCGCCGAAGCCGGCAGCCGGATGCGCGCGAACTGCTCGGACAGCAGCCGCAGCAGGTGCGCCACGTCCTGCGTGGCGAGCGCGGTACGCACCACCAGCTGCTGCTCGCGCGGGTCGGCGCCCCGGGTCTCGTCTCTTGTGAAGCGCCGCGCCTCCAGCAACCAGCGCAACTCGAACGCAAGCACGCCGAGCTGCCGGCTGCTCAGCCAGACGCGCAACTGATGCAGCAGCCGCTGCGCGCCGAACAGCAGCGCGGGAGCGGCCTGCGTCGGCGCGGGCAGCTCGAAGGTGGCATCGAACCGCTCGGGCAGGCGCAGCCAGACATGGGTCTCCGGCCGCTGCCCCCAGGCACCGTCAAGCGCATCGAGCAGCCCCGTGCCGAAGCGCCGCGCGACGCCGGCACGTGGCAGTGCGCGCACGTCCCCCCAGGTGCGGCAGCCAATGCGCGAGAGCGTGGGCAGATGCGGCTGCGCGGCGCTGAGCACCGACAACGGCAGGTCGCCCGGGCGCTGCCTGGGCCGAGCAGCGCCAGCCGCGCTCAGGCGCAACAAGCCCAATGCTTCCAAAGATGTAGCAGCAAACGCGGCATGCGCAAGCGACTGGGGCCGATCTCTTTTGAAAATCCGCTCCAGCAACTGGGGGCGACCGCCCCAGAGCCGCTCGCTCGCCGACACTTCCATCAGCACCGCCTCGTCCAGCAGCGCGACCCGCGGCGTGTAGGTCAACGCCCACCACGCCAGCGCGAGCGGCGGATCGGCCGGCTCGGCGGCAGACGCGCTGGCCGGCCGGTTCGACAGGGCGATCCAGTGCATGGCGGGTCGTTTTCCAAAGCGTGCAATGCGTGGGCCGCCGGCGTCAGGCGCGGCCGTGCAGTGCGAAGACTTTCTGCTGCTGCCGCGCCGGCTCGGTGGCTGAAGGCGCACGCGCATCGGCCTGCACCTGCCGCCCCTGCAGCGTGCCCAGCAATGCCGCCAGTGGCGCTGACCTCGCTGTCAGCCGCAGCGGCCGGCCGGCCGGCGGACCGCGCCGTTTGAACAACTCGACTTCGATCGCATCGCCCGCGCTGCGCACCAGCAGGCGCAGCGGCGCGGGCGATGCCTGCTGCCGCGCTGCGCCGGGCCGGAACACGAAGAACGGCTTGCCACCCGCCTGCGCCGCCAGTTGCAGCCGCCGCAGGCTGGCCGTCTGCACGTGCGCCGGCAGCCAGGCAAGTACTGCCGCGACCGGCGTGCAGCGCAACGCCTGCTCGGCCGCCCAGAGCCGCGCCGCCACCGCTTCGCAGCGCACCCAGAGCAGCCGGGCTGCCGGCAGCCCGCGCGCCATGAGCGCCGGGCCGAACGGCTCCAGCGCGGCAGGTTCGATGCGTCCGGGCAGATTGGCTGATCCGGCCGACTCCGCTGGCCCGGTCGATCGTGGCCAGCGCGCCGCCAGCCCCGGCTGATTCGCCATCGCCAATGCCGGCAGCAGCGCTGGCCCGCCCACCAGCGCCAACGGCCCGTCGTGCCGCGCCAGCAGCCGGTGCAGCGCCGGTGCCAGCAGTTGCCAGTCAAAGCGCGCCGCGCCCTCGGCCTGCAGCAGTTCGATCAACGCGCCAATCGGCCAGCCACCGCCCGGCAGTTGCGCGTCGAGCAGCGCATGGCCGCTGGACAACGCCGGCGCCTCGTCCTGCTTCACCTGCGCACCCAGCCGGTCCGCACGCCAGACGCCGGCCGATTCGAGCACGGCGCCTATGGAGGGTTTGGACAAGGCCGGAGCAGCAAGAAACATTTGGGAAAAACCGCAGGCAAAACAGGGGTGAGCTGAAGTAACTGTATTTTTATATGGGGTATCCGCTTAGCTCCAGTCATTCCAATGATACTGGATGTTTATCCAGTATATGCTTGCATTGCGCTGATGTCGGTTTCTTGCGCACCACGTCTTCATACGTCACCGGTTGCGTGATGACGGCCTGCTGCAGCAAACGGTAGAAGAGCATGCCGCGCGAGGCCGAGGTGCGGCGGTTGAAGCGGAACACGAACTCATTGAGATAGGCGTCGAGATGCGCGGGTTGAACCGAGCCGTGGTGGGTGCCCAGGATCCAGCGCTTGATGAGCGAGGCCACCCGGTGCACGCCGGCCATCGACACGTGCGCGGGCACCTCCGAGCCGAGCATGACGGTGCGCCGGTGCTCGTAGCCCAGCTCCTTAAGCGACCGGTAGGCTGCCGAGCCGTCGGTGTGCACCTCGGCGCCGGGCTCGAGCGCTTCCTGCACGAACGGGATCACGCAAGAGGCTGAGTCATCGGCGATGCGGCGCAAGCGGATTCGCCCAAACCCCTTGGGCTCGAGCATCTCCACCGCGATGACCACCAGCACCTTGTCCGTGTTGCTCTTGCGCCCTAGGCGGGAGATCGGCGCTTGTCGATCGGTGAGAGCGAGGAAGGTCTCATCGACCTCGACCCGGCCTTTGAGGCGCTCGCGGCCGGGCCGCACCATGGCACGGCGAAACCGGTGCAGCATGGCCCAGGCCGTCTCGTAGCTGCCAAGACCGAGCACGCGCTGCAGTCCGAGGGCACTGACTCCCTGCTTCTGGTTGGTCAGATACCACGCCGCGGCCAGCCAGACGCGCAGCGGCGTACGGGTCTTGTCGAAGATGGTGCCGGCCGTCACCGTGCTTTGCTGCCCACACTCCCGGCACATCAGGCGGTTGCGACTGGAGCGGTACGGCGCGCCGGCACTGCCGCACGACGGGCAGACGAATCCGCCAGGCCAGCGCAGCTCCTCCAGATACGACAGGCAAGCCTCTTCGCTGGCGAACCGGTCCAAAAACTCGGTCCAGTTGCGCGGATAGTCCGTCCCCGCGATCGGCCCGGCAACCTGGTCTTCCATCCGCCGATCCTAGCTTGACTGGAGCTAAGCGGATACCCCTTATTTTTTATACAGTATTTTCAGCCGAATCAAGCGGGATTCTCGGACTGGGCCAGCGCGAGCGGGGAAAAAGTCAGTGCCGAGCCATCGGCGGTGCCACCCCCAGTGATGGAAATCAGGGCTGGGCAGAGCCTTCAGTTCAGGCCCGATGCCCGGGTCCCTGTGCAGGCGTACAAGCGTGCGGTGCAGGCGGGGGACTGCCCCTGCTGCCCCTGCGAGGCCCGACCATGTCGGTATCCCGGCAGCCGCGGCTTCAACCGGGCATGGTGCGGCCGAAAGCCGCTGGTTCAGCCGGTTGCTGTTCGAATACGCTCGGCCCCGCCGAACAGCAACGGGCTTCCAGTCCGAGCATCCTGCGCGCTTGAAAGGCTTGGCAGACGCTGCCGATGGCTCGGCGAGCCGGGATGTTCGGCAAATCGCCGTCGATGCCGCCAACGGACCAATTCAGCCGCCGCCGAAGGCCGCCGGCTGCAATGCCGGATCAGGCCGCGCCGTGGCAGGCAACACAGACCTTGTTGCCTTCGGTGTCGCGGAAGTACGCGCCGTAGTAGTTGGCGTGGTATTCGGGGCGCAAACCAGGCTCGCCTTCGCTGCGACCGCCAAGCCGCAAAGCCGCTTCATAAGCGGCGTGAACCGCCGTGCGACCATCTGCGGCGAACGCGACCATCTGACCGTTGCCTGGATCATGCAGCCGCCCATCGTGAGGTTTGCAGATGACAAAGAACGGGCGCGTACCGCCCGGGCTATGCCAGCCAGCCCACGGCCTCGCCGGTTCGTGAAACCGCAGCGCAAGCCCAAGCTCGCCGAGGACGGCGTTGTAGAACGCGAAAGCGCGCTCGAAGTCGGTCACGCTCGTGAAGATGTGCGAGAACATGAGCTGATGACGGTTGGGTCAGGTGACAGGCTTCGGGCTGATCGGCCCGGGCGGCAACGTCTCGAACTGAGGAAGTGAGTCGGTGATTTCATGCCAAGGCGCTTTCGAGTCGACAAAGACGTGGCACCAAGAAATTCCGAGGCCCTGACTTTGCCTCTTGCCCGGAAGGCGGGGCCATGAGCCTTGCGGCACAGCGAACAGTGGCAATAGAGGAGGTCGATGACCGTGCCACCGATCTCGAACGCGAGACGCCCTGGCAAGGACAACTTCCGTGCAGCACGCATCCTCCTGATGCCGACTAAGCCGGCTTGGCCGGCATCCGAGCGTTGTTGATCGCGTCGGCGCGCTTCAGTGCCGGGCGGTCCGCGATACCGGCCCAATACCGCTCGAACGCCGGGCGCGCCTCGATCGTCTTGAACTGCAGGCCCCAGCCGATCTGCGAGCCCACATACACGTCGGCGGCGCTGAATGCATCGCCGGCGATGAACGGGCGGCCGGCCACCGCCTGCTCCAGCGTGTCGATCACGGCGCCGAGGTTTCCGTAGCCGACGAAGCCGGCCTTTTCCAGCGGCACCTCGACGGCCAGCGCCTGGTTCGTGATGGCCGCTTCGAGCGGGCCGGCCGCAAAGAACAGCCAGCGGTAGTAATCGGCGCGCGCATCCGCCGCCGGCGCCAGTCCGGCTTGTGGAAACGCATCGGCCAGATACGCGCAGATCGCCGCGCATTCGGTCACCGTGCGGCCCCGGTGCGTGATGGCCGGGACCTTGCCCATCGGGTTGATCGCGCGATAGCTGTCTTCCTTCATCGGCGGCCCGTAGTCGAGATAGACGGTGCGGTACGGCGCGCCGACTTCCTCGAGCATCCAGTGCGCGATGCGGCCGCGTGACATCGGGTTCGTATAGAAGACCAGTTCGTCGGCATCTTCAGTCATGGCAATCCTCCCTCAAACTTAAATTTGAAACCAACGGCGATTGCTGTCAGATCTTTCTAGGGCCGCGAGCCGATTCAGCCGGCTTGCGCAAGCCGTCCGGCCGTCAACGGTTGGCCATCCGGCCAATCGTCGGCGATCCGGCCATGCTGGTAGACCGCAGCGCAGGCCGCGTCCCAGGCGCAGTAGCGTGCCGCAAGCCGCGCAGCTACCATGCCGGCCAGCACGTCGCCGGTGCCCGCAGTGGCAAGCCGTGCGTTGCCGGTCGGGTTGATCACGGGGGTGCGACCGGGTGCGGCGATCACGCTGCCCGAGCCTTTGAGCACGACCGTGCATTGAAAGCGATCGGCCAGCGTCCGGGCGGCGCCGAGCCGGTCGCGCTGCAACATCTTCACGTCGCTTTGCAGCAGGCGCGCGGCTTCCAGCGGATGCGGCGTCAGCACGGTGGGTTGTGCGCGCGCGGCACGCGCCTGCACGGCCGCCTGCAGCGATGCATCGGCGGCAATCGCGTTCAGCGCATCGGCATCGAGCACCAGCCGCGCGGCGCGTTGCAGCACATCCGGCAGCACCGTTGCCACCTGCTCTTTGCCGCCGCCGCAGCCGCAGACGATGGTGATCGTGTCGAGCGGCAACGCATCGGGTGCGCGGAACATGAGTTCGGGTTGCGCCATGTCCAGCGGCGTCATCGCGGCGTCGAGCGGCGCCAGATAGACGCGGCCTGCGCCGTGGTGCAGGGCAGCGCTGCCGGCCAGCAGCAGCGCGCCGGCCATGCCGTGCGCGCCGCCGATCACGGCGACGTCGCCGAACGTGCCTTTATTGCTCGCATGCGGTCGCGTAATCGGTTGCGGCGCGCCGTTCAGCCAAGCAGTCGGCGGCTCGCTGCCGGGCGTGCAGCCGAGGTCATCGAACCAGACCGTGCCGGCCGCATCCCGGCCCTGTGCGGTGAACAGGCCGGGCTTGCAGGTCAGCAGGCTCAAGGTATGGCGGCGGCCGGCTGCCGCGCTGTTGTCTTCGTCGGGCGCGAAGCCGTCCGCGTACGCGCCGGTGTCGGCCGACAGTCCGCTCGGCAGGTCGACATGCAGACAGGCCGCCTCGGTGCTGCGCAGGACAGCCAGCCAGTCGCGCAGGCGGCCGTCGGGCCGCCGGGGGCTGCCGATGCCCAGCAGTGCATCGATCACGAGGTCATGCGGTCCAAGCGCCTTGGGCGACTCGGCTTCGAAACACACGCCGGCAGCCTGCGCACGATCGAGCGACGCGCGTGCATCGGCCGGGCCATGCGCGGCATCGCCGAGCCAGCCGACGATCGGCTGCCTGCCCCGGCGCTGCAGCTGCATGGCGGCTTCCAGCCCGTCGCCGCCGTTGTTGCCGGGCCCGCAAGCGATCCAGATGGTGCGCGCGTGCGGCGCCAGCGCAAGTGCCAGCCGCACCGTTGCGAGGCCGGCGCGCTGCATCGGCGTGTGCGCGGGCAGCCCGGCCATTGCGGCCCGTTCGATCCGGCGGGTGGCGGCCGTGCCGAACAGCGGGTACGGCTGGTTCAGGTCAACGCGGACGAGTGGCATGGGTGATCTGGCAAACCTGCGGTGCAATCGGCAGTGGAGCGCTGTTCGTTGAAAAAAAATAACCAAAAATGCCGAGGGCACTAGTGGATGCTTCGTTTGTTGCTAGTTTTCAGATAGCGCCGCCTCGACGGCCAGCGAACTTTCGAGCACCTGCACGTCGCGCAGCGGCCCATGCCAGAGCATCAGCCCGACCGGCAGCTCGCCCGCCTGCTGGCACGGCAGCGACAGGCCGCAGCCGTCCAGCATGTTGACCACGCTGGTGTTCCTCAGCAGCAGGCCGTTCACGCGCGTGAACTCGGCGTCGCGCGCGCGGTCGGCGGCCAAGTCGATGCCGTCGGCCGGCGCGAGTGAGGCGATCGGCGGCGCCAGCATCGGCACGGTCGGAGACAGCACTGCATCGTAGCCGGCAAGCGCGGCTTCGATGCGCGCGATCCAGGCGCGCCGCGCGTGCAACAGGTCGATGTAGTCGCACGCGAGGATCGGGGCACCGCGCTCGATACGGGCGGCCACGCGCGGATCGTATTGACGGCGCTTGACCGGGTCGGCCAGCAGCTGCCGGTGCCAAGCGAAGCTTTCGGCCGCCGCGAAACCGCCGCCGGCCTGAATGGTGCCCAGGTCGGCGATCTCGGCCAGCGCGATCTCGTCAATCCGGGCGCCCGCATTGCGCAAGGTGCGCAGCGCCTGCTCGAACGCCTGCGCGACCGGCGCCTCCACCCCGTCGAGCATGGTGGTGCGTGCCACCGCGAAGCGCAGCGCCGCCAGCGGCCTCGGGCTGTCCAGCGCCATCGGCTGCGCCGACAGGATTTCATGCACGCAGATCGCATCGCGCACCGAGCGTGTCATTGCACTGACGGTGTCCAGCGTGGTGGACAGCGGCAGCGCGCCGTCCGCAGGCACCAGCCGCGCGGTGCTCTTGAAGCCGACGATGCCGCACAGCGCAGCCGGAATCCGGATCGAGCCGCCGGTGTCCGAGCCGAGCCCGACGAATGCCGCGCCGCTGGCTACCGACACGGCAGCGCCGGAAGACGAACCACCGGGGATGCGCGGCACCGCGGCATCGCACGGGTTCGCCGGCGTGCCGAAGTGCGGGTTGGTGCCGACGCCGGAGAATGCGAACTCGGTCATGTTGGTGCGCCCGATGATGGCGCCGCCGGCCGCGCGCAGTCGGGCCACGGCCGGGCAGTCGACAGCCGCCGCAGGCGCATCGGCCAGCACGCTCGAGCCGGCGGCGGTGCGCTGACCGGCGATGTCGAACAGGTCCTTGACGGATACCGCGAGACCGGCAAGCGGACGCTCGTGCATGCCGGGTTGCGCGGCGGCGGCACGCGCTTCGTCGAACGTCGTGCGCAGAAAGACGCGCGCGCAGACGGCGGACCCGGCCACGTCGATGCAACGCTCGATTTCAACAGGCGCGCTGGTCTGGCCGGCGGCGATGCGCGCACGGGTGGTGGTGAGGGTATGGGACATGGCTGCAAAAAGGGCTGCGCGTTATAATTGACTGGCTCTGCATATCGCTGCGGCAATCTTTTTGAGCGGCTGCGAACGGCATGCAAAGCATACCCACCTCGGGGCCGCCATGGCTTGCATGGCGCGGCCCTGGGGCAACCACGAACCCGGTTCCATTCAAGGTGTCGCAACAGTCAAGGCGGTCAAGCCAGCCTGCTGCGATCGGCGAGCCGGGTTTCAGACGCAACCTTTGAAGAAAGCGAAACGACCATGTCCATCACGATGCGACAAATGCTGGAAGCCGGTGTCCACTTCGGGCACCAGACGCGCTTCTGGAATCCGAAGATGGCGCCGTACCTGTTCGGCCATCGCAACAAGATCCACATCATCAACCTCGAAAAGTCGTTGCCGAAATTCGAGGATGCGGCCAAGTTCGTGCGTCAGTTGTCTGCCAATCGCGGCACGCTCCTGATGATCGGCACCAAGCGCCAGGCGCGCGATATCGTCGCCACGGAAGCCAAGCGCGCGGGCGTGCCGTACGTCGACCAGCGCTGGCTCGGCGGCATGCTGACGAACTTCAAGACCGTCAAGACTTCGATCAAGCGGCTGAAGGAAATGCAGGCGCAGCAGGAAGCCGGCTTGGAGAGCATGAGCAAGAAGGAGCAGCTCATGTTCGCACGCGAGATGGCCAAGCTGGAAAAGGACATCGGCGGCATCCAGAACATGAATGCGCTGCCCGATGCGATCTTCGTGATCGACGTCGGCTATCACAAGATCGCGGTGGCGGAAGCGCAAAAGCTCGGCATCCCGCTGATCGGCGTGGTGGACAGCAATCACTCGCCGGTGGGCATCGACTACGTGATTCCGGGCAACGACGACTCGGCTAAGGCGGTGGCGCTGTATGCGCAGGGCATGGCGGACGCGGTGCTGGAAGGTCGCTCGAACGCGATGAACGACACCGTGAAGGCGGTGTCGGCCGAGCACAGCGGCGACGACGAATTCGTCGAAGTCAGCGAAGCGGCCTGACCGACGGTCTGCATCGCTTGTCATGGCGGCGGGGCGCTTTGGTGCGCTTCGTCGCCGGATCATCGATGAGGGCCGTGCGGGCCCTTTTTGGTTTTGGCGGGAACGCCCGGGTCGCCGCGCAGACCGGTCCGGCCGTGCCGGAGTGCACGCCGACCGGTTTGGGCGAGCAGAATCGGGCGGGTTTGCCTTTTCGAAGTTCGAATAGTTGTAGAGGGTGGAAAAACAATGACTGCAATCACCGCAAGCATGGTGGCCGAACTGCGCGGCAAGACCGACGCGCCGATGATGGAGTGCAAGAAGGCGCTGACCGAAGCCGCCGGCGACCTGGCCAAGGCCGAGGAACTGCTGCGCGTCAAGCTCGGCAGCAAGGCCGGCAAGGCGGCCGCACGCGTCACGGCCGAAGGCGTGATCACGAGCTTCATCGAAAGCAGCGGCGAGGGCGGCGGCGCGTTGCTTGAAGTCAACTGCGAGACCGACTTCGTCACCAAGAACGACAGCTTCCTGCAGCTCGCGCGCGCCGCCGCCGAACTGATCGCAAAGCAGAACCCGGCCGATGTAGCTGCGTTGGGCGCGCTTGGCTACAGCCAGGACGGCTTCGGCCCGACGCTGGAAGACGTGCGCCGCGGGCTGATCGGCAAGATCGGCGAGAACATGAGCTTCCGGCGCTTCAAGCGGTTCGACGGTGGCGCCAAGCTTGCAAGCTACCTGCACGGCACGCGCATCGGCGTGGTGGTCGAATACGACGGCGACGCCACGGCGGCGAAGGACGTTGCGATGCACATCGCCGCGATGAAGCCGGTCGCGCTCGCCGCGTCCGACGTACCGGCCGAGCTGATCGAGCGCGAGCGTTCGGTGGCGGTAGCAAAAGCCGACGAAGACCGCAAAAAGGCGGAAGCCGACGGCAAGCCTGTGCAATCGGCCGACATCGTGACCAAGCGGGTCGAAGGCGGCGTGCAGAAGTATCTGAAGGAAGTGTCGCTCTACAACCAGCCGTTCGTGAAGAACGACAAGCAGACCGTGGAGCAGATGTTGAAGTCCGCAGGTACCAAGGTGTCGGGCTTCACGCTGTATGTGGTCGGCGAAGGCATCGAGAAGAAGACCGACGACTTCGCAGCCGAAGTGGCGGCGCAGGTCGCCGCGGCCAAGGGCCCGGAGAAGACCTGACTGCTGCCGTTGCTGGCGCATGCGACCGAGGAGCCTTCGATGTCTGCCGACCGACCCGCGAACAAACGCATCCTGTTGAAGCTGTCGGGCGAGGCGCTGATGGGCGACGACCCATACGGCATCAACCACGCGACGATCGGGCGCATCGTCGCCGAGATCGCCGAGGTGCAGCGGCTCGGCATCGAGCTTGCGGTGGTGATCGGCGGCGGCAATATCTTTCGTGGGGTGGCCGGCGGCTCGGTCGGCATGGACCGTGCCACGGCCGATTACATGGGGATGCTCGCGACCGTGATGAACGCGCTCGCGCTGGCCGACACGATGGACAAGGCCGGCCTGACCGCGCGCGTGATGTCGGCGATCGGCATCGAGCAGGTGGTCGAGCCTTATGTGCGGCCCAAAGCGCTGCAGTATCTCGAAGAGGGCAAGGTGGTGGTGTTCGCGGCCGGCACCGGCAACCCGTTTTTCACGACCGACACGGCGGCTGCGCTGCGCGGTGCGGAAATCGGTGCCGAGGTCGTGCTCAAAGCCACCAAGGTCGACGGCGTCTACAGCGCCGACCCGAAGCGTGACAAAAATGCACGTCGTTACGCCAAAATCACGTTCGACGACGCGATCGCGCAAAACCTCGGCATCATGGACGCCACCGCGTTTGCGTTGTGCCGCGACCGCAACCTGCCGATCAAGGTGTTTTCGATCTTCAAGCAGGGCGCGCTGATGCGCGTGGTGCGGGGCGAGGACGAAGGCACGCTGGTGCACGCCTGAGAGACAGCGCACTGGTGGCGCGGGCGAACGTCTTTAGGCGTGGCGCGCGAAAAAAAAGTAGACGAACATCATGACGATTGCCGACATCAAGACAAATGCCGAGACCAGGATGGACCAGTCCATCGAAGCGTTCCGCCACAACTTGAGCAAGGTGCGCACCGGCCGGCCGAGCCCGGCGCTGCTCGACAGCGTGCTGGTTGAGTACTATGGCAATCGGGTGCCGCTGTCGCAGGTCGCAACCGTGGCGCTGCTCGATGCGCGCACGCTGAGCGTGCAGCCCTGGGAAAAA
Organism: Burkholderiaceae bacterium; assembly: GCA_965218765.1. Classification (GTDB taxonomy): domain Bacteria; phylum Pseudomonadota; class Gammaproteobacteria; order Burkholderiales; family Burkholderiaceae_C; genus JBBPYC01. The sequence goes on along the minus strand of CBDCLU010000005.1, from coordinate 181,752 downwards.
GGCATGGGCGCGAAGATCGAGAAAGCGATCCGTGAAAGCGAGTTGGGCTTGAACCCGGCATCGATGGGCGACTTGCTGCGGGTGCCGATGCCGCCGATGTCCGAGGAGCGCCGCAAGGAACTGGTCAAGCTCGTGCGCGCCGACGGCGAGAACGCGAAGATCGCGATCCGCAACCTCCGGCGCGACGCCAACGATGCGGTCAAGCGGCTCGTGAAGGACAAGGAAGTGTCCGAAGACGATCAGAAACGTTCCGAAGCCGAAGTGCAGAAAGTGACCGACCATCACATCACGGAAATCGACCGCTTGGTGGCGGCCAAAGAGCAGGATGTGATGGCGGTCTGATGGCGCTTACTTCCAGGCTTTGCGTCGATGGGCCGGCTCTCGCATTTCGCTGCTTGAGCGAAGCTGCCTGCACCCTGGCGACACCGGCTTCGTGGCTGTTGCCGGAATCGACCCTGCCGGCGTCACATGGCTTCGAGCTGCAAGGGTATGTCTCGAACTCGGCCAGGACCGTGGACGGCTTCGGCCTGGAGTGGCAGGCTCGGTGAGCGCGAACACGCCGCACCACGTCGCGATCGTGATGGATGGCAACGGCCGCTGGGCGACGCGGCGCTTGTTGCCGCGCGTGGCGGGGCACAAGCGTGGGGTCGATGTGCTCAGGCGCTGCGTGCGTGCCTGTGCCGAGCGGAACATCGGCGTGCTGACCGTATTCGCGTTTTCTTCCGAGAACTGGCGCCGGCCAGCTGACGAAGTGTCTGCGCTGATGGAGTTGCTCGCCGCTGCGCTCACGCGCGAGGTGCCGCAGCTGTCGGCCGATGGCGTGCGCCTGTATTTCGTCGGCGACCGTGCGGGTTTGAGCGAACCGGTTGCAAGGGGACTCGCGCAGGCGGAACGCGCGACTGCGCACAATTCGCGTCTGGTGCTCAACGTGTGCTTCAACTACGGCGCGCGCTGGGACATCGCGCAAGCCGCAGCGCGTTTGGCTGCGCGTGGCGAGCCGATTACCGAGCGCAGCCTGGATGCGGCGATGTCGCTTGCGCACGTGGCCGATCCCGACTTGCTGATCCGCACCGGCGGCGAGCTGCGCATCAGCAATTTCCTCTTGTGGCAGGCGGCTTACACGGAGCTGTATTTCTGTGACACGCTGTGGCCGGATTTCGACGAAGCGGCACTGGACGCTGCGTTGCAGGACTTCCGCCGCCGCGAGCGGCGCTTCGGCAAGACGTCCGCGCAAGTAGTGCCAAGCGTTGCCGGTCGCGTCGCGGCCTGAACGTGGCCGGACTCGCTCAGGCCGCCGGTCGTCTGCGTCCGCTGTCTGGTTCATTCGTCCTCGCACGCGGCCCGAACGAGTCCATGCTCAAGCAACGCATCATCACCGCGGCCGTGCTGCTCGCGTTGTTTCTGCCAGCGCTGTTTTATCCCGCGCCGCAGCCGTTTTGCGCAGCGACGCTGGTGCTGATCGGCGCGGCTGCCTGGGAGTGGGGACGGCTCAACGGCTGTGTGCAGCACGTGTCGCTGACGTTGGCGGCAGTCTGCGTGGCGCTGTGCATCGCGGCCTGGGGTGTCGGGCTGCTGCACCGGCAACTGGCGCTGCTGTGGGCGATCGGCGGTGCGGCCTGGGTGCTGGTCGGCGCCTGGCTGCTGCGCCGCGGCGCCGCCGGCTGGCCGCGCGTGCCGAAACCGCTGCGGCTGGCCGGCGGCATTGCCGTGTTGTGGCTGGCCTGGCTCGCGCTTGCGCAGGCGCGCGTGATCGGTATCAATTTCCTGTTGTCGGTGTTGCTGCTGGTCTGGGTTGCTGACGTGGCGGCTTATTTCGCGGGCCGCGCGTTCGGTTTGAAACTGGTGCAGGTGCGGCTTGCGCCCGGCATCAGCCCGGGCAAAAGCTGGGAAGGGGTCTGGGGCGGCATGCTCGGCGTTGCGCTGCTGGCGCTGGGATGGGTGATGCTGGACCGCATGCTCGACACTGCGCCGCCGAGCCTTTATACCCGGCTGGCGATGCACAGCGTGCCGCTGCTGCTGCTTGCGGTGCTGTTCCTGAGTGCGATGAGCGTGGTGGGGGACTTGGTGGAGTCGCTCATCAAACGCAGCGCCGCCGTCAAGGACAGCAGCGGCCTGCTGCCTGGCCACGGCGGCGTGCTGGACCGGATCGACGCACTGCTGCCGGTGCTGCCGCTGGCATTGATGCTCAACAGCCTGTGGCCGCGATGACGACGCGCTCCGACCAGCCGCGGCAAAACGTCACGGTGCTCGGCTCGACCGGTTCGGTCGGCGCCAACACGCTGGACGTGCTGGCACGCCATCCGGACCGCTTCGAAGTGTTTGCGCTCACCGCTGCCACGCGGGTCGATGAAATGTTCGCGCAGTGCGAGCGGTTTCGACCCCGGCACGCGGTGATGGCCAGCGCGGTGCATGGGCGTGAGTTGGCACGCCGGATCGAGCAGGCCGGCCTCGCCACGCGCGTGCATGCATCGCCGGCAGCGTTGGAGATGGTCGCCGCGCATGAGTCGGTCGATTGCGTGATGGCGGCGATCGTCGGGGCGGCCGGCCTTGCCGCCTGCCTGGCGGCGGCGAAAGCCGGCAAGCGCCTGCTGCTGGCGAACAAGGAAGCGCTGGTGGTCGGCGGCGACCTGTTCCTGCAGGCGGTCATCGACGGCGGCGCCACCTTGCTGCCGATCGACAGCGAACATTCGGCGATCCACCAGGCGCTGCCGGCGCAGCGCGTTTGCTGGCCGGCGCAGGTCGAAAAGATCATCCTGACCGCATCCGGCGGGCCGTTCCGGCAGACCCCGCCTGCGCGCCTGCGGAACATGACGCCGCGCGAAGCCTGCGCGCACCCGACCTGGACGATGGGCGCGAAGATTTCGGTCGATTCGGCCACCATGATGAACAAGGCGCTCGAGGTGATCGAGGCGCGCTTTCTGTTCGGGCTCGACCCGGCGCAGATCGAGGTCGTGATTCATCCGCAGAGCATCGTGCATTCGATGGTCCAGTTCCGCGACACGTCGGTACTGGCGCAGCTAGGCACGCCCGATATGCGCGTGCCGATCGCCTACGGGCTCGGCTGGCCGGACCGGGTCGCCTCGGGCGCCGCGCCGCTCGACTTCACCGCGCTGCCGCCGATGACGTTCGAATCGATAGCAGGCAACGACCATCCAGCGCGCTTTCCCGGCCTGAAACTCGCCTGGGCCACGCTGGCCGCCGCGCCTGGCACCACGGCGGTGCTGAATGCAGCCAACGAGGTGGCGGTCGCCTCGTTCCTTGACGGCCGGCTGCGCTTCGATCAGATTCACGACACCAACCTGCACACGCTCGATGCGGTGGCGGTGCGCAAGCCGCGCGACCTCGCCGATCTGCTCGCGCTCGATGCCGAAGCGCGTCAGGTGGCCACCGCCGCGGTGGCGCGCATCGGGCGCTGACGGCACAACCTCGTTCCAACCGGAGCTTTCTTCCATCATGCTGACGGTCATCGCTTTTCTGGTCGCGCTCGGGCTGTTGATTGCCGTGCACGAATATGGCCACTACCGCGTGGCGGTCGCCTGCGGCGTCAAGGTACTGCGCTTTTCGGTCGGCTTCGGCAAAACGCTGTTGCGCTGGCAGCCGAAGGGTTCGCCGACCGAGTTCGTGCTCGGTGCGTTTCCGATCGGCGGTTACGTGAAGATGCTCGACGAGCGCGAAGGCCCGGTAGCAGCCGAAGAACGGCACCTCGCGTTCAACAACCGCCCGCTCGGTGCGCGCGCCGCCATCGTCGCGGCGGGCCCGGCGGCCAATCTGCTGCTGGCGGTGCTGCTGTATGCGCTCGTCAACTGGGCCGGTGTGCAGGAACCGAAAGCGCTGCTGGCGCCCGCATTGGCCGGCTCGGTGGCCGAACGCGCGGGCATCCAGGGCGGCGAACTGGTGCTGCGTGCGGCGCGCGGCGACGACGAACTTGAGCCGGTGCGGTCATTCGAGGACCTGCGATGGCTGCTCACGCAAGGTGCGCTGGACGGCCAGGACGCGCGGCTCGAACTGCAGCCGTCTGCGGGTCAGGGCGACGTGCGCGAGGTGCAACTCGCGCTCGGTGAACTGGACGCGAGCAACGCCGACGCCACGCTGTTCCGCAAGATCGGCATCACGTCGCCACTGACGGAGGCGGTGCTCGGCGACGTGATCGACGGCGGCGCAGCCGCACGTGCCGGATTGCAACGTGGCGACCGCGTGCTGGCGGTCGGCACGCAGCCGGTGGTGGATGGCCAGCAGCTGCGTGCGCTGATCCGCAGTTCGGTAGCCGGCAACCAGCCGCTCGAACGCGACTGGCGCATCGAACGCGGCGCCCGCGCCCTGACCGTCGCCGTGCGGCCGGACGCGGCATCGGACAACGGCGAAACGATCGGCCGCATCGGCGCCTATGTCGGCGCTCCACCGGAGATGGTGACGGTGCAGTACGGACCGGTCGAGGGCATCGTGCATGGCGCCCAGAAGACCTGGGAAGTGGCCGCGCTCACCTTGCGCATGATGGGCAAGATGGTGGTCGGCGAAGCATCGGTGAAGAACCTGAGCGGACCACTCACGATCGCCGATTACGCAGGCAAGTCGGCCAGCCTAGGCCTGACCTATTACCTGACGTTCCTGGCGCTGATCAGCGTGAGCCTGGGCGTGCTGAACCTGCTGCCGTTGCCGGTGCTCGACGGTGGACACCTCATGTATTATCTTTGGGAGGGCGTCACCGGCAAAGGCGTGAGCGATCTCTGGCTCGGACGGCTGCAGCGCGGTGGCGTGGCGGTTCTGCTCGTGATGATGACGATCGCGTTGTTCAACGACGTGTCGCGCGTGTTCGGATAGCTTGGGCGTTCGCCTTCATAGGTTGGGCTTCCAGCAGCCCGCTACGGGCGCGTCGGGATGCGTGTCTCGATCCCAGGCAGTCGGCGCAAATGTGTTGCATCTGTTGCCCGTGGTTTCGCGGGGCTCCATTGCGAAGATGCCGTCTGCCGTCACTGCCTTCATCCCGGCCGTATTCCGCTCGGCCAATTGCCACCAGGACTTCCCGCATTCATGAACAGACATCTACAGCAAGGCTTCAAGTCGCGCGTGACGACCGTGCTGGTCGGAATCGCGTTTGCGGCCAACGCCTGGGCGGTCGAACCGTTCACCGTGCGCGACATCCGGATCGAAGGCTTGCAGCGCGTCGAGCCCGGCACCGTGTTCGCATCGTTGCCGGTGCGGGTCGGTGACCGCTACGACGACGAAAAAGGGTCGGCTGCGATCCGGTCGCTGTTCGGCCTGGGCCTGTTCAAGGACGTGCGGCTCGAGACCAACGGCGACGTGCTGGTGGTGGTGGTGCAGGAGCAGCCGACCGTGGCCGACGTCGACATCGTCGGCTCGCGCGAGTTCGACAAGGAGACCTTGCGCAAGGCAATGCGCGAAGTGGGTCTTGCCGAAGGCCGTCCGTTCGACAAGGCACTGGCCGATCGCGCCGAGCAGGAATTGAAACGCCAATACATCAACAAGAGCCTGTACGGCTCTGAGGTGGTGGCCACCGTGACGCCGATCGAGCGCAACCGCGTGAACGTGACGTTCACCGTGACGGAAGGCGAGCCGGCGCGCATCACCGAGCTGCGCGTCATCGGCAACAACGCGTTCTCCGAAGGCACGTTGAAGGATCAATTCGAGCTCGACGCCGGCAACTGGCTGAGCTGGTATACCAAGTCGAACCGCTATGCGCGCTCCAAGCTGAATGCGGACCTCGAATCGCTGCGTTCGTTCTATCTTTCGCGCGGCTACCTCGAGTTCCGCATCGATTCGACGCAGGTCGCGATCTCGCCCGACAAGCGCGATATCTCGATCACCGTGAACGTCACGGAAGGCGCGCGTTTCGTGGTCTCCGGTGTTTCGCTGGAAGGCAATTACCTGGGCCGCGAAAACGAATTCAAGTCGCTGGTGGCGATCCAGCCGGGCGAGCCCTACAACGCCGACCTCGTCGCGCAGACCACGAAGGCGTTCAGCGATCTCTACGGCAACTTCGGCTATGCATTCGCCAAGGTCGACGCTCGCCCGGAAATCGATCGCGCCAACAACCGCGTCGCGATCCGGCTGCAGGGCGACCCGCTGCGCCGTGTCTACGTGCGCCGCATCAACGTGAGCGGCAACTCGCGCACGCGCGACGAGGTGGTGCGCCGCGAGTTCCGCCAGTTCGAGTCGTCCTGGTACGACGGCCGGCGCATCCGCATCTCGCGCGATCGGGTCGACCGGCTCGGCTACTTCCGCGAGGTGCAGGTGGAGACGCAGGATGTGCCGGGCTCGCCCGACCAGGTCGACCTGACCGTCAACGTGGTGGAAAAACCGACCGGAACGGTGCAGCTCGGCGCCGGCTTTTCGAGCTCGGAAAAACTGTCGCTGTCGTTTTCGATCAAGCAGGAAAACGCGTTCGGTTCGGGCAACTATCTGGGCCTTGAAGTCAACACCAGCAAGTTCAACCGTGTCGTGGTCGTGAATACCACCGATCCGTATTTCACCGCGGACGGCATCTCGCGCACCTACGACCTGTACTACCGCTCGTCGCGCCCGTTCAACGCGCAGGGCGGCAACTACCGGCTGGAAACACTGGGTACGAGCATCCGCTTCGGCGTGCCGTTCACCGAAATCGACACCGTCTACTTCGGTGCTGGCGTCGAGCAGACGACGATCAATCCGGGCACCAACATCCCGGCCGTCTATCTCGACTACGCGCAGCGCTTCGGCTATACGAGTCGTACCGTGCCGCTCACGATCGGCTGGCAGCGCGACAGTCGCGACAGCGCGCTCGTGCCCTCGACCGGCCGCTATCAGCGCACGTTCGGCGAATGGGGCGTGCTCGGCGATGCACGCTACCTGCGCCTGAACTATCAGTTGCAACAGTACATCGCGCTGACCAAGCGTTACACCCTGGCGTTCAACGGCGAACTTGGCTACGGCAAGGGGCTGGATGGCCGGCCGTTTCCCGTGTTCAAGAACTTCTACGGCGGCGGTCTGGGCTCGGTGCGCGGCTTCGAGCAGAGCACGCTGGGTCCACGCGACGTGACTGGCTCGATCATCGGCGGCGCGAAGAAGGGCAACTTGAACGTCGAGCTGCTCGCACCGTTTCCGGGCGCCGGCAACGATCGCACCTTGCGCATGTTCGGCTTCTTCGACGTCGGCAACGTCTATGGGGAAAACGATCCGTTCAAGGTCAGCGAACTGCGTGCGTCAGCCGGCATCGGCCTGTCCTGGATTTCACCAGTCGGCCCGTTGCGGCTCGTGTTTGCAAACCCCGTGCGCAAATTCGCGGGCGATAGAATTCAGAAACTTCAATTCCAGATTGGTACATCGTTCTAATGAAGCACTCAGTCCGTCACTTCCTGCTCGCGTTGGCAATCGGGACCGCGGCCTTGTCGACACAGGCGCAGGACTTCCGGATCGGTTTCGTGAATACCGATCGAATTCTGAAAGAAGCGAATACCGCGAAGGCGGCGCAGACCAAGCTCGAGCAGGAATTCTCCAAGCGTGAGAAGGATCTGGTGGACGGTGGCAATACGTTGAAGGCTGCCGCCGACAAGCTCGAACGCGATGCGCCGACGTTGTCGGAAAGCCAGCGCAACGCGCGTCAGAAGCAGCTGGTCGAGCAGGATCGCGATTTCCAACGCCGCCGTCGCGAGTTCCAGGAAGATCTGAACGCACGCAAAAACGAGGAACTGCAGCAGGTGGTCGACCGTGCGAACCGTGCAGTCAAGCAGATTGCGGAGACCGACGGTTACGACGTGATCGTGCAGGAAGCGGTTTACGTGAACCCGAAGCATGACATCACCGACAAGGTGCTGCGCGCGATCAACGCGCCTTCGGGCAGGTAGCCGGCTCGCGCAGCAAGCCGCGTGGCGCCTGGCGCCACAGTGGTGATGGGCCTTTCTTTTTCTCCTTGCGCTTTTGACGCATAAAGCCGATGCGGACGCCAACCGATGACGGCATTCGGCTTGGTGCCATCGTCGAAGCATTGGGCGGCGAATTATTCGGCGATCCTGAGCTGCGCATCGATCGCCTCGCATCGCTCGAATCGGCAGGCCCGCACGCACTCGGATTCGTAAGCGACGCGCGTCATGCGGCTGCGCTGGGCGCAACCCGCGCCGGCTGCGTGATCGTCGCCGACTCCATGTATGCTGCGGCGGCCAGCCGTGTCGGCGGCGGCAGCGCCTGCATCGTGGTCGAGCGGCCTCATCTGTATTTTGCGCACGTGACGCGCTGGTGGAAGCAGCACGTCCAGCTCGGCCAGCAGCGCGGCGTGCACCCGAGCGCGGTGATCGACCCAGCCGCGCTGATCGATCCCGATTGTTTGATCGGCCCGCTGTGCGTGGTCGAAGCCGGCGCCCGCATCGGCGCTGGCACGATCCTCAAGTCGAGGGTCACGGTCGGTATCGACTGCGTGCTCGGCCAACGCTGCATCGTGCATCCGGGCGCGGTGATCGGCGCCGACGGCTTCGGGTTCGCGCCGCACGCAGGTCGGTGGGAAAAGATCGAACAGCTCGGCGCGGTGCGCATCGGCTGCGACGTGGAGATCGGCGCCAACACCTGCATCGACCGCGGCGCACTCGACGACACCGTGCTCGAGGACGGCGTCAAGCTCGACAATCTGATTCAGATCGCGCATAACGTGCACATAGGAAGGCATACCGCGATGGCAGCCTGCGTGGGCGTGGCGGGCAGCGCAAGAATCGGCGCGCATTGCACATTCGGCGGCGCTGCGATGATCGCCGGCCACCTGCAGATCGCCGACCACGTCAACATCTCACCCGGCACCCTGGTGAGCCGGTCCATTTCGAGGCCCGGCACCTACACCGGCTTCTTTCCGATGGACGACAATGCCGCGTGGGAAAAGAATGCCGCGACCTTGCGGCAATTGCATTCCCTGCGCGAGCGGCTGCGGGCCGTGGAAAAACGAAACCCTTCTTCATGATCGACATCCACCAGATTTTGCGGCGCCTGCCGCATCGCTATCCGTTTTTGATGCTGGACCGGGTGCTTGAAATGGACAAGGGCCAGCGCATCAAGGCGCTCAAGAACGTCACGATCAACGAGCCGTTTTTCTCCGGCCATTTCCCGCATCGGCCCGTCATGCCGGGCGTGCTGATCCTCGAGTCGATGGCCCAAGCTGCGGCGCTGCTGTCGTTTGCGACCGAAGACACCGGCCCCGATGAAGACTCGGTCTACTACTTCGTCGGCATCGATGGCGCGCGTTTCAAGCGGCCCGTCGAGCCTGGCGACCAGTTGATCGTCGAGGTGAATTTCGACCGCGCGCGCGGCGGCGTCTATCGCTATCAATGCCAGGCACGGGTCGACGACGTGCTGACCTGCGAAGCGCAGCTGATGTGCACGATGCGTGCGCTGGACTGACGCGATGAAGGCGGCGCGCAAATCCAGCCGAATGCTCGGTTGATCCACCGGCGGCGCGCCCGATGGCAGTCATTCATCCGACCGCGCTGGTCGACCCGGGCGCCGATCTTGCGCCCGACGTGCGCATCGGCCCGTTCTGCGTGATCGGCCCGCACGTGCGCATCGGCGCGGGCAGCACGATCGGCCCGCATTGCGTGGTCGAGGGCCATACAAGCATCGGCCGCAACAACCGCATCTGGCAGTTCTGTTCGCTCGGCGCGGCGCCACAGGACAAGAAGTATGCGGGCGAAGCCACGCGGCTCGAGATCGGCGACGACAACACGATCCGCGAGTTCTGCACGTTCAACACCGGCACCGTGCAGGACGGCGGCCTGACCCGCATCGGCAACGACAACTGGCTGATGGCCTATGTGCACATTGCGCATGACTGCCAGCTCGGCAGCCACATCATCATGGCAAACCTTGCGCAACTGGCCGGTCACGTGCACCTGGGCGACTGGGTGTTCATCGGCGGCCAAAGCGGCGTGCATCAGTTCGTGCGCGTGGGCGCGCATGCGATGGCAGGTTTTCAGGCGCGCCTGTCGCAGGATGTGCCGCCGTTCATGACGGTGGCCGGCAGTCCGGCTTCGTCCCAGGGCATCAATGCGGAAGGCTTGCGCCGGCGGGGTTTCACACCCGGGCGGCTGGCCGCGATCAAGCGCATGCACCGGCTGCTGTATCGGGAGAACCTGACCCTGGAAGCCGCCCGCATTCGCATCCAGGCGTTGGGTGATGAGCCCGTGGCAGACCAGCACGATGCAGCTGGCAGCCAAGCCGACCTCGCGCTGATGCTCGACTTCCTGCGCCAGGCCGAGCGCGGCATCGCGCGCTAGATGGGGTCCGCAACGGCGACGGCGCGACTGGGCCTGGTGGCCGGCGAGGCATCCGGCGACCTGCTGGCCGGCCTGTTGCTCGATGGCCTGCACGTACGTTGGCCGGGTCTGCGTGCGTTCGGCGTGGGCGGCCCGCAGATGACCGCGCGCGGCTTCGACGCGTGGCAGTCGAGCGACATGCTGTCGGTGCGCGGTTATCTCGAAGTGCTGCCCAAGCTCGCCAAGCTGCTCAAGCTGCGCCGGCAGCTGACCCGGCGCATGCTCGCCGAGCGGCCCGACGTCTTCATCGGCGTGGACGCGCCGGACTTCAACTTCACGCTGGAGGCGCAGCTCAAGGCGGCCGGCATTCGAACCGTGCATTTCGTGAGCCCGTCGTTCTGGGCCTGGCGCGTGGAGAAGCTCGTCAAGCTCAAGGCCGCAGCCGACCACGTGCTGTGCATCTTTCCGTTCGAGCCCGAACTGCTCGCGCAGCACGGCATCGCAGCGAGCTACGTCGGCCATCCGCTGGCCGGCGTGATCCCGCTCGAGCCGGACCGGGCGGCGGCGCGCGCGCGGCTTGGACTGGCGCCGGAAGGGCCCGTGCTCGCGCTGCTGCCAGGCAGCCGCAAGGCCGAGATCGATCACCTGGCCGCCCGCTTCCTGGCTGCGGGCGCGCTGCTGGGCCAGCAGCTGCCGGCGCTGCAGATGGTCGTGCCGGCGGTGCCTTTTCTGCGTGAGCGCGTCGAGCTGATCGCCCGCGCAGCCGGTGCGGGTGACCGGGTGCGGATCGTGCCGGGGCAGTCGCACGATGCGCTCGCGGCCTGCGACGTGGCGCTGGTCGCGAGCGGCACCGCCACGCTGGAAGCCGCGTTGTTCAAACGGCCGATGGTGATCAGCTACCACATGAACCAGTGGTCCTACCGGATCATGCGCGGCAAGAATCTGCAGCCCTGGGTCGGGCTGCCGAACATCTTGTGTCGCGACTTCGTCGTGCCCGAACTGCTGCAGGAGCAGGCCACGCCGCAAGCGCTGGCCGACGCGTGTCTGGCCTGGCTGCGTGCGCCGAAGCAGGTCGAACAGCTGCAACGGCGCTTCACCGAGCTGCACCAGCTGCTGCAGCGCGACACCGCGCAACTGGCTGGCGCTGCGATCGAGCGCGTGCTCGGCAACCCTGCGTAAGCGGCGCTGCGCGATGACATTGCCGTTTGACGATGCGCGCGTTGCCGGCGTGGATGAAGCCGGTCGCGGCCCGTTGGCCGGGCCGGTGCTGGCGGCAGCCGTGATCCTGGACCCGGCGCGGCCGATCGCCGGGCTGGCCGACTCCAAGACACTGACGGCTGCCCGGCGCGAGCGGCTGGCGCAGCAGATCATGGCCGACGCCCTGTGCTGTTCGATTGCGCAGGCCGAGGTGCCCGAGATCGACGACCTCAACATCCTGCAGGCCACCTTGCTGGCGATGCAGCGCGCCGTGGCAGGCCTGAGCGTTTGGCCGCACCGCGTGCTGGTGGACGGCAACCAGCTGCCGCGCTTGGGCGTGCCCGCGCTGGCGGTGATCCGTGGTGATGCGAGCGTGCCGGCGATCTCGGCCGCATCGATCCTCGCCAAGGTGGCGCGCGACCGGCTTTGCCAGACACTCGACACCCAATACCCGCAATACGGCTTCGCGCGCCACAAGGGCTACGGCACCGCACAGCATCTGCTGGCGCTGCGCCTGCACGGCGCCTGCGCTGCGCATCGCCGCAGCTTTGCGCCGGTTGCGCAGGTGCTGAAGCGCGTTCCCCCAGGCCTTCACGAAGGTCGGCTGGCTGGTCAGCAGCCCCTTGGCCGAGGCAGCGCCTGCAGCGGGGCGGAGCCTGCTGCGACCGGCCGCGTCGGCTGCGGTGTGCCAGGCTCCCTACGATGCTTCGGCCGGCCGGGATGACGATGGACGATGGCCGCGCGGTGAACGTGATCCGCTCACGCGACAACCCGCTCCTGAAGACATTGCGCCAGCTCGCGCACGATGGCGGCTCCTATCGGAGCCGGGGCCAGGCCTGGGTGGAAGGCGAGCACCTGTGCGCGGCTGCGGCTGCCAGCGGCTGGCAAGCCGAGCTCGCGGTGTTTTCTGAATCATTTGCAGCGCGGGCGCAGGTATTGCCTACACCTTCTGCTATTAAAAAGATAGTGATTGCGGATCGGCTGTTTGCCGCCTTCAGCGCGCTGGAGTCGCCCAACGGCTGCGGCGTGCTGCTGCGATTGCCGGCAGCGCCCTCAATCGCGCCAGGACTTGCGAGCGTGGTGCTGGACCGGCTGCAGGATCCCGGCAACGTCGGCTCCATTTTGCGCAGCGCCGCCGCGTTCGGCTTCGCTCAGGTGATCGCGCTCAAGGGCACGGTGGCGCTCTGGAGCGGAAAAGTGCTGCGCGCTGGTATGGGGGCGCACTTCGGGCTGCGGCTGGTCGAGGCCGCCATGCCGAGCGACCTCGATGCGCTTGCGCTGCCGCTGCTGTCCACCAGTTCCCATCAGGGCGAATGGCTGCATCAAGCGCGGCTGCCGTCCGCACCGCACGCCTGGATGTTCGGGCACGAAGGCGGCGGCATCGGCGATGCGCTGGCCGCGCGCGCGAGCGGCTCGATCCGCATCGTGCAGCCGGGCGGCGAGGAGTCGCTGAACGTCGCTGCAGCGGCTGCGATCTGCCTGCATGCAAGCGCTGCAGCGCTTGCCGCCAAGGCGCTGACGGACAGGCCCCTCGGCTAGAATCGCCGGGCTTTTTACCCAAAAAAAGCGTCCCGCCGCCCGCGCGCATTCCAGCCATTCCGATCGAGCCCGAGCCAGTTCCGGCAGCACCGCGAACGCTGCCGGGTGCCATGTGGGCGACCGCGACTTTCTTGTTTCGGAGAACCCAGTGCTTTTGTCTCTACAGCGAAACGATCAACCGCACGCGTTGTTGGCGCTGGCGGACGGCACGGTATTCCAGGGGGTCTCCATCGGCGCGACCGGCCAGTCGGTTGGCGAAGTGGTGTTCAACACCTCGATGACCGGCTACCAGGAGATCCTGACCGATCCGAGCTACTGCCAGCAGATCGTCACGCTGACCTATCCGCACATCGGCAACACCGGCGTGAACGAGGAAGACCTCGAATCGTCGAAGGTGCATGCGACGGGCCTCGTGATCCGGGATCTGGCGATGCTGGCGTCCAACTTCCGCGCGACCGCGACGCTGTCGGACTATCTGCGCCGCCACCAGACGGTGGCGATCGCCGGCGTCGACACAAGGCGGCTGACGCGCATCCTGCGCCGCGGCGGCGCGCAAAACGGCTGCCTGCTCGCGCTGGCCGCCGGTGACGCCGTTACGCCCGACTGCATCGAGCAGGCCCGGGCCGCCGCGCGCCTGGCGCCGAGCATGTCCGGGCTCGATCTGGCGAAAGTCGTCTCCACCACGCAGCGCTATCCCTGGAAGCAGACCGAATGGGTGCTCGGCAGCGGCTTCGGTGAGCAGGACGGTGCACGGTTTCACGTCGTCGCCTACGACTTCGGCGTCAAGCGCAACTCCTTGCGCATGCTGGCCGAGCGCGGCTGTCGCATCACCGTGGTGCCCGCACAGACGGCGGCGGCCGACGTGCTGGCACTTGCGCCGGACGGCGTCTATCTGTCCAACGGCCCGGGCGACCCGGAGCCGTGTGACTATGCGATTCGCCATGTGCGCGAGCTCGTCGATGCCGGCGTGCCGACCTTCGGCATCTGCCTGGGCCATCAGATCCTCGCGCTCGCGCACGGCGCCGTCACGTTCAAGATGAAGTTCGGCCACCGCGGCGCGAACCACCCGGTGAAAGACCTGGACACCGGCAAAGTCGGCATCACGAGCCAGAACCACGGCTTTGCAGTCGATGCCGACAGCCTGCCGCCGAGCCTGCGTGCCACGCATGTGAGCCTGTTCGACGGCACCTTGCAAGGCATCGAAAGGGTGGATCGGCCGGCGTTCGGCTTCCAGGGCCACCCGGAAGGCGCGCCGGGGCCGCATGACGTGGGGTCACTGTTCGACCGGTTCATTGCAGCGATGGACGCGCGCAACGCTGCAGCTGCGGGCTGACGGCCGAATCGCTCGCTCCGGAATTTTCTTGCAGCGGCTGTCAGCCGCTTTTGAACCCTGAAAGCCGCTGCCGCGGCGCGAAAGACTCAAGCGATGCCCAAGCGCACCGACCTCAGAACGATTCTCATCATCGGCGCCGGCCCGATCGTGATCGGCCAGGCCTGCGAGTTCGATTATTCCGGCGTGCAGGCCTGCAAGGCGCTGCGCGAAGAAGGCTTTCGCGTGGTGCTGATCAACAGCAACCCCGCCACGATCATGACGGATCCGGCCACGGCCGATGCGACCTATATCGAGCCGATCACTTGGGCCACGGTCGAAAAAATCATCGCGAAGGAAAAGCCCGACGCGATCCTGCCGACGATGGGCGGTCAGACCGCGCTGAACTGCGCGTTGGACCTCTGGCGCAACGGCGTGCTCAATAAGCACAAGGTGGAGCTGATCGGCGCCACGCCGGATGCGATCGACAAGGCCGAGGACCGGCTCAAGTTCAAGGATGCGATGACACGCATCGGACTCGGCTCGGCGCGCTCCGGCATCTCGCATTCGATGGAAGAAGCCTGGGCCGTGCAGAAGACGCTCGGCTTTCCGACCGTGATACGGCCGAGCTTCACCTTGGGCGGCTCCGGAGGCGGCATCGCCTACAACCCGGAGGAGTTCGAGACGATCTGCAAGCGCGGGCTGGAAGCCTCGCCGACGAACGAGCTGCTGATCGAAGAGTCGCTGCTGGGCTGGAAAGAGTTCGAGATGGAAGTCGTGCGCGACAAGGCGGACAACGTGATCATCGTCTGCTCGATCGAGAACCTCGATCCGATGGGCGTGCACACCGGCGACAGCATCACGGTGGCGCCCGCGCAGACGTTGACCGACAAGGAGTACCAGATCCTGCGCGACGCCAGCATCGCGGTGCTGCGCGAGATCGGCGTCGATACCGGCGGCTCGAACGTGCAGTTCGCGATCAATCCGGCCGACGGGCGGATGGTCGTGATCGAGATGAATCCGCGCGTATCGCGGTCTTCCGCGCTGGCGTCGAAGGCGACGGGTTTTCCGATCGCGAAGGTCGCCGCCAAGCTCGCGATCGGCTACACGCTCGACGAGTTGAAAAACGAGATCACCGGCGGCGTGACGCCTGCGAGCTTCGAGCCGAGCATCGACTACGTCGTCACCAAGATCCCGCGCTTCGCATTCGAAAAGTTTCCGCAGGCCGATGCGCACCTGACCACACAGATGAAGTCGGTCGGTGAGGTGATGGCGATGGGCCGCACGTTCCAGGAGTCGTTCCAGAAGGCGCTGCGCGGGCTCGAAGTCGGCGTCGACGGCATGAACGAGAAGACGCAGGACCGCGAGCAGCTCGAAGAAGAACTCGGCGAGCCCGGCCCCGAGCGTATCTGGTATGTCGGCGACGCGTTCGCATCGGGCTGGTCGCTCGACGAGGTGCACCAGCTCACGAAGATCGACAAGTGGTTTCTCGTGCAGATCGAGCAGATCATCAAGATCGAGCTGGAGCTGGACGAGCACCAGAAGGCGCATGGCGAGCAGGCACTCGAACAGCTTGGTGCTGCCGATCTGCGCGCGTTGAAGAAAAAAGGGTTTTCCGACCGACGCCTGGGCAAGCTGCTCAAGTGCGGTGACAAGGCCGTGCGCGAGCAGCGTCATGCATGGGACATCCACCCGGTTTACAAGCGCGTGGACACCTGCGCGGCCGAGTTCGCAACGGACACCGCGTACCTGTATTCGACCTACGAAGGCAACGGCCCGGGTGACGCGGAGTGCGAAGCCGAGCCCACCGAGCGCAAAAAGATCATGGTGCTCGGCGGCGGCCCGAACCGGATCGGGCAGGGCATCGAGTTCGATTATTGCTGCGTGCATGCGGCACTCGCCATGCGCGAAGACGGCTATGAAACGATCATGGTCAACTGCAATCCGGAAACGGTATCGACCGACTACGACACCAGCGACCGGCTCTATTTCGAGCCCGTCACGTTGGAAGACGTCCTCGAGATCGTCGCGAAGGAAAAGCCGATCGGCGTGATCGTGCAGTACGGCGGCCAGACACCGCTCAAGCTCGCGCTCGATCTGGAAGCCAACGGCGTGCCGATCATCGGCACCAGCCCCGACATGATCGACGCGGCCGAAGACCGCGAGCGCTTTCAACAGCTGCTCAACAACTTGGGCCTGCGCCAGCCGCCGAACGCGACCGCGCGCACCGAAGCCGATGCGCTGACGAAAGCCGCCGCGCTCGGTTATCCGCTCGTGGTCCGGCCAAGCTACGTGCTCGGCGGCCGCGCGATGGAGATCGTGCATGAGCAGCGCGATCTGGAGCGCTACATGAGGGAAGCGGTCAAGGTCAGCCACGACTCGCCGGTACTGCTCGACCGTTTCCTGTCGGACGCGATCGAATGCGATGTGGACGCGATCTGCGACGGCCGGCGCGTATTCATCGGCGGCGTGATGGAGCACATCGAGCAGGCCGGCGTGCACAGCGGCGACTCGGCCTGTTCACTGCCGCCGTATTACCTGTCGGCCGCGACCGTCGACGAGCTGAAGAAGCAGACCGCGGCAATGGCGAAGGCGCTGAACGTCGTCGGCTTGATGAACGTGCAGTTTGCGATCCAGCAGATCGACGGCACCGATGTGATCTACGTGCTCGAAGTCAATCCGCGCGCATCGCGCACCGTGCCGTACGTGAGCAAGGCGACCGGCATCCAGCTGGCCAAAGTCGCGGCGCGCTGCATGGTCGGCCAGACGCTCGACGAACAGGGCATCGGCGCAGAAGTCACGCCGCCGTACTTCAGCGTGAAAGAAGCGGTGTTCCCGTTCGTGAAGTTCCCCGGCGTCGATCCGATCCTCGGGCCGGAGATGAAATCGACCGGGGAAGTGATGGGGGTCGGCAGCACGTTCGGCGAAGCGTTCGTGAAGAGTCAGCTCGGTGCCGGCATCCGGCTGCCGCAGGCGCTGGACGCGGCTGGCAACAAGGCCGGCCGTGTGTTCATCTCGGTCAAGAACGCTGACAAGGCACGCGCCGTGGCGGTGGCGCGCGAACTGAGTGCGTTGGGCTTCGACCTGGTCGCCACGCGCGGCACGGCAGCCGCCATCTCGGTGGCGGGACTCGAGTGCGCGACCGTGAACAAGGTGACCGAAGGCCGCCCGCACGTGGTCGATCTGCTGAAAAACGGCGAGCTGTCGATGGTCATCAATACCGTGGAAGAGCGCCGCAACGCGATCACCGACTCGCGCCAGATCCGCACCTCGGCGCTGGCTGCGCGCGTGACCATGATCACCACCATCTTCGGCGCCGAAGCGGCTGTGGAAGGCATGAAGCATGCGGAGCAGCTCGGCGTGATCTCAGTGCAGGAGATGCACGCGCAGCTGCGCGGCTGAGGCGCGCGATGGAGCAGTTGCTGACGCTGGGGCTTGCCAACTGGCAATGCGTGCATCCGGTGCTGGCCTGGATCGCGGCGCTGGAAGCGGGCTCGGTGCTGTACTTTCCGCAGCTGGCTTTTGCGCTGCCGCCGGTTGAGCAGGCGCTGCTGGACCCGCAGCTGCTCGCGCCCGGTGCGCGCAACATCAGCCTGGATGCCGCAGGCCGGCTGAAAGGGGCGGCGAGCGATCATGACGCGCAACGCGCGATCGCCGCGCTGGTGCTGCGTTTTCGCAATCAGGCGCAGCAGCTGATCGAGCAGCTGCTGCCGAAGTATCGGCCGGCACTGCGGCTGGGCCTGACCAGCCTGCGCCCGATGCAGGTGGAAACGCGCACACAGTCGTGGCGCGCCGACGATCGCCGCTTGCATATCGATGCGTTTCCGTCACGGCCGAACCGCGGCGAACGGCTGCTGCGTGTGTTTGCGAACGTGAATCCGCACGGCGAGCCGCGCGTGTGGCGCATCGGCGAGCCGTTCGAAGCGGTCGCTCGGCGTTTTCTGCCGCGCACGCGTCGCTACTCGCGCTGGCAGGCGCAACTGCTGCACAAGGCGCGCATCACGAAAACCCTGCGCACCGAATACGACCACCTCATGGTGCAGCTGCACGATGCGATGAAGTTGGACCTCGACTACCAGCGCAGCGCCAGGCAGCAGACGGTCGAGTT
Organism: Burkholderiaceae bacterium; assembly: GCA_965218765.1. Classification (GTDB taxonomy): domain Bacteria; phylum Pseudomonadota; class Gammaproteobacteria; order Burkholderiales; family Burkholderiaceae_C; genus JBBPYC01. Next base: position 163,376 of record CBDCLU010000005.1, on the reverse strand, counting down.
CGCATCCGGAGCGGTCTGGGTGTGCTTTTCCGATCAGACGTCTCACGCCGTGATGGCGGGGCAGTACCTGCTGGAACAGACCCTGTTGCTGCCGCCCGGTTGTCAGTACGACGTGTCGGCCAGCCCGCTTGCGGTGCTCGAGCGCCTGACTGCGCGTACACTCACCTGAACGCGATCATTGATCGAGCAACCAACACCGCCGCCGAACGCAGTCGTTCGGCGGTTTGCTTTTGGGGAGTAGCAAAACAGATGTCGACGACCATTCCGATCACCAAGCGCGGCTCAGAAAAGCTCAAGGCCGAGCTGCATCAGCTGAAGACGGTGGACCGCCCCGGTGTGATCCAGGCGATCGCCGAAGCGCGCGCGCAGGGCGATCTGAGCGAGAACGCCGAGTACGACGCGGCCAAAGACCGCCAGGGTTTCATCGAAGGCCGGATTCAGGAGATCGAAGGCAAGCTGTCGATCGCGCAGATCATCGATCCGAGCACGCTGGATGCGGGCGGCAAGGTCGTGTTCGGCACCACGGTCGAGCTGGAAAACGAGGATTCCGGCGCCCGCGTCAAGTACCAGATCGTCGGTGAGGATGAGGCCGATCTGAAACAGGGCCTGATCAACGTCGGCAGCCCGATCGCGCGTGCGCTGATCGGCAAGGAAGAGGGCGACACCGCCGAAGTGCAGGCGCCGGGCGGAATCACGCGCTTCGAGGTGGTGGGCGTGAGCTACCAGTAGGCTCGCCCCAAGCTGCCCGCTGCCTGCCGCCACATGTGGATCAACCGCCTGCAGACGTTTGCCACGGCGCTGTGGTGGGGATCGCTTTCCACGCTCGGGCTGCTGGTCGTGCCGCTGTTGTTCAGATACCTGCCCACGCCCGCAGTGGCCGGCAACATGGCGGCGCGACTGTTCTCGGCGCAGACCTGGCTGTCGGTTGCCTGTGGCGTCGTCTGGCTGCTCTGTTTGCAACGAAAAGCGCCGGATGCGCAGGCAGAGTCCGCGCCTCTAGCTATGATTTTGGTAGTGGCCGGGCTGTTGCTCTCAGTGCTGGTCGAGTTTGCCGTCGCGCCGCGCATCGTCGCGCGGGAGAACCTGCGGCTGTGGCACGCGATCGGCAGCGCGATGCTGCTGGGCCAGTGGCTGTGCACCGGGGCGCTGGTCTGGCTGCTGCCGGCCGTGCCGCGAAACCGCGCCGACGTTCAGGTCTGACTGCGCTTTTTAATGCTGACGGGCTTGCGCACTTTCGCACGCTTGACCTGACCGCCAGCCGACAACCGCTGATTGCCGAGCACGCGCAAGGTGCGCACTTCGGGCCGCTGGCCGCCACGCTTGCTGTACTTCAGCACCTTCACGTCGCGCGGGCCGGGCAGGCGGTCCGGATCGGCAACGTGCTCGGTCTCGGGCTTCGGCCGCCACAGCAGCAGCAGCTTGCCGATATGCTGGATCGGCGCCGCATTCAGTTCATCGGCAAGCCGCTGATACAGCGCCTCGCGCGCCGCCCGGTCGTCGCCGTGTACGCGAATCTTGATCAGGCCGTGCGCATTGAGCGCCGCATCGGCTTCGCGCAGCACCGCGGGGGTCAGCCCGCCGTTGCCGATCGCCACCACGGGATCGAGATGATGCGCATCGGCGCGATGCGCCTTGCGCTGGGCCACGGTCAACTGGATTTGAGGCATCGCCCATTATCAAGGCAGACATGAAAGTCAAAAGCAAGAGCAAGAAGATCAACAAGGCGTGGCTCAACGACCATGTGAACGACCCGTACGTGAAGCTTGCGGCAAAGGACGGCTACCGCGCGCGCGCCGCCTACAAGCTGAAGGAGATTGACGAGGCGCTGCATCTCATCAAGCCTGGCGACTGCGTGATCGACCTGGGCAGCGCGCCGGGCGCCTGGAGCCAGTACCTGCGGCGCAAGCTGTCACCGGCGGGCGCCGCGGTCGGTGCGTTGAACGGCCGCATCATCGCGCTCGATCTGCTGCCGATGGCGCCAGTGGAAGGCGTCGAGTTCCTGCAGGGCGATTTTCGGGAGGATGCCGTGGCCGAGCAGCTCGCCCGGATGCTGCAGGGCGGCCAAGCCGATGCGGTCGTGTCCGACATGGCGCCGAACCTGTCGGGCATCGAATCGGCCGATGCGGCGCGCATCGCGCATCTGGTGGAATTGGCGCTGGAATTCAGCCGGCTGCGCCTGAAGCCGGACGGCGCACTCGTCGTCAAACTGTTCCATGGCAGCGGGTATAGCCAATTGGTCAAGGCATTCAAGGATCGCTTCACAACGGTCAAGCCGTTCAAGCCGAAAGCCTCGCGCGACAAATCGTCGGAAACCTTTCTGGTCGGCATCGGCTTGAAAGCCGCGCCCGCGCCCGCGTGAAAACCCGTGCAGGCGCCGTGGGTGCCACAGGCGTATGTGGCTACCGAGCAGGTTGAAACCCATAGAATCATTCCCAACTGGGCCATGCGCAAATGATTTGTCGTGGCCAAGAGATTGAGCAGGGGCTTTTCTTTTCCATCGAATCGGTTTTTGTCGCGCACGCATGATCTTATTTTTCCCGGAGTCGGCTTGAACAACAACCAATGGTTTTCCAAGGTCGCCGTTTGGCTCGTGATCGCAATGGTGCTGTTCACGGTGTTCAAGCAGTTCGACACGCGCACGGTCGGCAGTGCCGGTTACGTCGCGTATTCGGATTTTCTGGATGATGTGCGCGCGCGTCGGATCAAGACCGCGACCATTCAGGAAGGCCAGGGCAGCACCGAGATCATCGCGGTCACGAATGACGACCGCCGCATCCGCACCACCGCGACCTATTGGGATCGCGGCCTGTTCGGCGACCTCATCAACAACGATGTCAAGTTCGACGTGAAGCCGCGCGAGGAAGGCTCGCTGTTGATGACCCTGCTGGTCAGCTGGGGCCCGATGCTGCTGCTGATCGGCGTCTGGGTGTATTTCATGCGCCAGATGCAGGGCGGCGGCAAGGGCGGTGCGTTCAGCTTCGGCAAGAGCAAGGCTCGCATGCTCGACGAGAGCACGAACCAGATCACGTTCGCCGACGTCGCGGGCTGCGACGAAGCGAAGGAAGAGGTCAAGGAAGTCGTCGAATTCCTGAAGGATCCGCAGAAATTCCAGAAGCTCGGCGGACGCATTCCGCGTGGCTTGCTGCTGGTCGGCCCACCGGGTACCGGCAAGACGCTGTTGGCCAAAGGCATCGCGGGCGAAGCCAAGGTGCCGTTCTTCAGCATCTCGGGTTCGGACTTCGTCGAGATGTTCGTGGGCGTCGGCGCCGCGCGTGTGCGCGACATGTTCGAGAACGCGAAGAAGAACGCGCCCTGCATCATCTTCATCGACGAGATCGACGCGGTTGGCCGGCAACGTGGCGCGGGCCTCGGCGGCGGCAACGACGAGCGCGAGCAGACGCTGAACCAGATGCTGGTCGAGATGGACGGCTTCGAGACGAATCTCGGCGTGATCGTGGTCGCTGCGACCAACCGCCCCGACATCCTGGACGCCGCGCTGCTGCGCCCGGGTCGCTTCGACCGGCAGGTCTATGTGACGCTGCCTGACATCCGTGGCCGCGAACAGATCCTGAACGTGCACATGCGCAAGGTGCCGTTGGGGCAGGACGTGAATGCCTCGATCATCGCGCGCGGCACGCCTGGCATGAGCGGTGCCGACCTGGCCAATCTCTGCAACGAGGCCGCGCTGATGGCCGCGCGCCGCAACGCGCGCGTGGTCGAGATGCAGGACTTCGAAAAGGCCAAGGACAAGATCCTGATGGGCCCGGAACGCAAGAGCATGGTGATGCCCGAAGAGGAGCGCCGCAACACGGCGTACCACGAATCCGGCCATGCGCTGATCGGCCGGCTTCTGCCGAAGTGCGACCCGGTGCACAAGGTCACGATCATCCCGCGCGGCCGGGCCCTGGGCGTCACGATGAGCCTGCCCGCGCAAGACCGCTACAGCTATGACAAGGACTACATGCTGAGCCAGATCAGCATGCTGTTCGGCGGCCGCATTGCTGAAGAAGTGTTCATGCACCAGATGACGACTGGCGCATCGAACGATTTCGAGCGTGCCACGCAGCTCGCGCGCGACATGGTGATGCGCTACGGCATGACCGACGCGCTGGGCCCGATGGTCTATGCGGAGAATGAAGGCGAGGTGTTCCTGGGCCGATCCGTCACCAAAACCACCAACATGAGCGAAGCGACCATGCAGAAGGTCGACGCCGAGGTGCGCAAGATCATCGACGAGCAGTACAGTCTTGCGCGCAAGCTGGTGGAGGACAACACCGACAAGATGCATGCGATGGTGCGCGCGCTGCTCGAATGGGAAACGATCGATGTCGAGCAGCTCGACGACATCATGGCGGGTCGCGAGCCGCGCCCACCGAAAGACTGGGTGCCGCGCGTGCCGCCGGCATCGGGCCAGCCGCCGTCCAGTGGCAGTGCGCCGGCGGTCACCTCCGATCCAGCGCCCAAGGGGGCCTGACTGGAGTCGTGCTGAGTTGACAACCAAGGGGCTTCGGCCCCTTTTCATTTGGTCCTGTCGTCCCGATGCTCACTCGCAACCGGTACCGCTGCTAACCAACGCATGGACGTTTCAAGCCCGACCTGCTGGCTGACTGCGCGATTCTCCATCGATCTGAGCCGCCCGCAGGTCATGGGCATCGTGAACGTCACGCCCGACTCGTTCTCCGACGGTGGCCGCCATGCCGAGCCGGCCGCTGCGCTGCGCCACTGCGAGCAGTTGCTGCGCGAAGGCGCCGATCTGCTCGACATCGGCGGCGAATCGACCCGGCCCGGCAGCGTGCCGGTACCGCTCGAACGGGAACGTGCGCGCGTGCTGCCGGTGCTGCGCGCGGCGCTCACGCTCGGCGTGCCGGTATCGGTCGATACGTCGAAGCCCGAGCTGATGCGCGATGTGCTCGAGCTCGGCGCCGACATCATCAACGACATCTGGGCGCTGCGCCAACCTGGCGCCTGCGAGGCGGTGGCCGCGCATCCGCGCTGCGGCGTCGTGCTGATGCACATGCACGGCGAACCGGCCACGATGCAGCACGCTCCGGTGACGGGCGACGATGTGCCCGGGCAGGTGATGCAGTGGCTGTCGCAGCGGGTCGCAGCCGTTGCCGCAGCCGGCATCGCGCGCCCACGCATCGTGCTGGACCCGGGCATCGGATTCGGCAAGACGATTGCACAAAATTACGCACTGCTCGCGCAGACGCAACGGCTGCTTGCGCTGGACTGTCCGATACTGGCCGGCTGGTCGCGCAAGGCGTCGCTGAAGCTGCCCGGCGAGACGGCCGGGGCGCAGTCGCGGCTGCTGCCCAGCGTGGCGGCCGCGCTGCTCGCGGTGGAGCGTGGCGCCCGTATCGTGCGCGTGCACGATGTGGCGGCCACCGTGGCCGCGCTCGCGGTCTGGAACGCGATGCAGGCACAAACCGCGCGTGCGCAACCGGCAAACCACTGAAACTCAGGCAACAAAAACACAGGACGCAGCCGACCATGAGCCGCAAATACTTTGGCACCGATGGCATTCGCGGCACCGTCGGCACCGCGCCGATCACGCCGGACTTCATGCTGCGGCTCGCCAACGCGGTCGGACGGGTGTTGAAGCGCAGCGAGGCGCGGCCCACCGTGTTGATCGGCAAGGACACGCGGATCTCCGGCTACATGCTGGAATCGGCACTCGAATCGGGCTTCAACTCGGCGGGTGTCGATGTGGTGCTGCTCGGGCCGCTGCCGACGCCCGGCGTGGCCTATTTGACGCGTGCGCAACGCGCTACCCTGGGCGTGGTGATCAGCGCGAGCCACAACGCATTCGCAGACAACGGCATCAAGTTCTTCAGCGCGCAGGGCGCCAAGCTCGACGATGCCTGGGAGCAGGCGGTTGAAGCCGAACTGGAGAGCGCGCCGGTCTGGGTCGAATCGGCCGCCTTGGGCAAGACGCGCCGGCTCGAGGACGCGGGCGGCCGCTACATCGAGTTCTGCAAGAGCACGTTCGCACCCGACCTGTCTTTGCGTGGCTGCAAGATCGTGGTGGACGCCGCGCACGGCGCGGCCTACAACATCGCGCCGCTGGTGTTCCATGAACTCGGCGCCGAAGTGGTCTCGATCGGCTGCGCGCCGGACGGCTTGAACATCAACGACGGCTTCGGCGCCACCCAGCCGCAAGCACTGATCAAGGCAGTGCGCGCCGAGCGTGCCGACTACGGCATCGCGCTCGATGGGGATGCGGATCGGCTGCAACTGGTGGATGCGAGCGGGCGTCTGTTCAACGGCGACGAGCTGCTGTATCTGCTGGTGCGCGAACGGCTCGGCCGCGAGATGTCGCCACGCAAGGGCGAAACCGAGCCGCCCGCGCCGGGCCTGCGCCGCGGCAACACGGTGCGCGGCGTGGTCGGCACGTTGATGACCAACATGGCGGTTGAGCTGGCGCTGAAGAAACTCGGCGTGCCGCTGGTGCGCGCCAAGGTGGGTGACCGCTATGTGCTGGAAGAGCTGCTCGCGCGCGGCTGGCTGCTCGGCGGCGAAGGCTCGGGCCACCTGCTCGCGCTGGACAAGCACACCACTGGCGACGGGCTCATCTCGGCCCTGCAGGTGCTGCAGGCCTGCGTGCGAAGCGGCAGCACGCTCGCGCAACTGCTCGCGGACGTGACGCTTTATCCGCAGACCTTGCTGAACGTGCGGCTCGCGCCCGGTCAGAGCTGGCAGGACTGCGCGCCGCTGGCGAACGCCACGCGGGCGGTGGAGATCGAACTGGCCGACCACGGCCGCGTGCTGATCCGGGCCAGCGGCACCGAGCCGCTGCTGCGCGTGATGGTCGAGGCGCGCGACCCGGTGCAGGCGCAGGCCTGCGCGCAGCGGCTGGTCGAAGCGGTGCAGGCGTGACGAGCTGCGCAGACGCCGGCCTGGCGGCTGTCGAGCCGAGGCGGACCCAGGCGAGTTGACCGTCGAAATCGCGCATGCGGCGCCAGCCTATCGGCCCGGCTCGTCGTGCCGGCGCGATCGATCTCGCAGTCCGGCAGCGTGGCGGGACAAACCCTGATCGGGCAACGTTCTTGCCCACGTCGAGCATGCCCGCCGCAGTTGAATCCGTCTTGTCCACCGGGCCATCCAGTGCCTGCCAATCGCGCTGCGATGCTGTGTCGGCACCGGCTTGCCTGCGTCAGTCGACGGGCGTCGCTGGCAGCCGTCTGACATATTCGGTTGTCTGCCCATGACGCGGATTGGTCGGCTGGCGGACGTTGCGTCGACCGCGCGCTGGTGCGCTGCTGGCGTGCGCCACGCCGTGCTGCTGCGCGTGATGCCCGCACTGCGGCACGACCTGGCGACGCCGATCTCGGTGCTGCGCCTGACAGCCAACGTGTTGCAGCGCAAACTCGCCGTTCAGCCGGTGGACGCGTCGTACTGCGCCCAGCGTGCCGCGACGCTGGACCAGCAGCTCGGCGCGCTCACGCATGCGCTGCGCTGGCTGCTCGAATGGAATTCGGGCGCTGGCCAGGCCAATGTGACACGGCCGGAACTGGTGGCCGACTGCGTCGCCCTGCTGCGGCCGTTGTGGGCGATCGAGGGCGTGTTGATCGAGGTCGACCCGGCGCTAGGACAAGCCGCTTCCTCAGCACGTGCGGCAGGCCAGACCGGGAACGGCGAACCGGCATGGCCGCGGCAGGCCGCGCTGCGCGATCTGCTGCTGGCCTCGCTTTGCTATCTGCACGACGCCGGCGCCGGCCTGACCCGCATCCGAGTGATGCCGGACCGGCACGATGCGCTGGCGCTGCGCGGTTTTGCGGACACGGTAGACATCGGCGACGTGGCGCATGCATCGGCTGGCGCGATCGAGTCGCACGAGTCGCACGAGGTGCCTTCCCGCATCGATGCGACCGCACTGGCTTGCCTGGCAGCCGACCTCGGGTATCTGGTCCGCTTCAGCCGCGACGGCGTCTGGCTGCAGCTTGCCGATCGCAAGGGCAGCGAAGGCGAACGCACGCCGGGCGCACCAGAGGACAGCCTGGATCCAACGGCCGATCTACAGCGCAGCGCGCTGCGACAGCGTTAACCCAGCGGCGACACGCCGATCAGCCACAGGTGGGCGCGCCAGATGAACAGCAGGTAGATCGCAAGTCCGCCCGCCAGCGCGATCAGGTCGTTGCCAGTGCCGAGCGCCGCCTGCGGAATCGCGCGCGGCGCCCGGCGCTTCAGCGAGATGCGGTCCGCCACCGCCCAGGCCAGGAAGCCGCCGAACAGCAGCACGTCGGCCAGGCCGCCGTTGGCCAGCAGATGCCCGAATGCCCACAGCTTGACGGCCAGCAGCATCGGATGCTTTGCCGCACGTGAAATCCGGCCTGGCAGGTAAGCTGCGATCAACAGCGGGAACACCGGCAGCATCAGCAGCAGATTCAAGTGCCGCAGCCAGGCAGGCGGCGTATAGAGCACCACCGGGGACTGACGCGCGGCACCGTAGCCGACGATCAGCAGCACCAGCCCGACCAGCGCGATGACCGAATAGATCCCTTTCCACGGCCCTTCGCCCAAGCGCGCCACCTGCGCGTCGCGCCAGTGCGGCGCCACGATCGAGACCGAATGCAGGCCCAGGAAGACGATCAGCCCAATGATCAGCAAGCTCATGGTGTGGGGGTGATTGGGTTGAAGGAGTGGGGCCTGCAATGGGGATGCAACGCCCGATGGACCTGATCGGGCTGCAGCGAGACAACGACGCAAAACCTGGACCCGTGCCCGCTGCGGCTCATTATCCCCGTACATGGCGCAGCCGAGATGCATGCGAGGCCCGGCTTGGCGGAGGCCGCAGCAACCCGCTATGCAAGCGCATTCCTAGCTCGCCAATCCCGATGCGTCGGGCCTTGCGCCGCGGTTAGCATGCGCGCCGATGGAAAGTTTTGCCGACAGCATCCGCGTTGCACTGCAACTGATTGCCGAGCACGACCCGACGCTGCGCGCGATCGTGTTGCGCTCGCTGGGCGTGAGCGCCTGCGCCGCGCTGCTCGCCTGCGTCACCGGTGTGACGCTTGGCGCCTGGCTGGCCACTGCGCGGTTCACGGGGCGCGCTGCGGTGCTGGCGCTGCTCAACACGCTGCTCGCGCTGCCATCGGTGGTGGTGGGGCTGATCGTGTATCTGCTGCTGTCGCATTCCGGACCGCTCGGTTTTCTGGGCTGGCTGTTTTCGTTCAAGGCGATGGTGTTGGCTCAGAGCGTGCTGGTGACGCCGGTGGTGACTGCGCTGACGCGCCAGGTTGTGCAGGACGCGGACATCGCGCATGGCGAGCAGTTGCGCTCGCTCGGCGCGCGTGCCTGGCTGCGCAGCGGGTTGCTGGCCTGGGACGAGCGGCAGGCAATGGCCACCGTGCTGCTCGCCGCGTTCGGCCGCGCGGTGTCGGAAGTCGGCGCGGTGATGATCGTGGGCGGCAACATCGACGGTTTCACGCGCGTGATGACGACTGCGATCGCGCTGGAGACGTCGAAGGGCGATCTGCCGCTCGCGCTCGCGCTTGGGCTGCTGCTGCTGGCCGTGGTGCTCGCGCTGAACGCGGGCATCGCATTGCTCGCGCGCTGGCGCGAAGCCGGCACCGCTTCGATGCTGCCGCGCGGATCGGTGGCCGCTTGACACCGTTCGTCGCGCGCGGCGCGGCCAGTCCGGGCCTGCCGCAGCCGCTGCGGCTGCAAACTGCAGCGCCGCAGTTGTCCCCCGCATCTTCGAACAGCCACGGCACCGCGGACGGCGCGCCGCGGCCGGCACCGGCAACCGCGCTGCTCGACCTGCGCGATGTCGAGGTGCGGTTCGGGCCGGTGACCGCACTGCACGCGATCGACCTGCGCGTCGCGGCTGGCGAGCGAATCGCGCTGGTCGGCGCCAACGGCAGCGGCAAGAGCACGTTGCTGCGTGTATTGAACGGCCTGCAGCCGGTGCAGGCCGGCAGCATCGATCAAGCACCCGGCCTGCGCCAGGCGATGCTGTTCCAGCGCCCGCGCATGCTGCGCCTGTCGGTGACGTCGAACGTGGCGCTGGGCCTGTGGCTGCGCGGCGCGCGCTGGAAAGCCGCGAAGGCCGGTGCGCTCGCGGCGCTTGCGCGCGTGGGCTTGCGCGAGCTCGGCGGCCGGTTCGCGCCGTCGCTCTCGATCGGCCAGCAGCAGCGTCTCGCGATGGCGCGTGCGCTGAGCCTCGCGCCCGACCTGCTGCTGCTTGACGAACCGACCGCGAGCCTCGACCCGCACGCCAAGCGCGAAGTGGAGACGCTGATGGCCGAGTTAGCCGCGCAGGGGCTCACGTTGGTTTTTGCGAGCCACAACCTGGGCCAGGTCAAGCGGCTCGCGACTCGGGTGCTGTATCTGGAGCACGGCCGGCTGCTGGCGGACTTGCCGCAGCCGGATTTTTTTGATGCGCCAACGTTGCGTCGATGTTCGGCTGAGGCCGCGCTTTTCGTCAAGGGAGAACTGGGATGAGAATTTTGAAGCTATTTAGGCCGCAGGCGCTGGTGCATAGTGCATTTATTGCTATTACAACGGTAGCGTCAGCGGGGCTGTCCGCCGAGACCATCACGATGGCATCGACGACCTCGACCGAGCAGTCCGGCCTGTTCGGCTACTTGCTGCCCGCGTTCAGACAAGCGACCGGCATCGACATCAAGGTGGTCGCGGTCGGCACCGGCCAGGCGCTCGACATGGCGCGCCGCGGCGATGCTGACATCCTGTTCGTGCATGACAAGCCGGCGGAGGAAAAATTCATCAATGAAGGCTGGGGCATCAAGCGCTTGCCCGTCATGTACAACGACTTCATCGTGCTCGGCCCGAGGGACGATCCGGCCAAAGTCGCCGGCAAGGACATCACGGCCGGCATGAAAAAAATCGCCGCTGCCAACGCACCGTTCATCTCGCGCGGCGACAAGAGCGGCACCAACTCGGCCGAATTGCGCTACTGGAAGGCCGCCGGCATCGAGCCGCAATCGGACAGCGCGTACAAGGCTTGCGGCTGCGGCATGGGTCCGGCGCTCAACATCGCGTCATCGAGCAACGCCTACGTGCTGGCGGACCGTGGCACCTGGCTGTCGTTCAAGAACCGCGGCGATCTGCAGGTACTGATCGAAGGCGACCCGCGCCTGTTCAACCAGTACGGCGTGATGGTCGTGAACCCCGAGAAGTACCCGAAGACGCAGGTCGAGCCCGCGCAGAAGTTCGTTGACTGGGTCACGTCGAAGGCCGGCCAGCAGACGATTGCCGACTACAAGATCGACGGTCAGCAGTTGTTTTTCCCGAACGCGAACGACAAACAATAACTGGAAGCAACTGACGTGCTGCGCTTCACATACGAGCAGGGCTGGCAGCAGGCGCGGTGCTGCTGTTGATGGCGCTGCCTGCCCTGCCAGCGGGAGCACAGCCGCCGTTGCAAGCTTTGAACGTGTTCGCTGCCGGCAGCCTGCGCGAGCCGATGACCGAGGCGGCCCACGCGTTCGAGGCTGCACGCCCTGGCCTCAAGGTGGTGCTGACGTTCGGCGCTTCCGGCCTGCTGCGCGAGCGCATCGAAAGTGGTGCGCCAGCCGATGTGTTCGCATCGGCCAACATGGCGCATCCCGAGCGTCTGAGCTCGGACGGCAGTTTTGGCGCAACCCGGCGCTTTGCGCGCAATGAACTCTGCGGCCTCGCACGCGCAGGTCTTGCCGTGAGCACCGACACGCTGGTGGCGACCATGCTGGAGCTGGCCGTCAAGCTCGGTACCTCGACGCCGGATGCCGATCCGTCCGGTGACTATGCATTCGAATTGTTCAAGCGCGTCGAGCAGATCGGCGCCGGGCCGGCCGGCTCGGCCGGCAAGCTTGCCGCCAAGGCGCTGCAGCTGACGGGCGGCCCCCATTCTCCAGCGCCACCGGCCGGCCGCAGTGTCTATGGACAGTTGGTGGCCGAAGGCCAGGCCGACCTGTTTCTGACCTGCTGCACCAACGCTGCCGCCGCGCGGTAGCGGCAACCGATGCTGCAGGTGATCGACGTTCCACCTGCGATCAACATGGGCGCAGCTTACGGCGTTTCGGTGCGGACCGGCGCGCCCGATGAGGCACAGGCCTTCGCCGATCAGTTGATCGACGGTGCCGGCCAGGCCGCGTTGCGAGGTGCAGGCTTCAAGGCGCCTTGACGCGCACCTCTCCCACATCCCCCCCACTGAAAGAAAGACCGCATCGCGATGAAACCCATGCTCGCCACCCTCGCCGGTGCCATCCTGCTTTCGCTGGCTGCCTGCGCCGATGGCGACGACAGCCAACACGGATGGCTTCGGACCGGCGGCGTGCTGGAGCGTCCGGCCGGCTTCTTGGTGCAGCAGCTTCGGCAGCAGCCTACGATTGGCCCGCGTTCGCATAGCGGGTGTGCCTGAAGCTACAGTGCAATCGCCGCCGACTTGACCTGCGCCCAGACCGTCATGCCGCGCTGCAGACCGAGCTGATGCACCGCGCGCCGGGTCAGGCGTGACAGCAGCCAGGCATCGCCGATGGCGAGCCGCACCAGCGCCTGCGCCGGATGCGCGTCGTCCGCGATGGTGTCGATCTCGCAGCGCAGCACGTTCTGAATGCTGCTGGCTGCCGGCGGCGCAAGCGCGAGACTGACATCGCGCGCCAGCACGCGCACGCGCACGCAAGCGCCAAGATCGAGGCTGCTGTCGCGCAGCCACAGCAAGCGGTCGGGCCCGGCATCCGCCGCATCGCCGGCCAGCCGCACCGCGCACAGTTGCCACTGCCGATCCCGCTCGACCAGCACACCGTGCAGCAACACGCCGGCATCCTCGCCGAGCGGCAGCGCAAGGTCGATGCGCGACAGCGTCTCGGCCACCGGCCCACAGGCCCGCACCGTGCCCTGCTCGAGCAGCACCAGCGTGTCGGCCAGCCGCGCGACTTCATCAGCCGAATGGCTCACGTACAGCATCGGAACATGCAGCTCGTCGCGCAGGCGCTCCAGGTAAGGCAGGATTTCCTGGCGGCGCGCGGGGTCGAGCGCGGTCAGCGGCTCGTCCATCAACAGCAATTCGGGGGCAGCGGCCAGCGCGCGTGCGATCGCCACGCGCTGGCGTTCGCCGCCTGACAGCGTGGAGGGACGGCGGTGCAGCAACGCGCCGATGCCCAGCAGTTCGACTACGTCGTCGAGCGCGACCGACTGCCGCGCAATGCGCGCCTGCCGGTTCGCGCGCCGCACACCGAAGTCGATGTTGCGGCGCACGTCCAGATGGTCGAACAGGCTCGCTTCCTGGAACACCATGCCGATCGCGCGCCGATGCGTCGGCACGAAGCAGCGCTGCGCATCGTCCTGCCAGACGCTGCGGCCGATCCGGAGCAACGCATGGCTCGGGCGCTCCAGGCCCGCCACGCAGCGCAGCAGCGTGGTCTTGCCGGAGCCGGATGCGCCCCATATCGCCGTGATCCCGTGTGCGGGCAGCACGAGGTCGACACCCAGCGCGAATGCCGCGCCGCGCTGCAAATGCAGCCGGAGCTGAAGCGTTCGTGCGTGGATGGGATGCCGGTCTTCATCGCTAGACCGGCCGGCGCCGACCGGCTGACTCAAGCCCACCACCCATGCGCGGCGCGCCGCCGGCTTCCCAGCGCATAGAGCGCGAGCAGCACCCCGAATGCGAACACCAGCATCAGCGCGGCGAGCCGGTGCGCCGCACCATAGTCCATCGCTTCCACATGGTCGTAGATCTGCACCGACAACACGCGCGAGACGCCCGGGATGTTGCCGCCGATCATCAGCACCACGCCGAATTCGCCGAGCGTGTGCGCAAAACTCAGCACCGCCGCCGTCACGAAGCCCGGGCGCGCGAGCGGCAGCGCGACGCGCCAGAACGCATCCCACGGGCCCGCGCGCAGCGTGGCCGCCACTTCAAGCGGACGCGTGCCGATCGCCTCGAACGCATTCGCTATCGGCTGCACCGCGAACGGCAGCGAATAGATCACCGAGCCGACCACGAGGCCACCGAACGTGAACGGCAACAGCTCGAGGCCCATCGCCTGCATCATGCGCCCGACCACGCCGTGCGGCCCGAGCGTGACGAGCAGGTAAAAGCCCAGCACCGTCGGCGGCAGCACCAGCGGCAACGCGACCAGCGCATGCACCGGTGCGCGCCAGCGCGATCGGGTGCGAGCCAGCCACCAGGCAAGCGGCGTGGCCAGCACCAGCAGCACCACCGTGCTGACCGCCGCCAGGCGCAACGTCAACGCAATCGCTTGCCAGTCCCCATTGGTGAGCAAACCCATGCGGGCGATGGTATGCGAGGGTCATGGAGAACCGGCGGGCATCCCTCCTGTGCCGGATGCGAGCCCGCTGCTTGCCCGCGGCGAGCGCGCCAGGCGCGTCACGCGTTCGCCTGCATCTTGTCCTGCGTCTTGGTAGCGAAGTCGCTCGCATCATGCCGTTCATGCAACTGGCTCGATGGGTCGCCGAATATGCGGTTGACCATGCGCCCGCGCTGCACCGCCGGGCGCTTGCCGATCTGCTCGGCCCAGCGCTGCACGTGCCGGTATTGCTGCACGTCCAGAAACTTGCCGGCGTCGTACAGCACGCCTTTCACGAGACCGCCGTACCACGGCCAGACTGCGATGTCGGCCACGGTGTAGTCGGCGCCGCCCAGGTACTCGTTATCAGCCAGGCGCCGATCCAGTACATCGAGCTGCCGCTTGACTTCCATCGCGAAGCGGTTGATCGGGTACTCCATCTTGGTTGGCGCATACGCATAAAAATGCCCGAAGCCCCCGCCCAGGTACGGCCCGCTGCCCATCTGCCAGAACAGCCAGGACAGGCATTCGGCGCGCTTGGCCTGATCGGTCGGCAAGAAAGCGCCGAACTTCTCGGCCAGATGCATGAGGATCGCGCCGGACTCGAACACGCGGATCGGTGTCGGCCCGCTGCGGTCCATCAGTGCGGGAATTTTCGAGTTCGGATTCACGCTGACGAAGCCGCTGCCGAACTGGTCGCCGTCGCCGATCTTGATCAGCCACGCGTCGTACTCGGCGCCGGTGTGGCCGGCTGCGAGCAGCTCTTCGAGCATTACCGTGACCTTCACACCGTTCGGTGTCGCGAGCGAATAAAGCTGCATCGGATGGCGGCCCACCGGCAGCTCCTTGTCATGTGTCGGCCCGGCGACGGGCCGGTTGATGCTGGCGAACTTGCCGCCGCTTTGCTGGTCCCAGGTCCAGACCTCGGGCGGGGTGTAGGTGGATGAGGTTTCGGCCATGCGTGACGCTCCCGGCGCCGGATCACGACGCGTCAAAAAAGAATGGCTGCTGAAGACGCAGACGAACGGTTCACTTTAGAGGATTCGATTCGTGGCTGCAGACGCGACAACATTCACGCGGTGGCGAGCAACGGCGCTGACAGTGCATCGACCAGCGCTGCATCGAAGGCCGGCGCGGCTTCGTACTGCACCCAATGCCCCGCATCGGGAACCAGCGCGAGCGACTGGAACAGCGGCGCGTGCGCGAGCGCTGGACCGATGATGTCGATGCGGCCCTGGTACAGCGCGTCCAGCTCGCCCCAGATGCCGAACACCGGGCATTCGACCTGCGCCAGCGTGCGCAGCAGGATGTCGGTCTTGGACAGCACGCGGCGCTGCATGCGGTCGCGCAGGAGGTTCGCCATGTGCAGCGACAGCGCCAGTTCGTCCACCGATGCATCGTGCGCGAGCATCAACTGCCGCAGGTTGAAACGGAGCGCTGCCAGGCGCTGCGCATCGTCGGTCAGATGCTGCCAGCTTTTCAGGCCCAGCTCGCGGTCTGGGTCGGCCGTCAGGGCCGGCGCGCCGACCAGCACCAGCCGCCGCACGCGCAGCGGCCACTGCGCAGCCAGCAGACCCGCGACCATGCCGCCGAACGAGAAACCGACCACGTCGCAGGCGGCCGAACCGAGCAATGTCTCCAACCCGAGCTCGACCCAGCGCGGCAGCGCATCCGCATCACGGCCGGCCGGTGGCCGTGCCGAGTCCCCGAAGCCCGGCAGGTCCGGCACCAGCACCTGATGGCCAGCGCGCACCAGTGGCTCGATGTTGCGGACCCAATGGTTCCAGCTGCCCGAGCCGCCGTGCAGCAGCACGATCGGCGAGCCGCCGCTCGACATCCCCCAGGCGTGCCAGACCATCGATTGCGCATCGCCGCATGGTGTTTCGACACGGCGCGCGGCCGCTTCGAGCGAAGCGGCTTGCGCTGGGGTGTGGATCGGTGCGTCGGTGGTCGATGAGGGCGGTGTCATGGTGGTCAGGAAAAATGCCAGGGCTCGACCCGATTTTGGCGCGGCGACAGGCACTCGACTTGCTCCGGCCTGATTTGCAATCCCACCGTTGCCAGGAGCAGTCCTGAAGCGCCCGTTGCACGCAATACGAATCAGCCTCGATCAAGAAACTTTCGCCATGACCAATCCGCAACCCCGTGATTTGAAACAAGCGCCGCCGGCTGCCGAGGAGCAGCCGCGCAATCGAACCCCACAGGAAGCCGAGCGCGTGGCGCAGCAGGCAGCAGCCGACTCGTTGCCCGCGCCCAACGATGACGCAGCGAAGGATGGCGTGGCGAAGAAGGTTCAGTCCGCCAGCTCACCGGAAGGTGTCATCCCGCGCGATCCGCAAAACGGCCAGGCGCTCGACGACCCGTCGCTTGCGAAAGGCAAGGATTCAAATCAATCCGATGGCGCTTCGGACTCGATGCACCTGCCGCCGTCCTGACCCGTCAGGCGCGCGCCGACCGCCGGCTACAGCTTGACCCCCGCTGCCTTCACCGCCGGCCCAAGCACCTCCACCTGCTCCTTTACGAACTGCGTGAACTCGGCCGGCGTTTTCGGCGTTGCGACGATGCCGAGTTCGGTGAATTTCTTCTGCACCTCGGGCATGGCCAGCACCTCGTTGCAAGCGGTGTTCAAGCGCGTGACGATGTCGGCCGGCAGCTTGGCAGGTCCTGTCAGGCCGAAGAAATTCTCGAGCACCAGTTTCGGGCTTCCCAGTTCGACGACGGTCGGCACATCCGGCATCAACGGCGAGCGTGTGGTGCCCGTCACGGCCAGCGGCACGAGCTGGCCGCTTTTGAAAAACTGCACGTAGGCGGTGATCACGTCGATGCCGACCGGCACCGTGTTGGCGATCAGGTCGGTCGTCATCGGGGCGCCGCCGCGGTAGGGCACATGCACCAGATTCGCGCCCGTGCCTTTCTTGATCAGTTCGCCGTGGATGTGGCCGACCGAGCCAGGGCCGCCGGAGCCGAAGTTCAACTGGCCCTCCTTTTTCGCCTGTGCTTCGATGTCGGGCAGCGTCTTGATGCCGGACGGCTTGCTCGCCATCACCACCAGCGGCGCCGCGCCCAGATACGCGATCTCGGTAAACGCAGTGACGGGGTCGTAGGGTTGTTTTTCCAGCGTGAACGGGCCGAGCGCGATCGGTGTGGTGTTCGACAGCATCAAGGTGTAGCCGTCCGGTGCCGCATTTGCGACCACCGCGCCGCCGATGGTGCCGCCGGCGCCCGGCTTGTTGTCCACCACGAATGGCTGGCCGAGCTTTTTCGACAGCTGCTCGGCCAGCACGCGCGCCACGATGTCGCTCGCGCCGCCGGGCGTGAACGTCACGATGATCTTGACGGCTTTCTCGGGATAAGCCGCCAACGCAGGCAGTGCGGCCGCCCCCGCGCCAGCCACGATGGCGGCGGTGAGGGTGCGCAGCAAGGTGCGACGGTGGTTGATAGGGGGCAGGTGAGTCATCGAGGCAGGCTCCGATATGGGGTGTTTGCAGTTGACGCAGTCGAACGCGGGCAGCGGCAGCGTTGCCGGGCGCGGCGATCGCACCCGGCAACGCTACGGCGCAGACCCGTAGCCGAACGACGCAATGATCGTGCGAGCCTGCGGCCCTTGCAGGAACGCGAGCAGCTCACGCGCAGCCGGTGCCTGCGCGCCGGCATTGAGCAGCAGCGCGTCCTGCGCAATCGGCGCATAAAGCTGCTGCGGCACGATCCAGCTCGAACCTGCGCCGATCCGGCCGCCCTGCATCACCTGCGACAGCGCGACGAAGCCGAGCGGCGCGTTGCCGGTTGCCACGAACTGGAAGGCCTGGCCGATGTTTTCGCCCTGCACGATCTTCGCGGCGAACTGCTGTTCAAGCCCCAGCGCCTGCAACACCTGCAGCGCAGCGGCGCCGTACGGCGCGAGCTTGGGGTTCGCGATTGCGAGCCGCTCGATCCGGCTCGGGTCGTTCAGCACCGCCCCAGCGGCATCGACCAGCGCGGCGTTCCGGCTCCAGAGCACGAGCTTGCCGATCGCGTAGGTAAAGCGTGAACCGGCCACGGCCGCGCCATCGCGTTCCAGCCGGGCCGGCGTGGCCGCATCGGCTGCGAGCAGCAGCTGAAACGGCGCGCCGTTGCTGATCTGCGCATACAGCTTGGCCGTGGAGCCGCTGGACATCTGCACCCTGTGACCGCTGGCTTGTTCGAACGCGGCGGCGATCTCACGCATCGGGGCGCTGAAATTGGCCGCGACCGCCACGCTCACGTCGGCGGCTTGGCAAAGCCCCGCCAGGCCTGCCACCGCGGCTGCCGCCAGCGCTCGCCGGCAACAAGCAGCAACGACCCGACCTACTACATTGTTGATAGCAAACAGTGAAGGCATAGCATGCGCCCCAAGCATATTCCTTATGAAGTTCAGGCAAATCGATGATCGGGGTGCCCCGAGCCGGTGCGAACCATCCCGGCACGGGAATACCCCAAGCGCCGCCGATCGTGCCACGCTGGCAAAGCCGCGCGATGTTGCGCACAATGCATCGCACCTGTTGCCGGCCCGATCGAGCGCCGCACCGGCCCGGCCCTTTTGGCAAAGCGCGAGGCCAGCCGCACCAGACCCGACCCCCTAGACCCGCCTCGGAGACCCGATTCAACATGCAAGTCCAGTTCACCGTCAACGGCAAGTCGCAGACCATCGACGTGCCGCCCAACACCCTGCTCGTGCACGCACTGCGCGAGAACCTGCGTCTGACCGGCACGCACGTCGGCTGCGACACCGCGCAGTGCGGCGCTTGCACTGTCATGCTCAACGGCGAAGCGGTCAAGTCCTGCAACATGCTTGCGGTGCAGGCGGGCGGCGCCGAGATCACGACGATCGAAGGCATTGCGGCCGAAGACGGCACCATGCACCCGATGCAGGCCGCGTTCAAGGAATGCCACGGTCTGCAATGCGGCTTCTGCACCCCCGGCATGGTGATCAGCGCGATCGATCTGGTGCGCCAGCACCCGGGCGCCGACGACGCGCTGATCCGCGAGCAGCTCGACGGCAACATCTGCCGCTGCACCGGCTATCAGAACATCGTCAAGGCCGTGAAGCAGGGCGCTGCCGGCATGGCCGGCGCTGCTGCACCGGCTGTTGCGACGGCCTGATCCGACCCACGCACAACCAGGAGACCACGAGATGGGCGCTTCCGACTTCGCCAACCTGCCGCACATCGGCGAATCGGTGCTGCGGCGAGAGGACGACCGGTTTCTGACCGGCTCCGGCCGCTACACCGACGACGTGCTGTTGCCCGCGCAGTGCCACGCGGTATTCCTGCGTTCTCCGCATGCCCATGCATCGATCAACCGCATCGACACGACGGCCGCGAAAGCGATGCCGGGTGTGCAGGGCATCTTCACCGGCGCCGACATCGACGGCAAGATGGCCGGACTGCCGTGCGGCTGGCTGATCACCGGCAGCGACGGCCAGCCGATGAAGGAGCCGCCGCATCCGGTGCTCGCGATTGGCAAAGTCCGCTACGTGGGCGATCAGGTTGCGATGGTGGTGGCCGATACGGTCGAGCAGGCGCGCGATGCGGCCGAAGCTGTTCAAGTCGACTACGACGTGCTGCCATCGGTTGTCGATGTGCGCGGTGCATCCCAAGGCAAAGGCGCGCCGCTGCACGAAGCGGCGCCCGACAACAACTGCTACCGCTGGTCGCTCGGCGACAAGGCCGCGGTCGGTGCGGCGTTCGCGAATGCCGCGCACGTGACCAGACTCGACTTGGTGAACAATCGGCTGGTGCCGAACGCAATCGAGCCGCGTGCCGCGATCGGCTCGTACGACCGAGGCACCGGCGAATACACGCTCTACGTCGCCAATCAGAACCCGCACGTCGAACGCCTGCTGATGACCGCATTCGTGCTGAGCCTGCCCGAGCACAAGGTGCGCGTGATCGCGCCCGACGTCGGTGGCGGCTTCGGCTCGAAGATTTTTCTGTATGCGGAAGACGTCGCGCTGACCTGGGCGTCCAAGCAACTGAACCGCAGCATCAAGTGGACCTGCGAGCGCAGCGAATCGTTTTTGACCGATGCGCATGGCCGGGACCACGTGAGCCATGCCGAAATGGCGATGGACAAGGATGGCAAGTTCCTCGCGCTGCGCGTGCACACGGACGCGAACCTGGGCGCGTATCTGTCCACGTTCGCGACGGCCGTGCCGACGATCCTCTATGCGACCCTGTTGGCCGGCCAATACACGACACCGCAGATCCACGTCGAAGTCGATGCGTGGTTCACCAACACGTCGCCGGTCGATGCGTACCGCGGCGCGGGCCGGCCCGAGGCGACTTATCTGATCGAACGCCTCGTGACGCGCTGCGGCTGGGAAATGAACCTGTCGCAGGACGAGATCCGCCGGCGCAACTTCATCCGCGAGTTTCCGTATCAGACGCCGGTCGCGCTGCAGTACGACATCGGCGACTACGACGCATGTCTGGACAAGGCACAGGCACTCGCCGATGTGCCGGGCTTTGCAGCACGCAAGGCCGAGAGCGCGAAGAACGGCAAGCTGCGCGGCATCGGCTATTCGAGCTACATCGAAGCCTGCGGCCTGGCGCCGTCCAACATCGCAGGCGCCCTG
The DNA here is from genome assembly GCA_965218765.1 of Burkholderiaceae bacterium. Taxonomy (GTDB): domain Bacteria; phylum Pseudomonadota; class Gammaproteobacteria; order Burkholderiales; family Burkholderiaceae_C; genus JBBPYC01. The sequence goes on along the minus strand of CBDCLU010000005.1, from coordinate 142,535 downwards.
GGCGCGCGCGCCGGCCTGTTCGAATGCGGCGAGGTGCGGGTTCATCCAACCGGCAGCGTCACGGTCTTCACCGGCTCGCACAGCCACGGCCAGGGCCATGAGACGACGTTCTCGCAGCTGGTCGCAGCGCGCCTGGGCATTCCGGTCGAATCGGTCGACGTGGTGCACGGTGACACGGGACGCGTGCCGTTCGGCATGGGCACCTACGGCTCGCGCTCGCTGTCGGTAGGCGGCACCGCGATCATGAAGGCGCTCGACAAAATCGAAGCCAAGGCCAAGAAGATCGCCGCGCATCTGATGGAAGCGTCGGATGCCGATATCGACTTCGCCAACGGCGAGTTCACGGTGAAGGGCACCGACAAGAAGATCCCGTTCGGCCAGATCGCGTTGACCGCCTACGTGCCGCACAACTACCCGCTCGAAACACTCGAGCCCGGCCTGAACGAAACCGCGTTCTACGACCCGACGAACTTCACGTTCCCGGCCGGCACGCATATCTGCGAAGTCGAGATCGAGCCGGCCACCGGCGAAGTCACCGTGGAGCGTTTCAGCGCGGTCGACGACTTCGGCGTGATCGTGAACCCGATGATCGTGGAAGGCCAGGTGCATGGCGGCGTCGCACAGGGGCTCGGTCAGGCGCTGTTCGAGAACTGCATCTACGACACGGAAAGCGGCCAGCTGCTGTCGGGCAGCCTGATGGACTACGCGCTGCCCAGAGCCGGCGACCTGATCGACATCCGGATCGACACCGTCTGCACGCCATGCACGCACAACCCGATCGGCGCGAAGGGCTGCGGCGAAGCCGGTGCGATCGGCTCGCCGCCCGCCGTGATCAACGCGGTGCTCGATGCACTGCGCGAGCGTGGCGTGACCGACCTCGACATGCCCGCCACCCCGCCGCGCGTCTGGGCTGCGCTGCAAGGTGCGAAGAGCGCGACCGGTGCCGGTCCGGTCGGCACGGCCAATGCGCAGGTCGCGGTGTCGAACGCGAAGCCCGACGCCGACACCGGCACCAATGCCGGTTGACCCGGCGCCAGCCCCTACCCGTATCGAAAGAAGCCCAATCACATGTACGCATTCACCTACGAACGGCCGAGCACGCTCGCCGATGCCGCCAAGCTCGCACAAGAGGGTGCCCAGCTGCTGGCCGGCGGCCAGACCCTGCTGGCTTCCATGCGCCTGCGCCTCGCATCGCCCGAGCAGCTGATCGACCTGGCCGATGTCGCCGAGCTGCGCGAGATCAGGCGTGACGGCGACGCGGTCGTGATCGGCGCGATGGCGCGGCACGTCGACGTGGCCAACAACGCCGACGTGCAGCAGACCGTGCCGGCATTGGCCGATCTTGCGAGCCACATCGGCGACCGGCAGGTGCGCGCGCGCGGCACCATCGGCGGCTCGGTCGCGAACAACGACCCGGCGGCTTGCTATCCATCCGGGGTGCTGGCGTTGGACGCGACCATCCAGACGAATCAGCGCGAGATCGCCGCCGATGATTTTTTCCAGGGCATGTTCGCGACTGCGCTTGAACCGGGCGAGCTGATCACGTCGATCCGCTTTCCCGCCTGCAAACGCGCGGCCTACGTGCGCCAGCGCCAGCAGGCGTCGCGCTTCGCGCTGGTCGGCGTGTTCGTCGCGGACACCAAGGATGGCGTGCGTGTGGCCGTCACCGGCGCGGGCAGCGGGGTGTTCCGGCATGCGGGGCTGGAAGCGGCGCTTGCAAAAGACTTCAAACCCGAAGCGGTCGAAAGCGTGCAGATCGACGCGACCGATCTGAACAGTGACATTCATGCCTCTGCGGAATACCGGGCCAATTTGATCAAGGTGCTCACGCAGCGCGCGGTCAGGCAGGCGCTGGGTTGACTGCGCCCAGGCAGCACGGCTTTGGCCCATCATCTCGGCTAGCCAGCTGCCCGTTCTTAAGGTTAATCGGCTGCAGGCTCTAGTGCTTCAATCATCTTCAGCTATCAAAAAGCTAGTGACTCGTTTATCTGCGCCGTTGGAAATCGCATCGATCGACACGTTGATCGATGCGCTGCAACAGTCAGGCTACTACGCCGACCGCCGCCTCGCCACCGCCGTGTTTCTGTCGCTCAAGCTGCAGCGCCCGTTGCTGCTCGAAGGCGAACCCGGCGTCGGCAAGACCGAGCTTGCCAAGGCGCTGGCTGCCGCGCTGCCGCGTGCGCTGATCCGGCTGCAGTGCTACGACGGCATGGAGCAACGCGAGGCGCTGTACGAATGGAACTATGCGGCGCAGCTGCTGCATATGCGCGCGGCCGAGTTGCGGCGTTCAAAACTTCAGACCGAGCACGACATCGACCGCGAAGTGGAGCGCGAGGTGTACCAGGACCGCTACCTGATCCGCCGCCCGCTGTTGCAGGCACTGGAAGCGGCCGATCCGGGCGCGGTGCTGCTGATCGATGAAGTGGACCGCGCCGACGAGCCGTTCGAGGCGTTCCTGCTCGAATACCTGGGTGAATACCAGGTCAGCATCCCCGAGATCGGCACCGTGCGCGCCGCCTGTGCGCCCGTCACGATCCTGACCAGCAACCGCACGCGCGACTTGAACGACGCGGTCAAGCGCCGCTGCCTCTATCACTGGCTCGACTATCCGGAGCGCGAGCGGGAGCTTGCGATCGTGCGTGCGCAGGTGCCGCAGGCCGGCCCAGCATTGACGGCGCAGGTCGCGCAAGTGGTCGCGCGGCTGCGCGAGGCGCCTTTTGTGAACGCGTTCCAGCGCGCGCCCGGCATTGCCGAGAGCGTCGAATGGGCGCGCGCGCTGGTCGCGCTCGACACGCTCGTGCTCGATCCCGAAGTGGTCAGCGACACCGCAGGCATCCTGTTCAAGCAGCGCGACGACGTGGCTGCGCTGACGACTGCCGTGGCCGCCGATCTGCTGCAGCCAGCCGGCGCTTGAGCGGCTGACGCTGCCCCGACAAGCTGCGATGCAACTCGGCGACGCGAGCAGCGGCAAGCTGGCCGACAACATCACCGCGTTCGGCCGCACGTTGCGGCGCGCGGGCGTGGCCTGCGATCCAGCGCGCATCGCGTTGGCGCAGTCGGCTGCGCAATTGGCAGGTCTGGCTCGGCGCGACGACCTGGCCGCAGCCCTCGAAGCCGTGCTGGTCGGCCGCGAAGCGGATCGCGCGGTGTTCCGCGAACTGTTCGATGCGTTCTTTCAGGACCCGAAGATCGCGAACAAGCTGCTCGCCCAGATGCTGCCGAGCACACAGGCCAGGCCCGATACCGCCCGGCGCCGGCCGCGCGTGCGCGAAGCGCTGGCGCCGCCGAAGCCGCCTGCCGCAGCCAGCCCGAAGCCGGAAGAAGACAAGGTCGAACTCGATGCGGCGATGACGATGAGCGATGCGATGCGGCTGCGCCATGCCGACTTCAATGCGCTCGGTGCCGCCGAGTTCGCGCACGTCGAACGGCTCGCGCGCGAGATCGCGTTGCCGCTGCCCACCGTGCCGAGCCGCCGCACGCATGCGTCCGAGCGCGGCACGCGCCCGCACTGGCCGCACGCGCTGCAGAAGGCGGCGCGCACCGGCGGCGAGTTGCTCGTGCTGCCGCGCAGGCAGCGGCGCGACGAGCCGTTGCCGCTGCTGGTGCTGGTCGACGTCTCAGGCTCGATGGAGCGCTACGCGCGGCTGCTGCTCGCGTTTCTGCATGCGGCAACGCGCACCCATGCAAAGCGCGACGTGTTCGCATTCGGCGCCCAGTTGACCGATTTGACGCCGGCCTTCCAGCTGGCCGACAGCGACGCGATGCTGGCTGCGGCAGGCCGCCTGATCTGTGATTTCGGCGCGGGCACGAAGCTCGGCGAATCGCTTGCCACATTGCGCCGCGAACAGGCGCGGCGGCTGGTCGGCCGGCGCACGCTGGTGCTCGTGATCAGCGACGGCCTGGACACCGGCGAGCCGGCGCAGCTGGCCGATCAGCTGCACTGGCTCAAGCGCCACAGCCGGCGTATCCTGTGGCTCAATCCGCTGCTGCGCTTCGATGGCTACGCGCCGATCGCCCGTGGCGCGGCGGTGCTGCATCGAGCGGTCGACGGCATGCTGGCGGTGCATGACCTGAGCAGGCTGGAACAACTGGCGTCCGGCCTGGCGCGCCTGATCGGCCGCTGAACCGGCGATCGTTTCCGCCGGGCGCCCATCACGACCGACATCAACAGGAGCCATATCGATGGACATGCAAGGCAGCCGCCCCCTCCAGGTCACGCAGCAACAGGCCTGGGATTCGTTGAACGACCCCGACGTGCTCAAGGCCAGCATTCCGGGCTGCGACAAGGTCGATCGCGTCGCAGACGATCGGTACGCGATCGGCATGGCGCTCAAGATCGGCCCGGTGTCGGCCAAGTTCGCGGGCAACATCACGCTGTCCGACATCGACGCACCGAACCGCTACACGCTCGGCTTCGAAGGCCAGGGCGGTGCTGCGGGGCACGGCAAGGGATCGGCCAAAGTCAGCCTTGCGCCGATGGAAGGCGGCGCGCCGGGCTGCCTGCTCAGCTACACCGTGAACGCGACGGTCGGCGGCAAGGTCGCACAGCTCGGCCAGCGGCTGGTGGACGGTGCGGCCAAGTCGATTGCGGAGAGTTTCTTCAAGCGCTTCGAGCAGGAGATGCAGCGGCGCTATCCGGGTGCCGATCAAGCGGAAACGGCCAGGGCGGGCACCTAGGCTGCATTTATAGCTACAAAAAACCAGCGGAACTCGGCCGTAGGCCTGATTCATGGAAAACCTCGACGTGATGGTGCTGCGCGGCTTGCGCGACTGGCGGCAGGCCGGCCGGCGCGCGCTGCTCGCCACCGTGGTGCGCACCTGGGGGTCCTCGCCGCGGCCGGTCGGCTCGATCATGGCGCTGGCCGAAGACGGCGCGGTGGTCGGCTCGGTCTCGGGCGGGTGCATCGAAGACGACCTGATCTTCCGGTTCACCAGCGCCTATGCGGCCGGTGCTGCGCCGGTTGCCGACGCGGATTCTGATACGAGCCGGATGATCCCGTCCGGCCCGCCGCGCTTCGTCAAATACGGCATCAGCGCGGACGAAGCGCATCGCTTCGGCCTGCCGTGCGGCGGCACCTTGGAGCTGCTGCTCGAATTCGACCCGGATGGCGCGCAGCTTGCCGAACTGGTCGCGCAGCTCGAAGGGGGTCGGCTGATGCAGCGCGCGGTGCAGATTCGCGACGGCACCGCAACCTTGCAGCCAGCCTTGAAACCGCAGCCGCTGCAGCTGTCCGGCAACGAACTGGTCAACACGTTCGGCCCCGAATACCGGATGCTGTTGATCGGTGCCGGCCAGTTGACTGAATACCTGGCCACGATGGCGTTGTTCAGCGGCTTCGCGGTCACGGTCTGCGATCCGCGCGTCGAATATCGCAGCGGCTGGTCGGTGCCCGGCGTGGCGCTGACGAGCGACATGCCGGACGATGTGGTGCTCGCGTTCAAGCCCGATGCGCGCAGCTGCGTGGTCGCGCTCACGCACGACCCGAAGCTCGATGATCTCGCGTTGCTCGAAGCACTGAAAACCGACAGCTTCTATGTCGGCGCGATCGGTTCGCGCCGCAACAACGATTCGCGTCGGCAGCGCATGATCGAACACTTCGATCAGAGCGAAGCATCGCTTGCGCGCCTGCGCGGGCCGATCGGCATCTACATCGGCAGCAAGACGCCCAGCGAGATCGCGGTCAGCGTGATGGCCGAGATCGTCGCGGTGAAGAACGCGGTCGCGCTGCCGCGCGACATGGACGTGGCCAGCGCGAAGAATGCGCAGCAGGTCTAAGCGCGGACCCGTGCGGTCGACGCAGCGCGGACGGGCCGCGCTGCCTTCGCTCGACCAGCTCAGCTACCGACGCCGCATCGATGGGGCCAGATGGCTGCGGCGCGGGCTGCTTTGGATCGGTCTGCCGTCGGCGGTCTGGGCGGGGCGGCATCCCCTCTGGTTGTTCGGCGTGTTCGTCGCCATCTTGTTGCTGCACACGGCGCTGGGCCACTGGGAGCTCAGCCTGCGACGCCAGTTCATCCGGGATGCGCAGTTGCCTTCGTTTCTGATCGACAAGGTGGGCGCTGCCTATCCACATCTGAAACGCCGTGACGCGGAACTGGTGCTAGTCGGACTGCGCCAGTTCTTCATGGCGCACTTGCGCAGCCGCCGCCGTTTCGTCGCGATGCCGTCGAAAATCGTGGATGCCGCCTGGCATGAGTTCATCCTGCATACGCGCGCCTACGAGGTGTGGTGCCGCACCGCGTTCGGCGGCCTGCTGCATCACAGCCCGGCCGAAGTGCTGGGCCGTGACGCGCGTCGCAACGACGGCTTGCGGCGCAGCTGGTACTGGGCCTGCAAGGAAGAAAGCATCGACCCGCGCCGGCCGTCGCGGCTGCCGTTGCTGTTCGCGCTCGACACGAAGTTCGATATCCCCGGCGGTTTCCGCTACATGCCGGACTGCCACGCGCTCGATCGGCATGCGGGCAGCCACGCGCATTGCGGCAGCGACTTCGGCAACGGAGGTGACGCCGGCGGCGAGGCCGGAGGTGACGCCGACGGCTTCGGCGGTTGCGAATCATCGGACGCCGATGGCAGCTGCGGCGGCGATGGCGGCTGCGGCGGTGACTAGCGCGCGGTCGGCCTGTTCGGCGCAGCCGTCGCGGTTGTTAAAGTGACGGCCGCCCGGACACGGTCGACCGGCCCGGCATCTCTATCCAAAAAATACTTTCGAGGACTCCACGCCATGAAACTGCTACGCCACGGTCCGGTCGGTGCTGAAAAACCGGGCGCGCTCGACGCGGACGGCCAAGCCCGCGATCTGTCGCTGCTGATCGACGATCTGACGCTCGAGTGGCTTGCGCCAGCGCGGCTGCAGGCATTGGCCGCGATCGACCTCAAGCGCATGCCGTTCGTGCCCAAGGACGCACGGCTCGGTGCGCCACTGGCCGGCATCAGGCAATTCCTCGCCGTGGGGTTGAACTACCGCAAGCATGCACAGGAATCGGGCATGGAAATTCCGACCGAGCCGGTTATCTTCACCAAGGCGCTCAGCTGCATCGCAGGCCCGAACGACGACGTGCCGTTGCCGGAAGGGTCCGTTTCGAGCGATTGGGAAGTCGAACTTGGTTTTGTAATCGGCACGCGCGCAAGCAATGTGTCGGTCGATCAGGCGCTGGCGCACGTCGCGGGTTACTGCCTGGCCAACGATGTGTCGGAGCGCGACTGGCAGCTCAAGCGCAACGGCCAGTGGTGCAAGGGCAAGAGCTTTGATGGCTTCGGCCCGATCGGTCCCTGGCTTGTGACCAGCGACGAGTTGCCCGATCCGCAAACAATCGCCATCGAGCTCAGCGTGAACGATACCGTGCGGCAGAAGAGCAACACGTCCGACATGATCTTCCCGGTGGCGGAAGTGGTTTCTTACATGAGCCGCTTCATGACGTTGATGCCGGGCGACCTGATCATCACTGGTACGCCCGAAGGGGTCGGCCTCGGCATGAAGCCGCCGCAATACCTGAAGCGCGGCGACGTGATGACCCTGTCCGCAGGTCCACTCGGCACGCAAAAGCAGAAGGTGGTTTGACCTTCACGGCAACCCAGCCGATCGATGCCGTCGCGCAGCGGCAGGTATTCGTGGATGCGCGCAGTCAGAACGGCTGGCTTGCGCAGGCCGTGCCGGAGGAGACTTTGCGGGCGCTCTACGACTTGGTGCACAGCGCGCCGACGTCGATGTAACTGCCAGCCGATGCTGCGGCTGGTGCCCCTAAGGACGCCAGCAGCCAAGAAGCGTTTGATGCCTGCGCTGCGACGGCGGGCGATGTCGTCCAAGATGCGCGATGCGCCGGCACGGTGGCGGTTGCCTACGACACGCGCTTTTACGACGAGTTGTCCAAGGTCTCGCACAACCCGGCGGGCCGCGAAATGTTTGCGAACGACACGACCTAGTCGAGATCACCGCGTTTCGAAACGGCTCGATGCAACGCGGCTATTTGATCCTTGCAGCCCGCGCGCTCGGGCTCGATTGCGGGCCGATGAGCGGGTTCAACCTCGACAAGGTGGACGCCGAGTTATTCCCCGACAGGCGCTGGAAGACGAACTTCCTGTGCAACCTCGGTCGCGGCACCTCAACCAAGCTGATGCAGCGCCAGCCGCGTCGGCCATTCGACGAGGCGTGTCAGGTGCTCTGAGCTGTGCGGCCTAAGTCGCCGACGTCAGCCCCAAGTTGCGGCAGCACGCTGCCGTCGCCGAGCGACAGCAATCCCGCATTCGCGTACGTCACGAGCTTCTCGCGGGTATCGGCAATGTCGAGGTTGCGCATCGTGAGCTGGCCGATGCGGTCCGCGGGTGAGAAGGTGGAGGCGCCTTTTTCCATCGTCAGGCGTTCCGGCTGATACGTCAGGTTCGGCGACTCGGTGTTCAGGATCGTGTAATCGTTGCCGCGGCGCAGTTCGATGGTGACTTCGCCGGTGACGGCACGTGCAATCCAGCGCTGGCCCATCTCGCGCAGCATCAACGCCTGCGGATCGAACCAACGGCCCTGATAGAGCAGCCGGCCGAGCCGCAAGCCGTTGATGCGGTATTGCTCGATCGTGTCCTCGTTGTGGATGCCGGTCACGAGCCGTTCGTAGGCCGCGAACAGCAGCGCCATACCCGGTGCTTCGTAGATGCCGCGGCTCTTGGCTTCGATGATGCGGTTCTCGATCTGGTCGGAGGTGCCCAGACCGTGCCGGCCGCCGATGCGGTTCGCTTCGAGCATCAGCTCCACCGGATCAGAGAATTCCTGCCTGTTCAGCGCGACCGGCTGGCCTTCGGCAAAGCGCACGGTGACTTCCTCCGGCACGATCTTGACGTCGTCCCGCCAGAACGACACGCCCATGATCGGATTCACGATGCGCAGGCCGCTGTTCAGGTGCTCGAGGTCTTTCGCCTCATGCGTCGCGCCGAGCATGTTCGAGTCGGTCGAATAGGCTTTCTCGGCCGACATCTTGTAGGCGAAGCCGGCCTTGGCCATGAACGCCGACATCTCGGCACGGCCGCCGAGTTCGTCGATGAACGCTTGGTCCAGCCACGGCTTGTAGATCTTGAGCGAAGGATTGGCGAGCAGTCCGTAGCGGTAGAAGCGCTCGATGTCGTTGCCCTTGTAGGTGCTGCCGTCGCCCCAGATATTCACGTCGTCCTCGCGCATCGCACCGACCAGCATCGTGCCGGTCACCGCGCGGCCCAGCGGCGTGGTGTTGAAGTAGGTGACGCCGGCGGTCGAGATGTGGAACGCACCGCACTGCAGCGCCGCGATGCCTTCGGCGACCAGCTGGCGCCGGCAGTCGATCAGCCGCGCGGCCTCGGCGCCGTACTGCATCGCTTTCTTCGGAATCTCGTCGTAATCGGGCTCGTCGGGCTGGCCGAGGTTCGCGGTGTACGCATAAGGCACCGCGCCCTTGTCGCGCATCCAGTGCAGCGCGGCGCTGGTGTCCAGGCCGCCGGAAAACGCGATGCCGACCTTCTGGCCGGCGGGGATGTGTTGCAGGATGGTGGACATGGGGGCTACGAAGGAAGACGGGCCGATCTGAGGGAAAAACGGGCATGCCGCGAAATCAACCGCTGATTGTCTGGGCATTTCTGCCCTCGCTGTCGCGTGCGGCGTACAAGCTGCCCGGTCAGCCGGATCGGGCTCGTCCTGGGGTCGAATGGGCACGACGGAAGTACGGGTGGCTGCACTTGTTCACGAGAACGGACCAATTGTCCGGATCGAGCGGCCAATCGGATCACAGCAGTGACAACTTGTAAAACAATTGATGCATCGACATCGAACCGCTTCACCTGCCATGCCTGCTGCACCGTATCCCAAAGACGAAAGAAGGCGCCTGCAAACGTTGCAGACGCTGCAGGTGCTCGACACCCCCCCTGAAGCGTTCTCGGACGCGGTGGCCGTGGCTGCCGCGACGATTGCCAATACACCGATCGCCGCCATTTCGCTGGTGGACGAGCAGCGGCAATGGTTCAAGGGATCTCTGGGACTCGAACCGGAGCAGACGCCGCGGGATGCTGCGTTCTGCAGCTATACGATTCTCGACGCGAACCGGCCGCTGGTGGTCAGCGACGCGCGGCTCGATCCAAGATTCAGCGATAACCCACTGGTGCTGGGCGACCTGCGGGCTTGTTTTTATGCGGGTTTTCCGATCGTTGTGGATGGCCAGCCGGTCGGCGCGCTTTGTGTCATCGATGACCATTGCCGATCGCTCGATCCGGCCCAGTTGGAGCGACTGACGACACTGGCCAACGGGGTGGCTGCGTGGCTCGCCGGCTACCGACAGTACGAAGCATTGACATGAACTTGTCGATCCGTTACGAACCGGCGACGGTCCTGCTGTCGATCGCCGTTGCCATCTTTGCGTCGTACGCCGCGCTCGAACTGGCCTGGCGCGTGCGCGCCGCCACCGATCGGATCGCTGCGACGCTCTGGCTCGTAATCGGCGCGCTGACCATGGGCAGCGGCATCTGGTCGATGCATTTCATCGGAATGGCGGCAGCCGAGCTGCCTTTCCTGACCCGCTACGAGACGAGTGGCACGTTCGCATCCTGGCTTGCTGCGGTGCTCGTTTCGGCAGCCGCGCTGGCCATCGCCGCACGCGTCCAGTTTCGCTGGCCGATGTTCGCGGCTCTGTCCGTTTTGCTCGGCGGCGGCGGCACGGTCATGCATTACATCGGAATGAGTGCGCTGAAGCTTTTTCCGGCCATGAACTACGACCCGTACTGGGTGCTCGCTTCGGTCGCGGTCAGCATCGCCGGCACGGCTTTCGCGTTTTCCATGTTCTTCTGGCTGCCCGGCGAGACCGGCGGGCAGCGCATATGGCGGCAGCTTGCGGTTGCCGCCGCGCTTGGCGGTTCGCTGTCCGCAATGCACTACATGGCCATGATGGCAGCCGGCATTGCGATCGGATCCGTGTGCCTGACGTCGAACGGATTCGATGTCAACGGACTCGATCACCTGGTGGCGCTTGCCTCGATTGTGCTGCTGACGCTGATGGTTCTGCTGACCGCAATCGAGCGGCGCACGCAGCTGCAGGCAAGGCGGCTGCGCGGCTCGCTCGACAAGGCGCGCGACGAACTTGCCTATGTCACCTTCACCGACGTCACGACCGGACTGCCGAACCGGCTGGTGTTCCAGGACCGTCTCACGCAGGCGGTGGCACGCTGCGACCGCGCGGGCTGGTCGATCGCAGTGCTCTTCATCGATCTCGACGGCACGAACCTGCCGGGCAGCTTCCTGACCGAGGCAAGTGGTGCGAAGCTGCTGCGCGAGGTTGGTGGGCGGCTTCGCGCGACGGTTCGCGCCTCCGATACGGTCGCCAGCGCGGGCCGGGGCCAGTTTCTGGTGTTGCTCGATGAACTCGAAAGTGCCGAGCCAGCCTCGCGGGTGGCCGAGCAGATCATCCATGCGCTCGGCCCGGCGTTCCCGCTGGGCGAATTGCCCGTACATCTGCATGCGTGGATCGGTATCGCGCTGGTGCCTGGCAGCGGTGCCTTTCCACATCTGGTCAGCAATGCTAGGACGGCGATGCTCAGCGCCAGGGAGCTTGGAGGCCAGCGGTTCGCGTTTTTCGAGCCGCAACTCGACGCCGAGGCGCGCGAGCGCATGCAATGGCTGCACGAGTTGCGGCTGGCGATCGAGAATCGCGAACTCGAACTTCACTATCAGCCGAAGATTTACGCGCGAAGCGGCGAGTTCGCCGGTGTGGAGGCGCTGCTGCGCTGGCGCCATCCGGTGCGTGGCATGGTCAGTCCCGCGCTGTTCATTCCGCTGGCCGAGCAGTTCGGCCTGATCCACGGCATCGGCAGCTGGGTCATCGTGGAAGCCTGCCGGCAGATGCGGCAGTGGGCCGATGAGAACCGCCTGCCGATGCGCGTCGCGGTCAACCTCTCCGCGCACCAGTTGCGCCAGCCGCAGCTGGCCGACGAGATCATCGGGACCTTGCAGCGGTTCCGCATCGAGCCGGCCCGGCTCACCTGCGAACTCACCGAGTCGGCGGCCATGAGCGACATTACGGTCACCGGCACGTTCATCAACCGGCTGCAGGCGGCAGGCATCTGCATGTCGATCGATGATTTCGGCACCGGATACTCGAGCCTCAGTTATCTGCGCCGGCTACCAGTGCGGCAGCTGAAGATCGACCGCAGTTTCATCAACGACTTGGCTGACAGCGCCGATGCCCGAGCCATCGCGCAGGGCATCATCGATCTCGCGCATGCGCTGCGACTTGAAGTCGTGGCCGAAGGGGTCGAGACCGGGATCCAGCGCGAGATCCTGCTGGAGCTGGGCTGCGACAAATTACAGGGATACCTGTTCGCGCGCCCGATGAATGCCGCTCAGGTGGCGGTCTGGGCGGTCGACAACGGGTTGCGCCAACTGCGCGAACGCGTGGACGTCGATATGGTGTCGTAACGCGCATCGCATAGCGGCACGGCGTTCCTGGTTCACTGTCCGAATCGCGGGCCGTGTTGCAGGAATTCGATCTCGGCCGCGCTGCTCACGCGCGTCAGCACTGCGTTGCGGTACGGAAAGCGGCCGAAGCGTTCAATGATCTCAAGATGTGATTTCGCGAAGCGCAGATTGCTGCCAACATGGCCCTTCAGCGCCTGCGGCACGTCGCACCAGAGCGCTTTGAAGCATTGCAGGCAGCGCTGCTGCAGCTCAAGATCCTCGGCGTGCATCAGCGGCATGTAAAGAAATACACGGCCGATCCATGGGAGTGTGGCGTCCTCCCCGTGCTGCAGCGTTGTCAGCACCAACTGAACGGCCCGCGCATCGCCCGAAAACGCTTCGGAGCGGCCGCGAAACACGTTGCGCGTGAACTGGTCGAGCAGGATCACGAGCGCCAGCCGCGGCAGCGGCGTGGCTTCCCACTCGGTCAGTCCGCCGTCGATCGCCTGGCGCACAAGCGGGCCGAAGCGCTGCTCGATGTCGCAGTCCAGCGCCGCGTTGCCGCGAAACCAGCGTTTGCCGAGGTCAACGCTGGGCCATCCCAGCGCCACACCGTCACCAAGCCAGAAGTCGAGCACCTCGCGTGCCAGGGCGTCCAGCGCGTCGGTCATGACAAAACCCGCGATCGGTTGAAGGCGCAGCGGACTTCAGGCACGATTGAGCCACTGTTGCAAACCGCAGCGCCGCCGGTGCTCGTGGCTTCAGACAAGGAACCTGCCATGTCGTTTTCTCCGTTGTTCAATGGCGTTCGTGCGTCCGCGCTGGCTGCTGCTGCTGCGCTGGTCATGACCGGCCCGCTTCATGCCGAAGCGCCGCTGGCCAAGCTGCCGGCGCCCGGTTTTTACCGAATGATGGTAGGCGACTTCGAAGTCACCGCATTGAACGACGGCACCTTCGACATGCCGGCCGACAAACTGCTGCAGCAGCCGCCTGCGGCGACCGAAAAAGCGCTCGGCGCGCAGTTTTTGAAAGTCCCGGTGGAAACCTCGGTGAACGCTTTTCTGATCAACACCGGCGGCAAGCTGGTGCTGATCGACAGCGGCGCCGGCGTGTTCTTCGGGCCGACCTTGGGCAAGCTCGTCGCGAACCTGAAGGCATCCGGCTACCAGCCTGCGCAGGTCGATGAAATCCTGCTCACGCACCTGCACGTGGACCACGTCGGCGGCGCGGTCGCAGACGGTGCGCGCGCATTTCCGAACGCCGTGCTGCGGGTGGAACGCGCGGACGCGGACTTCTGGCTCAGCGATGCGCAGATGGAGCGTGCACCGGCCGGCATGAAGGATTTTTTCAAAGGCGCGATGGCTGCGCTCAAACCGTATCAGGTAGCCGACCGACTCAAGCCGTTCGAGCCCGGCGCGCAACTGCTGCCCGGCATCCAGGCGATGTCCACGCACGGTCACACGCCCGGCCACAGTTCCTATGCGGTGGAAAGCAAAGGCAGCAAGCTGCTCGTGATGGGTGATCTGATCCACGTGGCTGCCGTGCAGTTTCCGCACCCCGAGGTCACGATCGCGTTCGATGTCGATCCGGAAGCGGCCAAAGCGATGCGCGAGGACGTGTTCACGCAGGCCGCAAAAGACGGCACGCCGGTCGCTGCCGCGCACGTGGCGTTTCCGGGCCTGGGCCATCTGCTGTCCGACGGCGATGGCTACCGGTGGCTGCCGTTGAACTTCACGCAGAAATAAGCTCACCCCCAGCCTTCGCTCCCGTTGGTCGGCTCTCGGCTACCCCCTCGCCGGGGGCGGCGCCTGCGGCTTGGCGGAGCCAGCTCCGCGGCCCCTGCTGGGATTGGGCTGCGCCGGCTTTGTCGTGGTCTCGCGAAGTGCAGCGGACTGGTACCAGGAATAGCAAGCCACGAGGCAGCGGCGCAGCAGCGCCTACATCGCCTTGAACAGCTGCGCATGCAACCGGCTGACCGCGAAGCGGTCGGCGCGGTGACGCAGGGCGACCGTGAGGCGGCCGGAGGCCTCGTCGCGCAGCACGGAATCGATCGCGGTGGCGCGCAGCACCGTACCGCGGTGGATTTGCCAGAACACTTTTGCGTCGAGGCGCGGCAGCAGGTCCTTCAGCGGGGTGCGGATCAGGTATTCGGCATCCGCGGTCAGCACGCGCAGGTACTTGTCGGCGGCTTCGAACGCGATCACGTCGTCGATCGGCAGCAGCCGCAGCCGGTTGCCGACGCTGGCCTGGATCACGGTGAGCGGCTCGACGCCGGCACGATCGATCGCGGCCAATGCGAGTGCGGGACGAAGCCGTGTCATCGACGATTCAAAAAAAGTAGCATCCAGCGCACGTACAGCAAGCGCCCGCTGCACTTTTTCTACTGTTTTTTGCAGCCGAGCCGGCTGTACCGGCTTGAGCAGATAGTCGATCGCATGGGTTTCGAACGCGGCCAGCGCGAACTGGTCGTAGGCGGTCACGAACACCAGCGCCGGAAACGGCTTGCCGCCGGCGTCGTGGCCACAGTCCTGGTCACCCCAACGGTCGGCCAGATCGGCCGCCGCTTCCAGCCCGCTCATGCCCGGCATCTTGATGTCGAAGAACAGCACGTCCGGCCGCAGCACCAGCGCGCTGTGCACCGCCGATGCGCCGTCGCCGACGGTGGCCAGCACGCGCAGACCAGGCCACGCCTGCGCCAGCTCACGCCGCAGCGCGTCGGCCAGCAGCGGTTCGTCTTCAGCCAGCAGTGCGGTGGCGATGGCGGCGGTGGCGGCAGCCGGCTCGGCGGCCGTCATGACCGGGACGATGCGGGCAGCCGCCACCCGTCGGAGGCGCTGACCTCCAGCTCGTGCAGCGGGCCCAGTTCGCTGTTCGCGGCCACGGCCGGCTCGCTCCAGCTGTGCAGGAACACCGCGAGGTCCGCCTCGTTCAACGGCCGCGCGTAGTAATAGCCCTGCACCTCGGTGCAGCCGTCGCTGTGCAGCATCTGCAGCTCGGATTCGGTCTCCACGCCCTCGGCCAGCACGCGCGTGCCCATCTGCTGCGACATCGCGATGATCGCGCGCACGATCGCGCGTTTGCGGCCCTGCTCGCGCAGCAGATGCACGAAGCTGCGGTCGATCTTGATCTTCTCGAAGTGAAAGCGCAGCAGATACGCCATCGACGCGAAGCCGGTGCCGAAGTCGTCCAGCACGATGCGCACGCCACGCTGCTGCAGCGCGAGCATGTGCTCGAGCGTCGCCGCTTCCTCGTTGAGCAGCACCGACTCGGTGATCTCGAGCTCGAGCCGGTGCGCAGGCAGGCCGGTGCGTCCGAGCACCTCGTCGATCAACACGCCCAGGTCCTGCGTCATCACCTGCACCGGCGACAGGTTGACCGCAATCGACAGCTTCGGGTCGTGCTGCTGCACCTGCCGGCAGGCTTCCTCCAGCACCCAGGCGCCGATCTCGGCGATCAGCCCGCTGTCCTCGGCGATCGGGATGAACTCGGACGGCGCCACCTCGCCGAGCTCCGGATGGCGCCAGCGCAGCAGGGCCTCCAGGCCGACCACGCTCTGGTTGCGCGTCTCGATCTGCGGCTGATAGGCCAGGCTCAGCTGCCCGCGCGCGAGCGCTTCGCGCAGTTCCTGCTCGAGCACCAGGCGCCGGTCCACCTGGCTGCCCATCGCAGGCTGATAGACACGCACCGTGTTGCGGCCGGCCGCCTTCACTTCATATAGCGCCAAGTCGGCGTTCTTGATCAGCTGCTCGGCCGACATCGCGTCGCGCGGCGCCAGCGCGATGCCGATGCTCGCGCCGATGTGCAGCACCAGCCCGCTGATCTCGAACGGCTCGCGCAGCGAACGCAGGATGCGGCGCGCGAACGGCAGCGCTTCGTCGTCGTGCGCCACCTGGCTCACGATCACCGAGAACTCGTCGCCGCCGGTGCGCGCCATCGTGTCTTCGGCGCGCGCGATCGAACGCAGCCGCTCGCCGACCATGCGCAGCACCTGGTCGCCCATGTCGTGACCGAGCGAATCGTTCACGTTCTTGAAGCGGTCCAGGTCCAGGCACAGCAGCGCGAAAGGCACCTTCGATGCGCGCTTCAGCGCCACGTCCAGCAGCTGCCGGAAATGGTGTCGGTTCGACAGCTGCGTGACTTCATCGAGCGTCGCGATGCGCAGCAGGTCCTCCTGCTGCAGCGCGATTTCCGCCTCGCGCAACTCGAGCTGTTCGAGCAGCCCGTTGAAGCCGTCGTGCAGCTCGCCGATCTCATCATTGCGGTGATACATCAGCCGCAGCCGGTAGTCGTGCGTGATCGAGACCTCGCGCATCATGCCCGCCAGATTCATGATCGGCGCCGCGATGCGCTCGAGCGCACGCGCCGCGCCGAAGCTTGCGATCAGGCCGAAGCCGGAGGCTGCCAGCATCACGAGCGCAAGCCGGCCGAAGAACAGCAGCGACGGGTTTTCGGCGTCCAGATTCAGCATCAGCCAGCCGACCAGCTCGCCGTCCACCTTGACCGGCTGCGTCAGGTAGAGCGCGCGATTGCGTTCGGACAGCTCGATCAGGTCGCCGGGTTTCAGACGCTGCAATCCGTCGGCGAGTTCGGCCGCAGACGGCACCTGCCGATCCGGTGCGGCAAAGCTGGCGAACAGGCGCCGGTCGGAATCGAGCAGCGCCGCCCAGCGGATGCCGGGCAGGGTGCCGGCACTGGCCAGCACCCTGCTGGCGGCTTCGGTATCGAAGAACGCGAGCGCGCCGCGCACGTTTTCGGCCAGCACCGCGGCAATCGCCGAAGCACGTTCGTGATGGCGTTCCTGCGCGCTGCGCATCTCCAGCCCGGCGAACAGCAAAAACAGCACCAGCACCATCAGCGTGATCGCGCTGGCGACCACCAGCCGCAGCCGGGAGCGCAACGGTGCCTGCCCGCTCGCAGACCAGATGCGCCAACCTCTCACCCAATGTCCTTCATCTGCCTTCTTCGCCTGTTGCGTTGCAGCCTCGCGGCCCGGTTTTAAGTCCGGTCCGAATGCGGGACCTTGATCGCCTTGCATTATGGTCGGCCGCCCGTGTGCGGCGAGCCGCCGATCACGCTGGTCGACAGCGCCAGCACGTTCGAGGACAGCACCAGTCCGGCGCGCCTGAGCGCGTCCGCGTTGACTTCGAAGCGCAGCCGTGCGGCGTCGCGCACGAAGCCGATCATGCCGCCGTGCCGTGCAAAGCCCGGCTCGCTGCCCACCGTGAGCACCGCGGCGCCGTCAGCTAGCGGCGGCGGCACCAGCCCGGCGGTGAACAGCAGCAGGCAGGCCGACGCCTCGAGCGCGC
This sequence comes from Burkholderiaceae bacterium, assembly GCA_965218765.1. GTDB lineage: Bacteria > Pseudomonadota > Gammaproteobacteria > Burkholderiales > Burkholderiaceae_C > JBBPYC01. The sequence continues at coordinate 124,834 of CBDCLU010000005.1, read as the reverse complement.
TTTCGATGCGCCGAAACCGGATCGGCAGGCCCTGCACGGTTCGATCTTCCAGCGCTTGCAGCGCCTGCGCGAGCCGCTCGTTGCCGCCGAGCTGGCACAGCGTGAAGTGGCCCTCGGTCAGCCGCGCAGCCGGCCATTCGGTGAACTTCGCAAAGTTGAGGGTGAACGCGGCCTGCAGCTGCGCTTCATCGGCCTCGGCCGCCGGCACGGCCGTGGGCAGCAGCGCACCGGCCAGCACCGCGAGGCCGAGCAGCAGGCGCGTGCGCCGACGCGTGCCAACGGCACGCGGGCCGCCGGCCGGCAACGCGCGGCGGCGCAGACAAGCGACGGGAAACCGATCCATCGGCGGCGTGCGGCCCGGTGCCTCGGGGCCTAGTACCGAATGCTGGCGCGTAGTGCGACTGCGGGCTCGATCAGCACCGGCGTGGTCAGCACGAACCCGTTCAGGTTCGACGCTTCCAGCCGCCGGCCCGCGCCGAGGTTGTAGCCGCCGAGCGACAAGGTCAGCAGCGGCGACGCACGCCAGCGCAGATTCAGGTCCAGCGCGGTGCGCGCGCGCACCGGCAGCTCGCCAGGCCGGAACGCGGGGCGGCTCGCGCTGTAGCGCAGCCAGCCGTCCAGATACACGCGCGGCGCCAAATCCCAGGACAGCCGCCAGGACGCCAGCGCATGCGGACTGCGTGCGAGCGTGGACGGTTCCAGCTCGGGCCGCTGGGCGCTGGACACGTGCAGCGTGGACAGCGCCAGTTGCGAGCGCAGACCCGGACGAATGCGCCAGTCGGCCGCCAGCTCCAATCCGCTGCTGCGCGCCGAGGTGCCGATCCAGTCGACGTACAGCGGCGCATTGGCGGCTGCCGCATTGGCCGCCGCAGCCGGGTAGGGCACCTCGAAGCGGCCCAGGTCGCGATGGCGTTGCGTGAACGCGGTCAGGTCCAGCGACAGCCGCTCCCCGAAGCGCCAGCGGCTGCCGAGCTGCAGCGCCGTCACCTGCGTCGACAGCGGCTGCAGCGAGCGCGTGGTGACCGACACCGGCTGCGGCTCGCTCGTGCCGGGCAGCAGCACCGGCTGGTTGAACAGCGAAAACTGTGCGTCCTGAAAGCTGCGGCCCGGCACGCGGGACGAGTGCGCCAGCGAGCCCCAGAGCGACTGCAGCGGGGACAGGCGCCAGGCCAGGTCGATGCTCGGCTGCGGCTGCCAGCCGGTGTAGCGGTTGTGGTCCAGCAGCAGACGGGTGGTCAGCCACAGCCGGACTGGCGCCAGCGTGATGCGGTCATGCGCGAACAGGCGGAACTCGCTCCACTCGCGGTCGGCCGGGAGCAGCCCGCCGTAACGGCCGCTTTCCGTGTGGTCGAAATAGCCACGCACCCCGGCGCCGTAGGTCAGCGCGTGGCGGCTTCCGGCCGGGCTGAGCTGTTGCTGCAGCTGCAGCTCGGTGGTGGTGTTGCGCGTGTTCAGGACGCCGCTCAGCTCGGCCTGCTCTTGCGCGATCGACGCCTGCAGCTGCAGCCGGTTCTGCTCGGCCAGCCGGTGCGTGAGCACGCTGGAAGCCATCAGACGACGAAACTTCAGCTTCACGCCGGCAGCGTCGTGGAACGCCGGCGCGCGCGTCGAAGGCAGCACCCACTCATCCTGATCGGATGATTGCAGCGCCTGCAGCTGCAGGCCCAGGTCGCCGTGCGCGAGCCGCTGGTCGAGCCGGCCGGTCAGGTTCAGATTCTGGTTTTCGTCGTGCGCATCGCGGCCGTCCGCGCTGCGATAGCTTGAGGTGCCGCTCGCACGTGCGGACAGCCGCCAGGCACCGTCGTACGGATCGCCATCGCGTGGGGTGGCCGCACCGTGGCGCAGGTGCAGCCAGCGCTGGCCGTCGCTGGCCAGTAGCGTTTCGGCGCGCGTGCCGAGTGTGTCGCGCGCGCTGAACGTGAGGATGTTGATCACGCCGTTGACCGCGTTCGGCCCCCAGATCGCACCGGCCGGCCCGCGCACGATCTCGATGCGCTCGATGTCGGCCAGCGGCACCTGCTCGACATCCCAGAACACGCTGGAAAAATACGGCGAATAAATGCTGCGGCCATCCAGCAGCACCTGCAGCCCGCCCGAAAACCGGCTGGTATCGCCGCGCACACCGATCGCCCAGCGGCCGCTCGACAAGCGCGCCACATCCACGCCGGGCGCCAGCCGCAGCACTTCGGGCAGCACGCGCGCGCCGGAGCGCACGATGTCCTCCTGCGTGATCACGAACACGGCTGCGCCGGTATCGGACAACGCGACGCGATGGCGGCTCGCAGAGACGACTTCGATCGCCATCAGTTCGGCCAGGCTCTTGTCGAGCAGCGTGGGATCGTCCGAGGCGGCAAGCTGCAGCGGCGCGCCGGCGGCAGCCGCGTTCGGTTGCGCGGCAGCGACGCCGGCCGCCAAGCCGCCACACAGCGCGAGCATCTGAGCCGCCGCGCGCGGGCCCGCGCGCGGCGGGATTCGATCAAAGTGGCGCATGAATGAACGGACCGGCGGCATGCCGTCATTCCACACCAAAAATCAGATAGTAACCAGATGTATCAGAACCGCGGGTCGTGGTTTTTTCCTTGTACGAACGGGTTTTCGTGAACGGGCCGATGCGGTCCGAGATCCACGCCGATTCGGTGGCGCGCGCTCAGCCGCGATGCCGTGCGGTTCGGTCGATCCGGATCAAGACCGCCTGCAGCGGCGGACGCCCAGCCGGGGTGGCGGGCACCGAGCCGAACGACAGCTGCGCGGCAGTGCCGTACTGCGTGCTCAACCGCTCGCGCACCTGCGCCAACCCGAAGCCACCGCCGTGCGTCAGCATCGCCTGCTGCAGCCCGGTGCCGCTGTCGGCCACTTCCAGCTGCAACGCGCCGTCGCCGTCCAGCCAGGCACGCACGCTGACCGAGCCGCCCGGCACGCTCGGCTCCAGCCCATGCCGGATGCTGTTTTCGACCAGCGGCTGCAGCAGCAGCGTGGGAATCGGCACGGCCGCGAGTTCACGCGGCAAATCGAGCGTGAAGGCAAGCCGCGGACCCATGCGCAACGCCATCAGTTCCAGATAGTCGCGCAGGCGCTCGAATTCGGCCGCCAGCGGGTGCATGGTCGCGCGCGAGGCGGATAAGGTCGAGCGCAAGAAATCGTTCAGCCGATCGAGCATCGCGACGGCACGCTCGGGGTCGCTTGCGATCAGGCTGCGCAGATTCGCAAGCGAGTTGAACAGCATGTGGGGGTCGAGCTGGCTTTGCAGCAGCTTCAGGTGGCTTTCGGCGGCTTGCGCTCTCGCCGCCTCGGCCTGCGCCTGCAACGCAAGGCTGCGACCACGCAAGTAGAAATAACTGGTCGCGACCGTGCCGGCGAGCAGGGTGACGAACGCACCTGAGACGATCTGGCTGCGGCTATTGGTCCAGCTCGACCAGCCGAACCACCAGTCGCCGACGAGCGACCCGACCAGATAGCCGATCAGGATCGCGCTGGCCACCAGCGCAAGCCCCTTGAAGCCGGGCGGCCAGTTGCCATCGCTGTTGCGGGTGAGCCAGAGCCGCCCGAAGTCGACCACCGCCCAGATCGAGACGCCGGTCGCGACCGAATAGACGAGATGCACCTTGAAGCGCACCGACGGCATGAAGAACTGCTGGATCGCGGCGATGGCCAGGCAGAACGCCAACGTCAGCAGCAGATGCCGCAGCAGGTGGATCGGCGTCGTGTCCGCGCTCGTGCCGAGCCGCTCGGCGCGCGGCTGCGGCGCTGAACGGTGCGGTTCAGCCACCCCGGCGCAGCCGCCTGCGTTCGCGCTCGCTCATGCATTCGTGCAGGCCGCTGCCGGAGCCGAACACGAACACCCCGAGCCCGTGCAGCAGCAGGCCGAGCCCCCAGCCGAGCGCCGGGTAGACCGACCAGGGCCGGCCGCCGTTGCCCTCGTAGGCAAGCAGGAACATCCCCGCGTTGACGACCAGATAGACCAGCGCATGGGTGTACCAGCCAAGCTTGGCGCCTGCGCGGCGGCGCGCGAGCACGTCGATCTGCTGTTCGGACAAGGGTGCGTTCATGGTGGGAAAGGATGGGATTTTGATGAAGAAGGTTCGCACCCGCAGGCCGCGCCGCTGGCCGGCTGGCAGGCGATCGATGGTCAGTCGGCGGCGGTGCTGCGCCACGCGGCCAGCCACCCGCCGGCCAGCACGAATTCGGGAAAGGTCAGCCATTGCTCCATCCCGATGCGCAGTACCGCATCGGCCGGTCCGCAAAACGGCTCCGGCGCCAGCGCCTCGAAGCGGTGGGCGCGCCCCTGCAGGGCAAGGGAGACGACCATCACCTTGAGCGCAACCAGCGCTGCAAGCCATGCGCCGTGCAGCAGTGCCGCAACCAGCGCCACATTCGCGGCCAGAAACAGGGGCACGAGCACGAGGTGCATCAGCAGACCCGCGCGCGAGCGGTGGTAGCGCGGATAACCCGAGCGTTGCCAGCGCACCAGTTCGAGAATCGTGGACCGACCATTGCGGCCGGCGCGATCGCAGCCGTTCATGACGCCGTCCCGGCCGGTGCTGCAAAGTCGGCGCGTTGATCAGGCATTGCCTGTGGGCGGAGGGTCAGCCGCCACAACCGCGCGGCGCGGCCCGCGAACGCACCGCTGCACGCGCCGTACAACAGGCATACCGGCAGCGCGAAGCCCAGATTTCCACTGAGCGCCGGACGCATCGCGACCGCGATGGCCACCCCATATTTGATGAAGAAGATGGTCATCATCACCGCCAGCGGCATGACGCTGCCAGGCAGCGTGAGGCGGCGCCGTTCGGCGTCATAGCGGACGCCCGCCGGTACCGGCCGACTCAGCAGCCAGGCGACGGCGGCAGACGCGCCGAGCAGCCAGCCGGCAGGTGCCAGCGGCAGCCGGCCGAACGCCGCAATCGTGCCGTACAGCGAAAACGCGGTCATGCCAAGCGCGATGCCGACGATCCGGCCCAGCGCCACGTCCCGCGTGCGCAGCTGGCCCAGGCCCAGCGCGAGCAGGGCAGCGAACAGCACGAACACCCAGCTGGGCGTGCCGTGGAGGATTTGCAGCGGCAACATGTTGCTTCCTTTCGAGGTTCAACGTCGGGTGATGGAGAGAAATCAATGCAGCGCCAGCACCACGCCGTGCAGGTAGCGCCCGGGCAGCAGGGTGAAGCCGCCGGCGACCAAGCAGGCGGACACGTAGGTGACGACCATCGCGCGCCGGTGCCCGGCCACGTCGTGCCGGGCCAGCCGCCAGAACGCGAGCGCAAGGCCGACGAACACGGCCGGGATCAGCAGGTGGATCGGCGTGTAGCCCGCGATGTTCGGCAGCCGGAAGTCGCGGATGAACAGCGCCGACAGCGCGGTCAGCAGCAGCAGCGTGACCCAGCCGTAGCCGAACGCGCGGTGCAGCCGCGGGCGCTGCGTAGCCGAGCGGCGCGCCCAGATGGCAAGCGGCCCGAGCGCGGTGGCGGCCAGCGCGGCGGACAGGTGGATCGCGATCACGGGGGTCATGTTCATGCTGGTGTTCGGCGGCGTAGCGTCGGCGGTGGGTGATGGCGTCACTTTGCGCTGCCGCGGCGCCGCGCGCCACCGGGTTGCGATGAAACGTGGCGATGGCGGCGCGAACGGTGCGAATCGGGGCGCGAGATGCGCAGCAAGCGTCCGTGCGGCGGACCGGGATTCGTTCGAACGGCCGTCTGCGCGGCTCGGGCGCCGATTGCCCGGCACACGGATCGCGCTATCGTTTGAGTAGTGGCTGGTACAGGCTGGATAGGCGCCCCAGCCTGTTTCGACGTAAAAACTCGGGCATCAGGCGATCGACGCACTGGGCGCCAGCCCGAAGCCGTGCAGGACCCGCATCGATAATCGGCCGCTCCCCGCAACCCGCGTCACCGAAAGCCCCGTTTGGATACCTTGCTGTTGGTCAAAGCCGCCGTCATGGGCATCGTCGAAGGCCTGACCGAGTTCTTGCCGATCTCGTCCACCGGCCACCTGATCCTGGCCGGCTCGCTGCTCGGCTTCGACGATGCGAAGGCCAAGGTGTTCGACATCGCGATCCAGACCGGTGCGATCTGCGCGGTGATCCTGGTCTATTGGCAGAAGATCAGGGAGACGCTGATCGCACTGCCGCGCCAGCCGAAAGCGCAACGCTTTGCGCTCAACGTGCTGGTCGGCTTTCTGCCGGCGGTCGTGCTCGGCCTGCTGTTCGGCAAGTACGTGAAGGCACATCTGTTCACGCCGATCGTGGTCGCCAGCACGTTCATCCTGGGCGGCTTCGTGATCCTGTGGGCGGAAAAACGCGCCCCCGGCCAGGTCCGGGTCGAGCAGGTGGACGACATGACGCCCTGGGACGCGCTCAAGGTCGGTCTGGTTCAGTGCCTGGCTCTGGTGCCCGGCACGAGCCGCAGCGGCGCCACCATCATCGGCGGCATGCTGCTGGGCCTGAGCCGGCGGGCCGCCACCGATTTCTCGTTCTTCCTCGCGATGCCGACCCTGATCGGCGCGGGTGCCTACAGCCTCTACAAGGAGCGCGCGCTGCTGTCGATGACCGATGCACCGCTGTTCGCTGTCGGCCTGCTGTTCTCGTTTCTGAGCGCTTGGGCTTGCGTGCGCTGGCTGCTGCGCTACATCGGCACGCACGACTTCGTGCCGTTCGCCTGGTACCGGATCGCGTTCGGCATCGTGGTGCTGGCCACCGCCTGGAGCGGGCTGGTGGTCTGGGCGGATTGACCAGCAGCGCCTGCTACGCGTCGGCGCCGCTGCCGGAACCCGCCCGCCGAATCGGCAATTCTCCAGATCGCAGATGCAGGTCCCGCTGCGGAAACGGAATCTCGATGTCGGCGGCGACCAGCTCGTCGTGAATCTTCCACTTGTAGGCGGCATCGATGCGGGCCGGATGGTCGGTTGAATCGGCGCCGACCCAGACCACCAGCTCGAAGTTGAGCGACGACTCGGCCATGTCGACCAGCCAGACGTCGGTCTTGTGGTGCGGGTCGGTCACGGTGCAGTCGAGCGATTCGGCAGCGCGCAGCGCGGCGGCCTTGACTGCTTCCTTGTCGCTGCCGTAGGCCACGCCGAACGGCACGTGCACGCGGCGATACGGGCTGCCGTAGGTCCAGTTCACGACGCGGTTGTTGATGAATTCGGTGTTCGGCACGATCACATCGACGTCGTCGTTCGTGGTGACGCGCGTGTAGCGCAGCCCGATGGTGCGCACATGGCCGCGGATGCCGGACTGCAGATCGACGAAGTCGCCTTCCTTGATGGTTTTCTCGAGCAACAGGATCAGGCCGGAGAAGAAGTTGCTGAAGATGTTCTGCAGCCCGAAGCCGATGCCCACGCCGATCGCACCGCCCAGCAGCGCGAAACTTGCGAGGTCGATGCCCAGGTAATTGAGCCCGACCAGCGTGACGATGATCCACAGCGCATAGCGCACCACGCGCGCCCAGGCGTAGATGCTGGTGGCGCTGCGCGGGCGGCTTCTGCCGAGCCGGCGAATGGCGGCTTCGATGCGCCCGGTCAGCCACCAGGCGCCGAACAACAGCACTGCGAGCCCGAGCAGCGTGAACGTGGTGACGGGCGTCTGGCTGACGGTGAACAGCGGCACGTGCAGCCAGCGCCAAAACAGGTCTGTATTCATCGCGTATCTTGATCCGTGGATCCCGGCCGCCGTGGCTGCGGCGATGGGAGGGCTTCAGGCCATCGTGCCGATTGCGGCCACCACGGCCGCAGCGGTCTGCTCCGGCCGTTCCATCGGAAACAGATGGCTGCCGTCGAGCATGCCGATGCGCTGCTGCGCGACCTGCCGGGTCATGGCAAGACCGGTGCGGCGCAACTCGGCCGAGTGCTGCCCGCCGATGAACGCGACCGGGCATGCGAGCGGATGTTGTTTCAGCAGGCTGCCCAGGGTGTGCGGGAGCGTTTCGTAGATGCGGGTTTCCACCCCACGATCGAAGCTGAGCACGCGAGCCGGGCTGCCGGCCGGGTTCGGCACGGCGCCAGCGGGATCGGCGCTCTCAACGTCCACCGTGCCGTACTCGACGTAATCTTCCAGCACGCGCGGGTCCCAGCGTGCGAACACCGGCTTGGCCTGGAAATGTTGCAGCGCCGCCGCGCGGCTGATCCAGGACTGCTTGCGCCGGCGGCTGATGGCGCCGGGCGAGACGCGCTGCATGACCGGCGTGCGTTTCACCACGCGCAAGGTGTTCGCGCGCCAGCCGCCGACCAGCGGCGAATCGAGCAGCACCACGCCGGCTGCCAGCTGCGGATGCAAGGCCGCGCACATGAGGCTTAAAAAACCGCCCAGCGAATGGCCGACCAGCCAGAGCCGCGCACCGGTCTGCGCGCGCGCGATCGGCTGCGCAAAGTCGGCCAGTTGCCGCACCAGATGCGGCCAGTTGTCGGTCACCGGATAGGCCGGGTCGTGACCGAACTTGTCGACCGCATGCACATCGAAGCCGCGCGCATGCAGGTCGTCGAGCAAAACGCGGTAGGTGCCGGCCGGAAAGCCGTTGCCATGGGAGAAAACGATTGTGTTCAAAGCTGCTCGGGATACCTGGGGAGTGCATGCGATTTTCGCTTCAGCCGTCCAGACCGCTTGGTACGACTCGCTAACTGCAAAACTGGCGCGACTCAAGCCCATCAGGGGCCACGGAGCCGGCTTCGCCAGGCCGTAGGCGCTGCCCCCGGTCGGGGGTTGCCAGGAGCCGACCGAAGAGAGCGAAGGCTGGGGGCGAGTTATTTCTCCAGCAGCAACGCCACCTGCGCAGCCGGCGCGGGACGCCCGTGCAGCCAGCCCTGCACCGCGTCGCACGCATGGGTGGCCAGGAAGTCCTGCTGCTGCAGCGTTTCCACGCCTTCGGCCACCACGCGCAAACCCAGTCCATGCGCGAGCGCGATGGTGCCCAGCACGATCGCCGCGTCGTCCTCGTTGCTCGTCATGTGCTGCACGAACGAGCGGTCGATCTTCAGTTCGTGGATCGCAAAGCGCTTGAGCCGCGACAGCGACGAATAGCCGGTGCCGAAGTCGTCCACCGAAATCTGCACGCCCAAAGCCGACAGTTCATCGAACAGCAGCACTGCGGCGTCGGAATCGGTCATCGCGGTGCTCTCGGTGATCTCGAGCCGCAGCAGCGCGGTGTCGATCCCGTCTTGCGCCAGCGCGCTGCGCACGACATCGACCAGCCGCCGATCCGTGCACTGGCGCGCCGACACGTTGACCGACACCGGCACCAGGCTCAACCCGGCCGCGCGCCACTGCGCGAGTTGCGCGACGGCGGCGCGCACGACCCACTCGCCGATCTCCACGATCAGGCCCGACTCCTCCGCCAGCGGGATGAACTGCGCGGGCAGCAGCAACGCGCCGTCGGGTTGGCGCCAGCGCAGCAGCGCTTCGAATGCGATCGCGCTGCCGCTGGCCAGTTCGACCTGGGCCTGGTAGTGCAGCTCAAAGCCGCCGCGCTGCAATGCCTCGCGCATGCCGAGCTCGAGCCGCAGTCGTTCGCGCGTCCAGCGGTTCAGGTCCTTCGAATAGAACTGGTAGCGCGCGCCGGACTGCGACTTGGCCAGGTACATGGCCGCGTCGGCCATCGCGAGCAGCTCGTCGGCGTCGCTGCCGTCGTCCGGCGCCACCGCGATGCCGACGCTGCACGAACACGGCACCGCAAATCCGTCCAGCCGCATCGGCTGCGACAGCGCCTGCACGACCTTCGCCGCCACCGTGGCGGCCGCGCCGCGCTCGTCGACGTCTTCCACCACCAGCACGAACTCGTCTCCGCCCCAGCGCCCGACCGTGTCGTTTGCGCGGCAACTCACCAAAAGCCGCTGCGCCGCGGTGCGCAGCACCTCGTCGCCGACGTGATGGCCGAGGCTGTCGTTGATGCGCTTGAAGCGGTCCAGATCGAGGAACAGCACCGCAAGACGCCCGCTGCCGCGCTGCGTGCGCGCGAGCGCCTGGCGCAGCCGGTCCAGCACCAGGTCGCGATTGGGCAGGCCGGTCAGCGAATCGTGCGTGGCCGCATGCGACAGCTGCCGCGCCGAGGCGACCGTCTCGGTCAAATCGCCCAACGCGATCACCACGCCGTCCGTGCGGCCCTGTTCGGTCGTGAGCGGCGAGACCGTGGCGCTCAGCGCGCGCGTGCCCTGGCCGACCGCCTGCAGCAGCAGCGGATCGGCCAGCCGCTGCACGCGCTGCTTGTCGAGCGCGCCGCGCACCGTATCGTGCAGCCGGCTGGCGCTGTCGGCGTCGAATGCGAAGGCTTCGTCGATCGTCCTGCCGATCGGCTCGGGCAGCACGGCCAGCGATCGCACCGGTGCGTTCAGGTAACTGATGCGCGCGCCGCTGTCGAGGTTGAAGACGGCGTCGCCGATCGAGTCGAGCGTGGCTTGTGCGTCGCGCCGTGCCTGCTCCACCGAACGTGCCGATGCGGTCAGCCGCATCGACAGGTAGGCGCCATAGCCGGCCAGCAGCCCCAAGGTGGCGGGCGCCGGCCCCCACCAAAGCTGCAGCCCGCGCAGCAGCAGCCAGGCGATTCCCATCGGCAGCAGCAGCGACAGCGCGATCAGCAGCTGCTGCCGGCGCCGGCTGCCGGCCGGCCACAGCGAGATGATGCCGGCCACCAGCGCAAGCGCGAGCACGACTTCGGTCAGCGGCGCTGCCGGCGTGACGAACGCATGGTTGCGCGTCGCGTCATACACCATCAAATGCAGATAGACGCTTGCAAAGGTGGATCGGCCGTCCAGCGCAGCCAGCGAGAATTCGGGGCCCAGCCCGCGCGCGGTCACGCCGATCAGCACCGGCCGGCCGCGCACCGCAGCGGCGAACTCGTCTGACTTCAACGCGCTCGCAAACGACCAGGCGGCGGGCAGCACGCGCGTGCGCGGCAGCAGCACTTCGTTGTTGCGTTGCCAGACACCCGGTACCGGCCCGCGTGCGACGACGCGCCGGCCCGGCAGTTCGGCCGTCATCGCCTCGGGGTGCGCGAGTTCGACCAGCGCGACGGCCAGCGCCGGCAGTTCGCGGCGCACGCCGCCGCGCAGAAACAGCCGCCGCACCACGCCGTCCGAATCGACTTCGAGATCGACATGGCCCAGCCTGGCGGTGTGCGCAAACGCCGGCAGCGGCATCAGTTCGGTGACCGAATCCACCGCGTCCGCGTCCGCGTCCGCGTCCGCGTCCGCGCCAGCTCCGCGCAGCGCCGGCGCGACCGGCAGCACGGCGCGCTGAAAGCGTTCCAGCGCGTCGGCCAGCGCCGCGTCGCTGGCCAGCGCAACTGTAACCGGGCCGGTCTGTGGCTCGCTGAACAGCACCGCATAGGCAGCGGCGGAGGCGCCCGCATCGGCGAGCCGCTCCACCATCTGCGCATGCAGCCGGCGCGGCCATGGCCATTGGCCGAGCTCGGCGATGCTGGCCTCGTCGATCGCCACCAGCACCACATCGGAAGCCCCCGTCTGGCTCGGCGCCAACCAATCGTAGGCAAGCAGGTTGAGCCGAGCCAGTGCCGGGTTGAACAAGGCCAGCAAGGCCACCGCAAGCGCCAGCAGCGCAATCCACCAGGGTCGGCCACTGCCGCCATGCCCGTTTCTGTTCAGAACGCGAGCAGCAGCGGGGCCAACAGCCACAGCAGGTTCCAGTAGTTGACCCGCTGCTCGACCCGGAACTGCTCGGGCGCGCTGAACGCGCCGGACTCGCCGTCCGCGGTGACCGCCTGCACCCGCAGGAAATAGTCGCCGGGCGCCGGCCGGTCGAGCCGCAGGCGCTCCGCGTCCATCGTGGTATCGAGCAGGGCCGGCTCGAAATCACCGCGCGCGGCCAGCTGCACGCGGTAGCGGACCGCACCCGGCACTTTCGGCCAGCGCAGCGTCAGGCCGTCCGAATCCACATCCGGCGGCGGCACGTCGGGCGCGGGCAGGATGCGTGTGAATGGCTGCGGATCGCTCCACGGACCGGCGCCGAGCGCGGAGTCGATCGCAAGCAGGCGCCAGTACCAGCGGCCGACGCCGAGCGCCTGCGCGGGCTGCGCCTGGCCGGCGTCGGGCAAGCTCAGGTCGAGCAACGGCGCTGCAAAAGCCGGGCCTGCCGCGACCTGAAGCCGCACGTTGCGCACCGGCTGCCCCGGTGTTGTGGACACCGCCTGCGACCAGCGAAACAGCGGCCGTTCGTCCGCGCTGCGCGCATCCGGCTGTGGCGCGATCAGCAGCGGCGGCGTCGGCCGCACATGCACGCGGACCAGGCGCTCGGCGTCGAATCCTTCCAGCCCGCGCCAGTCGACCGCGCGCACACGCAGCCGGTAGTCGCCGTTGGCCGGCTCGCGCACGCTCAGCTTCGGCCCGCGGGTCAGCCGATCCGACACGAGCGCGCCGGCGTCGAGCGTGACGAGCTGCGTGCGATAGCCGGTCGCCCCGGCGATCAGCGCAAACGGCAGCTCGATCGGCAGTCGCGTGAACTCGTCGGGCAGGGCGTTTGAATCGGGCGCCGGCAGCAACTGGCTCGGTAATTGGGGCGCCTGGCCGGCCACGGTCCGCGTGCCTTCGCCGGCGTCGAGACCGCGCGCGGCCTGCGCGTTTTTCAGCTGCGCGGTACCTTGCGCAGCTCGGCGTTGACGGCGTCGCCCTGGACGGACAACCGCAGTTCGGTGCCGCGCACTGCGGCGACCGCGGCTGGCGTTTCGATCTCGAACCGGCCGGCCGGGCCGATCTGCTGCACCGCGTTTTCGAGCGCTCCGCGGAGCAGGCGCAACTGAACTGCGAGCATCGAGCCTCTGTCTGGCGCAGCGGCCGGTTCGAGCGGCGCGCCGGTGTCCGGGTCCAGCACGATCGGCAGGTTGCTCGCGCCGAGTTCGACGTCGGTCGCAGGCCGCACCAGCACGCGCGTACCGTCGTGCAGTTCGATCGTCGCGCTGCCGACGTTCGAGGTGGACAGCCGTTCGCCGACCGCGAGCGACGCGCCGGGCGCAGCCGCGCGCTGGGTGCCGTCGACCGCCGCAATGACCACGTCATCGACCACTGTCAGCACGGTCGCCGGAACGTCGCGGCGGCGCAACCAGGCTTGCGGAATGCGCACCAGCGTGCCTGGCGGCAACTGCGTGGCGCGGAAGCTGAAGCCGTTGTGCCGCACGACACGCGGCCAGTACGCCATGTCCGACAGCAGCGTCTCGCTGATCGACCAGGGCGAATCGCCCGGCCGCATGCGATAGACCACTTCGTCGGCATCGGCGCTCTGGCCGGGGCGGGTCTGAGCACCCCCGCCCAAGGGCAACAGCGCCAGCCAGATTGCAAGCAGCACGATGTGCGTTGCCCGGCACCCGATGCCGATTGTGCGGCGCGGCAGCAGCGGGCGTTCCAGCGCTGCCGGCAGCGACGCATGCGATGCCCGCCGGATCGGAGCCCACTTGACGTAGCGCATGCGATGGTGCCGCCCAGTGAAGATGTTGCGATCGGTTACCCGATGGCAATGGTAATCCGCTTCCGCGCTCAAGGCGACTGGCAAAAAAGGCGTCCGCGCCGCCTTCTGCCGGCACCCGCGCACCACCTGCGCAATCGCTCGAGTCGACCACGGGCGTCGCTGCAGTTGCAGGCCGGCCTAACCCTGGCCTGCCTGAAGCCCTCCGCAGTCAGCTACAACTGCCGACGATCAACGCTTTTTCTGATCCTGCGTCGACTTGCGGCCGGCAGTCCTGGCCGGTACCGGCGTATCGGAAGGGCGCCCGGCCGGCTTCGCGATGCCGCCTTCCTTTTTGACCAGCGCGGCGCACTGGGCGCTGGCTTTTTTTGCTTCGTCTTCGGAGCCGGTATCGATGAATGGCAACACCGCGGCAAGCGGCGTCAGCAGCGCGAGCAGCGCCGCGGCGCCGGCTTTCTCGGCCAGTTTGCCGGTCTCGAGCGAAACGGACGGGTTGCTCAGCGTGCCCTCGACCTTGATCGGCGTGCGCAGCGACAACGGACTGAAGTCCTTCGGTGCGACGATCAGCTTCAGGCCCATCGCCTCGTTCTTCAACGAGATCAGGCCGTCCACCCACATCGTCGAATCGGCCGTGTTGAGCACCAGCAGCTTCGGCTTGATCAGGCCGTTCTTGACCGTGAGGTCGATGACGTTGCACTGAATCTTGAGCGATTCGTCACCCTTGATCAGCACCCCCAGCGCCTGCGCGACATCCAGCCCGCTGGCCTCCAGCGCAAGGTGCGAGATTGATGCGCTGCGCATGTGCGCGCGCATCTGGCCGTCCAGGCTGCCCAGGATTTCCGCGGTGGAGCGGCCGTTGCCTTTCACGTCGACCTTGGCGTCGAGCTTGCCCGCGATGTAGGGCGGCGCATCGCCTTTGCGGTCGATCCGCACCCAGTCGGCCAGATCGACGCCGCGCAGCCCGAGGTCTGCACCCCACTTGGCCCGCTGGCCACGCGCGTCGAGTTGCAGCGAGCCGACCAGCTGGCCTTTCGACGCATTCGCGTTGATGTCGGCGATGGTCAGCACCGAGTCGGCCAGCAGGATGTGCGCGCGCATCGGCTTCAGGCTTGCGAGCACATCGGTTCCGGTGTCGAATTCGGCGATGTCGACCTTCACGTCGGCATCCATTGCGCGCAGCGAGGGCAAGTCGAAGCGCTTGTCCGGGATCACCTTGCCGCGGCCTTTGGTCTTGGTCTTGCCGCTGTCGGCCGGCGGCGTGCCGACCGCCGGCCCGAGGTCCGCCAGCACGAGGCGCTTGCCGCCGAGCGTGCCCGACAGCAACGGCGTCTTGCGGCCTTTGTCGAAGCGGAATTCGCCGGCCAGTCGGCTCGATCCGATGCGCGCGTCCTGCACGTTCGCCGTCCAGACGTTGCCCTGCTTGTCGAGCTTGCCGCTCAGCTTGAAGCTCGGCGTTTGCGGCAGCGTGACGTGCAATACGTCGCCGACACTGGCCAATGAGGGTCCGCCGCCGCTGAAGTCGCCGGACAGCGCGCTCAAGTGCAACGGGTCGGTCGTGGTGCCGTCGAAACTCAGCTTGGCCTCGCCGAGCGCCGCAGCCAGCTTGATGGGTTGCGCGACCGCCGTCTTGCCTTCGTCGAGAAAGGACAGCGCGCCGTCGGTGCGCAGCGACGCCTTGACCGCAAGCTTTTCATAGGTGCCGACCGCTTCGAGCTTGAGGCCGCTTTCGCCGTCCGCGAGCTGGGCCGGCGGCGCCTTGGTGGCGGCCTGCACGTCGTCCCCGGCCTTGACCGCGACGCCTTTGTCGCCCGACTTCGCGGTGTCGGCTTTGTCCTTGCTGACCTTGCCTTTTTCCGCGGTCTGGGCACCGCTGGCCACTTCCGAGACGGGCGCGGATGTTGCGATCGCAGGCGCAGCATCCTTGCCTTGCCCGCCGCTGCTGTCGCGCAACGCAAAGTTCGCATCGACCTTGGCCGGCAGCGCCGCGTCCTGATAGGCGACGTGGCCGGACTCGACCTTGAGCGAGTCGAACGTCGGCAGCGCGCCGGCAGGCTTGTCCGGGTCAGCGGGCTCGGCTTGCGCATCGGCCTTGGCGAACTGCCAGGACGCGCGGCCGTCTTCCTGCCGCTCCAGATTCGCATCCAGTTCAGCGGCTTCGAGCGCCTTGATGTGCAGCGGCTGCCCCTTGTAGACATGCCACAAATCGAGATAACCGAGCTTGAGGAACGCATCCTGCGCCGACACCATGTGCGGCGCCTCGCTCCAGTCGGGACTGCCGATCTCCAGCGCCGGCGCGCGCAGCCGCACGCTGCCGAGCAGCCGCAGCGTGGTGCCCGTGTGATCGTCGGCGCTTCGGCCGAGCACGACCTTGCGACCCAGCGCCTTGCTCGCCTGATCCTGCAGCGGTTTGATCAGAAACGGCCAGCCGAGCGCTTCGCAGATGCCGATCGCCACGATCAGCGCGAGCAACAGTGAAATCAGGATCAGCGGCCAGCGGGTGCCGGTGCGCCAGGCAGAAAATGGGTTGCGCGAATGCATGGGGCATCTTCCGAGCCAACGGCCCGCCGTGTCAATCGGGCCGGGTCGGTGCCAGTCGTAGGCAGGGGCTTACAGCGGTGCGAAGAACGGCAGGCGGCGGCCGACCGCAGCGCCCGTCAGATCAGCCGCTCCTGCGGATTCGAGATTTTCTTCAACGGCTTGAAACGCGCCGATGGCGACATCAGCGGCACTTCGGTCGGCTCGTCGCTCCACTGCGGGTCTTCCAGGCTGTCGAACATCGCGCGCAGCTTCTGGCCCCAGCCGTCATGCACCATCTTGAAGTACGGGTTGTGCTCGTCGATGCAGACGATCTTCTCGGTCCTGAGGCTGCCGGCTTCATACACCACCAGATCGAGCGGCAGCCCGACCGACAGGTTCGACTTCAGGCTCGAATCCATCGACACCAGCGCCGACTTGGCGGCTTCGTCGAGCCGCGTCTCGGGCGTGATCACGCGATCGAGCACCGGCTTGCCGTACTTGGATTCGCCGATCTGGAAATACGGCGTCTCGTCGGTGGCTTCGATGAAATTGCCCGGCGAATAAACCTGAAAAAGCCGCATGTTCTCGCCCGCGATCTGGCCGCCGAAGATCATCGACACGTTGAAGTCGATGCCGGAGCTTTTCAACGCCTTCGCATCGCGCTCATGCACGTGACGGATCGCGGCACCGAGCACGCGCACCGCGTCGAACATGCTGCGCGCGTTCCAGATCGTGATCGGCTCCTCGCTGTCGTCGTCCTTCAACTGCTCGACCTGCAGGATCTCGCGCACCGACTGCGAAATGCTCAGGTTGCCGGCCGACAAAAGCGCCATGAAGCGGTCGCCCGGCTTTTCATAGACGATCGTCTTGCGGAATGTACCGATCTGGTCGAGCCCCGCGTTGGTGCGCGAATCCGACAGAAACACCAGCCCGGCGTGGAGCTTGATCGCGACGCAGTAAGTCATGAATGAAGGAAGAATTGGGGCGCCTCAGGCGGCGGTGTTGCGCAGCAGCCGCTGCAGCGCATAGAGCGCGTCGAGCGCCTCGCGCGGACTCAGCGCATCGCAGTCGAGTTCGGCAAGCGCGGATTCTACGGGCCGGTCCGCCGCTGCCGGCGGGTCGGGAACAAGCTGTGCGAACAGGTCGCTTTGCGGCTGCAGCGCGGCAGCCGACGCCTCCAGCGCGATCAGCGTGGCACGCGCGTGGCGCAGCACCGCCTGCGGCACGCCGGCCAGCCGCGCGACCTGGATGCCGTGGCTGCGGCTGGCCGGGCCGGCCGCAACCTCATGCAGAAACACGATGTCGCTGCCCTGCTCGGCCGCGCTCACGTGCACGTTGCGGGCCGCCTCGTGCGCCTTCGGGAATTCGGTCAGCTCGAAGAAATGCGTGGCGAACAACGTGAACGCACGCGCGCGGTCGTGCAGGTGCGCGGCGATTGCCGACGCCAGCGCGAGCCCGTCCAGGGTCGAGGTGCCGCGGCCGATCTCGTCCATCAGCACCAGCGAGTGCGGCGTGGCCGCATGCAGGATTTGCGCCGCCTCGGTCATCTCCAGCATGAACGTCGATTGCGCGTTCGCGAGATCGTCGGCTGCGCCGATGCGCGTGTGGATCGCATCGATCGGCCCGATCCGGCAGCTCGCGGCCGGCACGTGGCTGCCGATGGAAGCCAGCAGCACGATCAGCGCGACCTGCCGCATGTAGGTCGACTTGCCGCCCATGTTCGGCCCGGTGATGACCTGCATGCGGACTTTTGCCGACAACCGCGTGTCGTTCGCGATGAACGGAAGGCTCGAGGTCTCGGCCAGCCGCGCCTGCACCACCGGGTGCCGGCCACGCTCGATCTCGATGCCCGGCGTGGGCATGAACTGCGGTGCGCACCAGCCGAGCGTGTCGGATCGCTCGGCCAGCGCGCACAGCACGTCCAGACTCGCAAGCGCCTGCGCGAGCCGGTGCAGCGCGGGCAGCGCGGGCTGCAGACGTGTCAGCAGTTCGTCGAACAGGGCTTTCTCACGCTGCAGCGCCTGCGTCTGCGCCGACAGCGCCTGGTCTTCGAAGCTCTTCAGCTCGGGCGTGATGAAGCGCTCGGCATTCTTCAAGGTCTGGCGCCGGCGGTAGTCGGCCGGCACCCGGTCGAGCTGGCCGGCCGTGATTTCGATGAAGAAGCCGTGCAGCCGGTTGAACTGCACGCGCAGGTTCGCGATGCCGGTGCGCGCGCGTTCGCGGGCTTCGAGTTCGAGCAGGAACGCATCGCTGTGTTCGGCCAGCCCACGCAGCCGGTCGAGTTCCGCATCGAAACCGGCCGCGATCACGCCGCCGGCGGCGAGCAGTGCGGCCGGCTCGTCGCCGAGCGCTCGCATGAGCTGCTGTGCACAGCCTTCGGGCGGCCCCAGATCACTGAAAATTTGGCAGCAAAAGCGGCTGGTGCGCAGGAGTCTCCTGCGTGATCTGCTCTGATAGTTGTAGCGTGCGGCGCAACGCGACGAGTTCACGCGGCCGCACCTGGCGCAGCGCGGTGCGCGCGCTGATGCGCTCCACGTCGGCGGCGCCGCGCAGCAGCGGGCGCAGCGCTTCGAACGGCCGGGCCCGCGGCACGCCGGCCGGCGTATCGAGCAGCGCGGCCAGTGCGGCCAGCCGCACCTGGGCCTGCGTGCGATCGCGGCGCGGCTCCAGCAGCCAGTGCCGCAGCAACCGGCTGCCCATCGCACTCGCGCAGGTGTCGAGCAGCGACAGCAGGGTCGGCGCCGCTTCGCCACGCAAGGTCTGCGTGAGTTCGAGGTTGCGCCGCGTGGTGGCCGGCAGGTCGATCAGGTCGTTGCTTCGCTGCAGCACCACGCGCTGCAGCGGCGGCGGCGTGCCGCCCTGCGAGGCTTGCGCGTACGCGATCAGCGCAGCGGCGGCCGCCTGCGCGTCCGGCACCGAGTCGACGCCCCAGGCCTGCAAGCCGGCCGCGCCAAGCAGCGCGAGCATGCTGCGCACCCCAAGCGCTGCGTCGAACTGCCAGCCGGGCCGGCGCGACAGTCGAATCTGCCGCTGTGCTGTGGCTGCCTGCAGGTCCCGCTCCAGTGCGCCGGCCACGTCCGCGCTCAGCAGCAGCTCGCTCGGCGCGATGCGGGTCAGCCAGCCGTCCACCTCGGCCAGCGCGCATTCGGCCAGCTGCAGCTCGCCTTGCGTGAGGCTCAGCCAAGCCAGCCCGATGCGCTGCTGACGCGCGCCGACGTGCAGCGCGAGCAGCAGCGATTCGGCGCGTTCGGGCAGCAGCGCCGTGTCCGTCAACGTGCCGGGCGTGACCACACGCAGCACCTTGCGCTCGACCGGCGCACTGCCCGACACCACGCCGACCTGCTCGCAGATCGCCACCGCACGCCCGGCCTGCACGAGCCGTGCGAGATACCCTTCCATCGAATGCGCGGGCACCCCCGCCATCGGCACCGGCTGCCCGGCCGACTGCCCGCGCTGCGTCAACGTGATGCCCAGAATGCGCGCGGCTTCTTTTGCATCGTCATAGAACAGCTCGTAGAAGTCGCCGAGGCGATACAGCAGCAGCGCGTCCGGATGCGCGGCTTTCAATGCAAGGTACTGCCGCAGCATCGGCGTGTGCGCCTCAAGCGCAGGGTTGGTGGCCGCAGCCGACGTGTCGACTGCATCGGGTTTCTTCAAACGAGCGATGTCAGCACTCCGATCAAATCAAGAACAGCGATTCCCAGTGCCGTCCGCGCCCCCATTCCAGCAGGGGCCCCGGAGCCGGTTTCGCCGGGCCGCAGGCGCCGCCCCGG
Organism: Burkholderiaceae bacterium; assembly: GCA_965218765.1. Classification (GTDB taxonomy): domain Bacteria; phylum Pseudomonadota; class Gammaproteobacteria; order Burkholderiales; family Burkholderiaceae_C; genus JBBPYC01. Next base: position 105,154 of record CBDCLU010000005.1, on the reverse strand, counting down.
GTGGGGGTTGCCCAGTGCCGACCGGAGGGAGCGCAGGCTGGGGGCGAGCGTTGTTGCTGGAGCGCAGGCTGGGGGCGAGCCCTCACTCCAGGTTCTGCACCTGCTCGCGCATCTGCTCGATCAGCACCTTCATGTCGACCGCGATCCGGCTCAGCTCGAGCGCGGCCGATTTCGAGCCCAGCGTGTTCGCCTCGCGCTGCAGTTCCTGGATCAGGAATTCGAGCCGCTTGCCGACCTCGCCGCCACTGGTCAGCAGCCGCTCGATCTCGTCGAGGTGCGACGCGAGCCGGGTCAGCTCCTCGGCCACGTCGATGCGCAACGCGAACGCGGTGGCTTCGGCCAGCGCGCGATCCTGCGCGGCCTCGGGCAGCGTGGGACTGCCGCCGCCATCGGCCAGCGCGAGCGCATCGCGCCAGCGGTCCAGGAAACGCTGCCGTGCCTGCGTGACCAGCGCCGGCAGCAACGGCGCGGCTGTAGTGGCGAGTTCGCGCAGGCCGGCCACACCGCCCAGCAGCGCCTGCGCCAGCCGCGCACCTTCGGCCGCGCGCGCTTGCAGCAGCGCATCGATCGCCTGGCGCGCCAGTGCGAGCAGCGACCTGCCGTCGATCGCCGGCAGGTCGCTGGCCGGCTGGCCCTGGCACAGCCGCAGGATGTCCGCCACAGAAAGCTCGGTGGCTGTCGGCAGCCAGTTGCGCACCCACGATTGCGTGGCGGCGAGCTGCTGCAGCTGACGCGGTGTCGGGTTCGGCGTGTGGCTCGCGCGAGCCTCTTCGGCGCTGGCCACGCGCAGCTCGATCTTGCCGCGCTTGCAGTGCGTGCCGAGCAGCCGGCGCAGCGCCGTCTCATGCTCGCGCAGGGCGTCCGGCAGGCGCAGGCTCAGGTCGAGAAAGCGGCTGTTGACCGAGCGGATTTCAACGCCGATGCGCGCGGGTCTCGCGGCGTTCGAAGAGGCCTCGAAATCGGCGTCGTCGGGGCCGTTTGTGCCAACTTGTTGGACGCTTGCATACCCGGTCATGCTATAGACTGCCATGGCACTTGCCGGGCCGCTTGTGTCAGGCGGATTGCCGGTTTCATTGAAGGGCGGCAAAGAATAACCGCGTTTCGTTTCGCCGAGTTCATCGCTCGTTTTCCATCGTTGCCAAGCCCCCAGGCGCCGCATCTACAGCCCGCTGCATTCGCATCAACTCCATGTCGAAAACCAAGCCCGCGCCGCTGCCCCCTGAAACCGTGATCGGCGGCTACCGGGTGGTCCGCAAGCTGTCGGCCGGCGGCTTCGGGCTGGTTTATCTCGCGCTCGACGCGCACGGGCAGCAGGTCGCGATCAAGGAGTATCTGCCCGCCTCGCTGGCCACGCGCGCGCCTGGTGAACTGCTGCCGCAGGTCGCATCGGACAAGCTGTCGCTGTACCGGCTCGGCCTGAAGAGCTTCTTCGAAGAAGGCCGCTCGCTCGCGCAGATCTCGCATGCCTCCGTGGTGAGCGTGATGAACTTCTTCCGCGAGAACGAGACCGTCTACATGGTCATGAATTTTCTGGAAGGCGCCACCTTGCAGGACTTCGTCGTGACTGCGCGCGACATGAAGCAGCAGAAGGTGTTTCGCGAGTCCACCATCCGCTCGCTGTTCGACGAGATCCTGCGCGGCCTGCGCATCGTGCACCAGCACAAGATGCTGCACCTGGACATCAAGCCGGCCAACATCTTCATCACGGACGACAACAAGGCGGTGCTGATCGATTTCGGCGCCGCGCGCGAAGTGCTCAGCAAGGAAGGCAACTTCGTGCGGCCGATGTACACCCCGGGCTTCGCGGCGCCCGAGATGTACCGGCGCGATTCGCAGATGGGCCCCTGGACCGACATCTACGCAATCGGCGCCTGCATCTACGCGTGCATGCAGGGCTATCCGCCGAACGAGGCGCCGCAGCGCGCCGACAAGGATCGGCTGCAGCTGTCATTGACCAAGCTGCGCGGCATCTATTCGGACAACCTGATCGAGGTGGTGGACTGGTGCATGGCGCTCGATCCGCTCGCGCGTCCGCAGTCGGTGTTCGCGCTTCAAAAAGAGTTGAGCCGCGAAGGCGAGCGGCGCTACACGCGGCTGTCGGTCGCGGAGAAGATGCGGCTGTCGATCGACAACATGGTCGCGGACGCGAAGAAGGGCAAGCCGGCTGAAAACGCGCCAGCGCCGGCGCGGGCGAAGTAAATGAAGTTCTCGGTTTTTCAGGCCACCAACCAGGGCGGCCGCAAGAAGAACGAGGACCGCATGGGCTACTGCTACACGCGGGAGTCGGGGCTGCTGCTGTTGGCCGACGGTATGGGTGGGCACCCGGAAGGCGAAGTCGCTGCGCAGCTCGCGTTGCAGACCTGCAGCGCGTTGTTCCAGCGTGCTGCGCGCCCGCTGCTCGATGACCCGGCCGACTTCCTCGTGTCCGCGCTGCAGGCGGCGCATCGCCAGATTTTCTCCTATGCGGCCGACAAGCGGCTGCGCGACAGCCCACGCACCACCTTGGTCGCCGCCGTGCTGCAGCACGACATGCTGACCTGGATCCACTGCGGCGATTCGCGGCTGTACCTGGTGCGCGCGGGCCAGCTGCTCAAGCGCACGCGCGACCATTCGTATGCCGAGCACGCCGCACGCGTGCCGCAGCGGCCCATCAAATTCAACCGCAACGTGCTGTTCACCTGCGTCGGCTCGCCGGCCGAGCCGATGTACGACCTGAGCGAGCCGCTGCTGCTGCAAGACGGCGACCGCGTGATGCTGTGTTCGGATGGGCTCTGGGGCGCGCTGCCGGATGAGCAGATCGTGCAGCAGCTGATCGCCGCGCCGGTGGCCGAATCGGTGCCGAACCTGATCGCAAGCGCGCTGGCGCGCGCGGGTACGAGCAGCGACAACGTGACGGTGCTCGGGCTCGAATGGACGGCGCCTGCGGCAGCCGCTCAGCGTCATGGCGTGTCCACCGATGCGCTGGATAGCGCCGGCTACGCGTCCACCATCCAGAACGCGGTGGCACACGGTGGCACTGCGTTCGATGACTCGGACGATGAACTCGATGAAGCGACGATCGAGCGCACCATCGCCGAGATCAACGAAGCGATCCGGCGCACCGCAGCACGCCGGGTCTGAGCGCGCGGGCAATCGATCGCATCCGGGATGGAAGAGGCGGCTTGGCTTGCCGGCGCGCCATTGCCGCTGCGCCGCACCTGCGTGCGGCGACAATCGAGCCGACAGCTGCACCCGACCCCGGCGCCCTCCCGCCTGCGCGTCGCAGCTGCTGCGCCCTCCTGATCGACCACCAGACCCGCCACCGATGACCCCATTCCAGCGTAGCCAGGCCCGCCGCCCCGATCAACTGCGCCCGGTGCGCATCACACGCGGCTTCACCGTGCATGCGGAAGGTTCGGTGCTGATCGAGATGGGTGCCACGCGCGTGCTGTGCACCGCGTCGGTGGAAGCGCGCGTGCCGCCGCATAAACGCGGCAGCGGCGAAGGCTGGGTCACGGCCGAATACGGCATGCTGCCGCGCGCGACGCACACGCGCGGGGACCGCGAGGCCGCGCGCGGCAAGCAAAGCGGGCGCACTCAGGAAATCCAGCGCTTGATCGGCCGCAGCCTGCGTGCGGTGTTCGATCTGAATGCATTGGGCGAGCGCACCATCACGCTGGATTGCGACGTGCTGCAGGCCGACGGCGGCACCCGCTGCGCCGCGATCTGCGGCGCGTTCGTGGCCGCGCAGGACGCGGTGCAGACGCTGCTGGACGCCGGAACCCTGGGCGTGAGCCCGATCAGATCCCACGTCGCCGCAGTCTCCGTCGGCATCGTGCAAGGCACGCCGCTGCTCGATCTCGAATACCTCGAGGATTCGGCCTGTGACACCGACATGAACGTGGTGATGACCGGCGCCGGTGGTTTCGTCGAAGTGCAGGGCACCGCGGAAGGCGCAGCGTTCTCGCGCGCCGAGATGGATGCGCTGCTGGCGCTGGCGACAAAAGGAATCGGCGAGCTGGTCGAGCTGCAACGCAATGCGCTAGCTAATTAATAGCGGAAAACGATCACCTTGCCTGCGCCCAGAGCCAATTTGCTGCAAAAGATCGTGCTCGCATCGAACAACGCCGGCAAGCTCGCTGAGCTGCGCGCGCTGTTCGCGCCGCTCGGCCTGACACTGGTCGCACAGGCTGAACTGAGCATCGAATCGGCCGACGAGCCGTATCACACCTTCATCGAAAACGCACTGACCAAAGCACGCCACGCGGCGCGCCTGAGCGGGCTGCCTGCGCTGGCCGACGATGCCGGCCTGTGCGTCGAGGCATGGGGCGGCGCGCCCGGCGTGGACACCGCGTTCTACGCAACACGCTTCGGCTATGAGAAGGGCGATGCGAACAACGTGCGTGCGCTGCTCGAACAGCTCGGCGACGGCACCGACCGCCGCGCAACGCTGGTCAGCACGATCGTTGCGCTGCGCCACGCGGCCGACCCCGAGCCGCTGATCGCGGTCGGCCGGGCCAGCGGCGAGATCACGCGCGAACCGATCGGCGACAACGGCTTCGGCTTCGATCCGGTGCTGCGGCTGCCGACGCTCGGCAAGACGTTCGCGCAACTCGACCCGCAGGTGAAGAACACGCTTAGCCACCGCGGCCAGGCGGCGCGCAAGATCGTGCGGCAGATGCGGGAACGCTGGCTCGGCGTTTGAATGAGCGTTCCGGAAGATCGCGCAACTGCGGCGCCAGCATCGGTCATCCCGATCACGGCAACCAACGCCGAGCCGATCGCTGCACTGCGCGACGTGTCGCACTTCCTGCGCCCCGGCACCTTGCAACTGCCCGCGCTGCCGCCGCTGTCGCTGTATCTGCACCTGCCGTGGTGTTTGAAGAAATGCCCGTACTGCGATTTCAACTCGCATGAGTGGCGCGGCAACGGTGCGGGCCAAGCCGCATTGCCCGAAGCGCGCTACGTCGATGCGCTGATCGCCGACCTCGAAGCTGCACTGCCGCTGGTCTGGGGCCGCCCGATCCACAGCGTGTTCATCGGCGGCGGCACGCCGAGCCTGTTCTCGCCCGACGCGATCGACCGGCTGCTCGGCGGCGTGCGGGCGCGGCTGCGGCTCGAACCGGGCTGCGAGATCACGCTGGAGGCGAACCCGGGCACGTTCGAGACGAACCGTTTTCGTGCGTTTCGCGCCGCTGGCGTCACGCGGCTGTCGGTCGGCGTGCAGAGCTTCAACGATGCGCACCTGAAGGCGCTGGGCCGGGTGCACGATCGTGCGCAGGCTATTCGCGCAGTTGAAGAAGCGCGGCAAGCATTCGACACTTTCAACCTCGACCTCATGTATGCGCTGCCGGGCCAGTCGATGGCCGAGCTGGAGCAGGACTTGACCACGGCGCTTGGCTTCAGGCCGCCGCATCTGTCCGTCTATCACCTGACGATCGAGCCGAACACGTTCTTTGCAAAGTTTCCGCCGAAGCTGCCGGACGATGACCTGGCTTACGCAATGCTCGACCGCATCAATGAACGCACGCGCGTTGCGGGGCTGGACCGTTATGAAGTGTCGGCATATGCGAGGCCTGGGCATGAGTCGCAGCACAACCTCAACTACTGGCGCTTCGGCGACTATCTGGGCCTCGGCGCCGGTGCGCATGGCAAGCTCAGCTTCCCGCATCGGATCGTGCGCCAGGTGCGCGTACGCGAGCCGAATTTGTATCTGCAACGCGCGCTGGCCGGCCGCGCGATCGCGCAGGAAACCGAGGTGCCGCGCAGCGATCTTGCATTCGAGTTCATGCTGAATGCGCTGCGGCTGAAAGCGGGGTTCGAGCTGCAGGACTTCTGTGCGCGCACCGGCCTTGCATTGACGGCGATTGCTGCGCCGCTCGATCAGGCCGAGCGGCGTGGCCTGATCGGGCGCGACTTCCAGCGTGTTTGGCCGACCGAACGCGGGTTCAATTTTCTATCGGATCTACAGGAGTTGTTTCTCACAAGCTGACGTTTCGACCATTTGGCGATCTGGTGGGGCAAGACAACGAGACTTTTACATGACGACTAGACGCAACCGTATTCCAAAAACAATTCATCGAAAAATGGCTGATCTAGATGCACATGCATATATTTTGCGTTTGCACGGAGGAAAAATCGGCGAAAACATTAGTCACTTGAAAATTGTATTAGGCACGCTTCGCGCTTTGATTTGTCATTCGAGTCAAACTGAAGGATTGCTTTGGAGATTGACAAAAGAGCTTCAGGTTTGCGACATAGTAAGTGCTTGGCCGCTTACGAAAATCGACGCTGCAGATCCAATTGCCCAGCATATCGAATTAGAAATCTCTCCACTTCGACGCCAAATGATACCGAACGAAAAAATTTGGGTGAATGGCCGTTCGCTCAAATCAATCGTGAAGACTGAGGAGCCGATTTTTGTAAGCGGAAAGCGATTTACGTTTGAAAAATTGATCATTGCACTTTCGCAACAAATCGGTCTTTCCCACGAGGATGAAGGTGTTGAACCAGCCCTTGCAATTTTATTGGATTTGAATGTTTTTGCCGATCCAAATGTAGCCCTGAACTTACGACAGCTTATTGATTTCACGCTTGAAATCTGCGAAAGAGTATTTCTAACAGGACATCAAAAGCTAAGTTTTACTGGAAGTTCTCACGATGAGAAATACGGAGACCTGTCACTATTCATCGTATTAGAGCCGCAGCGACTTTCGGCGAAACATCGAACATTGATACGGTTTTCATCCCAAATCTCGTTGTTGACTGTAGACTTTTCTGCAGAGCCAGACGCATTGTATTTTAAGATAGTTAAAGAAGACGTATTAATTTTGAGCCTCAAGACACCCCCTCTAGGCGTAGACAAGCCTGACAGATTGTGTGCAGTATTTTCCTACAGTTCGAGGAAACGTGTTGCAAGAACTATTTCTAATCTTGAAAGTAGCTCGCCGATACCAGTTGATTTAGGATGGATATTTGCTTCCGATACTCGAGCTCAATTAGGCAGCCTGGATCGAGAGGTTCTCAAAAAAAATTCGCATTTTGGGGTTATGGAGGCACTGATGTCGCCAGCCGACGCACAGCGCTTCAGCCAACCAATTGAAAGCGGTTCAGGGATTCTGGTGACATCGGAATATCTGGATGCTGTCGGGCCATTCCCACCATAAAAATCTGGACGAATAAAAAAACCCGGCACATGGCCGGGCATTTTTTGTCAGCAGCGGCACGGGGCCGCTCGGCGACAGGAGATCAGTGAAACTGCTCCTCCTCGGTTGAGCCCGTCAGCGCCGTCACGCTCGACTTGCCGCCCTGGATCGTGGTCGTCACGTCGTCGAAGTAGCCGGTGCCGACTTCCTGCTGGTGCGAGACGAACGTGTAACCGCGATCTCGCGCCGCGAATTCGGGCTCCTGAACTTTTTCGACGTACGCGGTCATGCCGCGCTTCACGTAGTCCTGCGACAGGTCGAACATGTTGAACCACATCGAGTGGATGCCGGCCAAGGTGATGAACTGGTACTTGTAGCCCATCGCGCCGAGTTCCCTCTGGAACTTCGCGATGGTGGCGTCGTCGATGTTCTTCTTCCAGTTGAACGATGGCGAGCAGTTGTATGCGAGCATCTTGCCCGGGTGCTTCTTGTGCACAGCCTCGGCGAACTTGCGCGCGAACTCGAGGTCCGGCGTGCCGGTTTCGCACCAGACCAAGTCGGCGTAGTCAGCATACGCAACGGCGCGGGCGACGGCTTGGTCCATGCCTTTTTTGGTCTTGTAGAAGCCTTCGGACGTGCGCTCGCCGGTCAAAAACGGCTTGTCGCGCTCGTCGTAGTCGGACGTCAGCAGATCGGCGGCTTCGGCATCGGTGCGCGCGATCACCAGGGTTGGCACGCCGTACACGTCGGCCGCCATGCGTGCGGCAATCAGCTTCTGGCAGGCTTCCACGGTGGGCACCAGCACCTTGCCGCCCATGTGGCCGCATTTTTTGACGGACGCGAGTTGGTCTTCGAAGTGGACCGCACCGGCACCCGCGCGGATCATGGCCTTCATCAGCTCGAATGCGTTCAGCACGCCGCCGAAGCCGGCTTCGGCATCGGCCACGATCGGCGCGAAGTAGTCGATGTAGCCCTGGTCGCCGGGGTTCATGCCCTTTGACCATTGAATCTCGTCGGCGCGGCGAAACGAGTTGTTGATGCGCTCAACGACGTTCGGCACTGAATCGACCGGATACAGCGACTGGTCCGGATACATCGCCGAGTAGTTGTTCGCATCGGCCGCCACTTGCCAGCCCGACAGGTAAATCGCCTTCACGCCAGCCTTCACCTGCTGCATCGCCTGGCCGCCGGTCAGCGCGCCGAGCGTGTTCAGGTACGGCTCGGTCTCAAGCAGGTCCCAGAGTTTTTCGGAGCCGCGGCGCGCCAAGGTGTATTCGACCGGCACCGAACCGCGCAGCCGCACCACGTCGGCCGCGCTGTAGCCGCGCTTGATGCCTTTCCAGCGCGGGTTGTTGGCCCAGTCTTTTTCGAGTGCGGCGATTTGCTGTTCGCGGCTCAGTTGTTCTGTGATGTTCTGCGGCATAGGCCCTCCTGCTGGATTGAGTGGTCGGACTGAGCGGTTTGTCCAAAGCAAAACCGAAGCGAAAACTCGGTGTTGCGAGGGTGTCCCGGTCGCGTCTTATTACTGTAGTCGGTTTTTCAGCTCTTATGTCTTATATAAGACTGAAAACTCTAAATTCTTTTTGAATGGTTGGCTGAAACACGGGTTTTCCTGTAGTTTGAGGGGCGCCTTCACAAGCGCCGCGAAGTGCGGGTCAACGTTTGCGCGTGTGGGCCATCCAGTCGCCATGCGGGATCAAAGGGCGGCCCGGCAGCCGGTCCGCATGAATTTCGTAGACGAGGCACGCGATCGCGGCGCCGCCGACTTGCACGGTCACGCTGCGCCGGGCGTACTCGCCAGCGCCATCGGCCTGAACGCCTTCGAGTCGATCCAGCAGCGGCTCGACGCTGGCATCGATGCGCCAGACTTCGCCGACCACGACGCTGCTGCCTTGCAGCCGCAGACCCGGCCAGCCGCCGAAGTCATACAGGGTTCCGGTGACCGTGGCGAAGCCGACCCAGCACGGCGTTGGCGAATAGCGCCGGATGTCGTTGCTGCCGCCTGCGCGCAACGTGCCGTAGACGAACACGTGACGATGGCCGGAGGCTGTATGCACGGCGGCATCGATCGGCGCTGCTGAATCCGGTTCGGGCATCATCGAAATTGCGTCTTTTCTCGTCCATTCACAGGTCAGCGGGGAGTCTATTGAAGCCAATCGATTCGGCTTCCGCGCCCGGCCCGGGCCGGCTGCTGTCTTATGGGTGCCTGGCGCTCAGCATGGCGCTGGTCGGCAGCTACGTGGCACTGTCGAAACCGCTGGTCGCGGCGCTGCCGGTGTTCCTGCTGGCCTGGCTCCGCTTTTGCATCGGTGCGCTCGCGATGCCGCACTGGCTGAAGAAACCCGCGTTCGAGCCGCCGCTCACGCGCCAGACCCGCGCGCTGCTGTTCCTCGAATCGTTTCTTGGCAATTTCCTGTTCTCGGTGCTGATGCTGTACGGCGTGAGCATGACCAGCGCGGTGTCGGCAGGCGTGATCATGGCGTCGATCCCGGCGGTGGTCGCGCTCATGAGTTTCGTGTTTCTGCGCGAACGCATTGGCGTGCGGGTTTGGGGCGGAGTGGCTTGCGCGGCACTCGGCATCGCGCTGTTTTCGCTATCGAAATCAAAGCTGCTCGGGCAGTCTGCGACTGCAGGTGATTTGACGTTGAAAACGCGCTGGCTCGGCGATCTGCTCGTGTGCGGCGCCGTGCTGTGCGAGGCGAGCTATGCGGTGATCGGCAAGAAGCTGACCGGCGCACTGGGCGCCCAACGCATCACCGCGATCGTGAACCTGGTCGGCCTCGCGCTGATGACACCGTTCGGGCTGTATGCGGCGGTCGGTTTCGACTTCGCAGCGGTACCGCCCGGGGCCTGGCTGTTGCTGCTGTTCTATGCGCTTGCTGCCAGCGTCTGGACCGTCTGGCTCTGGATGACGGGCCTGCAACAGGTGCCTGCGGCGCAGGCCGGCGTGTTTACCGTGCTGTTGCCGATCAGCGCAGCGGCGGTCGGCGTGCTCGCGCTGGGCGAGACGTTGTCTGGTGTCCAGCTGTTCGCGTTCGGCATCGCGCTGCTCGGCGTGCTGCTGGCAACTTGGCCGGCACGATGGTCGCGCCGACGGCCATCAACGGGATGCAACTGAAGAACAGACGCTTACCGTCCAACAGGCCGATCCCCTCAAACAGGGGCCGCGGAGCTGGCTCCGCCAGGCCGCAGGCGCCGCCCCCGGTGGGGGGTAGCCGAGAGCCGACCGAAGGGAGCGAAGGCTGGGGCCGAGTCAAACAATCCGGTTGAACCACAGCAGCGACAACCCTGCCGACAGCAGCGCCAGCCCCGCAGCCAGCAATGCGAACAGCGCGGAGATTTCGGTCTCTTTTTTCTCCACCGTCAGCCGCGAACTCAGCGTTTCGTAGACCGTGCGCAGGTTCTCAGCCGTGCCTGCGTAGTAGTACTCGCCCTGCGTGCGGCTGGCGACCGTCTTGAGCGTTTCCTCATCCAGCCGCACGCGCATCGACCAGCCTTCGAAGCCGATCACCTCGCCGTCCACGGTGCCCACGCCCACCGTGTAGATGCGCACGCCGCGGTCGGCGGCCAGCTTGGCTGCATCCAGCGTATCGACGCCGGTGGTGCGCTGGCCGTCGGTCAGCAGGATGATGGCAGCCGAATCGTACGAGCCGGGCGCCACCGGCGTGAACGGTTTTTGCTCCGGCTTCACCGGCGCGTCGATCGCGACCCCGCGGCGCTGGCTCGGCGCGCCGACCGAATCGAGATCGATGCCCTGGTCCGGAAACACTTCGGCCAGCGAGATCACGATGGCGCTGCCGATCGCGGTGGCGCGCTGCAGCTGAAAGCGGTCGATCGCAGCAATCAGGTCTTCGCGGTTCACGGTCGGCGCCTGCACCACCTGTGCGGTGCCCGCGAACGCGACGATGCCGACTTTCACATGACGCGGCAGCTCGGCCAGGAACGCCTTGGCGGCGCTTTGCGCGGCCACCAGCCGGTTCGGTTTCACGTCGGTTGCGCGCATGCTGCCCGACACGTCCATCGCGAGGATGATGGTCTGGTTCGTCGATGGCAGCGCGATCGTTGCGTACGGCCGCGCGGCGGCAATCAGCATCGCGGTGAACGCCATCAGAAACAGCAGCGGCGGGATGTGCCGGCGAAACGATCGGCCACGGCCCATCGCCTCGCGCACGATCGACAGGCTTGCATAGCGCAGCGCGATCTTCTTGCGACGCCCGAGCAGCCACAGATACAACAGCACCAGCAGCGGCAGCAGCAGCAGCAGCCACAGGAATGCAGGCCAGGTGAAGCCGATCGGCACGTTGCGCACACTGCGAGCCACGTCGTCGAAGAACGGTTGCGTCTGTGACAGCAGCGGCTGCATCCAGTCGAGCAACGGCCGCAGTTTGTCCAGCAGCGATTGAATGAAGTCCATGATGGAGGCGTGTCCCTTGCGATTTCAGCGGACAGTCGGGTCGGCAATTGTCATGCGTGCTGCAGGTGCAGCGGCATGTTGCCGCCGGCCGACAGCCGCGCGCGGCGTTTGCGCAGGTCGGTGAAACGCGCGATCGCATCGACTAGCGCGCCGTCGGTGGACAGTTCCAGCGCATCAACGCCGGCCCGGCCCAGGGCTTCGCGCAACTCGGCTTCACGCTGCGCCGCGATGCGCGCAAACCGCTTGCGAAACCCGCGGTCGTGCGTATCCACCAGGATTTGTTCGCCGGTCTCCGCGTCGCGGATCGGCAGCAGGCCGAGATCGGGCAGTTCCAGTTCGAGCGGATCGAGCAGCCGCACCGCCACCACTTCGTGCCGCAACGATAAAGCGCCAAGCGGCCGTTCCCAGCCTGGCTCGCTGATGAAATCCGACACCACGAACACAGTCGAGCGGCGCTTGATCAGGTTCGCCGCCGCATGCAGCAGATCGGCCAGGTGGGTCGCGGTGCCGCCACCGGCGCCGCGCGCAGGCGTTGCCGTCGGGCCCTGCTGCCGCTGCGACTTCAACTGCTTCCTGCGCTCGCGCTCGCTCGGCCATTCGACATTCGCCGGCCGGTTGCGGATCGACTGCAGCAGATGCAGCACATGGGCGCGGCCGCCGCGCGACGGGATCACCTGGTCCACCCCTGTGCCGTACAGCATCGCACCGACCTTGTTGCCATGCCGCGTCAACAGGCGCGCGAGCACCGCGACGAACTCGGACGAAACGTTGCGCTTGGCCAGCAGCCCGGAGCCGAAATCGACCGACGGGCTCAGGTCCAGCAGGAACCACGCGGTCATCTCGCGGTCCTCGGTGAACACGCGCACATGCGGGTCGTCATGCCGCGCCGTCACGTTCCAGTCGATGTGCCGCACATCGTCATGGTGCTGATACGGCCGCAAGTCCGCCAGATCCATGCCGGTGCCGCGCAGCAACGTCCGATAGTCGCCCTGCAGCAACCCGTCCAGCCGCCGGATCACCGTCCATTCAAGCCGGCGCAGCACGCCTTCGGCGCTGGCGGAATCGGGCTTCTGGGCGCTGACCATTTCAGACGACCGAGGCTTGTACGATAGGTAGAGCGCGTGAGCGAGGCACGACCCAGGTCCAGCGGGGGCCGCGGAGCTGGCTCCGCCAGGCCACAGGCGCCGCACCCGGTCGGGGGTGCGCGAGAGCCGACCGAAGGGAGCGAAGCGTGGGGGTGAGCTTAAGCACGTCGTTGCTCATGCTGCAATGGCTTGGCCGGCGGCGGCAGCTTGGCCATGATCTGCCTGATCAGCGCATCGGCATCGAGCCCCTCCGACAGCGCCTCGTACGACAGCACCAGCCGGTGCCGCAGCACGTCGCTGGCCAAGTCGGTCATGTCTTCCGGCAGCGCGTAGTTGCGTCCGCGCAGCATCGCCAGCGCGCGCGCGCCTTCGGTCAGCGAAATGGTCGCGCGCGGACTCGCGCCGAACGTGATGAAGCGGCCCAGGTCCTTCAGGCCATGCCGCACCGGCGTGCGCGTGGCCGATACCAGGCGCACCGCATACTGCACGAGCGACGGATCGACGTACACATCGCGGCATTCGGCCTGCAGCGCGGCGAGCTGCTCGGTGGTCGCAACCGGCAGTGGCTCGACCTTCGGGCCCGTGACGCGCTGCACGATCACGAACTCTTCCTCGTCCGTCGGATAGTCGACCAGCACCTTCATCATGAAGCGGTCGACCTGCGCTTCGGGCAGCGGATAGGTGCCTTCGGTCTCGATCGGATTCTGCGTGGCCATCACCAGGAACGGCTCGGGCACCATGTGCGTGACACCGGCGATCGTGACTTGGCGCTCCTGCATCACTTCGAGCAGCGCGCTCTGCACCTTGGCCGGCGCGCGGTTGATCTCATCGGCCAGCAGCAGGTTCGTGAAGACGGGCCCGAGCGAGGTCGAGAACTCGCCGGTGCGCTGGTTGTAGATGCGCGTGCCGACCAGGTCCGCGGGCACCAGGTCGGGCGTGAACTGGATCCGCTTGAACTGGCCCCGGATCGTGTTCGCCAAGGTTTTCACGGTCAGCGTCTTGGCCAGCCCCGGCACGCCTTCGACAAGCAGGTGCCCCTGCGCGAGGATCGCGACCATCACCCGTTCCAGAAAGCGGTCCTGCCCGACCACGACCCGCTTGACCTCGTAGAGGATCTGCTCCATCAGCTGGCTCGTCGATTCGTTCGAATCGTTCGCTTCGAGCCGGTCCGGTGCGTCTGGGTCTTGCATGGCGAGCTTGTTCCTGCGGTTGAACATGGGGCGGTCCGGAGAATGTGAGGAAAAATGGGGCGCTGCGTGCAGCGCTAGAACGGCGACGGGCCCGCAGCGGCTGCAGCGTTCTCGATCGGCATCGCAAAGCCGATGCCGATGAACGTGCGCGATTCGGGGTTCAGGATCGCCGTCACGATGCCGACCACTTCGCCGTCCATCGTGACGAGCGGGCCGCCCGAATTGCCGGGATTCGCCGCTGCATCGAACTGGATCAGGTTCGTCATCAGCTGTTTGCCCTTGGGCGAGCGGAAGGCCCGTTTCAGGCCCGAGATCACGCCCTCGGATACCGACGGGCCGATGCCGAACGGAAAGCCGACCGCGATCACATGGTCCCCGCTTTTCAAGTCGCCCGTGGAGCGCATGGTGGCGGCGATCAGGTCGTCCGGCACTTCCTGCGCCTGCAGCACCGCCAAGTCGTTTTCCGGCTGCGCGCCGGTCACCTTCGCATCCGAGATGCTGCCATCGGCGAATTCGACCTTGATCGATTCGGCGCCCTGCACCACGTGCAGGTTCGTCAGGATCGTGCCGGTATCGACGATCACCACGCCGGTGCCGATGCCGCGCGCCAGGTCGGTCTTGCCGTCCTTCGATTTGCCGAAGCCGCGCACACGTACGACCGACGGGCGCACCTTGTCATAGGCACGCGCCGCTTCCGACGGCATGACGTGCGTTTCCATCGTTTTGAGCACCGCTGCGTCGAGCGCCTTCTGCGTCAATGGCGGCTGGGCTCTGCCGTGCAGACCGGGCCCGATCGACGGCGGCAGCCACAGCGTGACGAGCGCCGCCAGCGCCAGCCCGAAAGCCCAGGCGGACAACGCACGCGGCGACGTGAACAGCCGCTGCGTGCGGGTGGCTGTCGGCGTTGCGGCCGGCGCTGCATCAGCCACTGGCACCGGCTCGTCAATATCGTCCGGCACGCTGGAAGGAGGTGCTGTGCGACCAGCGGAACTGTAGAGAGCGGGCCTGCGCATCGTTGGTTACCTGCAAGAAGGATGGCGGAAACACACAAACAAACAGTATCACGCCTGACGCGGCGTCTGGATAGACGGGCGGACAACCCCATTGCCGCCGTTGAAAGGGGCAGGCGAGAGAGGGCAGCAAGCGCATCAGCAGTGCGCATATGCTTCTAAAAGAATAGCTGACAACACAGAACATACAAGCGGCTAAGGACTATTTTTTCAACAAAGCCTGTGCGATGCCTCAGCAAAGCCGGCAACGATCCGGCGCTGCCGGCTTTGGTTGCGCTGCCAGGTTCAACCCGAGCGTGACGGTCGATCGATTGGCATCCGCCACCAACATGACCCGCGCGCGGCTGCTGAATATCGATGGCGTTTTGCGTCGATTCGCCCGAGTGCTGATTTTCCCGCGCGCCAGCTAGCATCGCATTCCATGGACTGGATCGACACCCACTGCCATCTCGATGCGCCGGAACTGGCCCGCGACATCGATGCGATCCGCGCGCTGGCACGCACGCGGGGCGTCGCCCATTGCGTGATCCCGGCCGTCGCTGTGCACAACTTCGCCGCCGTGCGGACGCTGGCGGCGCGGCTCGGTGACAGCTACGCGCTCGGCATTCATCCGCTGTGCAGCAACACTGCGCAGGAAGCCGATCTGGAGCGGCTGGCCGAGCAGGTCGCGCAGCATCGCGACGATCCGCGGCTGGTCGCGGTCGGCGAGATCGGGCTTGACTATTTCACCGGCGACTTGGATGACGCGCACCAGCAGCACATATTCCGCTCCCAATTAAAGATCGCTCGCAACGCCGGTCTGCCGGTGATCCTGCACGTGCGGCGATCCGTGGACAAGGTGCTCAAGCACCTGCGCCAGATCGAGCCGCCGGGCGGCATCGCCCATGCGTTCAACGGCAGCTTGCAGCAGGCGCAGGAGCTGATCGCGCGTGGCTTCAAGCTCGGCTTTGGCGGTGCCTGCACCTACGAACGCGCGACGCGGCTGCGCAGACTCGCCGTCGAGCTGCCTCTGTCTTCCATCGTGCTGGAGACCGATTCGCCGGACATACCGCCACACTGGATCTACCGCACTGCGGCACAGCGCGGCGATGGCGCGGCACAGGCCGTGAACACGCCGGCTGAGCTGCCGCAGATCGCGAGCTGCGTTGCAGCGTTGCGCGGGATCGCACCCGGTGCGCTGGCTGCGCAAGCGTTCGACAACACGCTGGCTGCACTGCCGGCACTGCGTGGCGTTGTGGACCACGCTGGCGCAGCGGTATGACGGCTTCGCAGCAACGCAATTGAGCTGTCACGAAACACGGTGCCCACCACGCAGCGGGGCACAGGCGGGACCGACGAGGCGCATTCACAAGCGTTCACATCTGTTTCTCGACAAGTCAGCAACCGCTGGCTAGACTGAAATTTCAACGTCGTCGTCGGCTGCCCGCAAAGGCCAGTGACCGATCGTCGACGTTGCGCCGCCGTCCACTACAGAATAGGTTGAGACATGTATCAAAGTCGTTTGCTGTCCCTCGCCGTTGCCGTCCCGTTGGTGTGCGCCGTCGCCACCGCCTATGCCGAGGACCCCGTGCCGGGCTGGGCCAAAGACCGGCCCAAGACCGATACTGCAATGAAGATGGCGCCGGTTGCCGCGTTTCCGATTCCCACCGCTGCGGCCGATCTGCCCACCAAAAAGTTCAAGCTGCCCCCGGGGTTCAAGGTGGAAACCTGGGCGTCGGGCGTGCTCGATGCGCGGGATCTGCGCGAGGGCGCCAAAGGCAACGTGTTCGTCAGCACGCTGGGCGTCGGCAACAAGGTCTATGTGCTGCCCGAGAAGGCGGTGAACGGCAAGCGCGAGCCGAAAACGATCATCGACAAGACGCCTTATGCGACCGGCATCGCGTTCTACCAAGGCACGCTGTTCTTTGCGACGAACAAGAAGATCGTGCGTTACGACAACGTCGAGGACAAGCTCGACAACCTCGGCGAGCCGACCGCGGTGCTGACCGACAAGCTGCCTGGCGGCGACGACCACAGCTGGAAATATCTGCGCGTGCATGACGGCAAGCTCTACTACAACATCGGCGCGCCCTGCAACATCTGCGACCCCGGCGACTACGCCAAGATCTACCGCATGAACCTCGACGGCACGGGCAACGAGACGATTGCAGCCGGCGTGCGCAACACGGTCGGTTTCGACTTCGACCCGAAAACCGGCGACCTCTGGTTCACCAACAACGGTCGCGACTGGCTCAGCGAAGAGCTTCCGAACGACACGCTGAACCACGTGACGCAGCCCGGCAAGCAGCACTTCGGCTTTCCCTACTGCCACCAGGGCAACATCCCGGACCCCGAGTTCGGCTGGGGCAAGAACTGTGACGATTACGCGAAGCCGGTCGCATTCACCGGGCCGCACGCGGGCACCCTCGGCCTCAAGTTCTATACCGGCAAGATGTTCCCGGCCAAGTATCGCAACGCGATGTTCATCGCACGCCACGGTCCGTGGAACCGCACCAAGAAATATGCCGACGTAATGGTCGGCTTTCCGGACGGCAAGGGTGGCGTGAAGCTCGAATCGTTCATGACCGGTTTTGTCGAGAACAACCAGTACCTCGGCCGGCCGGTGGATTTCCTCGTGATGAAGGACGGCTCGCTGCTGGTCAGCGACGACCATGCCGGTGCCATCTACCGCATCAGCTACAGCGGGAAGAAATGAGTTGAAGCACGGGCGAAAGTTCGCGGCAGTGGGCGCGTGGGTCGTGCTCGGGGTGGCGACCGTCGCTGGCGCGCAGGTGAAGAAAGCGCCTGCCGGTACGGGCACGGCGGCTGCGGCGCACGCTGCCGGCAAGACCGCCGCGGTCGCCGCTGCCGCCGCTTCGCCCTACGCCGACCGTTACCGCGAAGTCTGCGCAGCCTGCCACGGCGCGAGCGGTCGCAGCGACATGGCGGGTACGCCGGTGCTGGCAGGGCAGCACTCGCTTTATGCGATCACCCAGCTCTTCATGTTCCGTGAGGGCCGACGCGACAACGCCGCGATGGTCGCCATCGCCAAGCCGATGACCGATGCTGACCTGCGCGGCTTTTCCGAATTCATCGATACGCTGCCACCGGTGCCGGCTGCCGCGCCGGCCGAGCCGCCCGATGCCGCGCGGATGAACAAGGGACAGGCGCTGGCGCAGCAGCACAAATGCGTGTTCTGCCACGGCGCGATGCTCGATGGCGGGCAGGGCGTGCCGCGCATCGGCGGGCAGAAGGAGGACTACCTGCGCATGGCGCTGCATGGATTCAAGTCGGGCGAGCGGGCCGGCTACACGCGCGCGATGTCCGAAGCGTTGAGTCAGGTGTCGGTGGAAGACCTGGATCTGCTCGCGTACTACGTCGCCAACGTCGGCGTCAAGTAGCCGCCAGCCAGACGATTAGGTGCGACGGCATGTGCGGCGGTCCACTCAGGGCTGCGTCGCACGATGCAGCGCGCGCACCACGTCGGATTCGGTCAGCATGCCGACCAGCCGTTTTTCCACATCGATGATCGGCAGGTGGTGGTGGCCGGCCTGCGCGAACAGCGGGATCAGTTCGGACACCGCGCGCTGGTCGCTCGCCACGCGCACCTGGCGGCTCATGATCTGGCCGACCACTTCAGCTTTTTCCGAATGCGCGAGGCCGCTGGGCCGCAGCAGCCGGCGCAGGCGCGGACCCACGCGGCTATTCTGCTCGAGCCCCGCGCTGCGAATGAAGTCGGACAACGTCACGATGCCGACGAGCCGGCGCGCGCGGTCCGTCACCGGCAATGCTTTCAGGTGCTGCTGCTGCATCAGGCTCCAGGCCTGCGGCAGCGGTGTGCCGAACTGCACCGCCACCGGCTCGCGCGTCATGATGTCGTGGCAGCGCAGTTCGCCGATGTTGCGCTGGTAGGCCTGCGCCTCCGCGTAGTGCAGCAATTGCTCGAGGTCGTCGCGGCTGACCGACATCACCTGGTTGTAGTGCTCGAGCGCCGCGTCGAGGTCCGCCGCGCTGAAGCGCGACTCGACCACGTGTGGCCCGGTCTTCGGCGCGATCTGCACATGCGGATAACGCCGCCCGGTCAGGTTGTTGTAGAGCAGCCCGGCAGCCACCAGCAGCAGCGAGTTGACCAGCACCGGAAACAGCGCGAATGCAAAGCTGGTCGCGCCCAGCGCCGCGAACAACGCCGCCGCGCCACCCGGCGGGTGCAGGCAGCGCAGGCTGAACATCAGCGCGATCGCGAGCAGCACGGCCACAGCGGCCGCAACCGCCGGCTCCGGAATCAGCATCGCGCAGGCCGCACCGACCAGCGCCGACAGCGTGTTGCCGCCGACCACCGACCACGGCTGCGCGAGCGGACTGGCCGGCACTGCAAACACCAGCACCGCACTGGCACCCAGCGGCGCGACCAGCCACGGACCGGCCGCTTGCGCACCCGCGAACCAGCGGCTGAGCAGTGCGGTCAGCAAGATGCCGCAGCCTGCGCCCACGAAACCGCGCACCTTCTCGCGCGCATCGACGCTCTGGCGCGCCGGCCAGAAGCTCAGCAGCCAGGGCCGCAGTTTGGTGAAGAGCGCAGGCGGTTGCGCGGGTACTGGAACGGTGCTGGTGTCGGGCGGATTCATCGGCGGGAATTCTGACGCGAGCGGCGGGCAGGGCAGTGAAAATTGCCTGGCGATCTCCTGGATCAGCCAACCGAAGGGCACGCCCGACGCCCGCAGGATTTCCTGGGGCACGTCATGACGCAGTGCGGTCTTGGTCACCCGTTTGCCCAAGGGCGCCGTATTCAGGCGTGGGTGAACAGCACAGGTTTGCGCTCGATGCTGCGCAGGCGCAGCGGGCAAGTTCGTCCGATCGTCGCGACCCTTCAATCATGCAGGCGGTCGATGGGAAAACACAAAGGATGGGCAGCGTAGCGGTCACGCATGATGGCGCTGGCGCATCGATCCGTTGTCACGAGCGAACTGCCGGGCGCGTCGGCTGGACGAGCGGCCAGCCACTTGCATTCTGCCGCATGCCGTCGCCTGTGCAGCAGGTAGCGGTGAACGCGTTCAGTGCGCCGGTCCTGGATGCCATAGGCCACAACGGTGATGACGCTGTCGATGAGGTCGCCCGCGACCCGGCTCGCTCTCCATTGGGACGGCGCGGCGCCGCGCGCGCTGTTGGCTGCGGCGCGCAATTTGCTCGACTGGATCAGCTTGGCCGCGCCGGGCCCAGCCGGCCGGCCACCGGCGGGGCGTGACGGCCGGGCAGTGCGGTGCAATACCGGTCGTCAACCCCCATATCAGAGGAGACGTCCCATGACATCGCGTTCCGTCCTGCCGACGCTGTGCCTCGGCCTCTGGGTAGCGGCCAGCGCGGCCACCGCCCAGGCCCCCCCCCTAACGACGCGGCCTGCGGGCTGGCAGGCGCCGCAGGGCCAGGCCGATGGCATCGCGATCGGGCCGCACGGCGCGCTGGCCTGGACGTCCTGGATGCAAGACGTGCTGCGCTATCGGGAGAACGACGCAGCGCCGATCCGCATACTGGCCAAGGACCTGCCCGGCATCAACTCGCTCGCGTTCGACCAGAAGACCGGCAAGCTGTATGCGAGCCAGGTGTTCCTGAGCGATGCGATCTGGGAGATCGACGTGGCCGGCAACAATCCGCCGCGCCGGATCGCCAAGGACATGGGCGGCTTCAACGGCTTCGAGGTCGGTCCCGACGGCATGCTCTACGGTCCGCTCCGGTTCACAGGGCAGGTCGTCAGGATGAACCCGGCCGATCGCGCGATCCAGGTGATCAACAGCGAATTCCAGGTGCCCGCCGCGCTCAAACTCGATCGCTAAGGCAAACTCTGGGTCGAGCGGCGAGCATAGCAAGGTCGAACTGGCCACGGGTCGCAAGGCAGTGGTCAAGCAGCTCGAGTCGGCGCTCGACAACCTCGCGTTCGCGCCGGACGGCATGCTCTATGTATCGAACCTGGCCGGCAACTCGGTGCAGTCATTCGACCCGACCAGCGGCGCGCTGCGCGCGCTCATCTCCGGCAAGGTCGCAGTGCTGGCCGGGCTGAAGCGTGACGCGGACGGCCACACGCTCTGGATTTCCGACATCTTTGCGTTTCGCAAGATCGATGCGGCCACGGGATAAAAGAGGGTCGTCCCCGACCAGCTTGCGTTCCCCGAGGGTCTTGCGCAGACGCCCTGGGGCAGCTTCATCGTCGCCGAGTCGGCCGCGCGGCGGCTGATCGGGATCGATCCGGCCGGCGGCTAGCGGCGCACGGTTGCGGACGACCTGCCGATCGGCCTGGAACCCGGCCCGAGTCTGCCGCTGCCGTATCTGGTGACCGGCGTGGCGGTGGGCGTCGACGGCGTGATCTATCTGAGCGCCGACCACGACAACGCGATCCTGCGGATCGAGCCCCGGCACTGAGCGGGCGTTCTGGCTTGCCCCATCCAGCGCCAGAAATAAGGCATCAAGCATGGCGGATTGCGGCTGGAGAACGCAACCAGCAACGCAAAGGGCAGGCAGGCAGTCTGAATATTGTTTTTATAGCTGCAAGCGCAGTCGGAGTAAGCGCCATAGCCTGATTAGGCTTGAAGTTTTGGCGTCCGCCGTTGTCGGAAGTCCGCCGAGTCGCATGGAACTGCCCAGCGTCCGGCCTCGGAAGGCGAAGGCCGTCGCCGCAGCTGCGCGGTCCTGTGCCTTCCGGCTGGAGCCCATCTCGAGCCTCAGACGATCCGGCGGTAGCATGGGCCCGACGTCGCCCCATCCCGTCCCATCGCGCCTTACCCGCCACACCTCGCCGACCATGACCACCATTCCCGCCAGTTGTTCCCGCATCCCGAGCACACGCCTGCCCGAGTTGCTGCGCGCGATGCCGAAAGCCGAACTGCACATTCACATCGAAGGCTCGCTCGAGCCCGAGTTGCTGTTCGCGCTCGCGCAGCGCAACGGCGTGAAGCTCGCGTATCCGGATGTCGAAGCGCTGCGCGCTGCCTACGCGTTTGCCGACCTGCAGAGCTTTCTGGACATCTACTACGCGGGCGCCGACGTGCTGCGGACTGCGCAGGACTTCTACGAAATGGCGTGGGCCTACCTGCAACGCGCGAAGGCCGACGGCGTGCTGCGCACGGAAATGTTCTTCGACCCGCAGACGCACACCGCACGCGGCGTGCCGATCGCGGCCGTGCTCGACGGGCTGCACCGCGCGTGTGTCGATGCGGGCGAGCAGCTCGGCATCAGCGCCGCGCTGATCCTGTGTTTCCTGCGGCACTTGAGCGAGGACGAAGCGATGCAGACGCTCGAGCAGGCGCTGCCGCACCGGCACCAGTTCATCGGCGTGGGCCTTGATTCGAGCGAGCGCGGCCATCCGCCCGAGAAGTTCGCGCGTGTGTTCGCACGCTGCATCGAACTCGGCCTGCACCGCGTCGCGCATGCGGGCGAGGAGGGGCCGCCTGCGTACGTGACTTCCGCGCTCGACGTGCTGGACGCCGAGCGCATCGACCACGGCGTGCGGTCGATGGAAGACCCGCAACTCGTCGCGCGGCTGGTCGATCAGCAGGTCGCGCTCACGGTCTGCCCGTTGTCCAACGTGAAACTTCGCGTATTCCCCGACCTGTCCAAGCACAACCTGCGCGAGCTGCTCGATGCCGGGCTCAAGGCGACCGTGAACTCGGACGACCCGGCCTACTTCGGCGGCTATGTGAACGACAATTTCGTGCAGGTATTCGATGCGACCGGGATGGACGCGAGCCACGCTTACCGGCTTGCACGCAACAGCTTCGAGGCAAGCTTTGCAGCCGATGCAAAAAAGGCGGACTGGATCGCGCAGCTTGACCAGACCTTTGAGCGCTTCGCGGACCGTGCGGGCTGAACTGACTCGGCCGAGCGATGCCGCCGCAACCACTGAAACGAGCGCCATGACGAGCCGCACCGAAGCTTTCTCAAACAGCGATGCTGACGCTGCCGGACCGTTCACGGCGCAACCGCTCCGACCCAACACCGGCCCGCTCGCCGGCCTGCGCATCGTGGACCTCACCACCGTCGTGATGGGGCCTTATGCGACGCAGACGCTGGCCGACCTGGGCGCCGACGTGATCAAGGTCGAGCCGCCCGGTGGCGACAACCTGCGTGCGATCGGCCCGATGCGCAGCGCCGGCATGGGGCACCTCGCGCTGCATCTGAACCGCAACAAACGCTCGATCGTGCTGGATCTGAAACAGCCGGCGGGACGCGACGCGCTGCTGCGCATCGCAGCGGCTGCCGATGCGCTGATCTACAACGTGCGGCCGCAGGCGATGGCGCGGCTGAAGCTCTCGTATGACGATCTCGCGGCGGTGAACCCGAAGCTCGTCGTCGTCGGCGCATTCGGCTATGCGCAAGGCGGGCCGTATGCAGGCAAGCCCGCATATGACGATCTGATCCAGGGTGCGGCCGGCGTGGCGGCGCTGGCAGCGCAGCAAAGCGGCGATGTGCCGCGCTATGCGCCGGTCACGCTGGCCGATCGCAGCGTCGGGTTGCAAGCCGCGATCGCGTTGCTTGCAGCGGTGCTGCACGCGCGCAGCACGGGGCGCGGCCAGGCGGTGGAGGTCACGATGTTCGAATCGGTGTCGCAGTTCGTGCTCGGCGATCATCTGGGCGGCGCAACCTTCCATCCGCCGATCGGCCCGACCGGCTACGCGCGGCTGCTCGCGCCGCATCGCAAACCCTATGCGACGTCGGACGGTTACCTGTGCGTGCTGATCTACAACGACCGGCACTGGCGCAGCTTCTTTCAGGCGATCGGCCGGCTCGACCTGCTGGAAGACCCACGATTTTGCAACCACAGCGCGCGCGCTGCGCACATTGCCGAGGTCTACGCGTTCGTCGCCGACACGATGAAAGCCGAGTCGACCGCGCACTGGCTGCAAGCGCTGAATGCGGGTGACATCCCCGTGATGCCGCTGCACGATATGGACAGCCTGATCGAGGATCCGCAGCTTGCCTCCGGCGGGTTTTTTCAAACGGTCGAACACCCGACCGAAGGCCGCATCGTGGCGATGGCGCCGATCGGCCGCTACAGCGCGACGCCGCCGGTGATCCATCGGCATGTGCCGCATGCGGGCGAGCAGGGCGTCGAGATCCTGCGCGAGGCGGGCGTGGACGATGAGACGATCGAGGCGTTGATCGAACAACGCGTGCTGCAGTTGCCGGATGCCGACGGTGATGGTGACGGTGCGAACGGCCTTGTCGGCGCCTTGCACGAGCCGCCGATCGAGTCTTGAGGCCGCGGATGCAGGTGGGGGCTGCACCTGCTGCAGTCGGCCGCCCAGCAACGACTCACATCGCCGATGCGCTAACGTCGCCTCCACCATGCGCAACATCGGCCGCAAAGCCCGCCACGTCGTCTCCCAACCGGGCCGCTTCCTGTGGCAGACCTTGAGCGCGTTCCGCGCGAATCAGGGCATGCTGCTGGCCGGCGCGGTCGCCTACTACGCGCTGCTGTCGATCGTGCCCCTGCTGATCCTGTCGGTGATCGCGCTGTCGCACCTGACCGATCAGGCGAACGTGCTGGCGACCATCGGCCGCTATCTGGAATGGCTGCTGCCGGGCCAGTCGCCGGCCATCGTCGCCGAGCTGGACAAGTTCCTGAACCACAGCAACGTGATCGGCTGGGTGCTGTTCGTGACGATGCTGTTTTTCAGCTCGCTTGCGTTCACGGTGCTGGAAAACGCGATGTCGGTGATCTTTTTCCACCGGGTGGCGGTGCGCAGGCGGCATTTTCTGGTGTCGGCGCTGCTGCCGTACGGCTACATCCTCGCGCTCGGGATCGGCCTTTTGATGTCCACCGTCGTGGCGGTGAGCCTGCAGTCGATCGGCAAGGAAGAGCTGGTGCTGCTCGGCCGCCACTGGTCGCTCAGCGGCTTCTCCGGCGCGCTGCTGTATCTGCTGGGTTTCAGCGGCGAAGTGTTCATGCTGACCGCGATCTATTTGGTGATGCCGGTCGGACGGCTCAAGCTGCGGCATGCACTGCTCGGCGGCGTGACGGCCGCGGTGCTGTGGGAGATCACACGGCATCTGCTGGTCTGGTACTTCAGCACGTTGTCGCAGGTGAGCGTGGTGTACGGGTCGCTCACCACCGCGATCGTGGTGCTGCTCAGTCTTGAGATTGCGGCCGCGCTGCTGCTGTTTGGTGCGCAGGTGATCTCGGAGTACGAACGGATCGAGAGCCAGCCGGCGGAGCAGCCGGATCCGCCGCCGCAGCCGTTTCGTACCCGTTGATCGTGGTGACGCATTCATGCCGAACTGCGGTCAACGGTTTGGGGCGTCGCTGTGTCGAAACTGGGCTGGTTGTCACTTGGCTAGCGAAATGCTGCCGTAGGAGTTTGGCGCTCTAAAGCGAGCTTGGGCTGCGCCTGCCGGGGCGAGACCCGGCTCCAGTCTCCACCATCAGGCACCAGCTGCCCTCAAGCAAGAACGCCCCACACCCTATCACCACCACCAAGGCCGTATTCTCCGCAGCGATCACCTCCACCGAAACAGACCGGCTGCAGCGCCGCAGCGTTCATTCCATGCGGCAACGAACGCAAATCGCCATCACTCGTAAACCACCTGCGCCAGCCCGCGATCAGCCGCGCGTGCCCAACCAGCCAGCGCGGCATCGCTCGGGTAGAACACCGCATCGCCGCCGAGCTGCAATTCGGCCGCTGCGCCGTCTCGCAGCAACGACAAGCGTACGCCCAGTCCCTGCACCAGTTCTCCTTCGCTCGATGCCTCACGCCGCGGCGGAAAATCGCGCAGCAGCCGCGCGATGTCCGGATCGCTGCCGTTCACCGCGACGCGCAGGAACTTGCCAAAGCGGCAGCGCGCCGCGGCCAGATCCCAGACCTGGCTGACCTGAAAACGCGCTTCAAAACCGCCGCGCCCGGGCTGCAGCCGGCCGCTCACGACCACGACCTCGTCGTCTTTCAGCAGATGCCGGTTCGCGTTCAGCACCGCCTCGTCGGCCACGGCTTCGATCTGCATCGACTTGTCGTCCAGCTTGAACAGCCCCACGCGGCCGCGCTGGCCGTTGATGGTGCGCAAATCGCTGACCAGCCCGGCGATCGTCTGCGGCTCGCGGCTGTCGGACAACTCGGCGATCTCGCGCTTGGCAAAACTGCGCACTTCTTTGGCGACCTCATCGAACAGGTGGCCGGACAGAAAGAAGCCGACCGCCGCCTTCTCCAGCATCAGCCGCTCCTTCACGCCCCAGGGTGCCGCAGTGACCAGGGCCGGCTCCTCGGCACTCGATCCGTGCGAGTCATCGCCACCGCCCATGTCGAACAGGCCGCTTTGCTGCGCGTTCGCCTCGACCGCGCTCGCGTACTCGAACGCGCGGTCGATCGAGGCGGCCAGTGCCGCCCGGTCGGCATGTAGCGAATCGAACCCGCCGGCCTTGATCAGCGCATCGACCGCGCGCTTGTTGATGCGGGTGCGGTCAACCCGCGCGCAAAAATCGAACAGGCTCGTGAACGGTCCGGCCTGCGTGCCGCGCGCGCCGTTGCTACCGCGGCCTTCGCGCGCC
This sequence comes from Burkholderiaceae bacterium, assembly GCA_965218765.1. GTDB lineage: Bacteria > Pseudomonadota > Gammaproteobacteria > Burkholderiales > Burkholderiaceae_C > JBBPYC01. Next base: position 78,825 of record CBDCLU010000005.1, on the reverse strand, counting down.
GCGACGATCGCGTCGACCGCCTGCTCGCCGGTGCCCTTGAGCGCGCCGAGGCCGTAGCGGATCGTCTGGTCATCGACCGGCTCGAAGCGGTGGCTGCCGAGGTTCACGTCGGGCGGCTCGAACCTCAGCCCTTCGCGCAGCGCATCGGCATGCAGCAGCCGCAGCTTGTCGGTGTCGTCCATCTCCACCGTCATGTTCGCGCAGTAGAACTCGGCTGGGTAATGGACTTTGAGCCAGCCGGTGTGATAGGCCAAAAGCGAATAAGCGGCGGCATGCGACTTGTTGAAGCCGTAGCCCGCGAACTTCTCCATCAGGTCGAAGATCTCGTCGGCCTGGGGTCCGTCGATGTCGTTCTTCGCAGCACCCGCGCGGAAGATCGCGCGGTGCTCGGCCATCTCCTCGGCTTTTTTCTTGCCCATCGCGCGGCGCAGCAGATCCGCCCCGCCAAGGCTGTAGCCGCCCAGGATCTGTGCGGTCTGCATAACCTGTTCCTGATAGACCATGATGCCGTAGGTCTCGGACAGCATCTCCTCGACCAACGGGTGCGGGTACTCGACCGGCTCGCGGCCGTGCTTGCGCGCCACGAAGCTCGGGATCAGGTCCATCGGTCCCGGGCGGTAGAGTGCGTTCAGCGCGATCAGGTCTTCGAGGCGGGTCGGCCGCGCGTCCTTCAGCATGCCCTGCATGCCGCGGCTTTCGAACTGGAACACGGCTTCGGTGCGGCCTTCGGCAAACAGTTGATACGTGCGCCGGTCGGTCAACGGCACGTCGTCATAACTGAAGTTCGATTGATCTGGGTGCCGCCGCACGATCAGCTCACGCGCGATCTCGAGGATCGTCAACGTCGCCAGACCCAGGAAGTCGAACTTGACGAGGCCGATCGCCTCGACGTCATCCTTGTCGAACTGGCTCACCGCCGAATCGCTGCCGGGCTGCTGATAGAGCGGGCAGAAATCGGTGAGCTTGCCCGGCGCGATCACGACGCCGCCCGCGTGCATGCCGATGTTGCGCGCGACGCCTTCGAGCTTCTGCGCGAGTTCGACCAAGGTGCGCACTTCCTCCTCGCGCTCGATGCGCTGCTTCAACTGCGGCTCCATCGCGATCGCATAGTTGTTGCGGTCGCCGGGCACCGCAGGCACCGGCGGGTACTGGATCGTGACCGGCTGGCCGGGCTTGTTCGGCACGAGCTTGGAGATGCCGTCGCAAAACGTGTAGCTCATGTCGAGCACGCGGCCGACATCGCGGATCGCGGCGCGCGCGGCCATGGTGCCGAACGTGACGATCTGGCTGACCGCATCGCGTCCGTACTTCTGTTTTACGTAGTCGATCACGCGGTCGCGGTTCGTCTGGCAGAAGTCGATGTCGAAGTCGGGCATCGAGACCCGGTCCGGATTCAGGAAACGCTCGAACAGCAGCTTGTATTCGAGCGGATCGAGGTCCGTGATGCCCAGCGAATACGCGACCAGCGAGCCCGCGCCGGAGCCGCGCCCGGGGCCCACCGGACAGCCGTTCGCCTTGGCCCAGTTGATGAAATCGCCGACGATCAGGAAATAGCCGGGAAAGCCCATGTTCAGGATCGTGTTGATCTCGAATGCGAGCCGCTCGGCATAGCGCGGGCGCTCGGCTTCGCGCTTGACCGGATCGGGATACAGCTTGGCGAGCCGCTTTTCCAGACCCTGTTCAGATGCGACGCGGAAATAGTCGGCGATCGGCAGCCGCTGGCCGTCGACCATAGGGGTTGGGTAGTCGGGCAGGCGCGGGCGGCCGAGGTCGAGCGTCAGGTTGCAGCGGCGCGCGATCTCGACGCTGTTGGCCAAAGCGCTTGGGACATCGGCGAACAGCGCGGCCATCTGCGCGCCCGATTTGAAATACTGCTCGCGCGTGAAGCGCCGCACGCGCCGGCGATTGCCGAGGATCTCGCCTTCGCTGATGCACACGCGCGCTTCGTGCGCGTCGTAGTCGTCCGGCGCGGTGAACTGCACGGGATGCGTGGCCACCACCGGCAGGCCAAGCGCTGCGGCCAGTTGCACCGCAGCCGTCACATGCGGCTCGTCTTCCGCTCGTCCGGCGCGCTGCAATTCGACGTAGAAGCGCTGCGGAAACAGCGCCGCGAGCTGCACGGCGACCTGCCGCGCACGCTTGCCATCGCCCTGCAGCAACGCCGGCCCGAGCGGCCCGGCCTGGGCGCCGGACAGCGCGATCAGCCCGGCATTCAACTCCTGCAGCCACTCCGCACGCAGCAGCGCGTTCGCCTTCACCACATGCTGCGTCCAGCCGCGTGCGAGCAGCTCGCACAGGTTCAGGTAACCCTGGCGGTTCTGCGCAAGCAGCAGCATGCGCGCCGGTGCCTGATTGCCGCCCGAAGCGCTCTCGCCGAAGCCGTCCACCATGACTTCCGCACCGATCAGCGGCTTCACGCCCTTGCTGCGCGCGGCTTTGTAGAACTTGACCGCGCCGAACAGATTGGACAGGTCCGTGATCGCCAGCGCGGGCTGCCGGTCACCCGCGGCGGCGGCCACGACGTCTTCGATTCGATTGGTTCCGTCGACGACGGAAAACTCGGTATGCAGGCGCAGGTGGACGTACATGATGGGCACGATTTTAGGCCGGCGGATGTGGACTCCTGCCTGTATCGAGCCGCCTGATAGCTACTTAAATAATAGCTGAAAATGCAGGCTACACTAGAGCTTTTGCCACATTTGATGCATGAACGGCCAGCTGTTGCCGGCTCGCCCGGACGCGCTTTCGCAACGTGGGCTTGACACCCGAGATTTCACCGGCCGATCTTTGCTGCGAGCAACGCCTCGCGCGTCACCAGCAGCACCTGCTCGTCGCCCGCGCTGGTCTCTAGCCAGACCACTTCGAGCGTCGGGAACGCGGCTTCGAAGTGCGCGCGTTCATGGCCGACTTCGAGCACCAGCACCGCAAGCTCGGTCATCGAACCAGCGGCAGCGGCCAGCATTGGCTGGATGAACGCCATGCCGTCCACGCCGCCGGCCAGCGCGAGCGCGGGCTCGGCGCGGTGTTCGGCGGGCAGCGCAGCCATGCTGGCTTCGGTCACATAGGGCGGGTTGCACAGGATCAGGTCGTAGCGGCCATCGCAATTCGCGAGTCCGTCCGATTCGAGCGGCCGGATGCGGCCTTCGAGTGCGTGTTTCTCGACATTGATCGCAGCCACCGCAAGCGCATCGGGCGACAGGTCCGCTGCATCGATCGTCACATTCGGCCAAGCGAGCGCCGCGAGCACCGCCAGGCTGCCATTGCCGGTGCACAAATCCAGCACGCACCGCGTGTGTTCACCGAGCCACGGATCGATCGAGCCGTCCGCGATCAGCTCCGCGATGAAGCTGCGCGGCACGATCGCGCGTGCGTCGATGTAGAACGGCACGCCCTGGAGCCAGGCCTCCTGCGTCAGATAGGCGGCCGGACAGCGCGCATCGACGCGCCGCTGCAGCAATGCATCGACCAGTGCGCGGCCGGCGCTGCTGACCGGCGTCTGCGCGACTTCGTCCAAGTCACCCAGCGGCAGCCCGAGCTGCCACAGCACGAGCCAGGCGGCTTCATCGAACGCATTGCCGGTGCCGTGGCCAAAAGACACACCGGCTGCTTCCAGGCGCGCCGCCCCGGCCTCGATCAGGCCGAGCACCGTGGGCGCGAACGGATCGGTCAAGGTGCGGGGCCGCGGGCAATCGCGTCCAGGTTTTCGAGCAGCCGCCGGTAGCTGTTCGTGAGCGGCTCGATGTCGGCCAGCACGATGTGCTCGTCGATCTTGTGGATCGTCGCGTTCGGCGGGCCGAACTCGATCGTCTGAGGACAGATGCGCGCGATGAAGCGGCCGTCGCTGGTGCCGCCGCTGGTGGACAGTTCGGGCTCCAAGCCGGTTTCGGCCCGGATCGCAGCGCGCATCGCATCGACCAGATCGCCGGGGGTCGTCAAAAAAGGCAGGCCACCTAAAGTCCATGCGATTTCATAACCGAGCCCATGCCGGTCCAGCACCTCGCGCACTCTTTTTTGTAGCGAAGCGGCATCGTTCTCGGTCGAGAAGCGGAAATTGAAATCGATCGTTGCGCTGCCCGGGATCACGTTGGTCGCGCCGGTGCCCGCGTGGAAATTGCTGACCTGCCAGCCGGTCGGCTGAAAGAATTCGTTGCCGTCGTCCCAGACGGTGGCCGCAAGCTCTGCGAGTGCGGGCGCGGCCAGATGCACCGGGTTTTTCGCGAGCTGCGGATACGCGATGTGCCCCTGCACGCCGCGCACCGTGAGCTTGCCCGACAACGATCCGCGTCGGCCGTTCTTGATCATGTCGCCGGTGCGTGCCACCGAGGTCGGCTCGCCGACCACGCACCAGTCGAGCCGCTCATTACACGCGGCCAACCGCTCGCAAACGACCACGGTGCCGTCGGTGGCCGGGCCTTCCTCGTCGCTGGTCAAGAGCAGCGCGATCGACAGCGCGCAGTCGGGCTGCGCTGCGATGAATTGCTCAGTCGCGACAACGAACGCCGCAATCGACGTCTTCATGTCTGACGCACCGCGGCCATAGAGCCGCCCGTCGTGCACGGTCGGCGTAAACGGATCGAACGTCCACGCATCGAGCGGCCCGGTCGGCACCACATCGGTATGCCCCGCGAACACCAGCGTGCGAGCCGCCGCACCGCCCGCTCGCCCCGGCCGCTTCGCCCAAAGGTTCGTCACGCGCTGCTCCGGCGGGCCGCTTTCGATCGTCTCCAGCACAAACCCCAACGGCGCGAGCTTGGCGGCAATCATCTGCTGGCACCCGCTGTCCTGCGGGGTCTGCGAGCGAAGCGCGATAAGGGCCTCGGCAAGTCGCAGCGTCGGGCTTTCAGCAATGTCCGTCATATCGAGGATTCAGAGCACATATGCAACCCACCTTAAAGGCCGCTGGCTGACCCAACTCCAGCAGGGGCCGCGGAGCTGGCTTCGTCAGGCCGCAGGCGCCGCCCCCGGTGGGGGGTAGCCGAGAGCCGACCGAAGGGAGCGAAGGCTGGGGGAAAGCTTATTCCCGTCGAACGTCCAGCGTGATCTCCGTGAACGACGGCTCGTCGTCGGCCTCGTCCTTTTCGGCCAATTCGACCTTGGCTGCCGCGTTGAAGTCGTTCTGCAGCCGCCACATCAGATTGGCCGGCGAATCGGCCTGCGCAAGCGCTTCCTTGCGGTCCACGGTGCCGGCGCGGATCATGTCGGCCAGCACCTGCTCGAAGCTCTGCGAGCCCTCGGCCATCGATTTTTCCATCGCTTCACGGATGCCGGAGAAATCGGCCTGCTCGATCAGGTCGCTGATCAGCTTGGTGTTGAGCAGCACCTCGACTGCGGGGATCCTGCTGCCGTCGGACGCACGCAGCAGCCGCTGCGACACCACGCCCTTCAGCGTGGCAGCCAGGTCGCCGAGCATGGTGGCGCGCACCTCGACCGGATAAAAGCTCAGGATCCGGTTCAGTGCCTGATAGCTGTTGTTCGCATGCATGGTCGCCAGACACAGGTGGCCGGACTGCGCATACGCGATCGCGGCCGACATCGTCTCCCGGTCGCGGATCTCGCCGATCATGATCACATCGGGCGCCTGCCGCAGCGCGTTCTTCAGCGCAATCTGCAAATTGGCCGTGTCGGTGCCGATCTCGCGCTGGTTCACGATCGACTTCTGGTTGCGAAACAGGTATTCGACCGGGTCTTCGATCGTCAAAATATGGCCGGACGCGACTTCATTGCGCCGGTCCAGCATCGCCGCCAGCGTGGTGCTTTTGCCTGCGCCGGTTGCACCCACCACCAGTATCAGGCCACGCTTTTCCATCACGAGGTCGGCGAGCACCGGCGGCAGGCCGAGCGAATCGAGCGGCGGAATCTTGTTGGCGATGTAGCGCACCACCACCGCGTAAGTGCCGCGCTGGCGCATCGCGCTGATGCGGTAGCGGCCGGCGCCTTCGACTGGAATCGCGGTGTTGAGCTCGCCGGTGCTCTCGAGCTCGACCACGCGCTCGGCCGGGATCACTTCGGTCAGCATCTTCAGCGGCGCATCGGGCGGCAGCGCGTCGCTGCCGATCGGCACGCACTGGCCGTTGATCTTGATCTGCGGCGGCGCATTCACCGACAGATAGAGGTCAGACGCCTTTCGGTCGGCCATCAGGCGCAGCAGGCGTTCCATCGTGTTCATGCTCAGGGCCTTGTGCAGTCGGGCGATTGGATCGGGCGGCTACGGCGTCAAGGGCGCAGCAGGTCGTTCAAACTGGTCTTGGCGCGCGTCTTCGCGTCCACGCGCTTGACGATCACCGCGCAGTAGAGGCTGTACTTGCCGTCGTCGCTCGGCAGGCTGCCGGACACCACCACCGAGCCGGCCGGCACGCGGCCGTAGCTGACTTCGCCGCTTGCGCGGTCATAGATCTTGGTGCTCTGGCCGATATAGACGCCCATCGACAGCACCGAGTTTTCCTCGATCACGACGCCTTCGACGACTTCGGAGCGCGCGCCGATGAAGCAGTTGTCCTCGATGATGGTCGGGCCGGCCTGCAGCGGCTCCAGCACGCCGCCGATGCCGACGCCGCCCGACAGATGCACGTTCGCGCCGATCTGCGCGCAGCTGCCGACCGTGGCCCAGGTATCGACCATCGTGTTCTCGCCGACATACGCGCCGATGTTCACGTACGAGGGCATCAGCACCGCACCTTTCGCGATGAAGCTGCCGCGCCGCGCCACCGCAGGCGGCACCACGCGCACGCCGGCTTCGCGCAGTTCAGGCTCTTCCAGATGCGCGAACTTGGTCTGCACCTTGTCGAAGAAGCCGAGGTCGCCTGCGCGGATCAGCTGGTTGTCCTGCAGCCGGAACGACAGCAGCACGGCTTTCTTGATCCATTGGTGCGTGGTCCACTGGCCGACGCCGTCGCGGGTCGCCACGCGCAGGCGGCCCGCGTTCAACTCGGCGATCACATGCTCGACCGCATCGGCGGTCTCTTTCGGCGGCGACTTGGCCGAAAGATTCGCACGATCCTCCCAGGCCGCGTCGATGAGGGATTGAAGTGGGTCGGACATGGGTCGCCTGAATGGGTTTTGCAGAGAACAAAGATGATCGGCCGGGCCGCTGTCGACCCGGTCGAGCGCTGCCGCGGTCAGCAGCAACGCACGAACTGAACGATGCGCTCGGCCGCTTCCACGCACTCGTCGGTGCCGGCCACCAGCGCCATGCGGATGCGGCCCGCGCCCGGGTTTTCGCCATGCGACTCGCGCGCCAGAAAGCTGCCCGGCAGCACCGTCACATTGTATTGAGCGAGCAGCTCGCGCGCGAAGGCCGTGTCGCTGCCCGTCACCCCCGCCCAGAGGTAAAAAGCCGCATCCGGCAGCTTCACGTCGAGCACGGAGCCGAGCAGCGGCGTGACCGCGGCGAACTTGGCGCAATACAGCTCGCGATTCGCGACCACGTGCGCCTCGTCGTTCCAGGCCGCGATGCTGGCCGCCTGCACCGCCGGGCCCATCGCGCTGCCGTGATAGGTGCGATAGAGCAAAAACGCGTTCAGCAGCGCCGCATCGCCGGCCACGAAACCGCTGCGCAGGCCCGGCACGTTGCTGCGCTTGGACAGGCTCGTGAATGCGACCAGGTTGCGAAAGCCGCGCGGTCCCACTTCGCGCCCGAGCAGCTGCGCGGCCTGCAGCGCGCCCAGCGGCGGCTCGTCGCGGAAGTAAATCTCGCTGTAGCACTCGTCCGACGCGATCGCGAAGCCGTGCCGGTCACTCAAATCGAACAGCTTTTGCCATTCGGCCAGTGGCATCACCGCGCCGGTCGGGTTGCCGGGCGAGCAGACGAACAGCAGTTGTGTACGGGCCCAGACCTCGTGCGGCACCGCGTCCCAGTCCACCGCGAAATTGCGCGCCGGGTCGCTCGCTGCGTAATGCACCCGCGCGTTGGCCAGCAGCGCCGCGCCTTCGTAGATTTGATAGAAAGGGTTCGGGCAGACGACAGTGGCATCGGCGCGGGCCGGATCGATCACGGTCTGGGCGAACGCGAACAACGCTTCGCGCGAGCCGTTCACGGGCAGCACCTGGCTTGCCGCCTCCAGTTCGACGCCATAGCGGCGGCCGACCCAGCCTGCGCAAGCCGCGCGCAACGCCGGGCTGCCGGCGGTTGCGGGATAACCGCTCAGCGCACCCGCGTCGCCCGCCATCGAATCCGTCAGCGCCTGCTTAACGAACGCGGGCGCCGGGTGGCGCGGTTCGCCGATGCCCAGGCTGATCGGCCGATACGCGGGGTTCGGCTGCACGCCCTCGAACAGCGCACGCAGGCGCTCGAACGGATACGGTTCAAGGCGCGCGAGCAGGGGGTTCATGCCGACGATTATTCAACAGGCGCCGCATGCGCCGTTCGCGGTGCGCGGCAGCCCCAACTCAGCTGTCGGCGCTGATTACTATTGTTTTTATAGCTAAACTCACAGGTAGGACCAGCGACTCAGGCACATTTGATCAAAAACCGCTGAATGGCCTCGCGGCGGCGGAACTTTCAGCCTTTTTCCACCGGCCGCGCCGGGTCGCTCGACCATTCGCTCCAGCTTCCTGCAAACAGCCGGGAGCGCCCCAGACCCGCGAGTTCCATCGCGATCAGGTTCGGATTCGCGCTGACGCCGCTGCCGCATTGGTGCACCACGCTGGCTGGATCCCGGCCGCCGAGCAGTGACTCGAATTCCGCGCGCAGTTGCTCAGGCGATTTGAACTTGCCGTCCGCGTCGAAGTTGGCCGTGAACGGCCGGTTCAGCGCGCCCGGGATGTGGCCTGCGGCCGCATCGAGCGGCTCGACTTCGCCGCGGAAGCGGGCCGGCGCGCGCGCGTCGATCAGGGTCTGGTCGGGTGCCCCAAGATGCTGCTGCACCTGGGCGGCGCTGACCAGCGCGCGATTGTCCGGCCGCGCGTCGAAGTTCGCCTGAAAGCGCGCGGGCTCGTCGCGATCGGTCAGGGTGCCGCCGGCCGCTTCCCAGGCCTTCAATCCGCCGTCGAGCACCGCGACCGCCTCGTGCCCGACCCACTTGAGCATCCACCACAGCCGCCCGCAATAGACGCCGCCGTTGCGGTCGTAGACGACTGCCTGCATCTCGTTGGCAAATCCGATTGACGACAGCCAGGTCGCAAATTTCTCGGGGCTCGGCAGCGGATGCCGGCCGCCGGACACCGCATCCGGTGCCGGCTGAGCGCGGCCTTGCGCATCCGGCACGCCCAGGTCGCTCAAATCGCGCTCCAGATCGACGTACACGGCGTCGGGAATGTGCGCTTTCTCATACGCGTGGCGGCCAGCGGCCAGATCGCTCAAATCGAAACTGCAGTCGAAGATCATCAGCTGTCCGACCGATTCGGTCTGGCTCGCAAGTGCGAGCAGGTCGGCCGCGCTGATCAGGGTGGTGTGCGTCATGGTGCGTCAACCTTTTTCATTGGAAAAACGAACGTTGCTCAGGCGTGCCGGTCCGGCGGCGTCTCGGGCAAGGCGGCAGCGGCGATCGGTGCCGGTGCCGCGCGTTCGCGCAATGCGGTGGCAGCCACGCCGCTGGCGATGATCAGCGCCATGCCGACCCAGCCGAGCGGGCGTACCGAATCGCCAAACAGCAGCAGGCCGAAGATCGCGCCGAACACGATGCCGGAGTATTGCAAATTCGCCACCACCAAGGTTGCGCCGTAGCTGTAGGCGCGCGTCATGCAAAGCTGCCCGAGCGAGGCCAGCAGGCCGATCGGCAGCAGCCAGACGGCGCCTCGCCAGTGCCACGGCGAAACGCCGGTCCAGAGCATCGCCAGCGCACCGACCGCGCCGGAGCCGGCCGCGAAATAGAACACCGTGCGCGCTTCGGGCTCCCCCACCTTGGCCAGCGCCATCACCTGCAGATAGGCGAACGCCGCAGCCAGCCCGGACAGCAGGCCAATGCTTGCTGCGAAACCCTGGCCCGCGCCCACGCTGGGCCGCAGCAACAGCACCACGCCCGCGAAGCCAGCCAGCACCGCCAGCACCAGCGGCCCTTGTCCCGGTGGCGCCGCGCCGCCGCTGGGCGCTGCGGGTACGCGCGCCGGCCGCCAGGCCAGCAGCGCGCCACCGACCAGGAACATCGCGATCCAGATGCTGCTCATGTAATTCAGGGTCATCGCGGTGGCCAGCGGCAGGTGCGCAAGCGCATAAAACCAGGTGCCGAGCGCGAACACACCGACCAGCGAGCGCCAGGCGTGCATTGACAGGTACGGCGTCGACAGCGGAATGCCGCGCACGCGCGCTACCGTCCAGATGAACAGCACGCCGATCAGGCCACGCCAGAACACCAGCTCCGCGCTGTTGAAGTGCTCGGACGCGAACTTGACGCAAACGCCCATCGCCGCAAACAGCAGCGACGCCAGCAGCATCCAGAGCGAAGGGGACATCGCGCGGTCAGCGGCGGCCCGGCTGCGCGCCGGCCCCGCGCACGGCGCCGTTCAAGCCGGCGTGTCGGAGACGGGCGCCGACTGCATCGCACGCCAATACCACTCGTGAAAGTGCTGCATGCCGTCTTCCATCGGGCTTTGATAGGGCCCGGCATCCGACTCGCCGCGGCGCAGCAGCGCCTGGCGTCCGGCGTCCATGTGCAGCGCGATCTCATCGTCTTCCACACAGGTTTCCATGTACGCGGCCTGCTGCGCTTCGACGAACTCGCGCTCGAACGCCTGGATTTCTTCCGGGTAATAGAACTCGACCACGTTGAGCGTCTTCTGCGCCGAGATCGGGTGCAAGGTGGATACCGTGAGCACGTGCGGATACCACTCGACCATGATGTGCGGGTAGTAGGTCAGCCAGATCGCGCCGTACTTCGGCGGCTGGCCTTCGCGATAGTCGAGCAGCGCTTGCTGCCAGCGCTGATACACAGCACTGCCGGCCTTGCCGAGGCGGTTCGCGACGCCGACGGTCTGCACCGAGCATTGCGGGTGCAGGTCCCAGCGCAACTCCTCGCAGGCAACGAAGCCGCTCAGGCCTGGGTGGTACGGGCCGACGTGGTAGTCCTCCAGATAGACCTCGACGAAGGTTTTCCAGTTGTAGTTGCACTCGTGCAGCTCGATGCGGTCGAGCACATGGCCGGAGAAGTCGAGATCGGCGCGCGCGTTCAAGTGCGCGAGATCGACGGCCACATCGCGACCGCCGGCTTCGAACAGCAGCCCGTTCCATTCCTGCAGCGGATAGTTGGCCAGGCTCACGCACGGGTCCTGCGCAAAGTGCGGTGCGCCGATCAGCTTGCCGGCCGGCTGCCCGTCGCTGCCCGCGCTGTAGGTCCAGCGGTGCAGCGGGCAGACGATCTGGCCGTCGCTCGATGCGGGCGCCGAGCCGGCGCCCAGCGAGCCGCGACCGCGCAGGATGATCGACTGCCGGTGCCGGCAGACGTTGGAGATCAGCTCGACCCCGTGCGGCGTGCGCAGCAGCGCGCGGCCCTCGCCCTCGTGCGCGAGCGCGTGGTAGTCGCCGACGTTCGGCACCGACAGCGCATGCCCGACGTAGCGCGGTCCGCCGCGGAACAGCGCCGCACGCTCGCGCTCGAGCAGTGCCGCGTCGAAGTAGGCGTGCACCGGTGGCTGGGTGGCCGGCTGCTGCAATTGAAGACTCAAGTCGGACATGGGCGACCTCAGCTGAAAAGTCCCCAAAAACGGGAAGCGACAAGGGAAAGGATGCGCTGGATGCAAACGCGGGCAGGCCACTTGACCGGATTCGCTGTCGGCTCGGACCCACGGGTCCGAGCCGCGCGCTACCGGCTGCCCAAACGCAAATCCGACGATGCGACAAGCGCCTGCAGCCGCTGAACAGGGCATTCGATTCTACTGAGTGGGGCACGCGGCAGCGCCCCGGCCGTCCCCACCCTGCGCGCCGAACACCTAAAATCCGCAGCCTGCGCGCGCTGCCGCGGATGAGGGCATGCTGTCTGCTCCCCCAAACCCGTCGTCTATTGCAGCCAACCGGTCCGTTTCGCTTCTTCGCCTCTTCTTCCCCCTTTTCCTGCCCGAATGCCCAAGGCCGCCCCCAAGACCACCAGCTCCGCGACGTCCGCATTGCCCGCGCCGGTTAGCTACGAGGCCGCCCTCGAAGAGCTTGAACAATTGCTGCAGCGCCTGGAAGCCAGCCACACGCCGCTCGACCAGCTGCTGGCGAGTTATCAGCGCGGCAGCGAGCTGCTGCAGTTCTGCCGCGAACGGCTCGACGTGCTGGAGCAGCAGGTCAAGCTGCTCGATGACGGCATGCTGAAACCCTGGAGCGAACCAGCGTGAGCGCGCCGGACATGCAGGTTGCAGCCGCAGCGCCGGCAGGTCCGGGGACTGCCGATGCGTCAGCGGGATTCGATCTGCGGCGCTGGATGGACGAGCACACCGGCGCAGTCGAAGCCGCGCTGTCCGACTGGGTGGCGGGGACTGCCGTCGAACACAGCGGGCCGGCACAGTTGATCGCCGCGATGCGTTATGCGGTGCTGGACGGCGGCAAACGGCTGCGCCCGTTGCTGGTGCTGGCGGCGTGTGAAGCCGTGGCCGGTGCACGCAGTGCCGCGATGCGCGCGGCCTGCGCGGTCGAGTTGATCCACGCCTATTCGCTGGTGCACGACGATCTGCCCTGCATGGACGACGATGTGCTGCGCCGCGGCAAGCCGACCGCGCACGTACAGTTCGGCGAGGCCACCGCGCTGCTTGCCGGCGATGCGCTGCAGGCGCTCGCGTTCGAACTGTTGACGCCGGAAGACGGCACCATCGATGCCGCGGTGCAGGCTGCGCTGTGCCGGCAGCTTGCACGCGCGGCCGGTTTCGCGGGCATGGCAGGCGGCCAGGCGATCGACCTGGCCAGCGTCGGCCGCAGCTTGGCCGAGGCCGAGTTGCGCGCGATGCATCGGCTCAAAACCGGCGCGCTGCTGCACGCCAGCGTGATGATGGGCGCAGCCTGTGGCGACTGCAGCGGTACCGCGCGGCAGGCGTTGAGCGACTACGGGCATGCGATCGGCCTGGCGTTTCAGATCGTCGATGATGTGCTGGACGTGACCGCCGATGCGGCGACCCTTGGCAAGACCGCGGGCAAGGATGCTGCGCAGGGCAAACCGACGTTCGTATCGCTGCTCGGGCTCGAGCAGTCGCGTACGGAAGCGTTGCAGCAGCTCGACGGCGCACACCGCGCGCTGGCCGCCAGCGGCCTGCGCGATACCCGTGCGCTGCGAGCGTTGGCCGATCGCGTGGTGCATCGCGACCGCTGAGCGACACCATCGCGCTGATCACACCATGGCGCTCGAAAAATGGACCACTCGAACATGACTTTGCTGGAAACCATCCACAGCCCGGCGGACCTGCGCGCGTTGCCGGCCGAGCAGTTGCCGGCGCTTGCCGATGAATTGCGCACGTTTTTGCTGACCAGCGTGGCGCGCACCGGCGGCCACCTGAGTTCGAACCTGGGCACCGTGGAGCTGACGCTCGCGCTGCACCACGTGTTCAACACGCCGCATGACCGGCTGGTCTGGGACGTGGGCCATCAGACCTATCCGCACAAGATCCTGACCGGGCGCCGGGACCGGATGGGCACCTTGCGCCAGTTGGGCGGCCTGTCCGGCTTCCCGCAGCGCACCGAAAGCGAGTTCGACACCTTCGGCACCGCGCATTCATCGACCAGCATCTCGGCTGCGCTCGGCATGGCGCTGGCGGCCAAGCTGAAGGGCGAAGACCGGCGTGTGGTCGCGATCATCGGTGACGGCGCAATGACCGCCGGCATGGCGTTCGAGGCGCTGAACAACGCGGGCGTGGCCGAATGCAACCTGCTGGTCGTGCTCAACGACAACGACATGAGCATCAGCCCGCCGGTCGGCGCGCTGAACCGCTATCTCGCGCAGCTGCTGTCCGGCCAGTTCTATGCGGCCGCCAAGAACGTCGGCAAGAACGTGCTGAGCGTGGCGCCGCCGCTGCTTGAATTTGCCAAACGGTTCGAGCAGCAGGCCAAAGGGCTGGTGGTGCCGGCCACGCTGTTCGAGAAGTTCGGCTTCAACTACATCGGCCCGATCGACGGGCACGATCTCGATGCGCTGCTGCCGACCCTGGAGAACATCAAGCAGCTCGAAGGCCCGCAGTTCCTGCACGTCGTGACGAAAAAAGGCCAGGGCTACAAGCTTGCCGAAGCCGATCCGGTCGCCTATCACGGGCCCGGCAAGTTCGATCCCGCGGTCGGGCTGGTCGCGCCCACCACGCCGCCGAAGCAGACGTTCACGCAGGTGTTCGGCCAGTGGCTCTGCGACATGGCGGCCAAGGACGAGCGGCTCATCGGCATCACGCCGGCGATGCGCGAGGGCTCCGGCATGGTCGAGTTCGAGCGGCGGTTTCCCGAGCGCTACTTCGACGTCGGCATCGCCGAGCAGCACGCGGTCACGTTTGCGGCCGGGCTGGCCTGCGAAGGGTTGAAGCCGGTGCTGGCGATCTATTCGACGTTCCTGCAGCGCGGCTACGACCAGCTGATCCACGACGTCGCGCTGCAGAACCTGCCGGTGCTGTTCGCGCTGGACCGTGCGGGCTTGGTCGGCGCCGACGGCGCCACGCATGCGGGCGCCTACGACGTCCCGTTTCTGCGCTGCGTGCCGAACATGGCGATTGCATGCCCGGCCGATGAAGCCGAGTGTCGCGCGCTGCTGTCGACCGGCTTCGAGCAGGCGCAGCCGGTGGCGGTGCGCTACCCGCGCGGCGCCGGTGCTGGTATCAAGTCTGCGTCGGATCTGCAGCCGCTGCCGTTCGGCCGGGGTGAACTGCGACGCGAACGGTCCGCTGGCGACGGCAGCCGCGGCGTCGCCATCCTTGCGTTCGGCACTTTGCTGTACCCGGCGCTGCAGGCAGCCGAGAAGCTCGACGCCGCCGTCGTCAACATGCGCTGGGCCAAGCCGCTCGACGAAGCGCTGCTGCTGAAGGTGGCTGCGGAGCACGATGCGCTGGTCACGCTGGAGGAGGGCGCCGTGATGGGCGGCGCCGGCAGCGCGGTCGGCGAGGCGCTGGCGGCGGCCGGCATCGAGAAACCGCTGCTGCAGCTCGGCCTGCCCGATCGCTTCATCGAGCATGGCGATCCGGCCGCGCTGCTGGCCGGCATCGGGCTGGACGCTGCCGGCATCGAACGATCGATCCGCGAACGCTTTGCGTCGCTGGTCGCCAAGCCGGCTGCTGCTCTCAAAAGAGTAGCTTGAACGGCACGCGCATCGTGCGCTGCGGCGCGGGTTAGTCCCTAAAGACGGATCGGCGCGCGGTTGCTTAGACTGCTGCGTTGCGTTTTTCGCTTCGATTGCGGGTGGCACGTCTCAAGCCGTCACCGCGCTTTTTTCCTCATCTCCCCGATCTGCTCGGGAACCCCCAAGGAGTTTGTTTCATATGGATCGTCGCTCAATCATCAAGAACGCAGGCCTGGCCGGCGTGCTCGCCGCCGGTGTCGCACCGGCCGTGCATGCGCAGGCAGCGGTGCGCTGGCGCCTCGCGTCGAGCTTTCCGAAGTCGCTCGACACCATCTACGGCGGCGCCCAGGTGTTTGCCGATGCGGTGAAGGCGATGTCGGGCGGCAAGTTCGAGATCACCGTGCACCAGGGCGGCGAGCTGATGCCCGCGTTCGGCGTGGTCGATGGCGTGCAGCAGGGTTCGGTGGAAGCTTGCCACACGGTGCCGTATTACTTCTACGGCAAGAATCAGGCGTTCGCGTTCGGCTCGGCGGTGCCGTTCGGCTTCAACGCGCGCCAGATGACGGCCTGGATGATGCACGGCAACGGCCGCAAGCTGATGAACGAGTTCTATGCGAACTACGGCATGCTGAGCTTCAACGGCGGCAACACCGGCACCCAGATGGGCGGCTGGTATCGCAAGGAAATCAAGAGCATCGAGGACTTCAAGGGCCTGAAGATGCGCCTGGGCGGCGGCTTGGTCGGCGACGTGATGACCAAACTCGGCGCGGTGCCGCAGAGCATTCCTGCTGGCGAGATCTATCAGTCGCTCGAAAAAGGCACCCTGGACGCAGCCGAGTGGGTCGGCCCATATGACGACCAGAAGCTCGGCTTCAACAAGGTCGCACCGTACTACTACTATCCCGGCTGGTGGGAAGGCGGCCCGGAAGTCGATTTCTACATCAACCAGAAGGCCTACGACGCGCTGTCGCCCGAGAACAAGGCGATCGTGCAAGCGGCGTCTTCGCACGCCGCGATGGACATGCTGGCCAAGTACGACGCGCTGAACCCGACTGCGTTGAAGCAGCTTGTGGCAGGCGGTGCCAAGGTGCTCGCGTTCCCGCAGGCGGTGATGGAAGCATCGTTCAAGGCGTCGCAGGAAGTGTTCGAGGAGAACAATTCCAAGAGCGCCGAGTGGAAGAAGATCTACGCGGACATGCGCAACTTCCAGCGCGATCAGGTGCTGTGGTTCCGTTTTGCGGAAAACCGCTTTGACAACTTCATGGCGAGTGTGAAGTTGTAGGCACGGGTGAGTGTGCCGGCTGCCGGCTGGCTTTACGTCAATAGAAAAAGGCCCGCTGTGTGCGGGCTTTCTCTTTGTTTGGCTTTGCGATTCGTATTGAACTGTGCTCGCCAAAATTGCGGACTGTGGTTATCGAAAGTGGCTTGTTGAGCTCATGCTGGGGGAGTGTGGCTGTTGCGGTGGGGTTGTGTGTTGACTTGGGTTGTGGCCATTGGTGAGACCGGAGCCGGGTCTCGCCCCGGCGGGCGACTCACTTGTCTTTTGCTTCGCCAAAAGAAAGTAAGCAAAGAAAAGGCGACCCTACTGTCTGCGACCCCTTCGGGGCAACCTGCGGTGCGCAGCTTCAGTCGGGGTCCGCCGACAACTCGGCTAGCGCCTCAGACAACGGCGGCCCTTGATCCGATTGAAGCTGCGCACCGCAGGCGCATACAGAAGGGATGGGGAGAATCCGGACAGCCGGACAGCCGGACAGCCGGACAGCCGGACAGCCGGACAGCCGGACAGCCGGACAGCCGGACAGCCGGACAGCCGGACAGCCGGACAGCCGGACAGCCGGACAGCCGGACAGCCGGACAGCCGGACAGCCGGACAGCCGGACAGCCGGACAGCCGGACAGCCGGACAGCCGGACAGCCGGACAGCCGGACAGCCTCGATCGACTGACACACCCCCAAAATTCGGCTATCGACTGTTCAGGACTCCAACCCCTTGATGGCCGCTCAGGTTGCCCGTAACGAAGTGAAGGGCCGCAGACATAGGGTCGCCTTTTCTTTGGCTATGTTATACTTCGCGTACCCAAACAGCACCTAGCTGTTGACCGCCCGAAAGTAGATCATGACCGCCATCCTCTCCCAACCGTTCTTCCACAATGAAGAAGCCGCTTACGAATACATCGAAAGCAAGCTGTGGACGAACGGCCCGGTCTGCCCGCACTGCGGCGGCACGGAGCGGAACAACAAGCTGGCCGGCGCCTCTACGCGCATCGGTGTTTACAAGTGCTATGACTGCCGCAAGCCGTTCACCGTCAAGGTCGGCACCATATTTGAAGCCAGCCACATCAAGCTAAATCTGTGGCTTCAGGCGATCTTTCTCATTTCCTCCAGCAAGAAGGGCATCAGCAGCAACCAACTGCACCGCACGCTAGGCATCACGTTGAAGTCGGCGTGGTTCATGTCGCATCGCATCCGTGAAGCGATGCGCAGCGGTGGCCTTGCTGGGTTCGGCTCTGACGGCGGCACCGTCGAGGTAGATGAAACCTTTATCGGCCACGACAAGACGGTGAAGCCGAAAGGCCAGAAGAAGGGCCGCGGCTACCACCACAAAAACAAGGTGCTGTCGCTGGTGGATCGCTCCACCGGACAGGCGCGCAGCGTGGTGATCGACGACATGAAAGGCACAACCATCATTCCGATCGTTGAGGCCAACATCGCCCGCGAAGCGCGCGTGATGACCGATGAGGCGCCGCATTACGGCGTCGTTGGCCGGTTGTTCGAGGGCGGCCACGGCTACACCTTCCACAGCAAAGGTCAGTACGTGTCCAAGGTCGATCCGACCATCCACACGAATACGATCGAAGGCTTCTTCTCGGTGTTCAAGCGTGGCATGAAGGGCGTCTACCAGCACTGCGGCCACAACCACCTGAACCGCTACCTTGCCGAGTTCGACTTTCGATACAACAATCGCAAGGCGCTTGGCGTGGACGATGCGAATCGGGCTGATCGCCTGCTGGCTGGCGTCGTCGGCAAGCGGTTAACGTATCAATCAACTTGCTAACGAGGAATTGTGGAGAAAGCGTGGCAGAGCCAAAACCACCATCAAAGTCCCCCGATGATCCAACTCAGTCCGCTAGATTTATCGAGGCCGCGAATGCCCTTGGAGGTGATGAGGGCGCAAGCTTTGAGCAAGCGGCGGCTGTGGTACTAAAACCCACTTCTGTAATGAAACCACAGAAGCTAAAACTGAAGAAGAAAAAATGACGGGCAAGGGTGTCGAGCTTAGGCTCGACACTGTGTAGAAGAACAGCATAAAGGGGGTGTCGAGCTTAGGCTCGACACCCCCTTCGCCTCCGGATAGATGAACGATGGAACAGTTCTCTTTAGATTTTGATGGTACGAATTTTTCTCCGCTCGCTAACCTAGCTTTGTGGACTCCCAGAGATATATGGGTTTGGATCAGCCAAAAGACAATTGAAGACTTCAAAGAAGACAGACGTATTGAATGGAAAGACTATAAAGGCCCGTCTCTTGAGGAGTTAGCTATATGCTATAGCATGTTTTCAAACATCCCGGACGGAGGCATTCTAGTGTATGGCGTGGCCAATAATGGTGAGATCAAAGGTTGCGGTTTTAATACTTCTCAACTAAACGACGTTGAGCGTTGCCATATTACTCACTGTCCTAGTGCCAAACCAGAATTCAAGCGTGTGCCAGTAATTGTCGATGGCAAACAGCTCTTCTGCCTTGCTATATATGCCCCATACGTCGGCAAATTAGTTGAAACAAACAAGGGCGAGGCTTGGATTAGATACGGGGAAAGTCGACATCGGATGACCGATGAGGAAAAGAGAGATTTCCGTTCGACCAGACAAGAATTGTCTTTTGAAATGACCGAAGCGACTGCCTATCAATATCCAAATGACTTCGATGCAAGGGTGATACGCAATTTCTGCAATGCCTACCGTGAGCGGGAAATAAAACCTGCATGGACTGATGAAGAGACACTGGTAGATAGGCACTTGCTGCGCGTTGTTAATGGCGTACCTAAACCCTTAAATGCTCTAGTACTCATAGCCGCTAAAGACCCCGGTTTGACAATTCCGGGCTGCCGAGTACGTGTGCAAAGATTTGATTCTGATAGAGAGGGATCTGGTGATTCTTACGCTCCATTGAAAGACAAGGTTATAGAAGGCAACCTGCTTAAAGTAATTGAAGAAGCAAGAGAGGTAGTAACCTCTCTAATATACGACGTGACTTGGCTTAATTCCGAAGGGAAATTTGTCACAACTCCAGAATACCCACAATGGGCGTGGTTGGAAGCGCTTGTCAATGCATGTGTACATAGGTCTTATCACTTTAGCGGCACCGAGATTACAGTCAAGGTTTTCTCTGACCGGATGGAGATTGAGAGCCCTGGCGGATTTGTCCCGCCAGTCAGCGAAAAAACGATCTACGAAACTAGGGCATCCCGCAACCATCACCTTATGGATGCTTTGCGGATTTTGGGCCATGTACGTATGGCTCGGGAGGGCACGCGCCGGATGCGAGACAGCATGAAAGAATATCAACTACCTGATCCGGTTTGGAGGCAAGAATCCGTTCATGGAGTCGTCGTCAAGGTTACATTGAAGAACGATCAAGGTAGCCGCAAACGGGCTTCTAACAAGGACGTAGCAGTGCATTTCGGCGTGGATGTCTGGAAGCAGCTAGAAGAGCACGAGATCAAAATCGCCGCTTACGCATACCGAAATGAAGTCGTGCAAGTCTCTGAAGCTTCCCGTCTTACTGGGCGCACTTGGGCAACTACTAAGAAAGACCTTGATCGCTTAGTGAAAAAAGGCGTCTTAACCTTTGAACCTGGCGAATTCGTTCGAGACCCGAAGGCGCAGTACCGCGTTATCAAAAAAGGGCTGGCATCAGCCTTCCCGCCACCGGGCGCATCCGCTCAATGGAATGACTAAGCCGCTGGGTACGCAAAGTATAACATCGCCTTTTCTTTGCCTACTTTCTTTTGGCGAAGCAAAAGACAAGTAGGTCGCCCGCCGGGGCGAGATCCGGCTCCCGGCTTAACCAGAACGCCCAACCCCCGAGCACTCCCACAACCGATCGCAACCGATTTCTGCTGGCGTCGAGTGGTTCTCGATATGACAAGTGCGAGAGGCCAACCTGCACAGGTGACCAACATCATTTGGCCGGCTGCGCCGCCTCCTGCTGCCGCTGCATCGAGTTCAGCATCGCCTTCATCGGATCGTTGTCGGCGCCGAACGTCGGGTCCGGCGCGGGCGCTGCGGCACCGGGGGCTTCCAGCGTGGGCGGCGGGGGCGGCGGCTCGGCCGCGCGCATCGACTGCTCCATCTCCCGGCGAATCTTGTCAAGGTCGTACACCGGCTTCTTGCCAAGCCCGCTTGAGACCAGCGTCGGGAACGCGATGATCAGGCCGACCATGATGATCTGGATGCAGACGAACGGCACCGCGCCCCAGTAGATGTCGGTCGTCTTGACCGGTGCGATGCGCTTGCCCGTGATGCGGTCGGTGTATTCGTCGGTCGCGGCGACGCTCCTTAAGTAGAACAGCGCAAAGCCGAACGGCGGGTGCATGAACGAGGTCTGCATGTTCACGCCCAGCAAAATGCCGAACCAGATCAGGTCGATGCCGAGCTTCTGCGCGACGGGCGCGAGCAGCGGCACCACGATGAACGACAGCTCGAAGAAATCCAGAAAAAACGCAAGGAAAAAGATCAGCAGGTTCACCAGCACCAGAAAGCCGAGCTGACCGCCCGGCAGATCGGACAGCAGATGCTCGACCCAGCGCGGCCCGTCCACGCCCTGGAACGTCAGGCTGAAGATGGTCGAGCCGACCAGAATGAAGATCACGAAGCACGACAGCCGGGTGGTCGAGGTCAGCGCCTGCTTCAAGAGCGCGAATGTGATGCGCCCGCGCACGCCGCCCAGGATCAGTGCACCTAAAGCGCCCATCGCACCGCCTTCGGTCGGCGTGGCGACACCCAGAAAGATCGTGCCGAGCACGAGGAACATCAGCAGCAGCGGCGGAATCAGCACGAACGTGACGCGCTCGGCCATGCGCGACAGCAGCCCCAGCCCCAGCATCCGGTTGATCACGGCCGCGACCAAGGCGAGCACCACCGCGCCGCACAGCGAGACGACGATGATCTCGTCGGTCGCGGTCGTCGCGGGTGGATTGCCGCTCAGCATGGCCAGCACGCGGTCGTAGTTTTCCGCAACCGCAATGCCGACGACCGCGCACAGCGCCGTCAGCAGGCCCAGCGACAGCATGCCGCTCGCGCCGCTGGGCTCGCGCAAGGTGCGCGCTTCCGGCGGCATCGCAGGCGCGCGGCTCGGCTTGATCACCGCGATCAGCACCACGTAGCCCGCGTACATCGCCATCAACAGGAAGCCGGGCACGAACGCGCCCTTGTACATGTCGCCGACGCTGCGGCCGAGCTGGTCGGCCAGGATGATCAGCACAAGCGACGGCGGGATGATCTGCGCGAGCGTACCGCTGGCGGCGATCACGCCGGTGGCAAGCCGCCGGTCGTAGCCGTAGCGCATCATGATCGGCAGCGAGATCAGGCCCATCGAGATCACCGAAGCTGCGACCACGCCGGTGGTGGCTGCAAGCAGCGCGCCGACGAACACCACGGCCAGCGCGAGCCCGCCGCGCAGCGAGCCGAACAGCTGGCCGATCGTCTCGAGCAAGTCCTCGGCCATGCCGCTGCGTTCGAGGATCAGCCCCATCAGCGTGAAAAACGGGATCGCGAGCAGCGTGTCGTTCTGCATGATGCCGTACAGGCGCAGCGGCAGCGCCTGCATCAGCGCTTCGGGCAGCAGGCCGAGTTCGATGCCGATGAATGCGAAGAACAGGCCGCAGGCGCCGAGGCTGAACGCGACGGGGAAGCCGAACAGCAAAAAGCAGATCAGCCCCGCGAACATGATCGGGGCGAAGTTGGCGGTCAGGAATTCCATGCTTGTCGTCCCGCCTTCAGCGCGCGGCCGCGTCGGTGGTTTTGCCTTCGGCCAGGCGCCGGATCGAATCAGCCAGCTCCTCCTCGGCCGTCTTGGTATCGCGCTTGATGCCCGGGTCGTCGATCCGCCCCTGCAGAAACGCGATGCGCTTGACCAGCTCCGAGATCCCCTGCAGCAGCAGTAACGAGAACCCGATCGGGATCAGCGCATAGACCGGCCAGCGGATCAGGCCGCCCGAGTTGTTCGACATCTCGCCCGACAGGTAGCCGCGCACCACGAACGGCCAGCTGTAATAGAGCACCGCGATGCAGACCGGCAGCAGCATGAACGTGAAGCCGAACGCTTCCATCTTGACCTGCGTGCGGCGCGCGAAGCGGCTCGCCACCACGTCGATGCGCACATGCTCGTTGTGCAGCAAGGTGTAGGCGGCGGCGATCAGAAACGACGCCGCGAACAAATACCACTGCACTTCGAGATACGCGTTCGAGCTCACGTTGAAGATCTTGCGCACGATCGCATTGATCGCGCTGATCAGGGTGGAGGCGAGGATCAGCCAGATCGACCAGCGGCCGATGTGCTCGTTCAGCCAGTCGATCGCGCCGGACAGTTTCAATAGGGCAGGCATGGGATGAGGGGGCGTGGCGTCGCGTGGTGAATAAAAAAGTGAGTGCGGTCTCAAGTCCGGCATGCACCGTTTCGGCGGCTGGCCTTGTCGTTCGAAGCGGGTTGCAAGCCCCGACGCGTCGGGGCTTGCCAGTGGCGCTGCATTGTCGTCGCTGCCACATGCGTTGCCGGTCGGTGCTTTCCCGGGTGGCAGGCGCGGATGCGACGCCTGCCGCCACTGCCGCCGCCCATGCGCGAGTAAGCTGGCCGCATGGTACCTGCGGACCCGCCCCCTTTTTTTGCGCCGCCGGGCAACGTCGGCGCTGGCATCGGCGCCGGCATGTCGATCGATTCGCCAGCGCTGCGCCAGGCCGGGCGCGAGCTGCTGTCGCTCGCGCTGATCGATGCGCGCAACCTCACGCTCCAGACCCTCGCCGCGATCGAGCACGCGCAGGACGCGGCGCCGGACACCCCGACCGCACGGCGCCAGCGCAGCGAGCACGGATCGCCGCTGTGGATCGCCGGTCACGCGGGCTGGTTCGCCGAGCGCTGGATCGGGCGCAACACGCAGCGCAGCATGGGCAGCCGCTGCGCCGCGCAGCCGACGCGCACCGCCTCGATCGAGCCCGATGCCGACGCGTTCTGGCTGCCCGAACGCCCGGACGAGCCCGGACGCCCGCAGCCGCCGCTGCCCGACGCCGAATCGACCCGTGCCTACTTGCTCGAAACGCTGGAGAGCACGCTCGCGCTGCTCGAAAAAACCCCGGAGGACGACGACGCGCTGTATTTCTTCCGCGCCGCACTTGGCCATGAGGACGCCTGCGGCGAACGCCTGGTGGTGGCGGCGCAGACGCTCGGGCTGGCGTTGCCGCTGGCCGCGCCCGCCGGCCTGCACCTGCGCGCGCCGCTGGGTCTGCCGGCGACCCGGTGGCAGCTCGGCAGCGCGCCGGGCGGCTTCGTGCCGGACCTCGAGCAATGGGCGCATGAGGTCGCCGTGCCCGAGTTCGAGATCGACGCGCAGCCCGTTACCTGGGCCCAGTTCGTCGAGTTTGTCGATGACGGCGGCTACGACCGGGAGGAGCTCTGGAGCCCGGCCGGCTGGGTCTGGCTGAAGGAACAGGAGCGCACCAGCACCGGCCGCCGCGGCCCGCGCCACGTCGAACAGATCGGCGCCGCGCGTTTCGGCGGCAGCGGCGCTGTGCTGCAACGCTGGTTCGGCCGCGGCGTGCGGCTCGGCCACAACCAACAGGTGATGCATGCAAGCTGGTTCGAAGCGGACGCCTGGGCGCGCTGGGCCGGCCGGCGGCTGCCGAGCGAAGTCGAGTGGGAAGTCGCTGCGCAAGTCGCGGCGCGGCGCGGTTTTCGCTGGGGTGAGGTGCATGAATGGACCGCGAGCACCTTGCGGCCCTGGCCCGGCTATGTCGCCAGTCCGTTCGCTTCCGAGGCCGAGCCGCCGTTCGGGCAGGCCAAGGTGCTGCGCGGTGCATCGTTTGCGACGCGGCTGCGCCAGCAGCACCCGAAGTTCCGGCGGCACGCGCTGCCGGCCAGCGACCAAGGCTTCATCGGGTTTCGGAGTTGCGCGATTTGAGTTGCGCGGTTCGAACTGCGTGTGGATTTACTATATTTTATGTAGCTAAGTATGCAATCCACACATGCGTCCAAGACAGATTTGCCGATGAATTCTTGTTTTGAAGGTGCGCGGGGGCCGCTGCGCGTGCGGTCCCTGATCGCCCCGCGCACACTGGTATTCGCCGCGCTCTCCATCCCGCCTGCAGCCGTTGCCCTCGACCCTGCGCAGGCCGGGCCGCCGACCATCGAGAACACGCTCGGCATGCCGTTCGTGCGCATTCCGGCGGGCGAGTTCGAAATGGGCAGCGACGAGCCGGCCGCCGACCTCGCGCGCAGTTATCCACAATACGACTTGCGCCGCCTGCAGGACCTGGCCGACGAATCGCCGCGGCACCGCGTCCGCATCACGCAACCGTTCTACCTGGGCCGCACCGAAGTGACCGTCGGCCAGTTCCGGCGCTTCCTGCAACTGTCCGGCCACGTGCCCGAATCGGTGGCGGACGGTACCGGCGGCTACGGCTACCGCGCACAGTACGATCCGGCCGCGACCGCGCGCCAGGACGCGTTCGAGGGCCGCGACCCGCGTTATTCCTGGCGCGACCCCGGCTTTGCGCAGACCGACGCGCACCCGGTCGTGAACGTGACCTGGAACGATGCCGTTGCGATGGCGCGCTGGCTCAGCGAGCGCGAGGGCGTCGTCTATCGGCTGCCGACCGAAGCCGAATGGGAGTACGCGTGCCGCGCCGGCAGCACCACCCGCTACGGCACTGGCGACGCGCCGGCCAGCCTGCTCGGTGCCGCGGCCACGTTCGATCTCGACACCGCCGCGCGCTGGCCGCAGTGGCAGTCGTTCGCGCTGCCCGGCCACGACGGCTATGCGTTCACGGCCCCGGTCGCAAGCTTCGCACCCAACGCGTTCGGCCTGTTCGACCTGCACGGCAACGTCTGGGAATGGGTCGCCGACTGGCACGCCGACCATTACTACGCGCAGTCCCCGACCGACGACCCGCCCGGGCCCGCCACCGGCACCGTGCGCGTGCGCCGCGGCGGCTCCTGGCACACCTGGGCGCTCTACAGCCGCTGCGCGTATCGGAACTGGAACACGCCGAGCACGCGCTACGTGCTGCTCGGGATGCGGCTGGTGCGGGAGGTTCGAAAAGGTGAACGCTGAAAGGCTGGCCCGAGCGATCAGTTGCGCGCCGGTGTTGCTCGCAAAAGCATATGGCGGGACCGACATGATCGACGTTGCAGGCTGTGAAACATTCCAACCGACCGGTTCCTCATTGCCGTCTGCCAACCCGCGAGCGCCTTCAGACCCGGCCGCCGACGGCGTCGATCGCGCCGCAGGCGACTGGATCGGCTGACAACGCACGATCGAGTGCTGGCGCGCAGTCCGGCCACCGCTGGCCAGCAAAAAACGGCAATCGGGTTGTTCGGCTTCTCCAGCGATGTTCCGCCGATCACAGCGCTGCCAGCGCAGCGCCGAAGTCCCGCTTCAAATCCTCCACATGCTCTAGCCCCACCGACAGCCGCACGAAATTCGGCGCGATGCCGGCCGAGCGCATCTGCGCCTCGTTCATCGTGCCCGCCCACATCGCGGCCGTATGCACGACGAGCGATTCGACGCCGCCCAGGCTCACCGCGTGCGTCGCGAGTTCGAGCGCGGCGACGAATCGGCTGGTCTGCTCGTAGCCACCGCGCAGCGCGAACGCGATCACGGCGCCGTAGCCGGTCATCTGTCGGCGTGCGAGCGCGTGTTGCGGGTGGCTGGGTAAGCCGGGGTAGTAGACGCGCTCGATCTGCGGCTGCGCTTGCAGCCACTCGGCCAGCGCGAGCGCATTCGCGTTGATGCGCTCGATCCGTAGCGGCAAGGTGCGCAGGCCGCGCAGCAGCAGCCAGGCGTCCATCGGCGACAGCACGGCGCCGAGCGTGATGTGCATGCGCCAGACTTTCTCGGCGAGGTTGCAGCTACAGCAGACCGCACCGGCCGTGATGTCGTGATGGCCGCCGAGGTACTTGGTCGCGCTGTGCACGACGATGTCGATGCCGAGCGCATGGGGTTTTTGATTCAGCGGGGACGCGAACGTGTTGTCGGCCACCGTGAGGACGCCGCGTGCGCGGGCCAGCCTGGCGACGGCTTCGAGGTCGGTCAGCACCAGCGTCGGATTCACGGGCGATTCGAGCATAAGGAGCCGCGTATTCGGCCGCAGCGCCTGCTCGAATGCCTGCACGTCGGCCTGCTCGACGATGCTGACTTCAACGCCGAAGCGCGGCAGCACTTCCTCGAACAGCTTGCTGGTGCTCATGTAATGGCGGCTTTGCGCAATCACGTGGTCGCCGGCCGATACCAGCGCAAGCACCGTGGTGCTGATCGCGCCCATGCCGGAGGCCGTCAGCAGCGCGGTCTCGGTGCCCTCGAGATCAGCCAGGACCGCGCAGACGCGCTCGTGCGTCGGATTGCCGTAGCGCGTGTAGAAGCCGCTGTGGCGCGCCGTGGTCGCCATCCCGGCGAAGTCGTCGGCGTCGCGCGCCTTGAAGGTCGCGCTGTAGTGGATCGGCGCGGTGACCGAGGCGTCGCGTTCGCCCCAGGCGGCATCGGCGTGCAGCACGCGGGTTTCGTCATGCAGGGAGTGGTCGTTCATGGCTGCAATCATGCTTGGTGGGAGAAGGCGGATCGTGGGCAGGCGGCATTGCAGATGGGTTGCGGATTCGCAGCACTGCGATCACCGGTGTGCTTGCGCCGTCGTCCGGCAGTTGCGGCGGATGCAAGCAGCGCTACTGAATCTATAGCTCAAAGTGGAGACGGCACTATCGCTTGCGGGCTGTTTTGCTTGAAAAATCCCACCACGGCAGCAGTTTGCTCAAGGACAGCACTCGGCCGCTGTCGGCCGCGCGATAGCCGGCCAGCGCGTCGAGCCGGCGTTGCCAGGCCGCCGTGTCCAGCAGCACGATCAGCGCCTGCACGGCAGGTTCGAGCAACGCCGGCCGGGTGCAGACCAGGTGATAGCGCTCGACGGTGAGCGGCACGAACGCGAGGCCGCGGCTGGTCGCCGCCGATTCGATGCCGAGCGCAGCATCGGCGCTGCCGTCGGCCACCGCCTGCGCGGCAGCGGCGTGTGACGGCTCGATGCGCTCATAGCCGGTGATCGCGCCGACGTCGATGCGTTGCTGCTCCAGCAGTTGATCCAGCAGCAGCCGCGTGCCGGTGCCGAGGCCGCGATTGGCAAAGCGCACCGGGCTGCCGGCCAGATCGGCCAGCGCCGAGATCGCCAGCGGATTGCCCGGCGCCACCATCAGGCCCTGCGTGCGCCGCGCGAAGCCGATGATCTTGTGCTGGCCGGGCCTGAGCAGCGGCTGGTAGGTGCGCTGCGCGAGCGTGCCGCGTGCGGGTGTCTCGAGCGTGTGGAAACCGGCCATCGTGCAGCGGCCATCGTTCAGTGCGCGAATCGCATCC
This sequence comes from Burkholderiaceae bacterium, assembly GCA_965218765.1. Classification (GTDB taxonomy): domain Bacteria; phylum Pseudomonadota; class Gammaproteobacteria; order Burkholderiales; family Burkholderiaceae_C; genus JBBPYC01. Next base: position 51,067 of record CBDCLU010000005.1, on the reverse strand, counting down.
ACGCTACCGCAAAAGCGGATGTCCAGATGCAGCTGCGCTGCGTTTGCCGCGTGTTCGCGCAGCAGGCTCAAAGCGTCGTCATGGCTTGCATGAAACGTCAGCACGCGCACCGCATCGTCGAACGCGACCGCGAACGCGCGCTCCAGTTCGGCCTGCAACGCCTCGATCTGCGCCGACAGCCGCGCCTGCGCCTGCCGTTCGGCCCACAGCAGCTTGTCGCCGAACTCCGCGAGCCGCGCGGGCTGGCCACGCTCCCACAGCACCAGCGGGCGGTCGAGCCGGGCCTCCCAGCGGCGCAGCTCACCCCAGACGTGCCGATAGGAAAACCCGAGCGAACGGGCCGCGGCGGTGATCGAGCCGTGCTGCCGCACCGCCTGCAGCAGATCCATCAGCGCGTGCCGGATCGGGGCTTCGTCGCTGCGCTGGGCGGCCAGCGTGTAGGAGAGTTGAACTTTTCTGTGCAAGGTGCATCGAGTATCGGGCAGCCGCCCGCGTCGCTGCGCTGCGGCGCGCCGGATTGGCCCGGGCATGCAGCCTGCCGGTGGCCGTGCTGTAATTCCCTGCGCCTTGGCGTGGCTTCGCATGTTCGATGCAGCCGGGCGTACCGCCGACCACCTCTGTTGCAAGGCCCCAGGTGCAAGGCACGTCGCCCTGCTGTTTTTCCCCCGCATTGAACCGGAGCAGCGCCAATCGTGCCACCGAACCCGCTCGCCGCCTCGCCTGCCACCCTGGATCGGGCGGCCGTTGCCTTGTCCCGGTCCCGATCCCGGTCTTCCTCCTCTGCTTCGCTGCGTGACCCCGCCCCGGCCGACATCGGGGCACCGGCGCAGCTGGCCGAGCGTTATGCGCAGGTGCGGGCGCACACCATGACACTTGCGGCGCCGCTGTCGGCCGAAGACCTGTGCGTGCAGTCGATGCCCGATGCCAGCCCCGGTAAGTGGCATCTGGCGCACACCAGTTGGTTTTTCGAGACCGTGGTGCTGCAGCCGCATGTGCGCGGATACGTGCCGTTCAATCCGCGCTTTGGCTACCTGTTCAATTCATATTACGAAGCGCTCGGCTCGCGCCATCCGCGGCCCGAACGCGGGCTGCTCACGCGGCCTTGCGTGGACGAAGTGTATGCGTACCGCAAACACGTGGATGCCGCGATGCAGCGTTTCTTAAGCCGCGGTGCGGGGGATGAACCCGATTGGCAGGCGGCTGCGCAGCTTGTCAATCTCGGTCTGCATCATGAGCAGCAGCACCAAGAGCTGTTGCTGACCGATGCGCTGCATCTGCTGTCTTGCAACCCGCTATTGCCCGCGTACCGAGCGGTCGAGCCACCGGCGTTGCGGCTCGCGCCCGGCGCGCCGACCGCGCCGCACTTCATCGAAATGCCGGGCGGCGATGTGTCGATCGGGCATGCGGCGGACGGCTTCGCGTTCGACAACGAGACACCGCGCCACCGCGTGCTGCTCGGCGCGTACCGGCTCGCGGATCGGCTCGTGAACTGCGGCGAGTTCCTGGATTTCATCGAGGACGGCGGTTATCGGCGGCCCGAACTGTGGCTGTCCGACGGCTGGGCCGCGGTGCGCGCGCGGGGCTGGCAGGCGCCGGCCTACTGGCTTGCGCCGGGCGACGCGCGATTGCCGGCCGAGCACTGGCAGACGTTCGGCCTGCAGGGCGTGCAGGCGCTGGAGCCGCAAGCGCCGGTCAGCCAGTTGAGCTTCTACGAAGCCGCCGCGTTCGCCGAATGGGCGGGTGCACGGCTGCCGACCGAGTTCGAGTGGGAAGCCGCATTCGATGCGCCCGGCATCACGCAGATGACCGGCCACGTCTGGCAGTGGACGCGCTCTTCGTACGACCCGTATCCGGGCTTTCGGCCGATGAGCGGCGCGGTCAGAGAATACAACGGCAAGTTCATGGTCGGCCAGATCGTGCTGCGCGGCGGCAGCGTGGCAACGCCGGCCGACCATGCGCGGCGCAGCTACCGCAACTTCTTTCCGCCGGCGGCGCGCTGGCAGTTCTCCGGCTTGCGGCTGGCGCGGGACGTCTGATGCTCAATCCCCCGGCGCTTGACGGCAAACTCGGCAGTGGCGTGCGCAGTTCCACGGCGCCATCGGCCTTCGGGCAGGACCTGCTGGCGGCGCTCGATGCCGATCCGCGCCGCATTTCGCCGAAGTATTTCTACGACGCAGCCGGCTCGGCCCTGTTCGACCGCATCTGCGAGTTGCCCGAGTACTACCCGACGCGCACCGAAATCGCGCTGATCGAGAGCCACGCGCAAGCGATTGCCGAGCTGAGCGGCGCGCAGGCCGAAATCATCGAGTTCGGCGCGGGTTCACTTTTGAAAATCCGGTTGCTGCTCGATGCGATGAAGGCACCGAAGCGTTTCGTGCCGATCGACATTTCGGCCGAGCATCTGGCGGCGGCAGCCGTTGCCTTGTCGCGCGATTATTCCGGCCTGGCCGTGCAGCCGGTCGCCGCCGACTACACCGCGCCGTTCGATCTGCCGCCGAGATTGTCCGGCACCGGCCGCCGGATCGGCTTTTTCCCCGGCTCGACGATCGGCAACTTCACGGCGGAAGAAGCGCTTGCATTTCTGCGCGTGGCGGCTTCGCTGCTGCGTGGCGGTGCGTTGCTGCTCGGCGCCGATCTGGTCAAGGACCCCGCGCTGCTGCACGCGGCCTACAACGATGCGCAAGGCGTGACGGCGGCGTTCAACCTGAATCTGCTGGCGCGCGCGAATCGCGAACTCGCAGCGGACTTCGACCTCGATGCATTCGCGCACAGCGCGTTCTACAACGCGCCGCAGCAGCGCATCGAGATGCATCTGATGAGCATGGCGACGCAGCGCGTGCAGGTCGCGGGCCGAACGTTCGAATTCGCGCAGGGCCAGACCCTGCACACCGAGAACTCGCAGAAGTTCACGATCGACGGATTGCGCGCGCTGGCAGCAGCAGCGGGATTTCGGCCTGGCCCGGTCTGGACCGACGACGAACAGCGCTTCAGCCTGCACTGGCTGTGGGCGCCGGCCGGCTGAATGCGGCGTCGGGACCCGTCGCGCGCTGTCAGGCGATATCGAGCTGGTGCAGGTTGAAGCGGCCGGCGCGGCGGTCCGCAAAATAGCGGCGCAGCGTCTCGGCCACGGTGCGAAACGCGATTTCGTCCCACGGGATTTCATCTTCGCGATAAAGCCGCGTGTCGCTGGTCTCATGGCCCGGGTCGAACCGGTCGGACAGCAGGCGCGCGAGGAAATAGACATGCACCTGGCCCACGCGCGTCACGTTCATGATGCTGAACAGCTCACCCATCTCGATCTGAGCGCCGGCTTCCTCATCGGTTTCGCGCCGGGCGCCCTGGCTCAAGGTTTCACCCAGTTCCATGAAGCCGGCCGGCAACGTCCACTTGCCCAACCTCGGCTCGATCGCGCGCTTGCACAGCAGCACGCGATCGTCGAGGTACGGCACGGTGCCGACCACGTTCAGCGGGTTTTCATAGTGGATCGTGCCGCAGGCCGGGCAGACCGCACGTTCGCGCGTGTCGCCATCGTCGGGCACGCGGTAGCCCACGGCCGCGCCGCACTGGCGGCAGTGCCGAATAGGCGCGCGCCAGGCCGGCCGCGGCGGGATGGGAGGCGAGGCGGGCTGCAAGTAGGAAGCGCCGGTTCGCTGCTCAGCCTGCCACGACCGACAGGCGCAGCGTCTCGAGACCTGCGATGCCGCCTTCGAGGACGTCCCCGACTTCGACCGCCGCCACGCCTTCGGGCGTGCCCGAATAGATCAGGTCGCCGGCGCACAGCTCCCAGCCGGTCGACAGGTGTTCGATCGATTCGGCGATGTTCCAGATCAGCTTGGACACCGTGCTGCGCTGGCGGTCTTGGCCGTTCACGGTGAGCCAGATCTCGGCGTTCTCCACGTCCTGCACGTCGGCGGCGGGTGTGATCGGGCCGATCGGCGCCGAATGCTCGAACGCCTTGCCGATCTCCCAGGGGCGGCCCTGTTTTTTCATCTCGCCCTGCAGATCACGCCGCGTCATGTCCAGGCCGACGCCCCAGCCATAGATGTGCCTGTGCGCGTCGGCTGCCGCGATGTTCTTGCCGCCGGTGCCGATCGCCACCACGAGTTCGATCTCGTGATGCAGGCTCCTGGTCAACGGCGGGTAGGGCAGACGGCCGGTCTCACCGGCACCGACCGGCACCACGCAGCTGGCCGGCTTGAGAAAGAAAAACGGCGGCTCGCGGCCTGTGAAACCCATCTCCTTCGCATGCTCCACATAGTTGCGGCCGACGCAATACACGCGGTGCACCGGGAAGCGGGCGGCGGTTCCCACCACGGGCACCGAGACGACGGGCTGGGGCTCAAAGACATAGTGGTCGCTGGACATGAGAGGCTGGCCTTTCGTGGCTGGGCCGTGGCTGCAGGCAGCAGCCGGGTCGGCGAGGGTGGGAGGAATGCGAGGCAACGCTGAAGTGTGCCACGACGCCAATCGCGCGCGGGTCAGCGCGCGCAGCCGCTGCGCGCTCGGCACCGCTGGTTACGCAGCGCCGGCGGCTGGCTTGCTAGCATGGTCGTTCAGCCACGTTCACCACAACCGAAAGACAGACCATCATGAAAGATTCGAACCACCTCGAAGGGCCGCAACGCTGGATCGGCGCGGGCTGCGTCGCGCTCGCGCTCGCGGGCTGCGCGGGCATGAACGAGACCGGCCGCAACTCGGCGATCGGCGCAGGTGTCGGTGCGCTGGGCGGTGCCGCGATCGGCCGCAACGCGGCCGGTACCGCGATCGGCGCCGGGCTCGGCGCGCTTGGCGGCTATGCGTGGTCGCAGTACATGCAGCAAAAGAAGGTGGCGATGGAGCGCGCAACGCAAGGTACCGGAGTGGCCGTCACGCAGACGCCGGACAACCAGCTCAAGGTCAACATCCCGAACGACATCTCGTTCGACACCAACAGCGCGTTCATCAACCCGAACATGCGGCCGATCCTGGACCAGTTCGCATCCGGCGTCGCCAGCCAGCCGAACACCGAAATCCGCGTGATCGGCCACACCGACAACACCGGCACCGATTCGATCAACGATCCGCTGTCGGTGCAGCGCGCGGCCAGCGTGCGCGACTACCTGTCGGCGCGCGGCGTGAACCCGCAGCAGGTGAACATCAGCGGCATGGGCGACAAGCAACCGATCGCCAGCAACAGCACGGCGCAGGGCCGCGCCGAGAACCGACGGGTCGAGATGTTCCTGGGTGAGCGCGCGGTGGCGCAGGGTCAGGCGCCTGTCACCGCGCCTTATCCGACGCCGCAGCCCGTGATGGCGCCGCCATCAAATTATCCGACTGCGCGGCCGGTCCAGGCGCCGAGCTACCCGACCGCGCCGCCGGTCTACGCGCCCGCGCCGGGCACGCAGTCGATCGGCACGCCCGTCCGATGAACGTCTGGGCGTTGAAAAGGCGGTGGCCTTAATCGGCAGCGGACGCCGCCACCACCTCGAAATGCTCCACCACCGGCGGGCCCGCAAAAAACGGCCCGACGATCGCGCGCCACTCGGCGAACGCGGGCGACTCGCGAAAGTCCTTCATGTGGTGGTCGAGCGTGGTCCACTCGATGTGCAGTGCATAGCGCTCCGGCGACTCGATGCTGCGGCTGACCCTGAAACGCTGAAAGCCCTTGGCTTTGGCGATCACGTCGCGCACGCCGCGCTCGATCGCCTGATCGAACGCGGCCTGTTCACCAGCGCGGATGCGGATGTCGGCGAATTCGATGATCACGGCCGTTGCCTCATTCGAGTGTGAAGCCGCATTTGATCGTGACCTGAAAGTGCGCGACCTTGCCGTCGGCCACATGGCCGCGCGTCTCGAGCACCTCGAACCAGTGGATGTTGCGCACGCTCTGGCTGGCTTTTTCGATCGCGCCCTTGATCGCGTCTTCGATCGACACGGGTGATGAGCCGGTCAGTTCGAGCAGTTTGTAGATGTGGGTGGACATCGCGTCTCCGTAAAAAAAGATGGTGGGTATCAACGTGCTGAGAGAAAAAACCAGTGTATCCGCAAAGCGCAGGCAGCCCGCCTGACTGTCTAGCTACGTAAAACATAGCGGGCGATGCAGGTCCGCAGCGCGCCAACTTACGTTTTTGCTTGAAAGCGCGGGCGGTGACCCCAGCTGTAGCATGGTGCACGTGAATAGCCGCCCGATCGATGTCCTGATCGACCGCCATTCATCGAAGCACTGCAACCGAAAGGCAAGCAAACAACCCATGAACGACATTCCCCATTTCCTGCGCATGGCGGGCGCCGCCGTCATCGGGCTGAGCTTGATGATCCTGGGCGGCGTATTCGCGGTCAGCCTGTTCGTGGCGGTGCTGCTGGTGGTGAGCTTCGGCGTGCTCGGCGCGCTGTTGAGCGGCCGCAAGCCCGAGGCGTTCGAGCTCTGGAGCCGCTGGCGCGCGATGCGAGACAACAGCCGCTTCAGCGCCGTCTTCAACCGCGCGAAGACCGCGGATCGCACGGAATCCGGACACGCGCGACCGGCCGATGTGGTGGACGTAGAGGCGCGCGATCTGCCCAATTGAGCAGGCTGCCGTGCGCCGCGCTCAGCCCGCTGCGCTGATCTTGAAACCCGGCGCGTTGGCCCGCAGCCACTGCTCGAGCATCATCAGGATCCACACCATCTCGCCGTAGTAGCCCGGGTGCGCGGGCAGGTGGCGCTGCAGCAGTTCATCGATGAATTCGCGCCGCACGACGCCGCGGTCGGCAATGCCGTGCAGCGACTCGCGCGCGAGCGCCTGCAAGCCTGCGTGCTGGTTCGCCCAGACGCCGAACGGCAATCCGAAGCCCTGCTTTTTCTTTGCAATGATCTCGTCGGGCAGCAGGCCGCGCAACGCTTCCTTGAAGAACCAGCGCAGCTTCAAACCCTTCAGCTTGTAGGTGTCGGGCAGCCGGCAGGAGAATGCAAGCAACCGGTCGTCCAGCATCGGGTAACCGACGCCGACACCAGCGAGCTGCGTGGCGCCGCGCACTTTCGGCAGATCGGATTCCGCCAATGTGTAGCGCCAATCGAACGCGAGTTGCTGGTTCAGCGCACTCGCGTTCGCCGACGCTGCCCCGCTCCAGACTGCACGCTGCTGCGCGAGCGGCGCCGAGCGGTCGACCTGGGCCAGCAGTGCAGGCGTCAGCACGTCGTCGGCGCCGAGGCGCAGCAGCAGGTTGTACATCTGCTGGCGGTCAGGCATCGGCACGCCGGCCTGCTCGGCGTAGCTGGCGGCCTTGCGCAGCAGACCGACGCTGCTGTTGCGCTGGGCTTCGAGCAGCGGCTCCAGTGCACCGGTGCGCAGCGGACCTGGCAGCAAGCCCCACCAGCCGAAGATTCGGTCCTTCGCGTAGCGCGAGTTGCCGCCGAACAGCTCATCACCGCCGTCGCCGGCCAGCAAGCGGGTCACACCGTGTTCACGCGCCATCTTGGCGCAGTAATAAGCGGGCAGGGCGGACGAGTTGCCGAACGGCTGATCGAAATGGCTGGCCACCGACGCAATGCCGTCCACCAGATCCTGCGGCGTCACGTAGTACTCGTGGTGCTCGGTCTTGAAGCGCTCGGCGGCGATGCGCGCGAACGCCATCTCGTCGTAGCCCTGCGCGTCAAACCCGATCGAGAACGTGGCTGCCTGCTGTCCGCTGACTTCGCCGAGCAGCCCGGCCACGGTCGAGCTGTCGGTGCCGCCGGACAGAAAGCACGCAGGTTTGCTGCCGTCGAGCTGATCCTTCACCGATTCGCGCAGCAACTGCCGGAACTCGGCTGCGAGCGCATCGAAGGACGCACCGCGCGGTGCCTCGAAGTTCGGCTGCCAATAGGGCTTGACCGACACCTTGCCCTGGCTGAACAGCGCCACATGCCCAGGCGGCAGCCGATACACACCTTTGAAGATCGTGCGCGGCGACGGGATCACATGGAAGTAGAGGTAGTCATAGATCGCCTGCGGTTCGATCTCGGCATCGGCATCTACCAGCTGATCGGCACGTTCGGCAAAACGCAGCTTGCCGTCCACCACGCGCCAGCAGATCGTCTCGATGCCGAACCGGTCCACGGCAACCCAGCTGCGCCCGTCCGGTTCGTGCAGGCCGACTGCAAAGTTGCCGGCTACCTCTGCGATGCGGTCCGGGCCCAGCGCGCGCCAGGCAGCCGCTTGTTCCGCGCCACCGGCTGCGTCTGTCGACGCATGGGCTTGCGCGAAGCGCGGAGCGCCGTGGGTAAGGCTGGTATCGGACACGGTCATGATGAGGTGCGACGGATGACGAGAAGAAAGAAAGCCGGCTGCTGCTGCGAAAGCCGGCACCGCGTCGTGCAGGTGCGCATGCGGCCTGCCGCAGCTGATCGAAACACCCACAAAAACCGCGGTGTCGCAGTCGATGCGAGATCGATCCAGCCGATCACCGACCAGCGGTGCGATCCGAGCAGGCGGCGCCGGCTGCAGCCACGCTTGCGTTACTGCTGCACGGCCCCGGGATTATGCGCAACCGTGGTAAGCGGCCGTGAATGCCGGGGATGCAGATATTCACGCATTGGCCGCTCGAGCGAACCGGCTGGAGACAACGCGCGCTGCGATTCAAACAGCCGCGCATCTGGACGCCATCGAAAGTTTTCATCCGTGGCCGCGCTGAACCTTTCAAGCGCCATGCGGACGTTGCCATCATCTGCCTGCGTTCGATGGTCGAAAAGCGTCCCGCCACCCACTAGCAGGTTGTTTGCCGCGCGCACGTCAACCGGTGCCCCGGGCGCCACCTTGGCGCAGGCAACATGTGGGTCGCTCCGGTGGTCGATCAGCGTGTTGCCCGAAAGGTGCAGCGCATTGCGCGGCCAGCGATAACCTTCCGCACCGAATGCGATCATCGTGTCGTTCTCGGTGTCTGCGCTCTGCGCGATCACGTTGCCCAGCAGCAGCGCTTCGCCGCCGTTCGGGAACTCCACTTCGTAGCTCGCATGGCCACTGGTCTCATCGGTCAGGCGGTTGTAACGCAGCTCGCTGACCGCAGCGCGGCTTTTGAGCAGGTGGCCGGTGCGGCCGTGATGCAGATAGCTGTCGTTGATCCGCAGCCGCGCAATCGCGCCGACATACAGGTTGTGATTGTGCGCGCCGTAGCGGAAGTTATAGGCGAACTCGCTGCCGGTGATGTCCAGCGTCGTGCGGGCGTCGTTGTTCGTCAGCAGCCCCATTTCATTGCCGATGAACGCGCAGTCATGTACCGTGGCCGCGCCGCTTTCCAGCCGGATGCCCGCGCCGTTGCCCGATGCCACCGCGCAACCATAAAAATCGAAGCCCTGCACCGAGATGCGCGCCGAGCGCAGCACCCAGATCGCCTTGGCTTCGGCTGCCGCGCCGGACGCGTGCAGCCGCACCCGGCCGCCGACCGCCTGCAGCACCAGATCATCCTGCTGCCAGACCGCGACGTCGCCGACGTAGTCGCCCGCATCGACTTGCACCAGATCGCCATCGCGTGCCAGCTTTGCGGCATCGGCAATGTGCTTGATTGCACGGCCCGGGCCGACTGAATGCACATGGCGCCGCGGCGACAGCTTGCGCTGGCCTGCCTCTGCCCACAGCGGTGACGCACCAAGCAGACCCGCAAAACCTAGCAAATGCGCACGCCGGCCCAGCATCAAAACCGATCGCGTCCCGCAATGCGCGCCACGATGCGCAAGTCCGGCCCGACCATCTGCGTGGATCGATACGCCAGCCGCAGCCCGTCTGCCAATGCATCGAGCGGCCCGAGGTTGGTCATGCCACGGCCCTTGCCGAGCAAGGTCGGCGCAAGGTAGATCAGCAGCTCGTCGACCAACCCCGCGCGCAGCAACGAACCGTTGAGCTTGTGTCCAGCTTCCACGTGCAGCTCATTGACCTGATCACGCTGCGCAAGATCGATCAGCATCGCCGCCAGATCAACCTTGCCGTTCGGATCGGGCAGCGAACGAACGACAGCGCCGAGCGCCTGCAGCGGCGCCACGTCCGCATGCGCCGCATCCAGCGCGTGGTAGATCAACACACGCCTGCTTGGCACCTGCCAGAGCTTTGCTGCGACCGGCGTCTGCAACCGGCTGTCCACGATCACGAGCGGCGGCTGCCGCGGCACTGGCGCACCGCCTTCGAGGCGCACATTCAGCAACGGATCGTCTTCCAGCACCGTGCCGATCCCCGTCAGGATCGCGCCCGCGCGCAACCGCCATGCATGGCCATCGGCGCGCGCCGCATCGCCGGTGATCCACTGGCTTGTCCCGTTGTCCAGCGCGGTCACACCATCCAGGGATGCCGCGACCTTCATGCGCACCCACGGCGTGCCGCGTTGCATGCGGCTGAAGAAACCGATGTTGAGTTCGCGCGACTCGTCGGCGCCGGGGCCGACCTCGACTTCGATGCCGGCGGCACGTAGGCGGGCAAAGCCCTGGCCGGATACCAGTGGGTTTGGATCGGCAATCGAGGCGACCACCTTGGCGACGCCGGCCTCGATCAGCGCATCGCAGCAGGGGCCGGTAAGGCCGTGGTGGGAGCAGGGTTCGAGGGTGACGTAGGCGGTGGCGCCGGCGGTCGCATGGGCGTCGACCCGCGCGGCGCGCAGCGCCATGATCTCGGCGTGCGGGCCGCCGGCCTGCTGAGTGAAGCCGAGACCGATCAGGCTGCCGTCGGGTGCGGCCAGCACGCAGCCGACGCGGGGATTCGGTTCGGACAGGCCGGTCGCCCTTGCGGCCTGCGCGAGCGCGTCGTCGATGAAGTTCAAGCTGTCCGCACGATCCCGCTGGAAGAAGCCTTCAGTCTATTCGGTGGCGCTGGCCTGGCATGTCGAATCGGACGCCGATGCGGGTTTGCAGCTGCGAACCCGTCCCGTGCCCGCGAGCATGATGCGCCGGGTCTGCGCGATCTGCGCTACGCCCGTCACGTCATTGCGCGCGATGGTCAGCGTGCCGGCCGCAGCCACGCCGACGGTGCCGGTGTCGGTCCGCGCAAATCCGGACGGATCGAACATGATGTAGGGCGCTCCCGGCTTGGCGACGGTATTGACGTTGTTGCTGGCAGTCACGGTGAAGTACGGAGCCAGCGCAAGCTGCGTCATGATCAGTTTGTCGTCAGCCGCCACATAGGTATTGTCGCGATTCTGATCGACGAAGACGATCACGCCGTTGTTCCAGTCGGCGCCGTTGCCGCTCGGCACCACCATCGCATGCATGCCGCGCTTGATCGCCTCGCCGCGCGCGGCGTTGATGGCACCGAGCAGCGAATTGGTCGCCGACGTCAATTCGGCGTTGCGCTTGAACTCGGTCATGCTTGGGACCGCGACCATCAGCAGGACGGCGGCTATCGCCATCGTCACCATCAGTTCGATCAGTGTGAAGCCGCGCTGCGGCAGAGGGTGCGCTTTCATTTCCAGCAAACCGTCGGATTACTGCCAGTGCAGGTCTTCTGGCCGGTGCTCGATAGCTGCAACGTGCCGGCTTGCGCGTCGGTGACGCGCGGAACCGCGTTGAGCTGCACGCATTCCCTGAGCTTGGTCGCATCGGTGCCGCCGGTGCAATCAGTCGCACTGATCAGGTAGGCGCCACTAGCAGCCGAATCGCCGGAGAAGGTCTTGAATAGCGCGGCAGTGCCGGTCGTCGCGCCCGGTGTCGTCCAGCTCGCATAGGTGTTGCGCTGGGTCATGAAACGCTCCTGTTGCTGCATCAGTTCCATCAAGGCAGTGCGACCCTCGGAGCGCCGTCCTTTTCTGACCGAGTCGGTGTAGGAAGGATAGGCGACCGCCGCGAGGATGGCGATGATTGCCGTCACGATCATGAGCTCGATCAGCGTGAAGCCCGACTGCGTTCGTTTCCAGTTCATGGTGCGTTCTTCAAATCGATGTAGTTGTTGATCTGGCGCCAGCTCAGGCGCCCGGTGACGACGGGCACCGTCAGCGGAGCGCCGGCGCCAGTGCCGAGCGCGATGCCGATCGAGCCTTGCTGGATGACCTGATAAGGCACCGAGGTATCACGCCGTCCAGTGCTATCGCTGCGGGCGCTGCTAATACCGGAAGATAGTTCCGCGACCAGTGGCTCGCCGAAGATGCCGACGAGTGACGCGACCGAGGTGCCCCGGCCGGACACGATGTCCACTGTGTACTGGTTTCCACCGCCCGCATTCGCGCCGCACGCGCCGCTGGTCGCCGCGGTCGACGGAATCAGGCTGCCGAACACGACGGTGTTCGTCCGAGGAATAATTTTTGCGTTCGAAATTTCACGTTCGCCCGTGCGCGGAAAATCGAAGTACCAACCGGATCGGATGGGATCGGATGCGCTCGTCGCGCGCCCCCAGGTAAAGGCCGGTACGGTCACTACACCCGTGGTCGCGTTGACAGAGCCAGCTTTCAGTCGATTCCGATCTTTGATGGCTCCCGGTCCGACCGGGGTGGAATCCGCCCCCGTATCACCATTGTCGAAGACCGCATAGGCCGACTGTGTTGCGGTCGTCAGCTTGTCACCACTTTCCAAGTATTTTCCGGTCCCGAAATACACATAGGCGGAATCGGCTACCGGGCCGAAGGCGATGCTCGGAGCCATGGTGATTGGCTGCACATTGCCGCCGGCATCTTTCGCAGCGTAGAGCGGATACGGAATTGGGATGGCGGCGGTACCCTTGTTGAAAAATGTCAACTTGCCCATGTTCCAGTTGCTGCTGCCCGCCTTCGTGAAATCGAGCTTCCAAAGGTTTCCGTGCAGGTCGCCCAGGTACATCTGCGTTGCCTCGCGGGCCGCACCGAGCGCTGCCGTGAAGTTCAGCAAACCGGAGGCGTTGGAGGCCGCGGTCACCGCGTTCATCGGCAACACCACTTTGAAATAGTTCGTATTAAGGGTCCAAGGCGTGCCGACGCTCTTTCTCAGGTCGAGCAGGAACAGCACTGGATTTCCTGTGCTGCTGGCCTGTCCGTCCGGTGCGTAATTGTTGACGCCGCTGCCGAACACAGCGAAGTACCCGAACGTCGCCGTCGCGCCCGGCGCGCTCGTTCGCAACTTCAAAATCTGGGGCCGGCCGACCACATTGCCCAGGTCCGGATCGTCTGCGTCTGTGAACTCCCACATCGCGTTGCCGGCTGTAAACGCGGTCGGGTTGGTCACGTCCAGCGCGAACACGCCCTGGCCGCCGCTGCCGGTACTGCCGACCAGCACGGTTTTCCAGTCAGCAGCCGTGCCGGCAGTGCCGACCTGCGCCTCCTCAACTGCAAGCTGGCCATCCACGTAAGTCTGATGGTTATTCGGATAGCTCGTACTCGTCAGCGCCGACAGTTTGGGCGCAAGCCAGCTCGGGATGTAGCCGAACAGTTCGTCGCCGGTATTGGCGTTGAATGCGTGCATCATGCCGTCGTTTGCACCGACGAACACCGCTGGTGTGCGGCTTGCGTTGGCCGTAATGAATCCGGTGTAGCTCGACGACGTGATCTTGGTAGTCGGCGCGCCCGAGAAGACCACGCCTGAATTGATCACGTCGCCCAGCAGCTTGGTGCGTCTGCGGAAGCCTGCCCCTTCCTTCGAACGGTCGCCGCGAAGGTAGTTAAGCCGGTCCTGGCCCAGCCCGTCGACCCCGGCATAGGGGCTCGGTTTGTCCAGCGCGGTGCGCACCGTGGTATCAATGCCGGCGACCCCTGCAGGCAGCGTCCACGAGAAAGGTGTCGCCACTGGATTTGCCGCAGCGCCGGCGCGACCCATCACGATATTGCGCGTTCCGGCCGGGTTGGTCAGAAGACCCAGGCGGTCGGCCGCTTTCCAGTTGTAGTTCGACTCAATGGTCACCGAGGTGCCAGCTACGGTCAACGGAATCGACAGCAGGTCCCCGCTCCAGTCGGAGGTGTCGAATGCGCCCTGGTAAATCGACGAATTGCCGGTCGCAAGGTTCTTGCTGTTGAGCGCGCCGCCTGCGATGCTGCGTGCCTGTGTGGACGCGCGGCTGAAAATATTTTCGAATGCGGACAGCACGCCGCGCGCATCGCTTTGCAGGTAGTAGCTGTTCGCTTCTCCAACCCGCGGCGGGCTCGGGTCGCTGTCCTCCCAGACGTACTTGTCGACGGTGCCGTCGTCCCGCTTGAACGGATTGCCACCGGTGTTAAACGGTGCGCGATTCGGGTTCGACGGGTCGGTTTCGAAGCCGCCGTACTTGGCGGCCGTGAAGAACTGGTTGCCGTAGCGACGCGCATTCACGTTGTTCTGCTGGCCGTACTCGTTCACGTCGAACGTGAACGTCTTGACGCGCAGGCCGCGCCGCTGCAGGGCTGGTGCCGCAGTCCAGTCCGCGCCGCGGATGTCGTGCGTGTGCGCCCAGTAGGCGGTGCCGATGATCGGGCCATTGCCGGTGACGCCATAGCTCGTGTTGGTATTGGTCGTGCCGTTCGGGTTGCCAGTCGAACGCGTCACGTTCTGGCCGTCAAGGTAGCTGCGCGTGATGTTGGCTTCGAAATCCTGTACAACCCTGAGCCAGTAGCGGATGTCCGGCAGGTTCGCGGTCACATCCGGCGTGCGCGTGAACAACCGGTTGCTGTCCCAGGTGTTGATGTCGCCGATCACCACGATGTTGCTCTTCAAGCACGAGTAATCGGCCGTGTTGGAGCGGCCGTTTCCATACGGATCGGTCCAGGTAGTGAATGCCGGGAAGCCGTCGTACAGACCCGGCGTCGAGGCGACGCTGATGCCACTGACGGCTTCCGGCGTCGGACCGAGCCCTTGCAGATAGCGCAGCGCTTCCGAATGCAGCTCGCCGACCGGATCGTAGATTTTGTAGCGGCCAGGCGTGGGTCCGGTGCGGCCGAACTGGTTCAGATAGTTGACGACACCGCTTCTGCCGAAGTTCGAATCGTTCTCCGGATTGACGGTGAAAACCCCCGTGCTGGCATCCCACTCGGCTTTTGGATTGCCACCGCCCGGCGTATTGTCGATACCGCTGATGTCGAAAGTCTTCGCGCCCACATACTTCATCGGCGCGCGAAGCACACCACCGTAGCGCCCGCCGCTGTCGCTGCTGGTCTGGTCCATCAGGTAACCGAACGCGGCGAGCCGCAGCTGGTCGCTGTACTTCTGGATCGCGCCCGTCGGTTTGTAATTGCCGCTCGGGTAGCGGGTGCAGAACGCGTAGTCGCGGATGTCGAGCAGGTTTCCGCTTGCGTCCGTGCTGCAGACTTGAACCCTTGAATAGAAGAAACCGTTGCTGTTCAATGCGCCGGCGTTGGACGGTGGCGTCCAGGGAGTGCTGGCAGATGTGACATCACGGTAGTAGCATGCCTTTTGGGTTCCCCCGTACGGATCGCCTAGGGTCGCGTTGTCGCAGCCGATGCCACTCGTAGCCCGCGTAATCATCCATCTGCTGTTGGACCCGTTACCGGCGCCGTACAAGACTTCCTTAACTCCAGAGAAGCCTGAACATACCCCACCCTCACCTGCGCAATAGGTCATCTGCCCAGGCGGCTGGTTTGCCGTGCTGTAGACAATGGGCCCATGACTTGCTGCCGTGGAGGCACCACCCAGCGTGTAGCCGCTTTGGTCGCCGCAGCTTCCGTTCGGCGAGCCTCCTGCGCGGAAATAGATTTGGTTCAGCCGGTTTGCAACCCAGATGTCCTGGCTACCGGCCGCCGTGATCATCGCGGTCGGCACCGCGCCCCAGTAACTGCCTGTGCCGCCGCCATCCTTTGCGAGCTTCTTGGCAGGAAAGTTGGTGCTGTTCCACATGCAGGTCGGGTCGCCGTTCGGGATCACCGCGCGCTGCAGCACGGTCAGCGTCGGCGTGTCGATGTAGCGGTCGCCGCCCGTCAGCGCGAGCCGCAGCATGTCGATCGCCGAGTTCGAGGACCAGTTCAGGAAGTTGCCCGAAAATGCATTCGAGCATTTGCGGCTGGTCACGGTCGGCCGCGCTGGATCGGCCGGCGACAGTGGTAATGCCGGGCCCGTCCGCACGAATCGCTTGTAATCGTCCGACGTCAAGGGCGCCATCGCCGTCTCAGTCGGCGCGTCGTTGTAGGCGTAGCAACTCTCGGCGTCGTAATAACCGAGGTATTCCTTGAGATTGGAATACGAAGTGTCGGTCGTGGTGTTCGGCACGTCGACGTATTGCGCACCAACGGTCGGGAATTCAACCGAAAGGGCAAGCGCTATGACGGGTTTGTCGCCAGCCGCGGTCGCGTATAGCGGATCGGCGGACAGCGCGACAGCCGGCGGGAGCAGGGGGGGCACTTGGCCGGCTGCAAAGAACGTGCAAACGGTGGATAGAACCGCCAGCAGCCAGGGTGCCGTCTTGCGAGCAATGCGCGAGCCGGTAGCGGTCTCGACGAGCTGACGAAGCCGGGTATTCGGTAGCACGTGGCGAGGGTCTGCGATGAGCGACATGATGAACTTCTTCGGTCAAGGGGTTTTTCTGTAGAGCATCTGGACCACGGCCTGGATGTCCGGGCGCGGGCCGTATCCCATCGCGGTGACTCGGTACAGGTAGGTCGGGTCCGCCATGTCGCCGTTCGGGTCGGTGATCGGCTCGATCAGGTAACGCGGTGCCTGCGCTGGCTGAATACCTGCAGCGCCGCTTGCAAATGTTCGCGTGGTAAAGGTGCCGAACGCCGTGGTCTTCGCACCTGCGGACGTGTCCGAGAAATCTGCGGTGAGCCAAGCCGGCTTGCCCGCAGCCACCAGCGTGCAGAGGCCCCGGTTGTTGCCCGAGCCCCCGCAACCGTCCACGAACAACGACAGATTTCTGCCGTCGAGCAGTGTGCTGCGGGGTGCGGTTCCGGGCCCGAACATGTCGAACTCGGCATCGACCAGCGCCGCCTCGGCCGATTGCCACGCGACCTGGCTGTCGCGATCGTTGCGCGCGCCGTGTTCACCCATCATCGATACCTGGACCCCCCCGATGCCCAGCAGCGAGACGACGACCAAGATCAGCATCACCATGATCAGCGAAATGCCGTGCTCGCCGCCCGGTTTCGGGCGAGCGATAGGGTTCCGCAGTAAGGAAGCCTGGCTCATTTCAAAGCTCCTGAAAATTGCGCAGATGCACGGTGAACGTCACGAGCTGGCGCAACCGTCCGTCGACGGGCGGCGTGAACACTGTGCCGGGATCGCTTGCTGATGCCAGCGCCGAGCCGGCCGCACCACCGGTCGAATCGCTGCCGGGCCCAAACAGGTAGAGCGTCGGGGTCGCCTGACCTTGCGCTGAATTGAGCGGTCCGCGCAGCACCATGCCGATGCGGATGCTGCGCACCCGGCGCCAGTTGGCAGCGGTGGCCACCGGATCGCCGGCGACCGTCATCTGACCCGCGCGCAGAAAGCGGTCGGGCACACGGTCGGTCGCGCCCGTCGGCGCGGTGTTGGGCACAACGCCATCAACGCCGTACAGCACCTGAAAATCCTCGACGCCTCCAATGATGGGCGCCACGGTGAACGTGCCCATCGGCCGCTCATAGGTGCACATCAACGTCGGTTCGCCAGTCGTCGGGCTGACCGCGACATGCAGCACGCTGGACATCCGGTCGTTGCGGCTCGCCGCAGCGCCGTTGCCGGTATACCCCGCGCAGTCGATCATGCTGTTGTCGGCAGGTCCCGCGAACACGCCGGGATTCAACTCGCTGGTCTGATAGCGCAGGATCAGGACGTCGCTGCCGTAGCCGACGCTGCCTGCGGTGCGAGGAGTCGAGCTGTTGAGCGGGTCCGAAGAATTGGACAACGCGTTGTCCATTCCCGTGACGTCCGGCGGCGGCGGACAGTTCGGCTCGCCGGCTAGGCAGGGCCGGCTGGCATAGCGGATGTCCCGGTAGCCCGCCTGTACACCCAGCCGCTGGATCAGATCGGTGGCGAACCGTCCGCTGTCGCGCAGCTGCGATGCAGCATCGACCGTGCTGAATCCGCGGCGTGCCACGGTCAGCGCGGCAACCGCGGCTAGCACGATGACGAGGCTGATCGTCATCGCGATCATCAGCTCGATCAGCGTCATGCCGCGCTGGCGCTTGCGACCCGCAAGTTGCGTGGCTGCGTTCACATCGTGCTCCCAGGCGTCACCGGTGAAATCACCGAAGGAATGGTCGCGCGCTCGAATGCTGCGCTACCGGACGCAGCGCGATTCAGCGAAGCGCGTGTCCAGCCGATCTTGACGACCGCAATGGTGCCGCTGCTGCTGCACGTCCACTGAGGCAGTCCGTTCGCGTCGTAGGGCGTCGCGTCGAAGCAGACCACCACCTTTGCGCCCGGCAGTTCGGCATCGACCCGGGCTAGCCATTCGGTCATCTGCGCGTTCGCCACCGCAGTCGTGTCCGCACAGCCCGTTGCTGCGCTAGCGATGTTCAGGCAGTAACTCGCCACGTTTGGAGCGAGCGGCGCGGCAAAATTGCCGACATAAGGATTGCCCGCAGTAAGCACGCTGACTTCCTTATTGCCGCGCATCATCTCGGCCAGTTCACGAGCGAAATTTACGGCCGTGGACTGAAACTTCGCATCCCGATTCGCCTGCAACGCCGCCGCCTGCAACCCGACCATGCCGAGCATGCCGAACGACAGCACGACGATCGAAACAAGCACTTCAACGAGTGAGAAGCCACGCTCGCCTTGGTGGCGTCGCAGTGGGGATTGAGGACATGATTTGCTCATGCCCTGAATGCTAGGTGCGGCCTGCGGCAGCGCAATGCCGCTTATTCCTCAACAACGACCGTTCAGCGGCTGCGTCGTCGGACGACCGTGCTAAATGTCACGAATCAAGCGCTGAAACTCGTCCACGTCTTCAAAGCTCCGGTAGACGGAAGCAAAGCGGACGTAAGCCACCTTGTCGAGTTTTTTCAGTTCCTGCATCACGAGTTCGCCAACGCGAGCCGATGCGATTTCACGTGCGCCGCCGGTGCGCAGTTGCCGCTCGATGGAGTCGACCGCGCGGTCCAGGCGCTGCACCGGCACGGGCCGCTTGCGCAGCGCCAGCAACATGGACGCGCGCAGCTTGGCCAAATCGAACTCGGCGCGCGTACCGTCTTTTTTGACGACGGCTGGCAGCGCGACTTCGGCGCGTTCGTAGCTCGTGAAGCGCTGCTTGCAGGCGGCGCAGCCGCGACGGCGGCGCACCACGTCGCCTTCGTCAGATTCACGCGTCTCAACCACTTGCGTGTCGAGATGGCCGCACAGCGGGCATTTCACGGCGAACCTTGGGTTGACCGCTGGTGCGGGTCAGCGATAGACCGGAAAGCGGCTGGTCAGCACTGCAACTTTTTCACGCACCGCCGCCAGATTCGATTCGTCGCGCGGTCGCTCCAGCACGTCGGCGACCAGGTTCGCGGTCTGGCGCGCTTCGCCTTCCTTAAAGCCGCGCGTGGTCATCGCGGGGGTGCCGATGCGCACGCCGCTGGTGACCATCGGCTTTTCCGGGTCGTTCGGAATTGCGTTCTTGTTGATCGTCATTTGCGCGCTGCCCAGCACGGCTTCGGCTTCTTTTCCCGTGATGCCCTTGGCGCGCAGATCGACCAGCATCACGTGGCTCTCAGTCCGTCCGCTGACGATGCGCAGGCCGCGTTCGGTCAGCGTGTCGGCCACCGTTTGCGCGTTCTTGATGACCTGCTGCTGGTAGGTCTTGAACTCGGGCGCCAGCGCCTCTTTGAACGCCACCGCCTTGGCCGCGATGATGTGCATCAGCGGGCCGCCTTGCAGGCCGGGAAAGATCGCACTGTTGATGGCTTTCTCGTGCTGCGCCTTCATTAGGATGAAGCCGCCGCGCGGGCCGCGCAGGCTCTTGTGCGTGGTGGAGGTGACCACGTCGGCGTGCGGCACCGGGCTCGGGTAGACGCCGCCTGCAACCAGGCCTGCGTAGTGCGCCATGTCCACCATGAAGATCGCGCCGACGTCCCTTGCCACGTTCGCGAAGCGCGCGAAATCGATCTGGAGGCTGTAGGCGGAAGCACCCGCGATGATGAGCTTTGGCTTGGTCTCATGCGCCTTGGCTTCCATCGCGTCGTAGTCGATCGCTTCACTAGCGTCGAGGCCGTAGCTCACCACGTTGAACCACTTGCCGCTGATGTTGAGCGGCATGCCGTGCGTCAGGTGTCCGCCTTCGGCCAGGCTCATGCCCATGATGGTGTCGCCGGGTTTCAGGAAAGCCAGGAACACCGCTTCGTTGGCCGACGCGCCGCAATGCGGCTGTACGTTGGCAGCATCGGCGCCGAACAGCTGCTTGATGCGGTCGATCGCAAGCTGCTCGGCGATGTCCACGTATTCGCACCCACCGTAGTAGCGCTTGCCAGGGTAGCCTTCGGCGTACTTGTTGGTGAGCTGGCTGCCGGCCGCAGCCAGCACGGCGGGGGAAGCGTAGTTCTCGGACGCGATCAGCTCGATGTGCTGTTCCTGCCGGGTATTCTCCGCCTGGATGGCGGCAAAGATTTCGGAGTCGGTCTGCTCCAGCGATTGGCGGCGGTCGTACATGGTGGGATCTCAGGCAGTTGCAGTCGGGACGAAGGTCTCGAAGACTCGCACGCCGCACGGGCCCTAAGCATGGCCGATATGCGGTGCGCGAATGACGAAACTGCCCAGGCGAACGGCGGAAAACACAGCCGCATGGAACACAGCCGCGGTGCGCTCCCCGGTGGTTCATGTCTAGGCCTGGATGCGGCGGCAACGGCACTTTCGCCACTGCGGCTTGTCGGGAATCCAGGCGCCTCGAACGGGTCCACCTCGACGGCGTTCTGGCAAACTCCGTGAATACGGATTGCCTGCGGCCGCGTCATCGCCAGTTGCGCACGGGATTCAGTTTAACCGAGGCAGGTCGCCGACGAGCTTCGGCGCGCGTGTCGAAATACACGCAGGGCGACCAGGAGACGGCGCGGCCGGCAGCGACCGTTTTCAGCCGCGCGCGCTCGTCCAGCACGCGCTTCGCATAGCCGTTGTCGCTGGCCGGGTTCGCCGCGTCCACGCAGTGCTTGAGGCCGGCTCCGGGCGAGCCGGCGCGTTCGATGCGTTCCAGCACCACTTCGACACCGACCTGCAAGTTGGTGACCGGATCAATCGCAGCGAGATTGGCGCCGGCACCGCCGGATTTCGCGCTGTGGATGCCGGTCATCACTTGCATTAGTCCCTGCGCGCCCACGCTGCTCTGCGCAATTGGGTTGAAGCTCGATTCGACCGCCATCACCGCCCGGATCAGCGTCCAGTCGATGCGTTCGCGCTCGCCAACGTCGAAGGCTTCGGCCACCAGCACCAGCACCAGCACCAGCACCAGCACCAACAGCGACTTCGCTGCCACCCGGCATTTCTTGCCGAGCCAGTGCGCGACCCGGGCCCGGGCGCGTGGCAATGTCTTCGGAGAGGCTGGCCGCACCCATTCGCCGGCAGTCGCGCCCGGCGCGGCCTCGACTGCTGTCGCCCGATTGGCTGCAGTCGGTGCCGCCCTGATAAACCCGACGGCGGCGGATTGTGTCAGCCGTCGATGGTAGGCCGTTGCCGCAGGCGGCAAAACCTTGCTGACCGGCCCAGACACCGCCATCGGTCTCTGTTGCAGCCAGTCGATCAACCGACTCTCGGCCGGCGCACGCGCGCCGGGTTGCATAGCCAGAACGACGACGGTCAGCACGACGCCCAAGCCCAACAAAGCGAAGCCGAATCCGGCGATCGGAAACGAGCGTTGCCAACGCAGCGTGCGCGAATTGGCCAGGTTCGTGATGCGATTGCGGGTCGGACGGAATAGGCCACCTGATGCTGACGGCAGGCCGATGCCCAGGCAGGGCAGTTGTCGGGCGGACGGAAATGCGTCGGCACGGCCGAGGTCACTCTCCCTCGCTGCGGCCAGCCTTTGCATCGATGCGAAGTTCGGCTGTGCAGGCTGGACTGCGTCGAGTTGCTGGGCAGGCCATATGCTGTCTCAGCCGCCAGGATCGATCGAGACCCAGTGCGGACGTTGCTTGGGTAGCTTAAGAGTTATCCCTGATTTCTCCATCGAATAGGCTTGTTGGCCACGTCTTCATCCTTGGTCAAGTCTGAGGGCGTGGATCGCTCGATCGATCTTTTCGCAGTCCACTGGGAATGATCAGAGCGGCAGCGAACCGGCATGCTTTCCACCAGATCGCAAACCGATCAGTAAATCAAAGAAAACAGCAACCGATGCAATCAGCAATTCGCAATCGATGGGTTCGTGGCGCAGTCTGGGCCGTGCTGGCGGTGCTGGTGATTTGGGCGCTGCTGTGGGCGGCGGTGCCGCCGCTGATCAAAAGCCAGCTGCCGCGTCTGCTCGGCGAGCAGCTCGGCCGCAAGGTCGCCATCGGCGCGGTCGACTTCAAGCCGTGGTCGCTCGAACTCATCGCGCGTGACCTTACGGTAGCCACGGCCGATGGTCAGGGCACCCAGGCGAAGATCGACCGCGTTTACCTGAATGCCGAACTGGAATCTTTGCTGCGCCTCGCGCCGATTCTTGATGCAGTGCACCTGGACGCGCCGCATCTGTCGATCACGCGACGTGCCGATGGCAGCCTAGACATCGACGACATCCGCAAGCAACTGGACACCGATCCCGCGCCGAGCCAGCCGGACTCGAATGCGCCGTTGAAATTCGCGTTGCGGGACGTCGTGGTGCAAAACGGGTCGCTCGACTTTATCGATCGGATCACCGACTCGAAGCACGTGCTGCAGGACTTGCAGCTGCGCGTCCCGACGCTCAGCAGCCTGGCGTCCGCGCGCGATGCCAAGGTCGAGCCGCGCCTGTCGTTCGAGCTCGACGGCGTGGCGTTTGAAGCCACCGGCAGCAGCACGCCTTATGCCGACGCGCGCCGCAGCAACGCCGTGCTGACCTTCAGCGGACTGAACGTGGCGCCTTATCTGGTGTATTTGCCGGCCGGGTTGCCGGTGCAGCCCAAGGCGGCGCTGCTCGATGCGCAGCTGCAGATCGGCTATGTGCAGACGCCCGAGCCCACGCTTAAGGTTTCGGGGCCGATCACTGCGCACGACGTGGCAGTGTCCAATGCTGCAGGCGAGCCGATGCTTGCGCTCGCCGAAGCGCGCATCGCGCTGGCCGACGTGAGCCCGCTGCAGCAGACTGTCTCGGTGCGGAGCATCGAGATCGAAGCGCCGCGCATGGCGCTGCGCCGACGCGAAGACGGCACGCTCGCATTGCTGCAAGGCGCTGACCCAGCGAAAGACACCGTCAACGCCGCTGTCGCTGCAGGTACTGCCGGCAGCGCCGCATCGTCCCCTGTCTCTGCTGAAAATCAGGCCACTGCCGATCCCGCAAAGCCCTGGCAGGTGTCGGTGCAACAGATCGCGTTGAAAGACGGGCAGCTCGTCTGGATCGACCGGTCGACGCAACCGCAGGCACAAGCCCATCTGAAGCGGTTGCAGCTGCAGGCGTCGAACATTGCCTATCCGTTCAATCAACCTGCCCAATTCAGCGGGTCGGCCGACATCGGCTCTCAGATTCCGGACGGCGATGCGCCGTTAACGGCGCCGCTGACGCCGATCGCCCAACCTGGATCGAATCCAACGGCTGGCACGGCCGTGATGTTCGAAGGCAAGGCCACCGATCGCTCGGCCGACGTGCAGTGGAAACTGACCCCGCTGTCGTTCGACCTTGCGCAGCCCTATCTGGCGCAGCTGCTGGTGCCGACCCTGCGCGGCACGGTCAGCGCGCAAGGTGGGCTTGTCTGGCAAGCCGTAGCCGCGCCGACAGCGGGCATGGCGACTCGCTCGCCAGCCGCCCGCACCGTGCTGCGGCTCGACCGGTTGTCGCTCAATCAAGTCGCGCTCGCCAATCCCGAAGGCAGCCAAAAGGAAACGCCTCTCGCCAGTCTGGCGCAACTCGAAGTGGCCGACGCGACCATCGATCTGGCCCGGCGCACGGCCGGGATCGGCAGCTTCGAGATCGATGGGCCCGCGCTGCACATTCAGCGCGATTCGACAGGCCGGTGGATGGCGCAAGACTGGTTCAAGGCGCAGCCGAAATCGGACCAACCGGCCGCTGCCGATTCATCCGCGCGGCCAGCGGATCAGGCAGCGGATCAGACAGCGCCGGCCTGGTCGCTCAAGGTCGATCGCTTCGCGCTCCACCACGGCGACGTGACCTACGCCGACGCTGCGCTGGCCGAGCAACCGATCGCGGTGGCGCTGACGCAATTTGACGTGCAGGCATCCAAGGTCGCATATCCGCTCCAGGCACAGACCGAATTCAGCGGCTCCGCGCAACTCGCCGCGCCGCTTGCTGGCGAGCCCGCGCCGCTCAAGTTCAACGGCAGCGCGAGCGCCGATGGCGGGCAAGTCGCGCTCAAGCTCGACGGGCTGCCCGTCGCTGCAGCCGAACCGTTCCTCGCCGAGTTCCTGTCGCCCGCATTGAGCGGCCAAGCCACGCTCGACGGCGTGCTGCAGTGGTCGGCCGCATCGCCCGACGGGTCCGACGGATCCGATGCCGGCGTCCGGCTGGTGGCGCGGGCGAACCGGCTGGCGCTCAAGAACCTGGCGCTGCAGACGGCGGAAGACGCGCCCGTGCGCGTCGGCCGGATCGAGCTGACCGATGCCGGCGTCGACCTGAGTTCGCATCACGTGCAGCTCGGCCGGTTGCAGATCGTCGACCCGAAGGTGGAGGTGGCGCGCAATGCCGACGGGCGCTGGATGTTCGAAGACTGGCTGAAGCAGCAGCAGAAAAAAAGGGGTGTGCAGTCGCCTGCCAGACCGCCCGTATCGGACGCGGTCGAGGGTACCGAAACCGACCTTGCAGCCCGCTTGAGCGAAACGTCGGCCGAGGCCGCCAAGCCGGCCGGCTGGTCATTCGCGCTGAACGATTTCAAGCTCGAAGGCGGCGACATCTCCTACACCGACCGCGCATTGACCGAACAGGTCGTGCGCGCCGAACTCGCGAAGCTGCAACTGCAAGCATCCCAGCTCGCGCTGCCTTTTGCCGAACCGGCTGCGTTCAGCGGCTCGGCGCAATTGAATACGGCAGACGGCGCTTCGACCGCACCGGTCACGTTCAGCGGAACGGCCAGCGACAGCCAGGTCAGCGTCGACCTGCAACTGGAAGGCCTGCCATTCGCTGCAGCCCGGCCGTTCTATGCAAAGTTTTTGAAGCCTATGTTGTCCGGCAGCGCCACGCTCGACGGCGCTGTGCGCTGGCAGGCCGCGACGGCTTCGGGCGGCGCATCCGACGCTCGACTCACCCTGCGCGCAAATCGGCTGACGTTGAACGACATCGCACTGGCCGAGGCCAAGCAGCGGCTGGCCGCCATCGATCGGGTGACGGTTGCCGATGCCGCCATCGATTTGTCAGCGCAGCGAGTGCGGATCGGCAAGGTCGAGTTGCGCGCGCCCAAGGCAGAAGTGACGCGCAACGCGGATGGACGCTGGATGTTCGAAGACTGGGTGCGCGCTTCGGCCACGAGCGACGCGGCCGATGGCGGCCGCAATGAGAAAGCTGCGGCGCCAGCGCCAGCGTGGAAGGTGGATTTGGCGCAGCTGTCTGTCGCAGCAGGCGCGATCGACTACCGCGACCGCGCGCTGGCCGAAACACCCGTCGAGCTCGATCTGTCGAAGATCGAGCTGCAGGCCGACCAGCTCGGCTTTCCACTGGATCGACCGGCACGCTTCACCGGCTCCGCGATGCTGGCGAACGAGGCATCGGCCAAGGCGCCGTCGAAACTCTTGTTCAAGGGCAGCGCCAGCGCCGCACAGGCGTCGGTCGATCTGCAGGCCGAGGGGTTGCCATTGGCGCTGGCGCAGCCGTTCTCTGCGTCGCTGCTGGTACCGACGCTCCAGGGTCGCGCGTCGATTGACGGCATGGTGGACTGGAAAGCTGCGGCATCAGCCGGTGGCGGAGCGAAAACCGTCGTGCAGGCCAGGCGGCTTGCGCTCGACGACGTGGCGCTGACGCAGGACGGCAGCGAACTGGCCCGGATCGACCAGGTTGCCGTCAGCGACGCCACGCTCGATGTGGCCGCACGCAAGGTGCAGATCGGCAAGGTCCAGATCAGCGAGCCGGTCGCCACCGTCGCGCGAGACGAGCAGGGCCAGTGGATGGTTCAGCAATGGCTGAAGAAAAAGGACAACGACAGCAGCGGCAACGGCAACAGCGCCGTTGCAACGCCGTCGTCCGCTGAAGCAGCGGATCGGACCGCCGCGGCGGACGGCAGTGCGTGGGCTGTGCAACTGGCCGACCTCGCAATGTCCGGTGGTCGAATCGCTTTCCGCGACCGCGCGCAGCCGTCGCCGGTGGCGTTCGATCTGAGCCGTGTTCAGCTCGAAACGCAACACCTGACGCTGGACGGCACCGATCCGGCACCGCTGAATGTGTCAGCCCGCATCGATCCGCCCGCAGGCGCGGATACGGCCGCACCGGCACGCGACGGCAGCGGCGGGCAGTTCGACTACCGCGGCCAGCTCACGCTGCGGCCGCAATTGCAGGCGAACGGCACGGTGGACGCCACGCGCATTCCGGTGCATCTGTTCGAGCCGTACTTCGCGTCGCAGCTGAACATCGAGATCGCACAAGCCGACGCCAGCTTCAAGGGCGATACCGGCTATGCGCAGACCGAAGCCGGTGCGAAATTGAACCTGAGTGGCGACCTTACCGTGCAGGATCTGCGCGCCAACGCGGTTGCGGCGGCAGCGCCTGTGACCAGCCGCACTGGCGCCAGTTCGACAGCAGCCCCGAATACGACCGACGATACGCAGGTCGGCGACGAACTCGTCAGCTGGAAGACGTTGAACCTCACGGGGTTGAAGTTCGCGGTCGCACCGAGGCAGGCCGCATCTGTCTCGCTCGAGCAGACCGCGCTGACCGACTTCTTCGCGCGGATGATCCTGTACCCGGACGGCAAGTTGAACCTGCAGGGGCTGGTCAAGTCCGGCAGCTCGGGCGACACCGGGTCGGCCGCCCCGGCACCTGCCGCCGCCGCGGCGCAGCCGGCTGCGCGCATCGACATCGGCACCACGAGCTTCGTGAACGGCCGCATCTACTTCACCGATCTGCTGATCCAGCCGAACTACTCGGCCCGTCTCAAGGACCTGACCGGCAAGCTCGGCGCGTTCTCATCCCGCGTGCCGGCGGGCGGCCAGCCCGAGCTCGCGCGGCTCGAGTTGCGCGGCAGCACCGAGCAGTCGGCATCGATCGAAGTCGACGGTCGGCTGAACCCGCTGGCCAAACCGCTTGCGCTCGACATCGCCGGCAAGGTTCGCGATCTGGAACTGCCGCCGTTCTCGCCGTACGCCGTGAAGTACGCGGGCCATCCGATCGAGCGCGGCCGGCTCAGCATGGACGTGAACTACCGGATCAAACCGGACGGCCAACTGACGGCCGACAACAACCTGGTGCTCACGCAACTGCGCTTCGGCGAGAAAGTCGACGGCGCGCCGAGAAGCCTGCCGGTCAAACTCGCGACGGCGCTGCTGGCCAACAGCGAAGGCGTGATCGATCTGGACCTGCCGATCAGCGGCTCGATCGACGACCCGCAGTTCAGCATCGCCGATGTGCTCGGCAACGCGGTGGGCAACCTGCTCGGCAAGGCCGTCACGGCGCCGTTCTCGCTGATCGCACGTGCGGTTGGCGGCATCGCGGATGCGGCCGGCGGCGGGTCATCGGCCGATGCGCTGAACGAAGTGACGTTCGCCGCAGGCAGCGCCGAGTTGACGGCGCGTGCGCGCAGCGGGCTCGATCAAGTGGCCAGGGCGCTCATGCAGCGCGACACCCTGCAGCTCACCATCGTCGGCACCGCCGGCAATCCGGCCGAGCGCGAAGCGTGGAAGCAGGCCCGGCTCGCGCGTGAGATCGACCGCGAGCGTTTGAACGGCGCATCGGGGCCGTCTGCCGCGCAGACACGGCCGAACGCCGATGTGAACTCAAGCGCAGGTCAAACGGCGGGTACAGGTGCAGGCACGAACGCTCGTGCAGACGAGCCTACGCAGACCGCAGGCGACGCTCCAGGTGGAGCGGCAGCCAATGCGTCGGATGCAAGCGGCGCGGCTGCGGGCGCTGCCTCTACGCCGCTGCCGTCGTCGCCGCTGCGCCGGCTCTATGAGCAGGCCAACATTCCGAAGCCGCGCAATCCCGACGGCGCCATGCAACCGTTGTCGGACAACGAGATGACGCGTCTGCTGCTGGCCCGGATTGAGGCCGACGACGAGGCAATGCATGAACTGGCGGTGCAGCGCGGCGTGGCCGTGCGCGACTATCTGGAAAGCGGCGGCTTGTCGAAGTCGCGCCTGTTCCTCGGCGAAGCGAAGCTGATCGAATCCAGCCGGCTTTCCGATGCGGCAAGCCGTGCAGATGGGAATCAGGATCGGGATGCAGCGGCGGGCGCGACGTCCGATCACTACCTGCCACATGTCGGGCTGGACCTCGAGACGCGCTGATCGGAACCAGCGCCGGCTGCCCGCTGCCCGGCGCTGTCTGGCCTGCGCGTGCGGACCACGCAAAATTGGTCAAAATACCCTGCTGCGGTGTGGAGCGCAGCGGCGCCCCATTGCTTCCGCAGGGTTCGCTTAATTTTCTCCCGCAGCGCCCTGGCTGCGTGCCAGCCCGATTCATGCTGAAGCGCATGCGGTGCTGCGAACAGCAGCCGATCGATTCTCCTCACCCCGACCTCTCAATTCATTGCGCCGTGACAGAAGCCACTTCCTCTCCTCCTCCTCTCGATCTGCCGGCGCTCGATGCGCTGACCGGCGGTGCCTTCACCGCGCCGACTTCGAGCGAGCGCGCTGGGCGCATCCGCGATTGGCTGCGCACCGAGCCGGCGCCCGAGCAGCTGCAGGCCGTATTCCGCGATCTCAGCGGACGCGACAAGGGCGCTGCCAAACCGGTGCGCGAGCGGCTCGATGAGCTGAAGCGCGCGCGCCACCAGCAGGCGGCCGCGATCGAATGGGCGCACAAGGCCGAGCATCTGTTGCAGCTGCCGCGCTTGAATCTGGCCGATGCAATGGCCTGGCAGCGCGACGCGGCCAAGGCCGGAGCGCCGCTTGCGCGCGAACCGCTGGCCGAGCTGAAAGTACGGCTGGCCGAGCGGGTTCGGGGCATCGAAGACCTGCAGAACCGCGTGCAGGTGCAGCGTGAGGCCGCCGTGCTGCTTGCACAGCGGCTCGAAGTGCTGTCCACCAAGCCGTGGCGCGACGCGCAGTCCGCGTTGCCGGTGCTGCAGGCCGACGTTGCGCACTGGCACGAACAGGCCGATGCGCTTGCCGAAGACGCCAACTGGGTCAGCGTCGATGCGCGGTTTCCGCCGCTGCTCGATGCGTCCAAAACACAGCTGCAGGTGGTCTGGGATGCGTTTTCGGCGGCGCTGTCGCAGGCGGCTGCGGCGGCATCGGATTCGGCCGCTGCGCTGCCGCCCGTGCCGGTCTGGGCCGATGAGTTACGCGGCGAGCGCGGCATGGCCCCAGCGCCATCCGCACCTTCGCCGGCTGCTGCGGTCGACCCTGAAGCGCGAACCCGCGCTGACAACGCCGTGCAGACCGCGCTGCAGGCGCTCGAGCACGAGGTGAAGGAAGGTCATGTCAAGGCCAGCGCCGGTGCCGCCGTCGCACTGCGTGCGGCGTTGAAGGAGCACGCGCGGTGGATCGAGCATTCGCTCGAGCAGCGCGCCCAGGCGGCGCTTGCCACGGCCGGCGAACTCGAAGGCTGGCAGCGGTGGCGGGCCGACCAGTTGCGTGAAGAGCTCGTGCGCAAGGCCGAAGCCCTGCTCGGGCCGCCTTCTGCCGTGCCGGTGAAGTTGCGCGGCGCGCGGCCCGATCGCAGCAGGCCGGCGGCAACGAAGGACGAGGCCGCCCTGCAGTCGAGCGACGTCCCAGCGAACGCAGCGGCCCGCGCGGATGCATCCGACAGCTTAGGCGTCCGGGACAACACAGAAGCTGCGCAGCACATCCATTCTGAAACCGCGGCTCGATCATCGGAAATGGAGAATGCGGCGGACACGGCAGTTGCATCGGCTGCGTCGTCAGCTGCGGCGGAGACGCCTGATGCACCAGCCGACGACGATGCGGCCATCACCGGCCTGGCCGCCGAGCCGGTCGACCCGACCGAGTCGCCGCGGCCCGCGCCGAGCGACGTGGCGACCCCGCCTGCGTCCGAAGCCGATGCCGCTGCGCAGATTGATGAGTTGATGGTGGCCGATGCAACAGCAGACGAGCCATCCGGTGGACCCATCGATGCGGTGCGCGACGCCGACCACGGCGCGCCGGCCGCGACTTCGGCGGCGGATGCGGAAGACATGTCCGGTGCGGCGGTCGAGGCTTCGCAGGCACCCGACCCAGCGCACGCAAACGAAGCCGCGTCCGCGAATGACTCGACGTCGCTCGGCAAGGCATCGGCTGCGCCCGCAGCCGCAGCCGGCGATGCACCGCGCAGGCCGCGCATGGGTGGCCGCAAGCTGCAGGAAACCCTGCGTTCGCTGCGCGAGCAGTGGCGCCAAGTCGACCAGGGCGGACCGCCGAATCATGGCCTTTGGCGGCGTTTCGATCACGCCTGCACCGAAGCGCACAAGTTCGTCGAGGAATGGCTCGAGCAGGTGCGCGCCCAAGCCGCCGAACACCGCGGCCAGCGGCTGGCGCTGATCGAGGAAGTGAACGCCTGGGCGGCCGACAACCGCAGCGCGCGCGACGACGACTGGAAAGGTTTTGCGCGCATCGTGCGCGAGTTCGGCGAACGCTGGCGCGCGAGCGGCCACCTGAACGAAAAAGCATTCGCCGAACTGCAACCGCAGTGGAAGCAGACGCTGGCCAACGCGGCTGCGCCGCTGGAGGCCGTGCAGCAGCAAAGCGTGGCGCGCCGCCAGGCCATGATCGAGGAAGCGAATGGGCTCGGCGCGGCGCCGATGCTGCGCATCGATGCCGTGAAATCGCTGCAGCAGCGCTGGCAGGCCGAAGCGCAGTGGATTCCGCTGGAGCGTCGGCAGGAGCAAAAGCTCTGGGACACGTTCCGCAAGCCGATCGACGATGCATTCAACCGCAAGACCGCCGAGCGCGAGCAGGCCCACGCCGCGCTGGGCGAGCGTGACCGCGCGGTGCTGGACGCATCGAAGGCGCTGGAAGCGGCGAACGCGAGCGGTGACGCGCAGGCGATCAAGGCGGCGATGGCGACGTTGGACGCTGCGTTGCGTGGGCAGGCGGCCGAGGCGGCGCGGTCCGGTCAGGCGGTCGGTGCCGGTGCAGCGGCAGCAGCAACGCCGGCGCTGCCGGCGCAACCGGCAGCACAGCAGGAATCTGGTTCAAAAGTGCCTGGTGCGATCGTGCAACCTGCGTTGGATGCTACGCAAGATGTAGCACCTGACGATGCCGCATCTGGCACCGACGGAACGCCTGCCAGCGCCGATCCACCGGCGCCGGCTGCTGCCGAGCCAGCACCGGCCGAGCGCAGCCGCTCGATTTGTCCCGAGAAGGCCGCTCCGGCGACCCGCCCGGCGATCTCGTCGAGCTTCAGGCGCTCGCGCGTGAGGTCGAGACTGGCTTGCACCGACGCATCCAGCCCGGCTGTCACATCGGGCAGCGCGAGGGCGAGAACACGCAGGAGAGGCGTCGCATCCTGGCTGCGCAGATCGAGCCTGCCCTGCGCGATCGGAAGCGTGAGCGAACCGTCGACATGCCCCTTGAACGACAGGTCGCTTCCGGCCGCCCGGCCCTCGACATCGGCCTCGTAGCCGCCCGCCGGAGCGCCCTTGGCCAGAATGCGCAACCGCCCCGGCCCGGTGTCCGTCAGCGGCACGGTGTCGAGCCCGATCTGCCTGAGCAGCATGGGGCCGTCGGGATTCTCGAAGGTGGCGGCGAAATCGAGGCTCCTGGCCGAGGGCTGCGCGACCGTGGCGATCTTCGTCCCGCGCGCCGAGCCGTCGATCTTCAGGTTCTCGATCTGCAACCCGCCATCGCCGACTTTTCCGCGCGCCGCGACATTGAGCCGGGCGGGCGACAAGGCGACGGCCCGCGCCGCCAGCGCATCGGCGGCCTGTCCGGGCGCCACGCGTCGCAGAAGCGCCGCCAGGTCTCCGAGCCGCGCCGCTTCCAGCTTCGCGTCGAGGCTCGCAACGCCGTCGCCGATCTGTCCGGTGGCGCTCAGCGAGGCGCCGCCGATATTGGCGACCGAGAATCGTTCGAGCTTCAGATTGTCGGCGTCCTTGAGGAGCTTGAAGTCGATATGCCCCGCGTCCACCACACCTTCGCCAAACCGCGCGAGCCTGACCGCGCGGGCGTCGAGCGCGAGCGACAGGTCCATGTCGGCCGCGAAACGCGCCGGCCCCGCGAGTTCCGGAATTCCGTCGAGATCGAGCGCATCCGATGTCAGGTCTCCGAACAGCCGCGCACGTTCCGTCCCCATGGCGCGCGTGAACGCAATGGTCCCGGCGAAGCGCGACCGGTCGGCCTGAATGGCCAGATCGCGGCCGATCACCCCGCCGGCCGACGCCTCGACGTCGCCCGCGATCGTCAGAGAGCGGAACGGCAGGTCGCGCAGCCGCGCAGCCAGATCGGGCGTGCTGACCGACAGCCATTCGGTCAGGCGCGGCAGGTCGCGCGAGCCGACGTCGATATGCCCGCGGAAGGCGGCGGCGCGCCCTGCCTCCACGACGCCGTCGAGCGCGACATTCGAGCGGGCCGGTCCGTTCACCGAAACCTTGACGCCCAAGGGCTTTCCAAATTGCAGGCCGAGTTCCGCGCGCATGTCGGTCAGCGTCTCCCCGGCGACGACCGCCGTGGGAGACGACAGAGACAAGGTCAGGGGCCAGGGCAGCCGCGCGCCGAGCCCCGTGTCCGAAAAGGTCGAGCCGATCAGCGCCGCGAGCCGCGCGCCCGAACCGGACGCGCCGCTGTCATCCGCGAGCAGACGGTCGATGTCGAGCTGGCGCGCCGACATCGTGAGGACGCCGTGCGGCGAGGCCCCGAAGATGAATTCCGCGGAGCCGTTGGCCAGCAAGGCGCGGTCCTCGCCGCCGGCGCGCAATTCGGCCGGGTCCAGCACCGCCTGCTGCGCATCCGCCTTGAGGTTGCCGGCGAGCCGCCAGGGCACCGGAGCGCCCGCCACCTGGCTCGTCGCCGAAAAGGCCGCCGTCCCCTCGAAGGCGAAACGGGTTCCGTCGTCGCTCTGGCGGAAGATGAGATTGCCGTCGAGATCGCCGCGCGGCGTCAGCGGACCCTCGTCGAGAATCGCCTTGAGGCGGATGCGATCCTCCTCCAGCGCCGCGGTCGAGAATCGATATTTGGCCGATACGCCGCCGATATGAACCTCGCCCGCGCCCCGGAACGGCCCGGCGAGGGTCGAGGCTTCGCCCAGAAAATCGAGGCCGCCGAGCACGAAGGGCGTGCCCCCAGCCTCCGGGCGGAGCGCCAGCGAACCCTCCGTCACGCTCAGCCGCTCGACCTGCACGCCCGAGGCCTTGAAGTTCGGCGTCCGCGGAATAACCAGTGCGCCCCCGGCCTTGCGCACCAGCGAGAGCTGCGGCTTTGAGAGGACAGCTTCGGTGAACCGCAGCTCGCCGCGCACGAGAGCCTCGACGGCGAGTTCGAGCTTGACGTTTTCGATATCGAGCAG
The DNA here is from genome assembly GCA_965218765.1 of Burkholderiaceae bacterium. Taxonomy (GTDB): domain Bacteria; phylum Pseudomonadota; class Gammaproteobacteria; order Burkholderiales; family Burkholderiaceae_C; genus JBBPYC01. Next base: position 17,612 of record CBDCLU010000005.1, on the reverse strand, counting down.
AGGCCCGTCGGCGCGCGTGCTCGAAACATGAACCGAGGACATGACCAGCCGCGGGACCGGAAGAAGCTTGAGATCGATCGCACCCGCGACCCGCACCTTCGCCCCGCTGACGCGCGAGAGCTCCGACTCGACCCAGTCGCGATGCGCCGTCCAGTCCACGAACCACGGTCCCACGAGAGCCGCCGTGAGGACCACGATCAGGAGGGACGCGATAATGGTCAGTATTTCACGCAAAGCTGGCCGAATCTCCCGAGCGCCCGCGGGCGCGTCTTTCGAATATAGACGATTTTGGCCACAATGCCTGAGGCCGGCCCGCTTCATTCCTCTTCACGCCTGCGCTACATCTTGACGCGATGACGAAAACCCCTCCCCCGACACGATCCGCCGACAGGCTGCCCCCGCAGGCCGCCAGAACCGAACACACTCGGCTGGCGGCCGAGATCGCCGAGCACGACATCCGCTATCACCAGCAGGACGCGCCGACGATATCGGATGCGGAATATGATGAATTGCGCAGACGTCTGGAAGCCTTGGAGACCGAGTATCCAGAGCTTGTCCCATCGGGAGACGTATCGCGCGTGGGTGCGGCCCCGTCGGAGAAATTCGCCAAGGTCCGCCATGCCGTTCCGATGCTGTCCCTCGGCAATATTTTCACCGCCGAGGAATTGGTGGATTTCGTCGCCCGTGTCCGCCGCTTTCTCGGCATGGAGCCCGATGCGCCCCTCGCCTTCACGGCCGAACCCAAGATCGACGGCCTGTCCTGCACGCTGCGCTACGTGGATGGAGAGTTCGTCCAGGCGGCGACGCGCGGCGACGGCTACGAGGGGGAGGACGTCACCGCCAATGTCCGCACCATCGCCGAAATCCCGTATCGGCTGAGAGGACATGCGCCGCATGTCTGCGAGATCCGCGGCGAAATCTACATGACCAAGGCCGATTTCGCGAAGCTCAACGAGCGTCAGGTCGAGGCGGGAAAGCCGCCCTTCGCCAATCCTCGCAATTCGGCTGCGGGAAGCCTGCGCCAGCTCGATCCCGCCGTCACGGCGAGCCGGCCGCTGCATTTCTTCGCCTATGCGTGGGGCGAAATGACCGACCTGCCCGCCGCCACCCAGATGGGCATGGTGCAGACATTCCGCCAATGGGGCTTCACGGTGAACCCGCTGACGGAGGTCTGCAGCAGCGCCGAGGAATTGCTCGCGCACTGGCGTCTCATCGAACAGAAGCGCGCGACGCTCGGCTACGATATCGACGGCGTCGTCTACAAGGTCGACGACTTGTCGCTGCAGCGCAGGCTCGGATTCGTCTCGCGCTCGCCGCGCTGGGCGACGGCGCACAAGTTCCCCGCCGAAAAGGCCACGACGATTCTGCGCGACATCGAGATCCAGGTCGGCCGCACCGGCGCGCTGACGCCCGTGGCGCGGCTCGAACCCGTCACCGTGGGGGGCGTGGTCGTCACCAATGCGACGCTGCACAACGAGGACGAAATCGCCCGCAAGGACATCCGGGTCGGCGACACCGTCACGATCCAGCGCGCCGGCGACGTCATCCCGCAGGTCCTCGGACCCGTTGTCGATAAACGGCCCGTGAACGCCGCGCCCTACCGCTTCCCCGATCATTGCCCGGCCTGCGGCTCGGCGGCGGTTCGCGAAATGGACGCCAAGGGAGAGGTCGACGCGGTGCGCCGCTGCACCGGCGGACTCGTCTGCCCTGCGCAGGCGGTCGAGCGGCTGAAACATTTCTGCTCGCGCAACGCCTTCGACATCGAGGGTCTCGGCGACCGGCAGATCGAAATGTTTCACGCCGACGGGCTCATCATGACGCCCGCCGATATATTCACCCTGGAGGAGCGCGACCGGCGCTCGCTGAAGAAGCTGAAGGACCGCGAAGGCTTCGGCGCGACGTCGGTGAAGAATCTCTTCGCCGCGATCGACGCGCGTCGCAACGTGCCGCTCAATCGCTTCATCTTCGCGCTGGGCATCCGCCACGTCGGCGAAACAAACGCGCGACGGCTCGCGCGGCATTTCCAGACATTCGACGCGCTGCGCGAGATCGCCCGCGCGGCGGCCGACGAGGCTTCGGAAGCACGGGCCGAACTCAACGCCATCGAGGGCATCGGCGACGTGGTGGCCGAAGCCGTGGCGGATTTCTTCGCCGAAAAGCACAATGAAGATGCGCTCGACGCGCTGCTCGAACAGGTCACCCCGCAGGAAATGGAGGCGGTGAAGACCGACTCGCCCGTCGCCGGCAAGACCATCGTCTTCACCGGCTCGCTCGAACGCATGACGCGCGAGGAAGCTAAGGCTCAGGCCGAGCGCCTGGGCGCGAAAGTGTCCGGGTCCGTTTCGAAAAAGACCGATCTCGTCGTCGCCGGCCCCGGGGCGGGAAGCAAGCTCGCCAAGGCCGAGCAATTCGGCGTCGAAGTGATCAGCGAAGACGAATGGCTGGCCAGAACCGCGGGCTGAAAGAGCGACGCGCACGCAGACTGGATTGCCGCGTCGCTTCGCCCCTCGCAAAGACGGCCGAGAGTCGGGCGCTTCTTCCGCGTTGAATCTGAAGCCAACGCCGGAGATTCGCGCGACCCCCACCCCAACCCTCCCCTCAAGGGGGAGGGAGTTCAGATGGCGGCTCGCATCGTGCGCGTCCTCCTCCCCCTTGAGGGGAGGAGACAGAGGTGGGGGTCGCGCCGACCTCGCGAAATACGCGAAATCGTCGGTTGCCGCGTTGCTCCGCTCCTCGCAAGGACGGCGGGCGCGTCACACTTTCCGCGTTGCGGCTTTCAACCAGGCGAGCGTGTCCCTGTCGACCAGCGGGCCGATCTCCTTGCGCACGCGTGCGTGATAGGCGTTCAGCCAGGCGATCTCTTCATCGTCCATCAGACGCGCATCGACCAGCGCGAGATCGATCGGCGCCAGCGTCAGCGTCTCGAAGTCGTACATGACGCGTTCCGCGCCTTCGATCTTCGCCTTGCGCACGACGACGAGATTCTCGATCCGGATTCCCCACGCGCCGGCCTTGTAATAGCCCGGCTCGTTCGAGAGAATCATGCCGGGTTCGAGCGCGACGCCTCCCGCCTTGGAGATCCGCTGCGGACCTTCGTGCACCGAGAGATACGAGCCCACGCCATGCCCGGTGCCGTGATCGAAGTCGAGACCCGCGCGCCACAGCGGCAGCCGCGCCAGCGCGTCGATCTGCGCGCCCGACGTGCCTTTCGGGAACACCGCGCGGGCGATGGCGATATGCCCTTTCAGCACGCGCGTGAACCTGTCGCGCATCTCCGGCGTCGGCCGTCCGACCGCGATCGTGCGCGTGATGTCGGTCGTTCCGTCCTCGTATTGTGCGCCGGAATCGATCAGGAACATGCCCGATGTAATGCGCCGGTTCGACGTCTCGCTGACGCGATAATGCGGCAGCGCGGAATTCGGGCCCGCACCGGAAATCGTGGGAAAGGACACATCCTTCAGCCGCCGCGTGTCGCGACGAAACGTCTCCAGCGCTTGCGCGGCCGCGATTTCGGTCAATCGCCCGCCCCTGGAGGCATCCGAGAACCACGCGAGAAATCGCGTCATCGCCGCGCCATCGCGCAGATGCGCGGCGCGAGAGCCCTTCAGTTCCGTCGCATTCTTGCGCGCTTTCATGAGCGCGATCGGATCGACGCCGACATCCGGATGGCCACCCGCCTGATCGAGCATCTGCGTCAGTTTCGCCGGCGCGGTGGCAGCGTCGAACCGCACGTTGAGTCCTTCTTCGCCGAGCGCTTTCACATCATGCGCGAGCCGCCACGGCTCGGTCAGTTCGCATATGGACGCGAGTTCTTCGCGCAAAGCCTCGCTGACTTTCGCGGCCTCGATGTAGAGCACCGGCTTTCGCCCGCGCCGCAGCAGCGCGAAGGCGAGGGGCAGCGGCGTATGCGCGACATCCTGCCCGCGAATGTTGAACGCCCAGGCGACCGAATGCGGATCGCTCACCACCAGCGCGTCGAAATCCCGCATCGCCTCGTCGATCCGCACGAGCTTCGCGGAGGCCTCTTCGCCGGCGAAACGGCGCGGATGCACGTGGATCGGCGCCATCGGGGGCTCCGGCCGATCCGGCCAGACGTGATCGAGCGGATTGCTGTCCACTGCAACGAGAGACGCACCCGCCTTCCGGGCGGCTTCGGACAGGCGACGGATCTGCCCGGGAGTATGCAGCCACGGGTCGTAACCGATGCGCTGCCCGCGCGACACATGCGTCTCGAGCCAGCTTTCGGGGCTCGTCTCCATGACGGCGACGGGCTTGAAGACTTTCGTGTCGACCTGTTCGCGCACCTGGATCGTGTAGCGACCGTCGACGAAGATCGCCGCCTCGTCGTCCAGCACGATCGCCAGTCCCGCCGAACCGCTGAAGCCCGTGAGCCAGGCGAGTCGCTCCGCGCAAGGCGGCACATATTCGTTCTGGTGCTCGTCGGAGCGCGGAACGATGAAGCCGTGCAGGCCGCAATTGCGCAATTCCTCGCGCAGGAGCGCCGCGCGGGCCCGGCCGTTGGAGGGATCGGAGGTTTCGACGAAGGACTGGAAGTGGCTTTCGAACATGGCCGAAATCTAGGCCGTTCGTCGCGCCGCCGCAATCACCACGGTCGCGCGGCCGCGCCTCCGCGCGTCACGAGCAGCGTCGCCCATCCTTCGATGTCGAGCCGGCGCTTCAGAGCGAAACCCTGCGCGCGATAGGCGGACAGGACACCCGGCACGTCGCGAGCGAGCAGGCCCGACAGCACGATCTGGCCGCCCGTGTCGCAGAGCTTGGCGAGGTCGGGCGCGAGTTGCCGCAGGGGCCGCGCGAGAATATTGCCGAAGATCAGATCGTAAGGACCGCCTGCCCGAAGCGCGGGATGGGAGACGCCGCGCGCCGTGACTGGCCGCAGCCACGGCGTCGCGCCGTTGAGCCGCGCATTGGAGCGCGCCGCCGCCACCGAAACAGGATCGATGTCGCCGGCCGCGACCGGCACATGCAGCGCGCGCGCCGCCGCCATGGCAAGCACGCCCGTTCCCGTGCCGACATCCAGAATGTTGCGCGGGCGGCGCTGCTTCAGGATCGCGTCGAGCATGAGCAGACAACCGCGCGTCGTTCCGTGATGGCCTGTGCCGAAGGCGAGCGCGGCCTCGATTTCCAGCGCGATCTCGTGGGTGCGGACGCGGCGGCGATCATGCGATCCATGGACGAGAAACCGCCCGGCGCGCACGGGGGCCAGTCCCTCCAGCGCGCTCGCCACCCAATCCTGCTCGGCGACGCGGCCGAAGACCGCCTGTGCGGCGACGTCGGGGCCGACAACGCAGGCGATCAACTCGCGCACGTTCTCCTCGTCGGGAGCTTCGCCGAAATAGACTTCCACCACCCAGGGGCCGGTGTTCCAGTCGCGGGTGCTCGTCTCGAGTTCGAAGGCGGAGGCCGCCGTTTCGGCCGGATCGAACGTCTCGACGACGAGATCGGCGATCTGGCGCGCGTGCTCCTCGTTGGTGACGAGGCGCATGAGATGGGCGGCGTTGTTGGGCGGGAGACCTTCGAGCATGGCGGCTGACTAGCACGGCGCAGGCGGTGAGTCATCGGCCGCTTGGCGCCGTGACTATCTGTCGGGACCGGGATCGCATAGACTTGACCGATGACGACTCGCGCCCTTCCGATCCTCTTCGCCCTGCTCGCCGCCACAGCCCTTGCAACGCCGGTCTTCGCCGACGAGCCGACGGCCCCCAAAATGCCGCCGCCCGCGCCCGAGCCTCACATTTCGGTCTTCGGCGAGCGGGATAAAACCTGCATGGAATGGACGAACGGCTGCCAGATCTGCACGCGCTCGACCTCCGGCGCGCCGCAATGTTCGACGCCGGGTATCGCCTGCACGCCCTCGCGCGTCACCTGCAGCCTGCGAAAATAAGCTCAGGTCGCCTGGACGAAACTTTCGAGAACCATCTTGCGCCCGGCCTTGTCGAATTCGACCGTCAGCTTGTTCCCGTCCGCGATGACGACGGTGCCATTGCCGAACTTTTGATGAAAGACGCGGCTGCCCGTCGTGAACCCCGAGGCGACCGATGATTTCGCCACCAGTTCGCCCTCGATGAGAGCCGGCTTGCGGGCGCTGGTGGAGCCGCCGGCCGGACGGTTCCAGGACCCCTGCCCCCACTGGCTCCCGCGATCCTGAAAACCGCCGCCGCCTTTCGGCTCATCGGAACGGCGCTGCTGCGCGCGCTGCCAGCCCGGGGTGTTGTAGGACGACGCGTAGGTATCCATCGTGGCGAAGCGCGATTGCGCATAGCCGCCGTAATTTCCGCCCGGCGCTTCGACGACGTCGACATGCGCGGTCGGCAATTCGTCGAGAAAACGCGAGGGAATCGTCGTCTGCCACAGCCCGTGAATCCGACGGTTGGTCGCAAAGAAGATGCGCGCCCGCAATTTCGCGCGCGTGATCCCCACATAGGCGAGGCGACGCTCCTCCTCGAGGCCGGCGCGACCGCTCTCGTCGAGCGAGCGCTGATGCGGGAACAGACCTTCTTCCCAGCCCGGCAGGAAGACCGTCTCGAATTCGAGTCCCTTGGCGGCGTGAAGCGTCATGATCGACACGCGCGCGCCACCATCGCGATTGTCCGCCTCCATGACCAGTGACACGTGCTCCAGAAACCCGCCGAGATCGGGGAATTCCTCCATCGAGCGCACGAGTTCCTTCAGGTTTTCAAGCCGTCCCGCGGCCTCCGCCGTCCGGTCCTTCTGCCACATGTCGGTGTAGCCGGATTCCTCCAGAACCATTTCGGCCAGCTCATGATGGGGCGTCGTGTCGATCATCGACGACCAGCGCGTGAAGGCTGCGCTCAGATCTCGCAGCGTCTGCCGCGGCTTCGGCTTCAACTCATCGGTCTCGACGATGACGCGGACCGCCTGCAGCAGAGGAACTTTCTCGCGCCGCGCAAAATCGTGCAATTGCTGCAGCGTCGCATCGCCCAACCCGCGCTTGGGCGTATTGACGATGCGCTCGAAAGCGAGATCGTCGGCCGGCTGCGCGATGCAGCGCAGATAGGCCAGCGCATCGCGGATTTCCGCGCGCTCGTAGAAGCGCGGACCGCCGATGACGCGATACGGCAGGCCGAGCGTAATGAACCGCTCTTCGAATTCACGCATCTGGAACGACGCGCGCACGAGGATCGCGACCTCGTCGAGAGATTGTCCCTTGCGCTGCAATTGCTCGATGTCTTCGCCGATCGTGCGCGCCTCTTCTTCTGAGTCCCACACGCCCGTGACGGCGGGCTTCTCGCCGTCGTCGCCATCGGTGAACAGCGTCTTGCCGAGGCGTCCGTCATTATGCGCGATGAGATGGGCGGCGGCAGCGAGGATATGGCCGGTCGACCGGTAATTGCGTTCGAGGCGCACCACCACCGCGCCGGGAAAGTCTTTCTCGAAACGCAGGATGTTGTCGACTTCCGCGCCGCGCCAGCCGTAGATCGACTGATCGTCGTCGCCGACGCAGCACACGTTCTGCTGCCGCTTGTCGCCCCCCGGCTGTGCGAGCAGGCGCAGCCACATGTACTGGACCGTGTTGGTGTCCTGATACTCGTCGACTAGAATGTAGCGGAACCGCTCCTGATAGAGCTTGAGAACGTCGGGGTTCTCGCGAAACAGCCGCACGGCCTCGACGAGAAGATCGCCGAAATCCGCGGCGTTCAGCGTCTTCAGACGGTCCTGATAGAGTTTGTAGAGCTGCCCGCCGCGACCGTTGGCGAAAGCCGCCGCCTCGCCGGGCGGGACGCGCGAGGGATCGAGCCCGCGGTTCTTCCAGCCGTCGATCTGCATCGCCAGCGCCCGCGCGGGCCAGCGCTTGTCGTCGATATTTTCCGCCTTCAGCACCTGTTTGAGAAGGCGGATCTGATCGTCGGTATCGAGAATCGTGAACTGCGATTTCAGGCCGACGAGTTCGGCATGGCGACGCAGGATCTTCGTCGAGATCGAATGGAATGTGCCGAGCCACGGCATCCCTTCGGCGACCGGACCCGCGAGCGCCTCGATGCGCTCCTTCATCTCGCGCGCCGCCTTGTTGGTGAAGGTCACCGACAGGATCTCATGCGCACGCGCGCGGCTCGTCGCGAGAATATGGGCGATGCGCGTCGTCAGCACGCGCGTCTTGCCGGTGCCCGCTCCGGCGAGCACGAGGACCGGCCCGTCGATGGCCTCGACCGCCGCGCGCTGTTCGGGATTGAGCACGTCGAGATAATCGGGCGAGCGGACCACGGAGGCGCGCGCGCGATCCGCCAGCCCGCCGGCTTTCGGCCGGTAGGACAGATCCTCGTCGCCGCGCTCGCGTTGCGGGCGCCGCTCGGGCTCGTCGGCGAATTCGAGGCTGAAAGGGTCTGACACGTCTCTCGTTTTCCAGATCGGGGCGGGCCGCCGCAGCGGTCCCAGACGGGAACAAAATGCGAATCGTTTCGGGCCAATGTGCGGCCCCGGCGCGAAATTGTCGATTCGCGGCATGGAAGCGGAAGCGCGGCCGGCGCGACGTCTTGCCCGAAGGAGCGGCTGAACCGGCTCGCTCCCGCCTACGTAGCTACGTCGACACCTCGCAAAAAGGGCCCCTCATGCGATTCCCCAACCTGCACCCATATTTGCGGACGGCCGCGCTCGTGGCTGTCCTTCCTCTGGCGGCCTGCGCGACGCAGCCGTCGCTCAACGGCGCGACCGCCGCGCGTCCCTTCGTACCGGAACGCTTCTTCGTCGGGCGCACCATCGCGGACGGCGAATTCGTCAACACGCTCGACGGCTCGCGCCGCGGCGTGCGCGCCACGATCGACGGGCGCTGGAACGGCCGCAGCCTGACGCTGGTGGAGAATTTCACCTATTCGGACGGCGAGCGTGACCGCAAGACATGGGTCCTGACGAAGACCGGACCCGCCACCTATTCGGGCACGCGCGAGGACGTGATCGGAACCGCCGACGGCCGACTGGACGGCAAGACCTTCCGCCTGACCTATCAGGCGCGGGTGAAGACGAAGACGTCCTCGGTCGACCTCACCTTCGACGACGTGCTCGGTCTGGAAGCCGACGGCAGCGTCCTCAACAAGGCGACCGTCTCGAAGCTCGGGGTCAAGGTCGGCGAAGTCACGCTGCGCATTCGAAAGCCGCGTCGCTAAGCGGGCGGCCGACGCATCAGCCGGCGCCTTCGAGCAGGCGTCCTGCTGCGGCGCGCGCCTCGTCGGTGATCGTCGCGCCCGCCAGCATGCGGGCGATTTCCTCGAGCCGCGCCTCGCTCGCGAGCGGCTCGACCCGCGTCGCGACGCGCTTGCCCTTGTCGGCCTCGCCTTTCGCGATACGGAAATGTCCTTCGGCGCGCGCCGCCACTTGCGGCGCATGCGTCACCGCCAGCACCTGGACGGTCGAGGACAGCCGCGCGAGCCTCTGGCCGATCGCATCCGCAACAGCGCCGCCGACGCCCGTGTCGATCTCGTCGAAGACGAGCGTCGGGGCGGATCCGCGGTCCGCCAGAACGACTTTCAGCGCCAGCATGAAACGCGCGAGTTCGCCGCCGGACGCAACCTTCATCAGCGGGCCAGGCCGCGTGCCGGGATTGGTCTGCACCCAGAATTCGACGCGATCGACGCCATCGGCGCCGGGCTCGTTGTCGTTTGTCTGAACCTGCGTCGAAAACCGCGCCCGCTCGAGCTTCAGGGGACCGAGTTCGGCATTCACGGCGTCGTCGAGCTGCTTCGCCGTCTTAACGCGGGCCGTCGACAAGGCGCGCGCGGCGACGTCATAGGACTGCACCGCCGCCTCGACGGCTTTTCCGAGCGCGATGAGCCGCGCTTCGCCAGCGTCGAGCGCCGCGAGATCCTCGGTGAACTTGTCCGCCAGGGCCGCCAGATTGTCGGCCGGCACCGAAAACTTGCGGGCCGCCGCGCGAAGCGCGAACAGACGCTCCTCCGTCACTTCGAGTTCGCGCGGATCGTAGCGCGCATCCCGCAGGGCCTGCTCGACGCTTTGCGCAGCGATGTCGAGCGAATCGAGAGCCGCCGCGAGCGCCTTGACGGGCGGCTCGATCAATTGCGGGGCCTGCGCTGCGCGGCGCTCCAGCCGGCGCATCGTCGCCGACAGGGCCGCGATCGGCGAATGCTCGCCAGACAGCGACTGATTCGCGTCGCGCAATTCGCTCGCGACCTTTTCGGATTGCATCATCGTGGTGCGACGCGCGGCAAGCTGCTCTTCCTCGCCCGGCAGCGCGCCGAGCTTGGTCAATTCGGCATGCGCATGGCGCAGGAAGTCCCCGTCTTCGCGGGCCTTCTGGATTCGCTCTTCCTCGCGGGCGAGTTCGCCACGCGCCTGCCGCAGCGCAGTCCAGGCGGCGCGAACGGCGTCGGCCTTTGGCTGCAGACCGCCGAACGCGTCGACCAGCGTGCGATGCATCGCGGGGTCGACGAGCGCCCGATCGTCATGCTGTCCGTGAATTTCAACGAGAGCCTTGGCGATGGAGCGCATCGCCTGCGCGCTGACCGGCTGATCGTTGACGAAAGCCCGCGTGCGGCCATCGCTCATCTGGATACGACGCAGAATGAGGTCGCCGTCGATCTCGATGTCCTGCAATGCCGCCGCGGCGCGGGCGGGATGGTCGGCGGCGAGATCGAAGACGGCCGTGATCTGCCCCTGCGACTGACCCGTGCGCACGAGGGAACCGTCGCCGCGCCCGCCGAGCGCCAGCGAAAAGGAGTCCAGCAGGATGGATTTGCCCGCGCCTGTTTCGCCGGTGAGCACCGTCAGCCCGCGGCCGAATTCGATATCGAGCCGATCGATCAGCACGATATCGCGTATCGAAAGCTGGACGAGCATTCTGACCCGCCCTGCGGCTCTAGCCCAGACCGACCTTCTGGAAGGCCTTCGAAATCCAGGATCCGCGATCCTCGTTCGGCTCGAGACCGCCGCCGGCGAGAAGCCGGTAGGCGTCCTTGTACCACTGGCTGTCGGGGAAGTTGTGCCCGAGCACTGCCGCGGCCGTCTGCGCCTCATGCGCAACGCCGAGGCGCAGATAGGCTTCCGTCAGCCGGTAGAGAGCTTCTTCGGCATGACGGGTCGTCTGATATTTGCCGAGCACTTCGCGGAAGCGGTTGACCGCAGCCGTATAGTTCTTGCGCGCGAGATAATAGCGGCCGACCGACATTTCCTTGCCGGCGAGCTGATCGCGCGTCACCTGGATCTTGTATTTCGCGTCGTCCACATATTCCGACTTCGGATAGCGCTGGACGAGCGCCGTGAAGACCTGCAGGGCCTTTTCCGTCTCGCCCTGGTCGCGCGAAATGTCCGGGATCTGCTTGTAATAGGACATGCCCATCAGATAGGTCGCGTAAGCGGCCTCGGGCGTCGAGGGATAGAGCCCGATATAGCGGTTCGCCGAGGCGACGGCGTCGTCGTATTTGGCCGCCTCGTATTGCGAATAGGTCTGCATGATCAGACCCTTCCGCGACCATTGCGAATAGGGATACTGCTTTTCGAGATCGGCGAACTTCTTCGCCGCGCCTTCGCCGTCGTCCTTCTTCAGACGGGCGAGGCCCTGATCGTAGAGATCTTCGGCCGGAACGTCGGGCAGCAGTTTGGTTTCGTATTTCTCGCCGCCGAACGGGTTCAGCGAATCGAAAGTCGAGCAGCCGGCAGCCGGTAGCACGAGAAGAGCCGCGGCTGCGATGCGCAGCGCGCCGGAGCGGAACTGGGCCTGCGCCCGGCGGATCAGCGGATGGGAAGCACGGGAAGCGGACATCATGCCTCAAAGCTCGATGAACAGGTGACGCGGATCGGACGCGCGAACCCTGCGCGGTGAAACGCTCTTTAACTCAAACGGCGTCGTAACGCCACAGTTGAGATGGCGGATATCCTGCGCGGAGGATTGTGGCCGCGACAAGTCGGGCGGCGATGAAGTCACGCAAAGGCGATGATCTTTCGACCGAGCGCGGCTTGCGGGCCACATCGCAGCCGCGAAGCTTCAAGGCTCAGCTGCGCTCGGGAGCGAAGGTCGGCTGAGCCGCGATCCGCAGATCGGCCCGGGGCCCTTCCCGACGAACCGGGAATTCGATGAACTCGAAGGCCGTCTTGTCGGAGAACAGCGCCTCGAGAACGGCGACGTTCATCTTGTGGCCGCCGCAGAACGAACGATAGGCGCCGATGATGGGCGAACCCGCGAGGGCCAGATCGCCGACGGCGTCGAGAGTCTTGTGGCGGACGAATTCGTCCGGCCAGCGCAGGCCCTCGGGATTGAGCACGCGCTCTTCGTCCAGCGCCACCGTATTCTCGAGCGATGCGCCCAGAGCGAAACCCGCCTTCCAGAGGCGCTCGACATCGCGCAGGAACCCGAAGGTCCGCGCGCGCGCGAGATCGCGCGTGAACAATTGTCCGTCGAGATCCACGACCTTCTTCTGCCGACCGATCGTGCTGGCGGCAAAGTCGATCTCGACTTCCAGACGGAAACCCTTGTCGGCCGGGCGCAGTTCGGAAAATGCGCGGCCATGCTCGACGCGAACGGGCTTGAGAACCTTGAGATAGCGGCGCGGCGCGGAGAGATGATGAATGCCAGCCTGCTGGATCGCCTCGACGAATTCCGCGGCCGAGCCGTCCATGATCGGCACTTCCGGCCCGTCGATCTCGACCATCGCATTATCGACGCCGAGCGCCGAGAAGGCGGCCAGGAGATGCTCCACCGTCGACACCGTCGCATCGGCCGGATCGCCGATCACGGTGCAGAGTTCGGTCATGGAGACATTCGACCAGACCGCGTCGATCTGGCGTTCGCGCCCGCCCGGAAGGCCTGTGCGCAGAAAGGAAATTCCCGAATTGGCTTCGGACGGATGCAGAACGAGACGTACAGGAGCATTTGAATGGACGCCGGAACCCGACAGGATCGCGCGCTTGCGAAGTGTGGTCTGTTTTCCAGGCTTCATGCTCGTCCCGTCCATGTGTCTCGCCCGGCCAGCCGCGGCCCGGATCTCATGCTCACCTGGTCATACGCCACCGCGTCCGAACCACTTTCCGGCCCGAATTCCGTTCCACCGCGCGCCCTCGAAACTGCCGTGCGACGAACCAATTCTCTTGCTGAGGCATGTGAGTTCCGAACAGCTCACGCTGCTTGGATGCTTAATGAATACGCTTCACATCCCGCAGCGCCAAATCACTCTTTCTTACCTTGTGTTACAAGCCGAAACATTTTCAGCGGCAACAAACACGAAAAGGGAAAACAGAGCCTTTACAACGAGTTATGCCCGCACGCCGAGGGGCGCGCGGGCATATTTTGGAGCCGTTTCAGACGATGGTCCTCAGCTCGATTGCCGGCGCAGGAAGGCCGGGATCTCGAGTTGCTCGTCCTCGGCGGAGCGTCCCTGCGGAGACGTTCTGCCATGCGCGTCGAGCTGACCTTGCGCCGGGCGCGGACCCGGGGCGACGACGGGCCGCTTGCCATATTCCTGATGGACCGGAGCCGGCGCCTGTGGCGCACGCGGGGCATAAGAATGGCCGGGAGCGGGCATCGGCGGCTGCGGAGCGGCCGCGCGAGGAGCCGGCGTCTCTTCCTGACGGCTCATGCCGAAGGAGGCGAGCCGCTCGAGCAGCGTCCGGCGGCGCGTGTCGCCGGCGGGCTCGACATGAGATGATTCGCGCTGGCGCAACTGCTCCTGACCCGGACGCGGCAGATCTTCGATCTGCGGCATGCGGGGCGCGCGCATGACGGGCGCTTCGGCGGCAGGCGGAATGAAATGCTGCGCGGGCTGCTGATATTCGGGAGCGCGGGGAGCCTCCTGAACCGGCGGCGGCGTATAGACGGGCTTCGGCGCGAGCGGCTGGATCTGCACGTCGTGCTGCATGACGGGAGCCGCGGGAGCCGGCGCGTGAAGCGGCGCCTGCGGAGCGGCCGCGACGGGCGCAGCCGGAGCCGCGGGAACGGGCGCGGCGGCGATCGGCGCAGCGACGGGAGCTGCGGCTTCGGCCTGATAGGGAGCGACTTCGCCCACCGGCGCCTGGTAGCGCACCTGTTCGGCGGCGCGCGCCTGAGTCTGTTCGCGCAGTTTCTGCGCCACTTCGGCGATCCGCGTCTCCGTCGCGCTGAACTCGCGTATGTCGGCGGGCTGGTCGATGCCGGTCGCCACGACCGACACACGCACGACGCCGTCGAGCGTCTGGTCGAAGGTCGCGCCGAGGATGATGTTGGCGTCTTCGTCGACTTCCTGACGGATGCGGCTCGCCGCCTCGTCGACTTCATAGAGCGTGAGGTCGTTGCCGCCCGTGATCGAGATCAGCAGGCCGCGCGCGCCCTTCATCGAGACTTCGTCGAGCAGCGGATTGGCGATCGCGGCTTCGGCCGCGAGGATCGCGCGGCGCTCGCCCGAGGCTTCGCCCGTGCCCATCATCGCCTTGCCCATCTCGCGCATGATGGCGCGCACGTCGGCGAAGTCGAGATTGATCAGGCCTTCCTTGACCATCAGGTCGGTGATGCAGGCGACGCCCGAATAGAGAACCTGATCGGCCATCGCGAAGGCGTCGGCGAAGGTGGTCCGCTCGTTGGCGACGCGGAACAGGTTCTGATTCGGAATCACGATCAGGGTGTCGACGGCTTTCTGCAGCTCGTTGATGCCTGATTCGGCGACGCGCATCCGGCGCACGCCTTCGAACTGGAACGGCTTGGTGACCACGCCGACCGTCAGGATGCCCATGTCGCGCGCCATGCGCGCGATGACGGGCGCAGCGCCCGTGCCGGTGCCGCCGCCCATGCCGGCGGTGACGAAGACCATGTGCGCGCCCGCGAGATGATCGCGGATTTCCTCGAGCGCCTCTTCGGCCGCGGCCCGGCCGACTTCAGGCTGCGATCCCGCGCCGAGGCCCTCGGTGACCTGCAGTCCCATCTGGATGATTCGATCCGCCTTCGAGGCGGTCAGCGCCTGGGCGTCCGTATTGGCGACGATGAAGTCCACGCCCACGAGGCCGGAAACGATCATGTTGTTGACGGCATTGCCGCCGGCGCCACCTACGCCCGCCACCATGATTCGTGGCTTGAGTTCCCGAAGTTCGGGAGCCTTGAGATTGATCGTCATAGTCTGGCCTCTCGACTGAAAGAGCGCTCTGCGTCGCCCCGCATATCTGAATTCGGTTCGCCGGTTTTTCGGTTTGGCCGCCGCGCCGCGCCGAATCACCCTTACGCCTAGAAACTTTCGCGGAGCCATCGTCCCATGCGGGGACATGTATCCGTCCGTACCCGTCGACTGCATCATCGCCTTCCGACGGGGCTCGAAATGTTCGATCCCGGCGACCTGCGGATAGACCAACAACCCGACCGCCGCCGAGAAGGCGGGGCTCTTTGCTGATTCGGGCAACCCTTGAATACCCAACGGACGCCCGACGCGCACCTGGTTCGAAACAATTCTTCGCGCTGCTTCAGGAATTCCCGTCAGCTGTGCTGCGCCGCCGGTCAGGACCAGACGACGCCCCGCCTCGGGACCGAAGCCTGCCGCCTGCAGACGATCCCTGACGAGTTCCAGAATCTCTTCGACACGCGGACGGATGATCCGCACAAGATGCGATTTCGGCATGTGAATCGGATGGTCGCCGTCTTCGCCGACCTGCGCAACAGAAATCGTCTCCCGCTCGTCCGAGGGAGACGAAATACATGACCCATAGAGGTTTTTCAGTCGCTCTGCGTCCGAGAGTCTGATGGTCAGACCGCGTGCGATATCCATCGTCACGTGGTTCCCGCCGACCGCGACTGCGTCAATATGAGTCAGGCGTCCGCCGGCGAAAACGCCGATCGTGGTCGTACCTCCGCCAAGATCGACGAGGGCGGTTCCGATTTCGGCCTCGTCGTCGACCAGCGCCGAGAGTCCCGCCGCGTAGGGTGTCGCCACCATCGCCTCGACGTCGAGATGGCAGCGCTCGATCGCCAGCATGAGATTGCGCGCCGCGGCGCTGTCCGAGGAAACGACATGCATGTCCGCGCCGAGTTCGTCTCCGATCATGCCTTTCGGCTCGCGGATGCCCGGCGTCGAATCGAGCGAGAAGCCGGTCGGCAGCGAATGCAGGGACCGAGCGTCCCTGCTGTTCGGGCCGCGACGCAGCCGCCTCGAGCACGCGATGAATGTCGTAATCCGCCACCGCCTTGCCGCCGGTGCTGATCTTGGCGTGATAGAGCTGCGAGCCGAGGCGGCCGCCGCTCAGATTGACGATGACGCTCTCGACCTGCACGCCCGCCATGCGTTCGGCCGCGTCGACCGCGAGCCGGATCGCATTCTCGGCCTCCGCCATGTCGACGACGGCGCCCCGCCTTGATGCCGCGCGATCTCTGGTGACCGATGCCGAGGATGCGGCAGCGATGCGTGCGCCCGCGCAGCGTGTCCGAGGCCTCCGCGGGCATCAGCCGCGCGATCAGGCAGACGACCTTGGAGCTTCCGACGTCCAGCACCGAAAAGAACGGCGCTCCTGCGGGCCGAAAGCGGCCGCATCCTCGGCGTCAGGCTGTGCGAACTCACGTCTGGCCTCCCTTGGCGCGGGGCTTGCGGAGCATGTCGGCGCGGGCCGCTGCGGCCTCTGCGGTCAGGCGCGCGACCATCCGGTCGGGCATGCGCAAGTCGATCGAAATCAGGTCTTTCTCGAGAATGCGCATCTCGCGCGCAAGACGGGCGAACCTCGCGAAAGCAACATCGGGGGTCGGCTTCCGGAAGCTTGATTTCCAGTCCCGACTTGAGTTGCAGGTTCCAGCGCCGTCCGCCGACCAGCATGCCGACGCGGACCTGGTCGCGCAGCTCGCCGCCCGCTTCCACGATCTTGAGATATTCCGGCACGCGCAGATTGGCGTCTTCGCCGACCACGAAGGGAAGCTTCGTGAACCGCTCGTCGTTGAACTGGTCGATCGCCATGCCGTCCGCGGAGACGATCTGAACCTGGCCATGCGCCTGCCAAACCGCGAAGGGCACGCGCTCCTGCACGTCGATCGCAAGGCGACCGGGATAAAGCTTGCGCACGCTCACGTCGCGAACGAGCGGCGTCTCCTTGAGACGCGCACGGATGGCCGCGACATCGAGGAAGAGCAGCGAATCGCGCGTCGTGATTCCCGAACTCGCGAGAATGTCGCGCTCGCTCATTTCATGAGCGCCGGAGATCGTCACGCCGTCGATGCCGAAACCGATGGCCCGGGCCATGACGTCGGAGAGCGATCCCTCCTCGGCGACGAAATCGGCATAGCTCCCTCCCCGCACGGCGCCGTAGATCCCGGAGCCTGCGAGCAAAGCAATCGTGAGAACCGAGCCGAGGCCGGGCCTGCGCGCAAAGGCGAGCAGGCGTTCGGATCGGCTGAGCCGCTCCGAAGCGGCGTCGCTTGGGTGCGCGGGCGCGGGCCGCGCCTGCTGCGGCTGAGGCATGTCGGAGGGGAAGCCCGCGAGGGCCGGGCGAACTGGCGCCAGGGACGTCACCGCCCCTATCAGCGATCGCAGGACGCCTCTTCCACCATCCATTTGACAAGCCCACCGAAGGAAAAGCCGGCATGCGCGGCGATTTCGGGCACCAGAGAGGTCTCGGTCATGCCGGGCTGTGTATTGACTTCCAGTATGACGAGTTCGCCCGTTCCGCCGGGGCGATCGTCATATCGAAAGTCCGAT
>CBDCLU010000004.1:0-635927 GCA_965218765.1 Burkholderiaceae bacterium | reverse complement strand
CCTCTCGGTATCGCTCAAATTCAGCTTTCCCATCAGTCTCTGAGTGGGTGCGAATTCATTGGTTCAACCGACTAGATTGAACGTGCCTGCCAGGAGTTGCTTGTTTTCCGTCCTCCAGCCGGCGTGGTGGGTCTGCCTGACCCGGGACGATACGGAAAGCGAGCCGGAAAGGTCGTGCCCCATGTTCACCCCATTCATCGAACGCCGCGCCGAAACGCAGCCAGCCGTGTGGCGCGCTTTCGCCGTCGTTGCGCTGGCCGCAGCCGTGGAAGTCGGCATGACCGCGTGCGCGCCCGAACCGCCGCCCAGCGCCATGGCCGGCGTCATTGCACCCGTTGCAGCAGCGTCCGCAGCCGCGCGGCCCCCGCATGCGCCGGTTGTGACCGGCGACCCGTCGGTGCCGGCGGCCAGCGATGTGTTCGGCGGCAAGACGCACGAGGCGTCCGCGCAGCCGGACACGTTTTGAACCGGCCTGCTTCAAGAGCGGTGGCGTTGCACCGCAACTAGATGCGTGACCTGGGCCCGACCGTTCAACCCGCCTGGCACCTGGATCGACATGATCTGCGCCAGCAGCGCCGACATGCAGCACCCGCAGTGCTCCGCACCAGCGCGGCCTCATCGATCAACTCGACGACGGGCGGCACGGCCTGGCATCCGGACGCTCCCTGGCGCCAGCCGCACAGCATGGCCTGAATGTATGCAGCTGCGCATTGTGGGCCGTCTTGCATGCCGTGAATATGTGATGGCGCGCATCCCCGAAAGCCGCTAGTGTGGATTCAACGCGACGGCTCGGCCGGCTCTGGCAGTCGGCTGCGTCGGCGCGCACCCCCACCCTCGCACTGCCAACAGGATCGAGCCACATGTCCACCAGCGTCCTCATCGTCGAAGACGAACCCGAGTTCCTGCGGCGCTTTTCCGACGCGGTGCTGGCCGATCCCGAGCTGCGGCTGATCGGCGCCGTATCGACCGGTCGCGCGGGCATCGCACTGCTCGATTCGGAAGCGCCGGATGCGATGCTGGTGGATCTGGGCCTGCCCGACATCAACGGCGTCGAGGTGATCCGCCATGCGACCCGCACGCGGCCGGGCTGCGACATCCTGGTCGTCACGATGTTCGGCGACGACGAGCACGTGACCGCGTCGATCGAAGCGGGTGCCACCGGCTATCTGCTGAAAGACGCATCCGAACAGCGCATCGCCGCCGGCATTCACGAGCTGCGCGCAGGTGGCTCGCCGATCAGCCCGAGCATCGCGCGGCGCGTGCTGGCGCGCTTTCGGGTCGGTTTGTCACCGGATGCCGACGGCGCTGGCGCAACGCCGAGCCGGCCCATGCCGCTGGCGCCAAACGAGTCGCCGCTGACCCAGCGTGAGACCGAGATCCTGCGCATGACCGCGAAAGGTTTCGGCTTCGACACGATCGGCGAGCTGCTCGGCATCTCGCCGCATACGGTGGTCGCGCATGTGAAGAAGATCTACCGCAAGCTGGCCGTGCATTCGCGCGGCGAGGCGGTCTACGAAGCGAGCCAGATGGGGTTGTTATGAGCCGTATCGGCGCGCTGTTCGAGTGCATGCTGCCGGGGCTGGCGCTGAGGGTGTTGCTGCTCGCGGCCTTGTCCGGTTGTGCAGTCCGCGATGACCATCTGCTCGAGTTGAGCGAGTCGCCTGCCGTCAGCGTGGTGACAGGCGCAAGCGCGGCGGTCCCGCCCGCGCCTGATGCGGCTTGGCAGCGCGTGACACTGCCCGATGACGCGGTGCGCTCGCGGCCGGCGCAGATGCGCGAGCCGGCCTGGTACCGGATCGACTTCAAACGGTCCAAGCCGGCGCAGGCCGACCCATCGCCCTGGAGCGTTTACTTACCCTACTTCTATTACGGCGGCAGCGTCTGGCTCAACGGCGTGTTGCTGGCCGAGTTCCCGGTCAGCGATGAACAGATTTACGCGCGCTCCTACCGGCCGCGACTGGTCTTGCTGCCGGCTGCGCTGCTGCGCGCTGACCACAACCAGGTCACGATCTACGCCGCGCATTCGAGCTCGCTGCCGATGCAGTTCTCAAAGGTGATCATTGGGCCAGCCGCTGCGCTGCAGCCGCTCTTCGACCAGCGCCTGTTTTGGGCCCGCACGGTACCGCAGCTTACGGTGTTCGGCTCGGTGCTGGTCGCGGGTTCGATGTTGCTGATCTGGTGGCGCCGGCGTGCCGAAGTGCTGTATGGCCTGTTCGGCGTCGCGGCGGCGCTCTGGGGCATCCGCTCGTTCACGTTCCTGATTGACGCGCTGCCCTGGCAGCAGTGGCACTGGTGGCGCGTTCTGTTCCAGTGTGCGACTGGCGGCTTCGTGATTGCGATGGCGCTGTTCTCCTTGCGGCTCGCGCGGCTGGAGCGACCCCGGGTCGAGCGCGCGCTCCTCGGCTACGCGCTGATCGGGCCGCTGTGGCTCGCGCTCGGCGGCTTTGCAGCCGATGCCGCGGTCGGGCGCTGGTGGCTCGGCGGAATGATGGCGGTCGGCATCGTGATCATTGGCGTGACGTTGCCGGCGCTTGCGCGGCAGAAAAAAATGCTGACCGCGACCCTGCGCATTGCGATGGTCGTCACGGTACTGCTCGGCATCCACGACTACCTGCTGACCTGGCAGCCGACGTTGCTTGCAAGGGTGCTGCCTGAATGGACCGGGCAGCGCATCTTCCTGCTGCACATCGGCACCAGCGCGATGCTGCTGGCGATGGGCGGGCTGCTGACGGTGCGTTTCATCAAGTCGCTGGTCGCGCTTGACGAATTCAACCGCACGCTGGAGGCACGGGTGGCGGACCGCGAACGCACGCTGGCTGAGAACTTCAAGCAACTCGCGGCGCTGCAGCAGCAAAAAGCCGCCGCCGACGAGCGCCAGCTGATCATGCGTGATCTGCACGACGGCCTCGGCTCGCAGCTGTTCACGTCACTCTCCAGAGTCGAGCGCGGCGACATGGACAACGGCCAGATCGCATCGGCGCTGCGCGGATGCATTGCCGATATGCGACTTGCGCTGGACACGCTTGCGGCGCGCGACAACGACGTCGGCGCCTCGTTCGGTGACTTCATGTTCCGCTGGCAAGCGCAGTTGGCCGCAGCCGGTGTGCATCCGACCTGGAGCCTGGATCTGCCGAACCACGCGACGATGCTCACGCCGCATGCGAAGCTGCAGCTCCTGAGGATTGCGCAGGAAGCGCTGACCAACGTGCTCAAGCATGCGCAGGCGACTCGGGTGTCGGTGAGACTGAGGGAATCCGGCGCTGAGCTGGAGCTTCGCATCGAAGACAACGGGCGCGGGCTGCCGCCGACCGAATCGCCGCAGGGACACGGCATCGGCAACATGCGCTCACGCGCGGATCGTCTGGGCGGCACGATTGCCTGGCAAACGACAGCCGGTGGCGGCACCTGCGTCGTGATGACGCTGCCGCTTGAGGAGCCGAGCCGCACTGTGGCACCGGGACCGCCGCAGCCGGTCACAGCCGATGTCGTCTGACCGCGGGAAGGCGCTTGCGCGCTCATGCAATGTTTGTCGTGATCGCGTCGACCCGGACCGACGTTCGCCGATTGCGCGGTAACCGCGCGCGAAGTCATCGATACGGGAGAGGACAGTGGCTGCCATGAACGCCGCTTATCGCCCCTTCCGTGCAATCGGAACAAATCAGCGAATGGGTTCGGTGTTGGGCGAGATCGCCAGCGGCAAAGTGATCTGCCGGACGGCGAAGCACCGACTTTTGACTTGCGACAGCATCGTCGTGGCAACGTTCGGCCTTGTGTCGCGAGGTCTTGCTTCGAACAGGCACCAGTGTCTCACGGCCGCGGCGCTGACGTCCGACTTGGTCGGCGACCCGTTGCAGAACCCGCTGCGCACGGAGGCCGTGCCTTTCAAAAAAATTCATGATGACCAGCCTGCGGGTTCGCGCCCGAGGCAGGTCATGAAACGAATCATCCGCAGTTGTCCTGGAACAGCGGGGCCGTCCTGCCGACTGCGCGCGGGCCGCGCCATCGTGGCAGCGGCGCTGTGGTTGCTTTGCTGCATCGGTGCAGGAGCCGAGTCGCCACTGAGGTTCGGACCGGCGCTGCTGCACGCCGGCTCGATCGCTGCCTTGCCGAACGCAAATGATGACTGGAAGCCGGTCCACCTGCCGCACATCTGGCCTGTAAGCGAGCTGCCCGCGGGCACCGATGCGGTGTGGCTGCGCGTCGAGTTCGACCTTCCCGCCGGGCCAGGTGATTCCAACTCCTGGGCGGTCTACCTGCCTTATCTCGCCGCGGGCGGCCGGCTGCTGCTCAATG
Source organism: Burkholderiaceae bacterium (assembly GCA_965218765.1). Classification (GTDB taxonomy): domain Bacteria; phylum Pseudomonadota; class Gammaproteobacteria; order Burkholderiales; family Burkholderiaceae_C; genus JBBPYC01. The sequence continues at coordinate 631,634 of CBDCLU010000004.1, read as the reverse complement.
GCAGTCCGGTCGCCGAAGTGCCGGGAACCACTGCTCGGTTGAGCGTGAACTGGCACCGGCCGTTCCTGCTGACCTTGCCTGGATCGTTGCTGAAGGAACAAGGCCGCAATCAGTTGCTGATCGGCACTGGCATCGTCGCGGCGAACAGGTCGTTCCGGCTTTCCAACGTGGTGATCGGCCGCTACGCTGAGCTGCTGGCAGGCTATGAACGGCGCCTGTTCTGGATCCGGACGATGCCGCAGATCACGATCGTCGTTTGCGAACTGGCGGCGGCATTCGTGCTGTTCATCTGGTGGCGCCGACGCAGTGAAGTGCTGTATGGCCTGTTCGGATTGGCCGCGGCGCTCTGGAGCGTTCGCACCTCGACCTTCGTGATTGAGGCACTGCCGCCCTTGCAGTGGCACTTGTATAACATGGCGGTGCTGTCGGCGACCGCTGGCTTCGTCGTGGTGTTTGCGATCTTCACACGGCGCCTGGCGGGCATCCGCAACAAGCCCGGGGTCGAGCGCGCCCTGTTCGCGTACTGGCTGATCGGCACGGTCTGGGTCGTCGCGACCGGCCGGGGCGGCTTTCCGCTCGTGAACCTGCTGTGGACCGGTGGCCTGATACCGATCGGCCTGTCGATCTTCTGCACGTCGGCATTCATGGTCTGGCGCGATCGCTCCCTCGCGGCCTCAGTGCTGCCGGCCGCGCTCGGCCTCGCCGTGCTGGCCGGCGTGCACGACTACCTGATCGAGTGGTTTCCCGGCACGATCGATCGGTTGCTGCCGGACTGGCCAGGGCAGCGCGTCTATCTGCTGCACCATGCGGCGAATCTGTTGCTGCTCTCGATGGCGGGGTTGTTGACGGCGCGCTTCATTCAGGCCGTGGGTGGTCTGGAGGACCTGAACCGAACGCTCGAAGCCCGCGTCTCGGACCGCGAACGCGCGTTGGCTGCGAACTACGAGCAGCTTGCGGCATTGCGGAGCGAAAAAGCCGCCGCCGAGGAACGTCAGCTGATCATGCGCGACCTGCACGACGGGCTTGGCTCGCAGCTGTTCACGTCGCTGTCGAGAGTCGAGCGCGGCGAGATGAACGAGCAGCAGATCGCCGCCTCGCTGCGCGACTGCATCGCGGACATGCGGCTCGCGCTCGATGCGCTCGCGTCGCAGAGCAGCGACGTCGGCGCCGCATTGGCGAACTTCATGTTCCGCTGGGAGTCGCAACTGGTCGCTGCGGGCGTGCATCCACACTGGGCCATCGATACCGGTCCGGACGTAGTGGACTTCGCGCCGCACGACGCATTGCAGGTGCTGCGCATCGCGCAGGAAGCGCTGACCAACGTGCTCAAGCACGCGCGCGCGACCAGCGTGAACGTGCGACTGGCCCGGCACGGCGATCAGATCAAGCTCGAGATTGAGGACGACGGTTGCGGCCTGGCCGAACCGCCCGCGCGGCACGGCGGACGCGGCATGTCCAACATGCGAAGCCGCGCGCGGCGGCTCGGCGGCTGGCTCGACATGCGCTCGGGCAGCGGCGGCACCTGTGTCGTGCTGAAGCTGCCGGTCGTGGCACGCACGATCGCAGCCGCTCGCGAACCCGACGCTTCGCCTCCGGTCGGCGGCAGGTCCGGAATCGAACAGCGCACGGCAACTTGAGTCGGCGGGGCGCTGGAGCTTCGACCCGCGACGGCCACTGCCATACAGGTGTCGGTAGCGATTTCCGCGCCGGCAGGAGCCCATGGCAACAACGCGCGACCCACCAACGCGCGATTGGCCTCACGCGCCGCATTCGATAGATTGCAATGGCCGCGATGCAGCGGAGCGCGACACCGGCCAGGCCGATCAAACCCGGCTCTGGCCGGCAGGCCACTGCGGGATCGACGGCGCTGGTTTTTTCCAGCAACCGCTCACAGGATCAGAACCCATGACATCGAACCTGCCGCTGGTCGTTTCGCCGTGCCGCCTGCAGCACCAGGATGCGACGCAGGTGCTGGCCCACTTCACACGGTTGTCAGGGCCAGACCGGTCTCAGCGCTTCTGTGGGGCGCTGGTCACGGACGACACGATCGCGAACTATGTGCGCAGCCTGCGCTTCGCGGATGATTTCGTGCTCGGACTGCGACACGGCGACACGCTGATCGGCGTCTCGCACGGCGCACGCTACAGCGAACGTGGGCTGCCGGCACTGGAGGCCGCATTCAGCGTTGACCAGCCCTGGCGTGGGCGCGGATTCGGCACGCTGCTGATGCAAGGCGTGCTTGCCGCCGCGGCCCTGGCCGGGGTGCATGAGGTGGTGGGCATGTGCGCGGCACGCAACCTGCGCATGCGGCGCATTTTTGAAGGCGCCGACATGGCACTGACGCGCGAAGAGGACGAATGGCATGCGCGGCGGCGACTGGACTGTCTGCCTCGTCCTGCTGCAAGCACCGCCATCCATGCTACTGATGATGTAGCTACAAACGCGCCATTCATGGACGCTTTCGGTTGTTTTTGATGACCGAAAGGCCGTGGGCGATGCAACGGCACCGATCGAAACGCCAGCGCGCAGGTCGTTCGTAGTACAACCGCGTTTGCGTTCCTCCACAACGGGCCGGATCGCGTTCAACATGTCCATCGATTCCGGGCCGCTGGTCGACCGCATCTACGAAGCCGCGCTGGTGCCCGAGTTGTGGCGGCCGACCATCGACGCGATCTGCACGGTGTCCGGCTCGGCCACCGGCAGCATCATCTGCCTGAACCAGCAGCACCAGACGGTGCAGGGCATCGCCTCCGAGTTCGCCGAGGAAACGTTTCAGGAATTCGCACGGGATCCTGGGTCCTGGAACTCCGAGCGCGTGCGGCGCGGCCTGGCAGCGGACGCTCCGACGGCGAGCGGCTTCGCACGCTTCGAAGATTTGCTGAGCCCGCAGGAGCTGGAAGGTGACCGGGTCGAATCGATCCAACGCAAGATCGGGATCGGCTTTCAGGTCTCCACGGTCGTGCACCTGCCCAGCAGCAGCGTCGCGGCCCTCACGTTCGAACGCTGGCGGCGCGAGGGCCGGCATCCGGCGGCCGAACTTGCGCGGCTCGATGCGTTGCGGCCGCATCTGGCACGCGCGGCCGTGCTGGCCACGCAGCTGGGGCTGGAGCGCGCACGCACGATGGTCGCGACGCTGGAGGCGGTCGGCATGCCGGCGGCGGCGCTCGCGGCCGACGGGCGCGTGCTCGCGGTCAACGGGGCGCTTGAAAAAAGCGACCTGCTGCTGCCTCGCGCGTTCGACCGGATCAGGGTCGCATCGGCCAAGGCCCAGGTGCTGTTCGAGCAGGCGCTGCAGGAAGCGCACCGCGCAGCAGCGCCAGTGGTGCGCTCGATCGCCGTGCCTGTGGGCGCTGCGAACACAACGCCCGCGGTGCTGCATCTGGTGCCGGTTCGCGGTGCGGCGCACGACGTCTTTGCGAGCACTGCGCTGCTGCTGATTGCAACCCGATTCGGCGTCGGCACGGCACTGCCGGACCTGCCGCTGCTGCACGGCCTGTTCGACGTGACACCGAGGGAAGCGCAGCTTTGCGCGGCACTGGCCGCAGGCCATTCGCTGACAGCCGCCGCGGCACTGCTCGGCATGCGATCCAGCACCGCGCGAGCGCACCTCGATCACATCTTCTCGAAGACCGGCACGCACCGGCAGGCAGAACTGGTGCTGCTGCTGCAAAGCGCGCAGGCACCGAGTCCGCCGACAGCGCTCCGGTAGCCGGAGCGGGTCCGGCCACGTACGACACGCCTTGGCGCCAAGGCGTCGCCGACTGCTCGGCGCCCCAAGCCAGGCATGCCGGGTTCGCAGCCCATTGCCTGCTACGGCATATGCCAGTGGCGCTGAACGAGCGTTTCGCAATAGCTTCGCGAGAAAACAGCTCGACGCTGTGTCCGGATCGATGCGCGGAGCTGCCGAACCGCTGGAACAAGCATGGGAGAAGAAGCGGAATGAGCAACCTGAGCGACGCGTCCATCGGTGTGCTGATTGTCGCAAGCGATGCCGACACGATGCGCTGCTGGACGCACGCGGTGCTGTCCGATCACCGACTGCGGCTGATCGCGGTCGTCAGCAGCCATTGCGCCGCGATCACATTGCTGGACGCCACAGCGCCCGACGTGCTGCTGGTGGACTTCGCCGTGGTCGATGCGACAGCGCAGCACGAGCGCGTCGAACTGCTGCGCCATGCGAGCCGCCGCCAGCCGCACTGCGACTGCCTGGTGGTCGCTGACGGCCACAGCGACGATCAGGTCGTTGCTGCGATCGGCGCCGGCGCGGGCGGCTGCATATCCAGGCAGGGATGTTCGCCGGAGCGGGTCAGCGCTGCGATCCATGAGTTGCGTGCAGGCGGTGCGCTGCTCGATCCGCTGACCGCGCGGCGCGTGTTGATGGGCCTGCGCAGCCACAGACCGGTCCGGCCACCCACCCGAACGCCGACATCGCTGCTGACGCCGCGCGAGGCCGAGATCCTGCGGCTGACCGCCAAGGGCCTGGTGTTTGAAGCGATCGGCGGCCTGCTCCAGATTTCTCCACACACGGTGGTCGCGCACACCCGCAAGATCTATCAGAAGCTCGACGTGCATTCGCGCGGCGCGGCGGTCCATGCAGCAGATCGCAACGGGTGGCTGTGACGCGGCACAGACGGCTTGATTGCCGGTGCTGCGATGGCAAGAACACGGTACGGAAGTGCATGAACACGCGATTGCCGACGCGGTCGAGAGTTTCCAGACTGGATGCGCGCGCCGACTACGAAGACGCGCTTCGTTCATCCATGAAAGGAGCTGCCATCATGAAAACGTTCATTGCGATCCCGCACGCTGCCAGCCTGCTGCTTTCGAGCTTGGCACTCGCCGCTGCTTGCATGTTCGCACAGGCCGACGCGGCGCAAACGGCCGCTGCCGATTCAACGGAAGCCTGGCCTGAGCCGGAGCTCGCGACCGAGTCGATCGAGTCGCTGCGTCTGGCTGCGGCAGTCGGCAACGTCGATGCCGCGATCGTGGTCGCGACGCGGCTGGTCGACCGCTTCGAGCGCGGCGGTGCGGTCGACGACCTGTACGAGGCGACGATCTGGATCGACCGCTATCACGGTGATGAAACGTTCGCCGAAGCGCCGCTCATCGCAAGAATCCAGCAGCGGGACTGCCATCAGAAAGTGCTGCGCTATCACTGGCTGTGCGAGATCGGCGATTGAGCCGGCATGGAGGAGACACTTCCATGAACCAGCTCAGGATATTCATGCTTGCACCGCTCATGACCGCGGCTGCCTTGTGCACCGGTCTGGCCGCCGGCGCTGAAGGCAGCGACCTCGCGGTGGTCCGTCCGCTGCAACAACGGGCAACCACCGCGCAGGATGTCGACGACGCCCTGTCGATCCGCGGCCATCCGCAGTCGCTGCTGCTGAAGGCCGGCGAGACGGCGCTGTTTCGCGTGACCGGCGTACGTGGCAACGGCTCGCAGCGCGTCTTCTACCAATGGCGCCGCAACGGCTCCGACATTCAGGGCGCGGACAGGCCCTGGCTGAAGCTCGACCAAATCGCACGCACGGACGACGGCAGCCGCTTTACCGTTCTGGTCATTTGCGGACCGGCATCGGTCGAGAGCAAGCCCGGCGCGTTGCGGGTCGTCAGCGCCCCGACCGCGTTCAGCGACGACTGAGAAAAAACGGACGCGATCGCCGGAAGGGGGCTCTGCGCTCGCTGTCGCGACCGCTCGCGTGGTGCAGCACATGCGTGGAATGTGTGACCGCGCCGCTCGGCGACAGCGCGTGCTCGACTGTCGCGCATGCCTTCATGGTCACTTGCGCCTGCGCCAGCACGTGCGACCCACTTGGGGGGCGCTCCACGACAACCTTGCGCGGCACCTCGGCTACTGCTTCCCCGTGATGTCCGGCGCTGCCGGAACACAAGCCGCGCTGACGGTACCGCTGGTGGTCGCTGACTGGCTTTCAACAGCTCGATGCGCGCGCCCCGCAACCACGGGATGGACGATCCTGAACGCGGGATTGGCCAGATCGAACCGGCTGCCTAAATTGATCACACGCTGTCTCGATCCGATGAGCGGCGCCCTTCCAGCCATCGCAAAGGTGATCCCGTGAAGTCCAGTTCGACGTTCAGCATGAAACGCCTGCAAACCGCAAAGGCTGCGCACCACAACCTGCTGCTGGTGGCTGTGTCCGTGCTGGCCCTCAACTGCACGGCCGCGCCGATGGAGGCCGACGATACGACCATACCGAACGCCGTTATCCGGATGGCCTCTCACGTACCGCAGTCGAACCCGCCAATGGACTTGGGCGATGCGACCACCGCAGATGCCGGCATTCTGCCGTCCGCCGGGCAGCTGGAGCCGGACGTTGCTGCCGAAGTGGAACTCGACACGCTGCATCACGCCGCCGCGATGGGCGAAAAGACATCGGGCTTGCACCTGGCGCAGGAGCTGGTCGATCGCTACGCGACCAGCGGTGGCAACGATCATCTGTACGAGGCCATGCCCTGGATCGACCGGTTCCACAGCCCGGACCTGATCGCGCACGCGCCATTGTTCGGCCATCTGGCGAGCACGCAGTGCACGCTTCGGGTGGTGCGCTACTGCCGTCTCTGCGAAAAAGCCGAACAAGCAAGTCACAACGGAGGTCGCCGCGATGCACGCCTTGCCTGATTTCTCGCTCTCGACGACGGCCGCGATTGGCTGGTTCTATCTGGTGACCAATGTGGCGCGCATCTTCACGTATCTGCCGCAGATCGTCGCCGTCTGGCGCTCGACCGACGGCGCTCAGGCTATCTCGCTGTTCACCTGGAGTTCCTGGCTGGTCTCGCACTGCGCCGCGATCCTGTACGGCACGCTGGTCGTGCATGACCTGTTTTTCGTGCTGATCGTGCTGGTCAACCTGTTCGGTTGCGGCGCCGTGACGCTGATCGCATTGCAGCGGCGCCTTCAGTGGCGCCGCGAGCAGCGACATGACGCCGCATTGCCGCGCCAGACGGCAGCGCCGCACACGTTGCAGGCCGCAGACCCACCCGTGCTGGTCTCGCATCCGCCCATGAGCCGCGCTCGGTGGCCCGACCGGGACAGCGCGAATCGCGGCGATCGCCGCGTGGCTTGCTGAGACCAGGCGTGGCTACAGGCGACGCGAGCATCGCCGTGCCTGGACCGCTGCGTTTGCATCGGCCGGTCTGTCACCCCCACTGCTGCGGCACGATGCTCGTCACCCGACTCGATCGTCGAGCCGGACGTGAAGCTCACGGTTTCAGCCGTTGCTCCGAAGCGCGAAACCCATTGCCATGAACATATCCGAACCCCTCGGCTATCTCGCCTCGCTGCTGGTGCTGGCGACGTTTTGCATGAGCGACATGAAGGCGCTGCGGCTGCTCGCAATCGGCAGCAATCTCGCGTTCATCGGGTACGGTGCGCTCACGGGCATCGGGCCGGTACTGCTGTTGCACTTGGTGTTGCTGCCGGTCAACCTGCTGCGACTGGCTCAGTCCGGGCTGCCCGCCGGACACAGGGACAGCCGTCCGCCTCGAAGGCGCCTTGCGGCCGCCGCCCGCACCGATGCGGTGTTTGCCCGGGCCCGGCGGCAACGGCCCCGCAGGCTACCGTGAAAGCGTGATGGATCGACGCGAACGTGTGATTTTCAGAGTGGTCATTCGTCCCTAGATTGAGGTCACGCGCCGCATCAACGCAGCGCGCAACTCAGTTCCACCTGCGAAGGAAGCCACCATGAAAACCTCCGATATTCGCCGTGACCGCCGTGATTACGATCCCGCAAAGCTGCGGACGTGGGTCGCCGTCTGCACGCTGACCGCTGCCGCATACGCGGCCATCCTGGTGTTCTCTCCGTCCGACCACCCGCAGGCGCAATCACCTATCGCCACCGCGACGACGCCAGCCACGCCGCCCATCTCAAGCGGCCCGGACCCGTCGCTGCCATCCGCCGCACAGGCGCTGGCCGGCATCGCGGTCGAAACGGTGGAACCCGCGCCGACGTTCTGACGCAGGCCTGCCCGATGGTGGTTTTGAGCCGCCGCCTGGCATCGCACGAACTCGCCTCAGTTGCGCCCTACAACGCGCGCCGCAGCGACGTCGGCGCGATCTTCAGCGCTTCGCGATACTTGGCCACGGTGCGGCGCGCGCATTCGATGCCCTGCTCTTTCAGCATGTCGGAGATGGCGCCGTCGGACAATGGCTTGGCTCGGTTCTCGGCTGCCACGAACTGTTTGATCAGCGCGCGCACCGCGGTGCTGGAAGCCGCGCCGCCGGTCTCGGTGGACAGGCCAGAGCCGAAGAAATACTTCAACTCGACGGTGCCGAATGGGGTCGCCATGTATTTCGCGGTGGTGACGCGGCTGATGGTCGATTCATGCAGGCCGAGCTCGTCGGCGATCTCGCGCAGCACCAGCGGGCGCATCGCGAGCGCCCCGTGCGTGAAGAAGCTCTTTTGCCGATCGACGATGGCGTTGGAGACGCGCAGGATCGTGTCGAAGCGCTGCTGGATGTTCTTGATGAACCAGCGCGCCTCCTGCAGCCGCTGCTGCAACGCGGCGTGGCCGGCCGCGTCGCCGCTGCCGCCGCGGTGCGACTTCAGCGCGTTCGCATACAGGTCATGCACCTTCAGCTTGGGCATCACGTCCGGGTTCAGCCGCACCGAAAAGCGCTGGGTGGCGCCGGTGCCGACCGGCGTCACGATCACGTCCGGGATGACGATGTTGCGTTCGACCGAGACGAAGCGGCGGCCCGGTTTGGGCTCGAGCCGCGCGATCAGGGTGATGGCGGCGCGCACGTCGCTCTCGCTGCTGCCGCACAGGTGCGCAAGGCGCCGCAGGTCGCGCCGCGCCAGCAGGTCGAGCGGTTGCGCGCAGACGCGCAGCGCGCAATCGCGCAGTGCGGCCTGTGCCGGCGCAGCAGCGTGCAGCGCGCGCAGCTGCAGACACAGGCACTCGCTCAAGGAGCGCGCGCCGACACCGGCCGGCTCCAGGTGCTGCAACAGCCGCAGCGCAACGGTGAATCGGTGCACCAGTTCGTCGCGTTCACTCGAGGCCGCGTCATTGCTGCCGGCCAGACCTTCGGCCAGCGATTCGAGCGTGTCGTCCAGGTAGCCGTCGTCGTTCAGCGATTCGATCAGAAAGCGCAGCGCGGCGGTGTCTTCCTGCGACAGCCGCAGCGACAGGGCTTGGCGGTGCAGATGGTCCTGCAGCGACAACTGGCTGGAGCTGAGCTCGGTCGCGTCGGCCGCGTCGTCGCCGTCGAGGTTGTTGCGGTGTGCGGGTGCTTCGCCGCCCCATTCGCCGTCATCGGGTGCGATGTCGCTGCCGCCGTCGCCGTCCCAATCGGGCTCGTCGCGTGCGCCGAGCGGCTCGGTTTCTGCATCATTTGTGTCGGATGCGCTGGTGGATACTGCCTGCTCAGCTATGTATTCAGGAGCGTGATCGACGCCTTCGTACTCCGCCTCCCGATCCACCTCGCGCACCGGCGCATCGGCCTGCTCGAGCCCGAACTCCTCGCGCGGCGCCTCTTCGAGCGTGCGTTCGAGAAACGGGTTGTCATCGAGCATCTGCTCGATCTCGGCGCTGAGTTCGAGCGTGGACAGCTGCAGCAGTCGGATCGACTGCTGCAGCTGCGGCGTCAAGGTCAGGTGCTGCGAGGTGCGCAGCTGCAGGCTTGGGATCACACACGCACCTCCACGACCGCCTGGCCCCATTCCGGCAGGGGCCACGGAGCCGGCTTTGCCGGGCCGTAGGCGCCGCCCCCGGTGAGGGGGAAGGCGAGAGCCGACCGTAGGGAGCGAAGCCTGGGGGTGAGCATCACATCCTGAAATTTTCGCCGAGGTAGACGCGGCGCACGTCGGCGTTCTCGATGATCTCGGCCGGCGTGCCCTGGGCCAGCACGTGGCCGTCGTTGATGATGAACGCGTGGTCGCAGATGCCGAGCGTCTCGCGCACGTTGTGATCGGTGATCAGCACGCCGATGCCGCGCGATTTGAGAAAACCGATGATGCGCTGGATCTCGATCACCGCGATCGGATCGATGCCCGCGAACGGTTCATCGAGCAGGATGAAGCGCGGCTGCGTGGCCAGCGCGCGCGCGATCTCCACGCGCCGCCGTTCGCCGCCCGACAACGCGAGCGCGGGCGAATCGCGCAGATGCTCCACGCGCAGCTCGGACAGCAGCATGGTCAGCCGCTGCTCGATCTCGGCGCGCGCAAGCGGGCGGCCGCGCGCATCGTGCTGCAGCTCCAGCACCGCGCGCACGTTGTCGGCGACGTCGAGCTTGCGAAAGATCGATGCTTCCTGCGGCAGATAGGAAAGCCCCAGGCGCGAGCGCCGATGGATCGGCAGGTGCCCGACCGACTGCCCGTCGATCCGGATCTCGCCGCCGTCCGAGCGCACCAGCCCGACGATCATGTAGAACGACGTGGTCTTGCCCGCGCCGTTCGGGCCCAGCAGGCCGACCACCTCGCCCTTTTGCACGCCGAGCGACACGTCCTTGACCACCGTGCGGCTGCCGTACGCCTTGCGCAGGTGCAGCGCTTCCAGCCGGCTGGTGCCGTCGCCGCTGCGGGTGTCGGGCGCAAGGCTGTCGAGGCGGCTGTCGATTCGGTGATCGACCCGGCTGTCCGGCGGCAGCGTGCCGGGCGTGGTGCTCAACGTCGGCTCGGCGAGGCGCGTGTCCGCGTCCAAGGCGCGGTTGCCCGCGTCGTCGCGCTTCAATTGCGGCCTTCGCCCAGGCGCTGGCTCGGCTGCAACGTGGGGCCTGCCGGCGCGGCGGGGGCTGGCCGCGCCGCCGGCTGATCCTTGTTCTGCGGGATCAGCACCGCACGCACCCGGCCGTTGGCGCGGCCGGTGGCGGCCGTCGGCGCGCCGCGCCCGGTGATACCGGACGGCGCGCCGTCCGCGGTGAACACGTCGGTGGTGTTCTCATAGACGATCAGCGCGCCGCTGACTTCATCGCCCAACGTGGCGCCCCGATAGCGGCGCAGTTCGGCATCGCGCAGGAACTTGACGGTGTCGGCGCGGCCGTCGAACTCGATCGTGCGGCTTTCGCCCTCGATGAATTCATCGAGCCCTTCGCGCTTTTGCCGAAAGAACGCGAGCTTGTCGGGCGCGGCCGTGACGACCGCGTGCTGATAGCCCTGCGGGTCCTGCCGCACTTCGAGTTTGGCGCCGCGAATCTGGATGGTGCCCTTGGTCAGCACCACGCGGCCCGTGAACACGCTGGTCTGCTTCAGGTCGTCGTAACGCAGCGCATCGGCCTCGATGTTCATCGGCTTGGCCGTATCGGCTTTTTCTGCCTGCGCGACGGGCGGGGCCAGCAGCAGCATCGACACAGCGCAGGCAGCAACGACGTAAGGAAAACAGGAAAAAAATGGTTTCATGGCGGCATGATTCTTGCTGGCCATTGTAAGAGGGTTGCCGGGTTCGACCACACAATTCTTATGGGCCCGGCAAGCAGTAACGCACGCACGAGTGCGTCAGTCGCTCAGCCCAGACATGGCTCAGCCAAAACAGGCATTGCTCAACGGCGCTGCAGCGCCGGTAACCGAGTGCCGGCCCGAAGCCCGGCGTCTGCGCCGTGATCGCCGCAGGCGCGGTTTGGGGCTGCGACTCAGCTGCCCTTGCGCAGATCAGCCAGCAGGTACTCGGTAACTTGAATCGCGCGTTCCATGCTGCCAGCCAGCGTGCCGTCCACGTAATAGCGGCCCGCGATGCCGAGCGCCGGCACGCCAGCGAGCTTATAGGCGTCCTGCAGCTGCGTGGCGCGGCGCGCGTTGGTGGCCACGCTGAACGAGTTGTAGGCTTCCACGAACTTGGCTTTGTCGAGGCCCTGCTTGACGGCCCAGGCGACGATCTGGTCGTCCTTGGCCAGCGGCACCCGCTCGTCGTGGATCGCGTGGAACACTTTGGCATGCAGCTCTTCGGTCTTGCCGAGCGCTTCCAGCGTGTAGTAGAGCTTTTGCTGGGGCACGAAGTCGTCGCGGAACGCGACCGGCACGCGGCGGATCGCGAGGTCCGCCGGCGCGCTGTTCTTCCAACTCTCGAACCGCGGCTCGAACGCGGCGCAGTGCGGGCAGTTGTACCAGAAGAACTCGATCACCTCGATCTTGCCGGCCGGTGCTTCGGTCGGCACGCGCTTGTCGAGCTGCAGGTAATCCGACCCCGCCTTGGGCTTGACGCCCGGCCCCTGCGCCCAGACCGGCGTGCCGGCGGCGGCACCCAATGCCATCACCGCGCCGGCCGCGGCCGAACGGGAAAACTCACGGCGTTTCATCATCTGTTGCTCCTGAACTGGGGGGAAAAGGGAAATAGACCGACCCGACCGCCGTTAAGTTCAGCGGCCACCGCAGCAGGCGGCCACGCCAGCATGCAACTGGTGGCCTGCTTGCACACCCTGGTCGCCCATAGCATGCGCGACCAGTGCGCGATGGACGGTTGGCGCACGGTCCCGGCGGGGGCACGAAGCTGACTGAAGCCGGCCTGCACGCGCCATCCTCGGCCAAAGAGGGTGACAACCGAAGTCTACCGAAGGCGGCGCCGGCTAGGACGAGCTTGTGCTCTACCGATTCGCGCGCACCAGCGCTGTCTGCAGCCCGGCGTCATCGAGTTTTTCCTTGGTCCGGTCCGCGTCGTCCTTGACGCGGAACGGGCCGATGCGCACGCGGTACATCACGCGGCCGGCCTGCTCGCGTTCGCTCACCTGCGCCTCCCAGCCCATGATTGCGAGCTTGGCGCGTTGCGCGTCCGCTTCGCCGGGACCGCGAAATGCGCCGGCCTGCACGAAGTAGGCGAACTGGTCGGCCGTGTTGTTGCTGCCGATACCGCTGCTGCCGTCATTGCCGGTGCTGCGACTGCGCGCCAGATCGCCGAGTGGGTCTCCGCTGCCCGCGCGAGGGTCGGCTTTGGCGACCACGACGGGACGGCTGTTCGCACTGCCGTTGCTGCCCGTGCTGCCGCTGCTGTTGTTGCCGACCACCGCAGGCGCTTCCAGCGGCGGCAGCGCGACGGGGTTGCGCACGCCGCCGAGGTTCGGCGTCTCGGCCGCCGGCGGCGCGGGCACCCGGGCTTTGGCTGCGAGCGTGCCGTTCGGATCCCAGTCCTTGTTCTTTTTCGCTTCGGTCGCGTCGCGCGCGGCGCCGTTGCTGGCGGCCGTGCGGGCGTCGAGGAACGGCACCGGCACTTTCGAGACATACACCGCGACGAGCAGCGCCACGGCCAGCCCAACCGCCGCGCCGATCACGAGGCCGAGCACGGTTCCACCCGACTGCTTGTTCAGCTTGTTCATTTCAGTATTGTTCAGTGCCCGGATCGGAGACCGCAAGCATACCGGGCTCACATCTTGCGCGGTGCACCGACACCGAGCAGCGCGAGGCCATTGCGGATCACCTGCGCAACGGCCGCGACCAGCGCGAGACGGGCCAGCCGCACCGGCTCCTCGGGCACGAGAATGCGCTCGGCGTCGTAATAGCTGTGGTAGCTCGCGGCGAGTTCGCGCAAGTAGAAACCAATGTCGTGCGGCGCGAAGTCGGCCGCCGCCGCGCTCAACATCGCCGGGTATCGGGCGAGCAGGCTGGCCAATGCCAACGCCTCACGCCCGGTCAGCGGCGCCAGATCGACCGACGCCAGCTGCGCCGGATCGCCACCCCAGGCCGCCAGCACCGAGCAGATGCGCGCATGCGCGTACTGCACGTAATAGACCGGGTTGTCGTTGTTCTGCGCGAGTGCCAGATCGACGTCGAACAGGTATTCGGTATCGGGCTTGCGGGACAGCAGAAAGAACCGCACCGCATCGCGGCTGGTCCAGTCGATCAGGTCGCGCAACGTGACATAACTGCCCGCACGTTTCGAGATCTTGACTTCCGCGCCGCCGCGCATGACGCGCACCATGGTGTGCAGGACGTAGTCGGGATAGTCCGCGGGAATGCCCAGATGCTGCTGCCCCGACAGTGCCTGCAGCCCGGCGCGCACCCGTGCGATGGTGCCGTGGTGATCGGTGCCCTGGATGTTCACGGCGCGCGTGAAGCCGCGCTGCCACTTGTCCAAGTGATAGGCGACGTCCGGCACGAAGTAGGTGTAGCTGCCATCCGACTTGCGCATCACGCGATCCTTGTCGTCGCCGAATGCGGTGGATTTGAGCCACAGCGCGCCGTCCTGTTGGTAGGCGCGGCCGGATGCGGTGAGTTGCTCGACCACCGCTTCGACGGCACCGCTCGCATAAAGGCTGGACTCGAGGAAGTAGCGGTCGAAGCGCACACCGAACGCGGCCAGATCCTTGTCCTGCTCGTGCCGCAGGTAGGCCACGGCGAATTCGCGGATCGCATCGAAGTCGTTCGCATCGCCGCTCGCTTCGACGGGTGCGCGGTCATCCGATTGGACCGTCTTCCCGCTCAGAAAATCGGCTGCGATGTCGGCGATGTAGTCGCCGTTGTAGGCGGCTTCGGGCCAATCGGCATCGCCAGGCCTCAATCCGCGTGCGCGCAATTGGACCGACTCGGCGAGCGTCGCGATCTGGCGCCCCGCATCGTTGTAGTAGAACTCGCGCGCCACCGCCAAGCCCTGCGTTTCGAGCAGGTTGCAGATCGCATCGCCCAACGCCGCCTGCCGGCCGTGGCCGACATGCAGCGGGCCGGTCGGGTTGGCCGAGACGAACTCGACCAGCACCTTGTCGTCGGCTTGCATGGGCTGCCAGCCGTAGCGATCCCGCTGCGCCAGCACGTCGTGCACCACCTGCTGCTTGGCTGCGGGCTTCAGGTGGATGTTGATGAAGCCGGGGCCGGCGATGTCAACCGCCTTTACCCAGCACTCGAACGCGGGTTGCGAGAGCAGATCGGCGCGCAGTTGCTCGGCCAACGCACGCGGGTTGGCCTTGAGCGACTTGGCCAGCTGCATCGCAGCGGTGATGGCGAAGTCGCCGTGCGCCGCTATTTTGGGCGACTCGAATACCGCGTGTGCGTCAGCGCCGGGCGCAATCCGTTCAAGCGTGCCCCGCAGCGCCGCGAGCAGTTCCTGTGTGACCAAAAGCATGCGGTGATTCTACGGGGCGCGTGCGTGCTGCCCGCCCGGCTTTCGCTACTTGTTTAGTAGCAACAAATGCTTAACGGTCCTGCCCCGTGGGTCAATATCGTGCACTTCAGGCTTCGCGCTGGCTGCTGCGACAGGCATATTGCTTGCCAGCCGGGGCCTCGCATCTCGTCGAGAAGACGTGTGGAAATCATGGACAGTCGTTTCAGTGCAGCGTCGGATACCCAAGCCCGATGAGCCCGGACCATGACGGCCGAACCGGCCGCTTTCCCACTGCCTCCGGCGTCTTCTTCGGCCTCGGCCTCGGCGGCTTCTTCGACGGCATCGTGCTGCACCAGGTGCTGCAATGGCACCACATGCTCAGCAGCTGGTATCCGACCAACACGGTCGAGAACCTGCGGCTGAACACGCTGTGGGACGGCATCTTCCACAGCACGACCTACGTGTTCATCGTGATCGGGCTGTACCTGTTCTGGCAGGTCGCGCACACGCGGCATCTGTATTGGTCGAGCCGCATGATGATCGGCACGGTGCTGATCGGCTGGGGCATCTTCAATGTCGTGGAGGGGCTGGTCGATCATCAGTTGTTAGGTGTCCATCACGTGAATGAATTGGTGCCGAAGACGCAGTGGCCGGCCTGGGACACCGGCTTTCTGGTCTGGGGCGCGCTGATGCTGGTGGGCGGATGGTTGCTGCTGCGCTCAGGCAGGCGACGGCAGCGCAGCCCAGCGGCGCGGTCGGCATGAAAGCTGGACCACCAGCACGACGACACTGGCGCCGGGCAGGCGGCGTTTGTGCCTTGGCGTTCGGCATCGTGGCGGCGACCTATCCGGCTTGGCGGGTTGCGCTGCTCGGCAGCCGGCCCACGCTGGAAGAACTGCTGCGGTTCACCTGCAGCGCGACGGGGCCCGCGGGGCCACCCGAATGGCTGGTTCGGCGTGGCGCGATTGGCGGTGTTTCGACGACGGCTGCAGCGCCGCCCCCGACCGTGTCGCTGGACTCGCAGAGGAATTGACCGGCGGCAATGCGGATCCGCTCGGCGACTGCCAGGTCTCCAACACGCACGGGAAAACGCTCTGGTGCGGCGCTGAACTGATGCGATAGAGTGGTTCGAGATACGCATGCAAGCCAGCGCGCCCGGACCTCTATCACCACGTTTTCAGGAGATCACCATGAATGCAGATTCCCGTAACCGCATCGCCCGTCGCACCCTCATGTTGGGCGCGCTGGCCGGCGGTGCCGCAGCGCTGTCGCCACGCGCCTTCGCCGCTGACCTCAAGTTCGTCAACATCCTGACGGGCGGTCAGAGCGGCGTGTACTACCCGATGGGCGTCGCGCTGTCGCAGATCTGGGGCAAGGTGCTGCCGGATGCGAAGGTCACGGTGCAGTCGACGAAAGCGTCCGCCGAGAACCTGAACTTGCTGCAGGCCGGACGCGGCGAGATGGCGCTGGTGCTCGGCGATGCATTGTCGGATGCCTGGAAGGGCGACAAGGAGTCGGGCTTTACCAAACCGCTCGACAAGCTGCGCGCGGTGTCGGGCATGTACGCGAACTATATCCAGATCGTCGCGAGCGGCGAATCCGGCATCAAGACACTGGCGGATTTGAAGGGCAAGCGCATCTCGGTCGGTGCGCCGAAGTCGGGCACCGAACTCAATGCGCGCGCAGTGTTCAAGGGCGCGGGCATGAGCTATGACGACTTCAGCAAGGTCGAATACCTGCCGTTCGGCGAATCGGTCGAACTCATGAAGAACCGCCAGCTCGATGCCACGTTGCAGTCGGCCGGGCTCGGTGTTGCCTCCATCCGCGACTTGGCCGCTTCAGTGCCGATCCAGATCGTGCCGATTCCGCCGGGCGTCGTGGAAAAGATTGGCGATGCCGCTTATCAAGCTGCAATGGTCCCGGCCGACACCTACACCGGCCAGACCGGCGCGGTACAGACGATCGCGATCAAGAATTTCCTGGTGTCGCATTCGGGCGTGCCGACCGATGCGGTCTATGAGATGACGAAGGCGATGTTCGAGAGCCTGGACACGCTGGTGGCGGCGCACAACGCGGCCAAGGGCATCAAGAAGGATGCCGCGGTGACCGGCACCAGCGTGCCCTTCCATCCGGGCGCGGAGAAGTACTATCGGGAAGTCGGGTTGATGAAGTGATCGGCTGCAACTGCTGAGCATCCATGACCGCGCCATCGAACAATCCGTCATCGCAAAGCGCGGACATCGCCACCCACGGCGCCGCGCACGTTCCCCGCAGTGAACTCGATCCGGCGCCCGGCGTCGTTGATGGCGCGCCGCCCGAAGAGCACGCCGCGCCGTTCGTCGGCCTGCTGTTCTGGGTCGCGATTCTTTTCTCGACATTTCAGATCGTCACCGCAGCGTTCAGCCCGCTGTCGAGTTCGGTGGTGCGCGCAGTGCACGTGGGGTTTCTGCTGCTGATCACGTTCGTGCTGCATCCGCCGCTGCGCCAGCGTGGCCTCGGCTGGGCCGTCGGCGCGGTGGCATTCATCGCGGGGCTGTACCACTGGGTGTTCGAAGCGGACCTGGTGTTTCGCGCGGGCGACCTGACCACAGCCGACATGGTGGTGGGCATCACCGTGATCGTGCTGGTGTTCGAGGCGGCGCGCCGCATCATGGGCTTCGCGCTGCCGCTGATCTGCCTGATGTTTCTGGCCTATGGGCTGTTCGGCCAGTACCTGCCGGGCGCGCTCGCGCATCGCGGCTACGGGATCGATCAGATCGTCGGGCAACTGGGCTTCGGCACTGAAGGTATTTATGGCACGCCGACCTACGTGTCGTCTTCGTATATCTTCCTGTTCATCCTGTTCGGTGCGTTTCTGGAGCAGGCCGGGATGATTGCGCTGTTCACCGACTTCGCTTTAGGCATGTTCGGCCATACCAAGGGCGGGCCGGCCAAGGTGGCGGTCGCATCGAGCGGTCTCATGGGCACCATCAACGGTTCGGGCGTGGCGAACGTGGTGACGACCGGCCAGTTCACGATTCCGCTGATGAAGCGCTTCGGCTATAACGCGGCGTTCGCGGGCGGCGTGGAGGCGACTGCCAGCATGGGCGGGCAGATCATGCCGCCGGTGATGGGCGCGGTCGCATTCATCATGGCCGAGACGATCGACGTGCCGTATGTGGAGATCTGCAAGGCGGCGGCGATCCCCGCGCTGCTCTATTTCATCACCGCGTTCGTGATGGTGCATCTGGAGGCTGGCCGCGCCGGACTCGTCGGCATGCCGAAGGAGGACTGCCCCGATCCGTGGGCAGCCGTCAAGCTGCGCTGGTATCTGATCCTGCCGCTCGCGATCCTCGTGTACTTGCTGTTCTCGGGCTATACGCCGCTGTTCTCGGGCATGGTCGGTCTCGCGCTGACGGTGATCCTGATCTTCGGCGCGGCGCTGACCAAGCAGTTCGGCAGCCGGCCGCTGCAGATCGTGTTCTGGATTCTGATCGGGCTGGCCGCATCGAGCTTTTTCAAGTGGGGCATCGGCGCGGTGATCGGGCTGGCGATGGCGATGGCTGCGGTGCTGTGGTTTGCCAAGGGCGGGCGGGCCACGCTGAAGGTTGCACTCGATGCGATGGCTGACGGCGCGCGGCATGCGCTGCCGGTCGGCGTCGCATGTGCGCTGGTCGGCGTGATCATCGGCATCCTGACCCTGACCGGCGCCGCGACTTTGTTTGCGGGCTACATCATCCAGCTCGGCCAGAGCAGCCTGTTTTTGAGTCTGGTGCTCACGATGCTGGTCTGCCTGGTGCTGGGCATGGGCATCCCGACGATTCCGAACTACATCATCACGAGTTCGCTCGCGGCGCCCGCGTTGCTGCAGCTCGGCGTGCCGCTGATCGTCTCGCACATGTTCGTGTTCTATTTCGGCATCATGGCGGATCTGACGCCACCGGTGGCGCTGGCCGCGTTTGCTGCGGCGCCGATCGCAAGGGAGAGCGGCATGAAGATCGGCATGCAGGCGCTGCGCGTGGCGATTGCGGGCTTCATCGTGCCGTACATGGCGGTCTATGCACCGGCGCTGATGCTGCAGGGCGGCACCTGGATGGACACGAGCTATGTCGTGTTCAAGGCGCTGGTGGCGATCGTGCTGTGGGGCGGTGCGGCCATCGGCTATTGGATGGGGCCGCTGGCTTGGTGGGAACGTACCTGGGCGTTCTTGGCAGCGGCTTGTCTGGTGGTGGCCGCGCCGATCACCGATGAAGTCGGCCTGACGGCAGCGGCGGCGCTGCTTGCGTGGCACCTCTGGCGATTGCGCAAGCGGCACCCGGTGACGGCCTGAGGCCGTTCACTTCCGTCCTCCGGCTGACGATCCGATGCCCGTCATCGCCGCGTTGTGCCTCGCAGCCGGTGCACTGCACGTCACGCTGCCGATCAGCCAGTTCACGCTGCGCTGGCAGCACTCGATCGAGAAGATCGAGTGGACCGAAGACTGGGAAGTGGCTGGCGGCTGGTTGCACCTGTCGCAAGCGCGCATTCGCGGTTCGGGCGCGGGCATGGAGCCGCCGGACCAAGCGGTGCTGATCGACGGGGTCTGGCGCTATTCGATCGCCGATCCCTGGCGGCGCAACGTGGTGCTGGCGCGATCGAACTTCGTGCCCGACTACGAGCTGTGCATCCAGCAACGCTGCCAACGGTTGTGGCACTGGGTGCCGATCGCAGCCGGGGCCACGACGCTGTCTGCCTGCGCAAGTGCACAGTGACGCTGGCAGCTGCACCGGGCCGATGCGGCGATCGTTCAACGGACTGTGCCCGAAAGCTCAGCCGTCAGTTGATCGGCCAGCCGACTTGCAACGCCGGACAGCCCGGGCGCGCGGTGCAGACATATGTCCGCTGGCGGCAAGCGGGGCATGCCACTGTGCCTGCTTAGGCGGCGCAAGGTGCGCGGGAACAGGCTTGACTTGACGACCGTGATCGTCTCGCCTTGTGCCGTCATCGCATTCACGGCAGCGGCGCTTTGACCCACATACGTGAGATGCCAGGGCCGGTTTGCGGCTTCCAGCGCTTCGATGGCCCACGTGCGCAACAAACAGTCGGGCGGGCACAGCGCCAGTGGAATCGGGTCCTGCGGGTTGATTCTGCAGTTCGGCCCGGCAGCCCACACCGGCTGCTCGCGACGAATCAACGCGCCACCGCCCTGGCCTGCCGGGTGCATCGCGATGACCAGATCGAACTGCTGTCCAAGCTGGTCCTGCATGAGCGCCGTGAGCCCGGTCTGGAGTTCGACGCGAACGCCGGGCGTCGTGGCGCGAACGCGGGCCAGCGCTGGCGGCAGGACTTCATGGCCGAAATCCTCCATCACGCCCACGCGAACGCGAACGCGCTCGTCAGATTCGCTCTGGCGCACCTGGGCGATCGCCAGATCGTTCAGCTCCAGCATGCGGCGCGCATGATCGACAAGCCGGGTTCCCGCAGCCGTCAGCTCCAGCGATGGAAGGTCGCGCTCGAACAGGCGAACATCAAGCGCCTGCTCCAGCCGTTTGATCTGCATGCTCACGGCCGATTGCGTCCGGTGCAAGGACACGGCAGCCTGCGTGAAGGAACGACGTTCCACCACGGCAAGAAAGGCCCGGAGCAATTCGTTGTTCAGCGTGAGTCGGGGCATGACGAAACGTGATGGGTGCCATCAGGCGAATTGGATGGACGGATCATGGCAGCCACGCGTATGGTGAGTTGACCCTGTCGATCACCGACGCGCTTGACCAAACCCGATCATGACTGAGACCCGCGGTGTGCTCGCCGCCGTGGCTTCGAGCGCGCTCGGCGGCGCGGCGGTTGCGGCGACGCGTTATCTGGCCGATGGAATCGATCCGCTGGCGCTCGGCTCGTTGCGTTTCGGCATCGGGTTCCTGCTGCTGCTACCGATCGCGTTGCTGCAACAAGCGCGGTGGCCGGCACGCGCCGACTGGCTTGCTACGCTGGGCCTGGGGCTGCTGTTTTTCGCGCTGTTTCCAGTCTTGTTCAACCTGTCGCTTCACTTCACGACCGCGTCCAGAGGCGCATTGGCACTGTCCACGCTGCCACTGCTGACGATGGCCGTCGCCGCGGCGGCAGGGGTGGAATCGCTCGATCCGCGCAAGACCGCAGGCGTGCTGGTGGCGGTCGGCGGGGTGGCGATGGCACTGCTGACGGGGTTGCGGTTTGCGCCTGCCGGCGCTTGGCGCGGGGACCTGCTGATGGTCGGCGCGGCGTTGACGATGGCGTGCTACAGCGTCGGGTCGCGGCCGGTGATCCGGCGCTCAGACCCGATCACCTTCACCGCGGCGGCGATGGGCATTGGTGCCGCCTGTCTGGTGCTTGTCAGCGGCGTGCGCGGCGGCTATGCACCGGTGGCTGCTTTTGATCAGATGCAATGGCTGGCGATCGGCTACCTGGGACTGTTCGGGGGCGCCATCGGTTTCCTGCTTTGGGCCTATGCGTTGGCGCACACCACGCCGACGCGGGTGTCGGTGGCCGTCACGGTGAATCCGATCGTCGCGGGCATCGTCGGCGCCACGATGCTGAACGAACCGTTCCGATGGAACCTGCTGGCGGGACTGTCGGCCGTGCTGGTGGGCATCTGGGTCGCAACCAGTCGGTCAGCAGCCGCACGCAGCATGCGTTGAAGGCAAGCGCTTTTGCGCACGGGCGTGGTCGACGGCGCTGGAGCCTGCTGCTTGCCGAATGCGTTGTCGCAGCACATGCCGGTGCACCACGACGGACCGGACCAATCGCGTTGACTGCACCACCGTAGTGTGACGGTCGAGGTGTGGCAAGACCTGCACATGTGCCTGGACCGCGCGTCGGTCCACCCAGGGAGTGGCACGTTCCATGCAACGGCTGTATTAAACGGCGCATTCTGCGCTGTTCAATGTCCTCCGTCTGCGCCACGCCGCGCCTTGCGACTCAGCTGAAAGAACTGTCATGGCCTATCTCGCACCGTCCGAATTCGTCACCAAGATGGTGGATGCCGGCGAAGCAAAAATTTTCATGTCCACGCGGGACACGGTGATCCGCGCCTACATGGCGGGTGCAATCCTCGCGCTGGCAGCCGTGTTCGCGGTCTCGATCAACGTGCAGACCGGCTATTCGATCATCGGCGCCGCGCTGTTTCCGGTCGGCTTTTGCATGCTGTATCTGCTGGGGTTCGATCTGCTGACCGGCGTGTTCGTGCTGGCACCGCTTGCGCTGCTCGACGAGCGGCCGGGTGTCACGGTGCAGGGTGTGCTGCGCAACTGGGGGCTGGTCTTCCTCGGCAACTTCGCCGGTGCGTTCACCGTGGCGGTGCTGATGGCCATCGTCTTCACGTTCGGCTTCACGACGCCGCCGGACAAGGTTGGCACCGTGATCGCGGGCATCGGCGAGGCACGCACGATCGGCTACGCAAGCCACGGCGCGGCCGGCATGCTGACCTTGTTCGTGCGCGGCATGCTGTGCAACTGGATGGTCTCGACTGGTGTGGTCGGCGCGATGATTTCGACCACCGTCACCGGCAAGGTGGTGGCGATGTGGATGCCGATCATGGTGTTCTTCTTCATGGTGTTCGAGCATTCGGTGGTCAACATGTTCCTGTTCCCATCGGGCCTGCTGATGGGCGGCAAGTTCTCGGTGATGGACTATCTGATCTGGAACGAGATTCCCACGGTGCTCGGCAACTTGGTCGGCGGTCTGGCTTTCACGGGTCTGACGCTTTACGCCACACACGTGCGCACCGCACCAAAACGCAACAGCTTTCCGGCCGCAAGCTACAAGCAGGCTTGATCCTTCGCCTGCCTGCACCCACCGTCTGGAGGTGGGCTGCGCAGGCAGGCGGACTGCGTCCAGCCTTCCGTGTCTGATTCTTTGCGGATCAGCGCTGGTCAGTATTCGGAGGCCGGCGCCAAGCCGGTTAATCAGGATTTCCACGGCCTTGTAATTCCTGCGGTGCCACAGCTTGCGTCCAAGGGCATCGCACTGGCGATCGCAGATGGCATCAGCAGCAGCGCGGTCAGCCAGATCGCAAGCGCTGCGGCCGTGAGAAGCCTGCTGGATGATTACTACTGCACGTCGGACGCCTGGTCCGTGCGCACCTCAGTGGAACGGGTGCTGCGCGCAGCCAACTACTGGCTGCATGCGCAGACGCAGAAATCCGACCGCCGCTTTGACCGTGACCAGGGCTACGTCTGCACGCTCAGTGCGCTGGTGCTCAAAGGCAGCACCGCGCACCTGTTCCACGTTGGCGATGCGCGCATTCACCGGCTGAGAGCCGGTGATTCTTCCCTTGAGTTGCTGACCACCGACCACCGGGTCCGCGTATCGGATGTGCAAAGCTATCTTGGACGCGCACTAGGCATCGACACACAACTCGAGATCGACTACCAGGCCGTGCCACTTGCCGGCGGCGACGTCTTCATCCTCACGACCGATGGCGTGCATGAGCATGTCGAGGCAACGTTCATGCGCGACGTGGTTCGCGCGCATCCCAATGACCTGAATACGGCTGCGAGACGGCTTGCGCAACAGGCGCTTGCCAGCGGCAGCAAGGACAACCTCACGGTGCAGATCGTGCGGATCGAACAACTGGCTGACGCGGGTGTGGGCGAATTGCATCGGCAGTCGCACCAGCTTGCCTGCCCGCCACTGTTGCAGGCGCGCATGCTGTTTGAAGGCTTTCGGATCGAACGCGAACTGCACGCCAGCAACCGCAGCCATATCTACCTCGCCACTGACGTCAAGACCGATCAGTTGGCGGCGCTCAAGACACCGTCGCTCGAGCTGGCCGCCGATCTGGCCAGCCTGGAGCGCTTCGTGCTCGAAGAATGGGTGGCCCGGCGCATCGACAACCCGCACGTGCTGAAAGCACATGCGCCAGCCGTCCAGCGCAGTATGATCTGCGTTGCCACCGAATACATCGAAGGCCAGACGCTTGCGCAGTGGATGCTCGATCACCCACGGCCGGCGCTTGCAACGGTGCGCGGCATCGTGGAACAGATTGCGCGCGGCCTGCAGGCATTTCACCGCCTTGAGATGTTGCACCAAGACTTGCGTCCGCACAACATCATGATTGAGGCGCGCACCGGCTGCGTGAAGATCATCGATTTCGGCTCGACCCATGTGGCCGGCATTGCGGAGTCCGTGGTGTACCCCGGCGAGCGCGCGGCCGCAGCCGTGTCAGTGTCGGCGGACGCGATCCTGGGCACCGAGCAGTACACGGCGCCCGAATACTTCCTCGGCGAAAACGGCACGCCGCAGTCCGATCTATTCTCGCTCGGCGTGATCACGTATCAGATGCTGACCGGGCGCCTGCCCTACGGCACCGCGGTCTGCAACGCCAGGACCCGCGCGGCGCAGCGACGCCTGCGTTATGTCACGGCACTGGCGGACGACCGTGACATCCCGGCCTGGATCGATGCCGTGCTGCAACGCGCGCTGCAGCCGGACCCGCGCCAGCGCTATCAGGAGCTGTCCGAGTTCACGTTCGATCTGCAACAGCCGAACGCGCGGTTTTTGAACCGTCGAACCCAACTGCCGCTGATCGAGCGCGACCCGGGGCGGTTCTGGCAAGCCGTGTCGCTGGTGCTGGCCGTGATCGTATTGCTGATGCTCTGGAGCCGGTCTTAACGTGGTTACCGGTCTGCGCATTCAAAGTTTGGCGGGGTCGATTGCCGGCCGCGCAGCCGGAACCCGGGCGCTTTGGCCATCCGGCTGCGGACTGCTGCGGCGCAACAGTCGGCCGGTCCAGTAGCCGATGTCGTCGAGGAACGTGAACACCACCGGGATCACCAGCAGGCTCAGGAAGGTGGACGTGATCAGCCCGCCGATCACGGCGACCGCCATCGGCGGGCGAAAGCTGTGATCGCCGGCGCCGAGCCCGATCGCGATCGGCAGCATGCCGGCGCCCATTGCCAGCGTGGTCATGATGATCGGGCGCGCACGTTTGTGGCATGCGTCCAGCAGCGCTTCCAGCCGCGTCAAGCCATGCTCGCGCCGCGCGACGATCGCGTACTCAACCAGCAGGATCGAGTTTTTCGTGGCAATGCCCATCAGCATCACGAGGCCGATCAGCGACGGCATCGAGAAGCTCATCTTCAGCGCCAGCAGCGCGACGAATGCGCCGCCGAGCGACAGCGGCAGCGCAGCCAGGATCGTGACCGGATGCAGAAAGCTCTTGAACAGCAGCACCAGCACGATGTAGATGCACAGCACGCCGGTCGCCATCGCGATGCCGAAGCTCTCGAACAGTTCGCCCATCACTTCGGCGTCTCCGATCGCGACCGTGCGCACACCGGGCGGCAGGTTCTGAACCGCTGGCAGTTCGTTTACCTGCTTGACCACTTCGCCGAGCTCGCGGCCGGACAGCTCGATCTCGAACGTGATGTTGCGCACGCGGTCATAGCGGTTGATCTGTGCAGGGCCGCCGGCCATTTCGAGCTTGGCGACTTCGGACAACAGCACCGGCCCGCGCACCCCGGGCACCGTGAGGCGGCCGAGCAGATCGAGGTCGTTGCGCGCTTCGCTTTTGAGCCGCACCAAAATCGGCACCTGGCGCTGCGACAGGTTCAGCTTCGGCAAGGCGGCGTCGTAGTCACCGACGGTGGCGATGCGCAACGTGTCGCCGATCGCGCTTGAGGTCACGCCCAGGTCGGCCGCGCGCGCGAAGTCCGGGCGCACCGCGATCTCGGGGCGGATCAGACTGGCATCGGAAGAAATGTTGCCCAGCCCAGCAATCGTGCGCAGGCCTTTTTCGACATTGACGGCCGCTTCGCGCAGCTTGACCGGGTCTTCGCCAGCGAGCACCAGCACGTACTTGCCGCCGTTGCCACCCCCTAGGCCGACTTTGCTGCGCGCGCCGGGCAGCGGCTGCAGTGCCTGTCGGATATCGGCTTCGATCGGCTGCTTGCGGGTGCGTTCGGCACGCGGCTTGAGCACGATCGTGAGCGTCGCCTTGCGCACCTCGGACAAGCCTTGCGGCGCGAACGGGTCGGCTCCTGCACTGCCGGCGCCGATCGTGGTGTAGACGGTCTCGATGCCCGCAACGCTGTCGATCAACTGCCTCGCATGCTCGGCGGTGGCACGCGTCTGGGCCAGGGTGGAGCCCGGCGGCAGTTGCAGATAGACCTGCGTCTGCGACGCATCATCGGGCGGCAGGAAGCCGGTTGGCAGCAGCGGAATCAGCATGACCGAGCCGACGAAGAACGCGCCGGCTGCGATCGAGGTGATGATCCGATGCCGGATGCACCAGCGCGCAAGCGCCATGTAGAGGCCCATCCACCAGGGCTCCTTGTGCGCGCCGACGATAGGCTTCAGGATGTAGGCCGCCATCATCGGCGTGAGCGCGCGCGCCACCAGCAGCGAAGCGACGACGGCCAGCGCCGCAGTCCAGCCGAACTGCTTGAAGAAGCGCCCGGCGATGCCGCTCATGAACGCAGTCGGCAGGAACACCGCGACCAGCGTGAACGTGGTCGCGATCACCGCAAGCCCGATCTCGTCAGCCGCTTCCATTGCAGCCTGGTACGGCGTCTTGCCCATGCGCAGATGCCGCACGATGTTCTCGATCTCGACGATCGCATCGTCCACCAGCACGCCGATCACGAGCGACAGCGCAAGCAAGGTGATGATGTTGATCGAAAAGCCGAGATAGTTCATGCCGATGAAGGCTGGAATCACCGACAGCGGCAGCGCGACTGCCGCCACGAACGTGGCCCGCCAGTCCCGCAGGAACAAAAACACCACCAGCACCGCAAGCGCTGCGCCTTCATAGAGCAGCCGCATCGACGCATCGAATTCCTCGCCGACCGGCTGCACGAAGTTGAATGCTTCGGTCAGCTGGATGTCCGGGTGCTCCTGCAGGACCTGGTCCAGCACCTGGCGCACGCCGGCGCCGACCTCGATCTCGCTGGCGCCGCGGCTGCGCGAGACTTCGAAGCCGACCACCGGCTTGCCGTTCAGCAGCGCAGCGGAGCGCGGCTCGGCGTAGGTGTCGCTGATGGTCGCCACGTCCTCGAGCCGGATGTTGCGGCCGTCCGGCAGTGCCAGCTGGACCTTGGCGAGCTGATCGGCCGACTGCACGTTGGCCATGGTGCGCACCGACTGTTCGCTGCCGCCGACATCGGTGCGGCCGCCGGCGACTTCGGTCTGCACCTGCCGCAACTGGCGCGAGATTTCCGCGGCGGTGGCGCCGAGCGCCTGCAGCCGCTCGGGATCGAGTGCGACCGTGACCTGGCGCTCGACACCGCCGACGCGCGTGACGGCGCCGACGCCGCGCACGCTGAGCAACCGGCGCGCGATCGTGTCGTCGACGAACCAGCTGGTCGCCTCGGCATCCATGCGCGGCGAGCTGATCGCAAACGCGAGGATCGGCTGGCCGGCCAGATCGAGCTTGGCGATCACCGGATCGTTCAGATCGGCCGGCAGGTCGCTGCGGATGCGCGCCACGGCCGAGCGAACGTCGTCGACTGCTTCCTGCACCGATTTTTCGAGCCGGAACTCGGCCGTGATCGAAACACCGCCGTCCTGCACCTTGGTGTGGGTGTGCTTCAGGCCTTGCAGCGATGCGATCGAATTCTCGATCTTGCGCGCGACCTCGG
Organism: Burkholderiaceae bacterium; assembly: GCA_965218765.1. Taxonomy (GTDB): domain Bacteria; phylum Pseudomonadota; class Gammaproteobacteria; order Burkholderiales; family Burkholderiaceae_C; genus JBBPYC01. The sequence goes on along the minus strand of CBDCLU010000004.1, from coordinate 604,083 downwards.
TTTCGAGCTGTGCAGGCGCAGCGCCGGGCAGCGTGGCGCTGATGACGACCGTGGGCAGGTCCAGGTCCGGAAAGTTCTGCACCTTCATCGCGCGAAACGACATCAGGCCGGCAAGCACCAGCAGCACGAACAACATCACCGCCGCGATCGGATTGCGAATGGACCAGCCGGAGACGTTCATGACTTGAGGCCCGAAGAAGGAGGCGCTGCTACTTCGGCGCTGCCGCACTGGCCGGCGCAGCCGCTGCAAGTGGCGCGGTGCCCGGTGCCTGCGACGGCGGCACCACACGCACCAGATCGCCATCGTTCAAAAAGCCCGCGCCGGTGGCCACGATCGACTCCTCGGGCATAAGACCGTCCTTGATCTCGACGCGCTCGCCGAAGCGGCGGCCGACGTCGACCTTGAGCTGGCGCACGTGCTGCTGGTCGTCCACCTTGAACACGTAGTTGAAGCCGTCGCGCAGCACAACGGCCTGCTGCGGCACCGTCAGCGCCTGCGACTGGCCCAGGTCGAACTCACCACGCGCGAACATGCCGGCCCGGGCAGCGCCGCTGGCGGCAGCCTTCGCATCCAGATCGACGTAGACCAGCGCGGTGCGCGTCTTGGCGTCCACCGTCGGCGCGATGATGCGCACCTTGCCCTTGATCTGGGCGCCGCTGGCAGCCGTGACCAGCACCGGCGCGTTGCGCTCGATGCGTTCCAGTTCGGCGGACGTGACTTCAGCACGCCATTCGAGCCGGTTCTTGCGGATCAGCCGGAACAGTTCGGTACCGGCCGGCACAACCGCGCCGACGGTGGCGCTGCGCGACGAGATGATGCCGTCGTCCGGCGCCCTGACCTGCGTATAGCGCAGCCGCAATTGCTGAACCCGGAGTGAAGCGGCCGCCGCCTGCACGCGCGCTTCGGCCGTAGCAGCCGAGGTCGCATAAGTGTTGATCTGCTGTTGACTCATCGCGCCGGTCTCCTCAAGGCCGCGCGCTCGCTCGATGGTGGCTTCCGCATCGGCCGACATGGCTCGCGCTTCCTCGACATGGGCACGCGCCAACGCGACGTCGGCTTCGATCGAGTCGGCCGCATACGTGGCGAGCACATGACCGGCACGCACCTTGTCGCCGACGTTCACATTCACGCGGTTCAACCGCAGGCCGTTGGCTTCACTGCCGATGATCGCTTCCTGCCACGCGACGATGTTGCCATTGGCGGCAAGCCGCAGCGGCACGTCCAGACGCTGCGCGCGTGTGGTGGTCACCGTCAGCGCCGGGCGTGCCGCGAGACGGGCCGGCTCGGCCGCCCGACCGATATCGGGCAGGGTGGCAAACGCACCAATCAACAGGGCACACGCACCTGCCGGCAACGTCGTCCGCAAATGATGGATCAAAACTCGCATAAGGTGGTTTCGCGCATTCGGGCACACGGTTGCAGCAGCCGGACTGCCTCGGTGATGGCGCTCGGGACGGCGACCGGCGTCGGACATCAGCGTGCCGTGTCGTCGGTTTGCTCGGCCAGCGGCGGCCCTGCGGGCTGGCCCACATTGCTGCGCTCCCAGCCCCCGCCGGCAGCCCGATACAACGCGATCCAGGCGGCCTGGCGCTCACGTTGCAGCGACAGCAGCGTCAGCTCCGCCACCAGGGTATTGCGCCGAGTCTCTTCCAACTCGAACAGACTCGCGAGCCCGCCGCGGTAGCGCGCGCGCGTGGCCGCCAGAAACGACTGCTGGCCCGCCACGACGAGACGCCAATCGCCCGCTCGCGATGCCGTGCTGTCGAGGGCAACCAGGGCTTCTTCGACCTCACGCACCGCCAGCCGTGCCCTTGCGCGATACAGCGCAACGGCTTCTGCGTAACGCGCGCGGGCCGCCTCGATGTTGGCGCTGATGCGACCGCCGTCGAACAGCGGCACGCTGAACGCGACGGGGCCGACCTGCCAGGTCGTGATCGTGTCCGTCAGGCCGCCGCCGGCGAAGCGCAGCCGTCCGACCAAACCGGACAACGTCAGCCGCGGGTAACGCTGCGCCTGCGCCGAGCCTAGATCGGCCGAAGCAGCGGCCACCTCACGCTCCGCCGCAAACAGGTCGGGCCGCTGCATGAGCAGACCTGCCGGCAGTTCCGTCAGCAGAATCGGCATGAATTCGCCCGGACTGGTTGTGGCCGACAGCTGTGCACGCAGGTCCGGCTCGGCCCAGCCTGTCAGCGCGACCAGCGCCTTGAGGATCAGGTCGCACTGCGCGCGCTGTTGAATCACGCGAGCCCTGCCCTCTGCTGCGCTGGCACGTGCCAGATCGCCCGTGGCCGATGGCTGAAACCCGGACACAGCCAGCAACTGTGTGAGACGCAGCGACTCGGAGCGCGAATCCGCATCCGACTGCAGCACTAGCAACTGCTGCTTGCAATTGCGAAAATTCAGATACTGATTCGCGACTTCGGCCGCCACTGACACACGCGCATCGTGCCACTGTGCCCGACTGCCTTCCAGGCGAGCTTGCGCCGCATCGCGCGCGGCCGCGTTGACACCGAACAGATCGACTTCCCAACTCGCCTGCAGAGCGAACTGCGTGCTGGTGTTCTGCGGAAACAATGGCGACGTCTTGCCGCGCGTGCTGTTCAGCCCGGCGTCGAGCCGGGGCAGCAGCGTGGCGCCGGCGATCTCGCGCGAGGCGCGCGACTGTGCGATGCGCGAAGTGGCGGTTGCCACCGTGGGCGAGACCGCTTGCGCCGCGTCGATCATCGCGACCAGCATGGGGTCGCCCTGCGCAGCCCACCAATCGGACAGAGCAGCAACCTCGCCTTGATGCGGCACCGGCGCCTGCCAGTTCAGCGGCGGCTCCAGCACGATCGGATCGGCGTCACCGAGGGTGGCACAACCACCCAGTACCAAGCCGGCCGCTGCAACCAGCAGCGCAAGACGGATGCGGGCCACAAAGGCCAGGCGCAGCCATGGAGGTAGAAATGTGAGGCGGCACGCGTGGGCCGCCTGCAAAAAGCAGCTCAGCATGTGGCGCCCGAAGCGGACGGACATGCCAAGAATTAGAGCACAACCGGCGTGCGCCCGACCGCTGCGCTGCCTGCGGATACAACTCGAGATATGGCGCTTGCGGCAAAACCGCACACCCAACGCATTCGCCCGCCGGGCAGCCGGGCTACTGGACCGAAGCAGGAGCCCGCTCAGCGCTGCAGCTGACGCAGCGCAACGGAGCGCACCTCGGCGCTGCCGATGGCTGCAGAGGATTCGGGCGCAGCCGCGTGGAGTTGCCGCGCGTGCGACGCGGCCGAGGGCGCCATCGGCATGAAGTCGTCAACGGGGTCGTGCCGTTTGCCGATCCGCATCGAACGGTGCAAAAGAGCCGCTGCATGCAACGGAGCGGACTCGCGTGCTGGGGGGTCGGTCTGCTTCATGAAAATCCCTTGGTTCGAAGAAGATAGGCAAAGGCGGGTGGCTAGCGTCTCGATATCTCCAAACCACCCTTGCCGCCTGACCGTTTGCGCCTCGTCGCCGGAGAGTCGGCAAGGCATGTTCCCGCACGGCTCGATCAGCGCGACATTCCGCACACAAACGCTTGGTCGGCAATACACTGTTTCGCATGAACATCCTCGACACCATCGCCCGCTCCGCCCCCTCCATCGCCGCCGTGCGGCGAGACCTCCACGCGCACCCGGAACTGTGTTTCGCCGAGCACCGTACGGCCGAACAGGTGGCAGCGAAACTGACCGAATGGGGCATTCCTGTTCACCGCGGCATGGGCACGACCGGTGTGGTCGGCATCATCAAGGGCGGCAGCAGCGAGCGCGCGATCGGCCTGCGCGCCGACATGGATGCGTTGCCGATCCAGGAATGCAACGACTTCGCACACCGAAGCGTGCACGACGGCCGCATGCATGCCTGCGGGCACGATGGCCACACCGCGATGCTGCTGGCGGCCGCGCAACACTTGGCCGAACATCGTGATTTCGACGGCACCGTCTACCTGATCTTCCAGCCGGCCGAAGAAGGCGGCGGTGGCGCGCGCGAGATGATGAACGACGGCCTGTTCGAGAAATTCCCGATGCAGGCGGTGTTCGGCATGCACAACTGGCCGGGCATGCCGGTCGGCACCTTCGCGGTCAGCCCGGGGCCGGTGATGGCGTCCACCAGCGAATTCAAGATCACCGTGCGCGGCAAGGGCAGCCACGCGGCGCTGCCGCACAACGGGGTTGACCCGGTGCCGATCGCATGTCAGCTGGTGCAGGGGTTCCAGGCCATCATCAGCCGCAACAAGAAACCGGTGGAAGCCGGCGTGATCTCGGTCACGATGATCCACGCGGGCGAAGCGACCAACGTGGTGCCGAACAGCTGCGAGTTGCAGGGCACGGTGCGCACGTTCACCACCGAGCTGCTCGATCTGGTCGAGCGGCGCATGCAGCAGGTGGCCGAGCACACCTGCGCGGCGCACGAGGCGACTTGCGAATTCGAGTTCCATCGCAATTACCCGGCCACGGTGAACTCACGCGCCGAGGCCGAATTCTGTGCACAGGTGATGACGTCGATCGTGGGCGCCGATCACGTGTTGCCGCAGGAACCGACCATGGGCGGCGAGGACTTCGCCTACATGCTGCAGGCCAAGCCGGGCGCCTATTGCTTCATCGCGAACGGCGACGGCGCACACCGGGAGATCGGCCACGGCGGCGGTCCCTGCATGCTGCACAACCCGAGCTATGACTTCAACGACGAACTGATCCCACTGGGTGCGACCTACTGGGTGCGGTTGGCGCAAGCGTGGTTTGCGCAGCACGCAACGGCCGGCACGGCGATGCGCGATCAGCCAGCCGAATCGGTGCAGCTTGCCGAGGCTGCTGCGGCCCAATGATCGAGATCACAGACGCGTTCGCACCGGATTACGCGCGAGCGCGCGTCAAGTTTCTGGAAGTCGCCGCCACAGCTGGCGCGGCCATTACGAGCGACGCGCATCCGTTGTCAGGCCGCGATGGTGAGGCGCTCGCGTTGGACGCCGCGCTTGACGGCCCACCTGATGCGAAGCGACTGCTGATTGTCAGCAGTGGCTGTCATGGGGTCGAAGGTCATTGCGGCAGCGGCGCACAGGTGTTCGCGCTGCATGACACCGAATGGCGTGACAAGGCGCAGGCTGCCGGTGTCGCCGTGCTGTATCTGCATGCGCTCAATCCCTGGGGCTTCTCGCACGGACGGCGCGTGACGGAAGACAACGTCGACCTGAATCGAAACTTTCGGTCGTTCGACACCGGTGCACTGCCAAGCAATGCGGCTTACGCGCAGATACACGACCTGCTGCTGCCACCAGTCTGGCCGCCTGCTCCTGCTAACGAGCAGCGGCTGGCTGACTACGCAGTGCAGCATGGTGCGGCCGGCCTGCAGGCAGCCATCACACAAGGACAGCAGGCATTCGCCGATGGCTTGTTCTTCAGCGGGAAGAAGCCGACCTGGAGCAATCAGGCGTTGCGCCGTGCGTTTCGCGAGCGGGCCGGCCGGGCCGAACGGCTAGGCTGGATCGACATCCATAGCGGCCTTGGCCCAAGCGGCATTGGCGAGGGCATCTTCGCAGGCCGGCATGACGATGCCGCAGCGCTGGCCCGCGCGCGGCGGTGGTGGGGCGGCAAGGTCCAGTCGCCCTGGGACGGTTCTTCGGTATCGTCGCCCGTGACTGGCACCATCGGTGGCGTCGCTTATGAAGAAGCGCCGCAAGCCGAGTTCACCAGCATGGGCCTGGAGTTCGGCACTGTGCCACTTGCAGATGTGCTGATCGCGTTGCGCGCCGAGCAGTGGCTGCGGCTGCATCCGCAGCAAGCGCCACCTGCAGCCGCCGCAGCAATCCGGCAGCAATTGAAGGATGCGTTCTACATGAACACAGATGACTGGAAAGGCCAGGTCATCGCACAGACCCGCCAAGCCATGTTCCAGGCGATAGACGGGCTGTTGGCTTAGTCAGGCTGTCGGCCGTCGTCTGGCTTGGTGCCTTGATCGTCGGCTGCAGTTGCGGATGCTGGGGGCGGCGAATCGGACTTGTGGTGTTCCATGGCCGGCTTGCGCCCGGGCTGCGGTGCGTGTTCGCTACCCGGCGCGATTTCTTCGCCGTGGTGCTTTTTCTCCTGCTGCACTTTCTTGTCGTGCGCGACATTCCTGGGATCGGTCATCTGGAAATCTCCTGAAGCGGAATAAAAAAAGGCCGGCCCATTCGGGGCCAGCCCTAGTACGCAAGTCGTAACGCAGGCGGCCTGTCGCGCCTGCTGGCTCACTTCTTCTGCCGGTACTTGCGCAACGCGGCAATCTGAGCTGCCATCACCGCCAGCTCGGACTGGGCCATCGCGATGTCGACGTCATTCTTCGCGTTCTTCAGCGCTTCCTCGGCCGCTGCTCTGGCCTTGCTCGCTTTTTCATCGTCCAGATCCTTGCCGCGGATCGCCGTGTCGGACAGTACCGTGACGCCGTTCGGCTGCACTTCGAGAATGCCGCCGGCAACGAACACGAATTCTTCGCTGCCGTCGACCATTTCGATGCGCACCGAACCAGGACGGATGCGCGTGATGAGCGGCGTGTGACGCGGATAAATGCCGAGCTCGCCCGCTTCGCCGGGCAGCGCAACAAAACGCGCTTCGCCCGAGAAGATCGACTCCTCGGCGCTGACCACGTCGACTTGAAGGGTGTTTGCCATATTCGCTGTCCTCTAGCCGTTGCGCGATCGGGTCAGTTGACCTTCTTCGCTTTCTCCATCGCCTCGTCGATCGTGCCGACCATGTAGAACGCCTGCTCGGGCATGTGGTCGCACTCGCCGCTCGTGATCATCTTGAAGCCGCGAATGGTCTCGGCCAGCGACACGTACTTGCCCGGCGAACCGGTGAACACCTCGGCGACGTGAAACGGCTGGGACAGAAAACGCTGGATCTTGCGCGCGCGTGCCACGGCCAGCCGATCTTCGGGCGCGAGCTCGTCCATGCCCAGGATCGCAATGATGTCGCGCAATTCCTTGTACCGCTGCAACGTGCCCTGCACCGCGCGCGCGGTCTCGTAGTGGTCTGCGCCGACCACGAGCGGGTCGAGCTGGCGGCTGGTCGAGTCGAGCGGGTCCACGGCCGGGTAGATGCCCTGCGCCGCGATGTCACGCGACAGCACCACGGTGGAGTCCAGGTGCGCGAACGTGGTCGCAGGAGACGGGTCGGTCAGGTCGTCGGCCGGCACGTAAACGGCCTGGATCGATGTGATCGAGCCGACCTTGGTGGACGTGATGCGCTCCTGCAGCCGGCCCATTTCTTCCGCCAACGTCGGCTGGTAGCCCACGGCGGACGGCATCCGGCCCAGCAGCGCCGACACTTCGGTACCGGCCAGGGTGTAGCGGTAGATGTTGTCGACGAAGAACAGCACGTCCCGGCCTTCGTCGCGGAACGATTCGGCGATCGTGAGGCCGGTCAGCGCGACGCGCAGGCGGTTGCCCGGCGGCTCGTTCATCTGGCCATAGACCATCGCGACTTTCGACTCGGGCAGATTCTCCAGATTCACGACGCCGGAGTCGGCCATCTCGTGATAGAAGTCGTTGCCTTCGCGCGTGCGCTCGCCGACGCCGGCGAACACCGACAGGCCCGAATGCGCCTTGGCGATGTTGTTGATGAGTTCCATCATGTTGACGGTCTTGCCGACGCCGGCACCGCCGAACAGCCCGACCTTGCCGCCTTTGGCGAACGGGCAGACCAGGTCGATCACCTTGATACCGGTCTCGAGCAGTTCCTGCGACGGGCTCAGCTCGTCGTAAGCCGGCGCGCGGCGGTGGATCGGCATGTTGCTGTCGGCGTCGACCGGCCCGCGCTCATCGATCGGGCGGCCGAGCACGTCCATGATGCGGCCCAGGGTGGCCTTGCCGACCGGTACCGTGATCGCAGCGCCGGTGTTCGTGACCATCAGGCCGCGACGCAGGCCGTCCGATGAGCCCAGCGCGATCGTGCGCACCACGCCGTCGCCGACCTGCTGCTGCACTTCAAGCGTGAGCTCGCCACCGTCGAGCTTGAGCGCGTCATACACGTTCGGCATCTGGTCGCGCGGAAATTCGACGTCCACCACGGCACCGATGCACTGCACCACCTTGCCCTGCACAGGCGCTTTGCCCGGCTGCTGACCCTGTTGCTGCTGCTCTGTTTGCGTCTTGGCCTTGGCCATGATCGATTCCTTTAAATCTGTGATTGCTTGATTCGGTCGCGATTTGAATTCGGGCAGCGTGTTGTCAGACGGCGGCTGCGCCGGCAACGATTTCCGACAGTTCCTTGGTGATCGCCGCCTGCCGCGTCTTGTTGTAGACCAGCTTGAGTTCGTCGATCACGCTGCCCGCGTTATCGGTCGCCGCTTTCATCGCGACCATGCGTGCCGACTGCTCGGACGCCATGTTCTCGGCCACCGCCTGATACACCAGCGCCTCGACGTAGCGCACCAGCAGCTCGTCGATCACGGTCTGCGCATCGGGCTCGTACAGGTAGTCCCAGCCATGCTGCGCGCCGCTTTCGGACGCTTCCTGCTTCATCTGCGCGGCCGACAACGGCAGCAATTGCTGCAGCATCGGCTCCTGCCGCATGGTGTTGATGAAGCGCGTGTAGCAAAGATAGACCGCGCTCAGCTCGCCCTTTGCGTACGCGTCGAGCAGCACCTTGACCGGGCCGATCAGCTTGTCCAGATGCGGCGTATCACCGAGCTGCGTCGCGTGCGACACCACCTTGGCGCCGATCCGGTTCAAAAAACCCAGGCCCTTGTTGCCGATCGCCACCGCGTTCGACTGCACGCCCTGGCCTTGCAGCTCGCGCAGCTTCGAGGTGACTGCGCGCAGCACGTTGGTGTTCATGCCGCCGCACAGGCCTTTGTCGGTCGTGATCACGACGAAGCCGACGGTCTTGGCCGCATCGTGCTGCTTCATGAACGCATGCACGTACTCGGGATTGGCCTGCCCCAGGTTCGATGCGACCGCGCGAATCTTGTCGCTGTAGGGCCGGGCCGAACGCATGCGCTCCTGTGCTTTGCGCATCTTGGAGGCGGCGACCATCTCCATCGCTTTGGTGATCTTCTTGGTGTTCTCCACCGACTTGATCTTGCCGCGGATTTCCTTGCCTGCTGCCATGACGGAATGTTCCTGCTGTTAGCCGGGTTGCCTCTGCAACGGAGCGCTCTTCAAGCGAAGCCCTTCTTGAATTCGGCAACGGCACTGTTGAGTTCGCTGTCCGATTCCTTGCTCATCGCCTTGTCGTTTTCCAGCGTGTCCATCAACGTCGCATGCTTGTCCTTGAGGTATGCATGCAGACCCGCTTCGAACGGCAGCACCTGCTTGACTTCGATGTCGTCCATGAAGCCCTTGTTCACCGCATACAGCGTGGCGGCCATCATGCTGATCGACAGCGGGCTGTATTGCTTTTGCTTCAGCACTTCGGTCACGCGCGCGCCGCGGTCCAGCTGCTTTCTCGTGGCTTCGTCGAGGTCGGATGCGAACTGCGCAAACGCCGCCAGTTCACGATATTGCGCGAGGTCGTTGCGAATGCCGCCGGACAGATTTTTGATCAGCTTGGTCTGCGCGGCGCCGCCGACGCGCGATACCGAAATGCCTGCGTTGATGGCAGGCCGGATGCCGGCGTTAAACAAACTGGTTTCCAGGAAGATCTGGCCGTCGGTGATTGAGATCACATTGGTCGGCACGAATGCCGATACGTCGCCGGCCTGCGTCTCGATGATCGGCAGCGCGGTCAGTGAGCCGGTCTTGCCCTTCACTTCGCCCTTGGTGAACGCTTCGACGTAGTCGGCGTTCACGCGCGCGGCGCGCTCGAGCAGGCGGCTGTGTAGATAGAACACGTCGCCCGGATACGCTTCGCGGCCCGGCGGGCGGCGCAGCAGCAGCGAAACCTGGCGATAGGCCACCGCCTGCTTGGACAGGTCGTCATAGACGATCAGCGCGTCCTGACCGCGGTCGCGAAAGTACTCGCCCATCGTGCAGCCCGAGTACGCGCTCACGTACTGCATCGCAGCCGATTCGGACGCCGATGCGGCCACCACGATCGTGTATTCCATCGCACCAGCCTGCTCCAGCGCGCGCACGAGGTTCTTGATGGTCGAAGCCTTCTGCCCAATCGCCACGTACACGCAGAACATGTCCTTGCCGCGCTGGTTGATGATCGCGTCGACCGCCACCGCCGACTTGCCCGTTTGGCGGTCGCCGATGATCAGTTCACGCTGACCGCGGCCGATCGGCACCATCGCATCGATCGCCTTCAAACCGGTCTGCACCGGCTGATCGACCGACTTGCGCGCGATCACACCGGGCGCGACTTTTTCGATCACGTCGGTCATCTTCGCATCGATCGGGCCTTTGCCGTCGATCGGATGACCGAGCGCGTTCACCACGCGGCCAAGCAATTCTGGACCGACCGGCACTTCAAGGATGCGGCCCGTGCACTTGACGGTGTCGCCTTCGGAGATGTGCTCGTACTCGCCCAGAATCACCGAACCGACCGAGTCACGCTCGAGGTTCAGCGCGAGGCCATAGGTCGGCTGGCCGTCCGGTGTCGGCGGGAATTCCAGCATTTCGCCCTGCATCGCTTCGGACAAGCCGTGGATGCGCACGATGCCGTCGGTGACCGACACCACGGTGCCTTCGTTGCGGATGTCGGCGCGTGCGCCCAAGCCCTCGATGCGGCTTTTAATCAGTTCGGAAATTTCTGCGGGATTGAGCTGCATGCCTGTCGCTCCTAGGGTGATGGGGTGGTGTGGGTTGACGTTGTGGTGATGCGGGTGGCAGACGGTTCAAGGCTGAGTCAGGCCGCCCTTTCGGTCAGGCAGTCAGGGCGAGCTTCATCTGCTCCAGTCGCGCGCGCACCGATGTGTCGAGGACTTCGTCGCCGACCACGATCCGGATGCCGCCGATCAGCTCAGGCTGCTGCTGCACGCTCAGCTTCAGCTTGCGCGCAAAGCGCTTCTCCAGCGTGGCCGACAAGTCCTGCAGCGCCGCGTCGTCGATCGGGAATGCACTGTAGACGACCGCATCGGCGTTGCCCGACTTCGCGTTGCTCAGCGAACGAAACTGGCTGGCTACTTCCGGCAGCGCGGCGAGCCGGCCGTTGTCGACCACGATGCGCAGGAAGTTCATCGCAGCGTCCGGCAGCGCGTTGCCGCTGCCGCCTTGCGCAATCGAGGCGACCAGCTCGACCACCTGCTCGTCGCGCACGTTCGGATCGCTGGCGAACTGCAGCAGTTGCGGCTCGCGTGCCACCGCCGCCAGCCGATCCAGCCAGTCCTGCGCCGGACCCGCCTGCTCGGCACCGGTGGCCTTGAACAATGCTTCAGCGTACGGGCGGGCGATGGTTGCGAGTTCAGCCATGAGTCGTCACAAACTTTTTCGTTTTGGGGAAAACCGGGCCCGTCGCGATTGCAAAGGTATGCGGGGACAACCGGCCGGTCTCGTTCAAAGCTCGGTCTTCAGCCGATTCAGCAGATCGGCATGCACCTTCGGATCGACTTCCTTGCGCAGGATCTGCTCGGCGCCTTTGACGGCCAGTGCGGCGACCTGCTCCCGCAGCCCCTCGCGCGCCTTGATCGTCTGCTGCTCGGCTTCGGCCTGCGCCGACGCGATGATCTTGTTCGCTTCGTCGGTGGCCTTGGCTTTCGCCTCCTCGACAATGGTCTGCGCGCGACGCTCGGCATTGGCCAAGCGGCCGGCGGTCTCGGTGCGCGAGCGGCTCAACTCGTCTTCGATGCGCTTGTTGGCAGACGTCAGCTCCGAGCGCGCCTTGTCGGCAGCAGCCAGTCCTTCGGCGACCTTATGGGCCCGTTCATCCAGCGCGGCGGCGATCGGTGGCCACACGAACTTCATCGTGAACCAGACCAGGATCGCGAACACGATGGCCTGGACGAACAGCGTTGCGTTGATGCTCACGGCAACACCCTTTCTTTCAGACGGTGATGGTTCTTGGTGTCCGGCGGACGCCGGGTGCTCAGGTGAGCGTGAACGGGTTGGCGAACGCGAACATCATCGCGATACCGACACCGATCAGGAACGCCGCGTCGATCAAGCCGGCCAGCAGGAACATCTTGGTCTGCAGTTCGTTCATCAGCTCCGGCTGGCGCGCGGCCGACTCGAGATATTTGCTGCCCATGATGCCGATACCGATGCAGGCACCGATGGCGCCCAGACCGATGATCAGACCAGCGGCGAGCGCGACGAAGCCAAGTACTTGTTCCATTTGTTGTTACCCCAGTAAAGAAAAAAGCGAAGGTTGAGAAAAAAAGACTCTCTAAACGAAAGCGCGGTCGCAAGCGACTTCAGTGCGCGTCGTGGGCCTGTCCCACGTACACCAGCGCGAGCATCATGAAAATGAAGGCTTGCAGCGTGATGATCAGGATGTGAAAGATGGCCCACATGGTGCCGGCGATGATCTGGCCGATCGGCAGCAGGATGCCCGACAGCGACAGGCCCGCAGCTGCACCCATCAGCGCAATCAGCATGAACACGAGTTCGCCCGCATACATGTTGCCAAACAGCCGCATGCCGTGCGATACCGTCTTGGCGACGAACTCGATCAATTGCATCGCGAGGTTGGCAATGCCGAGCAGCACCGCGAATACCGGGTTCTTGCTGGTGCCGAACGGCGCCGAAACAAGTTCGTGGCCCCAGCCGCCCAGCCCCTTGATCTTGATGTTGTAGGCGATGCAGACCAGCAGCACCGAGACCGACAGGCCCAACGTGGTCGACAGGTCGGCCGTCGGTACCACGCGCAGATACGAGTGGCTGTTTTCCACGCCCGCGAGGCTGTGAAAGCCGCCCCAGATGGAAGGCAGCAGATCGACCGGCAACAGGTCCATCGCGTTCATCAGAAAGATCCAGACGAACACCGCCAGCGCCAGAGGTGCGACCAGCTTGCGGCTGGTCGCGTTGTGGATGATGCCGCGCGCCTGGGTGTCGACCATCTCCACCAAAAATTCGACCGCCGCCTGAAAACGCCCCGGCGGGCCCGACGTGACGCGCTTGGCCGCGCGGTACAGCAGCCAGCTGCCGAGCACGCCCGTCAGCACCGACCAGATGATGGAGTCGTAATTCACGACCGAGAAATCGACCACCCCCTGCATCGGCTTGTTCTGCCAGTGCGTCAGGTGGTGCACGATGTATTCACCGGCGCTCGGTGCGTGTTCTGCAGCAGCCATCTTCGTGTTGTTCCCAGCCTTGTTGCGTCTTCGCTATGTTTTCGCTATCTCTTCGACTTCATCTGGAACCGCTTGCCGAACAGCAGCACCAGCCAATACACCTTCATCGTCACGATCAGCCCGACCAGCATGGCCGGCCAGCTCAGGCCCGCCACCAACCGCGGCGCTGCAAACAGCATGGCCACGGTAAGGCCGATCTTGACCATTTCCCACAAAAAGAACCCGGCAACCGCCGAGCCTGCATTGGTCGAAGCCACCCGGCTGGTCAGGCCGCGCGCCAAGATCGCAGCCGGCAAGGCCACGGCCAGCGCGCCATACCCGAGCGACCAGCCCACGTTCGCCCTGGCCGTCAAGAGCCAGCCGGCCAAGGCCAGCAATGTCCCCACCATGATTTGCGCCGCCACCACGCGCCAGGGAGAAACCAGTGGCTGCCGCTCACGCAACCGACGCGCCTCTTCGGCGGTCAGCGGCCTGAACTCGGGCTCGTCTTCGGGTGCAACGTTGCCGGCCGTCGAATCGACCACCGGCTTTGCTCCCAACGTTGTTGGCTGTGCCATCGGATCGCTAGACATCAGGCGACGCGGCTTTCAAACCAACCCGAGCGGTGACGACCATGAACCCATCCGAGCAAACCCAACGATTATAAAGTGATTGAATGCCGCCAAATTCACGTTCCATACGATGGCCCCGCTGCCCGACGCACCGATCGACCTGCAGGGCCGCAACCCGCGCCAAGCCTCCAGCTTCCACGCGAAAATCCGCGGCATGACCCACGACCCATCCGCTCCCACGCCGCCCGACCCGGATGCGGCTGCCGCCCGCCGCCAGTCCCTGATCGACTACCCGAGCCCGTTTCCGATCAAGGTGATGGGCGAACGCGCGGACGGCTTCGTACAGGCCATCACCTCGATCGCGCGCCAGTTCGATCCCGACTTCGACCCCGGCACGATCGAGTTGCGCGAGAGCTCCGCCGGCAAGTACCTGGGCATCACGATCACCGTGACAGCAACGTCGCGCGAGCAACTCGACGAGCTGTACCGGACGCTGTCGACGCATCCGATGGTGCGGGTGGTGCTGTAGCCGGCGTGGTCTTCTCTCATGGACAGCCCAGGCGACGGTGGCGGTGCGCTTGAGCCCATGTGAAGTCCGTCGTATGGGCCGCAAGGATTACCTTGCCACCTTCGCGGCGATGCAGGCGTTCACTGCCGCACGCACCGCCGACACGCGCGACGAGCTATGGATTTGCGAGCACGAAGCGGTCTACACACAAGGGCTGGCGGGCAAACCGGAGCACATTCTCGCACCGGGCGATGTCCCCGTCGTGCAAACCGACCGCGGCGGCCAGGTCACGTATCACGGCCTGGGCCAAGTGGTTGCTTATCCGCTGCTGGACCTGCGGCGCACTGGCTACTTCGTGAAGGAACTGGTGCACCGGATCGAGGAGGCGGTGCTGCGCAGCCTGCTGCACTTCGGCGTGACCGGGCACCGGCTGGTCGGCGCGCCGGGCATCTACGTGCGGCTGGATGATCCGTTTGCGCATGCGCGGTTGCCGACATTTGCATCGGATTCGCCGCAGCGCTTCGACGGCCTGGGCAAGATCGCCGCGCTCGGCCTCAAGGTCAGCCGACATTGCAGCTACCACGGCGTCGCGCTGAACGTGGCGATGGAGCTGGAACCCTTTTCCCGCATCAACCCCTGCGGCTATCCGGGGCTGCGAACGGTCGATCTTTCTACAATCGGCGTCCAGGTTGCCTGGGAGGAAGCGGCGGCGGTGCTGGCGCAAAAGCTCCTCGTCTGGCTCGATCCCTGAGCCCTTGTCCTGGCCGTTGCACGGCCGCTTTTTTCCTCCGGGGACTGCGTTCCATGCCACTGATTGAAGCCACCCGTCCTGCTCCGAACAGCAACGTCGTGAGGCAGGCACAAACCGGCGCTGACTACGACGCGACCGCCAAGCAGAAAGCGGCGGCCAAGCTGTCGCGCATCCCGGTCAAGGTCGAAGCCGGCGTGCCGGTGCTCAAAAAACCCGACTGGATTCGCGTCAAGGCCGGCTCGCCATCAACGCGCTTCTACGAGATCAAGGACATCCTGCGCGCGAACAAGCTGGTGACGGTGTGCGAGGAAGCGTCGTGTCCGAACATCGGCGAATGCTTCGGCAAGGGCACCGCGACGTTCATGATCATGGGCGACAAATGCACGCGGCGCTGCCCGTTCTGCGACGTCGGCCACGGCCGGCCCGATCCGCTCGACGCGGATGAACCGCTGAACCTCGCGCGCACGATCGCCGCGTTGCAACTGAAGTACGTGGTGATCACGAGCGTCGACCGCGACGACCTGCGCGACGGCGGCGCTGGCCACTTTGTGGCATGCATCCAGCGCACGCGCGAGCTGTCGCCCGCCACGCAGATCGAGGTGCTGGTGCCCGACTTCCGTGGCCGCGACGACCGCGCTCTAAGCATCCTGCAAGCCGCACCGCCGGACGTACTGAACCACAACCTCGAGACCGCGCCGCGCCTGTACAAGCAGGCCCGGCCCGGCAGCGACTATGCGTTCTCGTTGAATCTGCTGAAAAAATTCAAGGCGCTGCACCCCGACGTGCCGACCAAGAGCGGCCTGATGGTCGGCCTCGGCGAGACTGACGAGGAAATACTGGCCGTGATGCAGGACATGCGCGCGCACAACGTCGACATGCTCACGATCGGCCAATACCTCGCGCCCAGCAGCAGCCACCTGCCGGTGCGCCGTTATGTGCATCCGGACACGTTCCGGATGTTCGAGGCCAGGGCGATCGAGATGGGCTTCAGCCATGCCGCGGTCGGCGCGATGGTGCGGTCGAGCTACCACGCCGACCAGCAGGCGCAGGCAGCGGGGTTGCTCGCGGTGCCTGCGGTTTGAGCGTCGGGGCCGTGGGATCGCATGCTTCGCTCCAAACTTTTGAAGCAAAATCCGCTGAAGCGCAGGTGCATCCTGCATCTTCAGCTATTTTTTCAGTATCAGCATTGTTGCTTGCGATTGGGGGTTGTGCGCAGCAACCCGCCCCGCCGATGGCAGCGTACCCGTCCAACTGGCTGATATTCGACTGCGCCGGCGGCAGCACGGTGAAGGCGCGCTACGCCACGTCCAGCGCCCAGGCGCGAAGTCGCGCAGGGCGGCCGCCTGCACCTCATGCAGCTCGCCGTCTCGGCCAGCGGCGCGCTATGTAGGCGACGGCCTTGAGTGGTGGACCAAGGGCAGCGGTGCGGGTGCGCAGGGCCTGCTGCTGGCGCACGCGCAGGACGGCTCGCCGGGCAGGCAGCTCGACACCTGCAGCCAGCGCTGACGTGCGCCGCGCTGCAACGACGCCGCTGCGCTCATAGGTCGAGCAACGCCCCTCAGTTGCCGGCGTGCCCGCCGCTGCCGTGCATATCGCCTACACGGCCACCGTCATGCTGCCAACTGCCCTACTGCTTCCAGTCACCACGGCCGCTACGGTGGCCGCGCTGCCCGTGCCTGGGCAGCGCGTTCTGGTCGAACGTCTTTTGCTGCTCGGGCGACAGCTGGGCATAGAACTGCCGGGTCGCATCGAACACCCGGTCCATCGCCGCCGCGCGCTCGCTGCGCACCTCGCGCAGCCGGTCGATGCGCTCGGGCGTGGTCATCGAACGCATCGACGCGCGCATCTGCACCATGCGCGTCAACTGCTCGCGCGACGGCGTGGCGGCGCTGTCGAACGCCTGCCAGGCGCCTTGCTGCGCGGGAGTCAGGTCCAGCTTCACCTTCAGGCCCGCGAGGTGCTCGGCGATGCGCACCTGCATGTGTTCGACGTGTCGCTCGGTGCGCGTGACCGCATCGGCGCCGTGCATCGGCGGCTGCTGCATCTGCTGCATCTGCGACTGCGGCTGCATCTGCTGCAACGGTGCGCCTTCGGTCAGCGGCGGGCTCAGCGGTGTCGGCATGCTGCTGCCCGCGGGCGCCGGCTGCGCATTCGCCGCAAACGCGAAGCTCGCGCCCAGCGCCGCAATCAGCAAGGGTTTGACATCGAATTTCATGATTGCATCCTTTGATCGGTTGACGGAGAAACAAAAACGGAACCGGTGATCCGGCCGTTCCTTAAGCACCCGAAGCCGCCTCGGTGGTCGGCTGGATTGCGGGCCAACGTCAGTGTGGGCGCCGGTTGTTGCGCCGCGTTGACCTCGCGGTATCAACTGCGTAAAGATCGCGGCACGACCGACGCGCACGACCCCATGAACCAGCCGCTTTCGCATCCATGAATGCCGACCACACGGCGCCCGCTGCGCTTCGATTCGTGATCCAGAAACACTGGGCGCGCCGGCTGCACTACGACTTCCGGCTCGAGCTGGATGGCACGCTCAAGAGCTGGGCCATCCCCAAGGGACCGAGCCTGGATCCGGCGGACAAGCGCATGGCGGTGCCGGTGGAAGACCATGCGCTGTCGTATGCGGATTTCGAGGGCGAGATCGCCGAAGGGCAGTACGGCGCGGGCAAGGTCATCGTCTGGGATCGGGGCAGCTGGCTGCCGCTGGGCGATCCGCAGGCGGGCCTGCGGCAGGGCCGGCTGCGGTTTGCGCTGCGCGGCCACAAGCTGACCGGCGGCTGGGTGCTCGTGCGCATGCACGGCCGCGCCGCTGGCGGCGGTGCGCGCGTGCCGGGCTGGCTGCTGATCAAGGAACGCGACGACGCGGCGCGTGCGGGCGACGCGTTCAGCGTGGTGGAGGCGCTGCCGCACAGTGTGCTCGCATCGGACCGGCCCGCCTGAGACGGCCGGCGCGGCGCTGCCGGCTCGTTGCCGCGCTGGCTGCCCGTGGTGCGGCTGCGCGAGCGGCGCGCCCGCCGTGATCGGGGTCGTGCAGCGCCACTCTGTTATCGTTTTCGCACGGTGGCGTTCGGCTGTCTCGTCGCGGTCGCTTTTGCTTGTCCTTTCTTTTGTTCCCCCCTCCAGGAGTTGCCCCATGCATTCATCCAAGCGTTTGCCGTCCGCGCTGCGCCGTGCGCTGCTGGCCACGGCGCTGCTCGCCTCGGTCGGTCTGGCTGCCGCCGCCGATGCGCCCAAGACGGTGAAGCTGCTGGTCGGCTTTCCGCCCGGCGGCGGCACCGATGCGATCGCGCGGCTGCTGGCCGACAAGCTGCAGGCCGAGACCGGCGCCACCGTGATCGTCGAGAACAAGCCCGGTGCGGGCGGCCAGCTGGCGGCGATGGCGCTCAAGAGCGCACCGGCCGATGGCTCCACCTACTTCGTCTCGCACGACCACACGATCTCGATCCTGCCGCTGGTCATGAAGAGCCCAGGGTACGACTCGCAAAAGGATTTCGTGCCGGTGGCCGGCTTCGCGACGTTCGTGAACGCGCTGGCGCTGTCCGGCGGCACGCCGGCCAGGACGTTCAAGGAATATGTGGACTACCTCAAGCGCGAGAAGAACGGCCAGAGCACCATCGGCGTGCCGGCGCCGGCGTCCATTCCCGAATTTCTGGTGAAGCTGATCGGCACCAATTTCGGCCTGGATCTGCAGTCGGCCCCGTATCGCGGCAGCGCGCCGATGATCGGTGACATGCTCGGCAACCAGATCGCAGCCGGCATCGGCTCGGTGCCCGACTTCATCGAGAACCACAAGGCGGGCAAGCTGCACGTGGTCGGCGTGCTCGGCGGCGAGCGCCAGGCCGCGCTGCCGGATGTGCCGACGTTTGCCGAACTCGGCATGAAGGGCCTGGATGACGAGCCGTATTACGGCATCTTCGCGCCGGCCGGCACGCCGCATCTGGTGCTGGACCGCTTCGCGGAAAGCCTGGCCAAGGTCATCAAGCTGCCCGAGGTGCGGGACCGCCTCACCGCCCTGGGCCTGAACGTCGGCTACATGTCGTCCGAACAACTGGCCAGGCGCGAAGCCGATTACTCGAAGACCTGGGCGAAGATCATCAAGGACAGCGGGTTCGTCTTGCAGTAGAGCCCACCCCCAGCCTTCGCTCCCTGCGGTCGGCTCTCGGCTACCCCCCACCGGGGGCGGCGCCTGCGGCCCGGCGGAGCAGGCTCCGAGGCCCCTGCTGGGATTGGGCTGCGCTGGTTCGACGGATTTTGCTGCCTGCAACGTGCGCTTGAAGCAGAATACCAAAACTTCGAAGACGCACTGTTTTTAATAGCGAACTTTGCAGTCTGTACGAGCGCCCGCAGGATTTTTTTATAAAAACAGCGCGTCGAAGCCGTCTTCCGGCTCGAACCGCTCGTTGCGGTACAACAGTTGCAGCGGGCCCGGCATCGCGACGTCGCGCACCGGGTGGCGCGGGTGGCCGGGATAACAGACGACGCGGGTGCCGTCTTCTTCGCGCTGGAGCGGCTCAGGCTGGATCAGCGGCGGTTTGCGGGCACGCGCGGCCGTGAGCACGCTGTCCACCGATGCATGGCGGCTCAGGTGCGCAAGCGTCATGATCTGCGGTGGCGCGAGCTGGAACTCGCCGCTCCAGTAGCGCGCGAGCGCTTCGCGCGGCGTGATCCAGACGCTATCGTCGGTCTCGTGCGCGTCGTGCAGCGCGATCTGGCCGAGCGGCAGGGCGGCGACGAAAAAGCGCGTGTCGAAGCGCTTTTGCATGACTGACATGGTCGGCGTGATCCAGCGCGACCACGGCACGATCAGGCGCGTGGACAGCTTGAGGCCGAACTCGGCGAGCAGCTCGGCAAACGTTTTTTCGCCGCTGCGCTCCCATGCCACCGCATCGAGCACGGCCTGTTCGGCGACGCCTTGCGCAAGCAGCACGCCGCATTCCTCGAACGCCTCGCGCACGGCGGCGACGTATATGCTCGCGGCCGTGGGCACGTCGAGGTCGGGCTCGGCCAGCGCGGCGTGCAGTTCGGCCGGCTGTGCGTCGAAATGCGCGGCCGCATCCAGCCTCGCATCGGCCGCATCGACCTTGCCGCCCGGGAACACATAGGCGCCGCCGAGCACCGCGGACTTGGCATGCCGGCGCACCAGGAATACTTCGAGGCCCGCGCCGTTGCCGGGGTTGCAATCGACGTCGTGGTCGAAGTCGCGCAGCAACACGATGGTGGCGGCCGCGCGCGGGACGCCCTCGACCGGCCGGTAACGGTCGCCCGCCGTGGGGTCGTTGCCGACTGCGTGGTCCGTCGTCATACCCGGCGGTCGACGTGCGGCAGGTGCGGCTGCTGCGGCTCCGACTTCTGCCTGGGCACCCGGCCCATCAGGTAGAACTCCGCATTCGGCTGCATGCCGGTCACGTTCGCGACGCGGTTGGACAAGCCGAAGAACGCGGTGATCGCGGCGATGTCCCAGATGTCCTCGTCGTCGAAGCCATGCGCGTGCAGCGCGTCGAAGTCCGCGTCGTCCACGCTCTGCGCGGCGTGGCAGACCTTCAGCGCGAAGTCGAGCATCGCGCGCTGGCGCGGCGTGATGTCGGCCTTGCGATAGTTGACGGCGACCTGGTCGGCCACCAGCGGCTTTTTCTCGTAGATGCGCAGCAGCGCGCCGTGTGCGACCACGCAGTACAGGCATTCGTTGGCTGCGCTGGTGGCGGTCACGATCATCTCGCGGTCGCCCTTGGTCAGGTTGCCCTCTTCCTTGAGCATCAACGCGTCGTGATACGCGAAGAACGCGCGCCATTCGGCAGGCCGGCGCGCGAGTGCAAGGAACACGTTCGGCACGAAGCCGGCTTTGGCCTGCACTTCGAGCACCTTCGCGTGGATGTCCTCGGGCAGATCGGCGATTTCGGGGACGGGGTAGCGGGGCATGGCAGCGATCCTTTCAAGGCCGGTTCAGCCTGGCGCCTGCGGAGCAGCGCGCCTTGCGAATCATTATCGGCCCGGCACCAGCCCCTCGTCTTCGTCCACCCGCACCGGTACCCGGCGAGCCAGCGCGCACATCAGCTCATAGCCGACCGTGCCGGCCGCGGTTGCCACCTCGTCGATCGGCAGCACTACATCATCGCCGGCCCGGCCCCAGAGCGTGACCGGGCTGCCGAAGCCGGCATCGGGCAGCGCGGTCAGGTCCACCACGATCATGTCCATGCTGACCCGGCCCAACAGGCGCGTGCGCCGGCCGTTCACCAGCACCGGCGTGCCGGTGCCGCAGTGACGCGGGTAGCCGTCCGCATAGCCGCAGGCGACGACGCCGATGCGCAGCGGCGCATCGGCCGTGATCGTGGAGCCATATCCGATCGAAGCGCCCGTCCTGACTGTCTGCACAGCTATGATTTCACTAGCCAATGTCATGGCGGGCAGCAAATCCCAGTCGGCCGCCGAGTGTTCGGGTGCATCGGGCGAGCTGCCGTAGACCGCGATGCCGGGCCGAATCCAGTCGGCGGCCAGCGCCTCGTCGCCCGGCGCGTGGCGCAAGGTGGCGGCACTGTTGCACAGTGTGCAATCGCCGGGCAGGTCTTGCGTGGCGGCTTCGAACACCGCGCGCTGCTGCGCGATGCCGCGCGCGCCGTCGGCGTCGCTGAAATGCACCATCAGCGCGATGTCGTCGACCTGCGGCAGCGCGGCCAGCCGGCTCCAGGCGGCGCGGTAGCGATCCGGCGCGAAGCCAAGCCGGTGCATGCCGGCATTCATCTTCAGGAAGACGCGATGCGCGTGCGTGGTCTTGTGCGCAGCCAGCATCTGAATCTGTTCGTCGCAATGCACCGTATGCCATAGATCGAGCGCCGAACAGCGCTCCAGATCGCGCGGCTCGAACACACCTTCAAGCAGCAGGACGGGCCCGCGCCAGCCGAGTGCGCGCACCCGCTCGGCCTCCGTCAGATCGAGCAGCGCGAAGCCGTCGGCGCCGGTCAAGCCCGGATAAGCACGTTCGATCCCGTGCCCGTAAGCGTCCGCCTTCACGACCGCCCAGACGCGTGCCGAAGGGGCACTGCGACGCACGCGATTCAGGTTGTGGCGCAGGGCCTGGCAATGAATGGTGGCGGAGATCGGACGAGGCATGAGACTGAGGATCGTAATGGTGACGTTCGACAGTCAACGCAGGCAAGCTGAAGTCTTACAAACCGCGCGCATGCTGCCCGCATTCGTCTCAGCTTTCTGGGCCCGACACGTTGCGCACGACACCCAATTCAGACACGACCGAAACCCAACAGGGGCCGCGGAGCTGGCTCCACCAGGCCGCAGGCGCCGCCCCCTGCAAGGGGGTAGCCGAGAGCCGACCGCAGGCAGCGTTGGCTGGAAGTGAGCCAATTTCATCATGCTATAACCGATCCGAACAAGGAGACACGCGATTTACACAAGACCACCGGCGCACTTGCCTCACGCTGCCGCGGCCTTCGCGACATGAAGCGCGGTTTCTTCACGATCATGGCGGCGCAGTTCTTCAGCTCGCTGGCCGATCAGGCGCTGTTCGTGGCGGCGGTGCAGTTGTTGCGCGGCGGGGGCGCACCGGCCTGGCAGCAGGCCGCGCTGGTGCCGATGTTCGCGTTGTTCTATGTGGTGCTGGCGCCGTTCGTCGGTGCGTTCGCAGACGCGTTGCCCAAAGGCCGCGTCATGCTGATCAGCAACACGATCAAGGCGGTCGGCTGCCTGTTGATGCTGTTCGGCACGCATCCGCTGTTCTCCTACGCGATCGTCGGGCTTGGCGCTGCCGCGTATTCGCCGGCCAAGTACGGCATCCTGACCGAACTGCTGCCGCCCTCGCAGCTCGTCAAAGCGAATGGCTGGATCGAGGGGCTGACGATCGCCTCGATCATCCTGGGCGTGCTGCTGGGCGGCCAGCTGGTCGGGCCGCAGATGTCGTCCACGCTGCTTGCATTCGATTTTCCGTTTTTGACCACCGGCATCGACACGCCGTCGGAAGCCGCAATCGCCACCATGATCCTGGTTTATCTGCTGGCCGCCGGCATCAACCTGAAAATTCCGCGCACCGATGTGCCGCTGCGGCCGTGGCCGAAGCAGCCGATGACCCTGCTGCCCGATTTCTGGACCTGCAACAACCGCCTGTGGCGCGACAAGCTCGGCCAGATCTCACTCGCGACGACCACGTTGTTCTGGGGCGTGCTCGGCAACCTCAAATACATCGTGCTCGGCTGGGCTGCGGTCGCGCTCGGCTACAACGTGACACAGGCCTCCGCGCTGGTCGGCGTGGTGGCGATCGGCACTGCGGTCGGCGCGGTGGTCGCGTCGTCCCGGGTCAGACTCGATCAGGCGACCAGCGTGATTCCGCTCGGCATCGCGATGGGCCTGCTGGTGCTGCTGCTCAACGTGATCACCAACGTCTGGCTGGCCGCACCATTTCTTATCTTTTTGGGCGCGCTGGGCGGCTACCTGGTGGTGCCGATGAACGCGCTGCTGCAGCACCGCGGCCACAACCTGATGGGTGCGGGCCGATCCATTGCGGTGCAGAACTTCAACGAACAGGCCTGCATCCTGCTGCTGGGCGGTCTCTACAGCTTGTCAAGCGGGCTGGGCCTGTCGGCGTTCGGCGCGATCACCGGTTTCGGGCTGATCGTGGCCGGCTTCATGTGGCTCATCCGGCGCTGGTATGCGCGCAATCTGGTGCGCGATAAGGACGAGATCGAGCACCTGCTCAACATCGCGCGCAACGACCATACGCACGGATGAGCCGCATAAAAATTTTTCTTTTAGTGAGAAACTTAATGAAAAAACCTGTTATAGCTGCAGTCTTACTGGTTTCCTCATATTGTCTTGCAGGTCCATTTGGGTTGCACAAAGGAATGACTCTTGAGGAGCTGAAAGGTCAAGGTGAATTTACAGAAAATAAGCAAAAAAATACATTTTCTTCAAAATCACTAATAAGCGGTCATCCAGATTTCGAAATATACTCAGTTGTCTTAACTCCCGCACAGGGATTGTGTAGCATTCGCGCCGGAAGTAAAGACATAAAATCAAGTTCTCAAGGGAGTGAGCTTGAGGGAGAATATAAGAACTTGCTTGATGCTTTGACCGAAAAGTATGGTCTACCAACAGAAAAATTTGATTTTCTAAAAGCTGGAAGTACGTGGACGGAGCCACAATACTGGATGATGGGGTTATTCAAAAAAGAGCGGGTGCTGACAGCTTATTGGAAATCCAAAAAGAATAGCATTCAAGATTCAATTCAAACTATTTTAATTGAAGCTAAGGCAGACTCTTTAGATAAAGGTTACGTGATAGTTTCATATGAATTCGATAATTTCGCTGATTGTATAAAAATACTGAACTCAAAGAGAAATTCAACACTTTGAGTTCGCTTAAAAACCTTGGTAGCCTTTGCATTAAAAACACGAATTTTTTTATGACTGCAAATTTTCACTTTTATCTCTATTTATCGTGATCAAGTGAGTATTTACAGCGTTTTTCACGCCGCGAGCCGCTCCTCGATCTTCTCACGCGTCTGATCGAGCGCCTTCGGCAGGCGATGCTGGAGCCGCTCGAACAGTTCGCTGTGCAGCTTGAGTTCGTCCTGCCAGGCGGCGCGGTCGATATCCGTCACGGTGTCGAACTGGCTGGCGCTGAAGTCGAGCCCGGTCCAGTTCAGTTCGTCGTAGACCGGCGTGATGCCGAACAGGTTGTCGCGGCCTTTCGCGTTGCCTTCGATGCGGTCGATCATCCATTTCAGCACGCGCATGTTCTCGCCGTAGCCGGGCCAGACGAACTTGCCGGCTTCGTCCTTGCGGAACCAGTTGGTCGTGTAGATGCGCGGCAGGTTTGCGGCACCGGATGCTTCGAGCTTCTTGCCCAGATCGAGCCAATGCTGAAAATAGTCGCTCATGTTGTAGCCGATGAACGGCAGCATCGCGAACGGATCGCGCCGCACCGCGCCGTTGCCGCCGGCCATCGCGGCGGTGGTCTCGCTGCCCATCGTCGCGGCCATGTAGACGCCTTCGGTCCAGTTGCGCGCTTCCGTCACGAGCGGCACGGTGGTCGAGCGCCGGCCGCCGAAGATGAATGCATCGACCTTCACGCCCTTCGGATCGTCCCAGGCCGGATCGAGTGCCGGATTGTTGGTGGCCGCCACCGTGAAGCGCGAGTTCGGATGCGCGGCCTTCGCGCCGGTCTCTTTTGCGATCTGCGGCGTCCAGTCGTTGCCTTTCCAGTCGATCAGATGATCGGGCAGCTTGCCGCCGTGGTCGGCTTCCATGCCTTCCCACCAGACGTCGCCGTCGTCGGTCAGCGCGACGTTGGTGAAGATCACGTCGTGGCCCAGGCTGTCAATGCAGTTCGGATTGGTCGTGTAGTTGGTGCCGGGCGCAACGCCGAAGTAGCCGGCTTCCGGGTTGATCGCACGCAGCGTGCCATCGGCCTGCGGCTTGATCCAGGCGATGTCGTCGCCGACCGTGGTGACCTTCCAGCCCTCGAAACCCGCGGGCGGCACCAGCATCGAGAAATTGGTCTTGCCGCAGGCGCTCGGGAATGCGGCGGCGACGTGGTACTTCTGGCCGTCCGGCTTGGCCACGCCGAGCACCAGCATGTGTTCGGCCAGCCACCCTTCGTCGCGGCCCATGGTGGAGGCGATGCGCAGCGCGAAGCACTTCTTGCCAAGCAGCGCGTTGCCGCCGTAGCCGGACCCGTAGCTCCAGATCTCGCGCGTTTCGGGGTAATGCACGATGTACTTGGTGTCGTTGCAGGGCCAGGCGACGTCCGCCTCGTCCTCGTCCAGCGGCGCACCCACGGTGTGCACGCAGGGCACGAAGTCGCCGTCGGCACCCAGCACGTCGAGCGCGCCTTTGCCCATGCGCGTCATGATCTTCATGTTGACCGCGACGTACGGGCTGTCGGAGAGTTCGACGCCGATGTGCGCGATCGGGCTGCCCAGCGGCCCCATCGAGAACGGCACCACGTACATCGTGCGGCCGCGCATGCAGCCGTCGAACAGCGCAGGCTTGTCCTGGCCGGCGCCGGTCTGCAGGATCGCGCGCATTTCGCCTGGCGCCATCCAGTGATTCGTCGGGCCCGCGTCCTCCTTGTTCGCCGAGCAGATGAAGGTGCGGTCTTCCACCCGGGCCACATCGCTCGGGCTGGACAGCGCCAGGTACGAATTGGGGCGCTTTTGCGGGTTCAGCTTCCTGAACGTGCCGGCATCGACGAGCAACTGGCAAAGCCGCTGGTACTCGGCATCGCTGCCGTCGCACCAGTAGACCGCCTGCGGCTTGCACAGCGCGACCATCTCGTCGACCCAGGAGCGCAGTGCAGCGTGCTTGACATGGGCGGGGGCAGCCAACTCTTTGGCGTGCGTAGCGGATGAACTCATCGAAAACTCTCCCTGACTGGAAAAACGCCCGGAAACCGTCGGACGCCAACCGGCTGATTGTGTCAAATCCGAGACGATTCAGGAAAAACGGGTGCGTTTCCAAGCCAGGCACATTGGCAAGCGCAGTACCCGGTGCAGCCTCAGTCCGCCCGCTCGAACTTGAATACCGCCGTGCCTGCGCGCGCGTTCGGCAGCCAGCGCACTTCGCGGCCGTCCTGCAGCCCGAACGCATCGAGGATGCGCAGATCGTTCTGGCGCGCAAGCGCGGCGAAATCCTTGAACGTGCCGACCCGGATGTTCGGCGTGTCATACCACTGGTACGGCAGCCGGCGCGTGACCGGCATGCGGCCTCTGAGTACGGACAGACGATTCGGCCAGTGCGCGAAGTTCGGAAATGCGACGATGCCGATGCGGCCCACCCGTGCGGTCTCGCGCAGCATCACTTCGGCGTTGCGCAGGTTCTGCAAGGTGTCGATCTGCAGCACCACATCGAAGCTCGCATCGCCGAACATCGACAGCCCTTCGTCGAGGTTCAACTGGATCACGTCGATGCCGCGCTGCACGCCAGCGAGCAGCTTCGCGTCATCGATCTCGATGCCGTAGCCGGTGCAGCCCGCATCCCGCTGCAGCAGCTCGAGCAGCGCGCCGTCGCCGCAGCCCAGGTCCAGCACCCTTGCGCCTTGCGGCACGAGCCGCGCGATCGTGTACATCGTGCCGGTGTCGCTCATGCCGCGGCTTTCTGCGGGGCGACCCGACGCTCGAAGTAGCTGCGCACCAGCGCGAGATAGCGGGCGTCTTCGAGCAGAAACGCATCATGCCCATGCGGCGCGTCGATCTCGGCATAGCTCACGCGATGGCGGTTTTCCAGCAGCGCGCGCACGATCTCGCGGCTGCGCGCGGGTGCGAAGCGCCAGTCGGTCTTGAAGCTGACCAGCAAAAACGCGCAGCGTGCGCGCGCCAGCGCCGCGGCCAGGTTGCCGTCGAACGCTTGCGCCGGGTCAAAGTAGTCGAGCGCGCGGGTGATCAGCAGATACGTGTTCGCGTCGAAGTAGTCGCTGAACTTGTCGCCCTGGTAGCGCAGATAGCTCTCGATCTGAAATTCGACGTCCTGCGTGGTGTAGCGATAGTCCAGGCCACCTTTCAGCTGGCGCCCGAAGCGCTCGTTCATCACATCGTCGCTCAGGTAGGTGATGTGGCCGAGCATGCGCGCGATGCGCAAGCCGCGCCGCGGCACCGCGCCGTGCGCATAGAAGTCGCCCCCGTGAAAATCCGGATCGGTCTGGATTGCACGGCGCGCCACCTCATTGAACGCGATGTTCTCGGCCGTCAGATTGGGCGCGCTCGCGATCACCACCGCATGCGCAACGCGCTCTGGATACTGTAGCGCCCAGCTCAATGCCTGCATGCCGCCCAGGCTGCCACCCATCACGGCCGCGAGTTTTTCGATGCCGAGTGCGTCGAGCAGTCTTGCCTGCGAGTCGACCCAGTCCTCCACCGTGACGACCGGGAACTGCGAGCCGTAAACGCGGCTGGTGTCCGGATCTTCATGCATCGGCCCGGTCGAGCCGAAGCAGGAACCAAGATTGTTCACGGCGATGACGAAGAAGCGGTTCGTATCGACCGGCTTGCCCGGGCCGATCATGTTGTCCCACCAGCCGGTCGCCTCGGTCTGGCCTGCATAGGTGCCGGCTGCGTGGTGCGAGGCGTTCAACGCATGGCAGATCAGCACCGCGTTCGAGCGCGCCGCGTCCAGTTCGCCGTAGGTCTCGAAGCTCAGCGAATAGTCGCGCATCGACCGGCCGCTTTTGAACGGCAGCGGCGCGGCGAAGCGCATTGTTTGCGTGACGGCGAGCAGGGACAAGGCAGCGACGATCCGGGAGCAGGCGGTATATGAAAACCGCGCTGCAGCAAGCGCGAAAAAAGGGAGTTTGCCGACTGGATGCACGGTCGCGGGGACGACCTGCCGGGGCGTGGTTTTTCAGTATAGCGACGGGGCCGCGCGGGCTTTCAATTCATGCCACTGGCCGTCACGCGCGCGATCCAGGCGGCGCCTTCGGCCAGCAAAAACTCCTTGAACGCTCGCGCGACCGGCGGCAGCCGCTTGTCGCGCCGATGCACCACGTACCAGTTGAGCATCAGCGGCAGGCCCTGCACGTCGAGCAGCTTCAAGCTGCCGCCTTTCAGTTCCTGCCCGATCGTGTGCATCGACAGGAAGCCGAGGCCCAGGCCAGCCATCACCGCCTGCTTGATCGTTTCGGTGCTGCGGATTTCCATTGCAACCACAACGCGCGCGAATTGCGCGCCGAACGCGTCCTGCATCGAATGCAGCGTGTCCGAGCCTTTCTCGCGCAGCACGAACGGCTCGCGCAGCACGCGCTTCAACGGCACCGAGCGTTCGCCGACCAATGGGTGTCCGGGCGGCGCCACCACCACGTATGGATGCGGCGCGAACGCGATGCTGTCCAGATCCGGCTCGTGCGGGGGCCTGACCATCACCGCCAGGTCGGTCAGGTTCGCGGCCATCTGTGCGAGCAGCCCCTCGCGGTTGTGCACCGTGAAGTTCAGGGTGACGCCCTGATGCCTGCGGATGAACTCGACCAGCAGGCGCGGAAAAAAATAGTCGCCTGCGCTGATCACGGCCACGTTGAGCCGTCCGCCGGAGACGCCCTTGAACTGCGTCATTGCCGACTCGGCCGCTTCGAACTGCGCAATGATGCGGCGTGCGATGTCGAGCAATTCGGTGCCGGCCGGGGTCAGATAGATTTTCTTGCCGAGCTGCTCGAACAGCGGCAGCCCGGCGTGTTCTTCGAGCTTCTTGACCTGAATCGAGACGGCGGGCTGCGTGAGGTGCAACTCTTCGGCAGCGCGCGAAAAGCTCAGGTGGCGCGCGACCGATTCGAACACCTTCAACTGGCGCAGCGTGGCGTGCTTCATGAAAAGTCCGCTACGCTTTTTGAAGCGATACCGGGTGTGTGCTCAGCTGGCTTGTTCGGTCGCTCGCGTCAACCGATCCTTGAGACATGCAGCAGATTCGTGGTGCCGGCCTCGCCGAACGGCAGGCCGGCGACGATCACCACGTCGTCACCACGGCCCGCAAACCCTTCGATCACCGCGATCCGGCTCGCCCACTTGATCATGCCGGCCACGTCGTGCAACTGGTCGATCGCCACCGCGTGTGCGCCCCAGAGCAGTGCGAGGCGCCGCGCGATGCCCAGCTCCGGGGTCAGGCTCAGGATCGGCGCGGCCGGGCGTTGGCGCGCGGCGCGCAGGCTCGTGAAACCGGACGCGGTATAGGTGATCAGCGCAGCCGGCTTGATGGCCGCTGCGATCTGGCGCAGCGACCCCGTCACCGCATCGGCGGTGCTGTCGTTGCCCGCATGCCAGGATGTTTCGATGCCTTCGCGGTAGGACAATGATGCTTCCACCTTCGCGATGATCCGGTCCATCATCTGCACTGCTTCGACCGGGTGTTGGCCGGATGCCGATTCGGCCGCGAGCATGACCGCATCGACGCCGTCGTAGATCGCAGTGGCCACGTCCGATACTTCGGCACGGGTCGGCGTGGTGAACTGCATCATCGACTCGAGCATCTGCGTGGCCACCACGACCGGCTTGCCGGCTGTGCGGCAGGCCCGCACGATGCGGCGCTGCAGCTCAGGCACGTCTTCGGGCGGCAGTTCCACGCCCAGGTCGCCGCGCGCGACCATCAGGCCATCGGCCGCGGCGATGATCGCGTCGAGTTCGGCCACCGCCGACGGTTGCTCCAGCTTGGCCATGATCCAGGCGCGGCCCTCGACCGCTGCGCGCAAGTCTGCCATGTCCTGCGCACGCTGCACGAACGACAGTGCGACCCAGTCGGCGCCCAGATCGAGCCCGAACGCGAGGTCGTCGCGATCCTTTGCCGTGAGCGGCGCCACCGGCAGCACCAGGCCCGGCACGTTCACACCCTTGCGATCCGACATCGGGCCGCCCTGCAGCACTTTCGTATCCGCGTGATCCCGGCCGCGAGCGGTCACTTCGAGGCGCACGCGGCCATCGTCGAGCAACAGGTGCGTGCCGGCTTTGAGCACCGCGAACAGCTCCGGATGCGGCACGCCGACGCGCGTCGCATCGCCTTCGGCCGATTCGAGATCGAGCCGGAATGCAGCACCGGTGATCAGATCGGCCTTGCCGCCTGCAAAGGTGCCGATGCGCGGCTTCGGCCCCTGCAGGTCGATCAGGATGCCGATCGGCCGGTCGAACTCGGCTTCGAGCCGGCGGATGATCTGCACACGCTCCGCATGCGCGGTGCGCAGGCCCAGGCTCAGGTTCAGCCGAAACACGTCCGCGCCGGCTTCGAACAGCGCACGGATCGTCGCCTCGTTCGAGGAGGCCGGCCCGAGCGTGGCCACGATGCGGGCGCGGCGGGTGCGTCTCATGATTTTTTCTTCAGCTCAAGCAGTGGCTGCGAGTTCCTGCATGCGCACCTGACCACGCTGCTCATCCATGCTCTTGCCCAGCAGCTTCACGAGCGCATAGACGGTGTCGATGTGCGGCGTCGGCGTGTCGGTCAGACGGCCGAGCTCGACCACGGTGCCGACCAGCGCGTCGATCTCGGGCGCACGGCCGGCTTCGATGTCCTGCAGCATCGATGTCTTGTGCTTGCCGACCTTCTCGGCTCCCGCGATGCGCTTGTCGAGCGTCACACGAAAGCCGATGCCGAGCTTGTGCGCGACGGCCTGTGCTTCGGTCATCATGGACGCGGCAAGCTCGCGCGTGAGCGGAAACTGGCAGATGTCGACCAGCGTGGAATGGCTTAAGGAACTGATCGGATTGAACGTGAGGTTGCCCCAGAGCTTGAGCCAGATTTCAGACCGGATGTTGTCCAGCACAGGCGCCTTGAAGCCGGCGTTCTCGAAGCAGGCTGAGACCTTTTGGACGCGCTCGCTGCTGCTGCCGTCAAGCTCGCCCAGCGGAAAGCGATCGCCTTCCACATGCTTGACCACGCCGGGCGCGATCAACTCGGATGCGGGGTACACCACGCATCCGAGCACGCGGCTGGCCGGAATGTATTCGCCGACGATGCCGGTCGGATCGACGCTTTGGACCTGCGTGCCGTCGAGCGGGCCGCCATGTTTGGAGAAGTACCAGTACGGAATGCCATTTTGCATCGTCACGACCACCGTGCCGGGCCCGAACAGCTTGGGCACGTCGCGCGCGACGGCTTCGACCTGGTGCGCCTTCATCGCGAGAATCACGATGTCCTGCGGACCGGCTTGCGCATAGTCGTTCGTCGCTTTCACATTCGCGGCGATGTGCTCGGTGCCGTCGGCCATGATCAGCTTCATCCCATCATGCTGGATCGCCGTGAGGTTTGCACCGCGCACGATGAAGGTCACGTCCTCGCCCGCAAGCGCCAGCTTGACGCCGACATACCCGCCGATTGCGCCGGCGCCGATGATGGCAACTTTCATGTTTCGTTCACTCCTGATGGGCCGTGCTGTGGGCTGACGGGTTACTGATAGGTGTTGCTGAGGCGGCCGATGCCGTCGATCTCGACCGTGACTTCGCTGCCCGGCTTCATCGAGCCGACGCCGACCGAGGTGCCGCACAGGATCACATCACCGGGCTGCAACGTCATGTCGGCCGAAATCATGCTGACCAGTTGCGCGACCGAGAACCGCATGTCGCTGATCGGATAGTTCTGCCGCTCGACACCGTTCAGGATCGTCCTGACGACCAGCGCGTTCGGGTCGAGGCCGGTGGCGATGACCGGCCCCAGCGGGCAGAACGTGTCGAATCCCTTGGCGCGCACCCACTGCGCGAACGACGGGTCGCGGTTCAGGATGTCGGCTTGTGTGACGTCGTTGGCACAGGTGTAGCCGAACACGTGCTGCATCGCGTCTGCCTCGCTGGCACCGCTCGCGGCGCGGCCGATCACGATGCCGAGTTCGCCTTCGAACACGACCTTGCCGGCGCAGCGCGGCTGGCGGATCACGTCGCCCGGATGGGCAAACGTGTTGGGCGCTTTCAGCAGGTACAGCGGCTCTTCCGGCATGGCCAGATTCAGCTTGGCGCGCAACTCGCCGAAGTTGTTCCAGAGCGCGATGACCTTGCCGGGCACGGTCGGCATCAGCAGCCGCACGGCATCCGCGGCAATGCTGCGGCCGGTCGGCTCAGGGCGATCGAACATGCTGCCCGCATGCACGCGGACATGGCCGTCTTCGAGCTTGCCGAAGCCGATCGCGTCGCCTTCGGCAAACCGGACCCAGTGTTGTGTTTGCGCAGTCATGACATTCGGCTTCTTTTTCGATGAGCGAAGCAAAAAAAGGAGGCAGCAGCCGACCAGGCAGCAGGTCGTTCAGTGCGCTGCCCGATCGCCGATCACGCGCGCACGCGTGGCCTCCACCACGGTGGCGAGGAAATCGACCTGATAGGCGCGCAGCAGGTGCGGATGGTTCGCCTGGATGTAGACCCCCACACGGCGCTTCGGCTCCCGGATTGCGGCCAGCGTGTCATACGTTTTCGCGTCCCAGAACCATTCGAGCCCGAGTTCACCGAACGCGGCGTTGTAGCCGTTGCGTTCGATCTCCGGATCGATTGAGGATGTGGCGGCAAGCGCGATGTTGTTCATGGTGCGGCGAAGAATTCATGGTTGATCCAAAGCCATTGTTGAACCGTTCGCTCATAAATAACAGTTAAAGTAAATTGCCTTGACCATCACGTGTTACTTATGATTCGCACCATGCAATCCAGCGCCGTCCCAGGTGCTGGCGCGTTCTGCCTGCCGCGTGAAAGTCAGCTTGCTGCTGCTGTTGCTGCAGGTGCCCGTGTCAGTGCCTGGCCACCGCCATAGCTCGACTGTTGCGCCGGCGTGCCGCCCGGCGTGACCCGGATCGCGCAGTATTTGAACTCGGGGATCTTTGCGAACGGATCGAGCGCCGCATTGGTGAGCTTGTTGATCGCCGCCTCGTAGTAGCAGAACGGCACGAACACCGCGCCGCGCGGTGAGCTTTCATCGGCGCGCGCATACAGCACGACTTCACCGCGGCGCGATTCGATCGTGACGGGAGCGCCCGGCTGCACGCCCATCGCGGCCAGGTCAAGCGGATGCACGAGCGCGACCGGATCGGGTTCCAGCGCATCGAGCATGCTGGCTCTGCGCGTCATGCTGCCGGTGTGCCAGTGCTCGAGCTGGCGCCCGGTGATCAGCACCATCGGGTACTCGGCATCGGGCCGCTCGGCGGCCGGGATGATGTCGGCGGGGACGAACTTGGCTTTGCCGTCCGAGCGCAGGAACGATTCGGTAAACACCACGG
The DNA here is from genome assembly GCA_965218765.1 of Burkholderiaceae bacterium. Classification (GTDB taxonomy): domain Bacteria; phylum Pseudomonadota; class Gammaproteobacteria; order Burkholderiales; family Burkholderiaceae_C; genus JBBPYC01. Next base: position 570,451 of record CBDCLU010000004.1, on the reverse strand, counting down.
GTTGGCCCGGATCGCCTTCCTTCTCGCACGGATACGTGACGGCATGGTCGCGCTCGAGCCGATCCCAGGTGATGCCGCCGATGCTCGGCATGTTGCGGCGCATCTCGTCGAACACTTCGCTCACGTGGCTGTAATTCCATTCCAGGCCCATGCGTTTGGCGATCTGCTCGATGATCCACAGATCCTGCCGCGCATCGCCGGGGGGATTGATGGCCTGGCGGCCCATCTGCACGAGACGGTCGGTGTTCGTGAAGCTGCCGGTCTTCTCCGGAAACGCGCTGGCGGGCAGGATCACGTCGGCCAGGTACGCGGTCTCGGTCAGGAAGATGTCCTGCACGACCAGGTGATCGAGCGCGGCCAGCGCTTCGCGTGCATGGTTCGCGTCCGGGTCCGACATGGCCGGGTTCTCGCCCTGCACGTACATGCCGCGGATACCACCCTTCTTGATCGCGTGCATCACCTCGACGACGGTCAGGCCGACCTGGTCGTCGAGCGAGCCGGCAGGCACGTTCCAAGCTTTTTCGAAGCGCTCGCGCACCTGCGGGTCGGACACGTGCTGGTAGTCCGGGTACATCATCGGGATGAGGCCCGCGTCGGATGCGCCCTGCACGTTGTTCTGGCCGCGCAGCGGATGCAGCCCGGTGCCGGGCCGGCCGATCTGCCCGGTCATCAGCGCAAGCGCAATCAGGCAGCGTGCGTTGTCGGTGCCGTGCACGTGCTGCGACACGCCCATGCCCCAAAGGATCATCGAGCCCTTCGACGTTGCATAAAGCCGCGCGACATAGCGGATCGTTTCGGCGTCGATGCCGCAGATCGGCGCCATCGCTTCCGGGCTGTAGCCTTCGACGTTTTTCTTGAGGTCGTCGTAGCCGATCGTGCGGCTTGCGATGAAGCCGGCATCGACCAGGTTCTCGGTCACGATCACATGCATCATCGCGTTGAACAAGGCCACGTCGGTATCGGCCTTGAACTGCAGATGCCGATGCGCGCGGCGCGCGAGGTCGGGCCGGCGCGGGTCGCAGACGATCAGCTTGGTGCCGTTGGCGACCGCGTTCTTGATCCAGGTGGCGGCGACCGGGTGGTTCACGGTCGGGTTCGCGCCGACGATGAACACGACTTCGGCTTTCGACACATCCATCACGGGATTGCTGACCGCGCCCGAGCCGATGCCTTCGAGCAGCGCGATCACGGAAGACGCATGACACAGCCGGGTGCAGTGGTCGACGTTGTTGCTGCCGAAGCCCGTGCGCACGAGCTTCTGGAACAGATAGGCTTCCTCGTTGCTGCCCTTGGCCGAGCCGAAACCGGCCAGCGACTTCCTGCCATGCGTGTCGCGAATCTCGGCGAGCCTGCCGCCCGCGAATTCGAGCGCTTCCTCCCAGCTCGCTTCGCGGAACACGTCCATCACACGGTCCGGGTCCATCACGAAGTCGCCGGTTTTCGCCACGCCTTTGCGCCGGATCAGCGGCACCGTGAGGCGCTGCGGGTGGTGCGCGTAATCAAAACCATAGCGGCCCTTTACGCACAGACGCCCGTGGTTCGAGGGGCCGTCGCGGCCGTTCACGAACAGGATCTTGTCGTCCTTTACGTTGTAGGTGAGCTGGCAACCGACACCGCAGTACGGACATACCGATTCGACCTGCTTGTCAGGCACCGTGAGTGCTACATCGCGCGCGGGCATCAGCGCGCCGGTCGGACACGCCTGCACGCATTCGCCGCAGGCGACGCAGGTGGACGCACCCATCGGGTCGTCCATGTCGAACACGATCTTCTCGTGCCTGCCGCGAAACGCAAGGCCGATCACGTCGTTCATCTGCTCGTCGCGGCAGGCTCGCAGGCAGCGCGTGCACTGGATGCAAGCGTCCAGATGCACCGCGATGGCCGGATGCGACAGGTCGGGTCCCACATCCTCGCGTGCTGCAAAGCGCGGCTTGCCGACGTTCAGCTTGGCCGACCATTCGTCGACTTCGTTGTGGCGCGTGTAGTCGGCTTCCGGCATGTCGGACTGCAAAAGCTCGAGCACCAGCTGTTGCGACTTGACGGCGCGCTCGCTGTTCGTGGCGACCTTCATGCCAGCGGTCGGATAACGGCAGCACGAGGGTGCCAGCACGCGTTCGCCCGCGATCTCGACCATGCATGCACGGCAGTTGCCAGCCGTGTCGAGGCCGTCCATGTAGCACAGGTGCGGAATCTCGATGCCTTGTTCTTCTGCGATCTTCAATAGAGTTTGGTCAGTACGTGCCTCGAATGCCTTGCCGTTCAGCTCGATGCTGACGGTCGGCGCATCCAGCATCGCGAGTTCGCTTCGGGTCAGTGCGTTCATGATGTTTTCAGCTCCTCAGGGAAGTATTTGACGACGCAGTCGAACGGGTTCGGCGCGGCCTGGCCCAGGCCGCAGATCGACGCATCGCGCATCACCAGCGACAGATCGGCCAGCAGTTCCAGATCCCACTGCGGCTGCTCGATCAGCGCGAGCGCTTTCGCGGTGCCGTTGCGGCAAGGCGTGCACTGGCCGCAGGATTCGTCCTTGAAAAAGCGCAAGGTGTTGCGCGCCGCATCGGTTGCGGTGTCCTGCTCCGACAACACCACCACCGCAGCCGAGCCGATGAAGCAGCCGTACGGTTGCAAGGTGTCGAAGTCGAGCGGAATGCTGTTCATCGACGCTGGCAGGATGCCGCCCGACGCACCGCCGGGCAGGTAGCCGTAGAACGCGTGCCCATCGAGCATGCCGCCGCAGTGGTCGTCGATCAGCGCCTGGATCGTGATGCCGGCAGGTGCGAGCTTGACGCCGGGTTCTTTCACGCGGCCGGAGACCGAGAATGAACGCAGGCCTTTGCGGCCGTTCACGCCTTGCGCGGCGAACCACTCGCCGCCCTTCTCAACCAACTCGCGCACCCAGTAGAGCGTCTCGAAGTTGTGCTCCAGCGTGGGCCGGCCGAACAGGCCGACCTGCGCAACATAGGGCGGCCGCAAGCGCGGCATGCCGCGCTTGCCTTCAATCGATTCGATCATCGCGGACTCTTCGCCGCAGATGTAGGCACCGGCGCCACGGCGCAGGATCAGCTGCGGCATGTTCGCGATCGGCGGGTCGGCTTCGAGCTTGGCGATTTCCGCCTCGAGCAGCGCGCGGCAACCGTGATATTCGTCGCGCAGGTAGATATAGCACTGTTCGATGCCGACCGCCCAGGCTGCGATCAGCATGCCTTCGATGAAACGGTGCGGATCGCGCTCGAGCAAGGTGCGATCCTTGAACGTGCCGGGCTCGCCTTCGTCGATGTTCACGGCCATCAGCCGCGGGCCGGCTTCGGCGCGCACGATGCGCCACTTGCGGCCGGTCGGAAAACCCGCGCCGCCCAGGCCGCGCAGGTTCGAGTCTTCCAGCGTCTTGATGATCGATTCGACGTCGCGCTCGCCGTTGACGCAGGCTTCCAGAAGCGCATAGCCGCCATCCTTGCGATAGGCGGCGTGGTCGATGAAGTTGCGTGGGGTGTCCATCGTCTCGCCAGCTTTCGCCTTGGCCACGATCGCATCGACTGTCGCGTCCGGCACCGGGTTCTGGCCGACCACTGCCGCCGGCGCCTGTTCGCAACGGCCGATGCACGGTGCAGCAAGCACACGCACGTCGCTGCCCAGCAGCGCGGGCAATCTGGCAAGCAGTTCGCGTGCGCCGGCCATCTCGCACGACAGCCCATCGCAGACGCGCACGGTGAGCATCGGCGGCGCAACTTCGCCTTCCTTGACCACGTCGAAGTGGTGATAGAACGTCGCGACTTCATACACCTCGGTCTGCGCCATGCGCATCTCCTGCGCAAGCGCCGCCAGATGCGCGGCCGACAGGTGCCCGAAGCGATCCTGAATCTTGTGCAGGTGCTCGATCAACAGGTCGCTGCGACGCGGCTCGTCACCCAGCAGTTGCTGCACGTCGAGCAGTGCGACCGGGTCCACGCGCCGGCCCTTTGGCGCCTGGCGCTTGCGCTGCTTGGTCGCGCCTTCCAGCACGGCGATCGGTATTACGGGGTGGTTCATCGCTGGCGTTTCCTCGGGTTCTTCGGTTGCGTGCTCAGATCACGCGTTCTTCACGCAGCACGGCGATCTGCTGCTGGTCGTAGCCGAGCTGCTCGAGCACTTCCACCGTGTGCTCGCCCAGCAGCGGCGAACGCGTCACAACGGTCGGGCTGTCGCTCATCTTGATCGGATTGCCCACCGTCAGGTACTTGCCGCGCACCGGATGATCGACTTCGACCACGGTGCCGGTGTCGCGCAGGTCGGGGTCTTCCGCGATTTCCTTCATCGACAGGATCGGGCCGCACGGGATGTCGAGGGCATTCAAGATGTCCATCGCCTCGAACTTGGTCTTGGTCATGGTCCACTGTTCGATGCGCTTGAAGATCGGCTTCAAGTGCAGCAATCGCGCAGCCGGGGTGGCAAACGCTTCGTCGGTGATCCAGCCTTCCTCGCCGATCACCTTGCAGACTGCAGGCCAGACTGCGCCTTGCGTGATGAAATAGATGTAGGCGTTCGAGTCGGTTTCCCAACCCTTGCAGCGCAGGATCGAGCCGGGCTGGCCGCCACCCGACGCGTTGCCGGCCCTGGGCACGGCTTCGCCGAACTTGCCATCCGGGTACTGCGGGTATTCGTGCATCGTGCCGGTGCGCTCGAGCCGCTGCTGGTCGCGCAGCTTGACGCGGCACAGGTTCAGCACCGCATCCTGCATCGGCGCGAGCACTTTCTGGCCGCGGCCGGTGCTCTCGCGCTGCAACAAGGCAGCCAGGATGCCGAGCGCCAGGTGCAGCCCGGTGCCGCTGTCGCCGATCTGCGCACCGGTGACCATCGGCGGGCCGTCGTCGAAACCGGACGTGGACGCCGATCCGCCCGCACACTGCGCGACGTTCTCATAGACCTTGCAGTCTTCGTACTTGCCGGGGCCGAAGCCTTTCACGGAGGCCACCACCATCTTCGGGTTCAGCTCATGAATCCGTTCCCAGGTGAATCCCATGCGATCGAGCGCCCCCGGCGCGAAGTTCTCGACCAGCACGTCGCACTGCCGGATCAAGGTCTCCAGCACTTCCTTGCCTTTCGGCTTCTTGGTGTCGATCGTGACCGAGCGCTTGTTGTGGTTGAGCATCGTGAAGTAGAGGCTGTCGGCACCGGGGATGTCGCGCAACTGGCCGCGCGTGGCATCGCCCTCACCGGCGCGTTCCACCTTGATCACATCGGCGCCGAACCAAGCCAGCAACTGCGTGCAGGTGGGGCCCGACTGCACATGCGTGAAGTCGAGGATTCGATAGCCCTTCAGCGCTTGGCTCATGGCAGTTTCTCGCTATATTTTCGAGAGCATCAGGACGGAATTGCCGCAACCTTGGCTTCCGCCTCGGCCACCCGCTTTTTCAATGCGCGCTCGTCGTTGAAGCGTTGGGTGTCGTCGCGGATCAACGCCACGATCGCGCTGACCTTCTGATCGGTCCCGAACAGCATCGCGACAGTGAATGCGATGGAGATCGCACTGCCGTCCTTTTTGATCGCAGGCACCCGCAACAGGTCATTGCCGTACTTGGTAGTGCCGGTCGCCATCGAGTGCTCGTACCCATGCCAATGCCGCTGGCGCAGCCGCTCGGGCGTGATGATGTCGAGCGACTGGCCCAGCGCTTCGGCTTCGGTATGGCCGAACAGCCGCTCGGCCCCAGGGTTCCAGAGGACGATCTCGCCCTTCGCATTCGCCGCGATCACCGCATCGCCAACCGCGGCCACGAGTTCTTCGCAATCGATCGTTGTGTTCATCCTGCGTCTCCTCAGACTGAGAAAGGGCAAAAAAAACGGCACCACGCGGGTGCCGTTGATCCAAGCACCTGAACGGCTTGGGCACCTAGCGCATCAGACCGCTTTCGCCGTATGCATTTCCTTGATCTGCGACTGCGAGTAGCCGAGTTCGGACAACACCTCGTCGGTGTGTTCGCCGAGCAGCGGGGAGCCGGTGATCTTCGGCTTCAGGCCCGAGAACTTGATCGGGCTGCCCACGGTGTAGTAGCTGCCGCGCTCTTTGTGCGGCACTTCGACGATCGAGCCGCTTTCGCGCAGCGACTTGTCGGCCAGCAGCTCCTTCATGGTCTGCACCGGCGCGCACGGAATGTCGAACTTGCGCAGGATGTCGACCGCTTCGAACTTGGTCTTGTCTTTGAGCCAATCCTCGATCGTGCCGAAAATCTCCATGATATGCGGCTGGCGCGCTTTTGCGGTGGTGTAGGCCGGGTCGGTCTTCCACTCGGGCTTGCCGATCGCATCGCAGATCGGCTCCCAGGCATGGCCTTGCACCGTGAAGTAGATGTAGGCGTTCGGGTCGGTCTCCCAGCCCTTGCATTTCAAGATCCAGCCCGGCTGGCCGCCACCGCCCGCATTGCCGCCGCGCGGCACCACATCGCTGAACGTGCCGTGCGGGTACTGGGGGTACTCTTCGAGGTAGCCGAGCTTGTCGAGCCGCAACTGGTCGCGCATCTTGACGCGGCACAGGTTCAGCACCGCATCCTGCATCGCGACCGCGACCTTCTGGCCCTTGCCGGTTTTCTGGCGGCCGATGTAGGCGGTCAGGATGCCGATGGCCAAGTGCATGCCGGTGTTGCTGTCGCCAAGTGCCGCTGCGCTGATCGTCGGCGGGCCGTCCCACCAGCCGGTGGTCGACGCCGCGCCGCCCGCGCACTGCGCGACGTTCTCATAGACCTTGAGATCGTCGTAGTGGTGGCCATCGCTGAAGCCCTTGACCGACGCCAGGATCATCTTCGGGTTGAGTTCCTGTATGCGCTCCCACGAGAAGCCCATGCGATCCAGCGCGCCGGGGCCGAAGTTCTCGACCAGCACATCACTTTCCCTGATCAGCTTCTCAAGGATCAGCTTGCCCTCGGGCTTCTTCGTGTCCAGCGACAGCGAGCGCTTGTTGCTGTTGAGCATGGTGAAGTACAGCGCATCGACGTTCGGGATGTCGCGCAGCTGGCTGCGCGTCACATCGCCGGCGCCTGGGCGCTCGACCTTGATCACGTCGGCGCCGAACCAGGCCAGCATCTGCGTACAGGCCGGCCCGGCTTGTACGTGCGTGAAGTCGATGATCTTCACACCGGCCAGCGGCAGTTCGTTGTTGTCCATTGGTTTTTCTCCTTGATTACAAAAAAAGAATTCAGGTTTTTTTCGTTGCTGCGGTCAGCGGATTCAAGCTCGTGATGCGACCGCTCTCGGTGCCAGCGGTCTCATCGATGATCGCATTGATCAACGTCGGCCTGCCTGAAGCGACCGCCTCCTGCATTGCCTTGTCCAGCTCGGCTGGCGTGTTGGCGACGACGCCAACACCGCCGAACGCCTGCATCATCATCTCGTAGCCCGCATTCTTCACGAACACGGTTGGGGCCACATCCTTGCCGCCGGAGCGGTTCACGTCGGTGCCGCGGTAGATGCCGTTGTTGTTGAACACGACCACACAGACCGGCAGGTTGTAGCGGCAGATGGTCTCCACTTCCATGCCGGAAAATCCGAACGCGCTGTCGCCCTCAACCGCGATCACGGGCTTGCCGGTGGTGACCGCAGCCCCGACTGCGAAGCCCATGCCGATGCCCATGATGCCCCAGGTGCCGACGTCCAGGCGCTTTCTCGGCTGGTACATGTCGACGATGCTGCGCGCGAAGTCGAGCGTGTTCGCGCCCTCGTTCACGAGGATCGCATCGGGCCGTTTCTTGACCACCTCGCGCACCACGTTGAGCGCGCTCTGGAAGCTCATCGGCGACGGGTTCTTCGCCAACGTCTCGGCCATCTTGGACAGGTTCTTGTCCTTGCGGTCGGCCACACCACCGGTCCAGTCCGATGGCGGCTTGCTCCAGTTGGCACCCATGCCATCGACCAGCGCCTGCACGCAGGAACCGATGTCGCCGATCAACGGCGCCTCGATCTGCACGTTGCTGTCGATCTCGGTCGGTGCGATGTCGATCTGGATGAACTTGCGGCTCGCAGCCTTCTCGCCGCCCCAGGTCTTGCCCTTGCCGTGGGACAGCAGCCAGTTCAGCCGCGCACCAACCAGCAGCACAACGTCTGCTTCAGCCAGCACGTAGGAGCGTGCGGCGGATGCCGACAGCGCATGGTTGTCAGGCAGCAAGCCCTTCGCCATCGACATCGGCAGATAGGGAATGCCGGATTTTTCGACCAGAGTGCGCACCGCGTCATCGGCCTGCGCGTAGGCTGCGCCCTTGCCCAGCAGGATCAGTGGGCGCTTGGCACCTTTGAGCAATTCCAGCGCACGCTGCACGGTGTCCGGCGCGGGCAGTTGGCGCGGTGCCGGGTCGATCACCTTGAAGATCGATTTCTTGCCGGCTTCGGCGTCCATCGTCTGCGAGAACAGTTTGGCTGGCAGGTCCAGATAGACACCGCCCGGCCGCCCCGACAGTGCCGAGCGGATCGCACGCGCGATTCCGATGCCGATGTCCTGGGCATGGAGCACGCGGAACGCGGCCTTGCACAGCGGCTTGGCGATCGCGAGCTGATCCATCTCTTCGTAGTCGCCCTGCATCAGGTCCACCACTTCGCGCTCGCTCGATCCGCTGATGAGAATCATTGGAAAGCAGTTGGTGGTGGCGTTGGCGAGTGCGGTCAGGCCGTTCAGAAAACCCGGGGCCGACACCGTCAGGCAGATACCGGGCTTGCCCGTCAGGAAGCCGGCGGCAGCAGCTGCATTGCCGGCGTGCTGCTCATGCCGAAACGAAATCACGCGCATGCCTTCGGCCTGCGCCATGCGGGTCAGGTCCGTGATCGGGATGCCGGGCAGGCCGTAGATGGTGTCGATGTCGTTGAGCTTCAGCGCATCGATCACCAGGTGGAAGCCGTCGGTCTGAGCTTGCGCTGATGAGTCGTTCGTCATAATGGGTGTGTCCTAAAGGTCTGTCTCGCAACCTCGATCGCCAGCAACCGAGGCGTTGTCAATGCCTCGGAACTTGGGGGCCACGCATGCGATCGGTCTGTTCAGTGACCGTCCTGCAACTATCGATCACCAGCCCATTGTCACCGATGACCTTCGTCAACTATTCGCAAATCTCGACATGCAGCAGCGGCTGCGGGAGGCTTGGGTGATACCTGTAGCGAGCCATCCCGAGCGCACGATCATCCGTGTGCAGCTGCGGCAGAACGTCGTGTTGAAGACCATGACCGATGCCGAGCGCGACGAGCTTGAGCGGCATCTGGTGGTGGTCGATGCGAAGAAGGGCGAACAGCTGCTGGACCAGGGCGTGCGGGACATGGAACAGTACTTCGTGCTGGAAGGCATGCTGAAACGCGTGGTGAGCAATGCGGAAGCGAAGGAGATGATCCTGCGCTTTGCAGCCGAGCGCGACATCGAGACCAGCTACGCGGCCTGGCGGCTGAATCAGACCACACCATACAGCATCGTCTGCGTGACCCGCTCCAGAGTGGCCAAGCTGCCGATGCCGCTTTGGGTGTCATTCATGGACCAGTATCCGAAGTTCAAGGCGACCTTCGAATATGAGGTGATGAACCTGATGAGCGAGATCATGGCGCACACGATCACCTTGCACCTGCTGGACGCGCCGGGCCGCGTGCAGCGATTTGAGCGCAAGAATCCGGACCTGCTGGACGCGATTCCGCAAAAGCAACTCGCGGCCTATCTGAATCTGTCGCCGGAAACACTGAGCCGATTGCGTCGGCGCGCCAAGGCCTGATCGAAGCCTGTCGTCCAAGAAAAGAAAAAAGGCCGGCCCCTTGGTTCAGCGGCCGGGCTGTTGTCGAGGCTGAATCGACCGGCCCGGCAAGGCCGGACCGGTCGATCTACACCGTCCTGGTCATGTGCCGGCGCCGCATCGGCTTCAACACGAACCAGGCCATCAACGCTGCAACGGCATTGAAGATGCTGGCCACGATGAACACCGCATGCCAACTGCCGGTGGCAGTCGCCAGCACGCTGGACAGCGGCACCAGCAGCGACGCGGTGCCTTTGGCCGTATACAGCAGGCCGGCGTTGGCCGCCGCGTACTTGCTGCCGAACGTGTCTGCGCAGGTGGACGGGAACAGGCTGTAGATCTCACCCCAGGCGAAGAACACGATGCCGGTCAGGACCACGAACGCAACCGGGTGCTGGCCGTAGGTATAGAGCGCGAGGATGCCGATCGCTTCGATCGCAAACGCGATGAACATGGTCGGTTCGCGGCCGATCTGATCGGACACCCATCCGAAGAACGGCCGCGTCAACCCGTTCAGCACACGGTCGATGGCAAGCGCAAACGTCAGCGCCGGCAAGGTCAGGCCCATGATGCTGACCGGTACGTTGCCGATCTTGAAGTCCTGCGCGATGGGCCCGAGTTGCGCAGTCGCCATCAGGCCGCCGGCAGCGACCATCACGAACATTGCATACATCACCCAGAACACCGGGCTCCTCAACACCTGGCTCGGGCTGTAATCACGCTTGGATTGCTGCACGTTGATCGACGAGATGCCGGTCATCTTTTCCTGCTCCGGCGCGCGGCTCAGGAAAAATGCGATCACGAGCACGACCAGGCCCTGGCCGATGCCGAAGTACAGGAACGCCGCTTCGTAACCGCGCGACTGGATGAACATCGAGATCGGGATGATGGTCAGCGCGGAACCGGCGCCGAAACCGGCTGCGGTCAGGCCGGCAGCCAGGCCGCGACGATCCGGAAACCACTTGAGCGCGTTGCCGACGCAGGTGCCGTAGACGGCACCGGCACCGATGCCACCGATGGCAGCCGCCAGATAGAGCATCGGCAGCGAATCGGCGATCGAGTTCAATACCCAGCCCAGCCCGCACAGGATGCCGCCGACCAGCACGACGGGGCGCGGGCCGAAACGGTCCACCAGGTAGCCCTCGATCGGCACCAGCCAGGTCTCGGTCAGGATGAAGATCGTGAACGCGACCTGGATCGCAGCGCGGCTCCAGCCGTGTTTCTCCGAGATCGGATTGACGAACAGCGTCCAGCCGTACTGCAGGTTCGCGATCATCGCCATGCAGACGATGCCCATGAGCAACTGGCCCCAGCGGAAGTACGGGTGCCTTTCCACGTGGGCCGCGCCGGGAACCGGCGTGGTGGCGGCGATCGATGTCATAAGAAAAATCTCCTTGGCTCGTGTTGCCTGACGGCAGGGCTGGCGTCGCCAGTCCTCGTCAGACGGTTTTCGTGGCTCGATCCATTCATTTCTGAAGGGCTCTCCCGGGATGCCTGCGCGAGCACGCGCGACATGAGCTGGCGCACGCGTCTCGATCAAGGCCTGCTTGCGTCTGAACTGCACTCCAGCTCGACGCAAATCCCGGCAAGAATGCTCTTTTTCGGGACTGGGCGCACTGTATTGGTGGGCGCTGCCTGCAACCCTTGACCCAAGTCATCGATTTCGGAGCAGCTCGCGTCTTTTATTGACCGGCGTCATGCACTCGGGTAAACCCCAAGAGGGTCGCGCATGTTCTGGGGGCTGCCGGGTTCAGCGTTCGCTTGAACATAGCGGACGAACAAAACGACAAGGCCGTCTGCGCAGCAACCTGCGACGACGGCCTTGCAAAGCAACCAGCGCGAAAGCAATTCGTCCGGCCATGTGCCGGACCCCGCCAAAGTGCTCGATCAGTCCACGCCGCGCTGCTCGGCAAACTCATCCACCCTGGGCGGACGGATCAGCGCCAGCGCCTTGGAGATCAGCGGCCACAGCAGCATCAGCAGTGCGAGCGCCGTGATTCCGCCGACCAGCCAGTTGGAGAACATGATCGACACATCGCCCTGCGACACCAGCATGGCCTGCCGGAACGAGTCCTCGGCCTTGTCGCCGAGCACCAGCGCGAGCACCAGAGGCGCCAATGGGTAGTCGAGCTTCTTGAACACGTAGCCGATCACGCCGAACGCGAGCATGAACCAGATGTCGAGCATCGCGTTGTGCACCGTATAGGCGCCGATCGCGCAGATCACGACGATCACCGGCGCGATGATCGAGAACGGGATGCGCAGGATCGAGGCGAACAGCGGCACGGTCGACAGCACCACGATCAGCCCGACCACGTTACCGAGATACATGCTCGCGATCAGGCCCCAGACGAAGTCCTTCTGCTCGACGAACAGCAGCGGTCCGGGCTGCAGGCCCCAGATCAGCAGGCCGCCTAACAGCACCGCCGCCGTGGGTGAGCCGGGGATGCCCAACGCGAGCATCGGCAGCAATGCGCTGGTGCCGGCTGCATGTGCGGCCGTCTCCGGTGCAACCACGCCTTCGACCTCGCCGCTGCCGAAGCGCGGCCCGTTTCGGGACATCTTCTTGGCCAGGCCATAGGCCATGAACGACGCGGGCGTCGCACCACCCGGCGTGATGCCCATCCAGATGCCGACCAGCGCGCTGCGCAGCGACGTGACCCAGTAGCGCGGCAGTTCCTTCCAGGTTTCCCAGACCACCTTCGGGTTGATCTTGGCCGACTTGCCGGAGAAGCTCAGGCCCTCTTCCATCGAGATCAGGATTTCGCCGATGCCGAACAGGCCGATCACCGCGATCAAGAAGTCGAAGCCGCGCATCAACTCGATCTGCCCGAACGTCATGCGCAACTGTCCGGTCACGGTGTCCATGCCGACTGCGGCAAGCGAGAACCCGAGCCCCATCGCCACCAGAATCTTGAACGGCGACCCCTTGCCCATGCCGACGAAGCTGCAGAACGTGAGCAGGTACACCGCGAAGAATTCGGGCGCGCCGAACTGCAGCGCGAAGCGTGCGACCAGCGGCGCGAGGAACGTGATCATCACGACCGCGATGAACGCACCGACGAACGACGAGGTGAACGCGGCCGTCAACGCGGCGCCGGCCCGGCCTTTCTGCGCGAGCGGATAGCCATCGAACGTGGTCGCAACCGACCAGGGCTCCCCAGGTATGTTGAACAGCACCGACGTGATCGCGCCGCCGAACAGCGCACCCCAGTAGATGCACGACAGCATCACGATGGCGGAAGTGGGCTCCATCGAGAACGTGAGCGGCAGCAGGATCGCCACGCCATTGGCACCGCCCAGCCCTGGCAGCACGCCGATCAGCACACCGAGGACGATGCCGACGAACATCAGGCCGATGTTCGCCGGCGTCAGAATCACGGCGAACCCACCGAGCAGGGAACCTAGCTCTTCCATGTCGTCTTTGCTCCAGCGAAGAAAGTGGGTGGCGTTCTAGTAGCCAAGGAACGCGAGCGGATCCAGCGTGCCCTTGTACAGCGGCACCTTGAACCAGACTTCAAACATCAGGAAGAACAACGTATTGGTGAGCACGCCGACCAGGATGCTCTTGAGCGGGGAATAGTGGCCCAGCACGATCATGAACAGCGCGATGTAGATGGCGGATGCGATGTACAGCCCGAGGAACACCACCGCCAGCACGTAGACCGCAGCCGGGACCAGCACCTGCAGCACACGCTTCAGCTGGCCACGGTCGACGAACGCGCCGGTGTCCTTCTCCTTGCCGAAACCAGCCTGGTAGAAGATGCCGACTGCGGAGATGCAGATGATCACGCCGATGTAGAACGGAAAATAGCCGGCACCCGGACCATCGCTGGTCCAGCCTGCGCCAAGCTGCAGGGACTCGATGATCTCGACAACCCCGAAGATCAGCAACACGATGGCAACGACCATGTCGACCGTGCAGTTGCGCGCCAGCACCGGGCCGTCGTCCACGGCGTGTCCATGTTCTTCAGCCATCTGAAGCACTCCTGAAAGATTTAAGTGAACTCTGCAACCCCTGATACAGGCTGTACCCAGCACCGGTCGCGAATCTTGCGAGATGACTTGTCAGCAAGGCGTGCAAGACCGGCAGCTGTCAGCAACGGGGACTGCCGCAAGCGCGCACCACATGCCGATCGGATCGATCACAAAGCAGCCCGGCAACAGCCATCACATGGGCAGCCTGCCGCGCGGGCGGATACGCTTATTTTTTCGCGAGGAAGCCGGCTTCGCCCATCAGCGTCTTGTGCTGGGCTTCGGTCTTGGTCAGCCACTTCTTGAACTCGTCGCCGGTCATGCTGGTGGTGTTGAACGCACCTTTTTCCATGTATTCCTTCCAGTCCGGCGTCTCGCGAACTTTTTTCATCAGGTCCACATAGAACGCGAGCTGGTCGGGCGTGACGCCGCCAGGCATGAAGATGCCGCGCAGCATCAGGTAATCGGTCGGCACACCGGACTCCTTGCAGGTCGGAATGTCGGCCCAGGCCTGCGTGTCGGTCACCTTCTCCTTGTACGGCATGCGGGTGTCATCGAACACGCACAGCGGCCGCAGCTTGCCGGCGCGCCATTGCGACACCGCTTCGATCGGATTGTTCACCGATGAATCGATATGGCCGCCAACCAGCTGCACCGCGACTTCACCGCCGCCCTTGTAGGGGATGTAGATGAACTTGGTGTCGGTCGCCTTCTGCAGGCCCACGGTGATGATCTGGTCTTCCTGCTTGCTGCCGGTGCCGCCCATCTTCATCTTGTTCGGGCCGGCCGCCTTCACGGCTTCGATGTAGTCCTTCGCGGTCTTGTACGGCTTGTCGGCATTGACCCAGAGCACGAACTGATCGAGCCCCATCATCGCCACCGGCGTCATGTCCTGCCACTTGAACGGCACGCCGGTGGCCATCGGCGTGGTGAACAGATTCGACAACGTGATGATGATCTTGTTGGCGTCGCCCTTGGCCTGCGCCACGTCCATGAACCCTTCCGCACCCGCGCCGCCGGACTTGTTGATGACGATCATCGACTCGTTCATCAGCTTGTGCTTGACGATGATGCCCTGGATCAGCCGCGCCATCTGGTCAGCGCCGCCGCCGGTGCCGGCGGGCACCACGAGTTCGACCGGCTTGCTCGGCTCCCAGGCAGCCTGCGCAACGCCGGCGCCAAGCGACGCTGCTGCAGCCAGCGCCAGTGCAGACACGGAAGTGAGGTATTTGCGAATCATGTCGTGTTGTCTCCTGATGATTGAATGACGCAGCCGATGCAGCTCGGCACGGCCGGCTGCCTGACTCGGCAAGGCCTTGATGGTGCGTGCATCGCGGCCTGCGAACACTTGACCGAAGTCAAGTAAGAACCAATCGAGTGTTGGGGATGTCCCTGATGGATTCAATCGGGAATATCCCTTGCACGGCGCCCAGACCGGGATGGCGGCACGCCTACAGAAAGCTCTTTTTCGGTGCTGTCAGTCGCGCGTTTCCTTCAACCCTGCAGCAGCAACTCTTCTGCGCGCGCCATCGTCTCGGCCTTGCCGGACAGCACCAGCGTGTCGCCGCTGGCCAGCACCGGTGCATCGTCCAGCGCAACTGGCCGGCCGTTGCTGCGGCGCAGGCTGATCACGCGCACGCCGGTCGTGCCCAGCGACAGTTGTTCGAGCGACTGCCCGACCGCACGTGCCTCGTGCGGCAGCGTGATGCTGCCCAGCCGTTCGGTCTCCACCTCATCGGCGCCATCATCGTCGGCGCCATGGAAATAGCCGCGCAGCAGGTCATAGCGGTCGTCGCGCTGGTCCTGCACGATGCGGATCACGCGCCGCATCGGTACGCCGACCAGCGCGAGCGCATGGCTCGCCAGCATCAGCGAGCCTTCGATCAGTTCGGGCACGACTTCGGCGGCGCCGGCCAGGCGCAGTTTTTCCAGGTCCCGGTCATCCTGCGTGCGCACGATCACCGGGACCTGGGGCGCGTGGGACCGCACGTGGTCCAGCACCTTGAGCGCGCCCGGCGTTTCCAGATACGTGACGACCACCGCGCTGGCCCGACTCAACCCGGCGGCGATCAGCGCCTGCAGCCGGGCTGCATCACCATACACCACCGACTGCCCGGCCGCCGCCGCGTGGCGCACCCGGTCCGGGTCCAGATCGAGCGCGAGATAGGGAATCTTCTCGCGCTCCAGCATGCGCGCGAGGTTCTGGCCGCAGCGCCCATAGCCGCAAATGATCACGTGCCGGTCAGTGTTGATCGACTTGGCCGCGATCGTGGTCATCTGCAGCGACTGCAGCAGCCATTCGCTCGCGACCAGCTTCAGCACGATCCTGTTGCTGTACATGATGATGAACGGCGTCGCCAGCATCGACAGCACCATGCTGGCCAGGATCGGGCTCAACTGGTTCGGCGCGATCAGGCCGTACTGCCCGCCCAGCGTCAGCAGCACGAAGCCGAATTCGCCGGCCTGCGCCAGATACAGCCCGGTGCGCAGCGCGACCCCTTCGGTGCTGCCGAACCAGCGTGCCAGCGCGGTCACCACCACCAGCTTGTAGAACACCGGCACAGTCAGCAGCAGCAGCACCAGCGGCCAGCGTTGCAGCGCGATGCGCCAGTCCAGCAGCATGCCGATCGAGATGAAAAACAGGCCCAGCAGCACGTCGTGAAACGGCCGGATGTCGGCTTCCACCTGATGCTTGAATTCGGTCTCCGAAATCAGCATGCCCGCGATGAACGCACCGAGCGCCAGACTTAAGCCCGCGAGTTCAGTCAGCCAGGCCAGCCCGAGCGTGATCAGCAGCAGGTTCAGGACGAACAGCTCTTCACTGCGCCGGCGCGCCACCACCGTGAGCCAGCGCCGCATCAACTGCTGCCCGCCGACCAGCAGCAACGTGATCACGACGACCGCCTTCACGCCCGCGAGCCCGACGGCCAGCAACAGGTCTTCCGGCGACGAACCCAGCGCCGGGATCAGCACCAGCAGCGGCACCACCGCCAGATCCTGAAACAGCAGCACGCCCATCACGCGCTTGCCGTGCTCGCTGTCGAGCTCCAGCCGCTCGGCCATCAGCTTGACCACGATCGCGGTGCTGCTCATCGCCAACGCGCCGGACAGCACCAGCGCCGATTGCCAGGTCATGTTCCAGAGCCTGGGCGCGAAGTAGGCCAGCAGCAGCGACGCGGCCGTCGCCGCGAGCATCGTGACGCCGACCTGCGAGGCCCCGAGCCCGAATACATGGCCGCGCATGGCACGCAGCTTGCCCAGGTTGAACTCCAGCCCGATCACGAACATCAGGAACACCACCCCGAACTCGGCCAGGTGCTTGACGCCTTCCACGTTCTCCGCAAGCGCCAGTGCGTTCGGCCCGATCAGCACGCCGACCACCAGATAACCGAGCATCGGCGGCAGCTTCATGCTGCGACACACCACCACGCCGAGCACTGCGGCAAGCAGGTACACCAGCGTGAGTTCGAGCGAGTCCATGCCGGCCATGCTAGCTTGGCCTCTGCGGCAGCGCATCGTCGCAATCCCGCGGCTCGGACGAGCGTCGGCCGGCACCGGCTCGATAGAATCGCGGCCCATGACCTTCGATGCTTCCCGGGCGCTCGAACTCGCGCGAAGCACGCTCGACATCGAAGCCGCCGCCGTGCTGGGTCTGAAACACCGGCTTGGGAATTCGTTCGCGCGAGCCGTCGAGCGGCTGCTCCACGTGCGCGGCCGCGTCGTCGTGATGGGCATGGGCAAAAGCGGCCATGTCGGTCGCAAGATTGCCGCCACGCTGTCATCCACCGGCACGCCGGCGATGTTCGTGCATCCGGCCGAAGCGAGTCACGGCGACCTCGGCACGATTCAAGCCAGCGACGTGGTGCTGGCGATCTCCAACAGCGGCGAAGTGGAAGAGCTGAGCGCGCTCTTGCCGCTCATCAAGCGGCTTGGCGCGCCGCTGATCGCGATGACGGGCCGGCCCGATTCATCGCTGGCACGCCATGCCGATCTGACGCTGCACAGCGGCGTTGAAAAGGAAGCCTGCCCGCTGAACCTTGCGCCCACCGCGAGCACCACCGCGCAGCTTGCGCTGGGCGATGCGCTCGCGGTCGCGCTGCTCGATGCGCGCGGCTTTCGGGCCGAGGACTTTGCACGTTCCCACCCCGGCGGCGCGCTCGGCCGCAAGCTGCTCACGCACGTGGGCGACGTGATGCGTGCAGGCAGCGCGGTGCCGCGCGTGCGGCCGGATGCGACGTTCAGCGAACTGATGCGCGAGATGAGCCGCAAGGGTCTCGGTGCGGCGGCCATCGTCGATGCGCAAGACCGCTTGCTGGGCATCTTCACCGACGGCGACCTGCGCCGGCTGGTGGAAGGGGGCCGTGACTTGCGCACCCTGACCGCAGCGCAGGTGATGCACGCCAACCCGCGCACCATCGGCAGCACGGCGCTTGCAGTGGAAGCAGCCGAGTCGATGGAGCAAGGCGCGATCACCTGCGTGCTGGTGGTCGATGAGGCCGGCCGGCTGATCGGGGCGCTCAACAGCAACGACTTGATGCGCGCGAAGGTCATATGAACCCCCAGCCTTCGCTTCGCTCTCGGCTACCCCCTTTGCAGGGGGCGGCGCCTGCGGCCTGGCGGAGCCAGCTCCGCGGCCCCTGCTGGGATTGGGCCGCGCTGGGTTTGCGCGCTGCTCGTCGTATCCGCGGGGTGGGTCGTTGAGGTGAACAAGTCAGTCGATGTCAGCATCGCGCCTGCGATCGACTTTGCGCCGGAGTTACTGCTCTGCGCGCAGGACGTGAAGGTGGCGTTCTTCGACGTGGACGGCGTGCTGACCGACGGCGGGCTTTACTTTGCCGAGAGCGCTGACGATGCCGGCGCGCGCGAATCGATCAAGCGTTTCGACATCCTCGACGGCCAGGGATTGAAGCTGCTGCAGCAGGCCGCCGTCGTACCGGTGATCGTGACCGGGCGTGACTCGAAAGTGCTGCGCGCGCGGCTTGCGCAACTCGGCGTCGATGCGCATGCATGCTTCGGTGTGACCGACAAGCGCGCGGCGGCCGAGCGCGTGCTGGACGCGCTGTCGCTCGGCTGGAGCCAGGCCGCTGCGATGGGCGACGACTGGCCCGATCTGCCGGTGCTGCGGCGCTGCGCGTTCGCCTGTGCGCCGCCCGGTGCACACCTCGAAGTGCGGGCCGTCGTGCAGCATGTGACGGCAGCGCGCGCCGGACACGGCGCGGCGCGTGAGTTCTGCGACCTGCTGCTGGTCGCATCGGGCCATTACGCGCGGCTGCTCGCGGAGCACGCGCGGTGAGCGGCTGGCTGCGCCGCGGCTGGCATCGGCTGTCGATCTACCTGCCGATCATCATGATGGCGCTGGCTGCGTTGGGCACCTGGCAACTGGTGCGCAACAGCGCACTGCCCGACGCGGCGCGACCGGACCGGGCGGCTACCCATGAGCCCGACTATTTCATGCACGGGTTTTCCGTGCGCTCGTTCGATGTGGCCGGCAAGTTGCAAAACGAGATCATCGGCAGCACCGCGCGCCACTTTCCGGACACCGACACGATCGAAGTCGATGCGGCGCGGATGCGTTCGGTCGATGCGGAAGGCCATGAGATGCGCGCCAGCGCGAAGCTTGCGGTCTCCAACGCCGATGCGTCCGAAGTGCAGCTGTTCGGCGACGCCGTGGTGGTGCGCGACGCGGTACAGGGCCCTGGTGCAAAGCAGCAGGACCGGATGGAATTTCGCAGCGAATTCCTGCACACGTTCGTCAATACGGAACGGGTGCGCTCGCACCTGCCGGTGGTGATGACGCGCGGGCCGGACCGTTTCACCGGCGACTCGATGGAATACGACAACCTCGATCGCGTGCTGATCCTGACCGGCGCGGTGCGCGGCCTGCTGGTGCCGACCGCGGCAGGCGCCGGTGCCAACAGCAGGAGCAACGGCCGCGCGCCCGGATGAACGGGCTTGCCTTCATCACCGGCGCGTCCAGCGGCATCGGCCAGGCGCTCGCGCTGCGCTGTTACGCGCGCGGCTATGCGCTGGCGCTCTCGGCACGGCGCACCGACGAGATCGAACGCTGGACCCAGGCCGCCGGCTTCGCACGCGAGCGCTTCACGGTCTATCGGGCCGACGTCGCGCAGATCGATGAAATCGCCGCTGCCGGCAACCGCTGCATCGAGCAGCAAGGCGAGCCGGACCTCGTGATCGCCAACGCCGGCGTCAGCGTGGCCGTCGACACCGCGCGGCGGGCCGACATCGACGCGGTGGCGCGCACCCTGGCCACCAACGTGACCGGCCTGGCCGCGACCTTTAGCCGTTCATCGGCGCGATGCGCACGCGTGGCAGCGGCCGGCTGGTCGGCATCGCCAGCGTGGCCGGCATCCGCGGCCTGCCCGGCCATGCGGCCTACTGCGCGAGCAAGGCCGCCGTGATCGCGTACTGCGAAAGCCTGCGCGGTGAGCTGGCTGCGAGCGGCGTGCGCGTGGTGACGATCGTGCCCGGTTACATCGACACGCCGCTCACCAGGCGCAACCGCCATCCGATGCCGTTTCTGATGCCGGCCGATGCGTTCGCCAAGCAGGCGCTCGCCAGGATCGAAGCGGGCGGCAGCTACCACGTGCTGCCCTGGCAGATGGCCATGGTCGCCAGGCTGTTGCGGCTGCTGCCCGATCCGCTGCTGGACCGGGCATTGCGTGGGCAACCACGCAAGCACCGCGACGATGGATCGACTTGACGCTGTGTATCGAGGTTGCCTTACAGATAGCTACCCCAATTGCTATGTAAAAGCGAGCAATAGACGCAGGCAGTACCTGCGCTTAGCAGTCAATTTGTCAAAAAAAGGCGTGTGAAAGCGGATGTGGACGCCGGATCAGTAACCGCCGCGATTGCCGCCACCGCCACCACCGCGCGGACCAGAGCCGTACGGGCTGCGGAACCCGCCGTCGTTGCGACCGCCACCGCCGCCATCTCCGCGGCTGCGGCCACCGCCATAGCCACCACCACCGCCTCCACTGCCTCCACTGCCCCCATAGCCGCCCCCGCCGCCATAGCCACCGCTGCGCGGCGCGCGCGGCTCCATCGGCCGCGCTTCGTTCACGACGCAACTGCGCCCACCGAGCGACTGGCCGTTCATGCCGCTGATGGCCGCCTGCGCTTCTGCATCGCTGCCCATTTCGACGAAGCCGAAGCCTTTGGAGCGGCCGGTATCCCGCTCCATCATCACCTTGGCGCTGGCGACCGTGCCGAACGCGCTGAATGCCTGTTCCAGATCGCCGTCGCGAACCGAATAAGGCAGGTTGCCGACATAAAGTTTGTTGCCCATCTTGTTGGGACTCCTGAGATCATCACGAGGTTGAAATCGACCCGAAGCTGAAACATGCAATGAGAAGTCCCGCGGCAGCCGGCCCTAGCCAAGGCGCGCCAGCATCGCTTGAATTGAACGACTCAACACACATCCTGTGCCCGGACGACGAACGCAGCGGCTCATCAGCATGAATGCGCCGCTGCGCGCGCGTCGCGCGCAAATCGATTATGAGCCAGCCGTGCGGAAATCGGGCCACGCGAAGCCGCGACAAGCTGCAGCCGGTGGCTTAGGCACCCATGCGCGCACGCCCGCGCCAAGTCGGCGCCGCCATCCCGCGCCGTCGGGCCTTCCTCCCTAGAATGAGCCGCATGAGAAGCGCCTTCTGCCGGCTTTTCTTGCTGGCCTGTCTGCTCGCCCCGCTGCTTGCGCAGGCCGCGTCGGACACCGGCAGCGCGCCGAACCCGGCGGCGCCGGTCGTGGTGCTGACGCTCGACGGCGCGGTCGAACCGGCTTCAGCCGACCGGTTCGCGCGCGGGCTGGCCGACGCGGTCGCGCGCAAGGCCCAGCTGCTGGTGCTGCGGCTCGATACGCCGGGCGGCCTGGATCGCTCGATGCGCGCCATCATCAAGCAGCTCCTGGCGTCGCCGATTCCGGTTGCGACTTTCGTGGCGCCCAGCGGCGCGCGCGCTGCCAGCGCCGGCACCTACCTGCTGTGTGCGAGCCACATCGCCGCGATGGCACCGGCCACGAATCTGGGCGCAGCCACGCCGGTCTCTCTCGGCGGTTCCGCAACGCCGTCGGCCGAGCCGCCGGCATCAACCTCGAGCGGTGCCGGCCAACCGGCTGCGCCGCCTGCAGCCGATCCGATGTCGGCCAAGCGCTTGTCCGATGCGTCCGCCTACATCCGCAGCCTCGCGCAGCTGCGCGGCCGCAACGCCGGCTGGGCCGAGCAGGCGGTGCGCGATTCGGTCAGCCTGTCAGCCGACGAAGCGCTCGCGCAACGCGTGATCGACCTGATCGCCGCCGACGTGCCCGACCTGCTGCGCCAACTCGACGGGCGCCGCTATGCGGTGCCCGGTGGCTCGGTGCAGCTGAGCACGGCGAACGCGCCGGTCGTCGAGATCGAAGCCGGCTGGCGCAGCGAGTTGCTGTCGGTGATCGCGAACCCGAGCCTGGCACTGATCCTGCTGATGATCGGCGTCTATGGCCTCATCTTCGAATTCTTCAACCCCGGCTATCTGTTGCCCGGCGTGGTCGGCGCGATCAGCCTGCTGCTCGGGCTGTTCGCGCTGCAGACCCTGCCGCTGAATTACGCGGGGCTCGCGCTGCTCGTGATGGGCATCGGCTTCCTGGTGGCCGAAGCATTCGTGCCGAGCTTCGGCGCGCTGGGGCTTGGTGGGGTGGCGGCGTTTGCGATCGGCGCGGTGATGCTGGTCGATCGCGACGTGCCGGGGCTGGCCGCGATCTCGTACGGACTGATCGCGCTGCTGACCTTGCTGTCGGCGGCGTTCGTGCTGGTCGTGGTCGGCATGGCGGCGAAGGCACGTCGGCGGCCCGTGGTCAGCGGAGCGCTGACATTGCTTGGCCAGACGGCTGAACTGGTCGAGTTCGATGCACAGCAGCGCAAAGGCTGGGCGCTGCTGGCGGGCGTGACCTGGCGCGTGCGCGCCGCAGCCGAACTGCCGACATCTCAACTTGCCGGTTGGCACGCAGGGGCGTCGGTCACGGTGTGCGCGGTGCGCGGCAACACGCTTGAGGTTACGCCGCCTGCATCATCATCAGGCACGGTGCGGCCGAGCATCGATGTGGGCCCGGCCACACTGGCGCCTGCGCGCGGCCAGTAGCGGCAGCAACCGATTCAATCAACCCACGAAAGGCAACGCCCAAGCATGTTCACCCAATTCGGTCTGGGCGCGGTGGTGCTGCTGCTCATCGTCTTCTTCGCATCCTCGCTGCGCATCCTGCGCGAATACGAGCGCGGCGTGGTGTTCCAACTCGGGCGTTTCTGGAAGGTGAAAGGTCCTGGCCTTGTGCTGCTGATTCCGGGCATCCAGCAGATGGTGAAAGTGGGCCTGCGCGTGGTCGTGCTCGACGTGCCGAGCCAGGACGTGATTTCCAAGGACAACGTCTCGGTCAAGGTGAACGCGGTGCTCTACTTCCGCGTCGTCGACGCGGAAAAAGCCGTGATCGAAGTCGAGAACTATCTGGCCGCGACCAGCCAGCTCGCGCAGACCACGCTGCGCGCGGTGCTCGGCAAGCACGACCTCGACGAGATGCTGTCCGAGCGCGAGAAGCTGAACCTCGACATCCAGAAAATCCTGGAGGCGCAGACGCAGGACTGGGGCATCAAGGTCACCAATGTCGAGATCAAGCACGTCGATCTGGCCGAGAACATGGTGCGCGCGATTGCGCGGCAGGCCGAAGCCGAGCGCGAACGCCGCGCCAAGGTGATCCATGCTGAAGGCGAGCTGCAGGCTTCCTACAAACTGGCCGAGGCCGCGAGCATCCTGGCGAAGGAACCGCAGGCGATACAGTTGCGCTACCTGGAGACGTTGCACGCGATCGGTGCCGACAAGAATTCGACCATCGTGTTCCCGATGCCGCTGGACATCGTCGGTCCGCTGCTCGATGCCCTGAAAGGAAAACGACCATGAAGACCGTGCTGCAGATCGTGAAATCCAAGCCGAGCCAGCAGGTGCTGTCGGTGCCGCCCGATGCGACCGTATACGACGCGATCCAGCTCATGTCGGACAAGAACGTCGGCGCGCTGCTGGTGATCGAAAACGACGGCGCCGGCAAGGTCTGCGGCATCGTGACCGAGCGCGACTATGCGCGCAAGGTGATCCTGGCCGGCCGCTCGTCGAAGGAAGCCAAAGTGCGCGAGATCATGAGCGCGCCGGTGCGCTGGGTGCCGCCCGGAACCAACAGCACCGAATGCCTTGAACTGATGACCGAGCACCGGCTGCGGCACCTGCCGGTGCAGGACGGCGAGCGCCTGCTCGGGCTGGTATCGATCGGCGACCTGGTAAAGGACATCATCGCCGAGCAGCAGTTTCTGATCGAGCAACTGGAGCAGTACATCGGCGGCAACAGCCAGATGTAGCCCATGCTGGCGCGGCAGCAGCCGTGCACGAGGCGCAAGTTTTCGTCCTACAGGGGATCAGCCGGTTCACCGCCTTCATCCGGCACCCACGACGCTGAAGATGCAATCGGCGAACCTGTGAAGGCGAATCGCCGCAAGAACAACACCGTTGCAACTTAAGGAGTTACCAGCATGCTCAAGTGGGCCATCATCTTCTTTGTCGTCTCATTGATCGCCGGCTTCTTCGGCTTCTCGGGTGTGTCGGCAGCCAGTGCCGGCATCGCCAAAATCCTGTTCTACATCGCGATCGTCATCTTCATCATCTTCCTGGTGATGGCGCTGATGGGGGGTGCGCTGGTACTCTAGCCAGTCGGACACGCATTTCGACGGCTGCAAATGGCCGGGCTGCGTGCCCGGCCATTTGCTTTTTGGACAAGGATGTTTTCACCATGAACGATCGAACCGACGCCGCACTGCTGCTGGACCCGGCCGATGCCCGGACCCGAATCGACCGGGCCTGGGACGACGACATCGTGCCGCAGCTCACCAGCTACATCGAGATCCCTGCCAAATCCCCCGCGTTCGATGCCGACTGGGCCGCGCACGGCCACATCGAGACCGTGCTGCGCCGCGCGGCCGACTGGGTGGCGGCACAGCGCGTCGAGGGCCTGACGCTGGACGTGATCCGGCTGCCCGACCGCACGCCGATCCTGTTCTTCGAAGTTCCCAAGCGCGGCGAAGCCAGCGACGCGACCGTGCTGATGTACGGCCATTTGGATAAGCAGCCCGAGTTCAACGGCTGGCGCAGCGACCTCGGCCCCTGGACGCCGAAGTACGAGAACGGCAAGCTGTACGGCCGCGGCGGCGCCGACGACGGCTACGCGGTCTATGCGGCGATCACGGCGGTCGCCGAACTGCGGCGCCAGAACGTCGCGCATCCGCGCATCGTCGGCCTCATCGAGACCTGCGAGGAATCAGGCTCCTACGATCTGCTGCCCTACGTCGATGCGCTGCGCGCACCCGGCGCGGACCGGCTTGGGCGTGTCGCACTCGTGGTCTGTCTCGACAGCGGCGCCGGCAACTACGACCAGCTCTGGCTGACCACCTCGCTGCGCGGCATGGCCAGCGGCACGTTGAAGGTCGAGGTGCTGACCGAAGGCGTGCATTCGGGCGATGCATCCGGCCTGGTGCCATCGTCTTTTCGGATCATGCGCCAGGTGCTCGACCGTCTCGAAGACAGCGCGACCGGCCGTCTGCTGCCCGCGAACTTTCATTGCGAGGTGCCGCCGGACCGGCTTGCGCAGGCGAAGCAGACCGCCGCGATCCTCGGCGACGAGATCTACAAACGCTTTCCCTGGGCCAGCTACGACTGCGGCGGCTCCCAGCAGACCGTGCTGCCGACCACCACCGATCCGGTGCAGGCGCTGCTGAACCGCACCTGGATGCCGACGCTGTCCGTGACCGGCGCGCAGGGGCTGCCCGCGTTTGCCGATGCGGGCAATGTGCTGCGGCCTTACACCGCGTTCAAGCTGTCGCTGCGGCTGCCGCCGCTGGTCGATGCTGCCTCTGCGGTGCAGCAGTTGAAAGCCTTGCTGGAAGACAACGCACCGTATCAGGCCAAGGTCACGTTCGAGAGCGGCGGCGCTGCCGACGGCTGGAACGCGCCGGCCACGGTGCCGTGGTTCGAATCCGCGCTCAACGATGCAAGCCAGGCGTTCTACGGCGCGCCCTGCGCCACAATCGGCCAGGGCGGCACCATTCCGCTGATGGGGCTGCTGCAACGCGGCTTTCCGCAGGCGCAGATGATGGTCGTCGGCGTTCTCGGCCCGCGCAGCAACGCGCACGGGCCGAACGAGTTTCTACATGTGCCATACGCCAAGCGGCTGACTGCGGCCGTCGCGCAGGTGATCAGCCGGGTGCCTTGAAGCACAATTATCGATCAGCGGATGCTGCCCGGCCGCCAACTTCGCTGCATGATTGAAATTTCAAGGCAGATCGCCTGGAGGCGCACATCCTCAGTGCGCCTCTTGCTGTGATTTTCAGAGCTGATCGTTCAGTTTGCGCTGCACTTCCTGCTCATCGCCCAGGCCTTCTTCCGGCACTCGGCCATGCGGCGTCATGCGGTCGATCAGCGACGGCAGCACGCTGGCCAGCAGCGGCGCGAGCATCGACGCGTTGATGCCGAAGCGGCTGGCCAGATTGCTCAACGTGTCCTGGCCGAGCGCCTGATGCACCTGATCGCCGGAGACATCCTCGTTCTGCCCGTCGCCGACCCAGGAACGCGCCTTGTCGCCCATCCCCGCCTGATCGAACTTGTGCAACAGGCCGCCCAACCCGCCGACCTGACCGTTATTGCCGAGCAGCGAACCCAGCATGCCGGCCAAGCCACCGGCGCCGCCGCTACCACCAAACATCCCGCCAAGCATGCCGCCCAGACCGCCGCTGTCCTGCGTCTGCCCGGACATGGCACCGCCCTGCTGCTGCCCGCCGCCCATCAGGCCGCCCAGCAGATCGCCAAGTCCGCCGCCGGCCGAGCCGCCGGGCGCCTGGCCTTGCTGGTTGCCGTTGCCGCGCATCGCCGCGCCCAGCACATCGTCGAGTAGTCCCATGGATGTCTTTCGTTTGATGAATCAGCCATCAAGCGTAGTACCCACTGCAGCATTCACATGCCGGAGATCGGCACCTTGCGCTGTCGGAGCGCAAGCCACAGCAGCGCCGATCCGGTCAGCGCCACCGGCACCAGCGAGCCGTAATTCAGCAGCGTCCAGCCCTGCGTCGTGACCAGCACGCCCGATGAAAATGACGTGATCGCCAACGTCGCGAACACGAAGAAGTTCAGCGCCCCCTGCGCGCGATCGCGCTCCTGCGGCGTGTATGCCGAGAGCGACATCGTCGTGCTGCCCGTGAACAGGAAGTTCCAGCCCACGCCCAGCATGAACAGCGCCCCCAGGAAATGGTGCAGTTCCACCCCGGACAGCGCGAGCGCGATGCAGGCCAGGTTCAGCCCCACGCCGATGCCCATGATCGGCAGCACGCCGAAGCGCCGGATCAGGTGCCCGGTGAAGAAGCCCGGCGCGAACATGCCGATCACGTGCCACTCCAGCACCAGCGCCGCATCGGAGAACGGCAGCCCGCAGGTCTGCATCGCAATCGGCGTGGACGCCATCAGCAGGTTCATCACGCCGTAGCCCAAGGCGCCGGCCGCCGCCGCCACGATGAACACCGGCTGGCGCATGATTTCACCGAGCGGCCGGCCACCGCCGCCTTCCGCTTTCGGCACCGGCGGCGCGAACTCGATCATGGACAGCAGCGCCAGCGACAGCAGCGCCACCACCGCCAACGCGATGTAGGCGCCCGCGAACGGCACTGCGAACCAGTTGCGCGTAATGGCCGCCAGATTCGGCCCGAGCACCGCACCCAGCAAGCCGCCCGCCATCACCAACGAAATCGCTTTCTCGCGCACCGCCGGCAGCGCCAGTTCGGCCGCCGCGAACCGATACAAGCCTGCATTGGCGTTGTAGTAGCCCGCAATCACCGTGGCCGCGCACAGCAGCCAGAAATTGCGGTGGAACGCCGCATAGCAGCACAGCAGCGCCGAGCCGACCGCCACCAGCAGCCCGAGCTGAAACGACTTCCTGCGCCCGTACGCGCTCTGCGTGCGCGCCACCACCCCCGTCGACAACGCGCCGCCCACCACATACCCCATCACCGGCACCGTCGCCATCCAGCCCAGCGGCGCGAGCGACAGGCCGACCAGCCCGTTGATCGCGATGAACGTGACGTTGTTGGTCAGGAACAAGCCCTGGCAGATGGCGAGGAGCCAGAGGTTGCGGTTCATCGGGCGATCTTAAGATGAGCCGGAAATACTATTATTTTAATAGCTGACAATGATGACTACATCAGCGCTTTCGACCGTTTTTGATCAGATTCAGCGGACAGCAACGGGTGCCAGGGCCAAGCTGAAGCTGGATTATTGTGTCGATTCAAATGAAGCCGGTACGCTATTTCCCAACCGCAGACATCGACCGGTTCGGCATCGAACCCGGTCCGCTGCCTGCCGCGCTGCTCGCGCCAACGGACTTGAGCTTTGACGGCGTGGTTCGACCGATTAGCCGGCGGTTTCCCTCAGTGCATTCATACCCAGTGCAGTTTCAAGAGATTGATATGACCCTTCGCACTTCATCTGCGCGTTCTGCGACCCCGCGCCTGGTCCGGCTGGCGGCGTTGTCCGCTGTGCTGGCACTCGCGGCCTGTGGCGGCAGCGCCGGTGACAGCGGCGGCGGCATTGGTCCGCAGCCCGAGCCGCCTGCGCCAGCACCGTCGCCTTCGCCAGCGCCGCCGCCGGTCGTCAGCAAGGGCAGCGTCTCGCTGCTCGCCGGCTCGCTCGGTGGTCCGGGCAATCTGGACGGCACCGGCGCGAGCGCCCGCTTCAGCGGGCCGGGGGGGCTCGCGTTGGACGGCGCCGGTGACCTGTACGTGGCGGATCAAGGCAACCAGCGCATCCGCAAGGTCACGCGGGCGGGTGTCGTGACGACGTTTGCGGGCTCCGGCCAGCCGGGCCATGTCGACGGCGCCGCCGCGCAGGCGACGTTCTGCTACCCCCAGGATGTCGCGGTCGATCCGGCCGGCAACGTGTTCGTGGCCGAAACGCAGACGGTGCGCAAGATCACGCCCGACCGGCAAGTGCAGACGGTAGCCGGTTCGGCTACCGCGGGCTGCGACCTTTCCGCGTTCGGCAACGCCGCGCCGAGGTCGCCGCAAGCCGTCGCGGCAGCCGGTGTCGTCAGCACGGTCGCGGGATCGGGCCAACTTGCATTTGCCGACGGCCCGGCGATGCAGGCGTCGTTTTGCGCTCCCGACAAGATTGCGGTCAGCCCCGACGCCAGCGTCTTCGTGGTCGACAACAACCGCGTTCGCAAGATCGACGCCGCTCGCAACGTCAAGACGGTCACCGGCTCGACCACCGGTTATTGCGACTACGCATTCAACGGCTCCGTTGCGCCGAGAGCCCCCCGCAGCATCGCGGTGGACGCCTTCGGCGTGGTCTACATCGGGGACTCCTTAGCCGGCGCGATCTATAGGCTGACGCCGGCCGGCGAACTGGCCGTGTTCGCTGACAAACCCGATGGTGCGCGCCCCGATCTGGCATTCAGTGCTTCCCGCGGCCTCGCGCTCGATGCGGCGCGCAACGTCTATGCCATTGGCGGCTTCGTGCCCGACCTCCGCACAAACAGCGTCGTGCGCATTTCGCAGACGGGCGAGATCACCACGGTGGTGCCCGCGTCGCCTGCCATCAATGCAACAGCCGACCTGGCCCGAGACGCGGCCGGCAATCTGTATGTCATCGACGGCTCGGCCAGCCGCGTGGTGCGCAAGATCACACCGGACGGCGGCATTTCGATCATCGCCGGCACCACCGATACCTCGTACCAGGGCGGCAACGTCGATGGCCCGTTGGGTACCGGCCGCTTGAGCGAATTGCGAGGCATCGCGGCCGCCGCCGATGGCACGGTGTACGTCTCGGAGAGCAGCAACACGATCCGCCGGATCGATCCGGTCACGGGCAACGTCTCGACCCTCGCTGGTCGGGTGCCGCGCAGCTCGTACTTCGGGCCGCTTGCAGCCGACCGGGCCGGCAACGTCTTTTTCGTGGACTACAAGCCGTACCCGCAAGAAGCGGGCATCGGCCGCATTGCACCGGACGGGACGGTCAGCACACTGGTGGGCGGTGGGTTGAAGCAGCCAAGCGACTTGGCGCTGGACGCTGCCGGCAATCTGTATGTGCTGGATTCCAACGGCATCTCCATCTCAACACAAGAGAGAGGCGCTGCGTTTGTGGTGCGCAAGATCACGCCGCAAGGCGAGATGTCGGTTTTCGCAGGGAGTCTGAACGATGCAGCCGCGGTTGCCAGCGTCGATGTCGACGGTGTCGGCACCGCGGCGAGGTTGAACAACGCACGCGCGCTGACCACCGATCCGGCGGGCAACGTGTATGTGGCGCAGTACCTGGGCGCACCTCTGCGCAAGATCACACCGCAGGGCGTGGTCTCCACCGTTGCCGTGGCCCTGCCTGGCACGATGCAGTTCCCGAACGCAGTGGCGGCCGACGAGGCAGGAAACACTTACCTGGTTTCTTGCGCGAGAGCTGGCAGAGGCTATCCAAACCCAGCGAATGCAGCGATTCTCAAGGTCGATCCGAACCAACACGTCAGCGTGCTTGCCGGCTCCCTGACGGAAACCGGTTACGTGGACGGGCTCGGCGCACAGGCACGGTTTGCAGCGGTCCGAGGGTTGTATAACGGAATTACGTTCAGCGCCGGCACCTGCCCAAGCGCATTGGCGCTCGACGCGGCGGACAACCTCTTCGTGGCCGACACCGACAACGACACGGTGCGCAAGATCACGCCCGACGGCGTGGTCAGCACGGCGGTCGGCCAGCAAGGTGTGCGCGGTGTGGCCCCTGGCCCGTTGCCAACCAGCCTGGCGCGGCCGTACGGTCTGAGCTTCGATGCGGTGGGCCATCTGTACATCGGCGCCGAGGGATCGGTGCTGAAGGTGCAGTTGCCGCAGTAAGCAAGCCGATCTTTCGGCTTTTTTTTCCGCCACAAGGAATTGAGATGACCACCTGCGTCACCCGTTCTTTGCCTGTTGCGCAATGCTGCACCGTTCTCGCATCGCTGTTCGTCGCATTTGCACTTGCTGCTTGTGGCGGCGCTGGCGGCAGTGACACGACAAGCCCGCAGCCGGAGCCATCGCCGCCGCCCGCGCCGCCACCGGTGATGTTCAGGAGCAACGTCTCCCTGCTCACCGGCACCATCGCCGGCATCGGCAACCTGGACGGCACCGGTTCGGCCGCACGCTTCAGGAGCCCGAGCGGCGTCGCGCTTGATGCACAGGGCAACCTTTATGTGGCGGACCACGACGGCCACAAGGTCCGCAAGGTGACGCGCAACGGCGTGGTGATCACGCTGGCTGGTACGGGGCTGGCTGGGTACGACAACGGGGCGAGCAACACTGCGACGTTCTGCGGACCGACCGATGTGGCGGTCGATGCGAGCGGCAATGTATTCGTCGTGGACAACGTGGTGGTGCGCAAGGTGTCGGCCGATGGCATGGTCACGACCGCAGCCGGCCAGGCACCGCCCATCTGCAACGTAACCGAAGGCTTCGCGCCGCCGAAGTTTCCCAGCGCGGTGGCGGTCGATCGGGCCGGCAACCTCTACATCACGAACGCATTGCCGGCCGAGGTCTACCGGCTGACGCCTTCCGGCGAGCTTTCTAAACTGCCGGAAATCGACACAACGAAGGTGGCGGGCCCGGCGCCGCCGTTCGGGCAGTTGTTCGGCATCGCCGTGGACCCCGTCGGGAACATTTACCTGGCTGGTCCAACCCGGATCGGCGCGTCCGCCGGCCCGCCGGCTGTTCGCAAGATTACGCCCGATGGCGTGGTTTCAACGGTGGCGGTACCGGCGGATAGCGGACTGTTGCTGACGTCGTTGACGGCAGGTCGCAACGGCGCACTGTATTTTTCGGATATTCGCAACCAGGGCATCTCGACCCTGTCGGCCAGCGGTGAGATCAGGCAGGTCGCCACCGGCATACAAACAGCGAGCTTTGCAGTCGATGCGGACGGCAGCATCTGGTTTGTGCAGAACGACACGATCCGCAGGATCGACCCGGCTGGCCGCGTGATCGACGTGGCCGGCCAACCCGAACCGTTCGAGCCAAGGTTCGTCGGCAACCAGGCTGCCGACAGCCACGGCAATGTCTACGTGCTGGCAAAGCTGCCCCCGGGTGACATCAGCGCGGTGCTGCAGCGCATCGCTCCCGATGGCAGCACGACCACGCTGCTCGACGACCTGAACACGCCGCGCGGCATGGTAGTCGATGCGCAGGACAGCGTCTATCTGGCATCGCTGGTGCAGATCGGCACCACCTGCTTCCGAAACATCTGCAACCAGCCCGTCTACGGCACCGAGGTGATCAAGCGCGACCTGCAAGGCCGCGTGACGAAGTTGCCGCGCAGCTACCAGGGCGCTGGCGGCACCGAGATCAGCCTGGACCAGATCAGCGCGCTGACACTCGACCGCGCGGGCAATCTGTACGTGGCGGACAGCCGGCTCGATAAAACGTCCATCTATCGCATCACCTCGGCTGGCGCGATCAGCACGGTAGTGGCTGGCGGTTTCCGGGTGAGCGACTTGGCTGCGGACAGCCAGGGCAATGTGTATGCGCCGACCTGCGATCTCGTGAACTACCCGACCGGCGCGCAGATCGTTCGATTCGGCGCCGACGGCACGACCACCCTACTGGCCGGCTCGGTCGCCGTCGTCTCCGGCGTGGCCGACGGCATGGGTTTGGAAGCGCGGTTCGGCAGCTGCCGCCTCGGCATCGCGCTGGATCGCAACGACCGCATCTATGTGGCTGATACCGACAACCACACGGTGCGCCGGGTGTCAGCCGCTGGCCAGGTCAGCACGGTGCTGGGCCGCGCGGGGCTGCAGGGCATCACATTGGGCGAGCTGCCGGCCACCCTGTCCGCGCCGATCGACGTGAGCTTTGATGGAGCGGGCAACCTGTACGTCAGTTCGCTGCATGCAATCCTGAAAGCGCGGCTGGGGCATTGAGCAGCCAGCCGAGCGCGCGTTCACCGACTGGCGTGAGCAGCAGCGATCGTTCGGCCGTGTGCCGCCGCAGCCAGCCCTGGGCCAGGAACTGTTCGAGCAGCGCAGCCGCGAACCGGCCGGCCAGATGGTCGCGCCGCTCGGACCAGTCCAGACACGGATAGGCCAGCGGCCGGCTCCGTTGCGATGCCAGCAACGACCGCCACCGATCGCCGTCCAGACCGAGCCGCGCCAGCCCGGCGGCGCCGTCGGCGGTGAGCGTGAATCGGCCGCCGTCCGCGTCCAGCCACCTGCGCGCAAGCATCTGGTCGAGCAACGCGACGCCGATGCGGCCTGCCAGATGCCCGTAGCAGCAGCGGGCTTCGCGCAGCCGCGCCCGGCCCGGGCTCGACCAGCTGGCCTGATGGCTTGCGCGCTCGGCCACCAGCGCCAGCGCTTCGAGTGCATGTGCGACGTCCGCATCGGCCAACCGGTAGTAGCGATGGCGTCCGCGCTGCTCCACGGCGACGAGTCCGGCGTCGAGCAGACGCGCCAGATGCGCGCTTGCGGTGGGCGCCGTGACCGAGCCGGCGCGCGCGAGTTCGCCGGCACTCGCGTATTCGCCCGACAGCAGAAAGCTCAGCATGCGCGCACGCGTGGCGTCGGCCACCAGCGCGGCGATGCGTGCCAGCCGGGGTTCATGCGCGGGGCGGGCCGTCTGGCGTGCCGTGCGGGAAGCGGCTGGCCTGTCGCCCGAGCACGTGTCGTTCATGTGACGGTGGGCAGCACGGCGTCGGAGTCCGCAGGCGCTTCGGCGCGGTGCCGCATGTCGTAGTCGCGCAGCACGCTGGCGACGCGGATGCGGTAGTGCGCAAAGATGCTGTCGCGTCCGCGCCGTTGCGTCGCACGGTGCTGCGGCTGGTTGCGCCAGCGCGCGGCTGCGGCTTCATCGCGCCAGTAACTCATCGACAGGTAGGTGTCCGGCCGGCTCAGGCTTTGAAAACGCTCGACCGAGATGAATCCGTCCACCGATTCCAGCGATTCGCGCAGCGCCGCGGCGCTGTCGAAGTACTGGCGCGCACAGTCCGGCTGCGGCGTCACCTCGAAGATCACGGCGATCATGCGGCCTCCTGCGGCATGGGCCGTTTCAGGTAGGTCGACTCGACGGCTTCGGTGAACGTGCGTCGTTCGCGCAGGATAAAGCGCTCACGCTGTGCGAACGCAAAGTTCGCGCGGGCTTGCGCGTCCTGCTTCAGACGCTTTCGATAAGTCTCGTAGTCGGCCAGACTGGCAAACGAAATCAGCCCCCAGGCCTCGTAGTTGGTGCCTTCGTGCGGCAGGAAGTAGCCGATCAGGTGCCCGCCGCAGCGCGGGATGACGCGTGCCCACTGGTCGGCATAGCGCGCGAACAGCTCGGTCTTGCAAGGGTCGAGTTCGTACCGGATGAAGCAGGTGATGGTCATGGCAGCGGATGCTTTTTCGAGTGGCGGGACGAAGCATTCTGCGCAGCGCATCCGCACCGATGGTTAGGCGCAGGACGAAGCGATCGATGTCGGCCGGGCCATGTCGCAGGCCGTTGCGCTCAGCAATCGAGCGGCATCACGAGTGCCGCGAGCAGCGCGATCGCCGCGGTCTCGGCGCGCAGCACCCGCGGGCCGAGCGAGCTGGGCGCGAAGCCGGCGTCCAGCATCAGTTCTTCCTCGCCCGAGGTCAAACCGCCTTCAGGACCGCCGACGACCCAGGCGGCGCGGGTGCGGTCGGCTGCGCTGTCTGCGATCGGCATTGCCGCGGGCCGCAGCGACAGCAGCAGGCGGGCTGCGTCGGGTGCGTGATCGGCCTGATCGGCTTGCGCCAGCCAGTCCGGCAGCGCCCGCACCGGGTGCAGCTGCGGCACGCGGTCGCGCCCGCATTGCTCGCAGGCAGCGATCGCGATCGCCTCCCAGTGCAGGCGCTTTTTGTCAGCACGCTCGCCGGCCAGCCGCAGCACGCTGCGTTGCGTGAGCAGCGGCTGGATGCTGGCCACGCCGAGCTCGGTGGCTTTCTCAACCAGCCAGTCCATCCGTTCGTTGGCCGGCATGCCGACGGCCAGATGCACGGCGCGCGCCGCTTCGCGTTCCACGGGATCGTGCGCGCCGACCAGCACCTGCACGTCGCTGCGGCCCATGCGCTCGACGACCGCCGCGTATTCGCCGCCGCGGCCGTCGAACAGGGTGACGGCTGCGCCCGGTTGCAGCCGCAGCACCTGCACGTGCCGCGCGGCACCGGCGGGCAGTGCGATGCTGGCGCCGCTGTGCAAGGGCTCGGCGCTGAAAAAGCGTGGCACCAAAATCGGTTCGCTACTATTTCAATAGCTATAGGAGAAGGTAGGACTTGCGCCCGTGGCACTTTTGATGCAAGAACCGCTCACATCCGCCCGAATGCATAACCAGTCGCCGCCGTGCTGCCTTCGACCTTGTCGATCAGCCGCAACAGCGGCGTCAGCTCGCGGTAGCGGCTCGCGGTGGCGCGGATATAGCCGATGAAGCGCGGCGCATCGGCCAGATACTTGGGCTTGCCGTCACGCAGGGTCAGCCGCGCGAAGATGCCCGCGACTTTCAGGTGCCGCTGCAGGCCCATCCATTCGACCGCGCGGTAGAACTCGCCGAAGTCGTCGCCCCAGCCGGACGCGCTGCCGGCGCCGAGCAGGCCGACTTTTTTGGCGCGCTGCCAGTAGCGCACGGTGATGTCGAGCACGAACTCCTCGTCCCAGGACAGGAACGCGTCGCGCATCAGGCAGGCGATGTCGTAGCTGATCGGGCCGTGGACCGCGTCCTGGAAATCGAGCACGCCGATACGGGTTTCCGCGCTGGCCGGCAGCATCAGGTTGCGCGGCATGAAGTCGCGGTGCACGTAGACACTGGGCGCAGCCAGGTTGTGCTGCACGATGGTCGTGAACGTCCGGTCGAGCGTTTCGCGCATCGCGGCGTCGATTCGCAGCCCCTTGTGCCGCTCCAGATACCAATCCGGAAACAGCGCCAGTTCACGCCGCAGCAGCGCTTCGTCGTAATCGGGCAGCACGCGAGGCTTCGATGCGAGCTGCCAGTCGATCAGGGCGTCGATCGCGCCGACGTAGAACGGGCGGGCCGCATCGGCGTCGGCGGGGTCGATCGCATCCATCAACGTGCGCAGGCCCAGGTCGGTCAGCAGCATGAAGCCGTCCGATTCGTTCCACTCGAGGATGCGCGGCACGTTCAGGCCGGCGTTCTGCATCAGTTGCGCGATCTGCACGAACGAGCGGCAGTCTTCGCGTTCAGGCGGCGCGTCCATGATGATGCGGCTCGCAGCCGGGTCGTCCGCGGTCGGCGCGCGGCCGATGCGCAGGAAGCGGCGGAAGCTCGCATCGGCCGCGGCGATGCGCAGCGTCCCGCAGTCGAGCCCCGCGCCGGGCGCCACCGCGGCCAGCCAGGCGACGAACGCGGCCCGCCGACCGGCACTGGCCCACGGCACGTGCGCCGCCGCAACACCGGTGTGCGGCGGCTGCAGGAATTCGGGGTGTTCGGCAAAAGTCGTCATGGATAATGCATTTTATGGACCCGGCGCTCGGCCGCGGCGGCTGGCCTCTCGTGGTGCCAGCCCTTGTCCGGCGTGCCGTCTGGGCCGCTTTTCGTCTCTTCAGCCTGACCGATCGATTCGCCCGGTGTCATTCGTTTTCTCCCCCTTGCGCAGTGCCTGGACCGATTCGACCGGCTCGGCGCATCCGCGGCTGTCGCGCGTTTTGCTGATCGGGCTGCTGGCAATGTCGCTGTGCATCGCGTTGCCGACCGAGCCGGCCTGGGCTGCGGCGGCGCAGAAGAAGCACGATGCGCGCGGCCAGCCGGCGCAGAAGCCGCAAAAGGCGGAGAAGGCGCGAAAGACCGGCAAGGCCGAAAGCCGCAAGGCGCCGCGCGCGGCCAGTGCGTCCGCAGGCAAGGCCGGAACCAAGGCCAAGAGCACAGACAAACGCGACCAGGGCACGCACCAGACTGCTGCCAAACCCGAGCGCCGGTCGGCACCAACCCGCAAGGCGGCACCCAAATCCGCAGCCAAGCCGCTGGCGCCGCTGCCGTCCGCCAAGGTCGGCGCGCGGTCCGCCGAGTTGCAGGAACTGCCCGTGCCGGTGCTGCAGACCAGCCCGCAACTGCGCGAACTGCTGCCGGGCGCCACGCGCCAGAGCGCACCGACCTTCATCTACGGCGACCGGATCACGTCGCAGACCGACCTGCAGACCACGATCGAAGGCAACGCCGAAGTGCGGCGCGGCGATACCGTGATCCGCGCGGACGAGCTCCAGTACCTGCCGCCGGAGGATCTGGCAAAAGCGCGCGGCGACATTTACCTGAACCGCGCGGGCAATGTCTATCAGGGCCCGCAGCTCGAGCTGAAGATGGAGTCGTTCGAAGGCTCCCTGCTGAACCCGACCTATCAGCTGCTGGTCAACGGCGCCTACGGCCGCGCCGACCGCGTGGTGTTCGTCGGCGAGAAAAAGCTCGCGATCGAGAACGCCACCTATTCGACCTGCCAGCGCCAGCCGGGCCCGAGCTGGATGCCGGCCTGGGTGTTTCGCGCCGACAAGCTCGATCTGGACTTGAATGAAGACACGGGCGTTGCGCGAGGCGCCACGCTCGAATTCAAGGGCGTGAAGACGCCGAAGCTGCCGCCGGTGTCGTTTCCGCTGTCGGAAAAGCGCAAGTCGGGCTTTCTGCCGCCCACGGTGCTGGTGGACAACCTGAGCGGCGTGGAGCTGCTGCTGCCCTACTACTGGGACATCGCACCGAACCGGGATGCGACGTTCTATCCATCGATCAAGTCACGCCGCGGCGTCGATCTGGGGGGTGAATTCCGCTACCTGGAAGACAACTACCGCGGCCAGGTGCGTGGCAGCTACATGCCGTACGACGCGCTGCGCAACGGCGATGCGCGCTGGGGCACGTCGATCCAGCACAACGGCATCGTGAACCCGGGTTTTTCAAGCCTCGGGCCGCTCGGGCTGAACCTGAACGTGAACCGCGTGAGCGATGACAGCTACTGGCGCGACTTTCCGCGCGGCTCACCATCGCTGGTGCAGCGGCTGCTGCCGAGCACCGGGTCGCTTGCGTTGGCGCAGGGCAATTTCACCGCATCGGCGTCGGCGCTCAAATGGCAGACCCTGCAGGACCCGGCGTCTCCGATCATCCCGCCGTACGACCGGCTGCCGCAGTTCAAGGCGCGCTATTCGCGCTTCGACGTGGCCGGCTTCGACTATGCGGTGGACGGGGACTTCACACGGTTTTCCGCCGACCGCGCGCTGACCAAGCAGACCGATGCGCAGCGCAGCTTCACGCTCGCGCAGCTGAGCCGGCCGTTTCTTGCGCCCGGTTACTTCGTGACGCCGAAAGTGCAGCTGCACGCCACGCACTACAACTTCGACGACATGCTGGCCAACGGCGCGACGTCAGCCGACCGGGTGGTGCCCACGTTCAGCCTGGACAACGGCCTGATCTTCGAGCGCGATGCGAGCTTCTTCGGCCGCGCGTTCCGCCAGACGCTCGAGCCGCGCGCGTTCTATGTCTACACGCCGTACCGCGACCAAAGCCAGATCCCGATCTACGACACCGCGCGGCACGACTTCAACTTCGCGAGCATCTATACCGAAAACGCATTCGTCGGCAACGACCGGATCGCCGACAACAATCTGCTGACCCTGGGCGTGACGACGCGGCTGTTCGATGCGGCCAGCGGCGCGGAAGCCGCGCGCTTCGGCATCGCGCAGCGGCTGCGCTTCAAGGACCAGCGCGTGACCTTGCCAGGTGAAGCGCCGGTGGTGGACCGCTTCAGCGACCTGCTGCTGGGCAGCACGATCAACTGGACGCAGCAGTGGCGGCTGGATTCGACCGTGCAATACAACCCGAAGGCGGGCGAGTCCGAGCGCGTGTCGATCGGTGGCCGCTACACGCCGAGCAGTTACCGCAGCATCAGCGCGGCCTACCGGTTCCAGCGCGACTTGAACGAGTCGATCGACATCGGCTGGCAGTGGCCGCTGAACGACCTGTTCGGGGATCGCGGCAGCAACCTGGGGCCTGGCCAGGGCCAGGGGCCGGGGCGTTGGTACAGCGTCGGGCGGCTCAACTATTCGATGCCGGACAAGCGGCTGGTCGACGGCATCGTCGGCTTCGAATACGACGGCGGCTGCTGGCTCGGCCGGGTCGTGTTCGAGCGGCTGCAGCACACGCCCACGTCGGGCAACACGCGCGTGATGTTCCAGCTCGAGTTCGTCGGCTTCTCGCGCATCGGATCGAGCCCGCTGCAGACGTTGCGCACGAACGTGCCGCGCTATCAGTTCCTGCGCGAGCAGACCACCACGCCGAGCCGCTTTGGGAACTATGACTGACTGCGCGGTCTCGCTCGTTGCTGCGGCGACAGCGCCGAGTGCGGTGGATAACCGGAGACTATCGAGGCTTATGAGTACGCAGTTTGTGTTGTTGGAATCGAACCGAAGCCGACGCGCGCGGCTGGCTCGCGCGGCCTGCCGGGCGCTGTCCGTGGGCCTCGTGCTGGCATCTGTCTTGACTGGCGCAGCCCATGCGCAAGGCTTCAAGCCGTCCGGCCGCGCGCCATCGTTTTCCGTGCCCGGCCTGGGCGCGCCCGGCCTCGGCACGCCGGCACTGCCGCAGCCGGGCGCGCCGGCCCCGGCGCAGCGCCAGCAGGCCGACTTCATCGTGGCGGTGGTCAATTCGGAGCCGATCACGAACAACGAGCTGCACGCGCGCGTGGAACGCATCGCGCAGCAGCTGAGCCAGACCAACGCCCCGGTGCCGCCGCCCGACGTGTTGCTGCAGCAGGTGCTGGAGCGCATGATCACGGACCGTACGCAGCTGCAGCTTGCCGCTGAGACCGGCATCAAGGTCGATCCGGGCGCGGTCGATCAGGCCGAGCAGAACGTGGCGCGCCAGAACAAGCTCACGGTGCCGCAGTTGCGCCAGCGGCTGAGCGCAGACAACTATCCACCCAACGAACTGCGCGACGAACTGCGGCGCCAGATCACGTTGCAGCGCCTGCGCGAGCGCGAGCTCGAACCCAAGGTGAAGATCACCGAACTGGACATCGACCAGTTCCTGAATCGCGCCCAAACAGACGGTACGCCGGCCGAGATCGAACTCGCCCAGGTGCTGATCGCCGTGCCCGAGAACGCACCTGCGCAGCAGGTGGCCGAGTTGCAGCAGCGCGCTCAGAGCGTGGTGGCGCGGGCGCGCGGCGGCGAAGATTTCTCGCAGCTCGCGCGCGATTCGTCGGATGGTCCGGAACGCAGCGCCGGCGGCCGCATGGGCCTGCGGCCGGCCGACCGTTATCCGGAACTGTTCATCAGCGCCACCAAAGGGCTGCCGGCGGGCGGCGTGGCAGGGCCGATCCGCTCGGGCGCGGGTTTTCATGTGCTGAAGGTGATCGACAAGGGGCGCCTGGGCACACCGGCCGGCATGACGGTGCTGCAAAACCATGCGCGGCACATCCTGCTGCGCCTGTCCAGGCAGCAGGACGAGGCGGCCGCGCGCGCGCGGCTGGCCGACTACCGGCGCCGCATCGAGGCCGGCAGCGCCGACTTTGCTGCGCTGGCACGCGAGTTCTCACAGGACGGCAGCGCAAAGGACGGCGGCGATCTCGGCTGGGCCAGCCCCGGCCAGTACGTGGCGGAGTTCGAGCAGACGCTGGCCGGCCTGTCGCCGGGCCAGCTCAGCGAGCCGTTCACGACGCAGTTCGGCGTGCATCTGGTGCAGTTGCTGGAACGCCGTGAAGCCGCGCTGACACCGCGCCAGCAACGCGAACTCGCGCGCAACCTGCTGCGTGAGAAAAAGCTCGATGAAGCCTACGGGCCCTGGGCGCAGGACGTGCGCAATCGCGCCTTCGTCGACATGCGCGAGCCGCCGCAGTAGATTTGGCTCTGCCCCAGCCTTCGCTCCCTTCGGTCGGCTTTCGGCTACCC
This sequence comes from Burkholderiaceae bacterium, assembly GCA_965218765.1. Classification (GTDB taxonomy): domain Bacteria; phylum Pseudomonadota; class Gammaproteobacteria; order Burkholderiales; family Burkholderiaceae_C; genus JBBPYC01. The sequence continues at coordinate 529,809 of CBDCLU010000004.1, read as the reverse complement.
CCCACCGGGGGCGGCGCCTGCGGCCTGGCGGAGCCAGCTCCGCGGCCCCTGCCGGGGTGGGAACGCGAAGGCGGCACTGGTTCGCAATGGAGGGAAGTAAGCCGTGCTGGCTTCGGTCGGCGAGGCAGGCGCTCATGAGCGAGGTGCGACACCGACCGAAGAAGCGCTTCGGCCAGCATTTTTTGACCGACCCGGCGGTGATCGAGGCGATCGTGGCGGCGATTGGCGTGCGGGCGGACGAGACGGCGCTGGTGGAGATCGGCCCGGGCTTGTCGGCGCTCACGGCGCCGCTGCTGGCGCGTGCGGGGCGGCTCACGGTGGTCGAGCTGGACCGCGATCTGGCGCGGCGGCTGCGCAGCGACAAGCGGCTGCAGGTGATCGAGTCGGACGTGCTGGCGGTCGATTTCACGGCACTGGCGCGGCAGCTTGGCCTGAGCGATGCCATGGATAAAGCGCAGGGTTTGCGCATCGTCGGCAACCTGCCCTACAACATCTCGACGCCGCTGCTGTTTCACCTGCTCGATCACCTCCCGGTGATCAAGGACCAGCATTTCATGCTGCAGCGCGAGGTGGTGGAACGCATGGTGGCCGATGCAGACACAGCCGCTTATGGCCGCATCAGCGTGATGCTGCAATGGCGCTACGAAATGGAGCAGGTGTTCACGGTGCCGCCGCAGGCATTCGAGCCGCCGCCGCGGGTGCAAAGCGCCGTGGTCCGGATGCAGCCGCGCAAGACGTTCGTGCCGCTGGACCCGGGCTGGCTGCGCGAACTGCTGCGCGTTGCGTTCAGCCAGCGGCGCAAATTGCTGCGGCATACGCTGGGCGGCTGGCTCGATCAACTCGGCTTCGCGGGCAGCTTCGATCTTCAGCGACGCGCGCAAGAGGTGCCGGTGGATGCGTACCTTGCATTGGCGGTTGCAACGCAACCTGCGCCGGGCTAACGCTTCGCCAATAAAAAACCCGCCGTGACAGGCGGGTTTTTGTCTATCTCCAATCGATGGACCGCTGTCAGGCAGCCGACAGCCAATACGCGGCGTTGAAGGGGCTGCTCATGCGCAACGCCTGCGGCGTCACGTCGAGCAGTCGGTCGGTCGGCATGCCGTCCGCCGCTTCGACAGCAGTGCTGGGTTCCGCCGTACTGTTGCCGGAACTGGCCGCGACGCCGTTGCCGTGAGAGATGACGCCGCCTGGTGCGCCGTGGCTAGCCTCGTTCGCCCGTTCTGCTTGGCTGGTGTGTGCAGAACGGGCTACTGAAAAGAATAGAAGCAGCGAAACGGGATTTTTCGATCGGCCCAGAAATCGGCCGCGTCGCGGAAGATGTCGAGCAACTGCTCGCGTGCCTCCTTGTCGAATTTGCCGTTCGCCGGAATGTGCTCGAGCACCACCACGAAGCCGGGCTGCGGCCCGGACTTGTGCAGCGGATCGGTCATGCAGTCGTAGAGCGCATCGAAGTTCTTGCCGAAATGCGCGGGAAACGTGAACTGTTGCGCGATCAGATCCAGCACATCCTGCTTGCTCTGTGCAACCGCCAGATTCGCATAGAGGAAATGCTGCCCGAGCTCGGTAGCGGCAACGTGCAGGTCATGTACACGAAATGCGCGAATCGACTGCACGATGTTGCTGCGCACGCCGCGCAGCAGCGATTCCTGGCCGGGCTGCAAGGCAAGCGGTTGCAGCGTCGCGCGCGGCAGCGGGTTGGCGCGGGCGCCGTTGGATTCAAGGTCGGAAAGCTGCCGCGTCTGCAGCAGTGAATCCCGACTAAGCGGTGCGTCCATCTTCTTTTGCTCTTTCAAATTGACTGACTGAATGAATGACTCACTAAAAACTGACCACTGACTCAATAAATGATCTCACTGCGGCAACCGATGTTCCCAGCTGCGCCGGCATTCATGCCCGGGCAACGGACCACGGCGCTCATGGCTGCGAATCGGCAGTCACGCGACGAAAGCTGGCGTAATGGTCGCCTGTGTAATAGCAGGCGTCCGGCACCCGCGCCGGCCCTCCGCACACCAGTCGTCGCGCGCCGCGGTGATTAATGCCCGGCGTATCAACCGTGTATTCGAGGTAGTAGCCGCGCTGGTGCAATGGCAGCAACCGTTCACGGTTGCCGAACACGACGCCGTCCTTGTCATGGCGGAATGGACCGCCTTGCAGGATCAGCCGGTACACCGCCCGGGCTTGCACCGGCAGCTCGGCCAGTGCCACCGTGTCTGCCGAAGTCGTCTCGGCCGATGGCAGCGGACCACGCGCTGCAACGCCGAAACTGGCACCTGCCAGCAACACGGCCGCCATGCGAGTCCGCCAGGAACCCCGAACCAACGAATCAAGCAGTGACATCCCGAAAACACCTTGCAGACGAGGCGAAACGCCTCGAAAACGCGTTCGGGTTTCTACCTAAGCGCCAACCGATAGTGTGACGCAAAGCTGTGGTATTCGCAAGCCTTGCACGCACGTTGTGAGGATATCCGCACCGCCGCAGTGCACGCTTAGAGCAATGTCCCTAAATGCAGCCGCAATCGGTGCACACCGCTAACGCGTTGCATTCGCGTCTGCCACTGTCAAGGCGGTCATGTTGACGATGCGCCGCACCGTGGCGCTGGCCGTGAGGATATGCACCGGCATCGCAGCGCCGAGCAGCACCGGCCCGATCGCGATGTTGCCGCCGGCGGCGGTCTTCAGCAGGTTGTAGGAGATGTTGGCGGCTTCGATGTTCGGCAGCACCAGCAGGTTCGCGTCGCCTTTGAGCATGCTGTGCGGCATGACCGCCTCGCGGGCCTTGCCGTCCAGTGCGACGTCGCCATGCATTTCCCCATCGACTTCGAGCCAGGGCGCCTCGGCGCGCAGCAACTCGAGCGTCTCGCGCATCTTCTGGGCGCTCGGCGTGTTCGAGCTGCCGAAGTTCGAGTGCGACAGCAGCGCCGCTTTCGGCTCGATGCCGAAGCGCAACATTTCCTCGGCGGCCATCACCGTGATCTCGGCCAGCTCGGCCGCCGTCGGATCGACGTTGATGTGCGTATCGACCAGGAACACCTGCCGGTTCGGCAGCACCAGCCCATTCATGCAGGCATAGACGCCTTCCTTTTGCAGCCGGCCGGCGCGCCTGCCGATCACCTGATCGATGTATGGAAGATGCACCTGCGGCGTGCCCCAGGTGCCGCAGATCATGCCGTCCACCTCGCCCTTGTGCAGCAGCATGGCGCCAATCAGCGACAGCCGCCGGCGCATCTCGATCTTCGCAATCGGCACCGTCACGCCGCGGCGTTCCATCATCTGGTGGTACGTCTGCCAGAAATCGTTGTAGCGCCGGTCCTGCTCGACATTCACGATGTCGTAGTCCTTCCCCTCGGTCAACCGCAGGCCGAACTTCTGGATGCGCTGCGCGATGATGGCCGGCCGGCCGATCAGGGTCGGGCGCGCGAGCCCTTCGTCGATCACGATCTGGCACGCGCGCAGCACGCGCTCCTCCTCGCCTTCGCTGTAGGCGATCCGCTTTTTCGACGCGGTCTTGGCAGCCGCGAAGATCGGCTTCATGGTGGTGCCGGACGCGTAGACGATCGACTGCAGGCGCTGCAGGTACGCGTCCATGTCCGAAATGGGCCGCGCCGCCACGCCCGACTCCGCCGCGGCGCGCGCCACCGCCGGTGCGATCTTCAGGATCAGGCGCGGGTCGAACGGCTTCGGGATCAGGTATTCGGGGCCGAATTCAAGCTGCTGGCCGGTGTAGGCGGCTGCCACCACCTCGCTTTGCTCGGCTTGCGCGAGTTCCACGATCGCGTTCACTGCGGCGATCTCCATCTCGTCGGTGATGGTGGTGGCGCCGCAGTCGAGCGCGCCGCGGAAGATGTACGGAAAGCATAGGACGTTGTTGACCTGGTTCGGGTAGTCGGTGCGGCCGGTTGCGAGCACCGCATCGGGCCGAACCGCTTTTGCGTCTTCAGGCGTGATCTCGGGGTTCGGATTGGCCAGCGCGAGGATCAGCGGCCGCTCGGCCATGCGCCTGACCATGTCCTGCTTGAGCACGCCGCCGGCGGACAAGCCCAGAAACACGTCGGCACCGTCGATCACGTCGGTGAGCCGGCGCGCATCGGTGTGTTGTGCAAACTGGATCTTGTCCTCGTCCATCAGCTCCGTGCGCCCTGCATAGACGACGCCGGCCAGGTCGGTCACGAAGATGTTTTCGCGCGGCAAGCCCATCTTGAGCAGCAGTTTGAGGCACGCCAGCGCGGCCGCGCCCGCGCCCGAGGTGACCAGCTTGACCTGGCTCAGCTCCTTGCCGACCACCCGCAGTCCACCGAGCACTGCCGCACCGACCACGATCGCGGTGCCATGCTGATCGTCGTGGAACACCGGGATCTTCATGCGTTCGCGCAATTTGCGCTCCACATAGAAGCAATCCGGCGCCTTGATGTCCTCCAGGTTGATGCCGCCGAATGTGGGCTCCAGCGCGGCGATCACATCGACCAGCTTGTCCAGATCCTTTTGCTCGTCGACCTCGATGTCGAACACATCGATGCCGGCGAACTTCTTGAACAGCACCGCCTTGCCTTCCATCACCGGCTTGGAGGCAAGCGCGCCGATGTTGCCCAGCCCCAGCACCGCAGTGCCATTGCTGATCACGCCGATCAGGTTGCCGCGGTTCGTGTATTTGAACGCGGTGGTCGGGTCGCGCTCGATCTCAAGGCACGGTGCGGCCACGCCCGGTGAATAGGCAAGCGCGAGGTCGCGTTGATTGACGACCTGCTTGGTCGCCTGAATCTGGGTCTTGCCGGGCGTCGGGAATTCGTGGTAATCAAGCGCCGCTTGGCGCAGTTCGGCCTGGGCCTGGTCCGACTGGACCGATTCGGTGCTCATGAAATGGGTGTCTCCTGCTTGGATGTCCGGTATTTTTCGGCGCGCCGGCCGACTCATCGAAACGGCGCGACGTGGCCCTCCAGGGCCGGCAAATCATTGTAGGGTCGCCTGCGCGACGCCCGGGCCGGCTGCAGCCCGCATCGATAATCGCCTGCATGACACGATGCCGGCAGCCATCCCCACGATGAATGAACCTGCCGCGCGCGAGATCGCGCTGGTGCGTGCCATCGAGCTGGCCGACCGAGACCAACAGCTGCTGCACGCCGAAGACCGCCGCCAGGCCAGCCAGGCCGCGCGCGAGCTGTCGCACTGGCAGGCTGCGAAGAGGAACAGCCCGGAAAACAGCGCGGTGACGGCTGCGCCCTACCTGCACATGCGCGCGCAGCAGCTGCTGGAGCGGCTGCAGCCGCGCCATCCGTCGGTCGCCGCCGCGCGCCAGCTCGGCCACTGGCACGCCTGGGCCGGCATCGGCAGCGCGCTCGCGGCCGTGCTGGCCGGCGGCCTGGCAGAACGGGTCGTGCATCCGCACCGTGTCGATCTGCTGTCCGGCGCGCTGCTGCTGATCGTCGGCTGGAATCTGGCTGTCTATCTGGGGCTGCTGCTGTGGCCGCTATGGAATCGGCGGCAGCGCGATGCAGCGGCTGAACCACGCGGTCCCGTGCCGGCAGTGCTGCGCGACGGCGTGCAGCGCTGGCTTGCGAAGCGGGTGTCATCGGCACAGACCGAGCCGGCAGCGCCCGCCGTGCTGCGCCGTGCGCTGCTCGCGTTCGTGCGTGACTGGTCGCGCCTCGTGGCGCCGCTGAACACGGCGCGGATCGCACGCATGCTGCATCTGGCAGCCGCACTGTTCGCAGCCGGCGCGATCGGCTCGCTGTACCTGCGCGGCATCGTGTCGGAATACCGGGTCGGCTGGGAAAGCACGTTCCTGGACGCAGGCGCGGTGCACGGCGTGCTGTCGATCGTGTCCTGGCCACTCGTGCATCTGTTCGGCATGCAGCCGTTTTCGGTCGAGCAGGTCGCGGCGCTGCAGTTCGGCCAGCCGCCGCAGCCGGCGTCCGGCGCGCGCTGGGTGCATCTTTATGCGGCGCTGCTCGCGCTGTTCGTGGTGCTGCCGCGCGCGGTGCTGGCCGCACAAGCCTGGTGGCGCGAGCGGCAGTTGGCGCAGGCGTTCCGGCTCGATCTGGACGAACCGTATTTCCAGCGGCTGCTCGCCAGCGCCGGCGGCGCCAGTCGCGCCGGCCCGGGCAGCGCGGGCGCGTTGCGCGTGCTGCCTTACAGCTTCAGCGTGAACGATCCGCGCCGGCAAGGCTTGGCTGCGATCGCCGCGCAACTGCTCGGCGACGATGCGCGGCTCGCGTTGCAGGCGCCGGTCGGCTACGGCGAGGACCTGCCACCAGTCGACACCGAACCACAAATCCCTGCCGCGCTCACGCTGCTGCTGTTCAACCTGAACGCCACGCCGGAGGTGGAAAACCACGGCGTCTTCATCGACCAGGCCAAAGCCGCTGCGCCGCGCCGCCTCGCCGCGCTGCTCGACGAATCGGGCTGGATCGAACGCTTCGGCCGGCAGCCTGACGCGGCCGAGCGGCTGGCCGGCCGGCGCAGCCTGTGGCGGCGCTTTTGCCAGTCGCACGGGCTTGCAGTCGCGTTCGTCGATCTGCTCGACCCGGTGCTCGACGGGCTTGAGCACGACCTGGCTGCGCGCGCCTCGGCGCTGGCCGCGGCCTGACGTTTTCTTCCAGACTTCACCTCGATGCCGCTGAACGACGCTGCTGCCACCCACGCCGACGGCAGCAAGGCGTCACCGCCGGTGCGGCTGCAACTCGCGCTGATCTCGCACACCAACGTCGGCAAGACCACGCTTGCACGCACGCTGCTGGGCCGCGACATCGGCGACGTGCGCGATGCGCCACACGTGACGGAGACTGCCGATTCGCATGTGCTGGTCGCGACCGATGCCGGCGACGAGCTGCGTCTGTGGGACACGCCCGGCTTCGGCGATTCGGTGCGGCTCGCACAGCGGCTAGGCAATTCGGAGCAGCCGGTCGGCTGGTTCCTGCGCGAAGTCTGGGACCGCTACCAAGACCGGACGTTCTGGCTCAGCCAGCAGGCGCTGCGCGCCGCGCGCGACCACGGCGATGTGGTGCTGTATCTGGCCAACGCCTCGGAAGACCCGCACGACGTTGGCTATGTCGAACCGGAGATGCAGATCCTGCAGTGGCTCGGCAAGCCCGTGATCGTGCTGCTGAACCAGACCGGCCGGCCCAAGCCAGCCGCCGCCGAGCACGACGACGTGCTGCGCTGGCGCGCGCGGCTCCAGGCGTTCAGCGTGGTGCGCCAGGTGCTGCCGCTCGACGCATTCGCGCGCTGCTGGGTGCATGAGCGCGTGCTGTTCGATGCGGTGGGCGGGGTGCTGCCGGCTGTGCAAACCGCTGCGTATCAACGGCTCGTCGCCAGCTGGCAGCAGCGCAACCGGGCGCGCTTCGATGCGGCGACCAAGCTGCTGTCGGACTACCTGCTGGCGGCCGCGCGCGACGTCGAGCCGGTCGCGCTCGATGCGGGTCTCGTCAACAAGGTGCTGACCAAGGTCGGCGTCACGCGCGATCGTGCGCAACAGGCGCAGCAGGCGGCGATGGACACGTTGGCGGCGCGGCTGGACGCGGCCACGCTGGCCGTCACGCAGCGGCTCATCGCGCTGCACGGCCTGGAAGGGTCCGCCGCCGCCAAGGTGGACAAGCGGCTCGTGGAAAACTTCGCGGTGCAGACGCCGGCCGACCCACGCGAAGCGGGCTTCTGGGGCGCAATCGCATCGGGCGCAGCAACCGGCCTGTCGGCCGATCTGCTGTCCGGCGGACTCACGGTGGGCGGCGGCATGCTGATCGGCGGCGTGGTCGGCGCCATCACGGCCGCTGGCGCCGCGCTTGGCTTCAATCGCATCAAGGGCGTGCAAAAGCCGACCGTGCGCTTTGCCGAGCCGTTCCTGCGCGCACTGACCGTGACCGCAGTCCTGCGCTATCTAGCTGTGGCGCACTACGGGCGCGGGCGTGGCGACTGGGTCGAAGGCGAATCGCCTGCGTTCTGGCAGACCGAAACGGAGGCTGCGGTGGCCGCACACGCCGCCGCGCTCGACCGGCTCTGGCTGCAGCTGCGCGCAGCGCAGGGGCTGCCGGTCGGCGCCACCAGCGCCGCTGCCAAGCCGGCTGATGCACCGGCCAGCTTGCCGAGCCAGCTGCATGCGTTGCTGGCCGACACGCTCTGGCAGACGCTCGCATGGCTGTATCCGGACGCAGTCAACAGGTCCGGTGAGTGGGTACCGGATCACGCTTGAATCAGCCTGTGATCCTGCCCGCAATGCCGATCCTGTTGCGCAGTGGGTACAGCACGACGATCACTCGTAACAAAGTGACAACACCGGGCGCGAGCCGTGCAAAACGGCACCGGGGCGGCCTCAGAATCCTCGCGTGCCGAGACAGCGGTGACGGCGTGCACGCACTGCGCCTCGACCCAGTTTCCTCCCCCACGACAAGCTGCCAATTTCGTTTTCTGGAGCGCCTTTTTCATGAACACCCTCCTGCGCCTGACCTTGGGCATGGCTCTGCTGTTGAGCCTCAGCGTGTTCACCGCCTGGGCCTGGGACCGTTCGGACGCGCCGGACGCACCGGCCAAATCCAGCCCTGCGCTGGTCGGCAGCGCCCAGCCCGCAGGCTGAAAGTCCGGTTGTCCGTCGGTCACGGCCTGCATGCGCCGTGACCGCAATCGATGAAGTTTGAACTGCTGAAGGCCGACGGCCTCGCGCGCCGTGGCCGGCTTGCACTTGCGCACGGCACGGTCGAGACGCCGGTATTCATGCCGGTCGGCACCTACGGGACCGTGAAAGGCGTGCTGCCCAGAAGCTTGGCCGAGATGGACGCGCAGATCATCCTGGGCAACACGTTCCACCTCTGGCTACGCCCCGGGCTGGACGTGATCAACACGTTCGGCGGCCTGCACAAATTCGAGAACTGGCCGCGGCCGATCCTGACCGACTCCGGCGGCTTCCAGGTCTGGAGCCTGGGCGCGATGCGCAAGATATCGGAAGACGGCGTGCGCTTCGCCTCCCCCGTGAACGGCGACAAGCTGCTGCTCACACCGGAAATCTCGATCCAGATCCAGACCGCGCTCAATTCCGACATCGCGATGCAGTTCGACGAATGCACGCCGTACGAAACGGCTGGCCGCATCACGTCGGAGGCCGACGCGCGCAGCTCGATGGAACTGAGCCTGCGCTGGGCCGCACGTTGCCAGGCCGAATTCGCGCGGCTCGAAAACCCGAACGCGCTGTTCGGCATCGTGCAGGGCGGCATGTACGAATCCCTGCGTGCCGAATCGGCCACCACGCTCGCGGCGATGGGCCTGCCCGGCTATGCGATCGGCGGGGTCAGCGTCGGCGAGCCGAAAGACGAGATGCGCCGCATCGTCGCGCACACGCCGCGGCTGCTGCCGGCCGACAAGCCGCGCTACCTGATGGGCGTCGGCACGCCGGAAGACTTGCTCGATGGCGTGGCGAATGGCGTGGACATGTTCGACTGCGTGATGCCGACGCGCAATGCGAGGAACGGCACCTTGTTCACGCGGCTGGGCGACTTGAAAATTCGCAACGCGCGGCACAAGGCGGACCCGCGCCCGCTCGATGAGCGCTGCAGCTGCCACGCGTGCGCAGGCAGCTCGGGCGTGCCGTGGGCCGACGGCGGGCGGGATGGTTTCAGCCGCGCGTATCTGCACCATCTGGACCGCTGCGGCGAGATGCTGGCACCGATGCTCGGCACGATCCACAACCTGCATCACTATCTGGAGCTGATGCGCGGCGTGCGGCAGGCGCTGGACGCGGGCGACTTCGCGGGCTTTGCGCAACGCTATCTGGCGGAGCGCCGCACCGGCGTTTGAAGGCTGTGCGCGCCGCTGGTGCGCACACAGGACATCGAACGTGGTTGTATGGTCTTTCCGGGCATAGGCGCTTGTGTCACCTACATTTTTAGCTATTAAAAATGTAGCATTGCAGTGCCGGGCATGACGAGTGCCGATGCCCTCGAGTACCAGATCGCTGCCGGGAATGTGAAAAGTCTCGTGCAGTGGCCTGACCCGAATCCCGCCCATCTTCATGCACCCAAGGAGCGCCCAGATGAACGACCAGAACGACACCAGCAGCCGCGTGCAGACCGAGCGCGACATCCAGCAGCAGCAAGACCAACGCGACGCCGAGAAACCGAAGCAGGAAGAGCAGAAAAGCGCCGTGCAGGCCGGCGCACGCGAGCACCCGGCCAAGCTACCCGAGCAGCACATCGAAAAACCCGGCAACGAGCACGAGCTCGACCTGATGCCGCAGCACGCCGCGCCGAACTACAAAGGCAGCGGTAAGCTCGCGGGCTTTTCCACCATCATCACGGGCGGCGATTCCGGCATCGGCCGCGCGGTCGCCATCCTGTTCGCGCGCGAAGGCGCCGATGTGGCGATCGTCTATCTCGATGAAGACGAAGATGCGCAGCACACCAAGGCGCACGTCGAAAAGGAAGGCCAGCGCTGCCTGCTGATCCGCGGCGACGTCACGCAGATGAATTTCTGCCAATCCGCAGTCGAGCAGACGATGCAGGCATTCGGCCGGCTCGACGTGCTGGTCAACAATGCGGCGTTCCAGGAGCATGCGGACAGCCTCGAAGACCTGAGCGAAGAGCGCTTCGATCTGACCATGCGCACCAACGTGTACGGCTACTTCCACATGGCGAAAGCCGCGCTGCCGCACATGAAGCAGGGCGCCTCCATCATCAACACCGGTTCGGTGGTGGGCCTCAAAGGCAGCGCGAAGCTGCTTGACTATTCGACCACGAAGGGCGCGATCCACGCATTCACGAAGGCGCTCGCGCAGAACGTGATCGAAAGAGGCATTCGCGTGAACGCAGTCGCGCCGGGCCCGGTCTGGACGCCGCTGAACCCGGCCGATCAACCCGCAGAGGCGATGAAAACCTGGGGCCAGGGCACCGATATGAAGCGCGTCGCGCAACCAGAGGAGCTGTCGCCCGCCTACGTGTTCCTCGCTGCACCGGTGTGTTCGGGCTACATCACCGGCATCGTGCTGCCGATTACCGGCAGCGTTGGCGAGGCCTAAAGCTCACCCCCAGCACAACGCTCCCTGCGGTCGGCTCTCGGCTACCCCCTTACCGGGGGCGACGCCTACGGCCTGGCAAAGCCAGCTCCGTGGCGCCTGCTGGCATGGGTCTGTACGAGTTTTGGCGCCGTGCATCTGGTGAATATGGCGCTGCACTTGGATGCTACGTTCGTCACTGCTACAGCCTACTGCGCTGCTGGTTTTTTGCGCTCCGCTGCCTGCTCCTCGCCTTGCATCGCCTGTTTCGTGCCGGGCGCGTCCAGCGCGGCACCCGGGTCTTCTTCGCCGGCATCGGGCGGCAGCGCCTCGGTGGCGGCGCCGCGCGCAGCACGCGCCGCTTCGTTGTCGCGATCCTTCGCGCGCTGCAACTCGGTGATGCGGCGGGCCGCCGCCGCCGTGCTGAGCGTGTCGTCGAACGGCACGCCTGCCTCGCGGCTCAGCGCTTGCAGCGTGGTGCGCTGAACGTCGCCCATCGGTGAATCGGCGGACGCTGCGGCCGGCTTCGGATCGGGGCGCGGCGGCTCGATGCTGCCGGTGGCTGCAGTCATGTCGCTGGCGGGGGCGGTCGTCTTGGGTGTTTGCGGATCGGACATGGGGTCGATGGATGGTCGGGTTTGCGCGCAGGGCGGGTCTGTGCAGCATGAGCGTTTCGGCGGGGCTTGACAAGTCGGCGCGCTGGCAATGCCGGTGCCGCAAGTCGGCCAGGTCCGCCTGCACCTAACCGGGCCCGGGCCCGGGCACGGTCATGGAAAAATCGGGCGCGTGAGCGCTCCCACTTCCCGCCCTGCATCCGATGCCTGATCGGTCCATCCCTGCGCGGCATCTGCTGGACGCGACGATGTTCTGGAACTCGAGCGGCGGCGTGCGCCGCTACGTGCTGGCCAAGCGGCGGTATATCGGCGCGCAGCGGCCCGACTGGCGCCAGACGATCGCCAACCCGACGCCGGACGATGCCGACCAGCTGCGCATCCCGGCGCCGCCATTGCCCGGCAGCGGCGGCAGCTATCGGCTGCCGTGGCGGCGCGGCGCGGCGGCGCGGCTGCTAGCGGCAGCCAAGCCCGATCTGATCGAAGCGGCCGATCCCTATCGGCTCGCCTGGGCCGCGCTCGATGCGGCGCAGCAGTTGAGCGTGCCGGCGGTCGCGTTCTGCCATTCCAATCTTGATCAGCTCGCGCGTTCGGCGCTGGGCGGCCACGCTGGTGCTGTCGCCGCACGCGCAGCGCGGCGCTACGCCGTGCATCTGTACCGCCGGTTCGATCAGGTGCTGGCGCCCAGCGACGCGATGGCAGCGCAGCTGCGCGACTGGGGCGTGCCGCGCGTGCAGCGGCAGCCGCTGGGTGTCGATTGCGCATTGTTCCAACCCGGGCGTGCCGATCCCGCATGGCGCGCCGCGCTCGGCCTGCCCGCCGATGCGAAGCTGCTGGTGTTCGCAGGCCGGTTCGCGCCGGAAAAGCATCTGCCGGTGCTGGTCGACGCGGTGCGCCGGCTCGGCCCGCGCTACTGGCTGCTCGCGATCGGCGCCGGCCCGCAACCGCCGGCCGGCGAGCGGATCATCGTGCAGCCGGTGCAGACGGACGCGGTGCGGCTGGCTGCCGTGCTGGCCAGCTGCGACGTGTTCGTGCACGCGGGCGACCAGGAAACGTTCGGGCTGTCGGTGCTGGAAGCGCTGGCCTGCGGCACGCCGGTGGTCGCGCGCGCCGCGCAGGGGCTAGCCGAACTGGTCGATGCCGGCGTGGGGCAAGGCGTCGGCAGCGGCCGGCCGGATGATTTTGCGCAGGCGATCGCGCACGTCTGTGCGCAGGACCGGGCGGCGCTGGCCACCCGTGCGTGCGAACGCGCAGCCGGCTATGCGTGGGACCGGGTACTGCCGCGGCTATGGCAGCACTACGAACGCCTGCTCAGGCGCGGGACGCCATCGGCAGCTGATGCCACCACCATCGCCGCTGCTGCCCGGCCAGGTGCCGGGCTTGCCGCTGAGCCTGGTCTGCAAACGGCACGCGGTGGCGATCCAGCTTCGTCATCCACCTCCCCCCGCCCGCCCGCCGCTGCACATGCTGGGTCGAATGCGCGCCCGCCTGCACGGTCCTGATGCAGGTGCTGAACAGCTGTCATGACTGAACCCGTTTCCATCACCGCACCGACGCTGCCGGCCAACCGCATACCGCCCGTACCGCCGCGTACGCTTTGCATCGTGCTGCACGACGTAGCGCCGGCCACGCTGGCGCCATGCCGGCGGCTGCTGGACGCGCTGGACCGGATCCAGCCGGACGTTCGCGTCACCCTGCTCGCGGTGCCGCGCTATCACCATGAGCCGCGCGATGCCGCGTTCGAAGCCTGGCTGCAGGCACGCGCGCGGCGTGGCGACGAAGTCGCGCTGCACGGCTTCACGCACTTGGACGAACGCCCGCCGCGCGGCTTCATCGACCATTTGCGCCGGCGCCACTACACGCGCGGCGAAGGCGAGTTCAGCGACCTGCCGCTGGCCGAAGCGCGCACGCGCATCAAGGCCGGCCTGCGCTGGCTGCGCCGGCTGGGGCTGGAGCCGGCCGGCTTCGTCGCGCCGGCCTGGCTGCTTGGGCCCGACAGCTGGCGCGCGGTGCGGGAATGGGGCTTTGCCTACACCTGCACGTTGCGGCAGATTCACCCACTAGGCGCAATGAACGGCAATCAGCCGCCGCCTATCGATGCGCAGGCACAGGTCTACAGCAATTCAAGCAGTTGGCGACGCGGCTTGTCGGTGCTCTGGAACGGCAGCCTCGCACGCCGACAGCGCCGGCAGCCGGTGGTGCGGCTGGAGCTGCATCCAAGCGACATTGATCACCCGCTGTTGGTCGCGTCTTGGCAGCGGTTGGCAGCCCAGCAGCTGCGCAGTCGCACCGCACGCACGCTGGCCGACGTTGCGCATGCAGCCCAAGTGAATTCAACGCGTTCGGCGCGTTCGGCATGTCCGGGAGAAGCGCGTTAGAACAGCATCAGGATCGCGTGCGCCATCAGCCAGCCCAGCAGCGCGCCGACCGCCACGTCGCTCGGGTAATGCAGGCCGAGCACCACGCGCGACAGCGCGACCAGCGCGGTGAACGGCCAGGCGATCCAGCCGAGCGCCGGGAAGTAGGCGACCAGAATCGATGAGAAACCGACCGCGTGCAGCACATGCCCGCTCGGGAAACTGAACTCGTCAAGCGCGCGCGTGCAGGCCGACACGCCGGGGCAGTCCATGTAGGGCCGCGGCCTTGCGAAATGGCGCTTCATCACCGTGTAGATCACAAGGTTCAACACGCCCAGCAGGCCCATGCGCAGCGCGCCCGCGGTGCCGGCCGCGCCGCCGAGCCAGGGCAGCAGCGCGATGATCGAATACCAGAGCTTGCCGTTGGACAGCCAGCTGACCGCCACCAGCAGACGCATCAGCACGGGCGAAGCGCTTGCGCGATGCATCCGCAGCGACCAGGACCGGTCGCGTTCCGCCCACCTATGCCAGGCAGGCGGGTAGCCGGGACGGTTTTGCTGCCGCATCGGCGGCCACCTCCATCAGATGACGCTCGAACTGCGCGAGCACCGCGCCCCAGTCGGCGCGGCCTGCGGCGGCGCGTGCGGCCATGCGCATCGGGCCGAGTTCGCTGTGCAACGACGCGAGCACGCCGACGGCTTCGACGAACGCAGCGTCGTGGCCGGGCGCGATCAGGCGGCCGTTGATCCGGTCGTGCACGAACTCGGCGGCTGCCGCAGCGTCGAACGCGACCACCGGCAGCCCGGAAGCCAGCGCTTCCACCGTCACGTTGCCGAACGTCTCGGACAGGCTCGGAAACAGGAACAGGTCCGCGCTTGCATAGTGCGCGGCGAGTGCTTCCCCGGTCTGCATGCCGGCGAACAGCGCCCCGGGGAAACGCTGCTGCAACTCGCGTTTAAGCGGCCCGTCGCCGACCAGCACCATGCGCGTCGACGGCACCAGTTCGAGCGCCCGGGTCCAGGCCGACAGCGCCAGCGCCACGTTCTTCTCGGCCGCGAGCCGCCCGACGTAGAGCAGCACCGGGCTGTCATCGCCGGCGCCCCAGCGCTCGCGCAGCGCGGCGCGCCGGTGTGCGGGTGAGAAACGGCTCGTATCGACGCCGCGGCCGACCACTTCGACCCGCTCGAACCCCGCCGCCTGCAGTTCGGCACACGCCCGCTCGGTCGGCACGAACGTGCGTTGGGTACGGTTGTGCAGGCGGCGCAGGTAGGCGCCGATCAGCGAAGACAGCCAGCCCAGCCGGTAGTAGTGGCTGTACTGATGGAAGTTGGTGCGGAAATCCGACGTGGTCGGAATGCCGAGCCGGCGCGCGGCCCGTACCGCCGCCCAGCCCAGCGGGCCTTCGGTCACGATGTGCACGAGTTGCGGCCGCGTCGACTCGAAGTGGCGAACCAGCCGGCCCGGGCGCATCAAGCCGAAGCGCAGATCCGGATACATCGGAATCGGCAGGCCGGTACTGAGCCAGTCGGTCGGCGTGCCGGTCGCCACCGCATCTTCGTATCCGACCGCCGCATCGCTCGGCTGGCGCGGCCGGATCAGCTCGATCTCGTGTCCGCAGCCACGTAGATGCGCTACAAAGCGCGCAACCGTCAGTGCGACACCGTTGACTTCGGGCGGGTAGGTCTCCGTGACGAATGCGATGCGCATGGCGGACCGTATTGTTTCACGAGTTCCGTGACAAATGCAGCAGGCGGCGCCGGGTCGGCGAGCCCAGTGCCATGCGATGCAGCGCGGCCTGCGCTAGGGGGTCATTCGTCCGGCGGCAGGTCAGGCACGGCCGAATCGGACCGCTCGATGATGCGGTCGGGCTGAATGTCGGCCGCAGGCGCCGGGTCTTCGCCGGTGGCGGAGCCGCGCTCGCCGGTGCCGGTCGAATCGGTGTCGGTGCCGGACTCGACCGGCAGCGCACCGAGTTCGGCCGCGTTGTCCGGCGCGGTCGCCATCGGGCGTTCACCCTGCACGTCGCTGCCGCTGTCGGAACTGTCGCTGGGTCCGAGCGCGTCCACGTCGCGTCCTGCCGGCACGGCAGGGGCTGGCGAATTGGCGCCGGTGATCGGGCTGGTGGCCATCTGGTTTGTTCTCCTTGGATGATTGATGCAGGGTAGGCGAGTTTCACAGGCCATTGCAGCTGACGTGCCGTGAGCAGTCGGTGTGCCCGTCCGACAGCAGGTATTGGTTGGCGCGATTACCCCGGTTGCGCCGGCGTTGTCGCATGCGACCCAGGCTGCACAGGAAAAACGGCGGGTTTCGGAACGATCCGCCCTCCGAATTTTGTCTTTCAAGGACCGATGGCTGGCATCGAAGCTGAAAGTACGACAAGTGAAGCGGATCCCGAAGCAGGAGTACATGGCCGAGCTCAGGGGAACAGGCTGTCAAGAAAGCGCGCAGGGAGCACGAGAGGTCGACGCCGGGCCGGCGGCACGTGAACCGGGTCTGGTGGCGCAGACGCTGCGCAACTGGGTGAGGACGGCGCCAGCCGGAACGCTCCAACGGCCCTGGCAGCAAGCCGGTCACTGCGTAACAGTTGGAGTTGTCAAGACTGCGCGCGGATGACGCGCAGCCGAATACGCACGTCGACATTCTTGAGAAAGCGACGGCGTACTTTGCGAAGGAAGCGTCCATACCGCACATGGGCGAGCAGCGTCACTTGCATCGCTGCCGATGAAGGTTCGGACTGCAAGCCCAGGTGCGCTCGAGCATGGAAACCTTCGGCCGGGCAGCCTGACGGCAACGCGCAAAAAACCCATGTCTTGCAGGGACGCTTGTCGTCGACGTGCAGGCCCAGGAGGGCGTGCTGCGGCATGCCAGCAGGCAGACCTTTGCATTGCCCGGACGATCTTTGAGGGCACGACGGTCAACCCCTGCTGTATGAAGCAGATAAGCTGCGCCCGTTGCTCTGCTTGGTGCAGGGCTCGTCGACTTGAATCCCGGGCGCAAAGGTCAATGCGTGGCCAGAGCCCGACTTGTTTGTCCTTGCAGTTTGGTTGGAGGGCCACCTTGATCCGTTTTGTCCCACTCGTTCGCTTGCGTTTTGCGAACGCCTTTGCCACGGTCATGTTGTTGCTATTCGCTGTGGCGCTGGCGGGCTGCGATTCGGAAGACAAGGCTTCCTCGAAAGGAAAGCCGGGCGGAAACGCCGCAAGCGGCGCGCCCAAGACGGTGGGCTACGTCGTCGTCCAGCAGACCAGCGTGCCGGACGTCACCGAGCTCGCCGGGCGCGCCTCATCCTATCGCCAGTCCGAAGTAAGGCCGCAGGTGTCCGGCGTGATCCGTCGACGTCTCTTCACAGAAGGCGCGTTCGTCCGCAGCGGACAAGCTTTGTACGAGATCGACCCGAGCCTGTACCGTGCCGCTGCAGCCGTTGCCGAAGCCAATCTGCAGAACGCCCAGGCGAATGCGGAGGCGGCCAGCGCTCTGGCCCGCCGCTACAGACCCCTGGTCAAGGCCAAGGCGGTGAGCCAGCAGGAGTACACCAACGCGTTGGCCGCGTCCCGGCAGGCCGCGGCACAGGTGGCGCAATACCGGGCGCAGTTGCAGACCGCGCAGATCAACCTGAAGTTCACCACCGTGCCGGCGCCGATTTCGGGGCGGATCGGAAGGTCGCTGTCCACACAAGGTGCGCTGGTGACCGCCAACCAAGCCGATCCGCTGGCCCGCATCAACCAGCTCGATCCCATCTTCGTCGACATCCAGCAGCCGGCAGCGGCACTGCTGGCGCTGCGGCGCTCACTGGCCCAGGACGGCGTCGTGCCAGCCAGCGCAGCGGTACGGCTGAAGCTGCAGGACGGCAGCGACTACGGCGAGGTCGGCAAGGTTGAATTCTCCGAAGTGCTGGTCGATCAGAGCACCGATACGGTGACGGTGCGGGCACGCTTTGCCAATCCGGACAGCGTGCTGCTGCCGGGCATGTTCGTTCGCGCGCGCTTCGCCCAATCCATCGACAAGGCCGTCATCCTCGTGCCGCAGCCCGCAGTGGCGCGCGATCCGAAAGGCGCGGCGACAGTCTTCGTGGTCGGCCCCGACGACAAGGCGGAGTCGCGCAACATCGCCGCAGACCGCGTCCTGGGAGCCGATTGGGTCGTCACCAAAGGCTTGCAACCCGGTGACAAGGTCATCGTGCAGGGCACTGCCAAGCTGCGGCCCGGACAGCCGATCAAGGCGGTTCCCGCAGACATGTCGCAAGAGATCGCGCCACCCGACGCGCCTGCGTCGGCGGACGCCGCCAACACGTCGAAGAAAGGCTGAAGCGCGATGCTCTCACGCATCTTCATCGAACGCCCGATCTTCGCGTGGGTAATCGCGATCATCGTGATGCTGGCGGGCGCCGGGTCGATCCTGCAGCTGCCGATCGCACAGTATCCGGACGTCGCACCGCCGCAGGTCTCGGTGCGCGCCACCTATCCGGGCGCCTCGGCCGAGATCGTGCAAAACAGCGTCACGCAGGTGATCGAGCAATCGCTCACCGGTCTTGACGGTCTGCTCTACTTCAGTTCGTCATCGGATTCACGCGGCGGCGTGACCATCAACGTCACGTTCCGGAGCGGCACCAACCCCGACATCGCGCAGGTGCAGGTGCAAAACCGGGTGCAACAGGCGGTGCCGCGCCTGCCGCAGCAGGTGCAGCAGCAGGGCGTGCGGGTGCGCAAGTCGAACCCCGACTTCTTGTTGATCGTCGGTGTCTACGATGAAAACGACAAGATGTCGAAGCAGGATGTCTCCGACTACCTGTCTTCGAACCTGCAGGATCCGCTGAGCCGCATCCCCGGCGTGGGCGACATCAACGTGTTCGGCTCGCCTTACGCAATGCGGATCTGGCTGCAGCCGGGCAAGCTGGCCAGCTTCCAGCTGATGCCGAGTGACGTGATTGCCGCCATCGAGGCCCAGAACACGGAAGTCGCCGCCGGCGAGATCGGCGGCCAGCCGTCGGCGTCGGACCAGTACCTGAACGCCACCGTCACGGCGCAGTCGCGGCTGCACACGCCCGACGAGTTCAGCGACATCATCGTGAAGACGCAGCGCAACGGCGCCACCGTGCGCATCGCAGACGTGGCCCGGATCGAACTCGGCTCCGAGATTTACGGCCCGGTCGTCAAGGTCAACAGCCATCCGGGCGCCGGCATCGCGGTGCTGTTGTCGCCAGGTGCCGACGCCCTGGCCACCGCCGAGCTGGTGAAGCAGGAAATCAGCAAGCGCGCCCGCGACTTCCCACCCGGCCTGATCTATACCTTCGCCAACGATTCCACCGACTTCATCAAGCTGTCGATCGAGGAGGTGGTGAAGACGCTGTTCGAAGCGATCGCGCTGGTGGTGATCGTGATGTTCGTCTTTTTGCAGGGATGGCGCGCGACGTTGATCCCGGCGATTGCGGTGCCCGTGGTGTTGCTGGGCACCTTTGGCGTGATGGCAGCACTGGGATTTTCGATCAACACGCTGACGCTGTTCGGCTTGGTGCTGTCGATCGGCCTGCTGGTGGACGACGCCATCGTGGTGGTGGAAAACGTCGAGCGCCTGCTGGATGAGAACCCCGGCATGTCGCCACGGGACGCGACGATCGAGTCGATGCAGGAGATCTCGGTGGCGCTGGTGGCGATCGCGTTGGTGCTGTCGGCGGTGTTTTTGCCGATGGCGTTCTTCGGCGGCTCGACCGGCGTGATCTACCGCCAGTTCTCGGTGACCATCGTGTCAGCGATGCTGCTGTCGGTGGGCGTTGCGCTGGTCTTGACGCCCGCGCTGACGGCGCACCTGCTGAAGCCCAAAGCCAAGCGCGCAGCCGGGTCCGAGCGGTCGGCGGATGGGCCGGAGGAAAAGGACGACGATGCCGGATGGATCGCCCGGCACGCACCGCGCATCCACGCCGGTTTTGAGCGCGCAAGCAACGCCTTCAACCGCGGCTTCGATGCCACCAGCGAGCACTACGTGCGCGCATCGAAAGCGATCATCGGTCGGCGGGCGCTGTTCCTGATTCTGTATGCGGTCATCTGCGCGTTGCTCGCGTTCATGTTCCTGCGGCTGCCGACCGGCTTTCTGCCGACCGAGGACCAGGGCAACGCGATCATCTCGTTCCAGCTGCCGCCGGGCGCGACGATCAACCGGGCCGAACAGGTGCAGCAGCGCGTCGAGACCTATTTCGACAAGTACGAAAAGGAAAACGTGCAGACGATGTTCACGGTGGCTGGCGGCGGCGGCGGTGCGGCTGGTCAGAACGTCGGCCGCGGCTATCTGAACTTCAGCGACTGGTCGCAGCGCAAAGGCGACGGCAACGGCGCCGACGCCATCACCGCCCGCGCCACCACCGCCTTCGCAGGCCTGCGCGACGCCGAGGTCTTTGCGCTGGTGCCGCCGCCGATCCGCGGTCTGGGTCAGTCGAGCGGCTTCACGATCGAGCTGCAGAACACCGGGGAGCTGTCGCGCGAGGCATTCTCGGCCGCGAAGGACAAGCTGCTGGAAGCGGCGCGCAGCGATCCCGGACTCGCATCGGTGCGGGTGACCGAGTTGCCCGATAAAGCGACGCTGAAGGTCGAGCTGGACCAGCAGAAGCTGGCCGCGCTCGGCCTGTCGCAGGCCAGTGTGAACGGCACCTTGTCGACCGCCTGGGGCGGCAGCTATGTCAACGATTTCATCGACCGCGGACGGGTCAAACGCGTGTACGTGCAGGGCGACGCCCCGTATCGGTCGGCGCCCGACGATCTGTATGCGTGGTTCGTGCGCGGCAGCAATGGCAGCATGACCCCGTTCTCTTCGTTCGCCTCGACCCGTTGGGCCGAGGCGCCGGTGGCGCTGTCGCGTTTCAACGGCATACCCTCGTTCGAGTTCAACGGCTCGCCGGCGCCGGGAAAGAGCTCGGGCGAGGCCATCGCACGCATCGAGGAGCTGGCCGGCAAGCTCGATGGCACGAGCGTCGCCTACGCAGGGCTGACGTTTCAGGAACGCTTGTCGGCCGGCCAGGCGCCTGTTCTTTACGGGCTGTCGCTGCTGGTGGTGTTCCTGTGCCTGGCGGCGCTGTACGAGAGCTGGTCGGTACCGGTTGCCGTGCTGCTAATCATCCCGCTGGGGCTGGTGGGTGCGGTGCTGGCCGTCACGCTGCGCGGATTAATCAACGACGTCTATTTGCAGCTCGGGCTGCTGACGACAATGGGCCTGGCGGCGAAGAACGCGATCCTGATGATCGAGTTCGCCGAGCAGGCCGAGAAGGCGGGCAAGAGCCCCGTCGACGCGGCGCTGGAAGCGGCCCGCATCCGGCTGCGCCCGATCCTGATGACCAGCCTGGCTTTCATCTTCGGGGTGATGCCGCTCGCGCTGTCCTCGGGCGCCGGCGCCAACAGCCGGATCGCGATCGGCACCGCGGTGGTCGGCGGCATGTTGACGGCGACGATCCTGGCGATCTTCTATATCCCGCTGTTCTTCGTGCTGGTGCGACAGCTCACGCGGTCGCGGCGCGACCGGGGTCCGGACGAGTCAGCGCGGGAGGATCCGCAGGAGCAGCCGGCATGAGGTTTCGGCTCGCTGAACCGCCCCGGCAATCATGGAAGGCCATTGGCTTGGGTCAGGCCGGTATGGCCTGCTGCTCGACATGGTCATGGACGCCGCCGTGGTGCATATTGATGGAGACGACCAGTGCCTGCAACATCCCGCTGGAAACAGCGCTCGAATGGCTCGACCTGGGGCGACTTCGGCCGCGATGATCAGCTCGGCCGCATCAACCTGCTGACGGCCGACAAGGTCCGCGCGGGCGCTGTCGAAGTCCGGACCGGCCGCGCGTTCTGCCTGTCGCTGCCGCTCGACGTGCCCGGCGAAGCCAAGCTCAATCCACGCAGGCATCCACCGAAGCTGCGGCCGACCGAAATGAACGGCGGGCCGTACATGAACCAAGCCGCTGCGCCATCTGGATGCACGCAACACCGACGTGATCTGCGACGACCAGGTCAACATCTGCCTGCAGTATTCGACGCAGTAGGACGGCTTGGCGCATGTCGGCTCCTGGTTCGGCGCGGATGGCGACGGCGAGCCCGAGAAGGTCTATTACAACGGCTGGCGCGCACACGAGGACGTCGTCGGCCCCGGCGACTTGAAACTTGCCGATTGCCGTTGCCGATTGCCGATTGCCGATTGCCGATTGCCGATTGCCGATTGCCGATTGCCGATTGCCGATTGCCGATTGCCGATTGCCGATTGCCGATTGCCGATTGCCGATTGCCGATTGCCGATTGCCGATTGCCGATTGCCGATTGCCGGCTGCCGGCTGCCGGCTGCGGGCTGCGGGCTGCGGGCCAGGCGGGTCGTATGGGATGAAACTGGGCATCGAGAACATGGCCGCGCACCCGATCCAGGGCCGCGGCGTGCTGATCGACCTGCGCGCGCACCTGGGTGACGAGCGCACGCTGGTCGATCTGACAACGCTGCAGCGCATCATGGACAGCGACGACGTGACGATCGAGCCCGGCGACATGCTGCTGCATACGGGCTTTGCCGACCTGCTGCTCGGCATGAACAGGCAGCCCGACAAGGAACGGCCGGAGCGGTCCTGCGCCGCGCTCGACGGCCGCGATCCGGCGCTGCTGCAGTGGATCACGGACCAAGGCTTCGCGGCACTGATCGCCGACAACCATGCGGCTGAAGCGCATCCGGCGCGCGCAGCGCAAGGCGACGCCGAACGTGCTTCGCTGCCGCTGCACGAGCATTGCCTGTTCAAGCTCGGCGTGCCGCTCGGCGAGCTCTGGTGGCTGACCGACCTGGCGCGCTGGCTGCGCGAGAACCGGCGCAGCCGCTTTCTGCTCACGGCCCCGCCGTTGCGGCTGCCCGGCGCGGTCGGCTCACCGGCGACGCCGGTGGCGACCGTGTAGCGGTCGAACGAGGCGTTTTTCAAGCAAAAAGTGGCTGATGCAGCTACCCAGCCTTAATTGTTTGCTACAAAAACAGTAGTCTTATTTTCCACCGGCATTTGCTCGGCCTGCCCGTACCGCTCGCTTGTGGGACGGGTTCCGACAATCCGCGCAAGCGACCTTTCATCGAC
This sequence comes from Burkholderiaceae bacterium, assembly GCA_965218765.1. Lineage (GTDB taxonomy): Bacteria > Pseudomonadota > Gammaproteobacteria > Burkholderiales > Burkholderiaceae_C > JBBPYC01. Next base: position 506,805 of record CBDCLU010000004.1, on the reverse strand, counting down.
GCTGGCTGCCTGCCCCTGGCGTGACTCTTGCATCATCTCGTTCGACCAGGCGGCGCCGAGCGATCGATGGCCCGACCCGTGGCGCACCACCCGTTTTTCCCCACCGCAGAAAGCCGCTTTTTCGATGACCACTTCCCCTCGCCTGCTCTCGCTCGCCCTGCTGTCCATCGCTGCGCTGGCGGGCGCCGGCGCCCATGCGCAAAGCGCGCTGGACCAGATCATGAAGGCCAAGACGATCAAGATCGCGGTGCCGACCGACTACCCTCCCTACGGCTTCGTCGGCCCGGACATGCAGCCCCAGGGCCTCGACGTGGACATGGCGCGGCTGATCGCGAAGAAACTCGGCGTGAAGGCCGAACTGGTGCCGGTCAACAGCGCGAACCGCATTCCGTATCTGCAGACCGGCAAGGCTGATCTGGTGATCTCGACGCTGGGCAAGAACGCCGAGCGGGAGAAGGTGATCGACTTCACGGCCGCCTACGCACCGTTCTTCCAGGCTGTCTTTGCGCCGAAAAGCACGGCCGTCAAGACCTTCGCGGACCTGAGCGGCAAGACCGTCGCCGTCACGCGTGGCGCGATGGAAGACCAGGAACTGGGCAAGGTCGCGCCGGCCGACGTGCAGGTGAAACGCTTCGAGGACAACAACGCGACGATCGCCGCGTTCGTCGCTGGCCAGACGCAGGCGATCGCGACCAGCGCCTCGGTCGCGGGCAACATGATGCAGAAGAACCCGAATCTGAACGCCGAGTACAAGCTGCTGCTCAAAGACAGCCCGAACTTCATCGGCGTGGCCAAAGGCGACGACAAGCTCAAGGGCAAGGTCAACGAGATCATCGCAGAGGCGAAAAAGGCCGGCGAGCTCGAAGCGATGTCGAAGAAATGGCTCGGCCGCTCCACCGGGGAACTGCCGAACTGAGCTCTCCCCCAGGCTTCGCTCCCGTTGGTCGGCTTTCGCCTACCCCCAACCGGGGGCGGCGCCTGCGGCCCGGCAAAGCCCTTGCTGGATTGGGGAGCATCGGTCGTAGCTTCAGTAGCGATCCCGAATTGGGCGAGTTGTTGAAAAGCTTCAGCATGAAGGCATGCTTCTTCCAGTTCACGTCAACGATCACCAGAAACATCTCGTGCGCATCGACTTCGACTTCGCGGCCGTCCTGAGCCAGTGGCCGCTGCTGCTGGTCGGCGTGGCCTGGACGATCGGGTTGACGGCGGCAGCGACCCTGCTCGGCGGCGCACTCGGCGTCGCTTGCGCCTGGGCGCGCGCGCATGGGCCGCTGTGGCTGCGCGTGGTGGTCGGCAGCTATGTCGAGCTGATCCGCAACACGCCGTTCATCGTGCAGCTGTTCTTCATCTTCTTCGGACTGCCCGCGGCCGGCTTCAAGCTCACGCCCGAAGTCGCCTCGGTGATCGCGATGGTGCTGAACCTCGGCGCTTACGCGACCGAGATCGTGCGCGCTGGCGTGGATGCGACGCCGCGCGGCCAAATCGAAGCGGCGCAGAGCCTGGCTCTGTCCAACGCCCAGATCTTTCTGCGCGTGGTGCTGCCGCCCGCGCTGCGCAAAGTCTGGCCTGCGATGGTCGGCCAGATCATCATCGTGATGCTGGGCTCGGCCGTGTGCAGCCAGATTTCGACGGAAGAGCTGAGCTACGCGGCGAACCTGATCCAGAGCCGCAATTTCCGCGCGTTCGAGTCGTTCATCGTGGCCACGCTGATCTATCTGGCGCTGTCGGTCGCGCTGCGGCAGTTGCTGAACTGGGCCGGGCCGCGTTTTCTGTTCGGGCGGTGATCCGGCATGGTCGAGTTCACGCTCTGGGACATCCTGCGCAACCTGCTGCTGGCGCTGCGCTGGACGGTCGCGCTGTCATTGATTGCGTTCGTCGGCGGCGGCATGGTCGGTGGACTGCTGCTGTTCACGCGGCTGGCCGGCGGCCCATGGGCGGCGCGTGCGGTCGGCATCTACGTGCAACTGTTCCAGGGCACGCCTTTGCTGATGCAGCTGTTCCTCGCCTACTTCGGCATCGCTTTGTTCGGCATCGACGTATCGGCCTGGACCGCAGCGGCGCTCGCGCTGACGCTCTACACGAGCGCGTTCCTGACCGAGATCTGGCGCGGCTGCGTCGCCTCGATTCCGCGCGGCCAGTGGGAAGCGTCGGGCAGCCTTGCGCTGTCGTTTGCCGAGCAGATGCGGCATGTGATCCTGCCGCAGGCGCGCTCCATTGCGATCGCACCGACGGTCGGCTTCCTGGTGCAGGTGATCAAGGGCACCGCACTCGCGTCCGTGATCGGCTTTGTCGAGTTGACCAAGGCCGGCAGCATGATCTCGAACGCCACCTTCCGGCCGTTCGTGGTGTTCAGTTTCGTCGCGCTGCTGTACTTCGTGTTGTGCTTCCCTGTCAGCCTGTATGCCAAGCATCTGGAGCGCAAAACCCATGTCCGCCATGCTTGATGCTTCCACATCCACACCGATCGTGCGCATCGAGGCCTTGCGCAAATCGTTCGGCAGCAACGAGGTGTTGAAGGGCATCGACCTGCGGGTGGCCCCGGGCGAAGTCATTGCGATCATCGGCAAGAGCGGCTCGGGCAAGAGCACCTTGCTGCGCTGCATCAACGGCCTGGAAGCGTTCCAGCACGGCACGCTGTCGGTGGACGGCAAGCCGCTGCTGCACGACAGCCGCGCCGCGATGCGCGAGCTGCGCCAGCGCGTCGGCATGATCTTTCAGGGCTTCAACCTGTTTCCGCATTTGAGCGTCGGCAGGAATGTGATGCTGGCGCCGACCCTGGTGAAAAAGCGTTCGTCGTCCGATGCCACGGCACAAGCCAGGAAGCTGCTTGAGCGCGTCGGCCTCGCGGAAAAGTTCGACGCGATGCCCGATCAGCTCTCCGGCGGACAGCAGCAGAGAGTCGCGATCGCGCGTGCGCTCGCGATGGAGCCGGCCGTGCTGCTGTGCGACGAGATCACGTCCGCGCTGGATCCGGAACTGGTCGGCGAGGTGCTGCGGGTGGTCGAGTCACTCGCGGCCGACGGCATGACGTTGCTGATGGTCACGCACGAGATGAGTTTTGCGCGCAAGGTATCGGACCGCGTGATCTTCATGCACTTGGGGACTGTGCATGAGATGGGCCCGCCGGACGAGCTGTTCGGCGATGCGCGGACGCCGGAGCTGCGGCAGTTTCTGTCGTCGCTGCACGATTGAGAAGAGTCACAGGCAATGTCTGCAGAACCACTCGGAGATTTGAACGAAACGAAGACGAGCTCGCGCAGACCTCGTTTCGTTCACTGCGATGGCGCGGATCTTGCAGGCGTCGCTTTTACGTCGCGTCGCAATCCGATCGCCATTTCCAGCCGACGATTGCACCGGTTTGAAAGCAGGAGCCACGCTGCGCAGCCGATCGGTTTATTTCCTCTTTTTGCTTTTGTCAAAGGACAAATCATGGACGAGCACATCTGCAATGCCGGCTGCCGGCATGGCGTATCGGCAGAGGCCGAACCCATCATCCGGGAGGAGTTCCGGGTCGCGCGCCGATCGTTCCTGCGCGATGCGATGGTGGCCGGCGGCAGCGCGGCCACCGCGGGCGCTCTGGGCGTCGGCATCGCACCGGCTGCGTTCGCGCAAAGCGCGCAGGCCGGCTCAGGCATGGCCAGCCACTACTTCATCCCGGCCAGCAGCAACACCGTGCTCTGGGGCTACTTCAGCAAGCTCGCCAAGCCGGTGGTGCAGCTCGACTCGGGGGACTTCGCAACGATCGAGACACTCACGCATCATGCGAACGACGACGCCGAGCGCATGGTGCGCGGCGATCCGGGTGCGGAGAGCGTCTACCGGTGGGACGCCAAATCGAAGGGCGTGGATCGCCGCGGCGCCGGGCCGATGGATGCGAAGAACGGCGCGGGCGGCGGCCAGGGCGTGCACATCTGCACCGGCCCGGTGTTCGTGAAAGGCGCCGAACCGGGTGACATCCTCGAAGTGCGCATCATCGACGTGGTGCCGCGTCCGAGCGCAAACCCCAAGTACAAGGGCCGCTCGTTCGGCAGCAACGCCGCTGCGAACTGGGGCTTTCAATACGGCGATACGCTGACCGAGCCGAAGAAGCGCGAGGTCGTGACGATCTACGAAGTCGATGCCACCGGCGAGCGCAATTGGGCACGCGCGGTCTACAACTACCGCTGGACGCCGCAGACCGATCCGTTCGGCATCGTGCATCCGATCATCGACTACCCCGGCGTGCCGGTGGACCACGCCACCATCACCAAGAACGAGAACGTGCTGAAGAACATCCGCGTGCCGGTGCGACCGCATTTCGGCACGATCGGGCTGGCGCCGAGCGAGGTCGACATGGTCACCTCGATCCCGCCCAGCTACACCGGCGGCAACATCGACAACTGGCGGATCGGCAAGGGCGCGACGATCTACTATCCGGTCGCCGTGGCCGGCGCCATGTTCTCGGTCGGCGACCCGCATGCATCGCAGGGCGACTCGGAACTGTGCGGCACTGCAATCGAATGTTCGCTGACCGGCACGTTCCAGTTCGTGCTGCACAAGAAGGCGGACCTGCCCGGCACGCCGCTGGCCGAACTGCGCTATCCGCTGCTGGAGACAGCCGACGAATGGGTGCTGCACGGCTTCAGCTTTGCGAACTATCTGGCTGAACTCGGGCCCGATGCGCAAAGCGAGATCTACAAAAAGTCATCAGTCGATCTGGCGCTGCGGGATGCGTATCACAAGATGCGCCATTTCCTGATGACGACGCAGGGGCTCGGCGAAGACGAGGCGATCTCGCTGATGTCGATTGCGGTGGACTTCGGCATCACGCAGGTGGTGGACGGCAACTGGGGCGTGCATGCGCTGGTGAAGAAGAGCATCTTCCCGGCGCGAGAAACTTGACGCGCAGGAATCCATGAGGCGGGTGGTCGGGCCGGGCATGTCGGTATTCAATCTGGATAGGCTTTTGCCAGCAAGGCCGCCACGTCGGTGCCACCGGAATTGATAGCGCCGACGACCCGCCCCGCCCCCGCCTGCTCCAGCCGCGTTGCAATGAATGCATCGGCGACGAACGCGGGCGCCGACTGCCGCAGCAGCGCAGCTTGCAGCAGCAGGACCAGGCGCTGCGCAAACAGCCGGCCGGAGGCTTCGAGTTGTTCGGGCGGCAGCTCCAGCATGCTGCGCAGGGCCGTGGCTTCGCGCATCAGCAGCGTGTCGCCTGAACCGACTTGGGCGACCTTGTCCAACAGGCCGAACAGCAGCGCGGGTTCGCGCGCGATGGCCCGCAGCATGTCCAGGCACATCACGTTGCCCGAGCCTTCCCAGATCGAATTCACGGGCGCTTCCCGGAACAGCCGCGCCATCGGGCCGGCTTCGACATAGCCGTTGCCGCCGAAGATCTCGATCGCCTCGCCGCACAGTTCGACCGCGCGTTTGCAGACCCAGAATTTGGCGGCCGGCAGCACGATGCGCTTCCAGGTGTGTGCGGCCGGGTCGTCGTTGTCTTGCTCGAATGCGGCTGCAACGCGCATGGTGAGTGCGAGTGCTGCTTCGCTTTCGATAGCCAGATCGGCGAGCACCGTGCGCATTAGCGGCTGCTCGGCCAGCCGCTTGCCGAACGCCATGCGCTGGCGCGTATAGGCCAACGCCTGCACCAGCGCCTGCCGGATGAACGCCGAGCTGCTCAGCACGCAAAAGAGGCGCGTATAGGTCGCCATCTCGATGATGGTCGGGATGCCGCGGCCCTCCTCGCCGAGCAGGATGCCGGTCGCATCGTGGAACTCGACTTCGCTGCTCGCGTTGCTCTTGTTGCCGAGCTTGTCTTTCAGCCGCTGGATGTGGATCGGGTTCTTCGTGCCATGGTCGCGCCAGCGCGGCACGAGGAAGCACGACGGGCCGCCATCCGGTGTCTTCGCGACGACCAGATGCGCATCGCACATCGGCGCCGAGAAGAACCACTTGTGGCCGCGGATCGCGTACTCCGTGCCCCGGCCACCGGCGCCAAGCGGCGACGCGGTGGTGGTGTTCGCGCGCACGTCGGAGCCGCCCTGTTTTTCGGTCATGCCCATGCCGAGGCAGATCGAGCGCTTCTGCGCGATCGGCAGGTCGCGCGGGTCGTGGTCGCGGCTGTAGAGCTTGCCTTGCAACGCGGCCCAGAGCGCCGGTTCGCGCTGCAGCACGGGAATCGAGGCGGCCGTCATCGTGGACGGACACGTCGTGCCCGATTCGACTTGGCAGTGCAGATACCAGCCGGCCATGCCGGCGACCCAGCGGCCTTTGTGCGTGCTTTCGAACGGCAGTGAAATCCAGCCCGCGCCGCGCAGCTTGGCCATCAGCGCGTGCCAGCACGGATGGAAGTCGACGCTGTCCAGACGCCGGCCGCGGCGGTCGAACGCATGCAGCACGGGCGGATGCCGATTCGCCTCGTCGGCCTGCGAAAAACTCTCGGCGCTGCCGATCAGCACGCCGTAGTCGCGCAAGCCCGGCAGCGCCCAGTCGGCGCCGGCTGCGCGCACCGCATCGGTCAACGCCGCGTCGGTCGAAAACAGGTCGTAGCCGCTCAGTTCGTCGAACTGGTTGAACACTTCGTGCGTGTGCGATTGGTTCATCGGACAACTCCTTTCCTAGCAGCACAACGTTCAATAGTTCCGCCAACGAACGCTCAAGTCGATGGCATCGGATCGATCCGCAGCGGCGGTGCTGGCGCTGCGGGCGCGCCCGCAGGCTCGGCGGCTGGCGTGCCGCACGCATGGCAAAAGTGCGCGAACGTGCTTTTGCGTGCGGTGCAGACGCCGCAGTGGTCGAACAGCCCGATGCCGCAGTGCGGACAGAAATCGTTGGCCGGATCCTTCAAGTCCACCGCGCGCTCGCAGCCCGGGCAGATGCCTTTGGACAACCGGGTCAGCGCCACGTCGTACGACAGATGGTTGCGGCGTTCGCGATCGGGCTGCTGCTCGGCCGCCTTCTGCCGCTCCAGATAACGGTTCAGCGACACGATCACCTGCCGCCCGATCAGCACCGTGAGCACGATGCCGACCACGTAATGCACGTAGCCGCCGTAGCTCGGCAGGTAGGGCACGAGCTCGACGAAGAACGCGAACAGCGCAAAGAAGATGAAGCCCCAGACGAATGGCCACCAGGTGCTGTGGCGCTTCTTCGCGAACAGCCAGCCGGCGACCACGAGCAATGGCAGGGTCAGCGCGAGCCGGTACAGAAACACGCGCAGCTCGACGTCGCGCAATTCGTCCTGCAGCCGGTCCTGCGCCGCGCGTTCGAGCGTGGAAAGCTCCTGCTGCGCACGCTCCTGCGCCTGCCGCGCATCGAGCGCGGCCTGCTCTTGGCGTTGCACGCCTTCCTGCGCCTGCAGCTCGGCCGCACGCAATGCATCGAGCGCCTTGGTGCGCGTGATGACTTCCGGGTCCTGCTGCGGCTGCTGGGTGGCCTGCCGGGTCGCGATCCAGTTGTCAAAACTGTCGCGCGCCGCAGCCGAGTTGCTGCGCGCGACCTGATAGCCAAGCTGCGCCTGCTCCAGCGCGGCCTGCGCCTGCTGCTGTGCGGTGGTGGACTGCTCCACCGTGGTGCGCAGTTGCGTGGCGGTGCCCTTGTCCAGAAAGTTGTCGAGCACGAGCGGCGATTCCACTTGCGGCAGGTCGCCCACGATCGTGCCGCCCAGGCCGATCAGGAACCACGCGAACAGGAATGCGACGAGCCAGAGGCCGCGGCGGAACCAGGTTTCGGACAGGCGCAGGGACTTGCTCATGGGCTGCTTTCGAATGATTACTATGTTTTGAATAGCGCGATGCTCAGGCCAATCAAGCGCAGAAGACCGCTTCGACAAAATTTTTGCTGGTTTCAGCAAAGGATGCACGAACCGCCTGGCGCGGCGATGACCTGCGCGGATTGCGACGGGAAAGAATACCGGCACATGCCGCAATCTGAACACGCTCGCACCGACCGGCTCGCCCCTGCCACGGACGCGGCATCAAACCCGCAGCCTCCGCCGCCGTCGGCCGATCCGCTCAAGCGCCTTGTGCTGATGCTCATCGTCGCGCTGAGCTGGGTCAGCAGCGCAGCCGCCTGGGCGGTGGTCGAGTCGCTCGGCACCGCGTCGCCCGTGCTGCGCGGCGTGTTCGGGCTGAACGTCGTGTTCCATCCGGTCATGTTCGTCGTCCTCTGGAAAAGGTGGCTGCGGCTGCGCATCGTCGAGCGATCGTTCCTGCTGTTCGCAGCCGGGCTCTGCGCGCTGTGCATGGCGCTGCGCCTGTATGCGCCCGCCTGGGGCGCGAACATCGACATCCTGCCGCTGTACCTCTGGATTCCGGTCATCTACGTGTTCGCGTTCACGATGGGCGGCCACCGGTCGAGCCTCGGCATCTCGCTTGCGATCCTCACGCTGTTCGTCGCGATCAGCCTGCCGTATCTGGTCGGCCGCACCGAGCAGGGCTATGTCAACGCAACGATCCAATTGCACATGGTGTCGGCCGTGCTGATCGCAGCGCTCTATTTCTTCTCGAGCTACCAGCACCGGTTTCAGATCGCGCAGCTCACGGCGGGCGAACTCGCGCGACTCGCCAACACCGACCCGCTGACTGGGCTCGCAAACCGCCGGCGTTTGGCCGAAGCGATCGAATCCGAGCGGCTGCGGTTCGCGCGCTACGGGCACGCGTTCTCGATCCTGCTGATCGACCTCGACCATTTCAAGGCCGTCAACGACCGGTTCGGGCACGGCGTCGGCGACAGGACGCTGCAGGCGCTCGCAGCGCGAATTGTCGAAGTGCTGCGCGACGTCGACACGCTGGGCCGCTGGGGCGGCGAAGAGTTCGTCGTGATCCTGCCGGAGACCGGGTTCGACGAAGCGTTGCAAAAGGCCGCGGCGCTGTGCGAGCACGTGGCTGCCACGCCGCTGCTCGCCGACCACGCGATCACGATCAGCTGCGGCGTGACGAATGCGGCGGCGGGCGACGACGCCGATGCGTTGCTGCGGCGCGCGGATGAGGCGCTTTATGCGGCCAAGCGCGGGGGGCGGAATCGGGCGATCCGTCTTCGGTGAAACGCAACCTGTCACCACTTGATAGTCAACCCTGCAGGCGCACTGGTTCGATAGTCCGAACCAGAGTGCACCGAGACGAGCCGCTGGATCGCGCGTCGCATCCGTCTTCGGTGAAACGCAACCTGTCACCACTTGATAGGCTCAACCCTGATGTAGATGCAACGACCCCGTACCTCATCGGCAGTTTGGAAGAGTTCCATGGGCGCACTCGCGGACGCGGCCAAAGCGGCTGCCGACAGCGCCGGCGCAGCGATCGACTAGGCACTGGATTGCATCGCAGCAAGCAACGCGCGGATCGCGGCGATGAAAGAAGCTGCCGCGGCATCGAGAAAACCGTCGCGCAAGGCCGCATGAGGGTCGTTACCGACAAGGTATGGCAGGCACTGAGCTCGATGATCAAGCTGGAAAACAACGTGAACGCCCAAGCCGCGGCGATGAAGAGTCGACAGCAGAAGCTCGACGACCGCGCGGGCCCGGGTGATCCGGCCGGAGACGCAACTGGAACTGCTGGCCAGTGTGGCGCTGGTCAGGCGAATCAAGGGGTGAGGACTATGAGAACCGTGACGCGATGGTGGGACGCAAGCTTGGCGTTCTTGTTCAAGACATTGGGACGACCGCGGTTGACCTGAAGTGCTTCTGGTTACTGCACTTCGACGAGTGACTGCTTTGCAGAGGTCATGGCCGTTTGTCAACAATTGTTCGGCGACCGCTACGCGTCCCAGCGCAGCCATTCAAGGTGACAAGATGAGAAATCGGTTCACAGCAAGCCGACCGGCTGCATCGATTTCTCATTGCGGCGGTCGGTCTATGACCTATGCGCCCGATACCAAGATTGATCGAGTTTGTTCGTCGGAAGAATGCCACGGTAGTGCAGCAAACAACACCTGTGCTTGAGCGGCTGGCAATGCCTTGCTGAAAAGCCAGCCCTGCGCGACCTGCACGCCCAATCGTTCCAAGAGCGCGGCCTGTTCCTCGGTCTCAACCCCTTCTGCCAGCGTTTGCTTGCCAAGCGTCAATGCCAGGTTAACGATGGTTCGTACGATTTCCTGTGTCTCCCGACCCGCCGCCAGGCGCATTACAAAGCTGCGATCAATCTTGAGTGTGTCGAAGGGGAAGCGGTGCAGGTAGGCCAGTGATGAGTAGCCTGTGCCGAAGTCGTCGATCGAGAGCTTGAAACCCATGTCTGCGATTTCCTGAAGCGTTTTGGCAGTGCGCTGCGGATTTGCCATGGCAACGCCCTCGGTGACCTCTAGTTTGAGTTGGTGTGGCGGCACGGGACCCAACGCGTCCAGCGTGTCGCGGACATCGCTCAGCAACTGCGCCTCATGGGCCAGTTGCACACCTGAGAGATTGACCGCGACTTCGCCGTCGAAGCCCTGCGACACCCAGCGACGTAGCTGTGCAGCAGCTTCAAGCAGCGCCCAACGCCCAACGGCGGCGATCTGACCGCTCAATTCGGCTTCAGGGATGAAGTCACTGGGCATGATGATTCCGCGCTCTGGATGCCGCCAGCGGATCAGTGCCTCAAAGCCTAGAAGCGAACGATCGCAGAGGCGTACGAAGGGCTGATAGTGCAGTTCGAACTGTCCACCCAAAGTCAATGCGCGATTGATGTTGTCGCGTATCCAGCGCCGACCTTGATCCTGACGCTGCTCTTCGGGATTGAATGCATGGACCTGCTCCGACCCGCTTTCCTTAGCTCGAAATAGGGCATCCTCGGCTTCCGCAATGAGTTCATCCGCGCAGCCGGCACCTTGATCGCCAATGCCGCGACAGGACCATCCGATGCAGGCGCTCAGCTTGACGTACTCGTCGTTGATGGCGAAGCCCGAGGAAAGCTGCGCGCGGGCCCAATCCAGCAACGCTCCGGGCTCGCTGCTGGCGGCGTTGAATGGAGCCGTGAAGGCGATGCCGAACTCGTCGGGTCCGAGGCGCGCGATGACCGAGGACGGGTCGTCACGGCCACGCAGCCTCAGCGCCAGTTCTTTAAGCACGGCGTCGCCCGCCTGAGGGCCCTTGAATTCGTTGAATGATCGGAAGCCGTCGATACCCAGCAGCAATACGCCGACACCGTGGGTTTCACTTCCGGTCAGCAACTGTGCAAGTTGCTCACGAAACAGCGCGCGATTGGGAAGTCCGGTCAGCCGGTCGTGCATCGCATCGAAATGCATTTGACGCTGCAGTCGCTGCGGTTCACTGATGTCGGTGAGCGATCCAGCCATGCGCAGCGGTCTGCCACCTTTACGAACTGCGACGCCACGCGTCAGCAACCACCGATCCTGTCCGCCCTGCTGAAACGAGAGCACATGATGGAACTGCAGCGAACGACCTTCGAGGTGATCCGCCAGCGCCGCATCGAATGCCTTGGCGGCCAGGGGCGACAGCGGAGCCGTGAAGGCACGCATGCTGGCGTGTGCCGCTCCGTCGGACCCCAGCAGATCGAACCAGCGTTCCGAAAAATGGACGCGGTCTTGAACAATGTCCCAGTCCCATAGCCCGTCATTGGCACCACTGGCTGCAAGGGCGTAGCGCTCTTCACTGGCACGCAGGGCGGCCATCGCGGCTTCCCTTCGCGTGCGCTCCAGGCCCGCTCGCACCGCAGTCGCACCCAGCACGGCCAACACCAACGCAATGGCGGGAAAGGACCAGGCGGTGAACTCATGATGGGCTGCGAAGATCCACTGCAGCACCGCCATCAGCGCGCATGCCAACAGCGCAAGCGCCGGCAAAGCACAGCGCTGGGGCCACGCGCCGATCAACGCCACGCTGAGCAGAGGTAGCAGCAGCATGGCGGCGATTTCTGCAGGTGCGGCCCACGTCGGGCGACTCAGAACCCGCTGGCTGAGCATGTTGTCCACAACCGTAGCTAGCCGCTCCGCGCCCGGCAGACCACCATCAAACGGCGTCGGAAAATTGTCACCAGAGCCAAGTGCAGAAGCACCGATGAGCACGATGCGCCCGCGAAGTGCGTCGGGCTTCAGTTGGCCTGTGAGTAGTTCACCGAGTCCATGGGTTTCAAATCGGCCCGCCGCGCCGTAGTAGTTGACCCACTGGCGCGATGCTGCATCCACAGGTACGTGAAGCGAGTCGCCCACATCGGCAGCTTGCCCAAAACGCATCTCCGCATCCCGCCAGTGCAAGCCCCGCGCAAACGCAGCGATGCGCAGCGCCATGGAGGGATAGACCTCGCCGCCCAATGACAGCCCCGGCAGATCGAATCGCACCGCGCCGTCATTGCCGCGTTGCACAGTGACATGACCGAGCGCTGCTGCCCCAGCGGCAATTTGTGGCAGTGGGAACACCATCCGGTCGGGCTGCAGTGCGACATTGCGGGCCGCTTCGCCGCCTCTGGTGCGCGGATACGCACTATCGAGAATTTCCCGCGGCGGCACCGTCGCGCCTGTGGGAACTGCAGGCTCAACAGGCAGCGCAAATGGAATCAGGACGTTTCCGGCATCGCGCAAGGCGCTCGCCAGGTCTGCATCGGCGCCGGGATCGCTGCCGGTCGGTTCGAGCAGCAAGAGGTCCAGTGCTACTACTGCTGCTCGACCGGCTTTCAGAAGACTCACCGCCTTAGCGATCTGGCGACGATCGGGGACAGCCCCGGCAGTACGGCGAAGACTGTTGTCATCCAGATTTAAAAGCACGATGGGGTGTTTGGGATCGGGTGACAGCGGCCCGCGCCACAAGGTCTGCGCGTCGAGCGCTAGCCGATCAAGCCGGTCGAGCACCGGCAAGTTTGCACGTGCAGCCCACAGCGCCAGCGCGAACGCGGCGGCCAGCAGAGCGGCCAACGCATACGCAGCAACGCCACGCGCCCCCGAACCGCCCAAGCCAGCTATGCCCTCTGCGGCTCGAGCACGCACCTCAGACGCCTGAGAGCAGATCCGTCGTGCGTCGAAGTCGCTCAGGCTTCCAGGTCATGACATTGATGCACCCATCGACCGGATTGCAAGTCGTACCTTGGAGCGGCTTGTCGAGGACCACCACTTCTGTGGGATCCACCGGGCGTGTTCCGCCGCCCGGAGCGGGCTGCACGCCCTGCACGGCGACCACACCGGTGCGCACATTGACAGAGGTAGCTTCCTTTTGGTCGAACTCCACGCTGAATTCGGTCCCGCGCACCGCGGTGACAGCCGTTGGCGTGCGCACCTCCCAGCTACCGCCAGGCGTCACCTTCTGTCCGATCAGTCCGAGCTGCAGCAGGAAACTCGCCTTGCGCGCACCACTGGCCGGTTGTTCGTAGCGTTCGATCTTCAGTACGCTGTTGTCGCTCACCACAAGCGTCGATTCGTCCGCGAAGCGCAGCCGCAGTCGTCCACTCTTTCCAGTACGTATCTCGGCACCCGGCTCCAGTCGGTCGCCTATGGCAAGGCTTCGCCCGCCTTCACCCAGACGGGCTTCGCCAATCACAGACACGACCTCGCAAACAGGCTCGGCCGCCTGTGCGGACAAGAGGCTGACCAGCGTCAGTGCGGAGACGCATAGACCCTTAGCCAGAACATTTCGCATCATTGACGATTCTCCAGATACTGCGTTATCGATAGGAAGGTGGCCCGATACGACCTGCAGGGGATCAGCAGCTGATCTGCGTCGATAACCGCTGGCGGTCGAATATGACCCCACCCTTCAAGGAAGGTCCGCACAACTCGTTTTTCCAACTTGCATGATCAATAGAATCAACAACTTATAGTCGCCGAAGTGTTGAATGGTGGGGTCATCAAGACCTTCTATAGGTCAGACTTGGATTTTTGTCGTTTGGAGCTCCATGTCCCCTGCTGCTCGATGAATTGCCCGACCGCTTCGTGAGATTTTTGTTGAGTCCGCAGGTCTATCCAGTCTGCGTAGGCAGTTGGGGCCTATCAGGAGGCTGGCAACGTTGCATCCGATATACATGCAGCGATGTCACTGAGACCAGCACTGGTGGTAAATGTCAACGCCGATCTAACTCTGGCTCTTCGGGGGATGCGGCATAACCAGTCCAAGATTTTTGCCTCACCCCCTTCGGAGCAAACTGAAATCTGACAGACAAGTGATGCGGTCCGCCGGATGCCCGAAGTGATCTATGTCACTCGGGCGGCTCAACCCATCTCACAGCGTGATTGGATGGGCCCGGGCGACGATATTGCTGAATGGCTCGCCCTGTTTGCCGACGTCCCGGCCGGCGCCCTCCTGGATCCGCTCCGGACTCACGCTCCTTGCCACAAACGGGCATATGGCGATCCATCAGTGAGCCAATCGATGGGTTGAGCCAGCCCCTTGAATGACCGGACACGGTCCATCGCTTATCTTTGAGGATAGGAGCAGGGCTGTGAGTACGACTAGGAATACGGATACTGTTGAAGTGATCATGAGGGACCAGCGCCGTAGGCGCTGGTCCCTCGCGGAGAAGTCAGCGCTCGTGAGGCGAACCTATGAGGCCGGCATGAGCGTATCGCTGGTGGCCAGGCGAGAAGGCGTCGCGGCGAGCCTGCTGTTCCAGTGGCGCAAGCTCGAACGCCAGGGGGCGCTGATGGCCGTGTCGGCTGGCGAAGCGGTGGTGCCTGCGTCCGAGCTGGCTGCTGCACGTGCTGAGATTGCCAAGCTGCAGCGGGTGCTGGGCAAGAAGACGCTGGAGGCCGACATCCTCAAGGAAGCGGTGGAGTACGCCGCCGAAAAAAAGTGGATTGCGCGCTCGCCCTTGTTGCCCGGGGACGGCCGGTGAGGGGCGTCTGCCAGGCGCTTGGGCTGGCGCGATCGAATGTCCATGTGCTGCGCAGCCGGCCAGCTACATGGGTGGATCGCCGAACCCAGCGCACGCCGCATGGCGACGAAGAACTGCTTGCCGACATCTGCGGGCAGATTACCGAGCTGCCCAGCTACGGCTACCGCCGAGCCTGCGCGCTGGTCAATCGCAAACGTGCCAGCTCTGGTGCACTGCGCGTGAACGCCAAGCGCGTGTACCGGGTGATGGCTGGCAACGCCTTGCTGCTGCCCAAAGCGCCGCGACGCCCGCATTCGAGCCGATCGCACACCGGCACCGTCGCGGTCACGACCAGCGACACGCGCTGGTGCTCGGACGGCTTCGAGATTAAGTGCGACTCAGGCCAGACAGTCACCGCCACGTTCGCCAAAGACTGCTGCGACCGCGAGATCTTGGCCTACCGGGCTTGGGAGGGCAAGGGGCTGCCGGGTGAGCCGGTGCGCGAGATGCTGATCGAGTCCGTGGAGAAGCGCTTCGGTACGGTGGAGGCAGTGCCTGCAGGCTACCCATTGCAATTCCTGTCGGACGACGGCAGCGCCTACATTGCCCACGAGACACGGCGCATCGCCAAGTCGCTTGGCCTCACACCCGTGAACACGCCGGTGTGCAGCCCTCAGAGCAACGGCATGGCCGAGAGCTTCGTCAATACGTTCAAGCGCGACTACGTCAGTCGGATGGACCTCCGCGACGCTCGGACCGTCCTGGCACAACTGCCCGCGGCGTTCGCGCACTTCAACGAGGTGCATCCGCACTCAAGCCTGAAGATGAGATCGCCGCGTGAGTTCAGGCGGCAACGGGCTGAGCAGCTTCGCCGCGCTCAACCGCAACAACCGGCGCTACATTGCGTATAGACCGTGTCCGGATATGCAGGGGCAAGATCAGGGTGAAGACGGGCCAGAGGACACCACTGTGAAAGCAGCGCGAAGCGGCTTTCGCGTGTCCACGCGGCTGGACTTTGCTGCAGTAATCTTCCGCATGGACAAACTGCTTGCGGGCCGAGAAGGACCAGTCATTGGTATCACGTCATGCCATGACCTTCACCAAAAACTACGAATTGAAGGAGAACGGCTCGAGGGCAAGTGGCACGCTTACGATGCCTTCAACTTCGTGCTAACTGCATGGCACCTCTACCAAGATTGGCTGCCGGGCGACAAGCTGGGACGGCCTGTGTATGCGCCGCAAAAGGGCGATAAGCACCGCCTTCCCCAGCAAATGAAACTTGTGCTGGACGTACTGCGCGATCTGTGCGCCGGCAGTGAGAACTTTCAGGTCAATCTCGATGCCGCTCAGAAGCGGGGCATCGAGGAAACCCACTCGGGAGCTATTGGAGACTGGTACGCATACTTTACCCATGAGCGGATTCCCGGCGTGACCGCTGAGGGTGACTATTACTTCAGCGTTCGCAAGCTGCGAAACATCACACACTCATATTTTGATTGGGTGTTTGACGACGAGAAGCCAGCACAGAAATTTCCAGGCGAATTGCTTTGGGTCATTTGGAGGTGTTCACCAAAGAACCGTGACGCAGCAGCGGTACCACCGCTGGGTGCTATCCCAGGAGACGCGGGAGATTCGGACTTCGTCGCCTGGTTGGACTCGATGCATGCAGTTAGGGCCTCTCAGAAAAACCTGCCGACATTGAACAGCGTCAGAACGCCAAGGATGGCAAAGATCACGGCAGCGATTCCATGCACCAGCGGCATCGAAACCTTCTTTGCGATCTTGTCCCCCAGAAACACAGCCGGCACGTTCGCCAGCATCATCCCGAACGTCGTGCCGAGCACCACTTGCACGATGTCTGTATAGCGCGCGGCGAGCGCCATGGTGGCGATCTGGGTCTTGTCGCCCATCTCGGCCAGGAAGAAAGCCACGGCGGTGGTGCCGAACACGCCAAAGCGCTGTTTGCCACCAGAAGCGTCCTCGTCGATTCTGTCGGGAATCAGCATCCAGCCGGCCATGACAAGAAACGATAGGCCGATGACCCAGCGCAGGATGTCAAACCCCAGGGCCTGAGCAACCCACCCACCGACTGCACCGGCGGCAGCGTGGTTCGCCAGTGTGGCCACTAGGATGCCGGCAATGATCGGCAGGGGCTTGCGAAACGTGGCAGCCAGCACGATCGCCAGCAGCTGCGTCTTGTCGCCCATCTCGCCGAGCGCGACGACGCCGGTGGATACAAGGAATGCTTCCAAACGAGTTCTCCAAGGGCCAGCAAGAACCCAAGATCACACCGCACCCCGGGCCCAATCCGGGAAGCAGTGCGGTCAATGGTCTTGCCAAGCGTTGAAGCTGTCCGCGCCATGGTCGTTTGGACCAAGTGTGTTGACGCGGGCCGATGCGTTGTGCAAGGCGGCTACTCCCCAATGACGAGTGGACGAAATGTAGCGAGGGGCTGCTTGGGGGAAGCTGGGCGGGCCGCATTTGGGTTGGGTGTTGCAGTTCACCGCCGGCGGAAGCAGTCGCTGGATAAGCCCGACCATTGGCTGTTGAGCGCCCCTCCACCCAACCCTTATCGAGAGTCAGCTTCCAAGAGCGCAGCGGGTGGTCGCTGATGTAAATGATCAACGTCGGGTATCGGCAGCGGCAGTCATTTGCGGACCAAACCTGAGCGGCTGTAGCCGGTCTATTGCTGACCTCCGCAATGCAGCTGGTGCCTCCGAATGTTGCGGGCTGAACGAATGTCTGCACCTCCGGCGCGCCAATTCACATGTCGTTCTCCTCGATCAGTAGCCGCAAACGCTGAAAACCTCGTGGACGCGCTTCAGCGCATCGATTAGCAGCTTCGTGCGGCCAGTGTTCCATGAGTGCGGGCGCGCATTTCGCTCGAGCCAGTAGAAAGACTTTGGCTGATGGGTCAGCAGGTAGACGGGCTCGCCCCTGCGACTCGGGCGAGGTCGCAGCCGCCAGCCGACGATGCAACAATGTAAGCACGCGGCGATCCCATCTTGACGATGGGGCGCTTGTTCGTCGATCAGGCGGTTGGTAGTGGCGTCCAGCGATGCGGCAGCAGCTCATCGATGCGACTGGACGGCTGGGTCGGCAGCCGCCCGAGCACGTCCTTGAAGTAGGCGTGCGGCTCGTGCCCGTTCAGCCGCGCTGAGTGCAGCAGGCTCATGACGGCCGCAGCCCGCTGGCCCGCGCGCAGGCTGCCGGCGAACAACCAGTTTGATCTGCCAAGGGCAATCGGTCGGATCTGGTTTTCCACCCAGTTGTTGTCCACCGGCAGCTCACCGTCGTCGATGAAGCGCATGAGTGCGCGCCAGCGCTTCAGGCTGTAGTCGATCGCCCGGGCGGTGGCTGATCCTTCAGGTACTTGTCGCCGCTGCTCGGCCAGCCACTGGTGCAGCGCGTCAGCCACCGGACGTGATCTCTGCTGGCGGATGCGCTTTCGCTCATCGGCGCTGCAGCCTCGCACCTCGCGCTCGATCTCATAGAGCTTTGCGAAGAACTTCAGCGCCTGCTCGCCGACCGTGCTGCCGTGATGGATCCACAGCTCATGGAACTTGCGACGGGCGTGTGCCAGGCAGCCGGCCTCCGTGACGCCCAGCTCGAGCATGGCCTTGTAGCCGCTGAAGTCGTCACAGACCAAGCTGCCGCACCAGCCGCCTTGACTCTGCACGCCCAGGAAGTCCCTGGCGTGCTGGCCAGCACGACTGTCGGCGAAGTCGAAGACGACGGCCTTCATTGGATTGAAGCTCGTCGTGCAGTAGCTCCACAGGTACGCCCGGTGCGTCTTGCCCAGGCCGGGTTTCAACATCGCCACCGGCGTCTCATCGGCATGCAGCACGGTGTGCGTGAGCATCTCCTTCTTCAAGGCATCGACCAGTGGCTGCAGCTGCCAGCCGCATTGACCGACCCAGCTCCCCAGCGTCGAGCGGGGAATAGCGAAGCCGGCACGCGCGAAGATGCTCTCTTGGCGGTACAGCGGCAGGTGGTCCGCGTATTTGGTTACCAGCACCTGAGCCAGCAGGCTGGCCGTTGGAATGCCTTTGTCGATGACGTGCGCGGCCACCGGCGCTTGGATTAACGTCTCGCAGCGTGCGCAGACCCATTTGCCGCGCACATGGCGCTCCACCGTGAACACGCCGGGCACATAGTCCAGCTTCTCGGCCACGTCCTCGCCGATACGCCTCAGCTGGCAGCCGCAACTGCAGGCGGTGTGCTCGGGCTCGTGGCGAATCTCGCGCCGCGGCAGCTCGGCTGGCAACGGCTGGCGTTTGGGCTGCTGTTTGTCGCTCTTGCTCGCTGGAATCGGCGCAAGCTGCTCGATTTCCTTGGCCAGAGCCTCCAGGTCAGCATCGATCGCTTCGTCCAGCAGGCTCCTCTGCTCGGCGTTGAAAGACTCCGACTTGGCCGCGAACTTCAGCCGCTTCAAGACCGCCATCTCGTGCGTGAGCTTGTCGATCAGGGCTTGCTTGAACGTGATCTCGCGCCCGCGTCTGGCGATCTCGGCGTCCTTGGCCTGCAGCGTTTCCATCAGCGACCGCACCGCATCGCGCAGTTGCTGCGCGTTCAAGTCGTTGAGTTCGGCGGTGTCGATCACAGGGCATGATCGTGCCGCACGAGCCGCTACCGTGGCATCGGGAGTTTCAGCAATTGCGGCAGGCTCTTTCCTCTACAACACGCGGATGATGCCGGCTGCGCCCAGGCGCTGCCAGGGCAGGCCCAGGACGAGCGCATCGAACTGCGCGCGGCTCAAGCCCAACGTGGCCTCAGCAGTCTTGGGCCAGACGAACCTGCCTTGGTTTAAGCGCCGCGCGGCCAGCCACACGCCGATGCCGTCATGTATCAGCACCTTCATGCGGTTGCCGCGCCGGTTGGCAAACAGGTAGGCGTGGTGCGGATGCGCTGAACCGAAGACCTGGACCACGCGGGCCAGTGCGGACTCGGTGCCGGCTCGCATGTCCAGCGGCTCGACCGCCAGCCACAACGCATCGATGCGGATCACTTAAGCACTTCTCGCATCCAGACAGCGCACTGCGCAGCAGAGGCGACTGGCCAAGTGACGTTGACCAGCAGCGGGCCGCGGCGCAGTTCGAGACGGATGTCGCTGGGCTCAGGCGCCGGCTCGCCGGCTAAGGCAACGGGAATGAAGGCTTCACGCTCGCGCATCGGCCCCAATGCCACATTGCCGCGCTCGGCCTGGCGCCGCCATTTATGCACAAGGTTGGCGTTCAGCCCGTGCGTCAGCGCCACACGCGCCACCGACGCTTGTAGCTCGGCGCACTCGCGCAGCACCTGCGCCTTCAGTTCAACCGGATGGCGCCGACGCGGCGCCCGCTTGGAGTCTTGCATGGTGTCCACCTCTTGTTGGTGGACACCATCGTCCTCATCGAATTGCCGAGATTCAAGATGACATCACTGCGTGCTTACGCAACAATGAGCCGTTCACCATAAGCAGCTTCGGTAACGCTCCAGGAAAACGCCATGCCGACCACCTCGACCAGCGCGGGCCAGGTGACCAATGCCCAAGCGGATACGCGATGAAGCGCATCTACTGCCAGGGGCCGCCGTAGAACTCTGGGTGAATGCCGCCGGGGAGGTGGTCCTGCATCGGCCTTTCTCGGCCAAGGGTGCGCATCGCCAGCCCTGGGACCGTTTCGACGCGGTGCGAGGCAGCGCGGATGTGCGCTGGCGAACGGATGCGTTGATGAAGCTGCTGCGCACCGACGAATGACCGACTGATGCTGTTGGTCGATACAAAAAGTCCTGATGGGCATGTTGCAGGACGATCCGCAGTGGGCGGACTGGTCGGTCGGTCAACTGCAGGCGCAGGCCACCATCCATCAGCTCGTCATCAACCCGGTCATCTACGCCGAGATGTCGTTGTCGTCCTCGACACTCGAAGCGCTCGACCGCGCCGAGTCCATGCTGGCGCTGGAACTGCGTGAGATCTCAAAGCCGGCCCTGTTCCTCACGGTCAGGGCGTGTGCGCAGTGCCGCAGACGCGGAGGCAGCAAACTGCAGGTGCTGCCGCACTTCTTCATCGGCGCGCAGGCGGCGGTGGAAGACGGGCCGTTGCTGACCCGGGATGCCGGTCGGTTCAGATCCTATTTCCCGACGCTGGAAGTTGTCGCGCCCTGAAGTTTGGGAGTCGAAGTGCGCCGTTTGCGAAAAGTCAGCGCACCCAACCTCAGCCCCGCGCAAGCAAGCCAGCCACCGCCTCACGCAGCGTCGCGGCATCAACCCGGGCAGCCGCCACCGGCGCACCCACCTGCAGCCCGACCCGGTTGAACACACCGCGCCGTAACGGCCGCACCATCGCGCCGCGCGGCTCGATGCGGCTGAAGTACGAACCCCAGAGGTTCGTCAGCGCCATCGGCACCACCACCGGTTCGATCCCGTCGGCGCGCGCTCGCTCGATGATCTTCATGAGCCCGCCCTTGAACGGCTGCAGCGCGCCGTCCGGCGTCAAGCCGCCTTCAGGAAAGATTGCGAGCAGGTCACCGTCCTGCAGCACGCGGTTCGCAGCCTCGAACGCGGCTTCGTAGGTGGCCGGATCGTCTATCTTCGATGCAACCGGGATCGCCTTGCCGAGCCTGAACAGCCAGCCGAGCAGCGGCACACGGAAGATGCCGTGGTCCATCACGAACCGGATCGGGCGCGGGCTGGCTGCCAGCAGCAGGATGGCATCGACAAAGCTCACGTGGTTGCAGACAAGTACCGCCGAGCCTTCGAGTGGAATCTGTCTTTCGCCCTCGACCTTGAATCGATAGACGAGGTGGGAGACCACCCAGGCGACGAAGCGCAGCAGGTATTCCGGCACCAGCAGGAAGATGTAGATGCCCACCACCACGTTGGCCAGCGCGACGAACAGGAACACCTGCGGGATGCTCGCACCGGCGGCCAGCAACGCGCCGACGATCACCGAGCTTGCGATCATGAACAGCGCGTTCAGGATGTTGTTGGCCGCGATGATGCGCGCGCGGTGCGTGGGCGGCGAGCGCAGCTGGATCAGCGCATACATCGGCACGCTGTAGAGGCCTGCGAACAGGCTCAGCAGGCCCAGGTCGATCAGCACGCGCCAGTGCGCGGCAACTCCGATGAATTCGCGCGCACTGTAGCCGGCCGATGGTGGCAACCCACGCGAGGCGAAATACAGATCGAGCGCGAACACGCTCATGCCGATCGCGCCCAGCGGGACCAGGCCGATCTCCACATGCCGGCGTGACAGCACCTCGCACAGAAGCGAGCCGGTGCCGATGCCGATCGAAAACACCACCAGCAGCAGCGACGCGACCTGCTCGTCGCCGTGCAGCACGTCCTTCGCGAACGCCGGGAACTGGCTCAGGAACACCGCGCCGAAGAACCACATCCAGCTGATGCCCAGGAGCGAGCGGAACACCACGACGTTGCCGTGCGCGAGTTTGAGGTTGCGC
This sequence comes from Burkholderiaceae bacterium, assembly GCA_965218765.1. GTDB lineage: Bacteria > Pseudomonadota > Gammaproteobacteria > Burkholderiales > Burkholderiaceae_C > JBBPYC01. The sequence goes on along the minus strand of CBDCLU010000004.1, from coordinate 484,655 downwards.
CAGGTTTCGGTGAACGGGTTCCAGTTGACGACCAGGCCCGGGTCGGTCGCGGGTGCAGCCGGGATCAGCTGCGCCACGCCGCGGCCGAGCAGCGCGAGCAGCAGGCAGGTGATCGCGACATCGCGTGCGCCGGTTTCCGGCAGCGCGATCAACAGGCCGCCCGCGACGTTGCCCAGCAGGATCGCGACGAACGTGCCCATCTCGACCATGCCGTTGCCACCGGTCAGCTCGGCCGCCGACAACGCCTGCGGCAGATAGGCGAACTTGACCGGGCCGAACAAGGTCGAGTGCAGCCCCATCAGCAGCACGCAGGCCAGCAGCAGCGGCACGTTGCCGAGCAGGAAGCCGACTGCGGCGACGGCCATGATCGCGATCTCCAACGTCTTGACGAAGCGGATCAGCCGCGTCTTGTCGTACTTGTCGGCGAGCTGGCCGGCGGTCGCGGAGAACAGCAGGTACGGCAGGATGAACAGCGCGCCGATCACGAGGCCCGCCATCGACGGCGGCAGCCAGTCGAGTTGCAACTGGTAGGTGACCAGCACGGTGAGCGCGAACTTGAACAGGTTGTCGTTCGCGGCACCCGCGAACTGGGTCCAGAAAAACGGGGCGAAACGCCGCTCGCGCATCAGTGCGAACTGGTTCGCATGCGGTGCCGGCGGTGGCGTAATGGAGGCGGTGGCGACAGGGTTTGCCTCGCGTGGCAGCGGGCTGCTCGGTACGGTCATGGCGGATAGGTGCTCGCTCGGTGGATGGATCGATCGGCTCGACTCGATGCCGGGGCCGGCCGGCCGGCCGGCATCGCAGCAAGAAGGCAGTGTGCCGGGCCCGGCCCGCCAGCGCGATGACAAATTCGCTACAGTGCGCGCGCATGAGCCATGCAGTATCGAATGCCCGGAAATATGTACTTGACACACCCATTCGATTTTGGGAGAATTCAGTCATACCGGAGTAAACGATCATGGCCGAAGCAATCCTTAATCAACCCCATTTCCAAGATGAGGGCAAAGCGCGTGAGTACCTTGAGGCGCTTCGCTGGGCTAACGGGGTTGTCTGCCCGCACTGCGCTGTCATCGGTAGTCATTACAAGCTGGAAGGCGCATCGCATCGACCGGGGCTGTGGAAGTGCCATGCCTGCCGCGAACAGTTCAGCGTGACCGTCGGCACGGTGTTCGAGTCCAGCAAGATTAAACTGCATCTATGGCTTCAAGTGGCTTACCTGATGAGTGCGAGCAAGAAGGGCATCAGTGCAAAGCAAGTCGAGCGCATGCTTCAATGCAGCTACAAGACAGCTTGGTTTGCGTGCCACCGACTGCGGGAAGCAATGCGCGATGAGCACGTTTCGATGCTCGGCGGTGCTGGCAAGATAGTAGAGGCCGACGAAACGTACTACGGCCGTGAAGACAACAGCAGCAAGCGCAGCAAGCCGCTGAAAGCCGGCGCGGCGCTGGTCGAAGCCAACAAGATATTTGCCGTCGTTGAGCGTGGCGGCAAAGTGCGTTCGTTCCACATCGCTGATGTGACCGGCCCGAATCTGAAGGCAGTTCTAGAGGATCAGATCCACGCCGACACGCACCTGATGACCGACTCCAGCCCGCGCTACAACGTGGTCAAGCGTGCGCCGAACTTCGCAGCCTACGATCAGGTCAACCACAGCAAGAAGGAATACGCACGCGGTGTTGCCCACACGAACACCATCGAGGGATACTTCTCCATCCTGAAGCGCGGCATCGTCGGCGTGTTCCACCACGTTTCACCGCAGCATCTGCATCGCTACACAAACGAGTTTGACTTCAAGTACAACCATCGAATTGCAGCCGGATTCGATGATGTTGACCGCACGCGCGCGCTTCTATCAGGTATTGCCGGCAAGCGTCTGATGTATCGAAGGCCTTCTTGATGAGCACAAAACTTGGGAAGAAGTCCGCACCCAAGCAAAAGCCAATCGATCAACTCGACGGGCCAAGTGGCGTCGGGTTCGATGACTTGCTGCGCCGTGTGTTGAATACAGCGCCAGCTCCGCACGTCAGGACACCGAAGCCACGTCGCACCACGGCAAAGCGAGAGGTGAAGCACGAGGAGGTGCAGAAACCATCTGCATTTGATCGGCCGCGATGAAAAAAGCCGCTGCAACGCAAGTTGTAGCGGCTCAAGATTCAAGTCTGATTAGCGTTCGTACACCATGGTATGCCGGCCGGTGTCCATCACTAAGCCGATTGCACTCAGGCAGTCTTGTTTGTTGTGATAAGCCTCGCCACTGCTAGCCACGATGCGATTGTTCGCTGCCGTAAGGTGCCATCGCCATTGATGATTGACGTCACGAAAAATATAGAAAGCCATGCTAATGTCCAATACCCGTTCGTTTAAGACTTATCTGTTCAGCTACGAACACGCGGGTTCGTCTTGGGTCCAAGAAATCAAAGCTATGGACGCAGAGGACGCAAAAGCGCGTGCGCGTAAGTTGCACGCCGCTACTTTGAGCGGCGAGATGGTCGCCAAAGTTGAGGTCTCAACTGGACTGTCTGGTCTCGTTACAAGACTTCGACGGCTTGTTGTTGGCAGTTGAGTTGTAGCAGCCTTGGTAAGGTAGTTTTCTTGCAGGGCTTACGTCTAAGCCTGTAAGATACGCCAACAGCCCGAACGCAACGCGGGCTGTTGGTTGGTTTTATTGCCTCCTCAGCGCCGTTGATCGACGGGACTCTATCCCCGTCGGCCATACGTCAGCGGTAACGTAGATGTACATGGGCCCTCCATTGTTTGTCGCCTGCGAAGACGAAGTTGCACCCGAAAGCCGGTTACAGCCGGCTTTCACCTTTTCAGGGCTACGTATGCTGGTCACTATTGACCCTTTACACGGTACAAACCCTGATCATTTTTTTCGACTTTGCCCTGACCTATAAGCGTCGCCAAGACGGTATAGATGTACTGGCTGTGCTTGATCATGCTTTCCGGTGCGTCTGACATGGCGCCCGCAAGAGATCGCAGTTGATTTCCGTCTAGACCGTCACGGTGCTCACGCAACACTTGCATTACGAGTGAAGCGCTACCGCCAGGTCGATGTCGCGCTTCTGCTACTGGCACCTTTTCCCCGCGATCTTCTATTGCTTTCACGACAGATGGCGCATATAGCAGTCCGCCGCGCTTGACAAGTTGCGATCGCTTTTCTAGGCGCGCGATTGCGTTATAAAAACCTTTGTGTCCGAGAGATGCCGGGAGGCCAGTCGCTGAAAGTTGCTCTAGCGCGTCCTGATGCGTAATGCCATGGTCAATGTTGTTTAGGAGCTGTAGAAGCCCCCCAACCCAAGTCAGCTTGCCTTTTTTGGCGTTTTTTTTCTGCACGTTCTCGCGGGAAGTCACCAAGTCAGGCAACTCAAAATCGTGATTCTGTAACTTGGGAGACTCAGCCTGCAGCGGTCCAGACGGCCCAGGCCCAATTGGCTCGCGCACCCCAGCCGAAGGCATCGTGATCAGTTCTTCATCTTCGATCTGATCAGGACTGAACCCGTGAGGAGCAAACAAGAGTGCCGCCTCATACATGCGCTTGCGCAACTTGATCCGCTGCGGAAGTTCTTCAAGCAACTGAACATCCGCGTCGTACTCACGCTTATACCGAACAATATCGGCCAAAGTCAGGAGGGCGGGCTTGGGATCGAGACTCATGTTGGAGGTGATTATGACTCACAAATCAACCTCCAAGCAAGCTACTCATTTCTTCTGTGTTTTTGTCCATGTTCATGAAGTGGCATTCGTAAGGATAAGTTTGGGTGTGTCATGTACATATTTCCGGAATGCCGATACCGAACCGCTGCCATGAGCAGCACCGCCGACCTCGTGCGGGCGCTGAAAGCCGAGCTGAAGGAAGCGCGCATGAGCTACGGCGAGCTGGCCCGCGCTTTGGGCCTGGCCGAGTCCAGCGTGAAGCGCATGTTCGCCGCGCGCGGTGAGATGCCGCTGTCGCGCGTGGACCTCATCTGCCGCGCGCTGCGGCTGGATTTTGCGGATCTGGCGCGCCGGGTCGCCGACGAACAGGTGCTGCTCGAACAGCTCACGCAAGAGCAGGAACGCGCGGTGGTGGCCGACAAGAAGTTGCTGCTGGCCGCGATCTGTGTGCAAAGCCAATGGACTTTGGCGCAGATCACAGCCGAATACGCGCTCAGCGAAGCGGAATGCATCAAGTGCTTCGCCCAACTCGACCGCATCGGCATCATCGAGCTGAAGCCGGGCAACCGGTATCGGCTGAAGCTGTCCAAGACGTTTCGCTGGCGCCCGCACGGCGCGGTGATGCAATACTTTCGCGAGCACGCGCTGCTCGACTATTTCTCAGGCGGTTTTGAGCGGGCCGACGAGGGACTGATGCTGGTGCATGGCTCGATTGCGCAGCACCTGGCGCCGGCATTCCTCGATCGGTTGCGCCGGATCGCGCAGGATTTTGCGCAGGCGCACCGCGATCAGCAGCCGCTGCCGGCGCCCGATCAGACCGGCTACACGCTGCTGCTGGCGATGCGGGCCTGGGAATTCGAGGCTTTTACGCAACTGCGGCGCGCCAAATCGAAGACAGCAACGGTGGCATTCGAGAAATAGCTGGATACAACTGCAGAGCGCGCAAAACTCATCGGTTTTTCTGCTATTTTTCGCTAGCGATCGCGGAATTTGTGTTCTTTTCGTGGTTCCAGCGCGTTGCCAGTCAAGCCACCGGCAGCGTGACGTAACCAATTGCTTACACGATGCCGGCGCACGTTCAGCTGGAACCCGACTTTTCAGCTCTTTTCATTCCACTTTCTCTTTTTTTCCCATTTCAATTCCATGAAGCACTTCAGACTTGCAACGCTGGCCGCCGCGACGGCCGCCTTGGTGGCCGCATGCGGCGGGAGTGATTCCAGCGACGATCGCGGCCAGCTGCGCGAAGCGCCCGTCACGCTTGCCACCTTGAGTGCGGCGCAGATCGACGCGGCCACCGCTGCTTCCGGCCTGCAGGCGCTGTCCGGCAAGGCCAAATGCGACGTGAAGGTGATCGGCCTCGATTACGACACGACCGGCGCGCTGGCCGGTGAGCGGGCCAACGCGTCCGGCGTGCTGCTGGTGCCGGCCGGCAGCTGCGCGGCCACTGCTGCACCGCTGATCGCCTACGCGAAGGGCACCGATCTGCAGCGCCAGCGCACGCTGGCGAATCCGCAGGACGGCGAGACCCAGCTGCTGATCGCGATCTACGCGTCGCAGGGCTATGCGGTGGTCGCCACCGACTACCTCGGCTACGCCAAATCGACCTACAGCTTCCACCCGTACCTGCACGCGGATTCGGAAGCCAGCTCGGTGCTCGACTCGATCCGCGCCGCACGCCGCGCCGCGCCGCAAGTGGGCGGGCAGTTCTCCAGCAAGGTGTTCATCACCGGCTACAGCCAGGGCGGCCATGCGTCGGCCGCCGCGCAACGCGCGTCTCAGAACAACGACGCGGGCGACATCGACGTGACCGCAGGCGCGCACCTGGCCGGCCCGTACAACCTGAGCGGCTCGTTCCAGGTGCCCGATGCGATCGCGGGCTACCAGTTCTTCGTGCCGTTCCTGGTCAGCAGCTACCAGAAGATCTACGGCAACGTCTATGCAAAACCGTCGGACATCTACAACGCCCCTTATGCCGACTACATCGAGAACCTGCTGCCCAGCGCGACGCTGAACTCGACCACGCTGATCACGACCGGCCGGCTGCCCGCAGGCACGCCGAACCAGGCACGCGATGCGCTGTTCAAGCAGTCGTTCCTGCTGGACACGCGCGACAACCCGAACAACGGGCTGCGCATCGATGCGAAGAAAAACGACCTGCTCGGCTGGACGCCGACCGCGCCGGTGCTGCTGTGCGGCGGCGCGGGCGATCCGACGGTGCCGCCTGCGGTGCACCAGCGCGTGCTGAAGGCCGACTTCGATGCACGCGGCGTGACAAACGTGACCTCGGTCGACGTCGATCCGCAGATCCAGGCGATCTACGGCCCGCCGCCTGCGCCCGGCACGGCCGCATTCGCAACCTACTACGGCAACTACCACGGCGGCTACGAACCACCGCTGTGCGCCGCGCAGGCCAAGGCGTTCTTCGACCGGTACAAGTAGAAGCAATCGGATTCGGCCAGCGCGTACAAAAAGGCACTTTCGGGTGCCTTTTTTAATGTGCTGCGTGCGATCGGCTGTGCCGTCAGACGGCCGCGTGCCCAGGCGGTTTCATCAGCGCCTGCCGCTCCTGCCAGATTTCCTGTACGAAGGGGTCGGTCAAGCCATACAACCCGTGGCCGCGCCGCATGACGATGTTCGCTGCCATCAGTTCGTTGAGGATGCTTTGCACTTCGTCGACGCGAACGTCACGCGCCAGTCGCTGCGCGTAGGCCGCCAGCGCGTCCGCCGCAAACAGTCCTCTGGCATCACCTTCACTGCCGGCGATTCGTTCGAACAGCACGGTTGCCAAAGTGCCGAGTTGTTCGACCTTCATCAACTCCACATCAGCAGCTACCGAGCGCAGCGTGCCCGCGATCACCGGCAGAAACTGGTCCGGATCGCCGCCCTTCGGCAGCAACCTGCGCAACTCCCGCATGGCGCTCAGCATCTCTTCCGGACGCGCACCGAGCGTGCGAAAGGCTTGCGTCGCGACCTCCAGCCGGGGCTGCAAGCTCAAGTCTTCGGCTTGCAGCCGATTGAGCAGATGTGCCACGTAATCTGCATCCAGCAGCGGGTAGGTGATCGACGTCGCACCGACGAACGCCTGGTTGCGGCGTGCCGTGAGCTCGCCGACCAGGGCTCGATGCGAACCGGTTCCGATGAACAGAAAAAAACCTGGCGTGGTCGGCCGCAGATTGATCGCATCGCGTGCGGCCTTCAGCGCCTCCAGCATCCGGTTGCCCTCCTCGGTCGTGATCGCGTGCTGCACTTCGTCAACGATCATGACGACGCTGGTTTCGGCTTGATCGACGACCTGGGTCAGCGCATGCGCCAAAGTCGGGCCGTCCTTCGCACCGACGGTATCGATCTTGAAGCTGAATTTGAAACCGGCAACGGCGAGTTCAGCATGCCGCAGTCGCTTCAGCCGATCCGCTACCGCGCCAACTGGCGACTGCAGCGCCTGCAAGCTCTCACGAATCGCGCTGTGCACCAACGTTGCCGGATTCGCCTGCGTGTTGGACCACAAATCGACGTAGATCACCAACGCCCCGGCAGCTTCGAGCGCCGGGATCAAGTCAGCCTGCAGATAGGTGGTCTTGCCGGTCCGGCGTACGCCCGAGATGAACAGTCCCGAGCGCAGGCCTTCGTCAAGGACACCGGGGTTGAGCAACTGCTGCGCCATTCGCTGCGCCAGCGCAGTGCGTCGAAAGAGCTTGTTCATTAGGCGATTTTATACGAAATCCCTAATTATGATAAACAGCTAATTCCCCCCAAATCCCCGCTTTGGTCAGCTGATCAAAACCCGCTCACCACCGAAACCGCATCCGCCCCTGCACGTTGTCGCCGAACAGGCGGTTCGCCACCGGCGTAAAGTACAGCGCATCGGCGAACACGAGCTTGGTGTAGTCGAGCCCGGCTGCGATCGTGGCGGGCGTGCACAGCGCCGAGTTCACCTGGTTGGTGCCGATGCCGATACCCGGGCCCGGATCGACCGAGTTGCAGGCGATCGACGTTGCGTTGCTCAGGTTGTTGCCGCCCGGGTTGCTGATCAACAGGTTGAAGAACAGTTGGGCGTCCACATACAGCACGGACGCGCCCAGGTCCACCATCGACAGCAGCAGCGCCTCGTTGAAGCGCAGGCTCGCGTTGGTCAGTGTGTCGCCGCGGCTGATCTGGGTCGCCCAGATCGACTTGCCGAGGTTGTACGGACCGACCACCAGCACGTGCGTGCCGCCGGACTCCACCAGCCGCCGCACCTGCGCGCCCATGTCGCGGCCGGCCTGCTGCACGTTGACAAGCATCTGCGCTTCGGTCTGGCTGCCGGCCAAGAGCGCCTGCATCTGCACCACGATATCGCTGATGCCGGCGTTCACCACCGCCACGTCGTCGTCGGCTATCTTGCCGCCGCCGCCCAGAAACTGGTCGATCTGCTCCTTAACCGTCAGCGTCTCGGCGCGGCCGGCCGCATCGGGCTTGGCGACGATGCGTGCGTTGCCGCGCGCATAGCCGGTGCCGCCCTGGTCGGACGGCTTGATCGTCAGGTCCTTGTTGTAGTCGAGCGCGGCCTGCTCGACCCAGGTGTTGACGCTGCCGTCGCTCACCGTATAGCGCGTGCCGTCCACGCCGACATCGGCCATCGCGGCGCCGAACACGATGAAGCGCTTCGGATTGAGCTTGTTTTCGATGGTGCCGCCGCCGCAGCCGGCCAGCGCCGCCGCGATCGACGCGGCGACGCAGGCGAGCACGGCGCGGCGCAGCCAGGGTGATGTTTTGAGCATGGTTTGCTTGGTCTCGGTCGATGGAAATTCGTGATGAAGGCGCAGTTTAGCGAGCGCATTCGGGCCGTTGCGGACGGGCCGTTGCCGCAGTCGGCAACGGCACTCAGGAGGCTGCTGCGCGCAGCAGCCGATCGCGCACGCCGTCCCAGTCGGGCGTCTCGGGCGGCGGCTCGACCCAGATCAACCGCACGCCGGCCGTGTCGAATGCGCGCAGCGCCGCGAACAACTGCTGCGCCGCGGCTTGCGGCTCATCGGGCATGCGCCGCAGCAGCACGCCGTGGCTGCTGCGGCATTTGAGGGCGCTGCGCGCATAGACGGCGATGCGCGATTCGGTCGCATCGAGTTCGCTGCCGAGCAGGTCGAGCGCGGTCTGCAGCGCGCGCGCGTTCATGAGCCGCAGGCGGGCTTGCGGCGCGTAGTGCACCGCCAGCGTGCCGGGCGCGCGCGGCGCGGCGCTGGCCAGTTCGTCGGGCCCGCGCAGCCGCAGGCCGGCCGCGGCCTCCAGCGCCGCGGCGCCGAGCACACCCGGGCGCAGCAGCACCGGCGCGCCGCGCGTGCAGTCCAGGATCGCGGACTCGATGCCGACTTCGCACGGCCCCCCGTCGAGCACCAGCACGTCGTCATCCGGAAACTCGGCTGCGACGTGCACCGCGCTGGTCGGGCTGACTTTGCCGAACCGATTCGCGCTCGGCGCGGCCAGGCCCTGCACCCCCAGCTTCGCGCAGGCCGCCAGCAGCGCCAGCGCGGCCGCATGCCGCGGGCAGCGCAGGCCGATCGTGTCGAGCCCGGCGGCGGCCGCGCCTGCAGCAGCCGGACGCCGCGGCAGGATCAGGGTCAGCGGGCCGGGCCAGAACGCTTTGGCCAGTTGCTCGGCGAACGGCGGCCAGTCGGCGGCGAACGCATGCGCCGTGTCCCGGTCCGCCTCATGCACGATCAGCGGATGGTCGGCCGGCCGGCCCTTGGTGGCGAAGATGGCGCCGATGGCCGCGTCGTTGCCCGCATCGGCAGCCAGGCCGTAGACGGTTTCGGTCGGCAGCGCGACGAGCCCGCCATCGGCCAGCTGCCGGGCGGCGCGCTCGATCGATTGGGGCAGGCTCGCGTCGAGGATCACGGAGGGCATGGCGTCAACCTTGCTAGATCACGACGCAAGCGCCGTCTGCGGGGCCGCACAAGAACGGCACGCCGAACGCATCGAGAACGGTGAAGCCGTCCTCGTCGGGTCGGCAGGCGGATCGAAGCGGCCAGCGCTTGCGCATGGGGACGAGCACCACCCTAGAACGCTTCGATACCCAGCAGCCGTGCCGCTTCCAGCGCGACCGCGCGCGCTTGCATGGTGTCCGCGCCGGTGACGGTCAGATGCCCCATCTTGCGGCCCAACGCGGGCTGGCTCTTGCCGTACAGGTGCAGATGCGCGCCGGGCAGCGCGAGCACCTGCGGCCAGCACGGCTCACGCCGATTGCCGGCCGCATCGAACCACAACTCGCCCAGCAGATTCAGCATCACCGCCGGGCTGTGCAGCCGCGGCGCCACCAGCGGCAGGCCGGCCAAGGTGCGCACCTGCAGCTCGAACTGCGAGACGCTGCACGCATCGATCGTGTAGTGCGCGCTGTTGTGCGGGCGCGGCGCCATTTCATTGGCGACCAGCTGATGGCGCTGGCCAGGCGCAGTGTCATCGTCGAGCACGAAGAACTCGACGCACAGCACGCCGACGTAGTGCATCGCATTTGCTATTGAAATCGAAGCGGCAAGCGCAGACTGTGCAAACGCCTCAGGCACGTTTTGTTCAAAAACCTCGGTCACGGCGAGGATGCCGCCGCGATGCAGGTTCCGCTGCGCCGGGAAGCTCACGACCTGCCCGTCGCGCCCGCGCGCCAGCACGATCGACAGCTCGAACGCGAGCGGCAGCTTGCGCTCCAGCACGCAGGGCACGCCGCCGAGTTCGTGCCAGGCCGAAGCCAGCGCCGCCGCGCTCGCCACCTGCACCTGGCCCTTGCCGTCATAGCCGAACCGCGCGGTCTTCAGGATGCCCGGGAACAGCTCGGGCCGCTGTTCGATCACGGCGCGCAGCTGCGCCCCATCGTCGATGCGCGCCCAGGCACCGCAGGCGACGCCGCAGCGCGCGAAGTGCTCTTTCTCGACCGCGCGGTCCTGCGCAAGCGCGACCATCTCGGCGCCCGGCGCGACCGGCCGCGTTCGCGCCAGCGTGCGCAGTGCTTCGGCCGGCACGTTCTCGAACTCGGTGGTGATCGCAGCCGCGCAGGCGGCCAGTTGCGCGAGGCCATCCGCATCGAGATACGCTGCCTGCAGGTGCTGCTGGCTCACGCTGCCGGCCGGGCTGTCGCGGTCCGGATCGAGCACCGCTGTGGCAAAGCCCAGCTGCTGCGCCGCGTGCGCGAACATGCGCCCGAGCTGGCCGCCGCCGAGCACGCCCAGCGTGGCGCCGGGCAGGATCGGCAGGATCACGGTGTCCTGGCGGTCGGTCACGTCAACGCTCCGTCATGACGGCTGCGCCATCCATGCCCAGCGGGACCGGCTCGATGGGGCGGGTTTTGACGGGCGCTGCGCGATTGCCGTCGCCGATCTGCCGACACCGCTTTCGTCCGGGACATCCCGATGTGTCCCCCACGGGTAGTCCTGCGCACGGTCAGGTCTCACGGCAACGTCAGCACGGTGGCAGCCGCCGCATCGGTCTGGCGTGCCCGGAACGCAATGAGCTTGGCGCGCAGCGCCGCATCGGCCACGGCCAGCATCGCGACCGCGAACAACGCGGCGTTCGCCGCACCGGCCACGCCGATCGCGAACGTGGCGACCGGCACGCCGCGCGGCATCTGCACGATGCTGCAGAGCGAATCGACGCCCTGCAGATGGCGCGAGGCGACCGGCACGCCAAGCACTGGCAGTTCGGTCTTGGCCGCCAGCATGCCGGGCAGGTGCGCGGCGCCGCCGGCACCCGCGATAATCGCCTGCAGACCGCGCGCAGCGGCGCCTTCCGCGTAAGCGAACAACTCGTCCGGCATGCGGTGCGCAGACAGCACGCGCGCTTCGTGCGCGATGTCGAACTCCTGCAGAATCTGCACCGCGTGCTGCATCGTCTCCCAGTCCGAACCGGACCCCATGACGACGCCGATTTGTGCAGATGCGCTGCTGCTGTGGCCACTGCTGATGCTGATGGTTGGCTCCCGACCGCATCGCACCGATGATGTGCGGTGAAGAAAGCGCGGATTTTACGTTTCGACCGGACCTTCACCGGACCGGCAACAGGCATGGCAATACCAACATGATCAACGTCACGATAGAAAATTTCGAAGCCGAGGTGATCGGCGCGTCCATGACGACGCCGGTGCTGGTCGACTTCTGGGCGCCCTGGTGCGGCCCGTGCAAGGTGATCGGCCCGCTGCTGGAGAAGCTCGAAGCCGAGTTCGAAGGCCGCTTCAAGCTCGTCAAGATCGATTCCGACCAGCAGCAGGAGATCGCCGGCGCGTTCGGGGTGAAAAGCATCCCGACCTGCATCCTGCTCCAGGGTGGGCGCCCGGTGGACGGCTTCACCGGTGCGCTGCCCGAAGGCAAGCTGCGTGAATTCATCAGCCGCCACGTGCCGAGCACGGAAGCGCTGGAAGCCGAGACGGAAGCCGACGAAGCGCAAGCGCTGCTCGAAGCCGGCGATACCGACGCCGCTGTTCAGCGGCTGCAGCAGGCGCTGGCGCAACAGCCCGCGAACGACGACATCCGCTTCGACCTGGTCAAGCTGCTGCTGTCGGCCGGCGACATCGAAGCCGCGCACGAGGCGCTGGCGCCGACGCTGTCGCGCCAGCCGAAGCCGCCGCTGCGCTTCACCGCGCTGCAGGTCTGGCTCGATGCGATCGTGTACGTCGCAGACGCTGTGCAAGGCAGCGTGACGCTGGAGGAGTTCGACGAAAAGATCGCCGCCAACAAGCGCGATTTCGACGCGCGCTATGCCAAAGCGCGCATCCTGATGGTGCGCGGCGACTGGACCGCGGCGCTCGACGAACTGCTCGAGATCGTGATGCGCGACAAGCAGTGGAACGATGAGGCGGCGCGCAAGACATTTGTCGCGATTCTTGAACTGCTGACACCGCCCGCGCCCAAAGCCGGCGAGGCCGCGGCCCAGACCAAGGGCGCGATCGCGCTGTCGGGCAAGAACGCGGCCCCGGAAGATCCGCAGCGCGCGCTGGTGTCCAGTTATCGGCGGCGGTTGAGCATGATGTTGAACTGAGCCCATCCCCAGCCTTCGCTTCGCTCTCGGCTACCCCCTTGCAGGGGGCGGCGCCTGCAGCCTGGCGGAGCCAGCTCCGCGGCCCCTGCTGGCTTGGGGTGTGTTTGTTTGGATTTGTTTGGGCGAATCGATTGCTGTGCGTGACGACGGAGACGCAATGACCAGTATCAAGCAGACGCCCACGTTGCTTGCGCAAACCATCAGGAAGGTGGCCTGAGATGAGCTTCTTTGCGCTGGACATCGGCAACACGCGGCTCAAGTGGGCGCAGTACGAATCGGCTTGCCCGGGCGCGGCGGTGCTCGCGCAAGGGGTCGAGTTTCTGGAGCACATCGACCGCGTGGCCGATGGGCCTTGGGCCCAACTGGCGCCGCCGTCCGCCGTGCTCGGCTGCGTCGTCGCGGGCGATGCGATGCGGCGGCGCGCGCAGGAGCAGCTCGAGCTGTGGGACGTGCCCGCGCAGTGGGTCGTGGCCAGCGCGAGCGAAGCCGGCGTGGTGAACGGCTACGACCACCCGACGCGGCTCGGCGCGGACCGCTGGGTTGCGATGATCGGCGCCTGGCACCGGATGCTGAGAGGCGGCAGCACCGCGCGGCCGATGCTGGTGGTGATGATCGGCACCGCCGTCACGGTGGATGCGGTCGATGCGTCGGGCCGCTTCATCGGCGGCTTGATCCTGCCTGGCCACGGCATCATGCTGCGCGCGCTGGAAGGCGGCACTGCGGGGCTGCACGTGCCGACCGGCGACGTCTGTGAATTTCCGACCAACACCAGCGACGCGCTGACCAGCGGCGGCAGCTACGCGATCACGGGTGCGATCGAACGCATGCGCGAACACCTGACCCGGCACTGCGGCGTGGAGCCGGTCTGCTACATGACGGGCGGTGCGGGCTGGAAGGTCGGGCCCGCGATGTCGGTGCCGTTCGAACTCGTGGAAAGCCTGATCTTCGACGGCCTGCTGGAGATCGCGGCGCGCCGCTTCGGGGTGCCCGAGTACGACCTGTAGCGCAGCCGCCATATCGAACCCGTGGCATGCCACGGGTTCGCAACGGGTTCGCTCAGCCGATCTGCGCGATCGAATCGACCACGCCGTCCGCGTCCACCGCATCGATCGGCTCGCCGTGGTTGTAGCCGTAGCTGACCAGCCAGACCGGGCAGCCGGCCGCACGCGCAGCCTTGGCATCATTGCTGGAGTCGCCGACCATCAGGGTGCGCGCGGGGTCCGAGCCTAGCGCCTTGCAGGTCTCCAGCAACGGCATCGGATCGGGCTTGCGGCGCGCAAACGAATCACCGCCGAACACGACCTCGAAGTAGCCGTCGAGCCGCTGGTGTTTCAGCAGCGCCTGCGCAAACGCCAGCGGCTTGTTGGTCAGGCAGGCCAGCCGCCAGCCGCGCGCGCGAAACCGGTCGAGGCCTTCGCGCACGCCGGCATAGGTCTCGGCATGTTCGCCGTTGATCGCGCCGTAATGGGTTTGATAAAGCGCCCAGGCCGCGTCGAAATGCTGCGCCTGCGTGCCGCCGACGTGCGCCAGCACCGAGGCGACCAGATGTTGCGAACCTTTGCCGACCCGCTCGCGGATCGCGTCGCGGCCGATCGGCGGCAGGCCGAGTTCGGCGAGCGCGCGATTCAGCGATACGTCGAAGTCGCCGAGCGTGTCGACCATGGTGCCGTCGAGGTCGATCATCGCCGCGTCGATGTCGGCAAAGCGCGTGGATTGGGCTGCGGTTCGGGTCATCTCATCGCTCACGGCTTGTTGCTCATAGCTTGTTCAGCACGAAGCCACGCTCGCTGTCATCGGCCGGGTCGATCCAGGTGCCGCGGATCAAGCGGCCGCAGCTGCCCGGCACCACGTCGCCGTTCCACAAGCCGGTGATCTTGACGGCGTCGGCTGATTCCTCGATGCCGAACTGGCCGTCACCGACGCCGCCGGCCAGCACCGAGGTCTGCGCAGCACCGTCGGCTTGCTCGCGCACGATGCGTCCGCTCAACGCGCCGGCGGTTTCGGGGTGCGGGATGAAGCGGACACGGGCCGTGCCGGCCGGGCGCTTCGCGGTCGCGTCGAAGCGGGCCTGCCAGTCACCGTACAGGTCGGCGCTTCGCACCGCCTTCGCATCGGCGCAGGCTGAATCCGCGCGGTCGGTGCTGGGTCGAATTATTCGATCGATTTGCGTGCAGCCGCTCATCCAGCCTGCGGATGCAGCTATCAAAAAACAAGCGCAACTGAATCGGTTGTACGTTCGTTTCATCGTGCGGGTCTCAAACGGTCAGTTGGCATTCACAGCCGTTGCGGCTGCCGTCTGCTGCGCCTTGGCCGCAAACTCGGCGCGCAGCGCCCGCAGTTTCTCACGCGGGTCTTCGCGCACGGTGGCTTGGTCGAGCGCCATCTCCTTGATGAAGCGGCTCGGCTCGCCGGCCACCATCTCGCGCCCTTTTTTCTTGCGGCGCGGCCAGCTCACGGCCAGGCTGTTTCTGGCGCGCGTGATGCCCACGTACATCAGGCGGCGTTCCTCTTCGAGCCGGCTTGCGATCTCTTCGGGCTTGGTCTTGGCCTCGTCCTGCCGGAACGGCAGCATCCCTTCGCTGACCCCCACCAGCAGCACGTGCGGCCACTCCAGCCCCTTGGCCGCATGCAGCGTGGACAAGGTGACCAGATTCGACTCGCCCTTGCGTTCGCTCAACGTGGACAGCAGCGCGATCGTCTGCGCGACTTCGAGCAAGGTCTGGGTTTGACTTGCGATCTGCACGCCGGCGGTGGCGGCCGTGTTGTGCTCGTCATCGTCTTCAGCCCCGCCGCAGCGCCGCGCCATCCAGTCGCAGAAGTCGAGCACGTTGCCCCAGCGCGTGGCGGCCATCTTCTCGCTGTCCTCGCCGTCGTGCAGGTGCTGTTCGTAGGCGATCTCTTTCAGCCAGTCGGCCAGCAGCGCAGCCGCTGCCGTGAAACCGGCGCTGCGGCGCGCGCGGTATTCCAGATCGTTCACGTACCGGCCGAACTCCTGCAGCGAAGCGACCGAGCGGGCCGGCAGCGCGGCACTGAGCGAGTTGGAAAACAGCGCCTCGAACAAGCTGATCTTGTAACGCGTCGCGAACTCGCCGAGCTGCGCGAGGCTCGTGTGCCCGATGCCGCGCTTCGGCGTGGTGGCCGCGCGCAGGAACGCCGGGTCGTCGTCGTTGTTCGCGAGCAGCCGCAGCCACGCGCACAGATCCTTGATCTCGGCCCGGTCGAAAAAACCCGTGCCGCCGGAGACGCGATACGGAATCTGCGCCTTGCGCAACGCCTGCTCGAAGATGCGCGACTGATGGTTCGCGCGGTACAGCAGCGCAAAATCCTTCCACTCCTTGTGCTGCGAGGTCTGGCGCAGCGACGCGATGCGCGCCACGGCCCGTTCGGCCTCGTGCTCCTCGTTGTCCGCATCGACCACGCGCACCGGCTCGCCTTCGCCGAGATCGCTGAACAGGGTTTTCGGAAACAGCTTCGGGTTCGGCGCGATCACGTTGTTCGCGGCGCGCAGGATCGCGGCAGTCGAGCGGTAGTTCTGCTCGAGCTTGACGACCTTGAGATGAGGATAGTCCTGCGGCAGCCGCTTCAGGTTGTCCAGCGTCGCGCCGCGCCAGCCGTAGATGCTCTGGTCGTCGTCGCCCACCGCGGTGAAGCAGGCGCGTTCCCCGACCAGGAGGCGCAGCAGCTCGTACTGCGTCGCGTTGGTGTCCTGGTATTCGTCGACCAGCACGTGGCCGAGCTGTTGCTGCCATTTGCCGCGCACTTCGGCGCTCGTTTGCAGCAGCTTCAGCGGCAGGCCGATCAGGTCGTCGAAATCAACGCTTTGATAAGCGGCGAGGCGTTCTTCATACAGCGCCATGATCTTCGCTGCAATCCGGTCGTCGTCGCTCTCGGCCTGCTGGGCCACCGCCGCCGAATCGAGGCCGGCGTTCTTGTGCCGGCTGATCGCCCACTGCCACTGGCGCGCAGTGGCCGCATCGGTCGCGCCGCTGCAATCCTTCAGGATGCTCGTGACGTCGTCGCTGTCGAGGATGCTGAAAGTCGGCTTCAGGCCGACTGCCGCGCCGTCCTCGCGCAGCATGCGCACCCCCAGCGCATGGAACGTCGAGATCGACACGCCCTTGGCAGAGCGCCCGACCAGCGCGCGCGCACGTTCGCGCATCTCGGCCGCCGCCTTGTTCGTGAACGTGATCGCCGCGATCCGCTTCGCCTCGAGCCCGGCCTGGATCAACCGTGCGATCTTGTGCGTGATCACGCGCGTCTTGCCCGATCCCGCGCCGGCCAGCACGAGGCACGGCCCGCGCAGGTAGTTGACCGCTTCCTGCTGCGCGAGGTTCAGGCCGGCAGGGTCGGCGGACATGGGGGTTTCATCGGGGATCGGGGAGGGAAGCGGCAGTTGCGGCCGGCGGCTGGCGCCAGGTGGTCGAAACGAAGCGGGCAATGATAGCGATGCGGGTCGCTGCGGACTGCGTCGACGGCGCCTGCAACAATCCCCGCCGTGCTCGACGTCCTGCTGGTCATCCTTCCCTTCTTCGCGCTGGTGCTGTGCGGCTATGCAGCCGCCGCGCGCGCGCTGCTGCCGCTGTCGGCGATCGCGGGGCTGAACAGCTTCGTGCTGTACTTTGCGCTGCCTGCGCTGCTGTACCGATTCGGCGCCGGCACGCCCATTGCGCGGCTGGTGAATCCGGCCGTGGCCGCGGTCTGGCTCGTGTGTTCGGTGCTGCTGGTGCTGGCGGTGGTGGCGCTCAGCCGGGATGGGCGCAGCGACTGGAACAACGCGGCGTTCGGCGCGCTGGTGGCGGCGTTCTCGAACACCGGCTTCATGGGGGTGCCGCTGCTGGTGGCGCTGTTCGGCGAACGCGCAGCCGGCACCGCAATCATCACGATCGTGGTCGATCTGCTGTTCACGTCGTCGCTGTGCATCGCGCTGTCGCGGCTCGATGCGCGCGGCGGCGCGGGTCAGGCTGCGAAGAACGCGTTGCGCGGGGTGTTCGTCAATCCACTGCCGTGGGCGGTGCTGGCGGGCGGCTGCATGTCGGCGCTGCAGGCCGAACTGTGGACGCCGCTGCAGCGCACGGTCGGGCTGCTGGCCGATGCCGCTTCGCCGGCCGCGCTGTTCACGATCGGCGCGATGCTGGCGCGCGCGCGGATGGTTGCTGCGCAACGGACCGCGGCGTCACACGATTCGGCGGCGGCGTTGTCGGAACCCGCAGCGCGCGAACCCCTGCATCCGCCGACCCGCCTGGCCGACGTGCTGCGCATCGTCGCCATCAAACTGCTCGTGCATCCGCTGCTGGTGCTGTGCCTGGGCACGCTGGCAATTCAGGCCGGCGCGCCGTTGCCGGCGTTCGCGCTCACGGTGATGGTGCTGGTCGCGGCGCTGCCGAGCGCGAGCAACGTCGCGGTGCTGGCCGAGCGGTTCGATGCCGATTCGGGCCGCATCGCCAGCATCATCCTGTGGAGCACCACGGCTGCGTTCCTGACGTTTTCGCAAGCGGTCGTGCTGATGCGCTAAAACGTCGGGCGCGGCCAGGGCGTGGGCATCCGGTGCACTGGCAGACGAATCGGCGCTGGCCCATGACGCTGTGTTGAGCAGCAGGTCAACAGTCGGGTCAGCCGATTGCCGGCCGCACGACCGAAATGCCTTTTCCAATCCTTTGTTGCTTGAGGACACTTCCATGACACTCGGAACCATTTTGCTGATCGTCGTGATCCTGGCGCTGATCGGCGTGCTGCCGAGCTGGGGCTACAGCCGCAGCTGGGGCTACGGGCCGACCGGCGGGCTCGGGCTGGTCGTGCTCATCGTGATCGTGTTGATCGTGATGAAGGTCATTTGAAAGCCGGCGTGGCGCTGCAGCCCATCGGCGCGCTGGTTGCCCATCGGCATGACGGCGGCATGACGCTTGCATGCGCGTTGCAGCCGGACCCCTGGCGTTTCACACCGTTGTTTTTTCCAAAGGCTGGTTTGCCATGAACCCGATGAAGCTGTTTCGCCTGATCAAGGAAGCCGTGCTGGCCTGGATCGACGACTTCGCGCCCAGCATGGGCGCGGCGATCTCCTACTACACGATCTTCTCGCTTGCGCCGCTGCTGATCATCGTGATCGCGGTGGCTGGCGCGATCTTCGGCCAGGATGCGGTGCAGGGCCAGATCGTCGGCCAGCTGCAGGGCATGATGGGCAAGGAAGGCGCCTCTGCGGTGCAGAACATGATCAAGGCGGCCAACGAGCCGACGAAGGGCATCGTGGCCAGCGTGATCAGCTTCGTGCTGCTGCTGGTCGGCTCGACCACCGTATTTGCCGAACTGCAAAGCGCGCTCGACCGGATCTGGCACGTGCCCGAGAAAGCCAAGCCGCAGGGCATTTGGGCGATCCTGCGCGCGCGCGTGCTGTCGATGGGGCTGATTCTGGGGCTGGCGTTCATCCTGATGGTGTCGCTCGTCACCGCCGCAGCGGTGGCCGCATTTGGCACGCTCGCCAGCGGCATGCTGCCGGGCTCCGAGCTGCTGCTGCAGGCGATCAACATCGCGATCTCCGTGGGCCTGAGCACCGTGCTGTTCGCGATGATCTTCAAGTACATGCCGTCGATCTCGATCGAATGGCGTAACGTCTGGGTCGGTGCGCTGGTCACGGCCCTGATGTTCGAGATCGGCAAGTGGGGCATCAGCCTCTACATCGGCAAAAGTGGCACCACCGAGACGTTTGCGGCGGCCGGCTCGCTGGTGGTGGTGCTGCTGTGGGTTTACTACGCAGCGCAGATCTTCCTGCTGGGCGCCGAATTCACGAAGGTGTGGGCGAACGCGCACGGCTCGAAAGTCGGCCTGCAGGCACAAGCCGCGACCGAGCATCAAAAGCAGATTGCCGAGCAAGGCACCGACGCCCGTCGCCAGCCCAAGTACGGCCCGCACGGCGAAGCAGCGCAGCGCCAGCGAGGACGTTAAGGCCTGGTCGGCGTGGCTTTGGCGGCGTCCACGCGCCCGCCACTGGCGTGCCGCATCGCATCCGCGCGCTCGCGGAACACGCGCCAGAATGCGGCGTCCTGCGTGGTCGCGAAGTTGATGCGCATCAGCGTGCTCGGGCGCCGCACCGCGTGGAACAGCGCGCCGGGTGCGAGCAGATAGCCGTCGTCTAGCATCGTCTGCCCGAGCACCTCGGTGTCCACGCCGGTATCGACCCAGCCGAACAGGCCGGCCGGCTCGCTGGCGAAGCGGCAACCGGAGGCCAACGCCAGCCGCACGCTGCGCGCGCGCGCCTGCTCGAGCCGGCTGCGCATGCGCTCCGCGTGCCGGCGCAGCTGGCCGCGTTCGATGCACCAGGCCAGCGCGCGTTCCAGAAGTGCGGGTGTCGTCAACGTCGACAGCAGTTTGGTGCCCTGCAGCCGCGGCACCAGCGCGGTCGGCGCCGCGATATAGCCGACCCGCCAGCTGGGCGCGAGGATCTTGGCGAAACCGCTCACATAGATGCAGCGCGTGAGGCCGTCGAGCGCGGACAGCCGCGTGGCGTGCTCGGGCGCCAGGTGGCTGTAGGTGTCGTCTTCCACGATGTGGAAATCGTGCTGCGCGGCGAGTTGCAGCAGCCGGTGCGCGGCGTGCGGCGCGAGCATGCCGCCGGTCGGGTTGTGCAGCACGCTGACGCTCACGAACAGCTTCGGCGCGTGCGCTTCGCAGTAGCGCGCCAGCACGCCCAAGTCCGGCCCATCGGCACCGCGCGGCACCGGCAGGATGCGCATGCCGAGCGCCGACAGCCGTGCGAACTCGATCGCCCAGCCGGGTTCTTCGACCATCACGCAGTCCCCCGCGCCGGCCAGGGTGCGGCTCACGATGTCCAGCGCCTGCGTGGCGCCGATCGTGGTGATCAGCTGCGCCGGTGCGGCATCGATCGACAGCGCGGCCAGCCGCTGAGCCAGCACGGTGCGCAGCGATGCATCGCCGGCCGGATCGCCGTAGTGCGCGGACATCGCCTGCAGAGTCTGCGGCGCGATCACGCGGCGCAGCGCGGCCGACAGAAAATCCGCTTCGAGCCAGGACGGCGGCAGCGTGCCCATGCCGGGCTGCAGCCGATCGTCCGGGCCGCCGAGCATGCCGCGCATCAACGCTGCCGCATCGATCCTCGGGTGGCGGGCTGCGCCGGGCGAATCGCGCTCGTTTGCTCTTGAATTGATTGCAGCATCCGAAGCACAGACGCCCGCCTGCGGCTGATTCCGTACAAAAAACCCGCGATTGCGCCGCGCTTCGACCAGTCCCAGCGCGGACAGCCGGTCATAGGCCGCGACCACTGTTGCACAGCTCACGCCCTGCGCACGTGCGCATTCGCGCACCGACGGCAGCCGCGCGCCAGGCGCCAGCAGTTTGTCCGCGATGCGATGCGCGAAGCGGTCCGACAGTTGTGCCGACAACGGATGCGCGGCGGTCTTGATGAGCATGTTGTGGCTCCGGTGTTCGAGCGGCGGTGCGGCTTGCTCACGTATCGGCAGCAGCGTCGATACAGTTTGCGAGTTGCACCGCTTGAGTGTACTGGTGGTGTATCGATGAGGGTGGTTAGACTTATTCTGAAGATGCCAATTGCACCCGTCGGATGTGGCAGGACGCGCAGGCCGCTGCAAGCCTGGCGTCGGATTTCATAAGCGTCATCAGAGTGCCGCGCCGACCTTGTCCCCACGTTCATCGAACACACCCTGATCCCGCTGCCGCCTCGCCCCATGCCCTGGTCCGAATTCACCGCCCTGCTGCTGCTGGCCACCGCATCGAGCTTCACGCCCGGCCCGAACACCACGTTGTCCACCGCGCTGGCCGCGAATCACGGCTTCGCGCGCGCGCTGCGCTTCATCTTTGCGGTGCCGGTCGGCTGGGGATTGATGTACACGGCCTGTGCGTTCGGCATCGGCGCGCTGGTGATCGCGCTGCCCTGGCTGCGCCTGACGGTGCTGGTGCTGGGTGTCGGCTACCTGCTGTGGCTGGCGGCGCGGCTTGCGCGCTCCGGCACGTTCGGGGAGGTGGATCGTGCGCGGCTGTCGGTCGGCTTCCTGCAGGGCGTGCTGCTGCAGTTCCTGAACGTGAAAGCCTGGATGCTCGCGCTGGCCGTCACGGCCGGCTGGGTCGCGGGCCGGCCGGATGCGGTGCTGCGTTTCGCGCAGAGCCTGCCGGTGCTGCTCGCGTTCGGGCTGCTGAGCAACCTGAGCTATGCGCTGCTCGGCTCGCTGCTGCGCGGCTGGCTCAGCAAAGGACGGCGGCTGCTCAAGTTCAACCGCGTGATGGCGCTCGCGCTGGTGGCCACGGCCGGCTGGATCGCGTGGAGCGCTGGATGAAACCCACCTCCAGCCTTCGCTCCTGTAGGTCGGCTTGTTCGAGCTGTTCCGTTGCAGGAGGCAATGCCTGCAGCCCGGCCGGGCCGGCTGGCGCAGCCCTTGCCGCAGCGGGATGCTCGCCCTTGAACGATTTCGGCCGGCGCGCAGCTTCACAACGCTTGCGAACATCAGCCATGCAGGGTCATGGGTGTTGGGCGACACGCCCGGGATGACTGAGATGCAGCCCACCGCCCCGGTTTCGCAAGAAGAAACCCGCCACCTCAGCACCGGCCTGTGGCTGGGCCTGCTCGGCGTCGCGACCTTTGCGCTGACGGTGCCGGTCACGCGGCTGGCGGTCGGCACGGCCGAGCTGCCGCAGTTGTCCGGCGCGTTCGTGGCGACCGCGCGCGCAGCGTTCGCGGGCTTGCTGAGCGCCGCCTTCCTGCTGCTGACCCGGGCGCGATGGCCCGCGCGCAGCGAATGGCCGGGTCTGCTGTGCGTCACGGCGGGCGTCGTGTTCGGCTTTCCTCTCTTCACGTCGATCGCGTTGCGGCAGGTGGAGGCCGTGCATGCGAGCGTGATGGTCGGCATCCTGCCGCTCGCGACGGCCGTGGTCGGCGCCTGGCTCCAGCGGCAGCGGCCATCGCTCGGGTTTTGGGCTTGCGCAATGCTGGGCAGCTTGGCGGTCGTGCTGTTCGCGCTATTGAAAAACGAGCAACCCGGGCTGCACCTGCAGGCCGCTGATGGCCTGATGCTGCTGGCCTGCGCGTGTGCGGCGTTCGGCTATGCGTATGGCGGCCGGCTCGCCACGCAGATGCGCGCCGACCATGTGATCTGCTGGGCGCTGGTGCTCGGCTTGCCGATCTCGCTGCCGGCCGCGGCGCTGACTTGGCCCGCGCAGCCAGTCGCGCCGGGCGCCTGGGTTGCGCTTGGCTACCTCACGCTGTGCTCGCAATGGCTCGGCTTCTTCGCCTGGTACCGCGGCCTGGCGCTCGGCGGCACCGTGCGCGTGAGCCAGGTGCAACTGCTGCAGCCGTTTCTGAGCATGCTGTTCGCGGTCTGGCTGCTCGGCGAGTCGATCGATGCGGTCACCTGGGGCTTCGGCCTGGCCGTGATCGCGACCGTCATCATCGGCCGGCGCATGGCGGTCCAGCCAGCGTGGCCGATCGCCGTTGCCGCCGTCGAGCAAGGAGTCGTTCCATGAACTGGCAGCCCGCCGCACGCACCCAAGGCATGAACCCATCGGTGATCCGCGAGATCCTCAAGGTCACCGAACGCCCGGGCATCATCAGCTTCGCAGGCGGCCTGCCGTCGCCGGCCACGTTCGCGGTCGACGAGTTCGCCGCCGCCTGCACGCAGGTGCTGCAGGAAGACGGCGCCGTCGCGCTGCAGTACGCGGCCAGCGAAGGCTATGGTCCGCTGCGCGAATGGATCGCAGCGAGCCTGCCGTGGCCGGTCGATCCCGCGCAGGTGCTGGTCACGACCGGCTCGCAGCAGGGGCTCGATCTGATCGCCAAAGTGCTGATCGATGCAGGCTCGAAAGTGTTGGTGGAGGCGCCGACCTATCTCGGCGCATTGCAGGCGTTTGCGCCGATGCAGCCGCAGATCGAGAGCGTCGCTTGCGATGAGGACGGCGTGCGGCTCGATGCACTCGAAGCCGCCGCAGGCGAGGCGCGCTTCCTCTACCTGCTGCCGAATTTCCAGAACCCGACCGGCCGCACGATGAGCGAGGCGCGGCGCGCCGAGCTGTCCGCGTTCGCCGCGCGCACGGGCCTGCCGATCGTCGAGGACAACCCGTACGGCGACCTCTGGTTCGACGCACCGCCGCCGCTGCCGATGACCGCGCGCAATCCCGATGGCTGCATCTACCTCGGGTCGTTTTCTAAGGTACTTGCGCCGGGGCTGCGGCTCGGCTTCCTGATCGCGCCAAAAGCGCTGTATCCGAAGCTGCTGCAAGCCAAGCAGGCCGCCGACCTGCACAGCCCAGGGCTGAACCAGCGCATCGCCTGCCGGGTCTTGCAAGGCGGTCTGCTGGAACGCCGGACGCCGGCGACGCGTGCGCTGTACCGAGCGCAGCGCGATGCGATGCTTGCTGCATTGACGCGCGAGATGCCCGCCGGCACGAACTGGAACGCGCCGGCCGGCGGCATGTTCCTGTGGCTGCGGCTGTCGCCGGGGCTCGATGCAACCGCGTTGCTGCCGGCAGCCGTCGAACGCGGCGTCGCGTTCGTGCCGGGCGCGCCGTTCTTCGCGCAGGATGCCGATGCGCGCAGCTTGCGGCTGTCGTTCGTGACGGCAAGCGAGGCGCAGATCGATGCGGGCATCAGGCTGCTGGCCGCCGTTATCGGTGCCGCGCCGGCCACGCCGTGACGGTCCGGGCCGTCAGGCGCGCATGGTTGTCGGCCCTACTGCGTCGAGCAGGCGTAGCTCGACGCCGCGTTGATGTCGCCGCTGCCCCGGTAGCGCGGATACGCGGGCCACTCGCACAGCGGCCGCGTGCGGCCCGGCACGCCGGCCGAATCGGCGACGACCTGGTTCGTCGGCGCGGTGCCGTTCTCGACCCAGTTCTCGAGCGCCGTCAGCGAATCCCAGGCCGCGTTGAACACGCTGCTGACCGCATGCCCGTAGCCCGGGATCTCGTAGTAGCGCGCGAAGCTCTGGACCTTGGCTGTGCCCATCGTCGCGTTCAGCCGCTGCCAGTACTGCTCGGTCGCGCGCGTGCTGACCAGCACGTCGGCCATGCCGTGCGCGATCAGCAGCTTGCCGCCTTTGGCCTGGAACGCCGACAGGTCGGTCTTGTTCACGTCCTGCAGCCCCGTCAGCGTGCTGATGCGGGTCTGCCAGGGGCCCGGGTTCTGCGGGTCCAGCGTGAGCGAATTGAAGTTCGGATCGCGCGTCACGAAGAACCGCACCCACTGGTCCCAGAACGTGCTGCCGTACGGCGCCGTGACCGGCATCGGATTCGCGGGTTGCGAACTGCCGAGCGCGAGGAACGTGACGGTCGGCTGCAGCGGGCTCGCGTTCGGCACGCCAAGGTCGGCGCCCCAGACGTTGAAGCCCGGGTACTGGGTCTCGCCACTCGCGAGTGGATAGGCAATCGTGATCGCGCTGTTGAAGACTTTCAGCGCCGTGATCTGCGCATCCGACAGGCAGCTGTCGCCGCCTTCGCTGCCATTGGGGCAGCGCAGCGGGGCGCCGTCCACCACGGCAGTCGCCGGATCGAAGCTCGCGTTGCAGGCCGGCACATTGCTGACCAGACCGTCCTGCACACCGTCGAGCCCGTCGCAGGCCTGCAGCGCTGCGTCGTACAGGCGCCGGCGCTTGGCCGCGTTCGGATAGGCACCGGGCTGCGCGAACGCGCGCGTGATGCGGCCGAACTGCAGGTCCAGCGTGGCGGCTGCGCCAGCCGGGTACAGCACGATCGCGCCGTTCCAGTCCTGCGGCCAGGTGGAGACCACCTTCAACGCTTCCCGGCCGCCGGTCGAGCCGCCCGCGAAGTACGACTCCTTCGGGTCGCCGGCCGCATAACGCGCTTTGATGACGGCGATCGCCGCATCGCGCGTCTTCTTCAGCGCGTCGCCGGAGAAGTTCTTCAGCGCCTCGTCGTTCACGCCGAACGAGCCGTCCTGGCTGCCGAGCGCATTTGCCTGATGCCCCGAGTCGCTCGCGAACGTCGCGTAGCCACGCCCGAGCGGCGTCGGCCGGTCGATCGGGCCGGCCGGTACGTTGCCGGCGACGTTCGGAATCGTGCCGTCGTAGCCGCCGCCACCGAACATCATCACTTTCTGGTTCCAGTTCGTCGGCAGGTCGACCTGCAGCTTGATCTTCGGCGCAGCCGGATCGACCGGCGCAATCTCGGCCGTGACCTTGCAGTATTCGGACAGTGCAGTCGCGCCACCGCCCGCCGCTGCGACGACGCTCGCCGACGTCACCGTGGCGCCCGAGGTCGGCAGGCCGATCGACGCTGCGGCCACCGTCATGCCGCCGAGCTGCTCGCAGGACTTGGCGACCGGCGCATCGTCGCTGCTGCTGCAGCCGGCGACCACCAGCGTGCACGCGATGACGACGATCGAGCCCGCGGCTTGGCGCCGCAACGTTTCATCTCTAATCTGTTTCACGATCCGTGTCTCCTGGTTGTTTCGCGTCCGTCACCGGCGCAAATCAGTGTAGATCGGCCCGTCACGAAACACCATGCAGTTGATGTCGGTGGTTCAGCCCGGTTGCGGTCGTGCCGGCCAACGCCAGGCTCGCCGATACGGCGCCATCGCATGCGCGACCCTTCGCGCCGACTCTTGCGCATCGGTTGCTATCATTGATAGCAAACTTGCAAAAGGAAGCGTTTCATGCCGAATCTGTTGGTCCGCAATGTTGACGATGGCTTGGTCGAACTGCTCAAAAAACGCGCTGGCGCCAACGGCCGCAGCGCTGAAGCCGAGCATCGCGCGATCCTTGCCGCTGCACTGGCCGGTCCGCGCAGGCGCAGCTTTGCCGAGGTGCTCGCGTCGATGCCCGACGTGGGTCTCGACGCCGATTTCGAGCGCGTGTCAGCCGAACCGCCGCGCCATGTATTTGATTGACACCAACGTCATCAGCGAAGCGCGCAAGGGCGACCGAGGCAACCCGGGTGTACGCGCTTTTTTCACCGCCACAACGGCCGCCCGCGAAGCGATCTATCTGTCAGTCGTGACCATCGGCGAACTGCGCCGCGGTGTCGAGTTGATCGCCGGGCGCGGCGACTCCAGGCAGGCGCAAACGCTCGAGCGCTGGCTGAGCCGCATGTTGGACCAGTATGCCAATCACATCCTCGACTTCGACCTGGAGGCAGCGCAGCTCTGGGGCCTGTTGCGGGCACCTGACCCAGCGCATGCGATCGACAAGCAGGTTGCCGCGATTGCGCTGCTGCACGGGCTGATCGTCGTGACACGCAACACGGGCGACTTCGCGGGCACCGGTGCGCAATTGAAAAACCCATTTACCGCAACCTGATAACCGATCCCGATGGCAACCAACCGTCCGTTCAAGCAAATCGACGTGTTCACCACCGTCCCCTACCTCGGCAACCCGGTCGCGGTCGTGCTGGACGGCAGCGGACTGGACGACGACGCGATGCAACGCTTCGCGCGCTGGACCAACCTGAGCGAAACCACCTTTGTGCTGCCGCCGACCGATTCGGCCGCCGACTACGCGCTGCGCATCTTCACGCCGGGTGGTGAGTTGCCGTTCGCGGGGCATCCGACGTTGGGCAGCTGCCACGCCTGGCTGGAAGCGGGAGGGCAGCCGGCTGCGCACGACGAAGTCGTGCAGCAATGCGCAGTGGGGCTGGTGCGGGTGCGGCGTGCGCATGGACGGCTTGCGTTCGCAGCGCCGCGTTGCGCGATGAACGAACCGCCGGCCGAGCAGCTGGCCGAGGTGGCGCACGCGCTCGGGCTGGACGCCGCGCGCATCTTGGCGGCGCGCCTGCTCGACAACGGGCCGGTCTGGCTCGGCTTGCTGCTCGATGCGCCGGCCACCGTGCTGGCGCTCAGGCCTGATCACGCGGCTCTTGCGCGGTTGGGCGTGAAGGTCGGTGTTTCAGCGCTGATTTCCGTGGCCGCGCAACGGCAGGGCGCCGATCGCGAGGCCGCCGCACAGCTCGAAGTGCGCGCGTTCGCCGCTGCGATCGGCGTGCCGGAAGACCCGGTCACAGGCAGCCTGAACGCATCGCTTGCGCAATGGCTGATCGAGGCTGGCCAGCTGCCGCCGCGTTATCTTGCACAGCAGGGCCAGTGCCTGGACCGCGCGGGCCGTGTGCAGGTCGAACGCGATGCGAGCGGCCAAGTCTGGGTCGGCGGCAGCTCGGTCAGTTGCATCGACGGCAGCGTGACCCTATAGGCAGGCACGGGGCCCCGCCCCGCTGCAGCGCATACAGCTGCAGCACGGGCCAGGCAGTCACCCGGCCATTGCAGCCAACCGCTCGGCCATCAGTGGCATTGCTTATCTGCATCGCGGCCTGACCCAATGCCCCTGCCACACGACCCGGCAACGCATCCCCGGCGCCTGCACGGGCGCTGCCATCCGCGCCAAAATATGGCGTTTGGCGTGCTTGTCGCAGCTGTGGCCAGCGCTGTCGGTTGCACCTACCCTTGCCAATCCTCAACGCGGAGCCTGTTTTCATGACCATGCCCACTTTCGAGCAGTTTGAAGCCGACGCGCATGGCCGGGGCTTCGATGAAGTGATCGAACGTCATTGGGAGCCCGACACCGTGCTGGCCGATCATGCGCATCCGTTTTCTGCATCGGCGCTGGTTGTACAGGGCGAGATGTGGCTTACGGTGGGCAAGCACACGCGCCATCTGCTGCCGGGCGACACGTTCGAGCTGGACCGCGACGTGCCGCACGACGAAAAGTATGGCCGCGAAGGCGCGACCTATTGGGTGGCGCGGCGCAACGCGAGTTGACGCGCGAGCTGCGCCCGGCGCCTGCACACCGAAAACAATCCCATCGACAGCGACAGGAAACCCCGATGCCCGCATCCGACTTCGACTTCGACCTCTTCGTGATCGGCGCCGGCTCCGGCGGCGTGCGCGCCGCGCGCATGGCGGCCAGGCACGAGGGCGTGCGCGTGGCGGTCGCCGAATGGCAGGTGCTCGGCGGCACCTGCGTGAACGTCGGCTGCATCCCGAAAAAGCTCTACAGCTACGCAGCGCACTACGGCGAATCGTATGAAGACGTGCGCGGCTTCGGCTGGGATCTGCACGCCGAGCCGACGTTCGACTGGCAGCGGCTCAAAGACAACCGCGCGGCCGAGATTTCGCGTTTGAACGGCGTCTACCGCCGCATGCTCGAAGGCGCCGGCGTGCAGTTGCTGCGCGGCTGGGCGCGGCTGGTCGATGCGCACACGGTGGAGGTGCGCGCGGCCGATGGATCGACCGCGCAGCATCGTGCCAGACACATCCTGCTGGCCACCGGCGGCAAGCCGCAGGTGCCGGATTTCCCGGGCTGCGAGCTTGCGATCGTGTCGGACGACATCTTCGACGTGGCGCCGTTTCCGAAGCGCCTGCTGGTCGTCGGCGGCGGCTACATCGGCTGCGAGTTCGCATCGATCTTCAACGGGCTGGGCGCCAAGGTCACGCAGCTGTATCGCGGCGAGCAGATCCTGCGCGGCTTCGACGACGAGGTGCGCAACTTCGTCGCCGACGAGATGCGCAAGAACGGCGTCGACTTGCGCGTGCGCACCGATGTGGAAAAGCTGTCGAAGCGCGGCGACTGCATCGAGGTCATGCTGAAGGACGGCACGTGCATCAACGTGGACACCGTGCTGTATGCGACCGGGCGCGAGCCGAACGTCGGCACATTGGGTTTGAAGGAAATCGGCGTCGATCAGGCCGAGAAGAACGGCGCGATCAAGGTCAACGACGACTATCAGACGTCGGTGCCGTCGATCTTCGCTTTGGGCGACGTGATCGACCGGCTGCAACTCACGCCGGTCGCGTTGGGCGAAGCGATGAAGCTGGTCGATCACTTGTTCGGCAACGGCGCGCGCGACATGAGCTACGACTTCGTGCCGACCGCGGTGTTCACGCATCCGAACATCGGCACCGTCGGCGCGACGGAAGAACAAGCGCGCAAGCGGTACGGCGCCATCACCGTCTATCGCACCGACTTCAAGCCGCTGAAACACACGCTGTCCGGCAGCCAGGAGCGCACCCTGATGAAGCTGATCGTGGAGGACAAGACCGATCGCGTGGTCGGCCTGCACATGGTCGGCGACGATGCGGGCGAAGTCGTGCAGGGCTTTGCGGTGGCGCTCAAGGCCGGTGCGACGAAAGGCGTGTTCGACAGCACGATCGGCATTCACCCGACGTCGGCCGAGGAGTTCGTGACGATGCGGGAATCCACCCGGCACTGATCGACGCGATGGGGGCGGCCGGCACAATGCCTGCCATGCCTTACTCACCCCCGTTCATCGCGCCGCAACGTTTCTCCGACCCCGACGCCGCGCTGGCGCAGGTGCGCGCGATCTATGACGCCGGCATCGCGCATCTGCGCGGCGCGATGCAGCGCTTCGTCGCGGGCGAGCCGCTGCCCGAGCCGCAGACCGCCGGCATGCGCGGGCCGGGGCGCTTTCGCGCCTGCTACCCGTTCGTGCGCATTCACACCGACACGGTGGCGCGGCAGGATTCGCGGCTGTCGTTCGGCTTCGTCGCGGGGCCGGGACACTACGAGACCACGCTGACCCGCCCGGATCTGTTCGCGAGCTACCTGCGCGAGCAGTTCCAGCTGCTGATCGACAACCACGGCGTGGCGCTCGAAGTGGGCACCAGCGCGCAGCCGATTCCCGTGCATTTCAGCTTCGCCGACAACGAACATCTGGAAGGCACGTTATCGATCGAGCGGCGGCAGCTGATGCGCGACGTGTTCGACCTGCCCGACCTGGCCGCGATGGACGATGGGATTGCGAACGGCACCTACGAAGCCGCGGCCGGCCAGCCGCAGCCGCTCGCGCTGTTCACTGCGCCGCGCATCGACTATTCATTGCAGCGGCTGCGCCACTACACCGGCACGGCGCCCGAGCACTTTCAGAACTTCGTGTTGTTCACGAATTACCAGTTCTATATCGATGAGTTCGTGCGGCTCGGGCACGAGGCGATGAACGACGCCGACGGTGACTACCTCGCGTTCGTCGAACCCGGCAACGTGGTCACGGCGCGCGCCGGCCACGGCATCGATGCGGCCGCGCCGCACGGCAGCGTGCCCGCGCGGCTGCCGCAGATGCCGGCCTACCACCTGGTGCGCCCGGGCAGCGGCGGCATCACGATGGTCAACATCGGCGTCGGCCCGGCCAATGCGAAGAACATCACCGATCACATCGCGGTGCTGCGCCCGCACGCGTGGCTCATGCTGGGCCACTGCGCGGGCCTGCGCAACACGCAGCAGCTCGGTGACTACGTGCTCGCGCACGGCTATGTGCGCGAAGACCACGTGCTCGATGAGGAGCTGCCGCTGTGGGTGCCGATTCCCGCACTCGCCGAGATTCAGGTGGCGCTCGAGCAGGCCGTCGAGCACGTCACGCAGACGCGCGGCGCGGACCTGAAACGCATCATGCGCACCGGCACCGTGGCCAGCACCGACAACCGCAACTGGGAGCTGCTGCCCGGCAACGAGCCGCAGCGGCGCTTCAGCCAGAGCCGGGCCGTCGCGCTCGACATGGAAAGCGCGACCATCGCGGCGAACGGCTTTCGGTTTCGGGTGCCGTACGGCACGCTGCTGTGCGTGTCCGACAAGCCGCTGCACGGCGAGATCAAGCTGCCGGGCATGGCCAATCACTTTTATCGCGAACGCGTGGATCAGCACCTGCGCATCGGCATCCATGCGCTGGAGCGCCTGCGCGAGCAGGGGATTCGGCAGCTGCACAGCAGGAAACTGCGCAGCTTCGCCGAAGTCGCGTTCCAGTAACGCTGCGTTTTTAATAGCTGAATGCGTACTCTGTGCCTGCGCTCCAGCCGCTTTTGATCAACTTTTCAAGTTGCGACGCGATACGCGAGCAACCGGTTGCCGCAAGCGCCGTCGATGCCCGGCCACCAGAGCCACAAAATTCCCGTGCGCGCATCGAACGCGGCGCCCGCGACACGGCCACTGTCGCGGGTGATCGTCCTGATGGCGGTCGGCTGCACGTTCCACGGTGCGTTGGTTCCCTGCAGCACCGCGCCGAAATCCTGCGGATCGAACATCTGCATCTCGACCTGCCTGCGCTCATCACAGTGCTGCGAATTGCAGTACCAGGCCTTGCTCGCCGAGCCGGTCAGCACGACGACGAGCCGTGCTTATGCTCGCCGTCGATCCAGTTGCCAGTCGCGTGGAAACTGTCGTTCCAGACCATGCGGCCGCGGCCATCGGGCGCGGGGCCGAGCCGTTGCGCGCCGGGCAGCGGCGGGCCGGCCGACGGCTCGGCGGTGCTGCCGTTCGGGCGGTTGTCGCCGCCGTCGAAATGGTTGATCACGTTCGGCGTGCGCGCGCCGCGGTCGAACGGCGGCGGGTTCGGCGGGCTGGCCGCGCCGCTGTACCAGTCATTCGCCATCACGCTGCCCGAGCGGTGGTCGGCCAGCATGCGGAAGCCGGCTGCGGGGATCAGGCTGCCGGCTGCGTTCATCGGATAGCCGGTCACATCGGGAATCGCGAGCATCATCAGGCCGAGCGACGGCACGAGGCCTTGCGCAAGGCGCGAGGCATAGCCGCCCCAACCCGCCACATCGCGCTGCCTGAGCCGGTGCTGTTCGGCGAACCACGCGGGTATGGGCTGCACGCCGCCGTAGATCGCGCGCTGGCCGGTGCCTTCGAAGCCGTATTCGCCGAAGCGATCGGTGACCGTGCCGTCGGCGCGCAGTTCGCGCACCGAGATCGCCTGCGTCTGCGACCGCTGTACGTCGTTCGGGTAATCGTCGGCGCGTGTGGTCCATGGACGGCTACCGCCTTCGCTGCCTTCGGGTGCTTCCCACCACAGGCCGGAATGGTCGCCGCCGCCCACGCTGGGACCGGTGAACGGCGACCAGATGTCGGGCCAGCTCGCGGTGGTGCGCATGATCGCGGCATTCGCGCTGCCCTGTGGGGCGCGACCGTCGCTGCCGTCCGGCAACGCGAACTCGCGCAGCACGGCGGCTTCGCCGGTTCGATAGGAGAACGTCAGAAAGCGCAGCTGGCTGTCGACGTACCGCAGCAGCGTCAGGCCAGAGCCGACCATGAGGCCGTCGAGGTTGTCGATCGCATGGCTGCCGAGGTAGCTGAAGTCTGCCTGGCCAAGCCCCTGCCGCGCCGCCGGCGACGTTGGCGGCTGCGGATCGGGTGCCGGTGTCGGTACCGCGACGACGGGTGGCACGCCTGCGTCCGCCGACGTTGTGGAGCCCGACGATGCGCCGCTGCCGCCACCGCCGCAAGCATTGAGAAGGCTGCCTGCCACCACGATGAGCAGCGGCAGCGCAACAGGCCGCCGCCATCGCCTGCCCTGGCCGCGCTCGCTTCCGCACCTGTGGAACGTCGTTTCCATGGCAAGCCTTTCGATCCAGATTCGACCCACGCTGCCTGCTTCGCCTGGAGCAGACCCGGCCGGTTTCCGGGCGTCCCGCACGCCCGCATCGCACGCCAAGCCCGGCAACACGAACGATGGTTGTCCGAAGATCGGTCGCCTGCGCTACCTCGCTGGCGCAAGCGCCATCGCCTCGCCCATGCGCACTGCGCGTGCAGGCGCCCAGTCCGACTGAAAGCGCAGGTCACCGGGCGGCAGCAACAGCACGACGGTCGAACCCAGCAGAAAGCGGCCCATCTCCTCACCCTTGCCCAGCTGCACCGGCGCATCGTCATACCGCCACTGACGCACCGTGCCGGCCGCCGCGCCGCGCGGGTTCACCACGCCGTGCCAGACGGTCGCCATGCTGCCGACGATCGTGGCGCCGACCAGCGCGAGCACGAAGGGTCCGTGTGCGCTGTCGAACACGCAGACGACCCGCTCGTTGCGCGCGAACAGCCCCGGCACGCCGCGCGCGGTGGTCGGGTTCACCGAGAAGAATTCGCCCGGCACATAGACCATCCGGCGCAGCCGGCCTGCGCACGGCATGTGCACGCGGTGATAGTCGCGCGGGCTCAAGTAGATGGTCGCGAACTGGCCGCCTTCGAGCTGGCGCGCAAGCTCGTCCTCATCGCCGCCGAGCAGCGCGCGCACGCTGTAGTGGTGGCCTTTGGCCTGGATGATGCGGCCCTGCTCGACCGTGCCGAACTGGCTGATTGCGCCATCCGCCGGGCAGACGAACGCGGCATCGGCCAATGGCCTCACGCCGGGCCGCAGCGCACGCGTGAAGAACGCGTTGAACGTGGGGTAGCTGGCCGGGTCGGCATCGGCCGCCTCGCTCATATCCACACCATAGCGCCGGATGAACCACGGGATCACATTGCGCGTCCACCAGGCGGTCTGCGAGCCTGCGCAATGACCGGCGAACACGGTCATTGCGCGCTTGGGCATCAGGTATTGAGGCAGGACGGCAAGGCGGTCGGGCATGAGGGAGTCGGGTCGTGCAGCAGGGGTCGCTCCAAATTTTAGAGATGCATCTGCCGATCCGCTGCAAAAGGCAGGGCATGGCATGGACGGACGCTCAGAACATCCCACGCGCTGCCAGCCAGCCGCCGATGGCCAGCGGCACCAGTGCAGCCAGCGATTCAGCGACTGCACGCGGCAGCACGAACCGCGGCCGCGCGAGGCCGCCGAGCGCGAACATCAGCACCCCGGTCAGCGGGATCAGATAGCGCCCCTGCACCCCCACCACCGATGGATAGCCCGGCGGCGTATAGGTCAGGTACAGCGGCAATGCAATGGCAAGCACAAGCAGCGGCAGCAGCAGCGCGGCGAACGCACGCCCGGCCGGGGCGACGAAGGCAGGGCCGGTCGCCAGCAGGCCGACCAGCAGCAACGCGTGCAGCCAGGCGATCGCGATGCCCTGAGCGTCGGCGGGGCCGGGATAGGGCACCACCATTTCGTAGAACGTGCGCCAGCCCAGGCCTTGGAGCACTGCTTCCGGCAACGCCAGTGGGTGCTGCCACATCCATGCAAGCTGGGCTTTCGGGTCGGCGCCATAGGCGAGCTGCACCAGCGACGGATCCGCCAGCGCGAGCAAGCCTGAGGAAAGCGCCAGCGTGGCCGCGCCCGCGAACGATGCCAGCATGGCCGTGCGCAGCCGCATGCGCTGCGGATCGGGCCGCGCCGCCAGCACCAACGCGAAGAACACCAGCAAGCCGTAGGACGGCTTGCAGCCGCCCAGCAATAGAGCCAAACCGAACAGAACCGCCCACTGTCCGCCCGAAGGCGGCTGCGCCTGTTGCCACAGCCGCAGCAACCAGGCCAGCCATAGCAACGACAGCGCCGCCGTCATGCCATCGGCCGACGCCGATGCGCGCAGCAGCATCAGCAGCGGGCTGAACGCGACCAGCAGGAACGGCGCGCGCCAGCGCGGCACCAGCCAGGCGATGAGGGCGAACAGCAACGCGGTACCGGCGAAATTTGTGAACCGCATCAGCGCAAGCCGTCGCTCGATCGGCCAGTCGAGTGCGCGCCCGACCGCTTCGGCTGGCGCCAGCAGCAGGTAGGACACCGGCAGATAAACACCGGCGGTGTTCACGCTGCGGACCTTGCAGTTGGCATCGGCAAAATCCGGACGCCGCGTGACGTCGCGGTAGAAAGCCATCGGCGCGTGCTTGGCAGCAATCGTGTAGTAGTCGAGGCAGGGAATGTCGACGCCAGCGTCGCCGCTGCGATTCAGCCATTTGCCCTGTGCGATCTCGACCGCGCGCAGGTAATGCGCGGCTTCGTCCGGACTGGAAAACGGCTTGGCGTGCAGCGCGATGAAGGCACCGAGCAGCAGGCTGGCCAGCGTGGCGATGAGCAGCAGCCGGTCAAGCCTGGTCATTGGCGCTGCTCGCTGCGGTCAGTCGTGCGGTGGCACAGGTCCGGCGCCAGGCTGGCTGCGACCGCGGTGCGCACGCAGCATCGGCCCGATCGGCTGCCGCGGCTCGACATGCACATCAAAATTGATGAACGACAGCAGCAGCTGCACGCCGACGATGATCGGCAGCGCTGCGACCATCACGGTGCCGGCGGTCGCGGGCGCCGCACCGGAGCCAGCGGCAAACCAGTGCAGCGCACCGAACGCCACGCCGAACACCGACAACGCAATGCCCAGCACCAATTCAACCGACGCGACCGAGAAACCGCGCAGGTAGTAGTTGTAGAAGACGCGCTTGCCGATGTTCTTCAAGTGCCCCCAGGCAAAGCGCGGCAGTGCGGAGCCGAGCTTGAGGTTGGAGACTTCATCGGCATAGACGGCGCGCATCGGCACGTCCTGCACCACCGCACCGATCAGGTTCAGGCGCAGCAGCAAGTCGGATTCGAAGAAGTAGCGCGTGGCCACCTTGTCCAGCCGCAGTTGCCCAAGCACGCGCACATCGATCGCGGTGTAGCCGTTGGTCGGGTCGAACACGCTCCAGTAGCCGCTGGAGAACTTCGACAAAAACGACAGCCCCATGTTGCCGACGAGCCGCGCCCACGGCATGGCGAGCGCATCTTCCGGATGATAGAAGCGGTTGCCCTTGCTGTAGTCGGCGCGGCCGGCGGCGATTGGCGCCACGAACAGCGGCAGCAGCGCCGGGTCCATCTGGCCGTCGCCGTCGATCTTCACGACGCAGTCAACCCCATCGGCGAGCGCCGCGCGGTAGCCGGTCATGACAGCGCCGCCGACGCCCTGATTGACCGTGTGCCTGAGCACCTGCACGCGTGCATCGCGGCAATGCTGCTCGATCCATTCGCCGGACTGCTCGGGGCAGGCGTCATCGACCGCATAGATGCGCTGCACCGGCGCGCCGATGCGCTCGATCACGCCAAGGATGTGGGCGCGCACGCGAAAGCACGGGATCACGACGGCGATGCAGTAGTCGGCCGGGAACACGGTGGCCGCGGCAACGGATGCATCTGCATGCGCACCTGTGTGCAGCGCAGGCGCGAGCGGGCTGGTCGTGTGCGTGCCGGTGTGCGTCGGATCAGGCTTCATGCAGGCTGGCCGGTCACCGCGGCGCGCGGTAGACCCAGTAGCGCGAGATCAGGAAGCTCAAGCAGAACAGCAGCGCCTCCACGCCGATCTTGCTCATCGCGATCCAGCTCGCACGGGCGATAGCATCGGGCCGCAGATCGTGCAGCCACGCGATCAGCGCGGTGCTCAGCAACGTCATCGAAGTCCACATCACGACGTAGCGCACGATCATCGACGCGGGCGGCAGCCGCCGCGGCTGGCCGCGTTGGCCGAACGTGATGGTCGAGTTCAGCAGCAGGCCCAGCACCGCGGCCATCGCGCGCGACAGCGGATTCGCAACCTCCACCGACAGGCCCGCGTGCGTCATCGCGACCAGCAGCATCGTGTCGACCACGAACTGGGTGCAGCCGAATGCGAAGTAGAAGACGAGTTGGCGGGCGATCAAGGAGTGAGCTAGGACGTTTGTGTTGACGCTGCAGGCAACGGCTGGTCTGGCTTTGCCAGCGGCCCGATGCCGTGAGCCGGCGCGCGGTGTGAATTATCGGCTGCACGCGCACGGTGCTGGTGGACGCCGGGGAGACGATCGCCGGGTGCGCGACGGCAACCCAGCGGGTCGCAGCAATGCGATCGGTGCAGATTCGCCAGATCGGTCTGCGCCGCGCTGGTCACTGCTGTTTGGCATTTTCAAAATGCTCGAGCGACACAATCATCTGGATCGACGTGGTGCCAAAGCGCTCAAAGCCGTGGTGACGATAGAACGCTTCGGCATCGGCATCTTTTGCATCGCCAACCAGGGCGAATACGGCCACTTCGGATC
Source organism: Burkholderiaceae bacterium (assembly GCA_965218765.1). Classification (GTDB taxonomy): domain Bacteria; phylum Pseudomonadota; class Gammaproteobacteria; order Burkholderiales; family Burkholderiaceae_C; genus JBBPYC01. Next base: position 447,369 of record CBDCLU010000004.1, on the reverse strand, counting down.
GCAACGCTCGCAGGGCCGCATCTGCAAGCAACGCCCCGCCGAGTTGCTGCCGATGAAAGGCCCGATCAACCGCCAAGTGGCCAATCCGCACGACCGGCACGGACGGGTAGCGTGGAAGCCGCTTGAGCAACGCCTGTGGTAGATCAATCAATGGCACGCCGCCCGCAGCCAACGTATAGTTGCCGGCTACTTTCTCACTGCTGATTTCCACTGCGACATAACAGGCACTTGCACGTCGGCGAACGTCATGTGGCGCCTGCTGCGCGAAATAATGGTCCAGCGCCGCTATGCCGCACGTGAAGCCATCACGCGCGTGCTCGGCACCAAGCACGTCAACGCGAAATCTGGCGGTCACCTGGAATCAGCGATCAACCGCTTGCGTACCTTAACCGCCCGTTTCATGCCCGCATTGAGCGGCGGCGGGTCGAGCAGCATATTAGCGAAGCGCTGCTGGTCATCAATGGACATCCGAGTGATCTGCGCGCCTTCGGTTGTCTGGCAATCGTCTTTCGGCGCATCGGCAACCAGGGAGTCGCTGACGCTGCGGTCTTGAAGATCAGCCAGATGCGCGTAGCTCGCCGGCTAGGCGTGCCACGTGCTGCGCAAGTTCACTCGCAAGAGTACACCTGACTTTTTTGAATTGATTGCAAGCCAAAGTAATGCGAACCGCTATAACCAACTCGCATCTCGAGACAGGATGGATCAGACTTACGGTCCGATCGCTACAAGTTGGGGGTAGTGCCAGCTCAACCCAGTTGAGCCGTAGCCGCCGCGGGCCTAGATCCAGATCAGATTCTTCGGCACGCGCTGCGCCACACGGCGATCACGCACCTTGTCCAGACCGGCGTAGATCTGCCCACAGTGAAGTGCATCAGCGGGCACAAGACGCTGGCGATGGTTGAGCGGTGCGCGCATCAAAACGGTTCGCATATTCAGACCGCGATGGACAAGCTGCAGCTACGGCTCCAACTCGCTTCCTGATACGCGAAGCCTCCCTACTCTCACCCGTCTGGTGCCAGAAGCGGCTGCTCAGGTAGTCTGGACTTCGCCTACAGCCTCAATCAGCGCCCAGCTACGAGCAGCCAGTCGAGCCACTTTCTCGTAGGACCGCTGCAGACTGAACCCAGTCATCCGCGGAAGGTGGCCTGAACGACGGCTGCTGCGGTCACCGGACGTTCGACAATCGCGGCCGCGATCGACGGCTTCGCCTGCGACTCAGGTCATTCGATCATGCAAGGTCAGGGGGCGGGCGGGAATGACTCGTTTCGGTGGATGCGACCGGCTGTTGCCGACCCGTTACGGTCCTCCACATGTGACAGTCGAATGACCGCAATGTTTAGCGAAGCGGTTACCAATCACTCTTTGACGGTGGTATTCCAGAATGCGTTGGCGGCCCTTCCCAGAAGCTCGCTGTCGCGATAGAGCCTTATTTCCACCGCGATGGCCCACTCGTCGCTCGCCGCGGCGACCAGGCGCCCCTGGTTGATGTCGTCTTCCACCAGCGTCTGCGGCAGCCATGCGATGCCCCTGCCGTCCAGCGCCATCGTCCTCAGGACCGAGGCAAGGTGCGCGGTGAAAACGACTTGGACCGGCAGTGCTTCGAGCCTGCGCCCGAGCAGGGCTCGCACGATGCGTCCCAGTCCCGATTCTTCGGTGTACCAGAGCACCGGCACCGCACCGCCGCCGATTTGCAGCGGGTGACGCGCGCCGCCGCCTTCGTCTGGCGCCGACACCGCGATCAGCACATCCTCGCCGATCCGGGCCGAGCGGTAGGGCTCCGCATCCAGCGCACCCTGCGCCTTGCCGTGCGCGTGACTCAACACGAACTGAACCTTGCTTTGCAGCATCAGTGCTTCGCAACGCTGGAGCACGTCAGACATCAGTTGCACCGGCCCGAGCGTCGTGTGGGATTCGAGGCTGCGCAGCCACCGCGGCAGGAATGTGAAGGAGAGCGCGTGAGTCGACGCAATGCGCAAGGTGACCGAACTGGCCTCTGCGATCTTCTTCGCGTCGCCGGGCACCCGAGCCACCTTCGCGTTCAAGTCCTGTGCGATACCGGCAAACCATTCACCGACTTCCGTGAGCGTGGCTGGCTGCGAGCTGCGGTCGAAAAGGTCGGCGCCGATCCACTCCTCCAGCGCGCGAATGCGCCGGCTGAAAGCCGGTTGGGAGCTATGGCGATCCTCTGCGGCACGCGAAAAGTTGCCCGTGGCCGCCAGCGCCAGGAAGTCGCTGAGCCAGATCAGATTCATGGGCGGTTCGTCCAGCGCATGGAAGTCTAGAAATTGAACATTGGACCGAAAAGCCGGCAGGCCCGAACATTCAGTCTCCCAGTCCAACCCATCAGGAGGCCCCCGTGAAGATCGTCGAGATCCGAGAGAAAACCCTTCCCATCAGCTCGCCCATCCGCAACGCGTACATCGACTTCAGCAAGATGACCCTGAGCCTGGTCGCGGTGATCACCGACGTGATCCACGACGGCAAGCCAGTCGTGGGCTATGGCTTCAACTCCAACGGCCGCTACGGCCAGGGCAAGCTGATGCGCGAGCGCTTCATCCCGCGCATCATGGAAGCGGACCCGGCCTCGCTGGTTGACGACACCGGCGACAACCTCGACCCGCACCGGATCTGGCGCGTGATGTTCACCAACGAAAAACCCGGCGGGCACGGCGAGCGGTCGGTGGCGATCGGCACGATCGACATGGCGGTCTGGGACGCGGTCGCCAAGATCGAAGGCAAGCCACTCTTTCAGTTGCTCGCCGACCGCTACGGCGACGGCAGGCCGAACCGCAGGATCTTCGTCTATGCCGCGGGCGGCTACTACTACCCCGGCCAGGACCACAGGAAGCTGCAGGACGAGATGCGCAGCTACATCGACCGCGGCTACACGGTGGTGAAGAAAAAGATCGGCGGTGCGTCGCTCGACGAAGACCTGCGCCGCATCGACGCGATCATGGAGGTGCTGCAAGACGGCCAGAAGCTGTGCGTCGACGCCAACGGCCGCTTCGACCTGGAAACTGCAATTGCCTATGCCAAGGCGCTGTCGCAATACGACCTGTTCTGGTACGAGGAGCCGGGCGACCCGCTCGACTTCGAGCTGCAGGCCGCGCTGCGCAACTTCTACAAGAACCCGATGGCCACCGGTGAGGACCTGTTCTCGATGCAGGACGCACGCAACCTGATCCGCTACGGCGGCATGCGGCCCGACCGCGACTGGCTGCAGTTCGACTGCGCGCTCAGCTACGGCCTGGTCGAGTACCTGCGCACGCTCGACATGCTCAAGGAACACGGCTGGTCGGCCAGCCGCTGTATCCCGCACGGCGGGCACCAGATGTCGCTGAACATCGCGGCCGGCCTCGGCCTCGGCGGCAACGAGTCGTACCCGGACCTGTTCCAGCCCTTCGGCGGCTTCCCCGACGGCGTGAAGGTCGAGAACAGCCATGTGACGCTGCCCGACCTGCCCGGCATCGGCTTCGAGGGCAAAGCGGACCTGTACTGCGAGATGCAGGCGCTGTCGGTCTGACGCCTACGCAAACCCGAAGCGGCAAGACCATGATCAAGCCTTGGCGCTGCGGCGCCGGTATCGCCCTGCTCACGGCGGCCACATTGGCCTGCGCGGAATCCCCTGACAAGCCGGTCACGCTTGTCGTGCCGTTCGCGGCCGGCGGCCCCAGCGACAAGATCGCCCGCGACCTGGCCGACGCCTTGCGCAAGCCACTCGGCCAGACCGTCATCGTGGACAATGCCGGCGGCGCGGGCGGCACCATTGGCTCGGCCAAGGTGGCACGGGCCAGCCCGGATGGCTACACGCTGCTGGTGCATCACATCGGTATGACGACCGCGCCGGCGCTGTACCACAAGCTGCCCTACAAAATGCCGGACGACTTGGAGATGCTGGGACTCATCAACGAGGCGCCCTCCGTTCTCATCGGCAAGCCTACGCTCGCGGCCGGCAACTTCGGGGAACTGCGACAGTGGATCGCTGCGGACGGCGACAAGGTGAACCTCGCCCATGGGGGCTGGGTTCGGCATCGCACCTGTGCGGCCTGATGCTTCAGAGCGCGCTGAAGACCAGCATGACGCCAGTGCCGTACAAGGGCACCGCACCGGCGATGTCGGACCTGATCGGCCGCCAGGTCGATCTGATGTGCGAACAGGCGACCAACGCAGTGCCGCAGATCGAAGGCAAGAAGGTCAAGGTCTATGGCGTCGCCAGCCTGCAGCGCCTGGCGCCGCCGGCGCTGAAAGACGTGCCGACCTTGTCGGAAGCCGGCTTGAAGGACTTCAACGTCCAGGTCTGGCATGGCCTGTACGCGCCGCGGGGCACGCCGCCTGCGGTGCTGGCCAAGCTCAATGCAGCGTTTCGCGTCGCGTTGAAAGACGCCGACCTGATCAAGCGGGAGCAGGCTCTCGGCCTCACCGTGGTCACCGACGAGCGTCTCGACCCCGCCGGCCACAAGAAATTCCTAGAGGCCGAAAAAGCACGCTGGTCGAAGGTGATCAAGGACGCGGGCGCTTACGCCGACTGAGTCAGAAAGGAAAGCGGGCCGGCCGATAGAGCGCGCGTCTTCTGCATTGCCCACAGGGGCGACCTGAAGGAGGCCGGCAGGGTGGCGGCCAGGGCACTCCTCCACTTTGAAGTGCTGTCGACCATCGCCCTGATGGTCGGCCTGCTCGTGGTGAGCATCCTCAAGCCAGGCGTCGGCATGAACGTCGATGCCGCGACGGTACGACGCATCGTCAACATAACGACACTCACGGTCGCGGATGCCAACGCAGCGAGATCGGACGAGATCGCGTTGCCTCGTTCTCAAGAATCTTCATGATCGAAGAGCTTGCTTGCTTGCTTGCTGGCTGGCTGATATGGCCGCTTTCGCTCCTCGACCAGTCATAGCACAGAGGTGCGCGACCGGCCGGTCATGGCCCGCTGCCGTTATCCAGTGACGCGATCAGAATGACAGCAACCGCGCTGCATGGTGGACGTCGACCGAGAGCAAGCGATGGGCCGATTCGGGTCGATCGGTGCCACCCGCCAGCCGATCTCGGCGGCCGCAAGCACCCGTCCAGCGACGGCCGTTCTGGCCGGATGCAAAATCAAGATTGACCTGAGGAGCCTTCCGATGCAGCAACCTGATTTCTCTGCTGCGCACGCTGTGCTGCGCCGCCACCAGCGCGAGCGCCGATTGGCCGGTGCCTCGGCGCTGATGTTCCGAGGCGGCGATGTGGTCGACGCGTTCTGCATCGGTGAAGCCGACATCGAACGAGGCGAGCCGATGCGGCCTGACCACCTCCACCGGGCGCAATCGAACACCAAGCTGATCACCGCCGTGATGACGCTGAGGCTGGTGGACGAAGGCCGCATCGCGCTCGACGAGCCGATCAAGCAGTGGATCCCTGCTTTCGGAGCGACGCGCGTGCTGCGGCCCGGTGCGACGTCGCTCGACGATACCGAGGCACTGGCCCGGGACATCACCGTGCGCCATCTGCTGACGCATACATCGGGCCTCAGCCACGGCGTGTTCGATCCGGGAACGATGATCTTCGAGGCGTACGGCGCCAGCGGCGTGCGCCGGCTGGATTGCAGCACGACGATGATCGCCGAGCGGCTGTCCGCTTTGCCGCTGCTGTTCCAGCCGGGGGAAGGCTGGGAGTATTCGATGGGACCTGACGTGCTCTCTCGCCTGGTGGAAATCATCACGGGCCAGCGCTACATCGACGCCCTCCAGGAGCGGCTTTTCATCCCCATGGGCATGGTCGATACGGGGTACGTCCTGCGGGCTGAGCAGGTGCCGAGGCTGGCGACGCTGTATGGCGGCAATGTCGCCGATCCCAATGAGCCGGGACTCCGGCGTCTGGACGACCTGCCCTGGCCCGGTGCATTCCTGACCCCGGTGCCGCGCGAGGCGGGCGCCAGCGGCCTGTTCACCACGCAGCCGGACATGCTGGCCCTTCTGTCTCGATTGTTCCCCGGCCGCGGCGGGCCACTCGCCGACGCCACTTTGGAGGAGATGTTTCGCGACCAGTTGCCCGCGCAGCTGTGCGTGCAGTTCCCACAGAGCGGGCCGATGCCCGACCTGGGGTTTGGCCTCGCCGGTGCAATAACGCGGCAGGCGTCCACACTGCAGCCCAACACGCCGGTGGGCGAGGTGCAGTGGGGCGGGCTGGCCGGCACGCACTGGGCAATCTCGCCCGCCACCCAAGAAGTGCTGGTGCTCATGACGCAGCGCCACTTTGGTTTCTGGAATCCGTTCTGGTTCGAATGGAAGGCTGCTGCTTACGCCGCATTGAACTCGGTGCGCGACGCCGCATAGAAGGCGCGGCAGTCTGATGCACGGGCCGCCGGGCGCGCGCGTGCGAAGCAACTCCTGCCGGGCCTGGAGGGATGAACGGCGGCTTCCAGGCATTCGCTTTTCTGCCGCGCTTCGTCAGCAACGCGTCGAAAGTTTCTGTTCAGTCCCGACCGGCGCCGACGTCAACCACCGGGCTCAAGAATCGAACGAAGCCGACCCCGATGAGCTGCGCCAGGAGGCCCATCTCGCGATCACTTGAGGCCTGCTGCGTCTGCGCACGCCTGAAGCGGTCACTGGCGTAGACCTGATCGATGCACGCGAGCGGCTGAAAAGTGGCTGACACACCGTGAGTTCGCGGTCCAGAGGCGAACTGCCCCAACCACTGCGAAGCCGTCATAGAGACAATCGAGTTGGACGACCGCACCAAGTCGTGAATCGATGGTCAGACTTGTGTCACCCTGGGCTTGAATGCCAGCTTATTGGCGCTGGGCACCAGTTCATCATTGACCTAGGGCTGGACATGCACTTAAGTCAAGTCGGGTTCTCGCACGCCTCTTTTCTGCCGCGGTTACACAGGAACTACACAAAGCGAAACGGCTTGCAGTGAGTAAGCACATGCAAGCCGTTGATTTGATTGGTGGCCTGGGGCGGAATCGAACCACCGACACGCGGATTTTCAATCCGCTGCTCTACCAACTGAGCTACCGGGCCAACAGGGGACGAAGTATAGCAGCGGCTCCCCGCTGCGATGGCTGCTACAGCCGCTTGCCGCGACTCAGGTCGACGCCGAGTTGCTTCAACTTGCGGTAGAGATGCGTGCGCTCCAGGCCGGTTTTTTCGGCCACGCGGGTCATGGAGCCGCCTTCCTGCACCAGGTGGAACTCGAAGTAGCAACGCTCGAAGCCGTCGCGGGCCTCACGCAGGGGTTTGTCGAGGTCGAACGACTGGCGCGACTGCGGGCCGGTGGGCAGTTCGGCCGGCTGCATCGGCATGCCTAGTGCAGGAGATGCACCGATGCGTTGCTGCAGTTGCAGCTCAGACATGGAAGCGCCGACCAGCAGGTGGTTGCCGTTGCCGTGGATGCTGCTGCCCATGCCGCCCGTGTGGACCATCGATGACGATGCGTTCGGCACGCCGCCCGGCATCGGCTTCGGGCTCTGGTTGCGCAGCAGGCCCTGCTCGACCGCCTTCAGCAGCTTCTGCATCGTGATCGGCTTTTCGAGGAACGCCTGTGCGCCGATGCGGGTGGCTTCCACTGCGGTGTCGATGGTGGCATGGCCGCTCATCATGATCACGGGCATCGTGAGCAGGCTGGTGGCGGCCCACTCTTTCAGCAGCGAGACGCCGTCGGTGTCGGGCATCCAGATATCGAGCAGCACCAGGTCGGGTCTGGCCGCGTTGCGCGCGGCGCGGGCCTGCGCGGCGTTTTCGGCCAACTCCACGGTGTGGCCTTCGTCGTTCAGGATTTCGGACAGCAGATCGCGAATCCCGAGCTCGTCGTCGACAACCAGAATATTAGCCATGATGAAAGCGGTGTTCTCCCGATCTGCGCGGTTGCTGATGCTTTGAAGAGGCCGGCCGATCAGCCAACGCTCGCTGCCGGGCGTGTCGGGAATGATAGCGAGACTTGCGCGCCGACCGTTCCACCGTCCGGGTCCGTGCGGTTGAACAGCTCGATGCGCGCGCCGTGTTCATCGGCGATCTTCTTGACCACCGCCAGGCCGAGCCCGGTGCCCTTGGCCTTGGTCGTCACGTAGGGTTCGAACGCGCGCTTCAGGATGCTTTCCGGAAAGCCGCTGCCGCTGTCGCAGACGGTGAGCTGCACGCGCTGGGTCGCATCCGACCAGTGCGTGCGCAGGCTCACTTCACGGTGCGGCCGACCGTCGCTTGCGTCCTGCGCGTTCTGCAGCAGGTTGTGCAGCACCTGGCGCAGTTGCTGCGCGTCCGCCTGGATCGGCGGGCAGGCCGGGTCCAGCTCGGCCTGCAACGCGACGCTCGATCCATCATGCGCATACAGGTGCAGCACGTCGGCGGCCAATGCGTTCAGATCGAGCGGCGCCAGCACCGCCGCGGGCAGCCGTGCATAGTCGCGGAATTCGTTGACCAGGCGCTTCAACGCCTCGACCTGATCGACGATGGTGCGCACCGACTTGGTCAGCACGGCCTGCTCGGCGTCGCCGACCTTGCCGCCGAGCTTCATCTCGAGCCGCTCGGCCGAGAGCTGAATCGGCGTGAGCGGATTCTTGATCTCATGCGCCAGCCGGCGCGCGACTTCGCCCCAGGCCTGCGCGCGCTGCGCCGACACCATCTCGGACACGTCGTCGAACACCAGCAGCCGCGCGTTGCCGGGCAGCTCGGCGCCGCGCGTGATCAGGTTGATCGTGTTCATGTCCACGCCCTGCATGCTGCCGCCGAGGTCGAACGATTGCTGCCAGTGGTCCAGCGCGTGCTGGCCCTGGCGCATGAAGAACTCGTCGAAGTGCATCTGCACGCTGTGCGCGAACGCTTCCAGCCCGCCGACTTCCGCCAGCGGCCGGCCGATGTGCGCCGCCACCGGTGTGCGCAGGATGCGCGTGGCGCCCGGATTGGCCGAGCGGATCACGCCACGCGCGTCCAGCACGATCACGCCGGCCGTGAGGTTGTCGAGGATGGTCTGCAGATTGGCGCGCGCGGCATCCACCTGGCCGATGCTGCGCTCCACGGCCGCGCGCGCGTCGGCCAGTTGCTGCGTCATGTCGGCGAACGCGCGCGTCAGGCCGCCGAGTTCGTCGCGGCCCTGCAGCACGGCTTTGGGCGACAAGTCCCCGCGCGCGACTTCGCGCACGCCGTCGGCCAGCACCAAGAGCGGCCGCGCGAGCTGCGTGCCCAGCAGCACCGCGAGCAGCACCGCGCCGAACACCGACAGGAACAGGCTCAGCGTCAACGTGCCGATATACATGCGGCGCAGACCGGCTCGCGCCAGCGCGCGTTCCTGGTATTCGCGGTTCGCCTCCTGCACCGCGATCGCGTTCGCGACCAGCGTGGGCGACAGCCCTTCGATCACCTGCAGAAAACGCGGCTCGGGTCGCAGCGTGACGTTCGCGCTCGGCGCCAATGCCAGCGCGTTGATGCGCGCGCGGCTGGCGGCGGGCGCGGCCGGGTCGTCGAGGCCTTCGATCACGACCATCACGCGCTGCTCGCGCGCGACGCGAAATTGTTGCGGACTCGGCTTCTCCGGGCTGAGCTGGTAGCGCGACTGGCCGGCGCTCGCAAGCAACTGGCCATTGCCGTTCCACAGCAGCAGATCGCCGGCCGAGAGCTGCCCGCGCAGCCGTTCCAGTGCGAGCACGGCTTGCGCGTCGGGCAGCTCGGCCAGTTGTTCAGCAGCCGCACGGGTCTTGTTGGCAAGGTCGTTGCTCAGCGTATCGAGCGTGGCGCGCCCGAGATTCAGGCCGGCTTCCAGCGCGCCTTCGACCTTCACGTCGAACCAGCTTTCGATCGAGCGCGTGACGAACTGATAGGACACCGTGTAGATCAGCAGACCCGGCAGCAGCCCGACCAGCGCGAAGATGGCCGCGAGCTTGACGAGCAGCCGGCTGCCGAACTTGCCGCGCCGCAGCCGCAGCCACAGCCGCAACACGGCCCAGAGGATCACCATGCTGAGCAGCACCGCGACCAGCACGTTGACCGCGAACAGCCACGCATAGTTGCGCTCGTACAGCTCGCGGTTGTTGGTGGCCTGCGCGAGCATGAACATCAGCACCAGGCCGAGCGCGGCGAACAACGCGGCGGCCACGCCGAGCGCCCAGCGGCGCGCGCGCGAACTGCGCGGTGCCAGCCGTGCGACCGAATTGGGCAATGCCGAGTCGAGCGCGCCGAATCCGCTTGCGGCACGCGCATGGCGCGCCTCGTCCGGTGCAGCGGGCAATGCAGCGGGCTCGGTGCTGGCGTTCATTTCGACGACTCGGTCAGCGTCCCCGGCGCCGCAGTCGCTGGCTCGGCCGGTGGCTGCGGCTGCAACGGCAGGCGCTGGCCGCGCCGTGCCGAGACGTTCCACTCGTTTTCTCCCACGGCGCCGATCTGAAACGGCCGCGGCAGCTGGGACAGATCGAGCCGAAAGCTGAGTTCGACCCAATAACGCGTGTCCGGCTCGATCTCCTGCCCGTCGGCGATCTTCCAGCGGCCGATGCGCTGCAGCGCGGTGAGCGCTTCGGCCAGCGTTTCGTGGTATTGCGTCAGACCGGTGCTCAGGCCCAGGCCGGTCGTGTCGTTCGGCTCGCTGGACACCGACAGGCGCCAGCGCCGCGTGAGCGGCAGGTAAGCGAGGCGCTGATACCGCTCGTTTTCGATCACGCGCTTGTCGGTCCAGTACCAGCGATCCCGCAGCAGGGTGGCCTGCGCCACAAAGTACATCGGAATGCCCTTTTCCAGCGCGGTCAGCACCAGCGGCGGCAGCTCGAACTTCAGCTGCGCATTCAGAAAAACGCCTTCTTCGGTGCGCTCGAGCTGCATCCGCGTGACTTCGGCTTCGGGCTGCGCCCGGGCCGGCGCCGGCGGCAGCGCCAGCATGACTGCCAGCACGACGAACCAGAGCCAGGCGGCCAGGCCACGCGCGCGCAGCCATCGGATTGACGCGGCAGCCGGCCGGTGCTCAAGCCGCATGCTCTTTTTTTTCCAGCCGCGCATAGAAGAAGCCATCGTGCCCACCAGCGCCATTGTGCGGGACAGGCCAGCGGCCGAAGTGGCCGCCCGGCAGCAACTGGCCGGATGCGGCAAGCACGCGTACATCGGGTTGGCTAGCCGCAAACGCAGCGATCTGCTGCGATCCTTCGGCGCGGAACACCGAGCAGGTGCAATAGACCAGCCGGCCACCGGCCTCGAGCAGCGGCCACAGTGCCTGCAGCAGCGTGCGCTGGGTGCGGGCGAGTTGCTCGATGTCGCTCGGCCGGCGCAACCAGCGTACGTCCGGCTGGCGTCGCGCGATACCCGACGCGGTACAGGGCGCATCGAGCAAGATGGCGTCGAACGGTCGGCCGCCACTGGCTTGGTACCAGCGCTGCGCGGGTTGTGCTGCGTCCCCGGCGATCACATTCGCCTGCAGGCCCAGCCGGGCAAGCGTTGCTTCGATGCGCGCGCAGCGTGCCGGGTCCACGTCAAGCGCGGTCACGTCGCAGTCGGCCGTCTCCAGCAGGTGCGCGGTCTTGCCGCCAGGCGCGGCACAGGCGTCGAGCACGCGCAGCCGCCTCGGCGAATCCACTGGCGGGCGCAGGCCATCGAGCAGCTGCGGCGCAGCCAGTTGCGCGGCGGCATCCTGCACCGAGCAGAGACCCTCGACAAAGCCAGGAATCCGTTGCACCGGCAGCGGACGTTCGAGCCAGACCGCGACGTCGCCGACCTGCTGCGCTGCCAGACCGGCCTGCGCGAGTTGCTGCAGGTAGTCGGCCACCGTGGTCTTGCGCAGGTTCACGCGCAGGGTCAGCGGCGCATGCACGTTGTCGGCCTGCAGCACCTGCGCCCACGCATCGGGATGGTCGGACCGAACGCGGTCGATCCACCAGCGTGGGTGGTTGTAGCGGGCCACCGGGTCGGCGGCCGCCGCGGCTAGCAGCGCGGCGCGCTCGCGCAGGAAGCGGCGCAGGCAGGCGTTCAGGAACGCGCTCTGTGCATGTGCATCGGCGCGGCGTTTGGCGGCGTCCACGGCTTGGTCAACCAGCGTGTGCACGTCATAGCGCGGCGCGCCGTCAGCCGACAGCAGCGCGAGCACGCAGCACAGCAACGCGTCCACCACCGGCGGCGGCGCGCGGCGCGCGAGTCGGGCCCGTAGCCATTCGGCGCGGCCCAGGTTGCGCAGGATGTCGAAGGCCAACGCCTGCACGCCGGGCTGCAGGCTGGGCGCGAGCGACTGCAGCGCCACTGCGGTGGTGCGGCCGGCGCGCACGGCCAGCAGCACCTCGGCGGCGCCATCGAGCAGTTGCGCGAGCGGGGCTGTCTGGTGCGACGTCATCGATCAGATTCACGGCGGCGGCTGTGTGGTCCGCAACGCCATTCTTCAAGCTGAAAAAACATAAAAAAACGCCACAGGCCCCCCGTCGGGACTGCCTGTGGCGCTACTATTTTTATAGTTTATCAGCTGGGATCGGTCAACGCACCTTCAACGGTTGCTGCGGCAGCCGTGGCCGGCTCGCCTGCATCGCCCGGCGGGTCGTTGAACAGCGACTGGCCTTCGCCACCATTGAGCTCGGCCAGCTCGGCTGCTTCCGAGTCGGCGATCGCGCGGCGCTCGGCGTCGTCCATCGCCTCCTTGACCTTGCGCGCCTGATGGTATGCAAAGCCGGTGCCGGCCGGAATCAGGCGGCCCACGATCACGTTCTCCTTCAAGCCGCGCAACTCGTCGCGCTTGCCCATGATCGCGGCTTCGGTCAGTACGCGCGTGGTCTCCTGGAACGACGCGGCGCTGATGAAGCTGTCGGTGGACAGCGATGCCTTGGTAATGCCGAGCAGCAGGTTCGTGTACGTTGCCGGCGACTTGTCCTCGCTGCGCAGTTTGTCGTTGTCGTCGAGGATCTCGGAGCGCTCGACCTGTTCGCCTGCGATGTAATCCGAATCACCCACGTTGTCGACCACGACCCGGCGCAGCATCTGGCGCACGATCACCTCGATGTGCTTGTCGTTGATCTTCACGCCCTGCAGACGGTAGACCGCCTGCACCTCATCGACGATGTAGCGCGCAAGCGCTTCGACGCCGAGCAGGCGCAGGATGTCCTGCGGATCGGGCTGGCCGTCCACGATGCCCTCGCCCTTGTTCACCACCTGGCCTTCGTGCACCAGGATGTTCTTCTCCTTCGCGACCAGGTCTTCCCAGACCTTGCCTTCCGGGTCGGTGATCTGCAGGCGCACCTTGCCCTTGGTCTCCTTGCCGAACGACACGGTGCCGGTCATCTCGGCGAGCGACCCTTTGTCTTTCGGCGTGCGGGCTTCGAACAACTCGGCCACACGCGGCAGGCCGCCTGTGATGTCGCGCGTCTTCTGGCCTTCCACTGGAATGCGCGCGAGCACTTCGCCCGGGCCGACGTCCTGACCGTCACGTACCTGGATCAGCGCGCCGACCTGGAAGCCGATCGTCACCGAATGGTCGGTGCCGGGGATCTTCACTTCATTGCCGGTGCCGTCGATCAGCTTGACCTGCGGTCGCACGACTTTGGCCGACTTGGTGGAGCCAAGGCGCTTGGGATCGATCACGACCAGCGTGGACAGGCCGGTGACTTCGTCGAGCTGCGTGACCACGGTGCGGCCCTGCTCAACGTTCTCGAACTTCACCTGGCCCGCGAACTCGGTGATGATCGGGCGCGTGAGCGGATCCCAGTTGGCGAGCACCCCGCCGGCCTTGATCTGCTGGTCGGCTTTCACCGACAAGGTGGCGCCGTACGGCACCTTGTGGCGCTCGCGCTCGCGGCCATGCTCGTCATGGATCACGATCTCACCCGAGCGAGAGATCACGACCAGCGCATTCTTGCTGTTCGTGACGTAACGCATCGTCGGGTTGAAGCTGATGATGCCGTTCGAGCGCGCTTCCACGCTGGACGCGATCGCTGCCCGCGACGCCGCCCCACCGATGTGGAAGGTGCGCATCGTGAGCTGCGTGCCCGGCTCGCCGATCGACTGCGCGGCGATCACACCGACCGCTTCACCGAGGTTAATCAGGCCGCCGCGGCCGAGGTCACGGCCGTAGCATTTCGCGCACATGCCGTAGCGCGTGGCGCACGTCAGCGCGGTGCGGACCTTGACTTCATCGACACCCGCAGCTTCCAGCACGTCGATCTCGTCTTCTTCGAACATGTGGCCGGCGGGCAGCAGCACCTGCTGGCTCTCCGGATGCAGCACGTCTTCGGCAGCGCTGCGGCCGAGGATACGATCCCGCAGCGATTCGATCACCTCGCCGCCTTCGACGATCGCGCGCATGAACGAGCCGTCCGACGTCGCACAGTCCTGCTCGGTTACGACCAGGTCTTGCGTCACGTCGACCAGGCGGCGCGTCAGGTAGCCCGAGTTCGCGGTTTTCAGCGCCGTATCGGCCAGGCCCTTACGCGCACCGTGCGTCGAGATGAAGTACTGAAGCACGTTCAGGCCTTCGCGGAAGTTCGCGGTGATCGGCGTCTCGATGATCGAGCCGTCCGGCTTCGCCATCAGGCCGCGCATGCCGGCCAGCTGCCGAATCTGCGCAGCAGAACCGCGCGCACCGGAGTCGGCCATCATGTAGATCGAGTTGAACGACTCCTGCGTGACGTCCTTGCCATGGCGGTCCGTGGTCTGCTCCTTGGCGAGCTGCGCCATCATGACCTTGGACACTTCGTCGCCGGCCTTGCCCCAGATGTCGACCACTTTGTTGTAGCGCTCACCGGCCGTGACCAGGCCCGAGGTGTACTGCTGTGCGATCTCCTTCACCTCGTTTTCGGCGCGTTCGATGATGCCGTGCTTCTCTTTCGGCACCAGCATGTCGTCGATGCAGATCGAGATGCCGGCCTTGGTCGCGAGCCGGAAGCCGTTTTGCAGCAGCTTGTCGGCGAACACCACGGTCTCTTTCAGGCCACACTTGCGAAACGACACGTTGATGAGCTTGGAGATTTCCTTTTTCTTCAGTGCCTTGTTCAGATTCGAGAACGGCAGGCCTTTGGGCAGGATCTCAGACAGCATCGCACGGCCGACGGTGGTCTCGACCAGGCTGGTGGACGGCGTGAACTCGCCGGACTCCTTGTCTTTGACCCAGTCGGTGATGCGCACGCTGATGCGCGAGGTCAGCTCGACCTGATGCGCATCGAACGCGCGCTGCACCTCGGCCGGGTCCGAGAACACGAGGCCTTCGCCCTTGCCGTTGATCTTCTCGCGGGTCGTGTAGTAGAGGCCCAGCACCACGTCCTGCGACGGCACGATGGACGGCTCGCCGCTGGCCGGGAACAACACATTGTTGGAGGCGAGCATCAACGTGCGCGCTTCCATCTGCGCTTCCACCGAAAGCGGCACGTGGACCGCCATCTGGTCGCCGTCGAAGTCGGCGTTGAAGGCCGAGCAGACCAGCGGGTGCAACTGGATCGCCTTGCCTTCGATCAGGATCGGCTCGAACGCCTGGATGCCCAGGCGGTGCAAGGTCGGCGCGCGGTTCAGCAGCACCGGGTGTTCCTTGATGACTTCTTCAAGGATGTCCCAGACCACCGGCGTGCCGGATTCGACTTCCTTCTTCGCCGCCTTGATGGTGGTGGCGATGCCCATCGCCTCCAGCCGCGAGAAGATGAACGGCTTGAACAGTTCAAGCGCCATCAGCTTCGGCAAGCCGCACTGGTGCAGCTTCAACGTCGGGCCCACGGTGATCACCGAGCGGCCCGAGTAGTCGACGCGCTTGCCGAGCAGGTTCTGACGGAACCGGCCGTTCTTGCCCTTGATCATGTCCGCGAGTGACTTGAGCGCCCGCTTGTTCGCCCCCGTCATCGCCTTGCCGCGGCGGCCGTTGTCGAGCAGCGAATCGACGGCTTCCTGCAGCATGCGTTTTTCGTTGCGCGCGATGATCTCGGGCGCCTTCAACTCGAGCAGGCGGCGCAGCCGGCTGTTGCGGTTGATGACACGCCGGTACAGGTCGTTCAGGTCCGACGTGGCGAAGCGGCCACCATCGAGCGGCACCAGGGGGCGCAGATCAGGCGGCAGCACCGGCAGCACGTTCAGCACCATCCACTGCGGCTTGATGCCGGACTTCTTGAACGCTTCGAGCAGCTTCAGGCGCTTGGAATTTTTCTTGATCTTGACCTCGGAGCCGGTCAGATCGCCGCGCAGCTTTTCGATCGACGAATCGATGTCGATCGACTCGAGCAGATCCTTGATGCCTTCAGCCCCCATCTTCGCGGTGAACTCGTCGCCGTGCTCACGGAACTTCGCGTCGTAGTCGTCTTCGGTCAGGATGCTGAATTTCTTCAGCGGCGTCATGCCGGGATCGGTCACGACGTACGCTTCGAAATACAGCACTCTTTCGATATCGCGCAGCGTCATGTCGAGCACCAGGCCGAGGCGCGACGGCAGCGATTTCAGGAACCAGATGTGCGCGCACGGTGCGGCCAGATCGATGTGGCCCATGCGCTCACGCCGGACCTTGGTCTGCGTGACTTCGACGCCGCACTTCTCGCAGATCACGCCGCGGTGCTTCAGGCGCTTGTACTTGCCGCACAAGCACTCATAGTCCTTGATCGGGCCGAAGATCTTCGCGCAGAAGAGGCCGTCGCGCTCGGGCTTGAACGTGCGGTAGTTGATCGTCTCCGGCTTCTTGACTTCACCGAACGACCACGAGCGGATCTTCTCGGGCGAAGCCATGCCGATCTTGATGGCATCGAAATGCTCATCGGGCGTGAATTGCTTGAACAGGTCGAGTAGCGATTTCATAAGCGAATTCTTTCCTTTTCGACTGTCGATTTAAGAACGTTCCAGTTCCATGTCCAGGCCGAGGGAGCGAATCTCCTTGACCAGCACATTGAACGATTCGGGCATGCCGGCTTCGATCGCGTGTTCGCCCTTCACGATCGACTCGTACACCTTGGTGCGGCCCTGCACGTCGTCGGACTTGACGGTGAGCATTTCCTGCAAGGTATAGGCAGCGCCATAGGCTTCCAGCGCCCAGACCTCCATCTCGCCGAAGCGCTGGCCGCCGAACTGCGCCTTGCCGCCCAGCGGCTGCTGCGTAACCAGCGAGTACGGGCCGGTCGAGCGCGCATGCATCTTGTCGTCCACCAGGTGATGCAGTTTGAGCACGTGCATATAGCCAACCGTGGTGGGCCGGTCGAACGCTTCGCCGCTGCGGCCGTCGAACAGATGGGCCTGGGTGCGCGTCGCGGTCAGCCCTTTTGCGGTGGCGACGTCATCCGGGAACGCGATCTTGAGCATCGCGCGGATTTCGTCCTCGGATGCGCCATCGAACACGGGTGTCGCAAACGGCACGCCGTGCGCAAGGTTGCCCGCCATCTCGAGCATCTGCTCATCGCTGAGGTTGGACAGCTCTTCCTTGTGGCCAGAACGGTTGTAGACGGCTTCGAGGTACTTGCGCAGTTCAGCCGCTTTCGCTTCCTGCTGCAGCATGTCGCCGATGCGCTGGCCGATTCCCTTGGCGGCCCAGCCCAGATGCACTTCGAGCACTTGGCCGACGTTCATTCGCGACGGCACGCCGAGCGGGTTCAGCACGATGTCGCACGGCGTGCCGTCGGCCATGTAGGGCATGTCCTCGACCGGCACGATCTTTGAAACCACGCCTTTGTTGCCATGCCGGCCCGCCATCTTGTCGCCTGGCTGCAGGCGGCGTTTCACAGCCAAGTAGACCTTGACCATCTTGAGCACGCCGGCCGGCAGTTCGTCGCCCTGCGTGAGCTTCTTGCGCTTTTCCTCGAACGTCAGGTCGAAGCTGTGACGGGTCTGCTCAAGCGACAGCTTGATGCTCTCGAGTTGCGACTGCGCGGCGTCGTCGGCGAGGCGGATGTCGAACCAGTGGTACTTCTCGACCGAGTCGAGATAGGCCTTGTCGAGCGTGGTGCCTCTGCCGAGCTTTTGCGGGCCACCGTTGGCGACCTTGCCCACCAGCAGCTTCTCGATCCTCTGATACGCATCGGCTTCGACGATACGCAGCTGATCGGTCAGGTCGAGCCGGAAGCGCTTCAGTTCGTCGTCGATGATCTGCTGCGCGCGCTTGTCGCGCTCGATCCCTTCGCGCGTGAATACCTGCACGTCGATCACAGTGCCCTGGCTGCCCTGGTCCACGCGCAGCGACGTGTCCTTCACATCGGACGCCTTCTCGCCAAAGATCGCACGCAGCAGCTTTTCTTCCGGCGTCAGCGTGGTCTCACCTTTGGGCGTGACCTTGCCGACCAGTGTGTCGCCGGGCATGACTTCGGCACCGACGTAGATGATGCCGGACTCGTCGAGGCGGTTCAGCTGCTGCTCGGACAGGTTCGGGATGTCGCGCGTGATGTCTTCAGCGCCTAACTTTGTGTCGCGCGCCATCACGACCAGTTCCTCGATGTGGATCGACGTGTAGCGGTCATCGGCGACGACTTTTTCGCTGATCAGGATCGAGTCCTCGAAGTTGTAGCCGTTCCAGGGCATGAATGCGACCAGCATGTTCTGGCCCAGCGCAAGCTCGCCGAGGTCAGTCGATGCACCGTCGGCGATCACGTCGCCCTTGGCAATCTTGTCGCCGCGCAGCACGATCGGGCGCTGGTGGATGTTCGTGTTCTGGTTCGAGCGCTGATACTTGATCAGGTTGTAGATGTCCACGCCGACCTCGCCGGCCTGCGCTTCGCTGTCGTCCACGCGCACCACGATGCGAGTCGCGTCCACGTAATCGACCACGCCGCTGCGAGTCGCCGTCACCACCGTGCCGGAGTCGACTGCCGAGACGCGCTCGATGCCGGTGCCGACAAACGCTTTTTCGGGCCGCAGCACGGGCACGGCCTGGCGCTGCATGTTCGCGCCCATCAATGCGCGGTTCGCATCGTCATGCTCGAGAAACGGCACCAGCGATGCCGCGACCGAGACGATCTGCGCGGGCGACACGTCCATGTACTGGATGCGATCGGCACCGACCAAAATCGATTCGCCTTTTTCACGCGCCGACACGAGGTCGCCGGTCAGACGGCCGACCTCGTCGAGCGCAGCGTTTGCCTGCGCAATCACGTATTTGCCCTCTTCGATCGCGGACAGATAGTCGATGTCGTAGGTCACCTTGCCATCGACCACGCGGCGATACGGCGTCTCGATGAAGCCGTATTCATTCAGCCGCGCGTAGAGCGCGAGCGAATTGATCAGGCCGATGTTCGGGCCTTCCGGCGTCTCGATCGGGCAGACCCGGCCGTAGTGCGTGACGTGCACGTCGCGCACTTCGAAGCCGGCGCGCTCGCGCGTCAGACCACCCGGGCCCAGAGCCGAGACGCGCCGCTTGTGCGTGATCTCCGACAGCGGATTGGTCTGGTCCATGAACTGGGACAGCTGCGACGCGCCGAAGAACTCCTTCAACGCAGCCGAGATCGGCTTGCTGTTGATCAGGTCGTGCGGCATCAGCGGCTCTTGTTCGGCTTGGCCGAGGCGCTCCTTCACCGCTTTTTCGATACGCGCCAGCCCCGTGCGGTACTGGTTTTCGGCCAGTTCGCCAACGCAGCGCACGCGGCGGTTGCCGAGGTGGTCAATGTCATCGACTTCGCCGCGGCCATTCCTCAGATCGACCAGGATCTTGACGACGGCGAGGATGTCTTCGTTCTCGAGCACCATCGGACCGGTCGACTTGTCGCGCCCCACCTTCGCGTTGAACTTCATGCGGCCAACGCGTGAGAGGTCGTACGTATCGGGGTTGTAGAACAGCCGCTGGAACAGCGCCTGCACCGCGTCCTCGGTCGGCGGCTCGCCGGGGCGCATCATGCGGTAGATCGCCACGCGCGCGGCGAACTCACGCTCCTTGTCGCCGGCCGCGTCGATGCCGTCGATGCGCAGCGTCTGCGACATGTAGGCACCCTGATCGAGCTCGTTCGTGTAGATGCAGTCGATTTCCTTGATGCCGGCCGTGCGCAGTTTCTTCAAAAGCGCTTCGGTCAGTTCGTCATTCGCGTTCGCCATGATCTCGCCGGTGTCGGCATCGACAATGTTGCGCGCGACCACGCGACCGACCAGGAAATCTTCCGGCACGCTGATGTGCGTGGTGCCGGACTGCTCGAGTTCACGCGTGTGCCGCGCCGTCACGCGCTTTTCTTTTGCGACCACGACCTTGCCGGACTTGTCAGTCAGGTCGAAGCGCGCGATCTCACCGCGCAGGCGTTCCGGCACGAACTTCATCTGCGCGCCGCTGTCCATCAGGATGAAAGAGTCGTTCACGAAGAAGTTGGCGAGAATCGATTCCGGGCTCAGGCCGATCGCCTTCAGCAGAATCGTCGAAGGCATCTTGCGGCGGCGGTCGATCCGGAAATACAGGATGTCCTTCGGATCGAACTCGAAGTCGAGCCAGGAGCCGCGGTATGGAATCACGCGGGCCGAGAACAGCAGTTTGCCCGAGCTGTGCGTCTTGCCCTTGTCATGCTCGAAGAACACGCCCGGCGAACGGTGCAGCTGCGAGACGATCACGCGCTCGGTGCCGTTGATGATGAACGAGCCTTTGTTGGTCATCAGGGGCACTTCGCCCATGTAGACCTCCTGCTCCTTCACTTCCTTGACCACCTTGGACTGCGAGGTCGAAGAATCGCGGTCATAGATGATGAGTTGCACGCGCGCGCGTACCGCCGACGAGTAGGTCAGGCCGCGGGTCTGGCATTCACGTACGTCGAACGCGGGGCGCGCCAGGTTGTACTCGACATACTTCATCTCGACGAAGCCGTTGTGCGAGACGATCGGGAACGCGGCTTCGAACGCGGCCTGCAGGCCTTCGGCCGTGCGCTTTTTCGGCGACATATCGGCTTGCAGGAACGCGGTGTATGCATCCTTCTGCATCTGCAGCAGATAGGGAACTTCGACGACGCTGTCGCGGTTGCCGAAGTTTTTTCGGATACGCTTGCGTTCGGTATAAGAATACGAGCGGGATTGGGCCATGAGATCTCCGGGCGGTTGAGGTCTTAAGGCGACTGTCGCGTTGAGCGGCACCATGGGGCGGCGGTGTCATGCTCGATCTTGGCGGTTGGCCACTACCAACCATTGGCGGACGGCGATGCATTGCACATCGCCCGTACCAAGGCATCTTCTGCAGTCGGCAAGCCAGAAGACACAAGAAAAATGGCAACAAGCGCTAGTGCCAGCTTTCTGGTGTGCTCTACAAACAGTAGCAAGTTGGAGGCCCGCTTTCGGGCACCCCAACCTTACATAGAGTAAAAACCCTTACTTGAGTTCCGCTTTCGCGCCTGCGTCCTCGAGTTTTTTCTTGGCCGCGTCTGCATCGGCCTTCGCAATGCCTTCCTTGACCGCCTTCGGTGCGCCATCGACCAGATCCTTGGCTTCCTTCAAGCCAAGGCCGGTGATTTCACGCACGGCCTTGATGACCTGCACCTTGTTGGCGCCGACCTCGGTCAGCATGACGTTGAACTCGGTCTTTTCCTCGACCGCCGCTGCTGCTGCACCGCCGCCGGCAGCGGGTGCCGACATCGCTGCGGCGCTCACACCGAATTTCTCTTCGATGGCTTTCACCAGATCGTTGAGTTCCATGACCGTCATGCTGTCGAGCGCGGTCAAAAATGCGTCTTTATCGAATGCCATTTGGGATTACCTGGAAAATATTTTGATGAATGAGGGGTTCGAGTCAACGGATCGATTGCGCATTCCTAGCCATCAGGCCGGCGCACTTTCCGCTTCTGCCGCAGCAGGCGCATCTTCCGATTCCGCCGCCGCACCACCGCCACGCTGCTCAGCCAATGCAGCCAGTACCCGCGCGGTGCGCGAGATCGGGGACTGCATCAAGCCCAGCAGTTGTGCCAACAGCACTTCCTTGGTCGGGATGTTGGCAAGCTGTTTGACGCCGTTCGCATCCAGTGATTTGCCACCGAACGCGCCGCCGCGAATCACCAGCTTGTCGTTGGTTTTCGCGAAATCGGCCAGCACGCGCGCGGCTGCCACAGCGTCTGCAGAAAAGCCGTACAACAGCGGGCCGGTCATCTGATCGGACACCGCCTCGAACGGCCCGCCGGACACGGCACGCCGCGCCAGCGTGTTCTTCAACACACTCAAACTCACACCGCCGTCGCGCGCGGTCTGACGCAGCCGCGTCATATCGGCGACTGCGATGCCACGGTACTCAGCCAGCACCAGCGTTTGCGCGTTGGCAGCCAGCCCGGTCACTTCCGTGATGACCGCTTCCTTTTCACTGCGATTGAGACTCAAAGTCCACTCCTGTTCCTCTATCGGCACACCAGCCGGTTCTTGCGTCAATTTGGCTATCTGACGGTTCAAGCCGGCTTCAGCGCGCCTTTGATTGCAGCGACCTGACCGATTGACCTGGCGGCAAGCCTGAAGCGACTTGCTCGGGTTCGGCGGGATCGCCATCTGCGTTGACTCTCCTTTTCAGGAGAATTAAGTGCCGAGCCGGGTTTTGAAATCCTGCCCAGCACGCCAACGGTCTTGGATGGCCTGCAACACCTGCACGTGGGCAAACGATTGCTCGCCACGCACTGTTGCTGCAGCCCACCGCACCCGAGACGACTGTTGAACACGAAGTTCAACGATCGCGCTCGAATCCTTGGTTCGCCTTTGGCTTCGGTCTACGCTTTGCGCCAGCTCAGCCGGCAAGCGACTGCAGATCGACCCGGACGCCCACGCCCATCGTCGACGACACCGCGATCTTGCGCAGATAAACACCCTTACTGCTGGCCGGCTTGGCTTTGGTCAAAGCATCAATCAACGCAACCAGATTGCCCTGCAACTTGTCTGACTCAAACGAGCGGCGACCGATCGTCCCGTGCACGATGCCGGCCTTGTCGACGCGGAACTGCACCTGACCGGCCTTGGCATTGCGCACCGCAGTGGCAACGTCCGGCGTCACGGTGCCGACCTTCGGGTTAGGCATCAAGCCGCGCGGACCGAGGATCTGACCCAACGTACCGACCACGCGCATCGCATCCGGTGCTGCGATCACGACGTCGAACGGCATGTCACCCGCTTTGACCTTCGCAGCCAAGTCGTCCATGCCAACGATATCAGCGCCAGCCGCTTTCGCTTCCTCAGCCTTCGCACCCTGCGCGAACACTGCGACGCGTTTGGTCTTGCCGGTGCCGTTGGGCAGCACGACCGCGCCACGCACGACTTGATCGGACTTCTTGGCATCAATGCCGAGCTGCACGGCTACATCGATCGACTCGTCGAACTTGGCGGTAGCCGCATCCTTGACAAGCGTCAACGCATCGTTCAAGGGATAAAGCCGATTGCTGTCGATCTTGCCGTCCAGCGCTTTTTGTTTTTTGGTGAGTTTGGCCATTTGATCAGACTCCTTCGACATTCACGCCCATTGAGCGGGCCGAGCCGGCAATGGTGCGCACTGCCGCGTCCAGATCAGCTGCCGTCATGTCCTTTTGCTTGGCCTTGGCGATTTCTTCGAGTTGCGCGCGCGTAATGGTGCCGACCTTGTCGGTGTGCGGCTTGGCCGAGCCTTTGTCGAGCTTAATCGCCTTCTTGATCAACGTAGTCGCCGGCGGCGTCTTGATGATGAAGGTGAAGCTCTTGTCCGCAAACGCGGTGATCACGACCGGCAACGGCAGGCCCGGCTCGACGCCTTGCGTCTGCGCGTTGAACGCCTTGCAGAACTCCATGATGTTCAAGCCGCGCTGGCCCAGTGCCGGACCGATCGGTGGCGAAGGGTTGGCTTTGCCGGCAGGCACTTGCAGTTTGACGAAACCGACGATTTTTTTCGCCATGTCTTATTGCTCCTTGCGGGTGAATAGCGCGTTGGCTGATGGCACCAGCGATGCCGCCGCGGCTCCCCGGGGGTGGACGACTTAGCATCGGAAAAAGTGTTCTCCGATTGACTTGCAGCCGCTCGCGCCAGTCGGAAATGCGCGAGGGATCGATTGCTTCAAACCGAGCTGACGATTCGAGGCAAAAGTTGATTGGGTCAGGCCTTCTCGATCTGGCTGAATTCAAGTTCAACCGGCGTCGCACGTCCAAAAATCGTGACCGACACCCGTACCTTGCTCTTTTCGTAATTGACTTCCTCGACTGACCCGTTGAAATCGGTGAAAGGCCCTTCCTTGACACGCACATATTCGCCAACCACGAACTCAACCTTGTGACGTGGTTTCTCGGCGCCTTCCTGCATCTGATGCACGATCTTCTGGACTTCGTCTTCAGAAATAGGCGCCGGGCGGTTTTTTGCGCCACCAACAAAACCAGTCACCTTGTTCGTGTGCTTGATCAGATGCCAGGTGTCATCGTCCATCGCCATCTCGACGAACACATAACCAGGAAACAAGCGCCGTTCAGCGGTCTTGCGCTGGCCGTTCTTGATCTCGACGACTTCCTCGGTAGGCACCAGAATTCGGCCGAACTTGGCAGACATGCCGGACTGCGCAATGCGCTCCGCAATATTGCGTTCGACTGATTTCTCCATGCCGGAATAGGCATGCACAATGTACCAACGCAAATCAGTCGGACTTGCCGAATTGGCGTCAACGCCCACCTTAGGAACGACCGGGACGGCTTCTTCAATCATCACTTTTTCCACCCCAGAATTAAGTCGTACAGCAACCATTCCAGCGTCTTGTCGGTCAACCACAGAAAAATTGCCATGATCACGACAAAACCGAATACATACGCCGTCATCTGAATTGCTTCCTTGCGGGACGGCCAGACAACCTTGCGCACTTCACGCCATGCATCCCGGCCAAAGCCAACCAGTTCGCGCCCCAGGCCCGATGCAGCAAACAATGCAACTGCTGCGACCAAGCCAACCAGCAAACCACCCCACTGCACGAGCGGTCCTTGCCTCCCAAGCAAATAAAACGCTACCAGCGCGCCGATCAGGAGCAGCACTGCCATCGCGATCTTGGCTTTATCGGCCGAGGTCGTCACGGTCTCGATCTGCGATGAAGATGTTGTTGCCATGTAGATCGGTCAAATCAACCGAAGAATCGAAATACCAAAGACGGCGAGCCGCAAACAAACAGTGGTCAATACAACCAGTCAATCCACTCGACTTGCCTCAAAAGCCGCATGACCAGCTGCTCCGAAGAAATCGCACCCTGTACGACAACGCAAAGCAGCGCTGTGTTTTCAGGTGGCAGGGGCAGTAGGAATCGAACCTACAACCTTCGGTTTTGGAGACCGACGCTCTGCCAATTGAGCTATACCCCTGTATCAGGAAACACTCACTCCAAAATCTTCGCCACCACCCCCGCGCCCACGGTCTTGCCGCCTTCTCGGATGGCGAATCTGAGGCCTTCTTCCATCGCAATCGGGTTGATCAGCTTGACCGTGATCGACACGTTGTCGCCCGGCATCACCATCTCCTTGTCTTTGGGCAGCTCAATGGCGCCCGTGACGTCGGTGGTGCGGAAGTAAAACTGCGGCCGGTAGTTGTTGAAGAACGGCGTGTGCCGGCCGCCCTCGTCCTTGCTCAGCACATACACCTCGGCTGAGAAGTGCGTGTGCGGCTTGATCGTGCCGGGCTTGCACAGGACCTGGCCGCGCTCGACGTCTTCCCGCTTGGTGCCGCGCAGCAAGATGCCGACGTTGTCGCCAGCCTGGCCCTGGTCCAGGAGTTTTCTGAACATCTCGACTCCGGTGCAGGTGGTCTTGACCGTCGGCTTGATGCCCACGATCTCGATTTCTTCACCCACCTTGACGATGCCGCGCTCCACGCGGCCGGTCACGACAGTGCCGCGGCCCGAGATCGAGAACACGTCTTCCACCGGCATCAGGAACGCACCGTCGATCGCGCGCTCGGGCGTGGGGATGTAGCTGTCGAGCGCGTCAGCCAGCTTCAGGATGGCCTGCTCGCCGAGCTCGCCCTTGTCGCCTTCCATCGCGAGCTTGGCGCTGCCGTGGATGATGGGGGTGTCGTCGCCGGGGAATTCGTACTTGTCAAGCAGCTCTCTGACTTCCATCTCGACCAACTCCAGAAGCTCGGCGTCGTCGACCATGTCGCATTTGTTCAGGAACACGATGATGTAGGGCACGCCCACCTGGCGGGCCAAGAGGATGTGCTCGCGGGTCTGGGGCATCGGGCCGTCGGCAGCCGAGACGACCAGCACGGCACCGTCCATCTGGGCGGCTCCGGTGATCATGTTCTTCACGTAGTCGGCGTGACCAGGGCAGTCGACGTGCGCGTAGTGGCGGTTGGCCGTCTCGTACTCGACGTGCGCGGTGTTGATGGTGATGCCGCGCGCTTTCTCCTCGGGCGCCGCATCGATCTGTGCATACCCTTTGGCCTCGCCACCGAACTTGGCAGCCAGCACCGTCGTGATGGCTGCTGTCAGCGTGGTCTTGCCGTGATCGACGTGCCCAATCGTGCCCACGTTGACGTGCGGCTTGCTGCGGCTGAACTTTTCTTTTCCCATTTTTTGACTCTTTAAAGTAAAAGGATCAACAACGAATTCGACAAAAAACAGGTGGTGCCCATGGCGGGAATCGGACCCGCGACCTCTCCCTTACCAAGGGAGTGCTCTACCACTGAGCCACATGGGCAAAATCACGTTTGAAAGGTCGATCGCAAGCATCGATTGACCTTTCAAACAGAATTTTTATCAAGACGCCGACTGCTCCAACCAGCGGGCGTCACGGCTCGACGTACTTGTCTTCATGGAGCGGGAGACGGGAATCGAACCCGCGTCATTAGCTTGGAAGGCTAGGGTTCTGCCATTGAACTACTCCCGCCCGACGCCGACAGAACCCAAGCAGTCCTGCTAGGCCGATCGGAGCCAAACGCTGGTG
Source organism: Burkholderiaceae bacterium (assembly GCA_965218765.1). GTDB lineage: Bacteria > Pseudomonadota > Gammaproteobacteria > Burkholderiales > Burkholderiaceae_C > JBBPYC01. The sequence goes on along the minus strand of CBDCLU010000004.1, from coordinate 420,691 downwards.
GAGGAGGCTGGATTCGAACCAGCGTAGGCGTAAGCCAACAGATTTACAGTCTGCCCCCTTTAGCCACTCGGGCACCCCTCCGGCGAACCTTGAATTATAGCATCCTGCGACGACATCAGCAGGCCAGTCATGTCGCTCAGACTGGCTCATGGCTGTGTACAGGGCTGACCTCGATCCACCGTGCGTTCATTCGTGCATCTATTTTGGCGACCGACGATTCGCACTGGAACAAGTCGCAGAAAGCTTACATAGAACCAAGGTCGTCATGTGACCGTTTGCCAATGGAAATCGACTGCCAGGCTCGCCCTCGGCTCAAGAAGATGCGCAGTGGCGATCGTCAAGGACACGTTCCGTTTGGCTGAACCGGTTCAATCCGCTCATGCGCAACGGTCAACACCAGCGTCAGGGCGTGGCAGCAATGCTTCGTGATCGACAACGGCGTGATGGATCACCACGTTGTGATCCGGTTGCACAAGGCCGGCATCAAGCTGAAAGGTGCCACGCACGACGCCATCGGCTGCCAGTCGACCGTGCTGGTTTCACACCTCGAAGGACCGGTCAGCTATCCGACGTCCGCATCGACCAGCAGTGTGCATACCGGCGCCTATGCAGCTTGCGACGGGCGCGACCATCGGCCGGACGCAGCACCCGGGATCAATCTGCCGGTCGACGCATCGCCGCGGTTCGCCACCCGCATCGGCGGCGCGAGTGCCGGCAGACGGGCGGTGCGCGTACGCCTTCAGCTGTCGTCTCGAAATCGCCGTGCCTCGCTGAAATGCCCGCAGCCGATGAAGGGCAACGGCGGCCGATTCGCCGACAGTGGCGATGGGTGATTCGCCAGCAGCACCCGATGCCGCGATGCATCGATCAGCGACTGCTTGCTCTGCGCATGCGCGCCCCAAAGCATGAACACGGCCGGCTGCTGGCGCGCGGCGACATGCCGAATCACAGCATCGGTCAGCGCTTCCCAGCCCTGGCCGGCGTGGCTTGCGGCCTTGCCTTCTTCGACCGTCAGGCAAGTGTTGAGCAGCAACACACCGCCCTCGGCCCACCGCACAAGGCTGCCGCCGGGGTTTGGAAACGCAGGCGGCGCCCGGCCCAGATCGCGCTCGATCTCCTTGAAGATGTTGCGCAGCGACGGCGGCAACGGCACACCCGGCGCGACCGAGAACGCCAGGCCTTCAGCCTGTCCACGGCCGTGGTACGGGTCTTGTCCGAGGATCACGACCCGCACCGACTCGGGCGGCGTCAGCTCCAGTGCGCGCAACGGCCGCGGCGGAAAGACCACCGCGCCCGCGTCAAGGCGGGACTGCAGGAACGCCAGCAGCGCGACGCCCATGAGGGACGCAAAAAATTCGTCGATCAGCGGCTGCCAACCCGCAGCGACCGGCCAGTCGCGTGGGTCGGCGCTTTGCAGCTGATCGGCGGCATCCACGTTCATGACGCAAACAACTCGGCCAGCGCGACGCCGGGCTCCTCGGCCCGCACGAACGCTTCACCGACAAGGAACGTCTGAATGCCGGCTGCGCGCAACCGGGCCACGTCGTCGCGCTGCGCAATGCCGCTTTCCGTCACGATGATGCGCTCTGGCGGCACGTCGGCGCGCAGAGTCAACGTGGTGTCCAGGTTGACTTCGAAGCTGCGCAAGTTGCGGTTGTTGATGCCGACGAGTGGCGTCTTGAGCTTGAGCGCGCGCTGCAGCTCGGCCGCATCGTGCACCTCCACCAGCACGGCCATGTCGAGGCTGTGCGCTATGGCTTCGAACTCGGCCATCTGCGCATCGGCCAGGCAGGCCGCGATCAGCAGGATGCAGTCGGCGCCCATCGCGCGCGACTGATACACCTGCCATGCATCGATGATGAAATCCTTGCGCAGCACCGGCAAGTCGCACGATGCGCGGGCTTGTTTCAGGTGATCGATCGCGCCCTGGAAGAACTGCACGTCGGTCAGCACCGACAGGCACGCCGCGCCATGCTCGGCGTAACTTTGTGCGATGTCGGCGGCGATGAAATCGGGGCGCAGCAGGCCCTTTGACGGGCTCGCTTTCTTGACCTCGGCGATCACGGCGGCGTGGCCGGCTGCAATTCTGCTGCGCAACGCGCCAACGAAGTCGCGCGTGAGCACGCGGCTCTCGGCATCGGCACGCATCGCAGCCAGTGGAACGCGCTTCATGCTGGCAGCGACTTCCGCGTGCTTGACTTCAACGATTTCTTGCAGGATGTCGGACATTGAGAACTTGAAGAAAAAAGGATCAGCCCACCACGGCGCGGGTGGCGGCCACCAACTGGTCGAGCTTGCCACGCGCTGCGCCGGATTCGATCGCAGTGCGCGCTTGTTCAATGCCGGACGCGATCGAATCCACCACACCTGCTGCATACAAGCCGACACCCGCATTCAGGATCACGATGTCGCGCGGTGGCCCGGCCTCATCGGCCAGCACAGACAACAGCATCACCCTGGATTCCTCGGCCGTCTCGACACGCAGCGTGCGATTGCTGGCCATCGCCAGGCCGAAGTCTTCCGGATGCAGTTCGTACTCCCTGATCTCGCCGTTTTTCAGTTCACCGACCTGCGTGGCTGCGCCCAGGCTCACCTCGTCCATGCCGTCCTTGCCATAGACGACCAACGCGTGTTCGCAGCCCAGCCGCTGCAGCGCACGCACCTGGATGCCGACCAGATCCGGGTGGAACACGCCCATCAGGATGTTCGGCGCATCGGCCGGGTTGGTCAGCGGCCCGAGGATGTTGAAGATCGTCTTGATGCCGAGTTCCTTCCGGATCGGCGCGACGTTCTTCATCGCCGGATGGTGGTTTGGCGCGAACATGAAACCGATGCCGATCTCGGCGATGCACTTCGCGATCTGTTCCGGCTTCAGGTTGATGTTCACGCCGAGCGCCTCCAGCACGTCGGCGCTGCCCGACTTGCTCGATACGCTGCGCCCGCCGTGCTTGGACACCTTGGCACCGGCCGCAGCCATCGCAAACATCGAACACGTCGAGACGTTGAACGTGTGCGAGCCATCGCCACCGGTGCCGACGATGTCGACCAGATGGGTGCGGTCGGCCACGTGCACCTTGGTCGAGAACTCGCGCATCACCTGCGCCGCCGCGGTGATCTCGCCGATCGTTTCCTTCTTCACGCGCAGACCGGTGATGAGGGCGGCCATCAGCACCGGCGAGCACTCGCCGCTCATGATCAGCCGCACGATCTGCAGCATCTCGTCATGAAAAATTTCGCGGTGTTCGATGGTGCGCTGCAGCGCTTGTTGCGGGGTGATGGACATGGGAGAAATCTCTTGGTGGATGCGCTGGAGGCGCTCGCACGGACAACTGCCGGCGACTTGTCTGCTGGAGCCCGGGCTCGGTGTATTTTGACGCGCAGCGCGGATGCAGCGAAAGCCACGCATCGGCAAACCGCGCGCGCTGCGAATCAAACTTTGAAGAATGCGCGCACCGCCGCCACTGCGCGGTCGATGCCAGCCACGTCCACATCGAGATGCGTGACCAAACGAAGCCGGTACAGGCCGGTCGCGAGCACGCCGTGCGACGTCAGATGATCGAGCAGTTCGGCCGAGCGCTTCGCGGCGGCACCATGCAGATCCACGAACACGATGTTGGTCTGCGGCGGCTCGACGACCAAGCCTTCGATGCCATCCAGACCCTGCGCCAGCCGGCGCGCGAGTGCATGGTCGTCTGCAAGGCGGTCGATGTGCTGGTCGAGCGCATGTAAAGCAGCGGCGGCGAGCAGGCCGGCCTGGCGCATGCCGCCGCCTGCCATCTTGCGGATGCGATGCGCGCGAGCAATGAATTCGCGCGAACCACACAGCGCCGACCCGATCGGCGCACCGAGCCCTTTGCTGAAGCAGACCGACACGCTGTCGAAGCAGGCCGCAATGCGGCGTGCTTCGCGCAGATGGGCTTGGGACGCGGTCCGTGCAGTCTCGCTATCGCCCGCTTGCATGGAAGCGGCTGCGGCATCGGCTACGGTTGTGGAACCTGCGGCAATCCCGTCCGCCGCGTGGGTCAAGGCCGCCTGCGCCACCGCCGCATTGAACAGTCGCGCCCCGTCCAGATGCCGCTGCAGGCCACGCTGTCTTGCCAGCTCGGTGGCGGCCTGCAGATAGTCTAACGGCACCAGCCTGCCGCCCAATGTGTTCTCGAGCGCGAGCAGCCGGGTGCGTGCGAAATGCGCATCGTCGGGCTTGATTGCCGCTGCGATTTGATTCAGCGGCAGGCTGCCGTCGGCCGCGTGCGCGATCGGCTGCGGCTGCACGCTGCCGAACACCGCCGCGCCGCCGCCTTCCCAGCGGTAGCAGTGCGCCTGCTGACCGACGATGTATTCATCGCCGCGCTGGCAGTGCGCGAGTACCGCGCACAGGTTGCTTTGCGTGCCGCTGGGCACGAACAGCGCCGCTTCAAAGCCAAGCATCGCCGCGATCTTTTGCTGCAGCGCGTTCACGCTCGGGTCGGCGCCGAACACGTCATCGCCCAGCGGGGCCGCCAGCATGGCCTCGCGCATGGCGGGCGTGGGCTGCGTGACGGTGTCGCTGCGCAGATCGACGATCGGATTTTTAGTCAAATCGGCCTCTGGCGCTTGATCCCGCTGCGAAGTTTGCTATTAGTTTGATATCTGCTGCAGCGCGGAGCGGAACCAGGCGCAGGACCATTCAAATCAGGAAATTCTTCAGCATCGCATGCCCATGCTCGGTCAGGATCGACTCGGGATGGAACTGCACGCCTTCGATGCGCACCGCGTGCGCGAAGCCGGTGTGGCGCACGCCCATGATTTCGCCGTCATCGGTCCAGGCGGTGGTCTCCAGCGCGTCAGGGCAGCTGGCGCGCTCTATGGACAGCGAGTGATAGCGGTTCACCGTGAAGCGCTCGGGCAGCCCGGCGAACACGCCTGCGCGGGTCGTGCTGATCTCGCTGGTCTTGCCATGCATGAGCTGCTGCGCACGCACGATGGAGCCGCCAAACGCAGCGCCGATCGCCTGGTGGCCGAGGCAGACGCCGAGGATCGGCAGCCGGCCCGCAAATGCGGAGATGGCGGCCACTGACACGCCCGCTTCTGCGGGTGTGCACGGCCCCGGCGAGATCACGAGCCGCATCACGCCGCTGTCGATGCGCTCGCCGATCTGTGCGACGTCGATCTCGTCGTTGCGCACGGTCTCGACCTGCGCGCCGAGTTCACCGAAATACTGCACCAGGTTGTAAGTGAAGCTGTCGTAGTTGTCGATCATCAACAGTTTCATGGGCGATGCGGACGGTGCTGGCGGCGCAGGGAAACAACGAACCCGCTGCCGGCGGATTGCTGCATGATCGAATCATTGTAGGACGCGGTTTCATGCGTGTCCGCCCGCCATTTCCCCACGCTTTCGATGCGCAAACTCGCCCAGGCCCCGAACATCGCGATCGCCACGCTGTGGGTCGATTTCCTGCGCGATGCGGGCGTGGATGCATCGGTGCAGCGCTATTACCTGGGCGCCGCCGCCGGCCACCTGCCGCCGGACCAGTGTCTGCCCGAGATCTGGCTCAAGCATGAAGAACAGGAGGACCGGGCCCGCACGTTGCTGGCCGAGCTGGCCGATGCGCCGCAGCGGCGCTGGCAGTGTGCGTGCGGGGAGCAGGTGGAAGGCGGCTTCGAGCAATGCTGGCAGTGCGGGCGCTGGATGCCGCCGACGGCTTGAGACTTGAAGCGCGCGGTGCTCAGCCAACACCGCGCATCGGCATCATTTCCAGCGTTCGCATTCCAGCTCGACACTGGTGCGGCTGTTGCCGATCGACAGCAACTGTTCCTGCAAGGTCGCCTGCAGGTTCATGCTGCGCTCGGCCAGTTCAGCCAATGACTTTGCTGCCGCCACGGGAACGCGATAAACGCTCAGGTTGGCCAGCCGCGCGACCTTGTTTTCGATGGCGCGCCACCAGAGTTCGGCGCCGGTGGCAAAGCAATAGACCAGCACGAGATCGGCCTTGCCGCAGGCTTTCGTGATCGGCTTTTCATCGGGCTGGCCGACTTCGATCCAGAGGCGCTTTCTGCCGGTGTAGTCGGTCAGCATCACGTCGGGCTCGTCCGGACTGGACAGGCCGGCGCCGAAGCCCAGCGTGCCATCGCCGCCGCAGAGGTCGCGCAGCTGATGTGCGTTCAGCGCCAGCGCGGCAAGCCGCAGCATCATGCGTTCGTCGGTCTCGCTCGGGTGGCGCGCCAAGGTCAGCGGGTGGTCCGCGTAATACTCGTGGTCGATGTCGGCGACTTGCAACGACGCTTTGAAGATGGTGGATTTGAGCGCCATGCGTTCAAGCTGCCGTGCGGCTCAAAGGCGGCGCGCCAACTGCGCCGCCATGCCGGTGTAGTTGGCCGGCGTGAGTGCGAGCAGTCGTTCTTTTTCCGGCTCCGGCAGCTCGAACGAATGGATCAGCGCATGCAGTGCATCCTTCGTGATTGCCTTGCCGCGCGTGGCTTCCTTCAGCTTCTCATAAGCGCCGGTCACGCCGTGTCGCCGCAGCACGGTCTGCACTGGTTCGGCCAGCACTTCCCAGCAACCATCGAGGTCCGCGAGCAGCACAGCCTCGTTGAGTTCGAGCTTGTTCAGGCCTGTCAGCAGCGATTGATAAGCCAGGTGCGCATAGCCGAGCGCGACGCCCATGTTGCGCAGCACGGTCGAGTCGGTCAGGTCGCGCTGCCAGCGGCTGATCGGCAGTTTTTCGGCCAGGTGCCGCAGCAGTGCGTTCGACAGGCCCAGGTTGCCCTCGGCATTCTCGAAGTCGATCGGGTTCACCTTGTGCGGCATGGTGGAGGAGCCGACTTCGCCGTCCTTCAGGCGCTGCGTGAAGTAGCCCAAGCTGACATAGCCCCAGGTATCGCGCGCCAGGTCGATCAGAATCGTGTTGGTGCGCGCGACCGCATCGAACAGCTCGGCCATGTAGTCGTGCGGCTCGATCTGGATGCTGTAGGCCTGGAACGTGAGGCCGAGGCCGAGCGGCTCCGGTGTCTCCACAATGCGGCGCGAAAACGCTTCCCAGTCGAAATCGGGCCAGGCCGCGAGGTGCGCGTTGTAGTTGCCGACCGCGCCGTTCATCTTGGCCAGCAGCTTGACATCCGCTATTGCAGCGCAGGCGCGCTCGAGCCGCGCGACCACATTGCCGAACTCCTTGCCAACCGTGGTCGGGCTGGCTGGCTGGCCATGCGTGCGGCTCAGCATCGGTGCATCGGCATAGGCGCGCGTCATCTCGCGCAGCTTCAACATCACGCGGTCGAGCATCGGCAGCAGCACGATGTCGCGCGCAGCGCGCAGCTGCAGCGCATGACTCGCATTGTTGATGTCTTCGCTGGTGCAGGCGAAGTGCACGAATTCGGCGGCCTGCTCCAATTCACGACGCGCTTCGAACTTGGACTTGAGCCAATATTCGACCGCCTTCACATCGTGATTGGTCTTCTTCTCGATTTCTTTGATGGCTGTGCCGTCGGCTTCCGAGAAATTCTTGACCAGACCCAGCAGATAGGTGCGCGCGCCTGGAGACAACGGCTTGAACTGCTCGAAGCCCGCATCGGACAACGCGATGAACCACGCCACTTCGACCTGCACGCGCCGATGCATGTAGCCCAGTTCGCTCATCCAGGGGCGCAGCGCGCTGAGCTTGGCGGCGTAGCGCCCGTCCAGTGGCGACAGCGCCGCGATCGCAGAGATGTTCATGCGGCGGAATTGTAGGGGCCGCATCCGGCACGACCCACGCTTCGCTGCGTTGCCACCGCATCGTGCCGGGTCGACAATGAATATCGCATCAACGACCCCCCCACTCATCAAAGCAGAGGAAACGAAATATGAAGTTGATCGGTGCAATCGCAAGCCCGTACGTGCGCAAAGTTCGCGTGGTGATGGCTGAGAAACGGCTCGAGTTCGAATTCGCCACCACCAACGTCTGGGCTGGCGACAGCGACATCTCGGAGCTCAATCCGCTTGGCAAGGTGCCCTGCCTGCTGCTGCCGGATGGCTTCGCGATGGTCGACTCACGCGTGATCGTCGAATACCTAGACACGCTGTCATCGTCCGGCGCCATGCTGCCCGAGCCGGGGCGTGCGCGCGCCGAAGTGAAGACCTGGGAAGCACTGGCCGACGGCGCGCTCGACGCCGCAATTCTTGCGCGGCTGGAAGCGACCTGGGGCGGGCGTACCGACGAGCAGCGCAGCCAGGCCTGGATCGACCGGCAGCTGGGCAAGGTCACACTGGCGTTGCACACCATGTCGCATCGGCTTGGTGACCGGCATGCCTACTGCAGCGGCAACGAGTTGAACCTGTCCGACGTGGCCGTTGGCTGCGCTTTAGGCTGGCTCGACTTTCGCTTCCCGCAGATCGACTGGCGCGCCGCGCACCCGAACCTTGCGCGGTTGTATGGGCGCCTGATCGAACGGCCAAGCTTTTCCAGCACGATGCCCGGCTAGGCTGGAGCTGGCTGCGACCATCGGCATCGTCGGGGCGGCTGCTTAGAATGAACTTTGCAACCTTGCCCCGGCCAGAGGACTGATCCCAAGCATGCTGTATCCGCAACTTTTCAAGCAACTCGAAGCGGTGCGTTGGAACATGGAAAAAGACATTCCGTGGAGTAGCTTCGATGCCCCCAGACTGTCGCAGGAGCAGGCCCAGACGATCAAGATGAATGCGATCACCGAGTGGTCCGCGCTGCCGGCCACCGAGATGTTCCTGCGTGACAACCGCGGGGACTCGGACTTCTCGGCATTCATGTCGGTCTGGTTTTTTGAAGAGCAGAAGCATTCGCTGGTGCTGATCGACTATCTGAATCGTTTCTGCCCGGAACTGACGCCCACGGAAGCCGAGCTGCACGAAGTGCGCTTCGAGTTCGACCCGGCGCCGCCGCTCGAGACGTTGATGCTGCATTTCTGCGGCGAGATCCGGCTGAACCATTGGTATCGGCGCGCGAGCGAATGGCACACCGAGCCCGTCATCAAGCACATCTATGCAACGTTGAGCCAGGACGAGGCGCGCCACGGCGGCGCTTACCTGCGTTACATGCGCCGTGCGATCCAGACTTCGGGCGATGAGGCGCGTGCCGCGTTCGCGAAAGTCGGCGTGCTGATGGCCAGCGCGCGGCGCACGACGCAGCCGCTGCACCCGACCAATCTGCATGTGAATGAAAGCCTGTTCCCGCGCGATACGGTGCAAAGCCGGCTGCCGAACCCGGAATGGCTCGAGCATTGGCTCGACCATCAGATCAAGTTCGATGCGGTCTGGGAAACCAAGGTGGTGGCCCGGATACTGCATAACATGGGCCTGCTGCTGCAGCGCAGCTTCAAGACGGTGCAAGACTTGAATCGCTACCGCAAGGAGATCTCGAAGCAACTGACGGCGCAGCCGGTGGCCGACGTCGACCTGGCGGGAACGGCGGCAACTTGAATGGTCGCAGCCGAGCTGGTCGGACCCAACGCTTGTCCGGCGCCGGCATGCCGCTCTGGTGGTCCATACATCAGCGGCGGCAACGTCGGCCCGCGGCATGTTGCGGGTGGGGCAAGCGGCTCGAACACAGGCTTCACCTGCTGGAAGCGTTGCTATCGTTGCGTTGCCTTCGATGATGCCAGTTGAGCCCGTGCCGCCGCAGTTCGTGTCCAAACTTTGCGCCCGCGCGGACGTCGCGCCGCGTGCCCGGTTGCTGCCGCGGCCACTGGTGTTCAGCAATGGCGTGTTCGACCTGCTGCATCCCGGCCACGCGTGCTATCTGGCGCAGGCACGTGCGCTGGGAGCAAGCCTGGTGATCGCGCTCAACACCGATGCATCTGCGCGACGGCTTGGCAAGGGAGCCGATCGCCCGATCAACGGCGAGCAGGATCGCGCGTGGATGCTGGCTGCGTTGGAATCGGTCAGTCTGGTGACGTGGTTCGATGAGGACACACCGATCGAACTGGTCAGCGAGCTGCGCCCGGACTGGCTGGTCAAAGGCGGTGACTACGTGATGGACCGACTGCCTGAGACGAAGGTCGTGCAGGCCTATGGCGGTCAGGCAATGGCAATTCCAATGCTTGAAGGCCACTCGACCACGGCCTTGTTGGCGCGCGTCAGGCGATGACGCTGAAGCTTGCCGGCAATTCGCGATGTCATCGAGCTGTGGTCATGAACTTGGTCGATCGTGGAGTCGCTTGCGAGCATCGAACCATGAGCCTTAATGTCGGTTGATCGTGCGCGCAGCACTCTGTTTTCGAAGCCACGATCCACCATGCCCACACCCAACATCGCTATTCGGCACGTTGTCGATTTACCTGCCGAGTTGGAGCAGGCACGCGCGCTGTTTTGCGAGTACGCGGACCTGCTCGGCTTGGATCTGACGTTTCAAGGCTTCGAGGCGGAACTCGCACGCCTGCCGGGTGACTATGCACCGCCGCGTGGTTGCCTGTTGCTGGCCTCGGTCGGTGATGCATTGGCCGGCTGTTGCGCGCTCAGGTCATTCGATGACAGCGATTATCCGGGGGCAAGTGAGATGAAGCGGCTGTATGTGCGCAAGGCGTTTCGCGGCTTCGGGCTTGGCCGCCTGCTGGCCGAGGCAGCGCTGGACGCAGGACGGCGCATTGGCTACACGTGTGTATTACTGGACACGCTTGACGATATGGAAGCCGCACGCGTGCTGTACGCCGATCTCGGATTTGAGGAAATTCCGCCCTACTATCACAACCCGATTGCAGGCGCTCATTACCTAAAGGCTGATTTATAGGTCACGGACCGTTGCAGCGGTCAATCGCGCAAAATCTGGAACTGAAAACGGTTCAGACCAGACCTTCCAGCTTTGCCAGCCTCCCCTTTTGTCGACCAGCTACTTGAGCATCAACATCTGCTGACGAACCGAACGCAATTCGTCACTTCAGGCAGCACTCAGCTGCGCCAGCATCGCATCGGCGCTGCTGACTTCATATTTGCCGGGCTGCTCGACATTGAGTGACGCGACCTTGCCATCCTTGACGAGCATTGAATACCGGCAAGCACGCAATCCCATGCCGCGGCTCGTCAGGTCCAGCGTCAAGCCGGTTGCCTTGGCAAACTCGGCAGCACCATCCGCAAGCATGCGCACCTTGCCGGCCGACTGCTGGTCCCGCGCCCAGGCGCCCATTACGAACGCATCGTTCACGCTGATGCACCAGATCTCATCGACGCCGGCAGTACGCAAGGCGTCATGCTGCTTGATGAATCCCGGCACATGCTGCGCCGAGCAGGTCGGCGTGAACGCGCCGGGCAAGCCAAATACCGCGATTGTCTTCCCCTTGGATGACGCCTGCAGATCGACCGGATTCGGTCCGATGCTACAGCCTTCGCCCTCCACTTCTGAAAACTCCGACAAGGTCAGAACAGGCAACGCGTCACCGATCTTGATCATGTAAACCCCGCAGGAAGCAAATGATGGAAAAGTGAACAGCCAGCGCGCAGGCGAATTAAACCAGCACGGCCCTTTCGACCAGCCGGGACACGACCCAGTTCTTGGTTTTCGAGATCGGCCGGCTCTCGGTGATCTCGATGGTATCGCCCATGCGGTACTCGCCATTGGCATCATGGGCGTGATACTTGGTCGACTTCATCACGATCTTGCCGTACAGCTCGTGTTTGACTCGGCGCTCAACCAGCACCGTCACCGTTTTGTCGCGCTTGTCGCTGACCACCACCCCGACCAGGGTGCGCTTCAAGGGCATCTTGTTCTCCGTCGTCATGTCAAATTCCTAACTTTCAACCAGCCTTTGCGGCCACGCGCTTCTCGGCGAGTACGGTTTTGGCGCGTGCGATGTCGCGCCGCGCGCTGCGCAAAGTCGCGGTGTTGTTCAACTGTTGCGTCGCCTTCTGCATGCGCAGGCCGAAATGAGCCTTTTGCAGTTCCTTGATTTCGCTGGTCAGACCGGCGACGTCCTTTTCGCGCAATTCCGTGGCTTTCATCAGTATTGGTTTCCTTTTTGAAGATCGCGCATCACTGGCCGATCATCCGGCTCACGAACGTGGTGCGCAGCGGCAGCTTGGCCGCAGCCAGGCGGAACGCTTCACGCGCAAGCTCCTCCGGCACACCGACGATCTCGTAGAGCACCTTGCCTGGCTGAATCTCCGCCACGTAATACTCGGGATTGCCTTTGCCGTTGCCCATGCGAACTTCGGCAGGCTTATGCGAGATCGGCTTGTCTGGAAAGATGCGGATCCAGATGCGGCCACCACGCTTGACATGACGAGAAATTGCACGCCGGGCCGATTCGATCTGCCGCGCAGTCAGACGTCCACGGTCGGTTGACTTCAGGCCGAAATCGCCAAACGCAACAGAGCTGCCAGTGGTGGCAATGCCAGTATTACGGCCTTTTTGTTCTTTGCGATATTTGCGACGAGCGGGTTGCAGCATCGTTATTCTCCTTTGCCGCCAGTCGGCGCGGCACTGCTGTTTTGCGGCGCAGCGGCAGCGGGTGGCGACACCGTGCCGATCGGCGACTGCGCAACACGCCGGGCATCGGAGCGGCCCATATCAGAGCTTGTACCGCCGTCACCGGGCTTGTCGCTGCCATCAGCCGGCGCAATATTGGTTGCGCCTGCTGCCACTCCTCCTCGGCCAGCACCTGCCGCTACACGACGTGGTTCACGTGCTGGCGGGCGATCGCCACCTGGGCGACCGTCGCGACGCGGGCCACGCGGTCGACGCTCGTCATCAGGACGCGGCGTCTCAGCTACTGGCAGATCATTGCGCCCCAAAGTGTCACCCTTGTAAACCCAGACTTTCACGCCGATCACACCGTAAGTCGTCTTGGCTTCCGAAACGCCGTAGTCAATGTCAGCCCGCAGCGTATGCAGCGGCACTCGGCCTTCGCGGTACCACTCGCACCGCGCGATCTCGATGCCATTCAAACGGCCCGACGACATGATCTTGATGCCCTGTGCGCCCAGCCGCATTGCGTTTTGCATCGCGCGCTTCATCGCACGACGGAACATGATGCGTTTCTCAAGCTGTTGCGTGATGCTGTCGGCGATCAGCTTCGCATCGATCTCGGGCTTGCGCACCTCTTCGATGTTGACTGCCACTGGGACGCCGAGCATCTTGCCAAGCTCGCGCTTCAGGTTCTCGATGTCCTCGCCCTTCTTGCCGATCACGACCCCGGGCCGTGCCGAGAAAATCGTGATGCGCGCGCTTTTGGCAGGACGCTCAATCAGCACGCGCGAAACGGAAGCGTTCTTGAGCCTCTTCTTCAAATACGTGCGGACCTTGATGTCCTCGGCCAGCATGCCGGCGAAGTCGCGATCGTTCGCGTACCAACGGCTGGCCCAGTTGCGGCTCACCGATAGGCGAAAGCCGGTGGGGTGGATTTTTTGTCCCATTGTGCTGATGCGTTCCGGTTAGTTGCCGACCGTGAGGTACACGTGGCAAGTCGGTTTGCTGATCCGGTTGCCGCGGCCTTTGGCACGCGCGGTGAAGCGCTTGAGCGTGGTGCCTTGCTCGACGAAGATGGTTTTGACTTTCAGCTCGTCGATGTCGGCGCCATCGTTGTGCTCGGCGTTCGCGATTGCCGATTCGAGCACCTTGCGCACGATGCCGGCAGCCCGCTTTTGCGTGAACTGCAGGATGTTCAGCGCCTGGTCGACCCGCTTGCCTCGGATCAGGTCCGCCACCAGACGGCCCTTGTCAACCGAGAGCCGCACTCCACGTAAAACTGCGCGTGTTTCCATGATGCTTGTCTGTTCCTTACTTCCGTGCGACTTTCTTGTCCGCCGGGTGGCCCTTGAAGGTGCGGGTCAACGCGAATTCACCGAGCTTGTGACCCACCATCTGGTCCGTGATGTAGACCGGCACGTGCTGCTTGCCGTTGTGCACCGCAATCGTGAGGCCGATGAATTCAGGCAGCACCATCGAGCGGCGCGACCAGGTCTTGATCGGCTTCTTGTCCTTCGTGGTAACAGCCTTGTCGGCTTTTGCGACCAAGTGCTGGTCAACGAACGGACCCTTTTTGAGCGAGCGAGTCATCTGCTGATTCCCTTACTTCTTGCGACGCGACACGATCATGCCCTGCGTGCGCTTGTTGTTGCGGGTGCGATACCCCTTCGTCAGGTTGCCCCACGGATCGACTGCATGACGGCCTTCGCCAGTCTTGCCTTCGCCGCCACCATGTGGGTGATCAACCGGGTTCATGACCACGCCGCGCACAGTCGGGCGAATGCCCATCCAGCGCTTGACGCCGGCTTTGCCCAGCTGACGCAGGCTATGCTCTTCATTGGCGACTTCGCCGATCGTCGCGCGACACTCGATGTGCACCTTGCGCACTTCACCAGAGCGCATGCGCACCTGGGCATAGCTGCTCTCGCGTGCCAGCAAGGTCGCCGATGTGCCGGCCGAACGTGCGATCTGCGCGCCTTTGCCTGGCTGCAGCTCGATGCAGTGAATGGTAGAGCCGACCGGAATATTGCGGATCGGCAAGGTATTGCCAACTCGGATTGGCGCTTCCGAACCACTCATCAGCGAGGTGCCGACTTCAACACCACGTGGCGCGATGATGTAGCGCCTTTCTCCATCCGCATAGCAGACCAATGCGATATGCGCCGTGCGGTTCGGGTCGTACTCAATTCGTTCCACTCTGGCCGCGATGTTGTCTTTTTCACGACGGAAGTCCACCAGGCGATAGTGATGCTTGTGGCCACCGCCTTTGTGCCGCGTCGTGATGTGGCCGTTGTTGTTGCGGCCCGAACGCTGGAACTGTGGCTCGAGCAGCGGTGCGAACGGATCGCCTTTGTACAAGTGATCACGCGTGACCTTGACGACGGCACGCTGGCCGGGCGAAGTCGGTTTGAGTTTGACGACAGCCATGGTTTACGCGGCCTCCCCGGTCAGATTCAATTGTTGGCCTTCCTTGAGTCGCACGTAGGCTTTGCGCACGTTCGCACGCCGGCCCATCGACTTGCCGAAACGCTTGGATTTGCCGCGTACGTTCAGCACAGAGACACCGACGACATCAACCTTGAACATAAGCTCGACCGCGGCTTTGATCTCGGGCTTGGTGGCGTCCTGCATCACGCGAAAGGTAGCCGCGTTGCTGCGCTCGGCCGCCATGGTGGCTTTCTCGGACACGATCGGGCCGATCAGCACCGCCATCAGACGGCCTTCGTCGAATTTCTTATGAGTCATGCTCATTGAAACATCTCCTGGAGCTTGTTCATGGCGGCGCGTGTGACCAGCACCTTGCGGTAATGCACGAGAGAAACCGGATCGGCATAGCGTGGCTCAACCACCATCACCCCCACCAGATTGCGGGACGCGAGGTAGAGGTTTTCATCGACCTCGTCGGCAATCACCAGCACCGACGACAGCTTCATCGCCTTGAACTTGTCGGCCAACTGGCGCGTCTTCGGTGCATCGACGGTCAGCGACTCGATAACCGCCAGCCGCCCCTCCCGCGCAAGCTGCGAGAAGATCGACGCCATGCCGGCGCGATACATCTTCTTGTTGATCTTTTGCGAGAAGTTCTCGTCCGGCAGGTTCGGGAAGATCCGGCCGCCGCCGCGCCACAACGGCGACGACGTCATACCGGCCCGGGCACGCCCGGTGCCTTTCTGCTTGAACGGCTTTCTGGTCGAATGGCGAACCTGCTCACGGTCTTTCTGGGCCCGCGTGCCTTGCCGTGCATTGGCCTGATAGGCCACCACGATCTGGTGCACCAAATCTTCGTTGTAACTGCGACCAAACACCGTCTCGGGCGCGTCGAATTGCGACGCCGCCTGGCCTTGTTCGTCGAGAAGTTCGATCTGCATCAGTTGACTCCCTTGCCCGCAACCGTATCAACCGATGCCTTCACAGCCGGCCGCACAGTGACGAAACCGCCTTTGGACCCGGGCACGGCGCCACGGATCAGCAGCAGTTGGCGGCTCTCATCGACACGCACCACATCAAGGTTCTGCGTGGTCACGGTGACATCGCCCAGATGGCCCGACATCTTCTTGCCCGGAAACACACGACCCGGGTCTTGCGCCATCGAGATCGAACCCGGCACATTGTGTGAGCGGCTGTTGCCGTGCGAAGCGCGTTGCGAGTGGAAGTTGTGGCGCTTGATGGTGCCGGCGAAGCCCTTACCGATCGAAGTGCCCTGCACATCGACCTTCTGGCCGTCCTGGAACACAGAGCCAACTTCGACGGCCGCACCTGGCTTGTAGCCAGCAGCAGCGTCGGCAGCGATACGGAATTCACGCACGATTTCACCGGCTTCAACGCCGGCCTTGGCGAGATGCCCGGCTTGCGGCTTGGTCACCCGGGATGCCTTACGGACCCCGAACGTGAGCTGCAGTGCCACGTAACCATCGACATCCTGCGACTTGATCTGGCTGATGCGATTGTTCGACACATCGACCACGGTGACAGGCACGCTTTGACCATCATCGGTGAACAGTCGCATCATGCCGACCTTGCGCCCGAGCAGACCCAGACGGTTGCTTTGACTCATTGTTTTTACTCCATGTCCTGCGCCGTGACCGCTTCAATTGGCGGTAGTCACGTGCCGAGCGCCTCAACCCGGTATCCGGTCGAAACGCTCAGAATGCGCAAGAAGGTTGATAGGAACCATCGCCCCGCAGCATCTCGAAGGGAGATTTGAGGCAAGCCCACGATTATAGCGCGCGACGCTAACATTTACTCCATAGCACCTTGTGCAGCAGGCTTACTGCAGTTTGATCTCTACATCGACGCCCGCCGGCAAGTCGAGCTTCATGAGCGCGTCCACCGTCTTGTCAGTCGGGTCGACGATGTCCATCAGCCGCTGGTGGGTGCGAATCTCGAACTGGTCGCGCGACGTCTTGTTCACGTGCGGCGAGCGCAGGATATCGAAGCGCTTCATGCGCGTCGGCAGTGGTACCGGCCCTTTCACGATCGCGCCGGTGCGCTTGGCCGTGTCAACGATCTCGGCAGCCGACTGATCGATCAGTTTGTAGTCGAACGCCTTCAGGCGAATGCGGATTTTTTGTTGTGATGCCATGTCGTCATCACTCCAAAATCTTCGCCACCACCCCCGCGCCCACGGTCTTGCCGCCTTCTCGGATGGCGAATCTGAGGCCTTCTTCCATCGCAATCGGGTTGATCAGCTTGACCGTGATCGACACGTTGTCGCCCGGCATCACCATCTCCTTGTCTTTGGGCAGCTCAATGGCGCCCGTGACGTCGGTGGTGCGGAAGTAAAACTGCGGCCGGTAGTTGTTGAAGAACGGCGTGTGCCGGCCGCCCTCGTCCTTGCTCAGCACATACACCTCGGCTGAGAAGTGCGTGTGCGGCTTGATCGTGCCGGGCTTGCACAGGACCTGGCCGCGCTCGACGTCTTCCCGCTTGGTGCCGCGCAGCAAGATGCCGACGTTGTCGCCAGCCTGGCCCTGGTCCAGGAGTTTTCTGAACATCTCGACTCCGGTGCAGGTGGTCTTGACCGTCGGCTTGATGCCCACGATCTCGATTTCTTCACCCACCTTGACGATGCCGCGCTCCACGCGGCCGGTCACGACAGTGCCGCGGCCCGAGATCGAGAACACGTCTTCCACCGGCATCAGGAACGCACCGTCGATCGCGCGCTCGGGCGTGGGGATGTAGCTGTCGAGCGCGTCAGCCAGCTTCAGGATGGCCTGCTCGCCGAGCTCGCCCTTGTCGCCTTCCATCGCGAGCTTGGCGCTGCCGTGGATGATGGGGGTGTCGTCGCCGGGGAATTCGTACTTGTCAAGCAGCTCTCTGACTTCCATCTCGACCAACTCCAGAAGCTCGGCGTCGTCGACCATGTCGCATTTGTTCAGGAACACGATGATGTAGGGCACGCCCACCTGGCGGGCCAAGAGGATGTGCTCGCGGGTCTGGGGCATCGGGCCGTCGGCAGCCGAGACGACCAGCACGGCACCGTCCATCTGGGCGGCTCCGGTGATCATGTTCTTCACGTAGTCGGCGTGACCAGGGCAGTCGACGTGCGCGTAGTGGCGGTTGGCCGTCTCGTACTCGACGTGCGCGGTGTTGATGGTGATGCCGCGCGCTTTCTCCTCGGGCGCCGCATCGATCTGTGCATACCCTTTGGCCTCGCCACCGAACTTGGCAGCCAGCACCGTCGTGATGGCTGCTGTCAGCGTGGTCTTGCCGTGATCGACGTGCCCAATCGTGCCCACGTTGACGTGCGGCTTGCTGCGGCTGAACTTTTCTTTTCCCATTTTTTGACTCTCTTGCTTCCTGTTGTCCAAAGAACATTGCCCGTGGTTGGGTTTAACGTCTGCACGGCATTGCTTGTTCAAGCGGCACGGGCACCGCGCGGCATGCCATCGCAGACTTCACTGCTGATAAAAAATTTACTTCGCGCGTGCCGCGACGATCGCTTCCGACACATTGCGCGGCGCTTCCGCGTAATGTTTGAACTCCATCGTGTAGGTTGCGCGGCCTTGCGACATCGAACGCAGGGTGGTCGAGTAGCCGAACATCTCGGACAGCGGCACTTCGGCTTTGATCGCCTTGCCGCCGCCAGCCATGTCGTCCATGCCCTGCACCATGCCGCGACGCGACGACAGGTCGCCCATCACGTTGCCTGCATAGTCTTCCGGCGTCTCGACTTCGACTGCCATCATCGGCTCGAGAATCACCGGCGACGCCTTGCGTGCACCTTCCTTGAAGCCGAAGATCGCGGCCATCTTGAACGCCTGCTCGGACGAGTCCACGTCGTGGTACGAGCCGAAGTGCAGGGTGACTTTCACGTCCACCACCGGGTAGCCCGCAAGCACACCCGTGGTGAGCGCTTCGACCACGCCTTTTTCGACCGCCGGAATGTACTCGCGCGGCACCACGCCGCCCTTGATCGCATCGACGAACTCGAAGCCCTTGCCCATCTCGTTCGGCTCGATCTTGAACACGACGTGGCCGTACTGGCCCTTGCCGCCCGACTGGCGCACGAACTTGCCTTCCGCGTCTTCCACTGTCTTGCGGATCGTCTCGCGATACGCGACCTGCGGCTTGCCGACGTTGGCTTCCACGCCGAACTCGCGCTTCATGCGGTCGACGATGATCTCGAGGTGCAATTCGCCCATGCCCGAGATGATGGTCTGGCCCGATTCCTCATCGGTCTTGACGCGGAACGACGGGTCCTCCGACGCAAGCCGCTGCAACGCGATGCCCATCTTTTCCTGATCGACCTTGGTCTTCGGCTCCACCGCCTGCGCGATCACCGGCTCCGGGAACACCATGCGCTCGAGCATCACGATGGCGGACGGGTCGCACAGGGTTTCACCGGTCGTCACGTCTTTCAACCCGACGCAGGCAGCGATGTCGCCCGCGCGAATCTCGTCGACTTCAACGCGGTCGTTCGCCTGCATCTGCACGATGCGGCCGATGCGTTCCTTCTTGCCCTTGACCGGGTTGTAGACCGTATCGCCCTTGGACAGCACGCCCGAATAGACGCGCACGAACGTGAGCTGGCCGACGAACGGATCGGTCATCAGCTTGAACGCAAGCGCCGAGAACTTTTCGCTGTCGTCGGCCTGGCGCACAACGGCTTTTTCGTCATCGTCGAGGCCCGGCACCGGCGGGATGTCGATCGGCGACGGCATCAGCTCGATCACTGCGTCGAGCATGCGCTGTACGCCCTTGTTCTTGAACGCAGTGCCGCACAGCATCGGCTGGATCTCGCCCGCGATGGTGCGCGTGCGCAGGCCCAGCATGATCTCTTCTTCCGACAGTTCGCCGTCCTCGAGATACTTGTTCATCAAGTCTTCGTTGGCTTCGGCAGCCGATTCGATCATCTTCTCGCGCCACTCGTCGGCTTGCGCCTTCAATTCGGACGGGATTTCCTCGAAGCTGAACTTCATCCCCTGCGACGCTTCGTCCCAGATGATCGCCTTCATCTTGACGAGATCGATCACACCCTGGAATTTCTCTTCCGCGCCGATCGGAATCACGATCGGCACCGGGTTTGCTTTCAGGCGCAGCTTCATCTGGTCATAGACCTTGAAGAAATTCGCGCCGGTGCGGTCCATCTTGTTGACGAACGCCAAGCGCGGCACCTTGTACTTGTTGGCCTGGCGCCAGACAGTCTCCGACTGCGGCTGCACGCCGCCGACTGCGCAATAGACCATGCAGGCGCCATCGAGCACACGCATGGAACGCTCGACCTCGATCGTGAAGTCGACGTGGCCGGGCGTGTCGATGATGTTGATGCGATGCTCGGGACGCGACAGGTCCATGCCCTTCCAGAAGCAGGTCACGGCCGCCGACGTGATCGTGATACCGCGCTCCTGCTCCTGCTCCATCCAGTCGGTGGTGGCAGCGCCGTCGTGCACCTCACCGAGCTTGTGATTCACGCCGGTGTAGAACAGGATGCGCTCGGTCGTGGTGGTTTTGCCCGCGTCGATGTGCGCGGAAATGCCGATGTTGCGATAGCGCTCGATGGGGGTCTTGCGAGCCATGATGTGGTTACTCCGTTCGGGATGACGAGGAATCAGCGCACAAGGCCCGCTCGTGGCGGGCCTTCGCAACTGGTTCGAAAAAGGAAAGTGTCTGGGCGAAAAACGCGTCAGAAACGGAAGTGCGAGAACGCCTTGTTCGCTTCCGCCATGCGGTGCACTTCGTCGCGCTTTTTCATCGCGCCGCCGCGGCCTTCGGTGGCTTCCATCAGCTCGTTGGCAAGCCGCAGCGCCATCGACTTTTCGCCGCGCTTGCGAGCTGCTTCCTTGAGCCAGCGCATCGAAAGCGCGAGACGACGCACCGGGCGCACTTCGACCGGCACCTGGTAATTGGCACCACCGACGCGGCGCGATTTGACTTCGACCATCGGCTTCACGTTGTTGATCGCCATCGTGAACGCTTCGACCGGATCCTTGTCCGGGTTCTTCTTCTCGATGAAATCGAGCGCACCGTAGATGATGCGTTCGGCAACTGCTTTTTTGCCGCCTTCCATGATCACGTTCATGAACTTGGACAGCTCGACATTGCCGTACTTCGGGTCCGGCAGGATTTCACGTTTGGGGACTTCGCGACGACGTGGCATGGGTTCACCTCTAGAGTTTCAGTTGGCGCCACATCGAAGCAATGCGACGCCGCGAAGGCCCAGCCGAGCCCTCACTTACTTTCGGCCTGCCCGGGGAATTCCGGAACTTGATGCCGATTGGCTGCCGTACGCCCGCCAAGGCGCGCAGCAGCGATCAATGAATGACGACGATCAGGCCTACTTCGGCCACAAAACTTTCAGGCCTTTTTCGGCCGCTTCGCGCCGTACTTGGAACGCGACTGCTTGCGGTCTTTCACACCTTGCAGGTCCAGTGAGCCGCGCACGATGTGATAGCGCACACCCGGCAAATCCTTCACCCTGCCCCCGCGCACCAGCACCACTGAGTGTTCCTGCAGGTTGTGGCCTTCGCCGCCGATGTAGGAAATCACTTCGAAGCCGTTCGTCAGCCGCACCTTGGCCACCTTGCGCAGCGCCGAGTTCGGCTTCTTCGGCGTGGTGGTGTAGACGCGCGTGCAGACGCCGCGCCGCTGCGGCGAGTTCTGCATCGCGGGGCTTTTCGAGTTGGTCGTCTCGACCTCACGCCCCTGGCGCACGAGCTGGTTGATGGTTGGCATCAAATATGTCCTGAAATTTTCGGGTGCGGCCCCACGCAGTTGCGCAGCATCGACAATGCGTTGGACGGCTCGACGGATTCGATTGCCCAGGGCTGTCGACTCAATAAGCGTCAAGTCGGCTGTGCGGGCGAAAAGCCTTCTATTATAGCAGGAGGAACACTTCACCGTGCGCTACCGCCAAGGCGAACCGCATCACTTGATCCACAGCCGCATCGCATCCCAGCCTCGACCCAGCATGCCAGCGGGCTCGACTGCCTTCAGCGCAATCAGCGGCACTTCGCGCAGCGGCTCGTCGCCCAGCGTGACTTTCAAGGTGCCGACCCGCTGACCTTGGGTGAACGGGGCCACCAGCGGTTCGGGGCGCACCACCAGCGTCTTGACCTTGTCGGCTTGGCCGGACGGCACCGCGACCATGATCGGGGCGGCACTGCCGAGCTTCAACTCGTTTTCCTTGCCCTTCCAGACCCGCGGCGTCGCTGCTGCCTGGTCGGCGTCGAACAGCTTCACCGCATCGAACGCGGTATAGCCCCAATTCAGCAGCTTCTGCGTTTCGTTGGCGCGCGCGTTCTCGCTGGCAGCGCCCAGCACGATCGACAGCAACCGGCGTTTGCCGACGTTCGGCACCTCGCGATTCGCAGTCGCCACCAGACAGTAGCCGGCCGCATTGGTGTGGCCGGTCTTGAGGCCATCGACGGTCGGGTCGCGAAACAGCAGCAGATTCCGGTTCGTGTCGTTGGTCGGCGGCGTGCCTGGATAGTGGTACTTCTTGATCGCGTAATAGGGCAGAAAATTCGGGAAGTCGTGCATCAGCCGCAGCGCCAGCGTGGCCTGGTCACGTGCCGTCGAATAGTGGCCGGCTTCGGTCAGCCCTTCCGGGTTCCTGTAGCTGGTGGACTTCATGCCGAGCGCTTTGGCCTGCTCGTTCATCATCTCTACGAAATGCTCGACCGTGCCGCCCACGCCTTCCGCCAGCACCACGGTCGCATCGTTGCCGGACTGCACGATCATGCCCTTGAGCAGATCGTCCACGGGCACTTCCATCTTCGGGTCGATGAACATGCGTGAACCCGGCGTCCTCCACGCGCGCACGCTCACGGGCAAGGTCTGCTTCAGGTCCAGCTTGCGGTTGCGGATCGCATCGAACACGAGGTAGGCCGTCATCAGCTTGGTCAAGGACGCCGGCTCGATCTGCGCGTCGATGTCCTTTTGCGCGAGCAATTGATCGGACGTCACGTCCAGCAACAGGTACTGGCGCGCCGCGATCTCGGGCGCTGCGGGCATCTCGGCCCGTGCGCCCAGGCTCATTGCCAGCAAGGCCGGCACAAGCCAGGCGAAAAAAAATTTTGCCGATGAAAAACGTTTCATGAACACAGCAGCAATCGGTCGGGGAAGTGAAAGCGAAGAAGGGCGGATGGTGGCGATCACAGAACGTTGAGGCGGTTGAGCAGCTGATCGTTCGATCAGATCAAGCGGTCGGCCAGTGCCGGCTCGACGACCCAAGCCCTGTGCAATCGGCGCCATCGATCGGCTGGCATGCAACGGGCTTCGGCAGTCAACCCGCCAAGTGTCGCATCACCAGGCTTTTGAGCAATGGCAATTGTCCGTGAAAGAAATGGCCGCCCCCTGGCACCACGGTGATGGGCAACTGCTGCGGCCGCGCCCAGTCGAGCGCTGCTGCGAACGGCACCGTGTCGTCCTGCTCGCCATGCAGCACCAATGTCCGCTCGTGCGCGTCCGGCGGCAGCACCGGTACCTCGAAGTTGCTGGCCGCAACGCCGACCAACACGACGCGCCGCGGTGCGCGCGCGTCCCACAACGTGGCCAGCGCACGCGCCGCCACGAAAGCGCCGAACGAGAACCCGGCCAGCGCGATCTCGCCTTGCGGTGCGACCTGCTCGACCACGGCCAGCAGATCATCGGCTTCACCGCGCCCTTCGTCATGCACGCCGGCGCTCGCGCCAACGCCGCGGAAGTTGAACCGCACCGCGCTGAAGCCGCATTGAACGAACGCGCGGGCCATGGTCTGCACCACCTTGTTGTCCATGGTGCCGCCGAACAGCGGGTGCGGGTGCGCAAGCACCGCCACACCGCGTGGTGCAGACGCTTGGGCGCCAGCTGGTTCATCGCGCAGGGCTTCGATCGCGCCAGCGGCCCCGGTCAGCGTGAGGCGCTGGGTGGCTGCATTCATCGGCGGCCCGGCAACGCCACCGACCACGATCGCGACATGGCTTGGCCGAACGCCGACGCGCCGGATCGCACCATCACTTGCCAGCGCCCGCGGGCACCAGCAGCCGCTCCACCACTTTCCCGTTCTTCAGATGCGATTCGACGATCTCGTCGATGTCGTCGCGATCGACGAACGTGTACCAGACCTGATCCGGATAGACCACCGCGACCGGCCCGGCCGAGCAGCGGTCCATGCAGCCGGCCTTGTTCACGCGCACCCTGCCCGGGCCGGACAGCCGCTCCGACTTGACGCGCTTCTTGCAGTAGTCGAACCCGTCCTGCGCGCCGTGCCCGATGCAGGAGTTGTCGCCCTTGTCGCGCTCGTTCAGGCAAAAAAAGATGTGTCGCTCAAAGTACGGCTCGGCGCCGGGAAGTGCTGGCTGGTTCATCGAGGCGATTGTAGAAGCCGGCGTGCCGTCCACCAGCGCCGCAGCAGCTGCGCGCATGCCAGGTACGGCCAGCACCAGCCCAGCCACTGCGTGACGCCATGAAAGCGGATGAAACGCCCTTGCTCCCAGGTCTGCACCGTCTGCGCGAAGTAGGGACTGGCAGCCGCCCGATTCGACAACCACAGCGACAGCAGCAACAGCGCCAACGCCAGCGCCACCAATGCCGCGCTGCGGCGCGCTGGCCAGCGCGCCAGCGCCACTGCCCCCGCCAGCGCCAGGCCCAGCCCGCCCAGCACTGGCGGCGTCAGCCAGACCCAGGCGGTGGCCGGCCCCCAGCTGAGCGCGGCCGACAACGCGGTGGCCGCGACGCCCGCAGTCAGCAGCAGGCTGGCGGTCACCAGGCGCTTGCGCGGCGTGGTGACCAGCGCATAAGCCAGCAGGCAGGGCAGCAACACGCTGGACGCCACGCACAGCAGTTCGGCCGCAGCCGCCATCGGCGGCAGATTCGGCTCGCGCGGCGAAGAAATCCAGGCCTGATACGGCGTGCCGGCCAGCCAGTCGGCCAGCGCCTGCTCGATGCGGCCGAACACCTGGCCCAGCGCGAACGGAATGGCAGCCGGATACAGCAGCGCCCACGGCCACAACACCAGCAGCACCAGCGAGCCGCGCGCGTGCGGCCCGACCCAGCCGTCGCGCCACTGGCGCCAGCGCGCAAGCAGATGGTGGCGCTCCAGCAGCAGCGCCGCACCGGTGCCGAGCGCGGCGCCGGCACTGTTGAGCGCGAAGTCGAGGTTCGACGGTACCCGCGCCGGCAGGTAGATCTGCAGGAACTCCAGCAGCAGCGACAGCAGTGCCGCCAGCGCGATCGACAGCCACGCAGCGCGCCGCGCCGACCAGCCGCGCCTGAGCCAACCCAGTGCCAGCAACAATCCGAGCGGCGCGTAGCCCAGCAGATTGCTTGAGAGATCGAAGCCGCTCCAGTAGCGCGGCCAAGGCGCCAACAGAAACGACAGTGGATCGACGCCCTGATCGCGCCAGCCGCTGAACGGGTAGAGGCTCGCATACGCGATCAGCACCCCATAGGCAAACGCCAGCGGCCAGGCGGCGCTCGGCTGGCGTTGCGGCGCGGCGGCGTCTAGCGCAGGTGAAACGGCCATTGGCTGGGCGCCGCGAATGCGAGCGGGGTGGCCCTCAAGCAAGCGCTGCCGGCGTCCCGGTGATTAGAACGGCTTGAGTTCGACCAGCAGCACCGCAGCGAGCAGAAACACGATCGGCAATTCGTTGAACCAGCGGTACCAGACATGGCCGCGCCGATTCGCGCCTGCCTGAAACCGGCGCAGCATGACGCCGAGCGAATGCTGATAGCCAAGCGCGAGTAGCACCACGCCGATCTTCGCCATCAGCCAGCCGTTGCCGGGCCCGCGCCCGATGCCGAAGCCCAGCCACAGCCAGGCGCCCAGCGCGATCGCGATCAGCGCGATCATGTTGGAAAAGCGCAGCAGCTTGGACCCCATCAGCAGCAGCCGATCGCGCTCGGCATTCGAGCCGGCCGGCACCATCGCCAGGTTCACGAAGATGCGCGGCAGATAAAAAAGACCGGCGAACCAGCTTGCGACGAACACGATGTGCAGCGACTTGACCCAGAGCATGGGCGAGTGTACTGACGGGCTCACGTTCTCCCCCAGGCTCCTCTCCCTTCGGTCGGCTCTCGCCTACCCCCCACCGGGGGCGGCGCCTGCGGCCTGGCAAAGCCAGCTCCGCGGCCCCTGCTGGAATTGGGCTTAGCCGGTGTTGTCGGTGGTGCATGACCGACGGGGACCAGCGTCTTGCTTTGAAGGCGGTTCAGGCACAATTTTGCGCATGAAACCCCCTGCTGCCTATCCGCTCGGCCGGCCGCGCCGGCTGCGTCGCGATGCATTCACGCGCAACCTCGTGCGTGAACATGCGCTCACGGCGCACGACCTGATCCTGCCGGTGTTCGTGCTGGATGGCGAGAAGCGCCGTGAGCCGGTCGCATCGATGGCCGGGGTTGATCGCATCAGCCTGGACCTGCTGTTGCCGGTGGCCGAACAATGCGTGACGGCCGGCATTCCGGTGCTGGCGCTGTTCCCGGTGATCGACCCGGCACTGAAAACGCCCGATGGCGCGGAAGCGTTGAACGCCGACGGCCTGGTGCCGCGCGTGGTGCGCGAATTGAAGCGGCGCTTTCCCGAACTCGGCGTGCTGACCGACGTCGCGCTCGATCCGTTCACGAGCCACGGGCAGGACGGGCTGCTCGACGAGTCCGGCTACATCCTGAACGACGAGACCGTGGAGCAGCTCACGCGCCAGGCGCTGGTGCAGGCCGAGGCCGGCGTCGACATCGTCGCCCCGAGCGACATGATGGACGGCCGCATCGGCGCGATCCGCGAAGCGCTCGAAGCGCGCGGCCACATCCACACCCGCATCATGGCCTACAGCGCGAAGTACGCAAGCGCGTTCTACGGCCCGTTCCGCGACGCGGTCGGCTCGGCCAAGAACCTCGGCAAAAGCGACAAGAAGACCTACCAGATGGACCCCGGCAACACCGATGAGGCGCTGCGCGAAGTCGCGCTCGACATCGCCGAAGGCGCCGACATGGTGATGGTCAAGCCGGGCATGCCGTACCTCGATGTGCTGCGCCGCGTGAAGGAAGAATTCCGCATGCCGACGTTCGCCTATCAGGTCAGCGGCGAGTACGCGATGCTGAAGGCGGCAGCGCAAAACGGCTGGCTCGACCATGACGCGGTGGTGCTCGAAGCGCTGCTCGCGTTCAAGCGCGCGGGGGCCGATGGCGTGCTGACGTACTTTGCGCTGGATGCAGCACGGCTGCTTCAGAAAAAGTAGCAGATTTTTCAGTCTGGACTAATGCCCAAGGTCATTTTCTTCCTGAAAAATGCGTCGCTGGCCTGTTGACGCCGTTGCTGCCGTCGCGGCCGGGCAGCAGGGGAAGCAGAGGATGCAGCAGGGGCAGCCGCCAACATTGGCGATCGTCATGCCCGTGCTCAACGAAGGCTCGACGCTGGCTGCGCGGCTGCATGCGCTGCAACCGCTGCGTGCACGCGGCGTGCAGCTGGTGGTGGCCGATGGCGGCAGCAGCGACGCCAGCCTGCCGATCGCACGCGCGCTGGCCGACGTGGCGCTGCTGGCTCCGGCGGGCCGTGCCAGCCAGATGAACGCGGGCGCTGCGGCCTGCGAAAGCGACCTGCTGCTGTTCCTGCATGCCGACACCGTGCTGCCTGAGCACGCCGATGCGCTGGTGCGCGCTGCACTGGCCGGCCCGCATGCGTGGGGCCGGTTCGACGTGCGGTTCGACATCGCGCGCCGGCTGCTGCGCACCGTGGCCGGCGCGATGAATCGGCGCTCCCGCCTGACCGGCATCGCGACCGGCGACCAGGCCATGTTCATGCGGCGCACGGCGTTCGATGCGGTTGGCGGCTTTCCGGCACTGGCGCTGATGGAAGACATCGAGCTGTCGCGCCGGCTGAAGCGCATCTCGCGCCCGGCCTGCCTGCGCGCGCAGGTCGTAACGTCGGCGCGGCGCTGGCAGCAGCATGGCGCGTGGCGCACCATCGCGCTGATGTGGGGGCTGCGCGCGGCATATTTTTTCGGCGTCGATCCGACGCGGCTGCAGCGCCGGTATCGGTCGCCGGGGCAGAAGGATGGACCGTGACACCGCTCGACGATCGGCGCGATAGGGATACCGGTGCCGGCTTCGCGATCACCGTCATGGCCAAGGCACCGATCGCCGGCCTGGCCAAGACCCGGTTGATCCTGCTGCTGGGCGCGGCCGGCGCGGCCCGTGCGCAGCGCGGGTTCGTGTTGCGCACGCTGGCGACCGCCACGGCCGCGCACCCCGCAGCACTCACGCTCAGCTGCATGCCCGATCCGACCCAGCGGTTCTTTCGCGCGCTGCGCGGGTCGTCGTGCTGTGCTGGTGTTGAATTCACGAGCCAGTGCGACGGCGACATCGGCACCCGCATGGCAGCGGTATTTGCCGAGCACAGCAGTCGGTCGAACAAGACTCGCAGCGAGCCGCAACGGCCGCGCCCGCCGCAGCCCCTGCTGCTGATCGGCACCGACTGCCCTGCGCTCACGCCCGCCGATCTGCAGCATGCCGCATCGGCGCTCGCACGGGGCGCCGATGTCGTGTTCATCCCGGTGGAAGACGGCGGCTACATGCTCGTGGGCCTGCGCAAGCCGGCGATGGCCGCGCGCCTGCGGCTGTTCGACGGCATCGACTGGAGCACCGACCGCGTGATGCGGCAAACCCGCGCGCGGCTGCGCGAAGCCGGCGCACGCTGGCACGAGCTGCCGCTGCTCTGGGACGTGGACGAACCGGCCGACTGGCTGCGCTGGCGGCGGCTGCAGACAGGCGCCCGCTGACGCCGGCGCGCGCGCTCAGCCCGGCATCAGCGGATCGGTCGCCGCCGGCGCATCCACCTTGACCGAGTTGTCACGCTCGCAGGTGCCGATCAGCAGGCCACTGGCGATCGCATGGTCGGCCAGCGCGCCGAGCACCTCGTCGCGGCCCGGCGTGCCGGTGAACTCGAACGCCGCATCCAGCGCGAACAACTGAAACGCGTAACGATGCACACCGTGCCCGGGCGGCGGATCGGGCGGCAGCCAGGCCGCCTGCAGATACGAATTCAGGCCGGTCTGCAGACCGCTGCCTTCGTGGTCGCTGCTGGCCAACGCGCGCTCCGCCAGCGCACCGTCGGCTGCCGGCAGGCCGACCACGATCGCATGCACGAGCGGGTGCGGCGTCGGCGAATCGGCGTCTTCGACCAGCAGCACCAGCGCCTTCGCGGCCGGAGGCACGTCCCACCACTGCAGCGGCGGCGACACGCCTTCGCCGTCGGCCGTGTAACGCGCGGGCAGCGGCATGTGGTCGGCGAACGCGAGGCTGGAGATGTGGATCGCGCCGGCGCCTTCGCGCAGGTCGAGCTGGTTGAACGCGATCGCGTCGAGGCCAGCGCGCACGTCGGACAATGCGTGGCCGATCAGGTCGGGGAGTTTTTCAAGCATGGGACGAAGGGTAACCAACTTCGCCGCCCGGGGCGATTCCATGCGTCAGCGGGCGGGTGTCTGCATGCAGTCCATGTCCTTGAACAGTTCGATCAACGCAAGCTTGAAGTCGACACTGGCAAGCTCGACGTCTGCCTGCTCGCTGAAGTCGATGAAGTTCCACAAGCCGTCGTCGCCAAGCCGCAGGACTTCGACACGTCGCGCGTCCGGATCGATCAATGCGTACTCACGCAGCGAAGGCAAACGACGATAGAGCGCAAACTTCAGGCTGCGGTCATAGGCTTGCGTGGATGGGGACAGCACTTCGACGACGAGGATGGGATCGGTGACCACCGGATCATCGGCATGGAAGTCCTGGCCGCACGTGACGAACAGGTCCGGGTACAGCACCGTGTCGCCCGCGATCTGCACCTTCATGCCGCCGATGAAGACTTGGCAGGCACTGCCGTCCAGGTGGTTGCCGAGATGACAGGCGAGCTTGCCGGTCACGCACTGGTGGCCAATGGACAGACTCGTAGCCGGCCAGGTCCGGCTGCTGTGGAACTCATGCCGGTCAGGCTGGTTGTCTTCCCAATCCATGTATTCAGCCGGGGTTTGCGTTGGCACCGGATCATTCATCACGCAACCTTTGCCGAATCGTGAGCTAGATCAGCCTGCGCGCTGCCGCCGTCTTCGTATCACCCGTGTTCGGCGTGCCTGAGCGCTCGATCAGCATCACATGGCATTCATGTTCCGCCACGGGACGGTGTTCGACACCCTGCGGCACGATGAACAGCTCGCCCGGGCCGAGCGCCACCGTGCGGTCGCGCAGCTCGATCTTCAGGTGCCCTTGCAGCACCAGAAAGAAGTCGTCGCTGTCGGCATGCTGGTGCCAGTTGAACTCGCCATGCAGCTTGGCGACCATCACGTCGTGGCCGTTGAGCAGCGCCACGGTGCGTGGCTGCCAGGGTTCGGAAAACGTGGCGAGCTTGTCGGCGAGATTGATGGTGTTCATTGCGCGAATGTTCTTCAAGCCAGACAGCTCGATCAGGCCGAAAGATGCCGCCCCACGATCCCCGCCAGCTCGAACATCGACACCTGCGGCTTGCCGAACACGGCGAGCAGTTTTGCATCGGCGTTGATCGCACGCTTATTCGTAGCATCCTGCAGCCCGTTGGCCTTGATGTAGTCCCAGAGCTTCTTGATCACTTCGGTGCGCAGCGCGGGTTCGGGCCCGATCACGGCGGCCAGCGACTCACTGGGTTTCAGGCCGGTACCGGCTTTTGCGGTGCGCGGTGCGGCTGGCCTGGGCGCCGCTTTGACAGCAGCCTTCTTTGCAGCCGCTTTCTTGGCCACAACCGGCTTTTTTGAATCAAATGTGCCTGTGGCGCTCGTGCTGCCTGCCTTTATAGCTGCATTTTTACTAGCATCCGCCGTCTTGCGCGGCGGAAACTTCGAGGCTCTGGGCTCGAACTCGAACGCGACCTTGCCGGCGTCCGCATCCCATTTCAGGAACGCCTTGAACGCACGCCGCGTGCGCATCGAGACGAACTTGTCGAGCAAGTCGGTGCGGCCGGTGTCGAGCAGTTTGCTGAACTGCTCGCGCGAAATCGGCTGCTGCAGGATGATCTTGCCGCTCTTGAAATCACAGGTCGCGACCGGGTGTGCATCGGTCGGCACGGACTTTTCGCAGACGTAGTTGCTGCCGTGCTCGAACGCATGCGCGCTGCACTTCGGGCAGCGGCCGAGCGACTGTTGGCCGCTGAAGTCCACATGCTCGCCGCCGTCCTCGCCGCCCGGCGCCGCGTCGCCAAAATCGAATTCGAGCTTGTGTTTTTTCGTCTCGTCGTCGACTTTCAACACGATCTCGGCCGTAAACGGCCAGCCGGCTTTGGAGCGGAAGCCTTCGAGCGGACCGATCTTGCGATCCTTCAGCAGTTGCTCGGCTTCGTCAGCCGCAAACGTGCGGCCAGCCGGCGATTTGCCGAACGAAAAACCGCAGCCTTCGGTGGCGCCGTCCGCGCCGGTGCAACTGAAGCGCCGGTAGTTCTCCTTCACGACCCCGCCGCAATCGGGGCAGGGCGTGGCCAGCGTCGCGTAGTTGCCGGGCACGGTGTCGCGGTCGTACTCCTTGGCTTTCTTCACGATGCGCTCGGTCATCGCAGCGATCTCACGCATGAATGCGTCGCGGCTCAAACCGCCCTGTTCCATCTGCGCGAGCTTGTATTCCCATTCGCCGGTGAGCTCGGCCCGCGAGAGTTCTTCCACGCCGAGGCCGCGCAGCAAGGTCATGAGCTGGAACGCTTTCGCGGTCGGGATCATCTCGCGGCCTTCGCGCAGCAGGTACTTCTCCGTCAGCAGGCCTTCCAGGATCGCGGCGCGCGTGGCCGGGGTGCCCAGGCCTTTTTCCTGCATCGCACTGCGCAGTTCCTCATCGTCGATCAGCTTGCCCGCGCCTTCCATCGCGCCGAGCAGCGTGGCTTCCGAATAGCGGGCGGGCGGGCGGGTTTTCAGGCCCTTGGCATCACATGATTCGACCGGCACGATCTCGCCGGGCTTGACGGCCACGAGGCGCTTGCCGGCATCCTTGTCATCGCCCTCTTCCGCATCGGCTTCCTTGCCGTAGATGGCAAGCCAACCCGGCTTCACGAGCACCTTGCCGTCGCTGCGAAACGCGTACTTTTTCGCTTCATGCTCGACGGTGCTGACGCGTGTCGTGACCTGATACTCGGCCGACGGAAAAAACACCGCCATGAAGCGGCGCGCGACGAAGTCGTACAACTTCTGCTCGGCCTCGGACAGGCCGCTCGGCGCCGCCAAAGTCGGGATGATCGCGAAGTGGTCCGACACCTTCGCGTTGTCGAAGATGCGGCGGTTCGGCTTCACGTAGCCTTCGTCCACGGCCTGTTTGGCAAACGGCGCAAGGTGCCGCATGCCGCTGCCCGACAGCATCTGCATCGTCTGCTTCGCGACCGGCAGGTAGTCTTCCGGCAGCGCACGCGAATCGGTGCGCGGGTAGGTCAGCGCCTTGTGCCGCTCATAAAGGCTCTGCGCGAGCGACAGCGTGGTCTTGGCCGAATAGCCGAAGCGGCCGTTCGCCTCGCGCTGCAGCGAAGTCAGATCGAACAGCAGCGGCGAGGCTTGCGAGGTCGGCTTGCTTTCTTCCGTGACGCTCGCCTTGCGGCCGCGCACCGCCTCGGCGATCGAGCGGGCACGCGCTTCGGTCCACACGCGGTCGGCGCGCTGCTCGGGGTCGATGTCGCCGGGGCCGGCCGCGCCCGAATAGACGCCTTCGGGCAGCCGCGGCGCGTCCGACTTCTTCCAGGCCGGGTCAAAGTACTTGCCCGCGTACATCCCGGCCTCGGCCTGGAAGTTCGCATGCACTTCCCAATACTCGCGCGGCACGAAGCGCCGGATCTGTTCCTCGCGCTCGACCACGATCGACAACGTGGGCGTCTGCACGCGGCCGACCGTCGTCAGAAAGAAACCGCCGTCGCGCGAGTTGAACGCGGTCATAGCGCGCGTGCCGTTGATGCCGACCAGCCAGTCGGCTTCCGAGCGCGAACGCGCGGCATCGGCCAGGCCCTGCATCTGGGAATCGCTCTTCAACTGCTCGAAGCCGTCGCGGATCGCCTGCGGCGTCATCGACTGCAGCCACAACCGCCGCACCGGCTTGCCGAGCGGCTTGTTGTTGGCGCCGCCCGCGTACTGTTCGATCAGCCGGAAGATCAGTTCGCCCTCACGGCCCGCATCGCACGCGTTCACGATGTCGGCCACGTCCTTGCGGCGCGCCTGTTTGACCACCGCGTTCAGCCGCGTCTTCGTCTTGTCCACCGGCTTCAGGTCGAAGTACGGCGGGATCACCGGCAGGTTCGCAAAGCTCCATTTGCCGCGCTTCACGTCGAACTGCTCGGGCGCCTGGATCTCGACCAGATGGCCGACCGCGCTGGTCACCACGTAGCGATCGTTTTCGAAGTGTTCGTCGTGCTTGTTGAACTGCCCGGCCTTCGGGGTCAGCGCGCGCACGATGTCCTGCGCCACCGACGGTTTTTCTGCAATCACCAATGTCTTCGTCATAGTCACTCAAGGCTCATTCACTCGACCCGCTGGTCGTTCATCCAAAAACTTATCCGATGCCCGGCCGAGAACCGACGTGGCCAGGCCACGCACCTGGCGGACCGGCTGCCGAGTCGCTGCCGCCTCGCAATTGCCACCTGCTGCCTACAATGGCCGCCTCGTACGCGCACCCACGCACGCACACACGTCGTGCCCGTGCATGCAGGCGGGCGCATCCGCAGGCCCGCGCCCGCACCGCACCCAATCAACTTAGCAGACTTTTTTTTCTCAACGCCGTGACCGAACCAAGAAGCCGCCGGGCCCGTGAATCGATGGCCGAGCTGCTGGCCGAAGCCGATGATGCGCAACGCGTTCGACCCAACCGCGACGCTGCCAACGCCGCCCCGCGCCGCCGCACCCAGGTCAAGCGCTCCGGCGTGCATGGCAAGGGGCTGTTCGCCGCGCGGTCGTTTCGCGCCGGTGAAACCATCATGGAATACATCGGCGAGATCATCAGCTGGAAGGAAGCGCTGCGCCGGCACCCGCATGACCCGAGCGACCCGAACCACACGTTCTACTTCCACATCGACGACGACCATGTGATCGACGGCGCGCACGGCGGCAACTCGGCGCGCTGGATCAACCACTCGTGCGACGGCAATTGCGAAGCCGACGAGCGCGACGGCCGCATCTTCATCGTCGCGCGCCGTGCCATCAAGGCAGGCGACGAGTTGAATTACGACTACGGCCTGGTGATCGACCAGCGCTATACGCCGAAGTTGAAGGCCGAATACCCGTGCTTTTGCGGCAGCAAGAATTGCCGCGGCACCTTGCTGGCGCCCAAGCGCCGCTGACCTCATGCACGCTGCCGTCGCCGCGTCTCTGGCTGTGCTGCCGGCCGCCTGGCCGCAAGACCTGCTGGACGCGACCCGGCAGTCGTTGCAGGCAGTCGCCGGTCAGCCGTTCGCGCTCGAAGTCACCCCATCGATCGACTCGAGCAACAGCGAGCTGATGCGCCGCGCGCGCGCGGGCTGCTGTGCGCCGGTGCTGCTGGTCGCGCTGGAGCAGACGGCCGGCCGCGGGCGGCTCGGGCGCAGTTGGCAGGGCGGGCCGCACGATGCGCTGCAGTTTTCGATCTCGCTGCCGCTGGCGCCGCGCGACTGGTCGGGCCTGTCGCTTGCGCTCGGCGTGGCGTTGGCCGAGGCGCTCGATCCGCAGCGCAAGCACGGCATCGGGCTCAAATGGCCGAACGACCTCTGGTGGCAGCAGCGCAAGCTGGCCGGCATCCTGATCGAGACGGTGGCAGTGCCTGCAGCAGCAGCTCCACTCGCCCGGCAAGTCGTGATCGGCGTCGGCATCAACATTGCCGAACGGCCGGCCGAGGGCCTGTCCACCACACCGGCCTGGATGCGCGAGGTGCAGCCGCAATGCACGCCAGCGACCGTGCTGCGCGACGTGGCAGTGCCGTTGCTGGCGGCCGTGCTGCAGTTCGAGGCTTATGGCTTTGCGCCGTTTCACGCACGCTTCGACGCTCGCGACGTGCTGCGCGACCGGCCCGTGAGCGCGACCGGCGCGCGGGCCGAGCCGCTGGCCGGCACCGCGCATGGCGTGAGCGATGGCGGCGCGCTGCTGCTGCAGACCGACCGCGGCATGCAGACGATCCACACGCACGACGTGAGCGTGCGGCCAATTCGGGGCTGAGGCGACGATGCGCGCGTTCATGCTGCTGTTGCTGCTGGCTGCGAACGCCGGTTATTTCGCCTGGACATCCGGCTGGCTGCGCGACTGGGGGCTGGCACCGGCCACGCAGGCCGAGCCGCAGCGGCTCGCGCAGCAGATCCGTCCGGAGGCGCTGCGCATCACCGGCAACGACGCAGACGTGGCCCCGGCCGCAGCGACCAACGGTGCCAACCCAGCGCCGATTACGGTGGCCAGAACCACCACGACCGCGATCACCAGCACGACTCGCAGCGAACGTTCAGTGCCGCCAGCGGATGGCGCCAGTGCGAGCGGCCCCGTCCCACAAGCACGCTGAAGCAACGGCTCGCCCGGGGTTAATCCAAAAGGTCCGCCCCGCAACGCATCCGGCGGAGGGCTATCGCGCCGCAAACACGGCAGTGCAGCGCTTCGGTCCCGCTCGATTCAACCCATCAGCACCGCGTAGTCCGGTGTTCAGTGCCGATGCTCAAGCGATGAACAACAAACTCAGGCCGAGCGCTGCCGGAATGGCCTGCACGAACAGAATCTTGCGGCTGGCCGTGGCAGCGCCATAGATTCCGGCTATCAGCACGCAAACGAGGAAGAACGTCTTGATCGCAAAGCCGCCTGCCCCTTGCGTCAGGCCCCAGATCAGACCGGCGGCGAGAAAGCCGTTGTACAACCCCTGATTGGCACCGAGCACCTTGGTCGCGGTGGCGAGTTCCTTGCTCAATCCGAAGGCTTTCAAGCCGGCCGGCTTGTCCCAGAAGAACATTTCCAGCAGCAGGATGTAGAGATGGATCAACGCCAGGATGGCGATCACGATATCGGCTGCCGTGGTCATAGAAATGCCTTCGCTAAAGCAGCCGTTTGAGGCGACGCGCGCTGCAGCCCGGAGGCGGGCCGTCGAGTCTCGTTGCGGCTCGCAATGAGCGCTCCGAAGCCCGGTTGCACGCAGTCCATCGCCGCTCAGCCGCGCTGCGTACGGATGGCTGGCGGCGAATGCTCGAAGCCCGCGTGCGCCGGCTCGACAGCCAGGCCGTTCAACCGCATCAGCGCCTGCACCCGCACCATCAGATCGGGCAGCGAGAACGGCTTGGGCAGGCACGCATCGGCGCCCAGTTCGAGCCCGTTGTCGCAATGGTCGATGCAGCCGGCCGCGGTCAGGATCAGCACCGGCAGGCCGGAGCCGCGCGCGCGCAGCCGGGTCAGCACGTCGAGGCCGTGCAGCCGCGGCAGGCCGAGGTCCAGCACCAGCAGGTCGTAGTGCCCGGGGTCGAGCAACGCGGTGTCGGCCTGCGCGCCGTCGGCCACGCGCTCGACCAGCACGCCCGATGTGCGAAGGGCCTTGCACATCTGCTGTGCCAGCACCGCATCGTCTTCGGCAATCAATATCCGCACGGGCTTGGGCTCTCTCTTTATTGACGCATGGCCTTCGCACGAAGCAGCAGCGCCTGGCTGCCGTTGACCGCCCGAAGATCGGCGCCGGCCGCTTCCTAGCGCGTGCCCGGCAGGGGAAATTCTAGGCTGCAACGTGCAGTAACCATAGAAAAAATTGATCCAGATCATCTAGAGCTTATGGTTATCGGCGGCCGCGGGCCTAATTTGCATAGACCTCCAGCCCGATGCGCACCACGGTTGCCACCTCGGCGCCGACCTGGGCTTCGAACTCGCGCTGCGCCTGTCCGACCGCCTGCTCGAACGCACGCAACCAGGCCAGCCCGTCGTCGGTGAAGCAGATCAGCCGCGCGCGCCGATCGCGCTCGTCGCATGCGCGCGTGACGAGCCCCCAGGCCTCGCACTGATCGACCAGATCGCCCATGGCCTGCTTGCTCATGCCCGCCGATTCGGCCAGCTCCGACAGCCGCGCACCGCTGCGCGTCAGGTGCCGCGTGATGTGGATGTGCGCAGCCGTCACCTGTCTGCGTGCGGCCAGGTTCGACAGCGCGAGCGGCACGTCCAGGTCGTGTGCCATCAGTTCCAGCACGCGTGCATCGAAGCGGCGCAGTGCATCGCCGAGCAGGCGGCCCAAATGCATTGGGGAAGGGGTCGTCATGCGCGTTCCGGCTGGCTGGTCAAAAGGGAAAAGCTGATCAGTAAATAGTAATGTAAACTGACTAAAAATCTGCTGGAAACTTTGAGACGAGCCCTTAAACTACTGTTCAACCATCCAGCCCGAGGCGCTTGCAAGTGGTTTTGCAAAGCGGCTTCGGCAAGGTTTCATCGTTGATTCACAAGGAGTTTTTCTGAACATGGACGCTCAAGTCAAAGGCAGCACCATCGCTTCTTCTTCGGCCGCTCCCGCCACCACCGAAAGAGCCAAGGCGCTGGCCGCCGCGCTCGCGCAGATCGAAAAGCAGTTCGGCAAAGGCACGATCATGCGGCTCGGCGAGGGCGAGGTGATCGAGGACATCCAGGTGGTCTCGACCGGCTCGCTGGGCCTGGACATCGCACTCGGCGTCGGCGGTCTGCCGCGCGGCCGCGTGGTCGAGATCTACGGCCCGGAGTCGTCCGGCAAGACCACCTTGACCTTGCAGGTCATTGCCGAGATGCAGAAGCTCGCCGGCCAGTGCGCGTTCGTCGATGCCGAGCACGCGCTCGACATTCAATACGCGCAGAAGCTCGGCGTGAACCTGCAGGACCTGTTGATCAGCCAGCCGGATACCGGCGAGCAGGCGCTGGAAATCGTCGATTCGCTGGTGCGCTCCGGCGCGGTCGATCTGATCGTGGTCGACTCGGTTGCCGCGCTCACGCCGAAGGCCGAACTCGAAGGCGAGATGGGCGACTCGCTGCCCGGCCTGCAGGCGCGCCTGATGAGCCAGGCCTTGCGCAAGCTGACCGCGACGATCAAGAAAACCAACTGCATGGTCATCTTCATCAACCAGATCCGCATGAAGATCGGCGTGATGTTCGGCTCGCCCGAGACGACGACCGGCGGCAACGCGCTCAAGTTCTA
Organism: Burkholderiaceae bacterium; assembly: GCA_965218765.1. Classification (GTDB taxonomy): domain Bacteria; phylum Pseudomonadota; class Gammaproteobacteria; order Burkholderiales; family Burkholderiaceae_C; genus JBBPYC01. Next base: position 382,784 of record CBDCLU010000004.1, on the reverse strand, counting down.
CTCATCCGTGCGCCTGGACATCCGCCGCATCGGCACCATCAAGAAAGGCGACGACGCGATCGGCAACGAGACCAAGGTCAAGGTCGTGAAGAACAAGGTCAGCCCGCCGTTCAAGACCGCCGAGTTCGACATCCTGTTCGGCGAAGGCATCAGCCGCCACGGCGAGATCATCGACATGGGCGTGGAAGCACGCATCGTCGAGAAGTCCGGCGCCTGGTATGCCTACAACGGCGAAAAGATCGGCCAGGGCCGCGACAACGCGCGCGAGTTCCTCCGTGAGAACCCCGACCTCGCGCGCGAGATCGAGAACAAGGTGCGCGAGTCGCTCGGCATTTCGCTGCTGGCACCGGCAACCAATAGCAAGTCGGGTGCGAAGCCGGCGGATGCGGCCAAGGCCGATGGCAAGGCAGACGTCAAAGCGGGCGACAAGCCTGCTGCGGCCAAGCTGGAAGCTGGCAAGCCCGAGCTGAAGATGCCCAGCGCGCCGACGACAGCCTGAGGACACCGGCGGGCGGCCAGACGCAGTCCGCCGTCTTTCTTTACAGTCGAAAGGGCTGCTGGCGCTTGGTCTACAAGCGCCAGCAGCTTCTTTTTTTGTAGCAATGCATTGATCGATCAAGGCCCCGTTCCGTGCCGCAACCTCCCCTGTCTTTGAAAGGCCGCGCACTGCGCTACCTGAGCCAGCGCGAACACTCCCGCAAAGAGCTGGAGCGCAAGCTCGCGCGGCATGAGGAGGAGCCCGGCACGCTGGCCAAGGCGCTCGACGAGCTGGAAGCCAAAGACCTGATCAGCGAACCGCGCGTGGTTGCGTCCGTGTTGCATCAGCGCGCCCCGAGGCTGGGCGCGCTGCGCGTGCGGCGGGAGCTGCAGCAAAAAGGCATCGCGCCCGATGCGATCGCGGAAGCGGTGGCGGGGCTGAAAGGCACCGAGCTGGAGCGCGCGCAGGCGCTGTGGCAGCGGCGGTTCGACGGGCCGGCGAATGATCCGAAGGAGTACGCGCGGCAGGGGCGGTTCTTGATGGGGCGGGGGTTTGCGCCGGAGGTGGTGCGGCGGGTGTTGGGGGGACGGGTCGAGGTGGAAGCGGAGCAGGACAGCGACTCAGAAGAAGCGTAACGCGGTCCGATGGTGGATCGGTTGGCTGCTTCCGACCCACGGCGGTCCGGCGCGTTGATGACGGGGTACCGCCGAAGCCCAGCGTCGTACCAAATGGGTTGGGCCAAGGGAAACCCCGGACATCGCAAGCGCCCGTCAAATGCTAGTGTGCCTTTTGCAAAGTCGGTCCAGCACTGTCAAAAGGAGACAAAGTTGATGAAACGCAACCTGGCGAACTGGGCGGCCACGGCCCTGTTCGCGCTCTCCTCGTCTGCTGCGAATGCAGCGCCCCCGTCTGTCGAGATGACTTGGATGTCCATCGCCAACTGGTACTTCAAGATCGGCGACAAACGCATCGTGATGGACGGCTACATCTCTCGGCTGCCACAGAGCTTGTTCACCGCTTCCCCGACTTACGCAAACGATCTGTACGCCTATACGAAGGAACCAGCGCAGGTGGACGTGGCCGCCATCACCAAAGTGCGCGACGCGGTGCTGGGCACCGACAAGCTCGATCTGCTCTTGGCCGGTCACAGCCACTGGGACCACAGTTGGGACACACCCACCTGGGCCACGCTCACCGGCGCACCGATGATCGGCGGCTCGTCCAGTTGCATGCAGGCCGCAACTCAGGGTGTTGCGGCTTCGCAGTGCCGAAGCGTGAGCGGCGGCGAGAAGATCGATCTCGGCAATGGGATCACGATGCGTGTCGTGCGCTGGAACCACAGCGGCGACGCGAGCAATCCGATTCAGCATTTCGCGCGCGAACTGTATCGGCCGCCCATTCCCGATGCGGCAACGGGCGGCCTGCGCGCCGGCGTTGGAGAGGACTATCCGAACGGCGGTGGAAATCGCGCATTTTTGTTCACGGTCGAGAACGCTGAAGGCCAGCTCGCCTTCTTCGTCAACAACTCGGCAAGTGCTTTCGACCTCGACAAGGACATCGTGGTCGATGGCGTGAATTACGGTTCACCCATCGGCAATCTGGCCGCCGCGATGAAAGACGCTGGTCTCACGCAGGTCGACGCCTGGATCGGTACGGGCGGGAAGCCGGTGGCCGAGATGGTCGTGCCGGTCATTCATCCGAAGACGTACCTGCCGAACCATTGGGACGGCCTCTTCAATGCGTTGGCGCCTGGCATCCCCTATCCGTACAAGGACGACGCCTTAAGGGCGTACCTGGATTCCCAGAAGACAACAATCGTGCCGGAGACGCAGTACTTCGACAAGTTCGTCTTGACCAAGACCGGTGTCGCGACCGAGGTGAACCACGACGTGAAGAGCAAGCTTGGATTCGAAGACACGAAACGGTTCAGCATGTCGCTGCTGGACGCTGTCACCCGTGTTTCCTCGACCAGCACGGGCGACAGCTGCGGCGAAGGATTCCAGCCGCCGAGCGATTGGGAAAAAGCGTTTGCCGCGCTTGACTGAAGGACAAACAACATGCCTTCCACCTTGCCCTGGCGCCGCGCCGCATTCGTCTGCGCTTTCCTGTTGGCTGCCACCGCTGGCGCCCTCGCCCAGACCGCACCGCTGGCGCCGCGTGAACTGCCCGCGAGGACCATCCCGGTGCCGAACACGGTCAGTCCGGAATTGCAGAAGATCATCGCGCAGCCGCTCCGCTCGGGCTGGAACACGCCGCCGACGACCGCAGAAGGCTGGAAGCAATTGGCAGAGACCATCCGCGCCGCTGCGGTGCCGAACATCGAAGCCATGCGCGAGCGTTTGAAGGTGCGCGTCGAGCCCGGCACGATGGCTGGCGTGAAGATCTACACCGTCACGCCCGAGAAGATGCTCCCAGAGAATAGCGAGCGCACATTGGTGCAGATTCACGGCGGCTGCTACGTTCTGAACCCGGCGGAAGCGGCGCTGCCGGAGGCGATGTTGATCTCGGCGATCGGCGGCTACCGCGTCATTGCGGTCGACTACCGCATGCCACCGGAGGCCTATTTCCCCGCCGCTCTGGACGACTCGATGGCGGTCTACAAGGAAGTCATCGCCAAGACCGATCCCAAGCGCGTGGGCCTCATCGGCACGTCGGCCGGCGGCGCATTGGTTCTGGAAATGGGTTTGCGCGCAAAGCAGTTGGGCATGCCCCTGCCGGGCGCGATCGCTTCGGGCACGCCCATGTCCGACAGCACGAAGACAGGCGATACCTTCCACACGAACGCCATGCTCGACAACGTGCTGGTGTCGCCCGAAGGCTTCTGCCATGCAGCCGCTGTCTTCTACGCCCACGGCCATGATCTCAAAGACCCGTTGATTTCACCGATCTATGGCGACATGAGCGGCTTCCCGCCGACGATCCTCACCTCCGGAACACGCGATCTGTTGCTCAGCAACACAGTCCGCGTGCATCGCAAGCTGCGCAACCTGGGCATCGAATCCTTTCTGCAGGTCTACGAAGGCCAATCGCATGCCCAGTACGGACGCGATGACCGCATCCCTGAAGTCCAAGAGGCCTTCAGCGAGATCGGAGCCTTCATGAACACGCACTTGAAGAAATAGCATCGCGCCCGGGCTGGTGGAATCTCGACGCGCACTTCAGGTGTGCGGCCAGGTTTTGCTTTGCAAACGCTCGATTGGCCGGGGCGTTCGATGCGCTGGGGGCCAAAGACCTGATCATCGAGCCGAGTGTGGTCGCCTCCGTTTTGCATCCGCGCGCGCCCAGGCTCAGCGCGTTGCGGTGTGGGTCGCTGCGTATAACTCAGGGCGCGATCACTTCCAACGTCGGGAAGTAGGTCCGGAACCGGCCCGCATCGGGGGTGAGCAAGGGCCACGCTTCCACCGCCGCCTGCGCGCCGATGAAAAAATCGGGCAACACCTGCAATTGGTTGCCGCCCGACAGCTCCGATGTGAACCCCAGAGCGCACCAGTTCGCCAAGCTCGACACACTGCCGCGACGAACGGCTGTGCGCACCCGGTGGTCGCCCCAGACCGCAATGGGTGCATTGCTTGATAAGTTTCCATCTACAGAGCGTGCTCGATGCAGCCGCCACGGCAACGACGGCCGATGGGTGTGAAAACGCACAAAAAGCGGTTGGGGCAACCGCGTTGCCACCCAAAGCTACGTGCGCCAGTCTTCACCCGGCATGATTCGTTGCATGAACTCATCGAACAGCGGCACCGTGAACGCCGTGTCGCCGTGGCTGGGGCTCCAGATCATCCCTTTGACAATCAGGGAACTGCGCACCGGACCCAGCGAGCTGACCTCGCGCTTGAGGCAGTCGGCAATGGCGCCGGAGCGGTGGGGCCCGGGGCCAAGCTCGGCCATGGCGCGCAGATAGCGCTTTTCCTGTGGCGTCAGCCGATCGAAGCGGACGCGAAAAAAACTCTCATCGAGCGCGGCCACGGCCGTCGTGTTCGCACGCTCGACGTCCTCTGTCTTGATCGGAGATTCGATCGCCGCTTCCCAACTCCGTTGGCCCCATTCCTGCAGAAAGTACGGATAACAGCGCGTGTCCGCCAGAATTGTCTCGACGGCGTCCGAGGTGATTTCAGCGCCTTCGGCCTCAATCGGTTTGGTGATGGCGAGCGCCGCCGACTCCGCGCTGAGCGCACCAATCTCAGGAAACGCGAACAGGCGCTCGGCGTACGACTTCGCGTCCCCCATGCGGCCGCGCAACTGCGGCAACCCAGCACCCACCAACAGCACCGGCACTTTGCGCTGGGCGCAGCGGTGCATCGCGGTGATCAAGGCGGCCAGTTGGGGCGCGGGCACGTACTGGAGTTCGTCGATGAAGATCGCCAATGCCGTGCCGGCGGCCTGGGTTGCCGCGCCGGCGCTCTCCATCAGCGCCTGCAGGTCATGCTCCAAGTCGCCGTTGTCGGCCAGCCCAGGCTCGCCTTCGTAGTCCAGCCCGACCTCGATGTCGCCGTAGGTGACCTTCAAGGATCTGGCAAAGCCCGCCAGCGCGCGCAGCCCCCGTACGGCCAAGTCCTTGGCCTGCGTGAGCTTGCTCATGCGAAGCAACGCCACGCGCAACTGCGGCGCCAGCATGGCAGGCAGCGAGCGATCCTCAAGGGCTTCGATGCGGATGGTGTGCACGCCTGAGGCTTCTGCGTCGTCGCGCATACGGTCCAGCAGCACGGTCTTGCCGACGCCGCGCAAACCCACCATCAACACGCTGCGCGCGGACTTTTTGGCGCGCGTGCGCTCCACCGCTATACGAACGGTTTCTCTCAGTTCATCACGACCAGCAAGTTCCGGCGGTGGGGAGCCGGCGCCTGGGGCGAACGGATTTTTGACTGCGTCCATACGGCAATTGTACAAATGTTAGGAAAGTTATGCAAAATACATAACTCATCAAATCTTCCTACACTCGATCGTTGGAACGATCAGGCGATGGGCAAGTCGCATGGCAGCCGCACACTTTTGGTCGCGCAACTCCAGCCTTATCTAACTGTCACGAGACCCAATCCAGCGTCTCCGAAAGCGGACCACCGAACGACGACCCCTATCCCTTGCTGAGTGTTTCAATGCAAGCAAGGGAGAGCGGACATGACGAAGACAACGAGGGCGCAGTACACGCTCGAGTTCAAGCAAGAGGCGGTGCGGCTGGTGCGAGGCGGCCAGAGCATCGCGGCGGCGGCCAGGGGGCTGGGGCTGGTCGAGCAGACACTGCACAACTGGGTCAAGGCCGCGCCAGGGCAAGCTGGGCGGCATCGACAAGAAGGTCATCAGTGCCGAGCAAATGGAGATCAGCCGGCTGCGAGCCGAGTTGGCGCGCGTGAAGATGGAGCGCGACATCCTGGGAAAAGCGACGGCGTACTTCGCGAAAGCGCAGAGTTGAAGTACGCCTTCATCAATCGGCACCGACGGGTGTGGCCGATCTCGGTGCAGTGCCGGGTGCTGCGGGTCAGCGTTGCCGGCTATCACGAGCACTTTGTACGCCGTGCCAGCGATGCCCAACGGCGCCACCTCAGCGACGACGCGCTGCTGGTGCATATCAAGGCTATTCATGCCCAAACGCATGGCGGCTACGGTTGGCCGCGGACGTGGAAGGAGTTGGTGGCGCGTGGCATCCCGGTGGGCAAGGACCGGGTGCAAAAGCTCATGCAGTTGCATGGCATCCGGGCCAAGGGCAAGCGGCGCTTCAAAGTGACCACCGACAGCAACCATGCGCTGCCGATTGCACCGAATCTGCTGGACAGGCAGTTCACGGTGGCCGAGCCGGACAGGGTGTGGGCGGGCGACATCACCTATATCCACACCGGTGAAGGCTATCGACCTGTTCAGCCGCCAGGTGGTGGGCTGGAGCCTGCGCGACATGACGCGGGAGATCGTCATCGATGCGCTGCGCATGGCCTGGTTCGCGCCACCCGAACAAGACGAGTGGGCATATTCCACAGCGACCGTGGCAGCCAGTACGCGAGCCAGGAGTTCCGCGACGCGCTCAAGGAGTACGGCATCACTGCCTCGATGAGCCGGCGCGGTGACTGCTGGGACAACGCCTGCAGCGAGACACTGTTCGGGTCGTTGAAGGTGGAGCGGCTGCACGGGCAGAAGTTCCAGGCGCCAGGCCAAAGACGAAGCGATCGACTGGCTGCTCTGGTACAACCGGGCCCGGCTGCACTCGACGCTGGCATACGTCAGCCCGATGCAGTTCGAGCAAAACTGGCTTGCCAATCAACCAAGGCAAGCCAACTCGTAACTCGGCTATGGGGTACGGATTCCAGGGGCAAGGTCAGACCCCTTAAACCGCCCCCAACACCCTCCATACCAACTCCCACCCCCTCCCCCCGCTAAACCTCACCTGCAATGTCAACGCCTCCCCACCGCATATTCCTGCAACTCCAACCCGCCATTCATACAGGCCGCCACGTTGTACTTTGCAAACGCTCAATTGGCCAAGGCGATCGATGAACTGGAAGCAAAAAACCTGATCAGCGAGCCCGGCGTGGTCGCTTCGGTGTTGCATCAACGCGCGCCGAGGATGGGCGCGCTGCGCGTGCGGCGCGCCCGATGCGATTGCAGAAGCTGTGGCTGGCTTGAAAGGGGCCGAGTTGGAACGAGTGCTGGCATTGCGGCAGCGACCGCTTCGATGGGTCAGCAAGCGATCCGAAGGAGTACGCGCGGCAGATTCGGTTTTTGATGGGCCGGAGGTTGTGTGGGAGTATTAGGGGGACGGCTTGAGATTGAGTAAGTATCGATACTGGCCTACATTTAACTTTCTGGTGATCAATTGCTGCACATATGAAGAAAAATGCTAAAGAGCGCCTTATGAACGTGGCTGAAAATTCCGAGGCAAGCATCAATCAACTTCGCGCAGTTCTTTCACACCACTCGGAGTGGACAAATGGGCTTATTTCTGCTGAAAAACTGGGGCAGACTACTGAAAGTTTAGGCCTAGGACATTTTTCTGAGACGGATATCTTCGGCCTTTGGAAAATTGGCATATTGCGTGCCGATTATTTAGAAAGCTCGGAAACGATTTCTATTGTGGGCGTTATTCCGCTTGAACCGAAGTCTTTGTATCTAGACTCACGTGTTATGAAACATAGACCCAAAGGGTATGGTTGTACGATGCCCGAGCGGTCACGAGACGGATCACCGAAGAACGACCCCCAACCAACCATATTGTTTCACCCAACGCGGGTTTACGTCTTGCACCATATTGCACGCACTTTTTCCACAAGAACAAGCGCTTGTCAGTATTTGCTATGGAAACCGGGCTTAAAGAAGATAGCTCGCCATGAACTTGGAAGGCTCAACAATTGGTCTAGCAGCGTCGAGTTTTCAACTCGTTTTGACTATTGGAATCAGGTAGTTGAATTGTCTTCGGTCTGCATGATGGCGGTACGGCTGTCACCGAAAAATAGCTCTAAATATATTGACATGCCCGAATGGATTCTCAACTATTTGGGGTTGGTCAAAAATCACTTGGAGAAATCTGAAACTACATTAGTCGGCCAAGTTAGAGAAGACCTAGCGTGGGCTGCGCACACAATGGATTCAAATACTAACGTGCATACTTTATTGCGTCTGATGCGACGGTCTGAACGCGATCGAATCACGGGCCGGATAAGCTCGGCAATGAAGTTTTTAGAAATGGCAGAATCTATTAGGAGAGCTAGTGAGCAGATCCTCAATATCAAACTTCCAGAGGAAGACGAACTTGGCCCAGGCCAGTGGATGGATGGGGCTCGAAAAAGCCTATACGGAGTAGAGCGCGTGTTTGACGCATCTCGTAAAGACCTAAGAGACTTTCTTGGCGTTATGGGTCTCGATTTTGGAATTAAGGTGCGCTGCTATGTTGAAGGAGAAACCGAGCTCGGCGCCCTACGTCATGCAGTTGGCGCAAATGGACTATGCTCGTTTGTGAATCTGAAGGGGAATGTCGTGCAACGTCATGGTAGAGGTATGGCATTTTCTGATTCTCTAAAAGAGGATGGCACAAGCCGAATTATTAGCGTAGTGATGGTTGACAGCGATAGAGAAGAAGTGGTTCGCATTTTGAGACGATCAGCATCAGAACAATGCATGCACGGTCCATTTTTTCTAAATATGCCAGACTTTGAATTTGCTAACTTCACCGTTGAGGAGCTTTTGCGAGTTGCGACATCCTTCCAAAAAGATTTGCGGTGGGATGACAGTAAAGTCGATGAACAGGTTTCTACGATGCTGGTGAAAGTTGCTGACGTTAAGTCGGCAAAAGAGTTTCTTAGCCTAATAAAACAGGATGGTTTTGACAACGTATGCAAAGGAGAGCGCTGGGGTGAAGCACTGATGAAGTATGCAATCGCGCATCCAACTTTCGGTCCCGATAGTTCAAAAGAAGGAACTGAAAGAGAAATTGTTAAAGCAGCAAATTTACTTATTCGTGCTCAGGACGTCGGTTACTTACGCTCGCTTGAGCATGAGGAGGTCAACCCCAATACAGGTCAAATGGTGGCACGCAACAAGTAAATGCGAGCAGCTTTGAAGTTGCCATGTCTATCCATTAGCCGTATTAATTCGTTGACTTCTAAATAGTCAAGCGCAACCTGCAGCAAATAAAGATATGTAGCGGTCAGAATGCGCCCAGCCCCTCCAACACCCCCCGCACCACCTCCCTCCCCTCATCCGTCAACGGCATCTGAGGTGCCAGCGGCTCCCCTACCGCATAGCCCTGCATCTCCAACCCACCCTTTACGCAAGCCGCCAGGTTGTACTTTGCAAACGCCTGATTGATCCCCCACAGCGGGCGTTGCAGTTCCATCGCTTTTGTCCAGTCGCCAGCCATGCAGGCGTCGTACAACGCCACGCTTTGGCGTGGCACCAGGCAGGCGGGGCCGGCGAGCCAGCCGACGCCGCCGATCATCATCACGGCAGCGGGGATGTGGGAGGAGGCGGCGAAGACTTGCATGCGGCCTTCGACCTTTTGCATGATGGACAGCAGGCGGCCGGTGTTGAACGATGCGTCTTTTAGGTAGCGGACGTTGTCGATGTGGGAGAGCTTGTCGATCACGGGCAGGCTCAGGTCGGAGCGCTGAAAGTTCGGGTTGGTGTACAGCACGATGGGCAGCGCCACGGCGTCGGCAATCGCTTTGAAATAGCTGTAGACGCCGGTATCGTCGATCGGGAAATACGCTTCCAGAATGGCGAGGATGCCGTCGGCGCCGCGGGCTTCATACGCTTTGGCTTGCGCCACGGCATCTGCCGTGCTGCACGAGGCGACGCCGGGGATCACCGGCACGCGGCCACGTGCGGCGTCGATCACGCATTCGACGACTGCCATGCGCTGGGCCGCGTTCAGGTACGCGAACTCGCCGGTGGAGCCGAGCGGGGACAGGCCGTGCACGCCGGCTTCGATCAGGTCGTTGCACAGGCGGGCGAGAACCGGCGTGTCGACCGAGCCATCGGCGCGCACCGGGGACACCAGATAGGGCATCACGCCGGCGAACGCGCGCGGCTTCGTGGCGGTGGCCTTGGCGGATGAGGCGGACGAGGAATGCGATGGGTCGGTGGGCTGGTTGGGGGACATGGCGGGCCTGGGTTGGATGGGTGGAACGGACGGCAACGGCTTGGGCAGGATCGCGCCGCCACACTGGGATGAAGCAAAGGCGACGGTCCCCTTCAAAGCTGAGCGTACCCAACGGCGTCACCCCGGCATCGGGAGGTACCTACACTGGCATGCTCGGTACGGACCCGCTGCAGCCTTGCCGCGCCCCGTCGCTTCTTCATCCACCCCCACTCAAATCGCCCATGAACAATCGCCAATGGCTGGAGCGCCTGGTGGCTTTCGACACCACCAGCCGCAACTCGAACCTCGACCTGATCGAATCGGTGCGCGAAGGGCTGTCGGCCCACGGCGTGCAGGCCGAACTGTTCGCCTCGCCCGACAAGCGCAAGGCCAATCTGTTTGCGACGCTGCCCGCGCAGGACGGCGCGGTGGACGGCGGCATCGTGCTGTCGGGCCACACCGACGTGGTGCCGGTGGACGGCCAGAACTGGGCGAGCGACCCGTTCAAGCTGACCGAGCGCGAAGGCAAACTGTTCGCGCGCGGCTCGGCAGACATGAAGGGCTTCATCGCGACCTCGATGGCGCTGGTGCCGGAGTTTCTGGCGCTGCCGCGCAAGAAGCCGATTCACCTCGCGTTCTCTTACGACGAAGAGGTTGGCTGCATGGGAGCGCCGGTGATGCTGGATGCGCTGAAGCGGCGCGGGTTGAAGGCAGATGGTTGCATCGTGGGCGAGCCGACCGGCATGCGGCCGGTGGTGGCGCACAAGGGCATCAACCTGTATCGCTGCAGCGTGCATGGCAAGGCTGCTCATTCGTCGCTCACGCCGCAGGGCTGCAACGCGATCGAATACGCGGCGCGGCTGATCTGCCGCATCCGCGACCTGGCCGACCAGGTGCGTGCGCACGGGCCGTACGACGAATGCTTTGACGTGCCGTTCACCACGCTCAGCACCAATCTGGTCCGCGGCGGCAACGCGCTGAACACGATCCCCGAATCGTGCGAGTTTCACTACGAGATTCGCAACCTGCCCGGCATGTCGCCCGACGATCTGCGGGCGCAACTGGAAAGCTATGTGCAGGACGACCTGCTGCCGCGCATGAAGAAGGAGTTCGACGGCGCCCGGATCGCGCTCGAGACGGTCGCCTCGGCGCCCGGCATGGAAACCGCGGAGCAGGAAGCCGTGACCGAACTGGTGCGCGCGCTGACCGGCGACCGCGACGTGCGCAAGGTGGCTTACGGCACCGAAGGCGGGCTGTTTCAGGGCATCGGCATTCCCACGGTGATCTGCGGGCCCGGGCATATCGAGCATGCGCACAAGCCCGATGAGTTCGTGGCGGTCGACCAGTTGCAGGCGTGCGAGGGGTTCCTGCGCAAGCTGGGCCATTCGCTCGCATGAGGCTCGGGCAGATGCGCGCTCGATCCGGCCGATCCAGGCAGATCACGACATGAAGGCCACGCCCGTCATCGCGATCCACGGCGGGGCCGGCACCATCGCAGCCACCGACGCTGCGGCCGCGCAGCCTTATCACGATGCGCTGCGCGATATCGTTGCCAGCGCGCAGGCGCTGCTGCTGGGTGGCGCCAGTGCGCTCGACGTGGCCTGCCATGCGGTCGAGCTGCTGGAGGATTGCGCGCTTTTCAACGCCGGCCACGGCGCGGTGTTCACCCATGCCGCAACGCACGAGCTCGACGCTGCCGTGATGGATGGCGCCTCCTTAAGCGCCGGTGCGGTCGCCGGGGTCAGCCGCATCCGCCGGCCGGTGCGCGCGGCGCGCGCGGTGCTGGAAGACGGCGCGCACGTGCTGCTGGGCGGCGCGGGCGCCGAAGCGTTCGCGCGCGAGCGGGGGCTGGAGATGGTCGAGCCGTCTTACTTCTCCACTGAAGCGCGGCGCCGGCAGTTGCAGCAGGCGCTGGCAGCGCAGCAGGTCACGCTGGATCACGACGGCGCGCCGCTCGATGAAGGCCGCAAGTTCGGCACCGTCGGCGCGGTCGTGCTCGACCTGGTGGGTCATCTGGCAGCGGCGACCTCGACCGGCGGCATGACCAACAAGCGCGTGGGCCGCATCGGCGATTCGCCGCTGATCGGCGCGGGCACCTATGCCGATGACCGCACGGCCGCGGTGTCGTGCACCGGCAATGGCGAGATGTTCATCCGCGCGGTGGCAGCGCACGATGTGTGCGCGCGCATGCGCTACGGCGGGCAATCGCTGGAAGACGCCGCGAATGCGGTCGTGCTGGAAGCGCTGCCAGCCATCGACGGCCGCGGCGGGCTGATCGCAGTGGGCCGCCACGGTCACCTGTGCATGCCGTTCAACACCGAAGGCATGTATCGAGCGTTTGCTCGCGATGCCGACGCGCCGCAGACGGCGATCCATCGCTGAACGTGCCGGCAACCATATGTCCGCCGTTCTGACCCGAGCACCGCAGCCTGCCAGCAACGCGTTGGCGCTGCTCGCGCAAGGCCATGTGCTGTCGGTGGACGCGCTCGGCGTCCGGTTCTCGACGTCCGAGCGCGTGGTCGATGCGGTGCAGGGCTTGTCGTTCGATGTGGCGCACGGCGAGACGCTGGCGATCGTCGGCGAATCGGGCTCGGGCAAGTCGGTCACGTCGCTCGCGCTGATGCGGCTGGTGGAATGGGGTGGCGGCCGCATCGTCGGTGGAAGCATGGGGTTTCGGCGGCGCAGCGGGGATGTGCTGGACCTCGCGCAGGCGCCCGATGCGACCATGCGCAGCATCCGCGGCGCCGATATCGCGATGATTTTTCAGGAGCCGATGACGTCGCTGAATCCGGTGTTCACCGCAGGCGATCAGATCGCCGAGGCCATCGCGATCCACCAGCACAAGGATCGGGCGGCCGCGCGGGCCGAGGCGCTGCGCATGCTGGAGCTGGTGCGCATTCCGGAAGCGAAGGGCGTGCTCGGCCGCTTCCCGCATCAACTCTCCGGCGGCATGCGCCAGCGCGTGATGATCGCGATGGCGCTGTCGTGCCGGCCGTCGCTGTTGATCGCCGATGAGCCGACCACCGCGCTCGATGTGACGATCCAGGCGCAGATCCTGCAGCTCATCCGCGCGCTGCAGGACGAGATGCGGATGGGCGTGCTGTTCATCACGCACGACATGGGCGTGGTGGCCGAAGTGGCGGACCGGGTGCTGGTGATGCATCGGGGCAAGCAGGTCGAGGCCGGCCCGTCCGATGCGATCTTTCATGCGCCACAGCACGCCTATACGCGCGCGCTGCTGTCGGCGGTGCCGCAGTTGGGGGCCATGCGCGGCACCGATCTGCCGGCACGGTTCGAGTTGCTGCGCGTCGATGCATCTGGTGCGCCGCTTGCATTGCCTGAAGCCGAAGCAGCCCCGCACGACACGGTCCGCCGAGACCAGCCGCCGATCCTGCGCGTGCGCGATCTGGTCACGCGCTTCGAGCTGCGCAGCGGCCTGTTCGGCCGCGTCACGCGCGAGGTGCATGCGGTCGAGCACGTGAGCTTCGACCTGCAGGCGGGCGAGACGCTCGCGCTGGTCGGCGAATCGGGCTGCGGCAAGTCGACCACCGGGCGTTCGCTGCTGCGGCTGGTCGAGAGCCAGCACGGCCGCATCGAATTCGACGGCCGCAACGTCCTCGAGCTGCCACGCCAGCAGGTGCAGTCGCTGCGGCGCGACATCCAGTTCGTTTTTCAGGACCCGTTTGCCTCGCTCGACCCGCGCCTCACGGTGGGTTTTTCCATCATGGAGCCGCTGCTGGTGCACGGCATCGCCCAAGGTGCGGAAGCCCAGGCGCGCGTGCGCTGGCTGCTGGAGAAAGTCGGGCTGCCGGCCGATCATGCCGAGCGCTATCCGCACGAATTCTCCGGCGGCCAGCGTCAGCGCATCGCGATTGCCAGGGCGCTCGCGCTGAACCCCAAGGTGGTGGTGGCGGATGAGTCGGTGTCCGCGCTCGATGTGTCGATCCAGGCGCAGATCGTGAACCTGCTGCTCGATCTGCAGCGCGAATTCGGCATGGCGTTTTTGTTCATCTCGCACGACATGGCGGTGGTGGAGCGCGTGAGCCACCGCGTGGCCGTGATGTATCTGGGCCAGATCGTCGAGATCGGCCCGCGCCGCGCGGTGTTCGAGCATCCGCAGCACGCCTACACGCGGCGCCTGATGGCTGCGGTGCCGGTGGCGGACCCAGCGCGCCGCCACATAGGCCGCACCTTGCAGACCGGCGAAATCCCGAGTGCGGCGCATCCGGTGGGCTATGAGCCTGATGTGCAGCCGCTGGTCGAAGTGGGGCCGGGCCACTTGGTGGCGCGCCATTCGGTGGGGGGCGACTTCTGAAATCGTCAGCTTCGCGTGGCAGCGGTGCGTGCTTCTTGCATGCTGCTTTTTTGTTTCCCCTTTGTCTTTCAAGGAGTGTTTGCATGAACCCATGTTTCTCCCGCATCGCGTCCGCTCTGGCCGTGGCCGGCCTGGTCAGCGTCGCCGCTTCGGCGCATGCCGCCAAAGACCTCGTGGTCGCCGTTCAATCGAACTTCACCACCACCGACCCCTACGACGCGAACGACACGCTGTCGCAGGCGGTCGCCAAGTCGTTCTATCAGGGCCTGTACGGCTTCGACAAGGACATGAAGATGGTGCCCGTGCTGGCCGACAGCCACACGGTGAGCGCCGACGGCCTGGTCTACACCGTGAAGCTCAAGTCGGGCATCCGGTTTCATGACGGCACGCCGTTCAACGCCGAAGCCGTCAAGGCGAACTTCGACCGCGTGACGAATCCCGACAACAAGCTGAAGCGCTACAACCTCTACAAGAACATCGCCAACACCGAAGCGGTCGATGCGACGACGGTGCGCTTCACGCTGAAGGAGCCGTTCTCGCCGTTCATCAACACGCTCGCGCATCCTTCGGGCGTGATCATCTCGCCGGCCGCACTGGCGCAGTACGGCAGCAAGGGCATCGCGCAGCACCCGGTGGGCACCGGGCCGTTCAAGTTCGTCGAGTGGAAGGCGTCCGACCACATCAAGGTCGCCAAGTTCGACGGCTACTGGAAGCCGGGCTACCCGAAGATCGACAGCATCACCTGGCGCCCGGTGGTGGACAACAACACGCGCGCGGCCGTGATGCAGACCAACGAGGCGCAGTTCGCGTTTCCGATGCCGCCCGAGACGGTGGCGAACCTGCAGAGCAAGCCGGACCTCGAAGTGATCGTGGCGCCTTCGATCATCCAGCGCTACATCTCGATGAACACGCAGCACAAGCCGTTCGACGACGTGCGGGTGCGCGAAGCGATCAACTACGCGATCAACAAGGAGGCACTCGCCAAGGTGGCGTTCGCCGGCTACGCGATTCCCGCCGAAGGCGTACTGCCCAAGGGCGTCGCGTTCAACGTCAAGCTCGGCCCCTGGCCATATGACCCGGCCAAGGCGCGCGAGCTGCTGAAGGAGGCGGGCTACCCGAACGGCTTCGAGAGCACGCTCTGGTCGGCCTACAACTACACCACCGCGCAGAAGGTGATCCAGTTCGTGCAGCAGCAGCTCGCGCAGGTGGGCGTCAAGGTCAAGGTCGAAGCGCTTGAAGCGGGCCAGCGTGTGGAACGCGTGGAGAGCGCGCAGGACCCGGCCACCGCGCCGGTACGCATGTACTACGTCGGCTGGTCGTCTTCCACCGGCGAAGCCGACTGGGCGCTGCGCCCGCTGCTGGCCAGCGAATCGTTTCCGCCCAAGCAGTTCAACACCGCGTACTACAAGAACGCGGATGTGGACAGCGACATCGCCAAGGCCCTGACCGCGACCACCGATGCCGACAAAACGCGCCTTTACACCGACGCCCAGCAACGCATCTGGAAAGACGCGCCGTGGGCGTTCCTCGTGACCGAGCAACTGCTGTCGGTCAGAGCACGCAACCTGACGGGCTTCTACGTGATCCCGGACGGCAGCTTCAATTTCGACGAGGTCGAGCTGAAGTAGGCCCGCCTCCAGCGCGCACCGGCACATCGTTTTCAGGCACTCCGCGTGATCAACTACGTCTTGAAGCGCCTGCTGGGCCTGCTGCCGACGCTGTTGATCGTCGGGCTGCTGGTGTTCCTGTTCGTGCATCTGCTGCCGGGTGATCCGGCGCGGCTGGCCGCCGGGCCCGATGCCGGGCTGGAGACCGTGCAACTGGTGCGCCAGGACCTGGGCCTGGACAAGCCGCTGCCACAGCAGTTCTTCAACTTCTTCGGCAACATGCTGCACGGCGACTTCGGCCGCTCGATCCGCACCAAGCGCACGGTGGCCGCGGAGATCGGCGAACGCATGTTCCCGACTGTCATGCTGACCATCACCAGCATGGCGTGGGCGGTGATGTTCGGCATGGGCATCGGCATCGTGTCCGCGGTGTATCGCAACGAATGGCCGGATCGCCTCGGCATGACGCTCGCGGTGTCGGGCATTTCGTTTCCCGCGTTCGCGCTGGGCATGCTGCTGATGCAGGTGTTCTCGGTCAAGCTGGGCTGGCTGCCCACGATGGGCGCGGCCACCTGGGCGCACTACATCCTGCCTTCGATCACGCTGGGGGCGGCGGTGGCCGCCGTCATGGCGCGCTTCACGCGGGCCTCGTTCATCGAAGTCATTCAGGAGGATTTCGTGCGGACCGCGCGGGCCAAGGGCGTGCCGGAGAAAAGCGTGCTGTTCAAGCACTGCCTGCGCAATGCGCTGATCCCGGTCGTCACGATGATGGGCCTGCAATTCGGCTTTCTGCTGGGCGGCTCGATCGTGGTGGAGGCGGTGTTCAACTGGCCGGGCCTGGGGCGCTTGCTGGTCGACTCGGTCAACATGCGGGACTATCCGGTGATCCAGGTGTTGGTGCTGTTGTTCTCGCTGGAATTCTTGCTGATCAATCTGCTGGTCGATGTGCTGTATGGGTTTATCAATCCGACGATCCGGTACCAGTGAATCGGCATGGTGCCGGGGGTGCGATCACGCCGATGGGGTGCGCTGCTTCGCTCATGTCCTCCGGCCTGCGGCCTCCCCCTTTACTTCGCTATGCAGCACATCCCATCGACGCGCTCAGCGAACGCCGTGTCTGTTCAAGCGTGACAACGCAGGGCTCCCCGTGTCGAGTGCATGGGGTGTTTCCCGCAGCGAAGTCAAGGAGGAGGCGAAGCCGGGGGACATGAGCGAAGGGGAACACCCCATGCACTCGACACTCCCCCAGACGCCGAGCACCACGAACACCAGCCTGCGCCAAACATGAGTCAACCCCTGATCGACACCCCCCCGGCTGCTGCGGCAACGATCGCCACATCGTCCGTCCGCACCCCCTGGAGCGAGTTCTGGCGCAAGTTCAAGAAGCAGCACGTCGCGCTCGGTGCCTTGGTATTTGTGCTGCTGCTGGTGCTGGTGGCAATACTCGCACCTTGGATCACGCCGTACGACGCCGAGAATTTTTTCGACTACGACAAGCTCAACGCCACGCCATCGGCATCCCACTGGTTCGGCGTCGATCCGCTCGGCCGCGACATCTTCAGCCGCATCCTGATGGGCGCGCGCATCTCGCTGACGGCGGGCTTTCTGTCGGTCACGCTGGGCGCTGTCGTCGGCACCGTGCTCGGCCTGCTCGCAGGGTTTTACGGCGGCTGGTGGGACCGCATCGTGATGCGCATCTCGGACGTGCTGTTCGCGTTCCCGGGCATCCTGCTCGCGCTCGGCGTGGTCGCGATTCTGGGCAGCAGCATGACCAACGTGATCGTGGCCGTCTCGGTGTTCAGCGTGCCCGCGTTCGCGCGGCTGGTGCGCGGCAACACCCTGGTGCTGAAGCAGCTGACCTACATCGAAGCCACCCGCAGCATCGGCGCGAGCGACCGCACGATCTTGCTGCGGCACATCCTGCCGGGCACGATTTCGGCGATCGTCGTGTACTTCACGATGCGGCTGGGCACCTCGATCATCACGGCGGCGAGCCTGTCGTTCTTGGGCCTCGGCGCGCAGCCGCCCACGCCGGAATGGGGCGCGATGCTGAACGAAGCGCGCGCCGACATGGTGAACGCGCCGCACGTGGCGCTGTTCCCGTCGCTCGCGATCTTCTTCACCGTGCTGGCCTTCAACCTGCTGGGCGACGGCCTGCGCGACGCGCTCGATCCGAAGATCGATCGGCTTTGATCTGCTGATGCAGCAACCGCCTGCCGCGCCCCGCATCGGCCCGCTGCCGTCCGGCCCGCGCGATTGCGTGAGCGACGTGCCGGGTGTCACGGTCGGTCACTGCACGGTGGACGCTGGCGATGACGTGCGCACCGGCGTCACCGTGCTACGCCCGCATGGCGGCGATCCGTATCGGGACCGGGTTCCGGCGGGCCTCGCGGTGTTCAACGGCTTCGGCAAGAGCATCGGGCTGCTGCAGGTCGAGGAGCTGGGCCTGCTGGAGACACCGATCGCGCTGACCAACACGTTCTCGGTCCCAGCCGTGGCGGCGGCGCTGATTCGGCACTGCGTGGCGGCAAATCCCGAGTGCGGCCGCTGCCTGCCCACGGTCAATCCGCTGGTCTTCGAGTGCAACGATGGCTACCTGAACGACATCCAGCGCATGGCGGTCACGGAACGCGACTACCGCGCGGCGTTCGACGCCGCGGGCGTCGACATCGAGCAAGGGTCGGTCGGCGCTGGCTGCGGCATGTCGGCCTTCGGGCTCAAGGGCGGGATCGGCACCGCTTCGCGTGTGGCTGCTGCAGGACGAATCGGCACGTTCACGGTCGGTGCGCTGGTGCTGGCCAATTTCGGCGTGCTGGCCGATCTGATCGTCGCGGGGCAGCCGGTCGGGCGCGCACTTGCATCGGGCAAGCAGGCTGGCCCGCCGGCACCACCCGCACCCGAGAAAGGCTCGATCATCATGCTGCTGGCCACCGATGCACCGCTGGATGCGCGCCAGCTGCGGCGACTCGCGCACCGCGCCGGCGTGGGACTCGCGCGGACCGGCTCGGTATGCGGGCATGGCAGCGGTGACATCGCGCTCGCGTTTTCCACCAGCCACACCGTGCCGCAGCGCGTCGATGCGCCGGTGCCTGCACCGGTGCTGCTGCACGACGGGCTGCTGGACGGCCTGTTTCACGCGGCGGCGGATGCCGTCGAGCAGGCCATCCTGCATGCGCTCTTCTGCCAGGCGGGCGCGTTTCGTGGCCGCAGCGGCCACGTCCGGCAGGCGCTGCCCGATCTGCTGCAGGGCGTTGCGGCTGGCCTGTCCGCAACACGCTTGCCTGCCATCGGCCACCCATGAAAATCCTGATCTCGGTCGACATCGAAGGCGTGGCCGGCGTCTATCACGCGCAGCAGACCCACGCCGGCAATCCCGAATACGAACGCGCGCGCCGCTGGATGACGGATGAAGCCAACGCTGCGATCGATGGCGCTTTCGCAGCCGGCGCGGGCGAGGTGTACGTCAACGATTCGCATGGCGACTTTCGCAATCTGCTGCCCGATGCGCTCGATGCGCGCGCGCAAGTCATTCAGGGCAAGCCGCGCTACCTGAGCATGGCAGCGGGCGTCGAGATCGGCGTGGCCGGCATCTGCATGGTGGGCTACCACTCGCGTGCGCAAGGCAGAGGCATCCTGGCGCACACGATCAACAGCTTCGCGTTTGCAGGCATCACATTCCACGGCGAGGCGATCAGCGAGGCCGGCATCTACGGCGCGCTGGCCGGCGAATACGGCGTGCCGGTGCTGATGGCCAGCGGCGACGATGTGTTCATCGCCGAGAACCGCGCGCTGTTTCCCGGTGCGGTGTTCGTGCAGACCAAGCAGGCGACCGGGCAGACCAGCGGCATCAGTCTGTCGCCGGCCGAATCGTGCCTTCGGATTTGCGCGGGTGTGGCGGCGGCGGTCGCGGCGCGCTCGAACGCAAAACCGCTGGTGTTGCCGACGCCGCTGGCGGTGTCGCTGCGCACCCAGACGCCCGCGCAGGCCGATCTGTTTTGCCAGTGGCCGACCTTCGAGCGGGTGGCGCCGACCGAGCTGCGCTTTGCTGCGCCGACGGTCGAAGCCGCGGTGCGGATGCTCAACTGCTGCTCGGCGATGTCGGCGCTGCTGCGATGACCGGCGAATTGGTCGTCTGCGAAAACGCCAAAACGATGCCGGTTCGCTTCTAGCTTATAAAAAACAGGCCGGAAGCGCTGGTCCAGCCTACGTACTCAGCTATCTAACTAATAGCATCACTTCGATGCTTGGCGTGCAGCAGCGGACGTTACAGCTCCAGCATCAACCGCAGGTTCTGCACCGCCGCGCCGCTTGCGCCCTTGCCGAGGTTGTCGAGCTTGGCCACCAGCACCGCATGGCGGTGTTCGTCGCTGCCATAGACCCTTAGCTCCATCCGGTTGGTGCCGTTCAGCGACGTGGGCTCGATGCGGCCCGCGTCATCGGCCAGCGGCACGCTGACGCAGCGCTCGGAAGCGCGCACGTCGGCCTGGGTCTGCTCGTAGTGCGTCGCCAGCGCATCGCGCAGCTGGCCGATGGTGGGACGCCCTGGCAACGTGTCCAGATGCAGCGGCAACTGCACGAGCATGCCCTGGCGGAAGTTGCCGACCGACGGCACGAAGATTGGCCGGCGCTGCAGGCCGGTGTAGCGCACGATCTCGGCCAGGTGCTTGTGCGACAGGCCCAGCGCGTACAGCTCGAACGCGGGTGCAGTGCCGGCTTCAAACGCCTCGATCATCTGCCGGCCGCCGCCCGAGTAGCCGCTGACCGACGGCAGCGCGAGCGCCGCATCGTGCGGCAGCAGCCCGGCATCGATCAGCGGGCGGATCAGTGCGATCGCGCCGGTCGCGTAACAGCCCGGGTTGGCCAGGCGCTCGGCCTGTTCGATGGCTTCGCGCTGGCCTGGGGCAAGCTCGGCAAAGCCATAGGTCCAGCCGGTAGCGGTGCGGTGCGCGGTGGATGCGTCAATGATGCGCGGCTTCCTCGCGCCCGCCGGCAGCGCATCGATCAACGCGACCGATTCGCGCGCGGCATCGTCGTGCAGGCACAGCACGACCAGGTCGACGCCGGCCATCAACTCGCGCTTGGCAGCCGGGTTCTTGCGCTGTTCAGGCGCGATTCCGATCAGTTCGATCTGGGGCAGCGCGCCGAGCTGCTCACGGATTTGCAGACCCGTGGTGCCGGCTTCGCCGTCGATGAATACCTTGGGCATGAGGTGCCTCGTCCAATCCAGGAAAACAGCAAAAGCCCGCGCGGGTTGCTGACTGCCGGGCGTTGACGCAAATCAACGGCCCGAGGGACTCAAAATGATACAGTCCCCGTGCGCGGCGGCGGCCCCTTGGCGAGTCGGCCGATTCCCTCTCGAAGCGTCATCCGGCGCTGCCGCCCGGCTTCAGCGGGCCCGGCAGCGGCTCCACCCCCAACATCTGGAAGAGACGAAGGCCCCCATGAAGATTCATGAATACCAGGGCAAGGAAATCTTGCGCAACTTCGGCATCCCGGTGCCGCGCGGCATTCCCGCGTTCACGGTGCAGGAAGCGGTTGAAGCCGCGCAGAAGCTCGGCGGTCCGGTCTGGGTGGTGAAAGCGCAGATCCATGCGGGTGGCCGCGGCAAGGGCGGCGGCGTGAAGCTCGCACGATCCATCGACGACGTGAAGAAGCTCGCGGGCGAGATCCTCGGCATGCAGCTCGTCACGCACCAGACGGCTGCTGCCGGCCAGAAGGTGCGCCGCCTGCTGATCGAAGACGGCGCGGACATCAAGCACGAGTACTACCTGTCGGCCGTGACCGATCGCGCCTCGCAGCGCGTCGCGTTCATGGCGTCGAGCGAAGGCGGCATGGACATCGAGCAAGTCGCCCACGACACGCCCGAGAAGATCATCAAGGTGTTCGTCGACCCGGCCGAAGGGCTGACGGACGCTCAGGCGAAAGAGCTGTCCGACGGCATCGGCATTCCCGCCGCGGCGCAGGCGCAGGCCGCCGATGTCTACAAGAAGCTGTACAAGGTCTATATGGAGACCGATGCGTCGCTGGTCGAGGTCAACCCGCTGATCCTCGAGGGGGATGGCGGCATCAAGGCGCTGGATGCGAAGTTCAACTTCGATGGCAACGCGCTGTTCCGGCACCCGGAGATCGTCGCCTACCGCGATCTGGACGAAGAAGACGCGGCCGAGATCGAGGCCAGCAAATACGACCTCGCCTACATCAGCCTGGACGGCAATATCGGCTGCCTCGTGAACGGCGCGGGCTTGGCAATGGCGACGATGGACACGATCAAGCTGTTCGGCGCGGAGCCGGCCAACTTCCTCGACGTCGGCGGCGGCGCCACGCCCGAGAAGGTGACGGAAGCGTTCAAGATCATGCTCGGCAACGACAAGGTGAAGGCGATCCTCGTGAACATCTTCGGCGGCATCATGCGCTGCGACACGATCGCCACCGGCATCATCACCGCGTGCAAGGCGGTGAACCTGAACGTGCCGCTGGTGGTGCGCATGAAGGGCACCAACGAGCAGCAGGGCAAGCAGATGCTGGCCGACTCCGGCCTGCCGATCATCGCGGCCGACACGATGGCCGAAGCCGCCCGCAAAGTCGTTGCCGCCATCGCCTGAAAAAGCCGAGAACCACCATGTCGATCTACATCAACAAAGACACGCGCGTCATCACGCAGGGCATCACCGGCAAGACCGGGCAGTTCCACACCGAAAAGTGCCAGGAATACGCGAACGGCAAGCAGTGCTTCGTGGCCGGCGTGAACCCGAAGAAGGCCGGCGAGAAGATCTTCGACATCCCGATCTACGCCACCGTGAAGGAAGCCGCGAAGGAAACCGGCGCCACGGTGTCGGTCATCTACGTGCCGCCGGCCGGCGCGGCGGCCGCGATCTGGGAAGCGGTGGAAGCCGACCTGGACTTCACGATCTGCATCACCGAAGGCATCCCGGTGCGCGACATGCTCGAAGTGCGCAACAAGATGCGTGCGAAGGAAGCCGCGGGCGGCAAGAAGACGTTGCTGCTTGGGCCCAATTGCCCAGGTCTGATCACACCCGATGAAATCAAGATCGGCATCATGCCGGGCCACATCCACCGCAGAGGCCGCATCGGCGTGGTCAGCCGCTCGGGCACGCTGACCTACGAAGCGGTGGCACAGTTGACCGAAATCGGCCTGGGCCAGAGCAGCGCAGTCGGCATCGGGGGCGACCCGATCAACGGCTTGAAGCACATCGACGTGATGCAGGCGTTCAACGCCGATCCGGAAACCGACGCGGTCATCATGATCGGCGAGATCGGAGGGCCAGATGAAGCGGAAGCCGCGCGCTGGTGCAAGGCCAACATGAAAAAGCCGATCGTCGGCTTCATCGCGGGCGTCACCGCACCGGCCGGCAAGCGCATGGGCCACGCGGGCGCGTTGATCTCGGGCGGCGCGGATACAGCCGATGCGAAGCTGCAGATCATGGAGGAATGCGGCTTCACCGTCACGCGCGACCCGTCCGAGATGGCCAAGCTGCTGAAAAAGCTGCTGTAACGGCCGGCCGGTCAACCGACACCTCAAAGAAGAACAAGCCAGCAACCGGGGACAACGACGCCATGGAGTTTTTGCAAACCAGCGAGTTCTGGATCGGTCTGCTCAAGATCGTCTGGATCAACATCATCCTGTCCGGCGACAACGCGGTGGTGATTGCGCTGGCCGCGCGTTCGCTGCCGCCCGAGCAGCAGAAAAAAGCGATCCTCTGGGGCTCTGGCGCGGCCGTCATCCTGCGCATCGTGCTGACAGTGGTGGCCGTCAAGCTGCTCGCATTGCCGTTCCTCGAGATCGTCGGCGGCCTGCTGCTGCTCTACATCGGCGTGCAGCTGCTGTCCGGGGAAGAGGAAGGCGAAGGCGGCCATTCGACCGAGAAGAGCAGCCTGGCAGTGGCCGTGCGCACCATCCTGATCGCCGACCTGGTGATGAGCCTGGACAACGTGATCGCGGTCGCCGCGGCCGCCGGCGGCAGCACGGTGCTGCTGGTGCTGGGCCTGGCCATCAGCATCCCGCTGGTGGTGTTCGGCAGCACCTTGATGATCAAGCTGATGTCGCGCTACCCCGTCATCGTGGTGCTGGGTGCGGCGCTGATCGGCTGGGTCGCGGGCGAGACCATCATGGCCGACCACGTGCTGCACGACATGGTGGTGGCCAACCCGTGGCTGCACTATGCGGCGGCGGCGGCCGGCGCGATCTTCGTGGTGCTGGTCGGCAAGGCGCTGGCTGCGCGCAGCCGCTCCGGCAGCGTGGCGGCCTGACGGCCCCAAGCGCATCCGTTCGGCAGCCAAGCGGTCGCAGTCCAGCAGACAAACCGCTTCATGACGTTTCGTTTTCAGGCGGCCACCCACTGCGGCATGGTCCGCCACAACAACGAAGACGCACTTGCGTTCGACGAGGCGCTGCAGATTGCCGTGCTGGCCGATGGCATGGGTGGCTACAAGGCCGGCGAAGTGGCCAGCCGGATGGCGGCCGACCATGTCTTGCAGCAGGTCGGCCAGTGGCTGACCGGCGCGGGCAGCGAACCCGAACTGGCGCTGCTGCAGCCGGCGCTGGAAGCTGCGCTGGAAGCAGCCAATCGCGCGATCTTTCAGGCTGCGCAAGCCGATCCGGACTGCGCCGGCATGGGCACCACCGTGGTGCTTGCAGCATTCCAGCCGAGCCGTGTGGTGCTGGCCCATCTGGGCGATTCACGCTGCTATCGGCTGCGTCAGCACCTGCTGGAGCCGCTCACACGCGACCATTCGCTGCTGCAGGAGCAACTCGACGCGGGGCTGCTCACGCCGCAGCAGGCAGCCGCTTCGGGCAGCCGCAACCTGGTCACGCGCGCGCTCGGCATCGAGGACATGGTGCAGCCCGAAATCCATGAGTTTTCGGTGCAGGATGGCGACCTGTACCTGCTGTGCTCGGACGGCCTGAACGACATGCTCGGCGACGACGAGATCGCCGCCGTGCTCGACACCACCAGATCGCTGGCCGAAAAGGCCGCCGCGCTGATCGCGCTCGCCAATGCGCATGGCGGTCGTGATAATGTGAGCGTGCTGCTCGCCCAAGCCAGCCAGCCGGCACACCACCGGCCGCTGATCTCGCGCTGGCTCGGCTTTTGATCATCACACGCGGCCCGTTCGAAAAACGTGGCCGCTTCGTTCACAATCCGCCTGTCTGATCTTTTCCCCCCGCCCCCAGCCAAGAATCGGGAGTTTCCTTCGATGCCAAAAGTTCTTTTGTCGCTCGACGGCGTCGTCACGCGACAGATGCAGTTGACAAAAGACCGCACCGCGCTGGGCCGCCGCCCGTACAACGACATCGTGCTGGACCACCTGGCCGTGAGTGGCGAACACGCAGTGCTGGTGCTGCACGGTGAAGACGTCAGCATCGAGGATCTGGACAGCACCAACGGCACTTTCGTGAACGGCAAGGCCGTCAAGAAGCAGCCGATCAAACCCGGCGATCTGGTCGAGATCGGCCGCTATCAGCTCAGCGTGGAAGAAGGCAATGGCGCAGGCGGCGACTTCGCATCAACCGATGAGGACGACGAGATCGATGAATCGATTCCCGTCAACGCCTTCGTCAAGGTGCTGTCCGGCGCGGCCACCGGGCGCGTGCTGCAACTGAACAAGCGCGTCACCACGCTCGGCATGCCCGACATCTCGATCGCATCGATCACGCGGCGCGGCACCAGCTTCATCCTGGGCCACGTGGAGGGGCCGGACGCGCCCACGGTGAACGGCACGCCGCTGGGCAACCACCCGCTCAAGCTGCACACCGGCGACATCATCGGCGTGGCCGGCAACAGCCTGCAGTTCGAGCAGGGCAAATAACGCGCGAACCTGCGGCCAACCACGACCGCGCATTCCATCTGCAACCGCGGCCGCACCGTGAGCCGGCGTAACAACCGTCAACACCCGCAAACCGGTTGCAGCCACTGCAAATAACCGAGCATTAGTGCCGCCTGTGCGGGAAGCGGCATCGCTACGCTTGGCCGCTGTTTTCAGAGGTATTGCCGCAGCGGCGACACCTCGATTCGCTGCCGGTACCGGCTTTGCCGTTGCTTCGGCCCCCCTGGTTTTTTGCCTGTCGTCGCCCGTGCCCTGTTTTTCCGCCCTTTCCGCCTTTTCCGCCCTCCTCGTCGGTTCCCGCCACGCGCCGGCTGTGGCGCAGCGCGGACGGATTTCATCGTCATGAAGGTTCGCGTGCTTGGCTGTTCCGGCGCCATCGCCAAGGGGTGCCGCACCACGTCGTTTTTGATCGACGACGACGTGCTGATCGACGCCGGCACCGGTGTCGGCGACCTGAGCCTGGCCGAAATGCGCAAGATCGACCATGTCTTTCTCACGCACTCGCACCTTGACCATATCGCCGCGCTGCCGCTGATGATCGATGCGGTGGCCAGCCAGCGCCACGTGCCGCTCAAGGTGCATGCGCTGGAAGCGACCATCGCGGCGCTGAAGACGCACGTGTTCAACAATGTGATCTGGCCCGATTTCAGCCGCATCCCGTCCGAACGCACGCCGCTGCTGAGCTTCGAGCCGCTCGCGGCCGGCGGCACCGTGCAGCTCGGTGGCAAAAGCATCGAATCGCTGCCTGCGGTGCACACCGTGCCCGCCGTCGGCTACGCGGTCAGCTCCACCGCCAGCGGCAGCTGCTGGGTATTTTCCGGCGACACCTGCGGCGACGCGGCGTTCTGGGCCAGAGTCAACGAACTGCCGGTGCGCATGCTCGTGATCGAAACCGCGTTCAGCAACGACGAGCGGCAGCTGGCCGAGATCAGCCGGCACCTGTCGCCGCAACGGCTTGCGAGCCAGCTCGATTCGATCGACGGTGCCGACGCCGGCTACCCGATCTACATCACGCACACCAAGCCGGCTCAGACTGAAACAATCATGAGCGAGATCGCGGAGCTGGCCGGGGTGCGGCCGTCGATGGCAACGACGGCGCCGGTCGGGCGCGATATTCGCTGGCTTGGGGTGGGGCAGGAATTCGAGTTGTAAGACAAGCCACCTCGCGCCTTTCAGCTGTAGTTCAGCGGCAGTGGCGAATCAGGATTGCCAAGCGGATTGGCAGAATAAGAATAATGGTGCCTTGCGCCTATAGGCGCGCTGCGCTATTATCGGGCCGTGTCGATTCGAGGCTTCAAGGACAAGAACACCGAGCAGCTATTCAATGGCACCCGTGTGCCGAAGTGGCTGAACATCGAGCGTGCAGCAACGATCAAGCTGCAAGCGTTGCATTCAGCGACCCAGTTGAACTTTCTGAGAATACCTCCAGGCAACAAGCTTGAAGCGTTGCAGGGCGACCGAAAAGGACAGCACAGCATCCGGATCAACGATCAATGACGGTTGTGCTTCGAGTGGACTGCAAACGGCGCCGAAAACGTCGAAATCTGTGACTACCACTGACGTGAATTTGATCGAGCGAGTTGCGCAACGGTTGTCGCCTCATCATTTCCCTCTCGACTCATGAAGGAGTCTCTGCGATGAAACGGCAAGTTCCCCTGGTCCATCCCGGCGTGATCCTGCTCGAAGAATGGCTGCAGCCGCTCGGTCTCACACAGTACCAACTGGCGCGCGACATCGACGTCGATCCGCGGCGCATCAACGCGATCTGCAATGGCGCGCGGTCCATCTCCGAAGACACCGCGTTGCTGCTGGGCAAGTACTTCGGTGTCGATGGCGCGAGCTTTCTGGCGCTGCAGTCGCATTACGACCTTGAACTGGCGCGGCAGAACCTTGCTGCCAAGCTGAAGCGCATCCAGCCGTTCGATCGTCATGCGTCTGCTGTCGGCTGAGCGGTTGACAGGCAACAGGCTCAAGCAGTTCGAGGGCAGTCTTCAGGCCACGAACACAGCACGCGTCACCGAGTTTTCGTATATACAATTATGCGGCGCGCATTTCTTACGATCCCGCCAAACGCAAATGGACGTTTATCAACCGCGGGCTGGACTTCGAGGACGCGGCACAGGTTTTTGATGGATTGACCGCCGAGATCGACGACACAAGGAAGGATTACGGAGAGGCACGGGTGATCTGTTTCGGCCTGCTTCTCAGTCGTTTGGTGGTTGTCGGATACACCCAGCGTGGCGCTGTCTGCCATGTATTCAGCATGAGCAGGGCCAACGACCGTGAACAAGCCCGCTTCGCACCCTGCTTTGGGCTCTGATCTCAAGCGCGTGGAGGCGGATGTCATCCAGCCCGAGGAATATCAGGAACTCCCCACCGAGCTGACCGACGAGATGTTCAGCCGCGTCGTCTTCAGAAGAGCCGCCAGACCGCGATCGCCAAGCCCGAGGCAACTGACCAGCCTACGCCTGCCGTCAGAGGTTCTTGTGCGCTGGCGAGCCACGGGCCCCGGGTGACAGACGCGCATGGCACAGCGGTTGGAAGAAACACCGCTTCCCCGCGTCGCCAGCGAGACCTGAGCCGACACCTCAGCTGCCACCCTGCCCAGCTTGGTCCCGAGTCCGCGTCTGCATCGAGCTGGCAGTTTCACGCCGCCGCATCGAACTCAGCAAGTCTCGCAGGGGGATGTTGCGCTTGCCCGCTGGACCGTCACCGTCACGAACCTGACGACGGGAAGTCATTTCGGCGTCGATCGGGAAACAACCCGCGTCGCCAAGCTCGCGTCGCGGCTGCGAAGAGGCTCATCAAGACCTGACATCGAAGCAGGCGCAGGTCAGCTGCTGGCATGCCATGCTGGTGCTTCCTCCCCCCCCTTTACGACAAGCGCTGTAGCAGCGGTTGCAATACCAATTTGCTGACCAGCCGCACGAAGCGGTCCTACCGACGTTCGGCCGCCGTCTGTCGGTCGCCGCAGACCTGCACCGTCTCGTCGTAACCAACGGTGACAGAAATGAACGGATCTAGCTTATCCAGCTGACACAAATGTCAGTTCGGGAACACGCCCAATGACATTGCTGTCCTATAGCGCAGTGGCACCTATTTAAATTCGTGACAAACCGCACGCCGCGGGACCTAATTCACCGAGAACACTCTGAATCCGAAAGTTGGCACGGCCCCTGCATTAGTCAATTCGTCAGTCGAGCGGTCGCAAGTCAGCAGATTGGTTTTCCGGGTGGTTCTTTCAGTCAGTGCTTTTTCTTCTTTTTTTACGGGGTTTTCCAAATGAAGCGTTCCATGCAAAAAAATTTCCAGAAGGGTTTCACCCTGATTGAATTGATGATCGTTGTGGCGATCATCGGCATTTTGGCGGCGGTGGCGTTGCCGGCTTATCAGGATTACACGGTACGTGCACGTGTGACCGAAGGTATGGTTTTGGCAAGCGGTTTGAAGCCGATTGTTGCTGACAACGCATCGAATGGCACGGCAGATGCCGTTGGGGGTTTGTTTAAGGGAATGCCTACCGATGCGGCTGCCACCACTTTCTGTAGTGCAACTGGCACGTGTTCTCTGAACGGTGGTATCGGTGGATCCAAGAATGTGACTTCGATTGTCGGCACCACTGGTAATGGTCACATGGCCGTCACTTACAAAGCCAATGCATCCGGTCAAATTTTGGAACTGTGGCCTTCGTCTAACGGTGCCGTGCTCGCCGCCGGCACGATCCCGCCCGCAACAATCGTTTGGGATTGCTATGCTCTGAACAAGACTGCTGTGAACGGAGCAACGAATGGCGCGACAATCTTGGCAAAATACGCTCCTGCTGAGTGCCGTTGATTATTTTAATCGCTAAAGAAAGAGCGCTACGGCGCTCTTTTTTCGCTCTGAAATATATCTTCAAACTGCAAGATGATTTCTCGCATCAAAGCAAGTCTGGTACACGCGAGCATCTCATTTCTTGTTGCCTGTCTTGCTGTTACTTGGATTTTTTTAGTTCTTCATCCAGCGCCGTTAGCAAAAGCTATCGGTGTTGGTGAGATTTTCTGGGTCGTAATAGCGGTCGATGTTGTATTGGGTCCAATACTTACTTTTGCTGTCTACAAAACAGGTAAAAAAAGTCTTAAGTTCGATCTGGCTATCATTGGATGTATGCAAGTTTGTGCGCTTAGCTACGGTCTGTGGACCATTGCATCAGCACGTCCTGCGTGGCTCGTATTAAATTCCGACCGCTTTGATGTAGCTCAAGCCGATGAACTTGACCAACGCAGAATTGATAATGCCTGGCCGGATTACCGAAGTGCGTCTTGGAGTGGCCCTCGGTGGGTCGCATCCCGTGCTCCAACGGATCTCGCGAAACGAAATGAGCTGATATTGGAGTCCACAGCCGGTGGTCCTGATCTTCCTCAACGAATCGATCTATACGTTCCTCTTTCGGCCGAAACCGATCGCCTTCGTACCAAATCGCACCCGCTTCAGGAACTTAAGGAATTCAATTCATCTGAAAACATTCATGCTGAACTGGCAAAGTGGCCACAAGCTGATGGGTGGCTGCCGTTGATGGCACGCGCAAAGCCGATGGTGGTGCTCATTGACAAAGCTGCCGCCAGGCCGTTGGCAATAGTTGACTTGCGACCTTGGTCATAAGAGCTCATGGGGTCCCTCACCGACTCAACATAGCCTGCGTGCACGTCCCGCCCCCTACGCATCGAGCTCCCTAGTGCCGTCTACCACCTCACTGCCCGTGGTAACCGGCGCGAGCCGATTTATCGGGGCGACGCAGACAGGCTCGCTCAACTGACGGTCATTGCCGTGGCGATGAATCGCTTCGATGCCGAAATGCTGGCTTACTGTCTGATGGGCAATCACTATCACTTGGTGATGCATACACGCCAAGCGAACTTGTTACGTGTGATGCGTCACATCAATGGCATCTATACGCAGGACTTCAACCGCCGGCACAGCTTGGTCGGGCATCTGTTCCAGGGCCGCTTCAAGGCCATCCTGACGGACCGAGACAATTACCTGCTGACGCTCGGCCGGTATGTCGAGCGCAGTCCGGTCGCCGCACATCTGGTGTCCACGGCCGAGGACTGGCGGTGGTCCAGCTACCAAGCGCATGTGGGACTGCAGGACCTTCCGCCGTGGCTGGATTGCGATGGCCTGCATGGCTATTTGCTCGGCCGTGCCGTTGCAAGCGATGACGACCGGCGCTTGGCCGCCGCCCGTTATGCGGCATTGTTCAATCAGCAGCCTGGCGCGCAAGACGAATCGATCTGGCAGGCGGGGTTGCGCCATCAGGTCTTTCTGGGCGACGAAGCCTTTGCCGCCCGGATGCAGGCCAAAGTCACCGACGCCCAGCGTGCGTCCGTTGAGGTGCCCAAGCACCAGCCAAAGCAACTGAGATCGCTTTGGACTTACCTGGATCAGAGCACACCGATCGCAGAGAAGCGCTCAGTAACGCGTTCAACGAAGGCGGCATCACAATGAGCGCCATGGCCAGGGAACTGGGTCTCTCCCTATCACATGTCAGCCGATTGATTGCGAGAGCGGAGCAAGGGCGTCTAGAGGAGGCAAAAGGCAAGACGTGACCCAATACTGTTCGTTTAGCTGAAATCTGCGAATCTCTGCCTGGGCGACAACAGCATCGGCCCGAGCAGAGTGGGCGTCCAATCGGCACGTTTTGGTTTGGGCCGTTCCCGGTCATGGCTTGCATAGGGCGAGTTGCGCCGCTGGACCATTCGCGGGTTGCTGCGCCCACGGCTGCTCGTGCAGCGCAGCGTCGCGGCTTCAGCCAGCAACTCAGCAAACCAGCGCCGGCGCCGTCTCGGCCGCGCTGGAGGAAAAGGCCCCGGAGCGGGGCTGGGCTCTGCGTACCAGCTGCACGTGTCCAGTGAACGACAGCCGGCGCTGCTGGATGAGCTGCGCGCTGGCTGCTTGATGCCTCAGCCAGCACACCGCGTAGTGCGCCAGCACCTAGCCGTAGAACTCCTGGCGCACGCCCTCAGGGGTCTTGCTGCGCAGCACGCGGCGGCGCTGCTGCAGGCGGGTCTTCAACTCATCGAAGATGGCCTCCACCTCCCAGCGCTCGTGGTAGAGCGCTGCCAGTTCCAGCGCGGGCGCCTGCACCGGGTCCAGCAGCGTGGTGAGCAAGCGGTAGCGCACCTGGGCTTGCTGCGCGCCGGGCAGGCTGTACTCGATCACCCGCAGCACGGTCTTTCCGCTTCGCGTTCGTCGGGACTTCGCATCCGGGTAGATCACGCTCAAATACGAGCCATCAGATAGCTGCTTGACCACCGGCAGCTGCCGATTGGCTGCGCACCGCCACAGCAGCTGCGCGCCCGTATCGAGCGCCGCCTGCCAGTGCCCGTAGCCGTTAAAGCCCCGATCGGCTAAGCACGGCATGCCTGGCGTCAGCCGCGCCAGCAGGGGCTTGCAGACGTCCCACCCGGCTGCGCGGTACGCACCTAGACTAGCGCCGATGATGGCGTGCGTGCCGGCGTGGGGTTCTCGCCGTGGCTTATGCTGGTGGCGCCGGTCGGAACGCCTGAGCCGATCGTGCAGCAACCAAATGCCGCAGCCACTGAGATGTTGAAGATGCCCGAAGTCACTGCACGGATTGAGAAATTGGGGAACGGACCGGCTGGTGGCAGCATGGATGACGCGCGTGCCTTTCTGCGCACTGAGAACGCTCGCTGGCTGCCAATGTCCAAGGCCCTCGGCCTTGCCAAACAATAACCTCACGCCAACAGGAACCAAGCATGAGAACCCGTCGCTCCATCACATCCTGCATTGCCGCGTCGCTCATTGCGCTGTTAGGTACAACCGGCGTTGCTGCACAAACCGCGCCCGCATCGGCCTACCCCACGCATCCGGTCGAGATCATCCTGCCCTACTCAGCCGGCGGCGGCGTCGACGCGATGGCGCGTGCATTTGCACGCGAGGCCGCAAGCGACAGCGCCCAGTCCTGGGTTGTCAACAACCGCGAAGGCGCGGGCGGCGTGGTCGGCTTCGCGGCGCTGGCGCGTGCGAAGCCCGACGGCAGCATCATCATGTTCTCGCCCGCTTCGCCGCTGACGAATTCGCCGTTTCTGAATCCGAACCTGCCATTCAAGGCCAGCGACATCGAGCCGGTCTGCCAGGTGTTTGAGAACGTGTTTGCGATCGCAGTGGGCGAGGATTCGCCAATCCGCTCGATGCAGGAGCTTGTCGCGCGCGCCAAAGCGAATCCGGGCCAAGTGTCCTATGGGCATGCGGGGCCAGCCAGCATCCCACATCTTTCGGTGGCTGCGATCGAGCGCGCAGTCAATGTCAAGTTCAACGCGATCGCTTACCGCGGTGATGGCGCGATGACGACCGACATCCTGGGCGGCACGCTCGATTTTGGCGTGCCGGGCATCTCGTCGATTGGCGGCAAGAAGCTGCGCGTGCTCGCAGTGCTGGCTGAGCAACGCCAACCCGCGCTGCCTGACGCACCGTCGGCTGCCGAACTTGGCTACCCCGTGATCAGCCCTGGCCTGAACGGCTTGTACGTACCCACAGGCACGCCGCCGAACGTGGTGACGCAACTGCAGGCGATCTGCCGCAAGGTGACCGCTTCTCCCGCATTCGCCGAAAGCGCAAAGGGGCTGCTGCAGGTGCCACGCTTTTTGCCCAGCGCTGAATTCAAGGCGCGCATCGCCGAGACCTACAAAGTTCACGCGACCTTGGTGCCCGACTTGAAACTGGAGAAAAACTGATGGCCGCCGCGCCCCCGATCCGCCGCATCCTGACCGGTCACAACGCCAATGGCCGGTCCTGCTTCGAACAGGACGGCGCGTCCCCCGTGCAAAAGACGATCCCCGAGCGCCCCGGCTACCGGGTCACCAATCTGTGGCGCACCTCGCCTGAAGGCACTGTGCGCACGCCCGACAGTATTGTCGAGCACCAAGGCGTGCTGCCACCGGCGGGCGGCACCGTGTTGCGCATCATTGAGTGGCCGGCCGAGCCGCAAGACCCAGCCGAACTGCGTCGCATGATGGACAACACCTTTGCCGCGATGTACCCGGACGCACAGCGCGACGTGAAGGCAGGTGAGCATCCGGGCATGCACACGACCGATACCGTCGACTACGCGATCCTGCTCGAAGGCGAAATCGTCGCGATCATGGACGAAGGCGAAACCGTGATGCGCGCTGGCGACGTGCTGATCCAGCGCGGCACCGCGCATGCCTGGGCCAATCGCTCGGGCAAGCCCGCGAAGATGGCGTTTGTATTGGTCGACGCAAGACCGAATTGAATGGCGTTATGCCAAGCCCAGCACATGACAATGAAATAAACCGTCGCGTATTTCTTTGGTTGTCACTCTCTAAAGGTGGGATTCAGAGCAACTAACAAAACCCTATCATCGTCGATGAGTTCATGCTTGTTTGACGATTCATGGGACGACGTAGAGACAAAGAAATTGGTGCGGCGCTGTGGCTGAAGGTCGAGCCGCTGTTGCCGCAGGCAGCGCCTTCGCCAAAGGGCGGACGACCCCGACTGCATGACGAGCAGGCCTTGAACGGCATCCTGTTTGTGCTGCGCACGGGCATCCCGTGGGAGGAGCTGCCCCAGGAGCTCGGGTTTGGCAGCGGCATGACGTGCTGGCGCAGATTACGCGACTGGCAGGCTGCGGGCGTGTGGCACCAGTTGCACCGGCTGCTGCTGGCCGAGTTGCGCGGTGCAGACAAGCTGGACTTCAGCCGCGCCAGCATCGATGGGGCCCGCGTGCCCAGCCCCCGGGGGGTCTACACACCGGGGCCAACCCGACGGACCGGGGCAAGCTCGACAGCAAACGCCATGTCCTCACCGACGCCTAGGGTACGCCACTGATGTTTTGCGTCACGGGCGCCAACCGGAGCGATTCGGTGATCTTCGAAGCGCTGGTGGATGTGCTGCCAGCCGTTGGCGGCAGCCGGGCAGGCCGCGCAAGTGGCCGACGAAGCTGCACGCAGACAGGGGCTACGACTTTGCACGCTGCCGCGCGCACCTCAGGCTGCACGGCTTTCAGGACCGCACCGCCCGCCGAGGCATTGAGCGCAACGATCGGCTGGGTCGCCACCGCTGGGTTGTCGAGCGCACCCATGCGTGGCTGGCCGCCTTCGGCCGAGCTGCGCGTGCGCTTCGAGCGTCGCACCGATAGTCATCTGGCTTTGCTGTCTCTGGGCTGTAGCGTCTTCTGCATTCGTACGCTGGAAAAGTTTTGTTAGCCGCGCTTACTCCCGGCGGGCCGTGCTGGCGCACCTTTACCGGCTAGCATGCGCGTGACCGTCGTACGCATCGGCCTGTATCGCAATCGAGTGCTGTGTTCAGGATCGATGCGAAGTCAGCGACAGCAGGCGCCGCCGGCCTCCCTTTGCGGGTGATCTGGAAATAGCTCACCGGCACCTCTGGCTCAACCAGGAGCTGCGCGGACAGCGCATAGCGCCGGGCAGCCGCTAGGACGAACGATGGGAGGATGGTGCTGCCGAGTCCTGCCTCGGCCATACCAAGCAGCGTCTGGATGTTTTCGAATTCCATGCGCTGGTGGTCGCCCAAGCCGATGCGATGAAGCTGCTCATCAATCACGACCTGGATCGGATTGTGCTGCGGCAACGCCAGCAGCGGCCCATCGCCGAGCTCGGTCCAGCGCAGCTTGCGGGATCGGAGTCGGGCTGTCGTGCCTATCTTGGATGCGCTCACCTGCATCAGACCGAACACCGCGATCGGATGCCGCTCAATGCCCGAAGCGGGCTTGAAGAACGCGCCAAAACCCACATCGAGTGCGCCGGCTGCAACGCCTTCATGGATTGCCTGCCGGCCGATATCGCGCACCCGCAGCGTGACATTGCGATGCAGTCGTGCAAAGGCTTGTGCCGCCATGGGCATCACGCTCGTGGCAATCGTGGGGGTCACGCCGATCGTCAGCAGTGAGCTCGCACGCGAGCTCACCTGATGGATCGCATCGCGCACCGCCTGCAGTTCAGAAATGAGCCGGGTTGCGACCGGTACCAGCTGGTGACCTTCTTCCGTGAGCGCGACCGAACGCGTGGTGCGATCGAACAGACGGCAGTCGAGTTGGGTTTCCAAGTCCTTCATCATCGCGCTCAGCCCTGCTTGCGTGATATGCAGTTGCTCGGCCGCGCGCGTGAAATGCCGCAGCCGCGCCACCGCGAGAAAAGCCTGCATCTGCCGTTGTGTCAGATTCATAAGAATTGGAAGTTGGTCCACAAGACATATTGGTTTGTCTTGTGAAGCGGATTTTGGCCAAATATCCGTTGACAAAATTATTCAAGGAGACAGGACTATGGAAAAGACCATTTCGGCACGGCTTCGCGTCGCAGCGATCGGAGTGGCGCTGTGCGCAGCCTTCGGCGCCGCCACTGCGCAGTACCCCGATCACACGGTGACGATCGTCGTGCCGTATGCAGCCGGCGGCGCAACCGACGCAAGCGCCCGCTTGATGGCTCAAGCACTGCAGCAGCAGACCGGCGGCAGCTTCGTTATCGACAATGTGCCGGGAGCGGGCACTACCATCGGTGCAGCACGCGTCGCGCGCGCAGCACCTGACGGCTACACGCTGTTGTGGGGCGGGCTCAGCGCCAACGCGATCGCGCCGAATCTGTACTCAAAGCTCAGCTTCGACGGCGTCGAGTCGTTCGCTCCGGTGTCGCTCGTGGCATCGCAGCCCTACGTGCTGTTTGTCAACGCCAGCTCGCCGATCCAATCGGTCGAGGACCTGATTGCAAAAGCCAAAGCGGAGCCTGGCACGCTCAACTTCGGCACGCCGGGCCAGGGCAGCTCGCCGCACCTGATGACGGAAATGTTCCTCGACGCAGCCGCCATCAAGGTACAGCACATCCCCTATAAGGGCGCCGCGCCAGCGCTCACGGGACTGCTTGCGGGTGATGTGCAGATGATGTTCGACACGCCGACTGCGCCGATGCAGATGTTCAAGTCCGGCCGTTTGCGCCCGCTTGCCGTGACCAGCGGCCGGCGCCTGTCCGAGTTGCCGGATGTTCCGACCCTGCAGGAAAGCGGCTTGAAGGGGCTTGAGGCAAACACCTGGTTCGCGGTGTTCGCGCCGCGCGCCACGCCGGCCGCCGTAATCACTCAGCTCAATGAAATGATGCAAAAAGCGTTGCTCAATCCCGAGATCGTCGAGCAGTTCACGAAGGCGCAGTTCACGCCTGAAGCTTCCACACCGCAGGCGCTTGCGCAGCGTGTCTCCGCCGACAACGTCAAGTGGCGCCGCATCATCCAGGACAAGTCAATCAGGCTGGAGTGAAGCCCGTATGACCATTGCCTCTCAACCCGTGCTGATCGCCGGTGCCGGTATTGGTGGCCTGACGGCTGCGTTGGCCCTGCTCAGACGCGGTTTCGATGTTCGCCTATACGAACAGGCGGCTGCGCTGCGTGAAGTCGGTGCGGGCCTGCAGCTAAGTCCGAACGCGTTGCGCGCGCTGTTCAATCTGGGGGTGGAGAACGCGGTTCGCAGTGTGTCCAGCGTTCCCTCCGGCAAGGAAGTGCGCTTATGGAACACCGGTCAGACCTGGAAACTCTTCGACCTTGGCGCTTCGGCGGTCGAGAGCTATGGCTACCCGTATTTCACGATCTACCGGCCTGATCTGCATCGGCTGCTCGCAGACGCCGTCCAAGCGCTGTCTGCGGATGCCATCGTGCTGGGGGCTGCGTGCGCTTCGTTCCAGCAGGACGACAAGGGTGTGACCTTGGAGCTGACGGACGGACGTGAGGTACATGGTTCGGCGCTGATCGGCGCAGACGGGGTCCACTCGCAAATGCGCAACCAGCTGCATGGCGTCGACCATCCCACCTTCTCCGGGTGCCTTGCCTGGCGCGGCGTGATCCCCATCGAGAAGCTGCCCGCAGCGCTGCGGCAGTCGGTAGGAAGCAATTGGATTGGCCCGGGAGCCCACGTGATTCACTATCCCTTGCACGGCGGCGCCTTGATGAACTTTGTCGGCATCGTCGAGCGCGGCGACTGGCAGGTGGAGTCCTGGACAGAACGGGGCACGCACGAGGAATGCCATCGAGACTTCGCTGGCTGGCATGAGAGCGTGCACACCATGATCGAGTGCTTGGAGGTGCCATTCAAGTGGGCCTTGATGGGCCGGGAGCCCCTCAAGCGCTGGTCACAAGGCCGGACGACCTTGCTCGGTGATGCTTGCCACCCCACACTGCCCTTTCTGGCTCAGGGCGCAGCCATGGCCATCGAGGACGGGTACGTGCTAGCACGGTGCATGGAGAGGTGGTCATCGGACGTTCCTCAAGCTCTAGCGCGTTATGAGCAACTGCGGCTGGAACGCACTTCCGAGATCGTGCGGCGATCGACCGAGAACGGCCAACGCTTCCACAACCCAGCGCTGGCCGATGCTGCTGGAGCGGCGGCCTATGTGGACTGGGAATGGTCGCCAACGAAAGTGCATGAACGCTACGACTGGCTATTCCGCTACGCAGTCGACGAAGTAGAACTATGAAGAAACAGCCTCAGCTCGTGCGCTGTTCCGCTGATGCGTGAGCAAACTCAATGCAGCCACTCGGGGGTGGAGGCGGCCGTAGCGGTCTAGCAAGACGGCTTGCAATTGGCACTGGACGGCGTTGGCCTCGTTCATGCAAGCTCATGCCAGCACAGGCGATAGCGCCCATGTCGATGGGCCGCGCAAGCGTATCGAGTTCTTGGTGGCTTTCCTTGAAACCACCGGACAGCGTGCATCTGAGTAAGTGCAAGCCAAACTGGTGACCTGCGCCGGGTCGACCGCAGCTGGGTGCTGCAGGTGGTGGGTAAGGGCGGCAAGGCCCACCTAGTCATGGTGCCGAGCCAAGCTGCGCAGGCGCTCGATCAGTACCTGCAGCGGCGCGGCGTTGCGCGCCTGGCCGACCTCGACCGGCTCGACCCTGAGCTGGCCAGCCTGCCGCTGATGGCCAGCACGTTCGATCCGTGCGCACCGGTTAGCTACAGTGCGTTGTATTGATCAACCAAGACCTGGTTCGGCGAAGCGATCTGGGCATCGGACCTGAGCGTCCAAGAAAAGCTCGATGCGAGCAAGGCCTCGCTGCACTGGCTGTGCCACATGTGCGGCACGCGAGCGCTGGACCGTGGTGTGTCTATCGAGACGGTGCAACGGCAGCTCAAGCATTCGGATGCGCGAACCACGATGCGCTACGCAAAGCCACAGCTCGATCGCGTGCAAGCAGAGATGGAAAGGGGCTTTGACTGAGAGGTGCTGTCTCGAAGTCTGATGCTGGTGTGTCCTTTGGCAATGGTCGTCACAACCATTTCCTCGTGTCAGTATTACCAGGTGATACTGGAGTTTTCATGGAAATCACATCCGTCACCAGCAAGGGGCAGGTCACCATACCCAAGGAGCTGCGCCAGCAGCTGGGCATTCGTCAAGGCAGCCGCATTGAGTTCTCGTTGATGGGCGACCACGTCGAGATGCGGGTCAGCCGTTCGGCTTCGGTCGATTCGGGTCATGGGTTCGGCATGTTCAAGTGACCTGCCCCCTCCCAGCTGTACCAGCGTAAAGGCAGTGAAGTCCGTCAATTTGGAGAATGACGGACATGAGAAAAAGCAGATTCACCGCAGAGCAGATCATTGGCTTCATCAAGCAAGCCGAGGCCGGACTGCCGATCAAGGAGCTGTGCCGCCAGGGCGGTTTTAGCGACGCCACCTTCTACAAGTGGCGATGTCCAAGTACGGCGGTATGGACGTGCCCGATGCGAGGCGACTGCGTGAGCTCGAAGGCGAGAACGCCAAGCTCAAGAAGCTGTTGGCCGAGGCGCACCTGGACATCCATGCGCTCAACACCGCCTTCGGGGTAGAGTGACCTTGCCCCCGAAAACCGTATCCCTTGCTGAGTGTTTCAATGCAAGCAAGGGAGAGCGGACATGACGAAGACAACGAGGGCGCAGTACACGCTCGAGTTCAAGCAAGAGGCGGTGCGGCTGGTGCGAGGCGGCCAGAGCATCGCGGCGGCGGCCAGGGGGCTGGGGCTGGTCGAGCAGACACTGCACAACTGGGTCAAGGCCGAGCGCCAGGGCAAGCTGGGCGGCATCGACAAGAAGGTCATCAGTGCCGAGCAAATGGAGATCAGCCGGCTGCGAGCCGAGTTGGCGCGCGTGAAGATGGAGCGCGACATCCTGGGAAAAGCGACGGCGTACTTCGCGAAAGCGCAGAGTTGAAGTACGCCTTCATCAATCGGCACCGACGGGTGTGGCCGATCTCGGTGCAGTGCCGGGTGCTGCGGGTCAGCGTTGCCGGCTATCACGAGCACTTTGTACGCCGTGCCAGCGATGCCCAACGGCGCCACCTCAGCGACGACGCGCTGCTGGTGCATATCAAGGCTATTCATGCCCAAACGCATGGCGGCTACGGTTGGCCGCGGACGTGGAAGGAGTTGGTGGCGCGTGGCATCCCGGTGGGCAAGGACCGGGTGCAAAAGCTCATGCAGTTGCATGGCATCCGGGCCAAGGGCAAGCGGCGCTTCAAAGTGACCACCGACAGCAACCATGCGCTGCCGATTGCACCGAATCTGCTGGACAGGCAGTTCACGGTGGCCGAGCCGGACAGGGTGTGGGCGGGCGACATCACCTATATCCACACCGGTGAAGGCTGGCTGTTCCTGGCCGTGGTGATCGACCTGTTCAGCCGCCAGGTGGTGGGCTGGAGCCTGCGCGAGGACATGACGCGGGAGATCGTCATCGATGCGCTGCGCATGGCCTGGTTCAAGCGCCACCCGAACAAGACGAGTGGGCTGATATTCCACAGCGACCGTGGCAGCCAGTACGCGAGCCAGGAGTTCCGCGACGCGCTCAAGGAGTACGGCATCACTGCCTCGATGAGCCGGCGCGGTGACTGCTGGGACAACGCCTGCAGCGAGACACTGTTCGGGTCGTTGAAGGTGGAGCGGCTGCACGGGCAGAAGTTCGAGACCAGGCGCCAGGCCAAAGACGAAGCGATCGACTGGCTGCTCTGGTACAACCGGGCCCGGCTGCACTCGACGCTGGCATACGTCAGCCCGATGCAGTTCGAGCAAAACTGGCTTGCCAATCAACCAAGGCAAGCCAATTCGTAACTCGGCTATGGGGTACGGATTCCAGGGGCAAGGTCAAGAGCGCTAGCCCCGCAAGCCAGGCGCGCAGCCGTCGTCGTGATGATCGAGCAATGCGATCTATCGGAGCGGCGTGCGTGCAGGCTTCGCGGGGCTCTCCCGCGACAGCTACCGCCATCCACCCGAGGCCGACCCCATGACCCAGGATCTGCAAGCTCGCATCGCCCGGATCGCCCATGTACGCAGACGCTTCGGCTACCGGCGCATCCACGACCTGCTTGCGTCCGAGCCATCCTGGCGTGAACCACAAGCGCGTGAACCGGCTGTACACCGCAGCCAACCTGGCTGTGCGCGAAGCGCAAGAAGGTTCGGCTGCCCGCATCCGAGCGCGTGCCGCTGCAGTTGGCACGCGCCGTCAACGACGTGTGGAGCATGGACTTCGTCAGCGACAGCCTGAGCACGGGGCGGCGCAATCCAAGTGCCTGACCGTCGCCGACGACTTCAGTCACGAGTGCGTGGACATCGCCGTCGACTGGGGCATCTCGGGCGAGTACGTCACCCGCATGCTCGATCGCGCAGCACTGTTCCGCGGCTACCCAAAAGCTGTGCGTACCGACAACGGTCCCGAGTTCACCAGCCGCGCGTACATGGCCTGGGCGCAGGCGCATGGCATCCGACACATCCTGATCGAGCCCGGACGGCCGATGCGGAAACGGCTACATCGAGAGCTTCAACGGCAAGTTCAGAGACGAATGCCTGAACGAGCAATGGTTCCAAGATCTGCAGCAAGCAAAGACAGCCTTCAAGGCCTGGCGCCTGGACTACAACGAGGTCAGGCCGCACAGCAGCTGCGGACGTACGCCACCAGCGAAGTTCGCCGAGCTGCATCGCCAGCATGCGGGCGATGCAGCTCGAACACCTTCAACCACCGAGATCAACTAACCTTGCAACCCCGGACTTCCTCCGAATGATTGGCACGGCGGGAGGGGGCAGGTCATGACGAGGGGTGTATCACCTCGCGTGATTGAACGTCTTTAGCTTGAACAACTGGGGACGTCATGGTGGCCTTCGTTGAACTACAGGATGTGCTGTTGGCGAGGAAGCAAGACGATTTTGTGGTGGGATGGCAGGCTCAGCGGTCTTATAGTGGAAGCCGGCAGTGGGCATGCGAGTGAGGAATTGTCCAAGATCCAACTGCGGTGGCACTCGCCGAGCCAGGCAGGCTGCCTATGTGGCATCCGAACGCCAAATGTCCGTAGCTATTGAGCTGCTCGTGGTTGCGCGCTTGGTATTCGACCGCCATGAACGTACGGCTTATTTGGCATACGGCACTTATTGTCCTGACCCATACGAGGACGACATGGATGTCGCCAAGGTTGGCAGCCTTGACGACCGCGTTTCGGTGCGCGAATGTCTGCTCCGGTGAACCCAACGCGCCTGTTGAACATGACCTACCTATAGCCTGCCACCTGTTTCCATTGCGCCAAGGAATGCCGAATGACCCAGTTTGCTGCTCCGTCGACCATGCCTGCCCAAACGCTGGCGCAGAAACTGATCGCACGGGCATCCGGCAAGTCCAGTGTGACGGTCGGAGAAATTGTTAGCTGCAAGGTCGATCTAGCAATGTTTCACGACTCGTCCGGGCCGCGTCGTCTCAAACCCATGCTCGAGGAGTTGGGCGCCACCATCTGGGACAAATCCAGGGTGGTGCTGGTAATGGACCACTACGTGCCGGCGCAGGACGATGATTCGCGCCGCATCGTGCGCATCGCGCGCGACTGGGCGCGCGAGCAGGACCTGCCGCACGTCTACGACAGCATCGGCATCTGCCACGTCGTGCTGCCGCAAAAGGGCCATTTGCGCCCGGGCATGTTCTGTGTCGGCGGTGACTCGCATTCCCCGACAGGCGGCGCGTTCGGCGCCTACATGTTCGGCATCGGCGCCACCGAGATGCTCGGCGTCGTCGTCACCGGCGAGATCTGGGTGCGCGTGCCGCAGACCTTACGCATGCACTGGCGCAACCGGCTGCCGCGGGGCGTGTGCGCCAAGGACATGATGCTGCACATGACCGGCCGCTTTGGCATGAACGGCGGCGCTTATCAGGCGGTGGAGTTCTGCGGCGAAGCGGTGCGCGCGCTGTCGATGCAGGAGCGCATGACGCTTGCCAACATGAGTGCCGAATTGGGCGCGCAGGTCGGCTTGATCGCGCCGGACGCGACCACGCGCGACTGGCTCACCAGTGTCGGCGTGCCAACAGCTGAAATCGACCTCGACGGCTGGCACACCGACGCGCAAGCCGAAGCAATCTCCCATGCCTTCGATGCGCACACTCTGGCGCCGCAAGTGGCCGCGCCGCATAGCCCCGCCAACACGGAAGCGGTAGGCCGCTTCGACCAAGTGCCGATCGACATCGCTTACATCGGCGCCTGCACCGGCGCCAAGCTCGACGACCTGCGCGCCGCGGCGCAGCTGTTTATGGGCCAGCGCGTGGCTGCCGGCGTGCGCCTGATGGTCGCCCCGGCTAGCCTGCAGGACCAAGGTGCGGCCGAAGCCGAAGGCGTGATGGCGGTGCTGCGCGACGCCGGCGCTGAAGTACTGCCGACCACCTGCGGCGCATGCTCGGGGTACGGCGGCTCGATTCCCGAGGGCGTCAATGTGATCGCGACCACCGCGCGCAATTTCAAAGGGCGCATGGGGCCGGCCACCGCGCAGGTGTATCTCGCATCGCCATTCACGGTTGCCGCGTCGGCGCTGCGTGGACGCATCAGCGACCCGCGAGAGATGCTCGCATGAACCCGACACAGCAGCGCCAGGGCAGTGCACCCGTGAGCCGCCACAGGATCTGGAAGCTCGGCGACGACGTCGACACCGACCTGCTGGCGCCTGGCATCTACATGAAACTCGGCATCGATGGCATCGCACCGCACTGTCTCGAATCGCTGCGGCCCGAATTCGCCGCATCCGTCGAACGCGGCGATGTGATCGTGGCCGGTGCCAGCTTCGGCATCGGCTCATCGCGTGAGCAGGCGGTGGCGGCATTGGTGCACTTGGGGCTGCGCGCGGTGATCGCACCGTCGTTCAGCGGTCTGTACTTTCGCAACGCATTCAATCTCGGGCTGCTGCTGCTGACTTGTGTCGGCGTCGGCCATTTTCACGATGGGGAATCGCTTGCACTCGACCTGGACAGCCTGACGTTGACCGCCGCCGATGGCAGCCGGCACGTGTGCGAGCCAGTGCCGGGTTTTCTGCTCGACATGGTCGCAGCCGGCGGTCTGCTCAATCAACTCAAACAGCGCAAAGCGAGGACCCACGCATGAATGCGCCCCAGATCGTTCGCACCGACCACATGCCGCCGGACATGGGGCACGTGCCTGTTGCCGTCGTGGGCGCCGGTGCCTGCGGCCACGTCGCCGGCTTGCGCCTGCGCAGCATCGGCATCGACTGCGTGCTGCTGGAACGCGACACGGTGCCGAGCGGTTCGACCGCGCTGTCCTCGGGCTTCATCCTGGTCGCCGGCACGCGCGATCAGCGCGCGCTCGGCATCGAGGATTCGAGCGCCACCGTCGCCGAAGATGTGCAGGCCAAGGCGCACGGCGACGCCGAGGCGCATCTGGCGGTGGCTTATACGCAGGCGGTGGCGGAGGCCGTCGATGCGCTCGGCCAGCAC
Organism: Burkholderiaceae bacterium; assembly: GCA_965218765.1. Classification (GTDB taxonomy): domain Bacteria; phylum Pseudomonadota; class Gammaproteobacteria; order Burkholderiales; family Burkholderiaceae_C; genus JBBPYC01. The sequence goes on along the minus strand of CBDCLU010000004.1, from coordinate 338,247 downwards.
GGCATCGCATCCGAGGTGCTCGAAGGTTTTCACTACTCCGGCCACCGCGCGCGCCGCATGCATGCCTTGGCTGAGCACACCGGCGCCGCGCTGCTGGCCGCGCTCGGACGCGCAGCGGCGGATGCGGGCGTCGATGTGCTGACCGACGCCTTGGTCCGCACCCTGTATGCGACGCACGACGGTCGCATCCTCGGCGTCGGCTTTACGCGCCCTGATGGCCGCCAGGAACAGCTGGCTTGCGACGTGCTGCTACTCGCCTGCAACGGTTTTGGCGGCAACCGCGCGATGGTGCTTGATCTGCTGCCCGACATGCAAGACGCGGTGTTCGCCGGCCACGTCGGCAAGGACGGCAGCGCGATCGACTGGGGCCGCGCGCTCGGCGCCCGCACGGCTGACCTGGGCAGCTACCAGGGCCACGGCTCGTGGGCCACCCCACACAACGCGCTCATGAGCTGGGCCGTGATGATGGCTGGCGGGGTGCAGTTCCATCGGCACGGCGAGCGCTTTCACGACGGGACCGCCGGCTACCCGGAAGCCGCAGTCGACGTGTTGCAGCAGCCCAGCAGCATTGCCTGGACCGGGTTCGACGCGCAGTTGGTGGAGCTGGAGCGTACCTTCCCCAATTTCGTCGACCCCGAGGGCGCAGGTGCGTTGAAAAGCGCCGACGACTCTCGGTTGCTCTGGCGCGTCTGATCGGCTGCGACCTTGTGGTGCTGGAGCAGACATTGGCCGCGGCACAGCTGAGCGAGGCGGATGCGTTCGGCCGCCGCTTCGAAGGTGCGCTGCGCGCGCCGTTTTACGCCGTCAAAGTCACGGGTGCTCTGTTTCATACGCAGGGCGGACTCGACATCGATGCGCAGTGCCGTGTGCTGCGCGAGGACAGGATGCCGTTCGTGAACCTGCCTGCCGCCGGTGGTGCCTCGTGCAACGTGTCCGGCAATGCGCTATGAGGCTACCTTGTCGGGCAACGGTTTGCTGAGCACGGTCGGCGGCGGCTGGATCGCGGCGGCGACTGCGGCAACGCAGCTTGGCAGCACAACCTCTTCAACGACCGAATTACCATGAGTTCCAGCATGAACCCGACTTCGACATCTACGACGCTGAAAACGCGGCTGCAGCAGCCACGCGCACTGCTTGCGCCGGGCATCTACGACGCACTGACCGCGCTGATCGCCGAGCAGGCAGGCTTTGAGGCGCTGTATCTGTCCGGCGCTTCGATCGCTTATAGCCAGCTGGCACGTTCTGACATCGGCCTGACGACGGCCAGCGAGGTCGCCGACACGCTGTCGCGTATTGCCGAGCGGGTGCGAGTGCCGGTGATCGTCGACGCCGACACCGGCTTCGGCAACGCGCTCAACACGATGCGCACCGTACGCGTTTTCGAGCGCGCGGGCGCTTCGATGATTCAACTCGAAGATCAAGGGTTTCCCAAACGCTGCGGCCACCTTGATGGCAAAAGCGTGGTGCCGAGCGAAGAGATGTGCGGCAAGCTGAAAGCCGCGCTCGATGCACGCGCTTCGGAAGACACACTGATCCTGGCCCGCACGGATGCGCTCGCGATCGAAGGCTGGGATGCAACGATGGAGCGCGCCGAGAAATATTTGGGTTGCGGCGTCGATGCGCTGTTCATCGAAGCTCTGCGCTCGCCGCAGCAGCTGCGCGATGCCTGCGAACGGTTTGCCGAGCGCGTTCCGCTGCTTGCCAACATGGTCGAAGGCGGCAAGACGCCGATACACAGTGCAGCCGAGCTGGGCAGCCTCGGGTTTCGCCTGGTGATTTTCCCAGGTGGCACGGCGCGCGCGGTCGCGCACAAGCTGCAAAGCTATTACGCAAGCCTTCATGCCAACCAAAGCACCGCTGCGATGAAAGATGACATGCTGGATTTTGACCAACTCAACACATTGATCGGAACGCCGGAGCTGTTGACGCTGGGGCGGCGGTACCAAGTGTGAAGGCATAGACCTTGTTGGGCCTACGAGCCGGACGGACGCTTGGTCGACGAGATGGTTGCTCAGACGCCTGTTGATGAAGCCATGCTCACTAGAATGAATTGAAGCACTCAGCCGCAACAACAGAGACCATTCATGAACCTATCCAAAAGAAAGCTGATGCGCACGCTGACCGTCATGGCAGCAAGCCTTGCAGCTTGGTCCGGCAGCTTGAAAGCACACGCTGCCGAACCCATCGGCGACTATCCCTCACGGCCGATCACCATCGTGGTCGGCTTCTCACCGGGTGGCGCAACCGATGTGATCACGCGGCTGGTTGCCGTCAAGCTGTCAGCAGCGCTCGGCCAGCCGATCGTGGTCGAGAACAAGCCCGGTGCGAGTTCCAACATCGCGACCGAGGCGGTGGTGCGCGCCGCACCGGACGGCTACACCTTGCTGGTCGAAACCATCGCGAACGCGACCAACATGTCGGTCTACAAGAACCTTCGCTACGACACCGTGCGCGACTTGAAGCCGATCATCCAGTTCATGGCTTCGCCCAGCGTGCTGGTGGTGACGCCGTCGCTGCCGGTGACGAATCTCAAGTCGTTGATCGCCTATGGCAAGGCTGAGCCGGGCAAGCTGACCTTTGCCTCATCGGGCTTGGGCGGCTCGCCGCATTTGGCTGGTGAGTTGCTTAAGCTGCGTGCGGGCATCGACATGCTGCACGTACCATACAAGGGTGCGTCGCCGGCGATGTTCGATGTGATTGCGGGCGTGGTCAAGACCGGCTTCATGACGTCGTTGAGTGCGGTGGGGCCGATGCAAAAAGGGCAGTTGCGCCCGATCGCCGTAGCGTCCGATACACGCCTGCCGGAACTGCCGGACGTGCCAACGATGGCCGAAGCCGGGCTGCCCGACTTCGAAGTCAGTTCCTGGAACGGGCTGGCCGCGCCGGCCGGCACTCCGCAACCCATCATCGACCGGCTGAACAAGGAGATCGACAAGATTTTGTCCGAGCCCGAGATGAAAGAGCGCGTGCAGGGCCTTGGCGCGCAGACCGTGGGCGGCTCCCCGGAGAAGTTCGCCGCCTACGTGCAGGCGGAGATCAAGAAATGGCGCGAGGTGGTCGAGACTTCCGGCATCTCGCTAGAGTGATCCGTTGAGCCAAGCTGGCACAGCAACCGGTCGACGCGTTGCGCTGGTCACGACCGGCGGCACCATTGTCTCACGCATCGATCCGGCCACCGGCCTGGCCATGCCGGTGCTGTCCGGCGCGGAGCTGCTGGCCACGCTGAGCGGCGAGTTCGATGCCGATGCGGTCGAAGTGCACGATGTCGTACGCGTCGCGTCGCCGCAGATCGAGCCGCAGCATTGGGCCTTGATCCACGCGAAGCTGCAGGCGCTGCTCGACCGAAACGACATCGTCGGTGCCGTCGTCACGCACGGCACGGCGACACTCGAAGAAACAGCGTGGTTTCTCGATCTGACTCTGGCCACCGACAAGCCGGTGGTCGTCACCGGCGCGCAGCGCAACGCGTCCGAGCCCGATTTCGACGGGCCGCGCAATCTGCGCGAGGCCCTGGGCATCTGCCGAAACCTGGAAGCTTGCGGCCGCGGCGTGCTGGTGGCGCTGAACAGCCATATCAACGCCGCGCGAGAAGTCACCAAGATGCACACGCTCGATGTGGAGACGTTCCAGTCGAACGAGTGGGGTTACCTCGGTGCGGTGCTGCACGACCGCATCGTGTTTCATCGCAGGCCCGAGCGCCGTCTGCATTTGCCGCTCGCATCCGCGCCGCTGCCCCGCGTCGAGATCGTCTCGATGTATGCGGGGGCCGACGGCGCAATGGTCGACGCGGCAATGGACAGCGGTGCACGCGGGCTGGTAGTGCAATCGGTCGCATCGGGCCACGTCAATGCGCCGATGCAGCAGGCGATTCAGCGGGCCATGGCACGCGGCGTGGCGGTAGTGATCGCCACCCGCATTCCGCGTGGGGGCACGCGTGTCGGCTACGGCTTCGAAGGCTCGTCTGCAAAGTTGGTCGAGGCTGGCGCGGTGCTCAGCGGTGACTTGTCCGCTTGGAAAGCACGCATCGTGTTGATGCTGGCGTTGCAGGCAGGCCATATCGACAACGCCGCTTTGACGCAGCTGTTTCTCAAGTAGCTGCCGCGTCAGGCACAGCCGCCGCTTGCACCTGCGCATGATCGGCCGCTTCCTACCGCCCAGTCCTTGAGCGGCATGCCCATGGCAGCCGCCTGGCGTCTCTCGTAGTCGGTGAACGCTTGCGTGACGGCGTTGCCGCGCACGCCGCACCGAACCGGGCCGCACGTCGCCGAAGTACGCCTCGAACGCAGTACGCAACGGCTGTGACGACGGGATAGCCTTCGACAAGCGAAACAGATGGCGTTTCTGGGGTTCTGTCGCAATAGTGCGATACCGAAGAGCATGGCCGCTAGCCCTACGGCGATCAGAAAGCCAGTGAGTAGAACTGGTTCGCAACAGACGAGGCTTGATCTCTGATTGTGCCGAGCTGGCCCTTGCGAATCATGTGCATGGCTTCGATGCCGGCAATTAGGGCTCGGGCGCAGCACAAGGTCTTCAAGTCGAGCATCGGCCGGGTTATGCGTTTGACGGCGCGGTGGTCTTGCTCGACGATGTTCTCCAGGTACTTCGACTGTCGCATCTCGATGGACACGCCGCTGTCGGCTTGGATGCTCGTGATCGCCGCCGTGTTCGCGCCGCTCTCATCGATGGTGATCTTGTCTGGCGCACCGTGAAGATCGATCGCGCGTTTGACGGATGCCCGCGCTTCTGCGTGATCCCGCTTGGCGCGCAAGTGAAAGTCGACGGTGTCGCCGTTACGGTCGACCGCTCGGTACAGATACGTCCACTGGCCCCCGACCTTGACGTATGTCTCGTCCAACTGCCAGCTCGCGCTGACTCGTTGCTTGCGCCGGCGCAAAGCGGCGTCCAGTACCGGCAACATCTTGATCGACCAGCGGTGCAACGTGGAGTGATCGACGAAGACGCCGCGCTCGCCCGTCATCTCCTCAATTTGGCGAAATCTCAGTGGGTAGGCCGCATGCCAACGCATGCAAACCAGCATCACCTCCAACGGGTATTGCATCCGCCGCACAACTTGGCGCAGCGCTTCAAACATCTTCAAACGATCAGCCTTCATCAGCCGATCCTGCCATCACGCACTTATCGCGACAGAACCGCCGCGCGTGCTCGACGAACGTCTCAATGGCGCGCGAGCGTAGCGAGGCACGTGACCAGATGACGCCAAAGCACCGTGCGTCGGTCAGCTGCGGCAACGGCAGCCGTACCACCGGCAGGCTCGGCCACCAAGCGGTGGTCGCGTCGGGGGCGATCGACACGCCGAGCCCTCGCGCCACCAGCATTGCAATCGCAGCCAGCGAGCTGACCTCGAAGCGCTCGCGCGGTACGATTCCAACGTGACCGAGGTAGCGCTCGGCCGCTTGGCCACCGCCGAGGCGCCGATCGTAGCGAATCAGGGGTTCGTCACGCAGCAGCTCGTGCGGATCGCGGCTGGCCCAGGCCGAAGGCGCGAGCACCACCAGTCGCTCTTCACGCAGTTGTGCCCAGCACAGACTCTTGGGCAGGGTGAAGTTCGGATGCGAGCAGATCGCCGCGTCGAGCTCCTGGTCCAGCACGCCGTCGTAGAGTTCGGACGACAGCCCTGAGCGCACGACGACGCAGGCCGACGGATGAGCCTGCACGAGCGAGCCCAGTACCACCGGCATCAGGCCGTGCAGCATGGTGTTGATCGCACCGACGACCAGTTCGATTGCCTCATCATGGTCAGCCACAACCGTTTTGAGTTCGGCCATGTCGCGCAGCATCGTGCGAGCGCGATCGACCAGCTTGTGGCCAGCTTCGGTGGGGCGCACCGTGCGGCCTGCGCGGCGCAGCAGCACAGCGCCGAGTTCGCGCTCGACCACATGCAGTTGCTGCGCCACCGCCGCCGGCGTCAGATGCAGTTGCCGAGCTGCCTCCGACATCGAGCCGAACTCAACCACGGCCACAAAAGTTCGCAAGTAGTTCGTCTCCACGATGATAGATTTTCTTTCATCTGATCGAAGACAAGATGTCTTTCTTTTGCGCGGATCGGACGGCACACTGTGCTTCATGCGCAGCAAACTCTTCGTGCCCGGATCGCGTCCGGAACTGTTCGCCAAGGCGCTCGCTAGCGAGGCCGATGCACTCTCGTTCGACCTTGAGGATTCGGTCAGCCCCGAGCGCAAGGATGAGGCACGCCGCGCGCTGCAGGTCCTCCTCGAAAGCCCCACAGCGGCAGCCAGCGGCAAGACTGTGATCGTGCGCGTCAATGCGCTCGGCACGCCTTACTTCGAAGCCGACGTCGCCGCGCTCGTGCGGCCCGGTGTACGCCTGCTGAATCTGCCGAAGCCCGAGGCGCCCGAAGATGTCGTCGCGGCAGCGCGGGCCGTTGAGGCCGCCGAGCGCGCGAACGGCGTCGCTGCGCCAATCGGCCTGCTGCTCAACATCGAGACGCCGCGCGCGCTGCGGCGCGCGGGCGAACTGGCCGCGGCGCATCCGCGCGTGGCTGGGCTACAGCTCGGCCTCGGCGACCTGTTCGAACCGCTTTCGATCTCGCGCGGCGACGCCGCGGCGGTGCATCAGATGCTGCTGCAGATGCGGCTGGCAGCCGGCGAGGCCGGCGTGTTCGCCTACGATGGCGCTTATGCCGACATTCGCGATGCCGAAGGCTTTCGTGCCGAAGCCGGAATGTCGCGCCGCCTGGGCTTTCTCGGCAAGAGCTGCATCCATCCCAGCCAGGTGCCGCTGGCCAACGAGATCTTTCGGCCGAGCGATGCCGAAATTGCCGACGCGCGCAAGGTCGAGGCGGCCGCGGCCGAGGCCGAAGTGCGCGGCATCGGTGCCTATGTCGTCGACGGCCGCATGATCGACGCGCCGTTCCTGCTGCGCGCGCGCGCAGTGCTCGAGATCGCGCGCCGGCTTGGCCTGGCGGATGAGCCGATCTGACTGGCAGCCCCGCTTGCTAAACCTTTCACTCACTGATCGAAGAGGAGACAATCGCATGCCCATCCACCGCCGTATCTTGTTGCCACTGGCTCTGACCGTCCTTGCCGTCAGTTTGGCTCCCGGCTTGACAAGCGCGCAGGAGCGCTACCCAAGCAGGCCCGTCACGATCGTCGTGCCTTATGCGCCCGGTGGCTCAAACGACAACTTCGCGCGCTTCATGGCAAAGGGGCTGTCGTTGAGCCTGAAGCAGCCGGTCGTCGTCGACAACAAGCCAGGCGCGAGTGGCAACATTGGCACCGCGTTCGTCGCGAAAGCCGCGCCGGACGGCTACACGCTGCTCGTGGTGTCGTCGAGCTTGGTCACGAATGCCGCGATCCAGCCCAAGCTGTCGTTCAATGCCGTCACCGACCTCGCGCCGGTCGCGATGATGGCCAAAGGCCCGTTCATCGTCGCGGTGAACAACGACTTTCCGGCGCGCAGCGCGAACGAATTGGTTGCCGAGCTCAAGGCCCATCCGGGCAAGTACGCATATGCGAGCTCAGGCGTTGCGAGCACCAACCAGTTTGCGACCGAACAGTTCAAGGCGATGAGCGGGACCGAGATCCTCCATGCACCGTACCGCGGCATCGGCCCTGCGGTGACTGACCTGATCGGCGGTCAGGTGCAGCTGTTGATTTCGAGCGGACCGTCGATCATGCCGTTCGTGCGCAGTGGCCGCATCCGCGCGTTGGCTGTGACCAGTGCCGAGTCGAGCCCGATCGCACCCGATCTTCCGCCGCTTTCCAGCGTCGTGCCCGGCTACGATTTCGAGGCTTGGTGGGGCTTGCTGGCTCCGGCCGGCACGCCAAGCGAGATTGTTGAACGGCTCAACGCCGAGGCGAATAAAGTGATCGCGACGCCCGAGTTCAGAGAGTTCCTGCTCAAGGAAGGCGCACTGCCGCACGCGGCGACGCCCGCACAGTTTGCCGCGACGATCGCCTCCGACATCCCGCGCTGGCAAAGGCTCGCTCGCCAGCAGAACATCGTGCCCGAATGATGCGCAGCGCCGATCCGAGCGGCCCGCGTGGCCCGCTGTCGGGCGTGAAGGTGCTTGACCTGAGCGCCTACATTGCTGGCCCTTATGGCTGCACCTTGCTCGCCGACCAGGGCGCCGAGGTGCTCAAGATCGAGCCGCCGGCTGGCGACAATCTGCGCCACTATCCATCGACGCTCGCGGCCGAAGGTCGCGCGTTCGTCGGTGTCAACCGCAGCAAGCGCGGCATCGTGCTCGATCTCAAGCAGCCGAGCGAGTTGGCCACGCTGCTCAAGCTGGTGCGCGAGGCCGACGTGCTCGTGCACAACTTCCGCCCAAGCGTGCCGCGGCGCCTCGGCATCGCATACGAGCAGCTCGAGCCGTTGAATCCGCGGCTGATCTACTGCACCGTAACCGGCTTCGGCGAGACCGGCCCGCTCAAGGATAAAGCCGGCTACGACCAGGTGCTGCAGACCTTCAGCGGCATGTGCGATGAACAAGGCTCGCGCGGCGGAGCACCCGAGATCCTGTACGGTTCGGTGGTCGACTACTACGCGTCGGCGCTGGTGGCCGGTGGCGTCGCTTCGGCGCTTTACGAGCGCGAGAAGAGCGGCCTCGGCCAGCAGGTGGGAGTCTCGCTGCTGCGCGCGGCGCTGACGATGCAGTCGGCGCGGCTGATCTGGGCCGAAGGCGAGCCGCGCGACGTGAGCCGCGACATGCGCTCGGGCGGCATCACGGGCCTGCACCCGACACGCGAGGGTTACCTCTATCTGTCGGCGAACACGCCGCACTTCTGGCGCGCGCTGTGCCAGAAGACCGGACTTGCGGCGCTGCACGACGACCCGCGCTACGACTCGGTGAAAAAGCGCGCCGAACGCACCGGCGAAATCCTGCCACAGCTGCGTGAGGCGCTCAAGGCGCACAGCGCTCGTGAATGGGAGGCGATCTTCGGCGAAGCGGTGCCATGCGCGGCTTCACGCGGCGTGGCCGACATGTTCGACGATCCGCAGGTTCAGGCCGAGCAGATGATCGACAGCTTCGCGCACCCGACGCTTGGCAGCTACCGCGGATTCACGCGCGCCTGGGTCTACAGCCGCACGCCTGGGCCCGTGCCGTTCGCTGCGCCTACGCTGGGGCAGCATGGCGCCGAGGAACGGCGCGCGCTGAACGCGGATTGATCCCGGATGCTGTGGCTCAGCCTTACACGCATCAGGCGTCGACCGTCTCGCGCCGCTTCAATGGCGTCCAGGGTCGCCAGAGCATGCCGAGCGCGGCAGCCTGGCGCTGTTCGTAAGCCGTGAACTCGGGCGTCGTCTGCGAACCGCGCAGGCCGCCGCGCACCGCATTCGCGCGCACGTCGCCGAAGTACTCGGCCCAATCGGCCGGCAGCGGCTGCGAAGCCGGCACCGCGATCCACAAGCGGAGCAGATGGCGCTTGCGGTCCGCAGCCTCGAAATCCTCGAACGGGGTGCGTGAATGGACGATCACATAGTTATTGACGAGCTGCAGGTCGCCCTCGTCGAGCTGCATCCGAAAGCACCAGCGCGGATCGGCCATGATCGATTCGAGCAGGTCCAACGCCTCCCACTGCCCAGGCGTCACGCGCGGCAACTCAGGAAAATCGTTCTGCGCCGCGACAATGTTCTTGCGGTTGACGCGCATCGTAAAGTGCTCTGGATCGCTGCCCACGATCGGGCATGCGTAGTACGGCGGCTGCTCCGGGTCTTGGGCGCCCTGGTAGTGGTGATACCAGGGTTGCTTGAGCAACTCGAGCAGGTCGGGCTGGCGGCGGCCGAGCTCCTCGGCGACAGCGATCGTACTCACGACGATGCTCTCACCGCCAGCCTTGGCGGTGCGGCGGCACAGCAGCGAAACCACGTCGGCCGAGTCCATATGGAAGTCGAGCCCCGCGTTGGTGTTGTAGCCTCGGCTGCGGCCATTGGCGGCCTTGTAGACGGCGCCGACGTCGCGCACATCGTTCATGTAATGACTTGCTGGGTTCTGTGTGCGCGCGACGCCCATGTACAGACCCATGCCCCAATAGGCGAGCTTGGCATCAGCTTCGCTCCAGCGGTCGACCGGCAGGCCTTTGACGAGGCACACGCCCCATCGACTCTGCGTGGTCGCAACCGCACGCGCGAGTGCTGAACGCGCGGCGGAGTTGAGCGGAAAGTCTTCGCGCGTCATCGCGAGCCACGGCTTGTCCGCCGCCTTCGCATGCGCGAGTGCCGTCTCAAAGCCCGTCACTTCGTCGGCGGAAAGCGGCTGGATCCAGGACGTGTCGCAACGCGCGTCATCGGCCGTCCAGGCTTGGGGTCGTTGGTCATTCATGGCGGCAAAGTCTCCGGTTTGTTACGGTGGTGGCAACGGATGCCTTAGATGGGCATCAATGAAGTCTAGGCTCGATCCGACGCAAGAAAAAGCCAATAGATTTGGTTTGGGCCGTAAGGAACGTTGATGAAGCTCGATACCTTCTCGACCCTGGACGCTGTGCTGCGCGGCGGATCGTTCGCCGCCGCCGCGGCCGAAATGAATCTGACTGCGAGTGCTGTCAGCATGCAGATGAAGCACCTCGAGCAGTACCTGGGTCAGGCCCTATTCGACCGCTCTGGTCAGCAGGTGCGACCGACGGCACTCGCACACGATGTGGCCGCGTCGATGCGCGAGGGGCTGCGGCAGCTGCAGGCGCTGCGCCGTCGCACCCCGCTCGCGGTCGACGGCGTGGTGCGGATTGGCCTCATCGAGTCGGTACTGCCATCGCTCTTGCCTGACCTCTTTACCGAACTGCGCGGGCGCTACCCGCGGCTCGAACTGCGGCCGATGCGCGGCCGCAGTGGCGGGTTGACCGATGCGGTCAAGGCCGGCGAGCTGGATGCGGCCATCGTCGCCGAGCCGCAGACAGGCGGTTCGGCGCGCCTGAACTGGCATCCGCTGTTGCGGCGGGAGATGCGCCTGATCGCGCCACTGTCGGCCGTCGAGACATCGGTGCCAGTGCTGTTTCGGCAGTACGACTGGGTCCGCTATGACCGCAAGACCATCTCGGGCGGTCTCGCTGCGCGTTACGTGGCGAGCCATGTGCGCCATCAGCGCGGCTTGCTTGAACTGGACAGCATTGCGGGCATCGTCGCGCTCGTAAGCGCAGGGGTGGGTATCTCGCTCGTACATCTGTTCGACACCGGCATCTGTCAAACCTATCCAGTTCGCATCGTGCGGTTGGGCCGGGGCTCACCGACGGTGCAGATGTCGCTCGTGACGCGCAAGGCCGATGCCGACAGTCGGCCGCTGTTGGCAGTCAAAGAGGCGATGATGGCGGCGCTGCGGCAGCGCACAATGGCCGGTCTTTGAGACAGGCAGTTTCACTGGGTGCGGCCCAGAGTGCAGCAGAAGATCGCGATGACATGCAGACGCCGCCTACTCCATGCTCATCACAGCGCAAGGCGCCGAGCATCATCAATGCTTCTTATCAAAAATGTTAAGCAGTGCTGCAGCCTGTCATCGAGAAGCATTTGGAAGCGCTGGGATCCACTTGATTTCAGTGCAAATGGTGACGGTTCGCCGCTGGCCGGAGATCTAGCATTGGCGCGGGTCCCGATAAGCTGACGCGTGCAGGTGGTTGTCACGCCTTGCTTTTCTGTTGGTCTCCTGAACGGCCGCTGAGGGTGTGCTTGCGTGGTCGATTTCGGCCGCTGGCGCTTGCTTTCGTTGCTGTTTGTGAAGGCATGAGTTTCCCAGCGTATCGCTCGACGGGGAACCTGAACCGCCCCGGGGTTCAGGAGCGCGCTGTGCGCATGGTTGTAGAGGCCAAGGAACAGTACGAGTCGCAATGGGCGGCCATTGAGTCGATTGCCGCCAAGATCGGCTGCACGGCCGAGACGCTGCGCTGCTGGGTTCGCCGGCATGAGCGCGACACAGGCCAGCGCGAGGGCGTGACCACCGCCGGGTCGAGCCAATTTGCAAGGTACTGCAGATTGCCCCGTCGGCGTATCGGCACCATGCCGCGCGGCAGCGCACGCCGAGGCTGCGCAGTGCGCGTGCCCAACGCGACGAAGTGCTGGTGCCGCACATTGATCGCATCTGGCAGATCAACATGCAGCTCTACGGCGCCGACAAAGTCTGGCGGCATCTGCAGCGCGAAGGCTTGCCAGTGGCCCGCTGCACCTTCGAGCGGCTGATGCAACGCCAGGGCCTGCGCGGCGTGATCGGTGGCAAGGTCGTGCGCACAACCTCCAGTGACCCGAAGGCAGCGTGTCCACTCGACCGTGTCCACCGACAGTTCAATGCCGAGCGTCCTAACCAGCTACGGGTCAGCGATTTCACATACGTACCGACCTGGCAGGGCTGGTTGTACGTGGCCTTCGCCATCAACGTGTTCGCCCGGCGCATCGTGGGCTGGCGGATGAGCAGCTCCATGCACACCGACTTCGTGCTCGACGCGTTGGAGCAAGCGCTGTATGACCGCAGACCCGAGCGCGACAACACTTTGATTCACCACAGCGACAGAGGGTCGCAGTACGTCAGCATTCGCTACACCGAGCGCTTGGCTGAAGCTGGCATCGAGCCTTCCGCGGGCAGTAAGGGCGACTCCTACGACAACGCACTGGCCGAGACGATCAAAACGGGCTGTACAAGGCCGAGTTGATTCACCGACGGGCGCCGTGGAGGACCAGAGAGGCTGTTGAGCTGGCCACGCTCGAATGGGTGGCCTGGTTCAATAATCACCGACTGATGGCGTCGCTCGGGTACGTGCAGCCGGCCCAACACGAGGCCAACTACTATCGCAATCTTGGGCAGCAGGCCATGTCGGCCAGACTCAAGCCAAGAGGCCTCCGCGATTCCCGGGGCGGTTGAACTGAGTCATTGTCAAGCTCCTTGCGGTATTGCGTTTGCTGAAGGTTCGGCTTTTTCAACAAGCTACCGCTGGCAGTTCAACCCCAATGATTTCCTCAGGCAAAGCTGCGCCGCCGGATGTTGTGCATCCGCTTGAAAATGGCTCCTTGCGATTGAGAAAGCAAAAAAGCCCGAACCGGTTAACAGGCTGGGGCTTTTTTGCCCAACACCTGACTGGCAGCACTGGCAGTCGGCGTCGAAGGAATGGCAACGATTTCTTGTTGAGGCGGGTGTGCCGTATCGGCGAGCACATTCCATACGGATTTGTGCCACTTGCCAAACCACGTCACTTTGTGTTGAGCCTTGAGTAAATTGGTGTTGGCTCGATTCTTATGCCTGACTCCTCGGGGCCAAAAGGCACATGTCATAAAACTCCGTGCATGAGTGGTCGCTGCACCCCCAACCCAGCTCAAAAATCTCACGCACCCGTCTCAGCGAGCGTTGTGCAGGGCGAGATGTGGCCGACTGTGCGTGAACAGACCCAGCATCCACTCTCAGGCGACACGGTCACGCTGGAAGGTGACGTGCTTCACTCGGAAACGTTTGGATCCGGAGGCACGCATTTCTAGTTGGCGCGGAGAAACTGACGGTTGACGGTTGACGGTTGACGGTTGACGGTTGACGGTTGACGGTCATCAGCCGATCAGTCACAACGGTGCAACAGCGGCTCGCCGCGCAGCAGCCGAAGCACCTCATCGGCTGCGCCGTCGCTCATGCGCCGCGTGCTCTCCACGGTGAGGCCAGCCACATGCGGCGTCAGCAGCACATTGCCAAGCTGCAGAAACGGATGATCGGGCGCCAGCGGTTGCTGTTCGAACACGTCGAGTGCCGCACCGGCAATGCGACGCTCGTGCAGCGCTTGGGCCAGTGCAGCCTCCTCAACCACCGCACCGCGTGCGACATTCACGAGCAACGCACTGGGCTTCATCAATGCAAGTCGTCGCGCATCGATCAGGTGCCTGGTCTCTGCTGTCAGCGGGCACGCAAGCACGACGAAATCACTGTTGTGCAGTAGCTCATCCAGCGGCACGCCGCGCACGAACGCCGGCACCGCATCAAGCCGCCGCTGGTGCCCCAGCACCGCCATGCCGAACCCGCAACCACAGATCTCGGCGAGACACGTGCCGATGCTGCCGAGCCCGACGATGCCGATCGTCTTGCCGAACAGTTCGCTGCCGGCATCAGCGAGCTTGCGCGCTTCGCTCCAGCCGTTGGCGCGCAGTTCGGCATCCATGCGCGCGATCCGTCGGGTTAGCGTGCTGATGCACGCGATCACATGCTCGGCCACCGAATGCCGATTAGAGCCTGGCACATTGGCCACCGGTAGGCCATGCGCGCGGGCAGCATCCATCGGCACCATGTCCAGACCCACGCCCTGGCGCACCACGCCACGCAGGCGCAATGCGTGCTCGAAGATGTCGGCCGGCAGCATTGCGCGCACCACCAGCACATCGGCGTTGGCTGCCCATTCACGCAAGGTCCGCGGCTGCGTATCGGGCACTTCGCGCACCTCGGCCACGGCCTCGATCCGGGCGCGCGCACTCACCTCCATCGGCCCGGTCAGCAGCACCACGGCGCGTCCGGGCGTTGGCGGTTCACTCGGCCGTGACACCAGCTTCCTTCACAACCTTGGCCCAGATGGCGGCCGTGTCATCGAGGTACTTGGCAGCTTCGGCCGGCGTGCTACCCACCACGTCGACGCCTAGCGCGGAGAACTTTTCCTTCACGTCCGGCAGGTTCAGGATTTTGACGATCTGCTTGTTCAGCTTGTCAATGATCGGCTGCGGTGTGCCAGCCGGCGCCATGATGCCGAACCAAACGTCGACCTGATAGCCCGGCACACCGGCTTCCGCGACGGTCGGCACGCTCGGCGCATGCGGCGACGGTTTGGCCGAGGTGACCGCCAGCGCCTTCAACTTGCCTGCTTTGATGTGCTGCATCACGTTCGGAATGTTGTCGAACATCACGCCGACCTGCCCGCCCATCAGATCGGTCACGGCCGGCGCGCTGCCCTTGTAGGGCACGTGCGTGATGTCGATGCCGGCCATCTGCTTCAACTTCTCCATCGACAGATGGTTCGATGAGCCGATGCCGGTCGACGCATAGTTGAGCTTGCCCGGATCGGCCTTCGCTTTTGCGATCAGTTCCTTCAACGAATCGACTTGCAACGAGGGTCCGACCACCAGCAGATTCGGCGTGGTCGCGGCGAGTGTGATCGGCGCGAAGTCTTTCGTGTCGTAGGGCAGCGACTTGAAGATGCTTGGATTGACCGCGAACGCAAAAGGCGCGATGAACAAGGTGTAGCCATCGGCCGGCGAGCGTGCTGCGGCCTGCGTGCCAATCACGGTGTTGCCGCCCGGCTTGTTGTCCACCACAACCGACTGGCCCCAGTCCTGCTGCAACTGCGCGCCGACGGTACGGGCCAACGTGTCATTGAAGCCGCCCGGCGTGTAGGGCACGATGATGCGGATCGGTTTGTTGGGGTAGTCGTCGATGGCCTGAGCGGCTGCCGGTGCGGCGACTGTCGCGAACAAGCCGGCGACGATCAGTGCGTTCAGGTGGCTACGGCGGGTGACTTGTCTCATGTGTTGTTTTCCTTCTTGTCGTTTCAGTGGTTTCACGCGAACGCACTTCGATCAAATGTAGCCCGGCCCTTCAATGGCTGGATACTCTTCAATAAACGCTTCATCGACTTCGACGCCGATGCCCGGCGCCTCCAGCGGATGCACGTTGCCATCAGCATCGATTTGGAACGGCGTACTGACCAGCTGATCCCGGAACAGGTTGTTCTTCGACACGTCGCCTTCGAAGTAACCGCCGTTGTCGATTGCCGCCAGCAGGTGGATCGACGCAGCCATATTGATGCCGGTCATGCTGGTGTGCGGGTGGATAGGCAGCTTCCAGGCAGACGCCATGGCCGCGATGCGCAGCACTTCGGTGACACCGCCGGCCTTCGACAGATCCGGCTGCAAGATGGTGATTGAGCCGTCTTCGATCACGCGGTGGAACTCGAAGCGAGTGAAGTGGTTTTCACCGGCAGCCAGCGGCAGCCGGCCGAACTGGCGAGCTTGGCGGTAGCTCAAATGATCGTGCGCAGGAAACGGTTCTTCGAGCCAGCCGACATTCAAGTCGTCCAGGCCCGGCATCACACGGCGCGCATCGGCCACCTTGTAGCCGGTATTCGCATCGATCAGGATCGTGATGTCGTCGCCGACGGCCTGCCGCACTGCGGCAACGCGCTCCAGATCCCGCGCCGGTGTATCGCCGCCGCGCAGCTTGATCGCCTTGTAGCCGGCCTCGATGTGCGGCAACGCTTCATCGACCAGCGCAGCCGGCTCCTGAAAACCGAGGGAAACGCCTCCTGCATACGCCGGTACCGGCCGCATCAAGCCGCCAAGCAGCTTGTACAACGGCCAGCCTACCGCCTTGGCGCGGATGTCCCACAGCGCCATGTCGATGCCGCTCATCGCCATCGCACAACCCGCGCCAATGCCGTGGCTGGCCAATTGCGCGCGATAAATTTTTTGCCAGACGCCGACCACGTCGCTCGCGTCCATGCCGACCACCAACCGGCGCAGGCTGCCGTTGATGAGATGCGCAATCGTCGTATGGGCCTTGCCGTGATGCGATTCGCCCCAGCCGACCAGCCCGTCCTCGGTCGTGACCTTGACGACCACGGTGTCCTTCTTGACAGCGCGGCCCATACCGAGCCTGACGCTGTTTTCAGGCACGATCGGGAATGACAGCGGATAGGCGGTGACTTCGCGGATACGCAGCGATCGCTGCAGATCGGGTGGTGGGGTTGACGTGGCCAAGCCGGGTCTCCTCTGGTTAGTAAGTTGCTTCGTTCAGGCCCATGTTGTAACAGTGACGCGTAGCGTATGGCTTGAAGCGGGATCGTCTGAATCAATGACGAGTCGCTGGGCCGGCTCGACAAGCCTGTCACGCAGTCGATCAGCGCTGGAGAGCGTGCGCGTCTATGACATGGGGCGTCACTTCGAAGGCCGACAATGTCTTGATGCCTACTCCTTTCTGCATAAGCGTCTGGCGATCCTCGCTTTTACTCAGAGGCATGGCCTCTGAACGTAACGCCCAGCCCGAGTTCCCGCAGTCGAAGTCGCTATGCACGAACAGCATCTTCAATGCTCATGCAGCTTGCTCATCCCTAACCCTCGGCCCATGTAGACCATCAGATCAGCCGGTAAGGCCGGGCAATTCGCACCAGTGCCGTCAAGGGTTGATCGTAGAACCGTTCGAGATCTGACCAACCTCATCATTGCCTGCGCCTACAGTAGACGCATCGTCTTGGTCGCCGGATCGATCTCCACCATCGCACCACGCGCCACCTCAGCAGTGATGTCGTCCTCAAACCCGGCCATCATCGTGATATCACCGAACGCCGCGCCTTGTATGAGGATCGGATTCACGCTGTTGAACACGATCGCCAGCGGCATGACGCCCCGCAAGGCCATTTCGCGCAGCATCCGGGCGCTGGCGACACCCCCCTTGGCGGTGTCAAGCACAAGAATTTTGCCGACGTACGACTGGCCAAACAGCTTGTGTGCGGGCCGCGAGAACGTACCGATGATCCGATCGAGGTCATAGCGCGCCGAGAAGCCATCGTGTGCGACTGACGTCTCCTCCAAATTCGGTCACTTTTAAACTGTAGTCGGGCAGCTTTCTGGCGGTTGATCTGACCTCCTTTTGACGAACTCGCTCGGGGTCAGGTGGCCGAGTGAGCCATGCGGGCGGTAGTGGTTGTAGTCGTGCTGCCAAGCCTCCAACTTCTCCCGCGCATCCTGCATCGTAATGAACTCGTTGACGCATCAGGAACTCGCCCGCGCCAAGCGCCCGATGAACGGCTCGATCAGCCCGTTGTCCGTGGGCTTTGTCGGGCCGTGTGTAGTCAAGCTTCACGCCGCGTCGCCAGGCCGATTCGTCGAGTACCTTGGACGTGAACTCGGTGCCGTTGTCCACCGTGATCGCTTTAGGCCAAGCGCGTTCTCGTGCTGCCACATCCAGGGCCTTGCCAACGCATCGGCCGGTGAGCCGGAAGTTGGCCGCTAGAGACACACTCTCGCGGCTCCACTGATCGATGACGGTGAGCACGCGAAATGCCGGGCCGTCGAGCATCTGGTCATGGACAAAGTCCATGCTCCAGTGCTGATTTGGCGCTGTCGCCAGCACGGGGCGGCCACGTTGCAGGCCGATACGCTTGCGGCGTCTGACCTTCATACGAAGCTGCAAGCCTTCCAGCCGGTACAGTCGATACACGCGCTTTTTGCCGACTGCCCAGCCTTCGGCGCCCAAAGCATGACCAGCACGCGCAGATAGCCAAATCGTGGGCGGTCCATTGCGATCTCCCGGATGCGCCAAGTGCAGCACGCTTTGATCGCGGGCCTTGCTCTTCTGATACCAGACCGATGGGTGCAGCAGCGCCAACCGGCATGACCTGCGCACGCTCACCGCATAACGCTCTTGCATCCAGACTGCCAGTTCGCGCCGCTTGACAGCCTTCAAAGCTTTTTTTGAACGACCTCCTGCAGGATGTGCTTGTCCAGCGTCAAGTCGGCCACGATGCGCTTCAGCCTGGTGTTCTCGTCTTCGAGCATCCTCAGGCGCTTGAGCTCGGTGACGCCCAGATCCCCGAACTTCTTCTTCCACGTGTAGTACGTCGCCTCGGACACACCGATCTGGCGGCACACATCGACGACCGGCGTCCCCGACTCGGCCAGCCGCAACGCATAGGCAATCTATTCATCACTGAATCTCGACCTCTTCATCGCTTCTCCGTCGCGCTGTCTCAGCGCGGCCGAAATGCAACCCTAACCTCCAGTTTTGAAACGTCCGGAATTCGGGAGGGACGTCAATGGCTCGCCGCATCCCGCTATCAACCAGCCAGTTCGAGCCGGTGCTCGATAAGGTCGATCCACTCACTTAAATGGTCGATGGCGACCTGCTGCGATGCGATGGAGCTGGGGCCAGGTGGCCGATGTGCTGCAGCAACGATGCCTGGCCCGACTCCAGCGTTGACAGCCGCGCTTTGATCTCCTTGAGATCGCGTTCAATGCGGTCTTGGCCGGCCTGACAGCGCTTCAGATGCTCCAGCAGCAGGTTCTCGATGTTTTCAGTCATGGGGTGGGTACCTTGCAGGCCGGGCGGTGCGAACGCTGGCAATGTGGCGCGGGATGCCTCTTGCCCAAACAGTAGAGCCGCTTGTTTTCGCGAAGTCAAAACTGACATCGCTCGCTCGACGACACTTGAACGACATGCGCAGCAGATGCGCTTGGCCTGTCTGAAATCGAGTGGTTTTCTCTTTGATGAATGCGTCTTTCCGCACCGCGCCTGTCGTCCGCATCGCCGCAGCTGCGGTTCCCTTGGCGATCGCGCTGCCCTGGCTCAACCCGTTCGCCGCCGGCCCGAGCGCGGGCGTGCAGCCGCTGCTGTTCAGCTGGGGCTGCTGCGGCGTGCTTGCGCTGTTCGCAGCGCCGCGCCGGCGGTTCGCGGTTGCGCTGGCGGCCGCTGCCATCGGCATAGCCATCGCCGCCTGGGTCGCCGCAGCGCACGGGCCTTCAGCGCTGCGCGAATGGCTGCCGTGGTTCGGTGCGGCGCTGGCGGTCGCGATCTGCGCGGGCGTCGGGCGGCAGGCGCGGTTTCAGCAGGCGGTGGTGCTGGCGCTGCTCGCGGCGGCGCTGCTTGGCAGCGTGATCGGGTTGCTGCAGTATTTCGGGCAGGCGGGCAATTTTTATCCGTGGCTGAACGTCGCGCCGGCGGGCGAGGCGTTCGGCAACCTGCGGCAGCGCAACCAGCTCGCGTCGCTGCTGAACATCGGCATCGTCGCGCTGCTGTGGTGGCTCGCGCAGCCGGCCGCAGCGGCGTGGCGCGGGCTCGTCGTGCCGGCTGCCGTGCTGCTGGCGCTCGGCAACGCGGCGACGGCATCGCGCGGCGGGTTCGTGCAACTGCTGCTGATCGCCGCGCTGGCCGGCTGGTGGCAGTGGCGGCAACGGTGGCGCGGCGCAGCGCCGACGGAGCGCAACGCGAGCTGGCTCGGCGGCCGCTACGTGCTGCTGCCCGCGGTGGTCGCCTACCTGCTCGGCGCGCTGCTGCTGCCGACGCTGGCCGGGCTGGATCCGAATCTCTACGGCCCGTTCGCGCGGCTCGCGCACGGCGCGCAGCCGTGCGCGAGCCGCATCGTGCTGTGGCGCAACGTGGCCGAACTGATTGCGCTCAAACCCTGGACCGGCTGGGGCTTGAACGAGCTGGACTACGCGCATTTCACCCATCTGTATGCGGGCCCGCGCTTTTGCGACATCCTGGACAACGCGCACAACCTGCCGCTGCAGCTCGCGGTCGAACTGGGCGTGCCGGTGGCGTCGGTGGTCTGCGGCGCGCTGCTGCTGCTCGTGCTGCGGGCACGGCCGTGGCGGGACGGCGATGCGGCGCGCCAGTTCGCCTGGAGCGTGCTCGCGGTGATCGGCGTACACAGCCTGCTGGAATATCCGCTGTGGTATGGGCCGTTTCAGATGGCGGCCGGGCTTGCGCTCGGGTTGCTGCTCGCAGCGCGGCCGGTGGCTGCCGCACCGACGCATTCAGCACCAAAACAGCCGATGGCGCAGGTACTGCCTGCACTGGCAGCTATCACAATCGTAGCGACATGTGCACTGGCAGCCTACGACTACAGCCGCGTGCGCCAGATCTACTTGCCGCCCGAGCAGCGCATGCCCGAATTGCGCGCGAACCCGGTCGAACAACTCGCGCAGGCCGTCACGCTGTATCCGAACCCGGTGCTGTTCGCGCGCCTCACGCTTACGCCGCTCACCCAGGCCAACGCGGCGGAGCTGCACGCGCTCGCGGCCCGGCTGCTGCATTTCTCGCCCGAGCCGCGCGTGGCCGAGCGGTTGATCGACAGCGCGCGGCTGCTGGGTCGCCACAATGAAGCGCAGCTCGATCAGGCGCGCTTCAAGGCAGCATTTCCGAAGGAGGAAGCGGCCTGGGCGGCGGCAAGAAGCCAGCCGGCAGCGGCGGCTCAACCGGCGCGGTAACTGCCCGACTTGCCGCCGTGCTTCTCCAGCACGCGCACTTGGCCGATCGTCATGCCGCGATCCGCTGCCTTGCACATGTCGTAGATCGTCAGCAGCGCGACCTGCACCGCGGTCAGCGCCTCCATCTCGACGCCGGTCGGGCCGACGGTCTCCACCGTGGCGGTGCAGCGCACGCCGCAGCCGGGCGCAGCGGCATCGGTCGATCGCAGATCGCGGCTGACCTCGAAATCGACCGCGACCCGTGTGATCGCCAATGGGTGGCACAGCGGGATCAGCTCGCTCGTCTTCTTCGCGCCCTGGATGCCTGCGATGCGCGCAATGCCGAGCACGTCGCCCTTCTTCGCGGTACCCGCTTCGATCAGCGCCAGGGTGGCCGGCTGCATCGCGATCTGGCCGGCGGCCTTGGCGACTCGGTGCGTGGCCGGCTTGGCCGCCACGTCCACCATGTGCACCTGGCCTTGCGCGTCGAAGTGGGTCAGCGGTTGCGGTTCGGGGTCGTTCATCGGCGGGCTGGTCGGTAGGGGCTTCGCATGGCCGCGCGAGAATGTCGGCCTCAAGCGAACTCACTGCCGCAGGTGGCAGTCGAAGCTGTTCATCATATGAGTCCGACCGCCCTGCCCGCCGATCAGCGTCCGCATGCCAACGGACGGCTGCGTTCGCCCCATTCGCACTGGCACGAGCGGCTGCGCGCCGCCGCGGTTCACCTGGGTGCCACGCTTGTGGTCGCGGCGCTGGCGGCGTGGCTCGTGTTCGGGCTTTGGTATCCGCACCCATACCGCGACATTTCCGGCGGGCGCGAACTGTTCATGCTCGTGGTGGCGGTCGATGTGGTGCTGGGGCCGCTGCTGACGTTCGCGATCTTCAGCCGCGCCAAGCCGGCCGCCGAGTTGCGGCGCGATGTGTTCGTCGTGGTGCTGTTGCAATTGGCTGCGCTCGGCTACGGCCTCTGGACGGTGTTCGTCGCGCGGCCCGCGCATCTGGCGTTCGAAATCGACCGTTTTCGCGTGGTGCATGCGGTCGACGTGCCGGACAGCCTGCTCGCGCAGGCGCCGCCTGCGCTGCGCAAACTGCCGCTGACCGGGCCGACCTTGATGGCGGTGCGGCCGTTCAAGGATGCGCAGGAGGACATGGACGCGACGCCGGCCGCGGTGCAGGGCGTAAACCTCGGTGCGCGGTCGGACTTGTGGCAACCCTACGCAGACGCGAAGGACCGCGTGCTGGCGGCATTCAGGCCGCTGGCCGAGCTGCGCCAGCGCTTTCCCGCGGCACCCGGCAAGGCTGACCTGATCGATGCGGCACTTGCGCGCAGCGGCCGGCCCGCAGCGGCCGCTGCGTCCTTGCGCTACCTGCCGCTGGTCGGCCGCAATCGGTTCTGGACCGTGCTGCTCGACCCCACGAGCGCCGAACCGCTCGCCTTTCTGCCGCTCGATTCGTTTTGATCGTATTTTTATGAAAAAACCCGCTCAGGCACAGGCAAAGTCTGCGCTTCTAGCTACATTGATGATAGCAATGAGCTTGGCGTCGCCACTGCCGGCCCGCGCCCAGCTGCCCACGCTGGGCGACGGCTCCGAGATGTCGCTCGGCGCCGAACTGCGCATCGGCGAGCGCGTGGCCAAAGAGATCTTTCGCGATCCGGACTATCTGGACGACCCGGTGCTCGCCGATTACGTACAGGGCATCTGGCAGCCGCTGATGGCCGCGTCGCGCGCGCGCGGGGATTTGTCGGCGGAGCTGTCCGAGCGGTTCGCGTGGGAGATCATGCTGCTGCGCGACCGCGCGGTGAACGCGTTTGCGCTGCCGGGCGGTTTTCTGGGCGTGAACACGGGCCTGATCAACATCGTGACGAGCCGCGACGAGCTGGCATCGGTGCTTGCGCACGAACTCTCGCACGTGACGCAGCGGCACATCGTGCGGCTGATCGCGAACCAGGGCCGCACCACGCCGCTGTTGATCGGCGCGATGCTGCTGGGCGTGCTGGCGGCCAGCCGCAATCCGGCTGCGGCGAACGCGATGATCGTGGGCGGCAGCGCAGTCGCTGCGCAATCTCAGCTGAATTTCTCGCGCGACATGGAGCGCGAGGCGGATCGTGTCGGCTTCGGCGTGCTGAGCCAGGCCGGTTTCGACCTGCGCGGCTTTGCCTCGATGTTCGGCAAGCTGCAGAACGCGAGCCGCATCAACGACAACGGCTCGTTTCCCTACCTGCGTTCGCACCCGCTGACCACCGAGCGCATCGCCGACATGCAAAACCGCGAACGGCAGGCCGGCATGAACGACCAGCCGCCCCCGATGACGCTGGAGCATGCGATGGTGACGGCGCGCTCGCGCGTGCTGACGCAGCCCGGCGTGGACGCGCTGCGCAGCTTCGCGGCCGAGCCGGGCAGCGCCACGTTCGGCCAGCAGGACGCGGCGCACCGTGCCGGCGCGCTGTATGCGGCCGTGCTGGCCAACCTGCGGCTGCTCGACGTGCGCGCCGCGCGCGCCGCGCTGGAGCCGCTGGGCACGCTGGTGCGCGCCGATCCACCCGCCGCGCGGCTGCAGCGGCTGCTGCACGCGGAAGTTGATCTGCTCAGCGGCAACGCGCTGGGCGCGGTCGACCGATTGAAGGGCGAACCGCTCGACCGCCGGCCCGAACTGCTGCTGTTCGCCCAGGCCGCGACGCGCGCCGGCCAGCCCGCGGATGCCGCCGAGCGGCTGCAGAGCTGGGTTGCGCTGCACCCGCGCGATGCGTCGGCCTGGCTGCAACTGGCGGCTGCGCGCGGCGCGCAGGGCCAGACGTTGCGGTCGCTGCGCGCGGAAGCCGAAGCGCGCGTGGCGCAGTTCGATTACCCGGCCGCGGTGGACCGCTTTCGCGCCGCGCAGGACCTGGTGCGGCAGCGGCAGGCGGATGCCAGCGCGCCGGCCGATCACATCGAGGCGTCGATCATTGACACCCGGCTGCGCCAGGTGCAGTCACTCGTGCGTGAACAGGCGCTCGAGCGCTGAATCGATGATGAGGCCCAGGCCGCTGTAGATCAGCGAGCCGAGCAGCGCGGCGCCGAAACCGCGCACCTGAAAGCCGCCGAGCAGCTCGCCGGCCCACCAGAAGATCAGCGCGTTGATCACGAACAGGAACAGGCCCAGCGTGACCAGCGTGATCGGCAGCGTGAGCAGCACCAGAATCGGCCGCACGATGATGTTCATGAGCCCGATCACGAACGCCGCGAGCAACGCGGAGCCGAAGCCGGCCACCTGCACGCCGCCCGCATAGATGTAGGCCACGATCAGCAGCGCAACCGCCGACAGCAGCCATTTGAGGATCAGCTTCATAGGCGGGCAAGGATAGCAGCGGGTCAGAGGCCAAGCGCCCTTCCGCCGCTGGAGGACGCGCTATTCGGCGCCCAGCACCAGCAGCGCGCCCAGCCCGGCCAGCGCAGCGGGAATCTGCCATTTCCAGCCCGTGGAAGGCGGCTTCTGGTCGCTGCTGACCGGCGCCAGGTCCACGCCGTACTTCGGGCGGCGTGCATCGAGCACGCGCGCGTTGCCGTGTTTGGCGATCAACGTGTCGGTCAGCCGGACGAGTTCGCCGGTGGCCAGCACGCAGGTCAGCTTGTCGCCGGGCGCGCTGAAGAGCGGGCGCAGCTCATCGAACAGCTCGGCCCCCGAGGCCTGCCGCCAGCCATCGACCGAATCGGCCGAGACCCACTTGCTCGCATCGCGCGGCAGCTTGGGCGGGCAGGCGACGACGATCCAGTGCGTGCCGGTTGCAGGCGCGGCAGTAGCGGACGGCGCCGTGTTGTGATTCGCACCGGTGCTGCGCAACGGGCCGATCTGCTGGCGCGCGTGCTCGGCTTCGTCGATATAGACAATGATCTGATCCATGTGTTTTCAAGTCTCCAGTCTTGTTGAGGGGCGCGGCGGCCGTGGTGCAGGCGATGGCTGCCAAACATCAGCAACGCCCGCGCCGTTCGATTCATTGGACCATCCGTGCGTCGAAAGCGTCAAGCCGATGCGCGACAAGCCCGATTCGCCAGGCGCCGCGCCGCGCCGCATGACCCCGCGCAAGTCGTGCATATCCGCAGTCCGGGCATCATGCAGCCTCATGGCCGGCATCCACATCACCGACATCGAAGCTGCGATCAACCATTGGCGCGCGCACAACCCGTCGCCGGACGGCGTGACGCTGCCTGCCGAGACGCGCGCGCTGGCCGAGGTGTACGCGTTGCTGGTGTATCACCATGAGGACGAAGCCGACGAGGCCAGCCTGCCGGACGCCGCGCGCCGCGCCTGGCTCGACTGGTACGCGACGACGCCGGACACGCCCTGCATCGCGATCTGCTCGACCACGCAGGGCGACGACGTCTGCAAGGGCTGCGGCCGGCGGTTCGACGAAGTGCAGCGCTGGACCGAGATGAGCCCGGCGGAAAAACGCGCGACCTGGCGCCGCGTGACGCAGCAGGGCACTGCGTGGCGCTTCAATCGCTATGCCGAGCGCGTGGCGGCGAATGCGCAAAAACTGGAGTGACGGCAGCACGTGCTGGGCCGTTGCCGGTCACTCCAGCCCCTCCTCCACCAGTTCCGCCGCGCGCAGCAGCGCACGCGCCTTCGCTTCGGTTTCCTTCCACTCCAGCTCTGGCACCGAATCGGCCACCACGCCGGCGGCGGCCTGCACGTAGAGCATTTGGTCTTTCACGATGCCGGTGCGGATCGCGATCGCGACGTCCATGTCGCCCGCGTAGCTCAGATACCCGCAGGCGCCGCCGTACAGGCCGCGCTTGACGGGCTCGAGCTGGTCGATCAGTTCCATCGCGTGCACCTTGGGCGCGCCGGTCAGGGTGCCGGCCGGAAAGGTCGCGCGCAGCACGTCGATGCTGGTCATGCCGTCCTGCAGCAGCCCTTCCACGTTGCTCACGATGTGCATCACGTGGCTGTAGCGCTCGACCGCGAACGCTTCCGTGACCTTCACGCTGCCGATCTTGGCGATGCGGCCGATGTCGTTCCTGGCCAGGTCGATCAGCATCACGTGCTCGGCACGCTCCTTCGGGTCGTTCACGAGCTCGATCTCAGCCGCGGCATCGGCCTCCGGCGTGGCGCCGCGCGGGCGTGTGCCGGCCAGCGGGCGGATCGTGATCTTCTCGGCCGGCTCACCATGAACGCTGACTTTTTCCTGCCGCACCAGAATCTCGGGGCTCGCGCCGACGACGTGGAAGTCGCCGAAGTCGTAGTAGTACATGTACGGGCTCGGATTGAGCGAACGCAGCGCACGATAGAGCGACAGCGGCGACTCGGTATAGCGCTTCCTGATGCGCTGGCCGACCTGCACCTGCATGAAGTCGCCGGCTTCGATCAGCGCCTTGGCCCGCTCGACCGCGGCGAGGTAATCGGCCTTCGCAAAATCGCGCTCGGCCGGGTACGACTGGCTCGGACGGATCAGCGGTGCGCTGACCGAATAGGTCAGTTGCTGGCGCAATTCGCGCAGGCGCCGGCGTGCGTGGCTGTACGCCTCGGCCTGATGCGGGTCTGCGTAGACGATCAGATACAGCTTGCCCGACAGGTTGTCGATCACCGCGAGCTCCTCACACTGCAGCAGCAGGATGTCGGGGCAGCCGAGCGGGTCCGGCGGGCAGCTGGCTTCGAGCTTCTTTTCGATATGGCGCACCGTGTCGTAGCCGAAGTAACCGGCCAGGCCACCGCAAAAACGCGGCAGGCCCGGCGTCAGCGCGACCTTGAAGCGCTGCTGGTAGCTGGCGATGAAGTCGAGCGGGTTGCCGGCTGCGGTCTCGATCACGGCGCCGTCTTTCACGACCTCGGTGCGTGCATCGCTGCCGAAGCCGCTCGCGCGCAGCAGCGTGTCGGCCGGCAGCCCGATGAAGCTGTAGCGCCCGAAGCGCTCGCCGCCGACCACCGATTCGAGCAAAAAGCTGTGCCGCCCCGCACCCTTGCCATGCGCGAGCTTCAGGTACAGCGACAGCGGCGTTTCCAGGTCCGCGAACGCTTCTGCCATCAACGGAATGCGGTTGAAGCCCTGCGCGCTCAAGGACTTGAATTCGAGTTCGGTGATCACGGGCGGGGGCTTCTCATTTGCATTGGCTTTTTTGCGCGGTTGTGTCGATTCGTTCCGATAAGTTCGCCCGCGCTTCGGGCCAGTTTAGCGATGCAGGTCGGCCGCTGGGGCAGCATGACCACGCGCAGCAGACGGCCGGTGAAGACCGGCTGACCGGCAGCGCCCACCCGCGCCTGCGATCAGCAGGCGCCCGCCACAACCAACCACCACCTCACATCTGAAAATTCGCGATATGCAAAGCAAACCAGGCTCAAAGCTGCGGCGGTTCGCCGCAATTACAGGCACGACCCTTGCACTTTCCTGTGCCACGGCGGCAACCGCGGCGAGCATCAACGTGGCCGGCGTCGCATTCGCCGACCAGCTGCAGTCGGGCGCCAGCCAGCTGCAGCTCAATGGCGCCGGCGTGCGCTATCGCGTCGTCATCAAGGTGTATGCGGCCGGCCTTTATCTGAGCCAGCGCGCCAGCACGCTGGAAGAGGCGCTGGCCGCGGCCGGACCGAAGCAAATGCGCATCGTGATGCTGCGCGAGCTGGAAGCCGACCAGATCTCCCAGCTGTTCCTGCGCGGCATCAACCGCAACTTGCGACCGGCCGAAGCAGGCCGACTCACGAAGCCGCTGCTGGATCTATCAGCGGCACTGACCGGATTTCAGCGGTTCGGCAAGGGCGACGTGCTGACGATCGAATTCGATCCGCAGCAGGGCACCACGTTTCATGCGAAGGGGCAGTTGATCGCGTCGGCTCTGCCGGGACCGGCGGTATTCAACGCGGCGCTGCAGATCTGGCTCGGCAGCGATCCGGTCGATCTGCAGTTGAAAAGCGCGCTGCTGGGCAAGCCGGTCGAAGTCGCGCCGATGGCCTCGAACTAGGGATCTGGCCGGTCCGCCGGCGGCATCCGCTGGGCGGACCGGCTGGGGCGGCACACGCCCCCCCGGCTGGCCTATTCGAGTTCGCCGTACTGCGTTGCGCTCAGGCCCACGTCGCCACGACCGCGCTGCGCCGCAAACACCTGGGTGTCTTCGAAGTCGTTGCCGGATCGCTGGCGCGCGCCGGAGCGGCGCAGGACGCCGTCGGCCGGCCCGGACTGGCCGCGGCCGGCCAGCGCTTTCCTGAACGCATCGACCTCTTCGGCCTGGATCGGCTCGAACCGGGAGCCGGCTGCTGCGCCGTTGCTGCCGAACGCGGTCTGACCCAGTGGTGCCGGTGCTGGTGCCAGCGCTGGTGCCGGCTGGCTGCCGTAGGGCTGTTGCGGCTGGCCGATGCCGAAGCCTTGCGCGTGGTGCGCGGCGGCAGCCGTCTGCGTGAATGCAGGCGCAGGCTGCAGCAGTGGCGGCGGCGCTGGCGGCGGGTAGATCGGTTCGCGCCGCACGGCAGCCGGCGCCGGCGCCGGCGCAGCGCGCGAGGCGAGCTGCGCATTCACGCGCCAGTAGAGCGCCACCACATCGACGCCGTGCTGGTCCTGCGCGGCCTGCCGGATCATCGACTCGATTTCGGCGGAGCGCATCAGCTGCGCCGAGTCGCTGGCCACGTCGAGCATGACCAGAAACTGCTGGCCGCGTGCATCGGTGGACAGCACCTTGAACTTGTAGCTGGCCGACAGCACGCCGCAGCGCATCAGCGTCTCGCGGATCACGCCGTACAGGCGCTCACGCCGATCGGCGCGCTCGGCATCGACACCGGTCTTGCCGTCGGCGCGCACGGATGCGCTCGAGGATGCGGGTCTGGCCGCGGCGGCACCGACTGCCGGATCGCGCCGGTTGTCCGCAGGCGGCGCTGCGGCCGTGCTGCCGCGACCGAACAAAACGTTCAAAAAGCTCATGGATGGAAGGCTCTCTGGTGAGGTTTTTTCGACGGTTCTTTTTTTTCTGGCTGATCCAGGCAGCCGCGAACAGCCGATCCCGAGGGTTGATGCGCGTGCAACCTTGCGAGAAGGTCCCATGAGGCAGCCGTGTCGACGCAGTGTAGGCAGCGGCAGCGGCAGCCGGCGTGGAACAGCGCGTGCAAAAGCCGCATCAATGCGAATTCGCTCACGCTCGCAACGGCGGCCGAGCGGCCCGATCGTTGCGACAGGCCGCAAGCCGTGGCGCCGGCTATTTGCCGATGCAAAAGCGCGAGAAGATCACGCCGAGCAGATCGTCCGACGTGAAGCGGCCGGTGATCTCCGACAGCGCCGCTTGCGCAAGCCGCAATTCCTCGGCGATCAGTTCGAGCGCTGCCGTGCTGTGTGCAAGCAGCGCATCGGCCTGCCGCAGCCGCTCCTGCACCTGCAGCAGCGCCTGCACGTGCCGCTCGCGGGCGAGATAGACGCCTTCCTGCGCCGGTTGCCAGCCGGCGATGCGCAGCAGTTCGTGGCGCAGTCCGGCCAAGCCCGCGCCGGTTTTGACCGACACGGCAAGTGCACCGATGGGCGCCGGCACGGTGGCGATGTCGTGCTTGCTCCAGACCGTGAGCCTGGGTACGTCTTCAGAGACTTTTTGGGCCAGGGCGCTTGCCAGTCGTTCGTCTTCAGCTATGTATTCAAGAGCATCGGCACGGGATGAATCGTGCATCAGCAGCAGCGCATCGGCGCTGGCGATCTCATCCCAGGCACGCGCCACGCCGATGCGCTCGACCTCGTCGATGCTGTCGCGCAGGCCGGCGGTGTCGATCACATGCACCGGCACGCCTTCGAGCTCGATGATGGTGGCGATCTTGTCGCGCGTGGTGCCGGCCACCGGCGTGACGATCGCGAGTTCGGCGCCGGCCAGCGCGTTCAGCAGCGAACTTTTGCCGACGTTCGGCTGGCCCGCGATCACGATGCGGATGCCGTCGCGCAGCAGCGCGCCCTGGCGTGCGGTGGCCAGCACCGTGTCCACCGTCTGCCGCAGCCGCGCGAGTTGGCCTTGCGCATCGGCGGCCTGCAAGAAGTCAACTTCTTCTTCCGGAAAGTCGAGCGTGGCTTCCACCAGCATGCGCAGCTGCGTGAGCGCCTCGAGCAGCTGTGTGATCTGCTGCGAGAACGCGCCGCCGAGCGAGCGCACGGCCGAGCGCGCCGCGCTGGCGGTGCTCGCGTCGATCAGGTCGGCCACCGCTTCGGCCTGCGCGAGATCGAGCTTGCCGTTCAGGAACGCACGTTCGGTGAATTCGCCGGGGCGTGCGAGCCGCACTGCGGGCAGCCGCGGCGTGCCGGCTGCGTCATCGGCATTCGGCGCGCCAGCCTGCAGCACGCGCGCGAGCAACAGCTGCAGCACGGCCGGGCCGCCGTGGCCCTGCAGCTCGAGCACGTCTTCGCCGGTGTAGGAGTGCGGCGCCGGAAAGAACAGCGCGAGGCCCTGGTCGATCGGCTGGCCATCGGCCGCGCGAAACGGCAGATAAGTCGCGACCCGGGGCGTCAGCGCTTGGCCGCACAACGCCTGCATCAGACCGCCAAGCGATGAGCCCGATACCCGCACGATGCCAACCGCGCCACGGCCGGGCGCGGTGGCGATCGCCGCGATTGGATCGGGGGCGTGGCCGCTGTTCACCGCGCATGCCCAGCCGCTGCGCGCCGCGCTATTTGCCGAGCACGCCCAGCCGCTTGTTGATCACCCACTGCTGCGTGATCGACAGGATGTTGTTGGTGATCCAGTAGAGCACCAGCCCGGCGGGGAAGAAGAAGAACATGATGCCGAACACCAGCGGCATGAACCACATCAGCTTGGCCTGCATCGGATCCGGCGGCTTCGGATTCAGCCAGGTCTGCAGCACCGACGTGGCCATCATCACGACCGGCAGGATGTAGTAAGGGTCGGGCGTGGACAGATCATGAATCCAGCCGATCCAGGGCGCGTCGCGCATCTCGACGGTGGACGACAGCACCCAGTAGAGCGCGATGAACACCGGCATCTGGATCATGATCGGCAGACAGCCGCCCACGGGGTTGACTTTCTCCTCGCGGTAGATGCGCATCATCTCCTGCTGCATCTGCTGCGGCTTGTCTTTCAGTCGCTCGCGCATCTCGGTGATCTTCGGGTTGATCGCCTTCATCTTGGCCATGCTTGCGTAGGCCTTTGCGTTCAGCCAATAGAACGTCGCTTTGAGCAGCACCACGAGCGCGACGATCGACCAGCCCCAGTTGCCGAGGAAGCCGTGCAGCTTGTCGAGCAGCCAGTACAAGGGCTTGGCCAGGATCGTGAGCCAGCCGTAGTCCTTCACGAGCTCCAGCCCCGGCTCCAGCGCTTCGAGCCGCTTTTCGAGTTGCGGGCCGGTGTAGAGCGTGGCGTCAACGGTTTTGCTCTGCCCGGGCTCGATCGTGCCAAGCGGATCGATCATGCCGACCGCATACAGGTTCGTGTCCACCTTGCGCGCGAACAGGTTGCGCGTGACGCCGGCCGGCAGGATCCAGGCGCTCGCGAAGTAGTGCTGCACCATCGCCACGTAGCCGCTGGTGGACTGGCGATCGAACTCGGCCTTGTTCTCCTCGATCTCCTTGAAGCTGAGCTTGTGGTATTTGCTCGCATCCGTGTAGACCGCGGGGCCGGTGAAGGTCGAATAGAACGACGATTCCCCAGGCGGCTTGTTGCCGTCGCGCACCAGCTGCACATAGAGCTGCGGCGATACGGCTTCGGTGCCGACGTTCACGACTTCGCTGCGCAGGTCGATCGCGTACGAGCCGCGCTTCATGGTCCAGGACTTGACCAGCTTCACGCCACCGACGGCCGCCGATTCGAACCGCACCGTGAGGCTGTCGGCACCCGGCTCCAGCGTACGCGGGCCCGGCACCACGGTCATCGGCGTCTTGTGCGTCGGCATGGCTGCGGTGCCAGCCGCTGCGATCAGGCCGGTCTGCGCGAGGTAGACGCGGTTCGGGCTGCGGTCAAGCAGGGCCAGTGCGCGGCTTTTGTCGCCGCCGTCGCCGTATTTCAACAAGTCTGCCTGCACCAGCGAGCCGCCCTCGCTGTCAAATTTCAGGCGATAGACGTCGGTCGTGACGGTGATCGGCTCAAGCGCGCCGGCTGTGCCCGCATCGGCCGGGGTGCCAGCGCCCAACGGCACCTGACCGCCAACAGCAGCGCTCGGCGGCACGGTCGAGTCGTTCACCGGCGCCGGCAACCCGGCAGGCGCATTGGCTGCTCGCGGCCTGGCATCGCCGGCAGGCGTGGCCTGCTGGGTCGGCGTGGTCGGGAAAAACGTGGCGCGGTGGCCGTTGTGGACCTGCCATTGGTCCCACAGCAGAACCAATGAAAAGCCGAAAATCACCCACAGAATTGTGCGGCGGATGTCGTTCATGAAAACCTGTCGTTACTGCTGCTGCCGCCACGGTCGCATCTGGGCCGGAGGAATGAAGAAAACGGGGTGGACCAGCGGGCCGGCACCGGATCGCAGCCGCCCTCGCACCACGGATGGCAGCGCCCGAGGCGGCGCAGGGTCAGGTAGCTGCCGCCGCCCGCACCGTGCCGCTGCAATGCTTCCAGCGCATAGGCCGAACAGGTCGGCTCGAACCGGCAGGCGGCGCCCAGCATCGGACTGAGCAGCAGCCGGTAGCCGCGCACCAGGCCGATCAGCAGGCGCTGCATCAACACGATGTGGCGATGGCCGCAGGCGCTGCCGGCAATCGGCCCAACAACTGCAGCAGTTCCATGCGCAGTGCGGACTTCAATGCATCGGATGTGGCACTCACGAACTGCCGCCGGTCGAACGCTGCGCGCAACCGCACCACATGCGCGGCGCCGGCAAGACGCGGTTCGAACTGACCGCTCAGCACATAGACCTGCCGCTTCACCGTGTTGCGCGTGACGGCCCGGCGTGCCCAGCGCTTCGGCGCCATCGCCCCGACCCAGGCCTGCTGCGCGGCCTGGCGCGGGAACAGCAGCCGCTGGCTCGATGGGTCCGGCTCGGCAAGTACTGCTTCGGGCTGCACCGAGTCAGCTTGCGCGAACTCGAGCCGATGCAGTGCGAAGTGCATGGTGCGCGACACGGTGGCGCCACTGCGCAGCACCGCCTGGAACTGCGCACGCGTCTTCAACCGTTGCATCAATACCGTCCGCACCCAGTTCTGCCGAAGCGACTGGCTGGCAGCCGAAGCCGAGACTCAGCGCGGTGCCTGCACGGCGAGCCGCTTGCGGCCCTTGGCGCGGCGTGCGTTGATGACGGCACGGCCGCCACGCGTCTTCATGCGAACCAGAAAGCCGTGCGTGCGCGCGCGGCGCGTCTTGGAAGGTTGATAGGTGCGTTTCATTGAAAAAACATCCTGAAGAAGATTGCATGGGACTGCTTGGCCGACCCTGCGTATGGCGCCTGCTGCGGCGCCTGCAGGCTTGCCATCCGCCTTCACCACAACAGCGTGAATTTGGTGGCAGAACGCCCACTCCGGCTGTCTGTTCAGAAGCGACGGCGCCAGGTTCGGCCTGAAGTCAACCCGCAATTATCGCAAAGTTCATCGGCCCGGTGCTTGCCTGCACCGCCGCAACGCCTGCCGAAGCCGCGTCGGGATAGCTTGCCAGGGGTGTGGATAACCTGCCGATTCAGATCATTCGATGGCACAATCGGCTGCCCAATATCCACAAGCCGTCAATGTCGATCACCACCGAGGGGCAGGAGCTTTGGCAGGCCTGCGTCGAACAGCTTGCACAGGAGCTGCCAGAGCAACAGTTCAATACCTGGATCAAGCCGTTGTCGGCTCAAGTCGGCAGCGACGCATCCCGGGTCACCTTGCTGGTGGCAAACCGCTTCAAGCTCGATTGGGTACGTGCGCAATACGGTGGCCGGATCGCGGCCACGCTGAGCATGTTGTACGGCCAGCCGGTGCAGCTCGAACTGGCATTGGCACCGCGGGAAAACGTTCAAAAACAAGAAGTTACCGTAATCACCGCAGAGCCGCAGGTCGCCCTGCCGCGTGCTGCTGCCGTCGATGAAGAGGCCGCCGCCAACCTGAAGACGCGGCTCAACACCGCGCTGACCTTCGACACGCTGGTGGAAGGCTCTGCCAACCGCATGGCGCGCGCTGCCGCGATGCACGTGGCGGGCACGCCGGGACAGTTGTACAACCCGCTGTTCATCTACGGCGGCGTGGGTCTGGGCAAGACGCATCTGGTGCATGCGGTGGGCAATCGGCTGCTCGCAGACAACCCGCAAGCCAAAGTTCTCTACATCCACGCCGAGCAGTTCGTCTCGGATGTGGTTAAGGCCTATCAGCGCAAGACGTTCGATGACTTCAAGGCACGCTATCACTCGCTCGATCTGCTGCTGATCGACGATGTGCAGTTCTTTGCGAACAAGGAACGCACGCAGGAAGAATTCTTCAACGCGTTCGAGGCGCTGCTTGCAAAGAAGTCGCACCTCGTGATGACCAGCGACACGTACCCGAAAGGGCTCGCCGACATCCATGAGCGTCTCGTTTCGCGCTTCGACTCGGGCCTGACGGTCGCGATCGAGCCGCCCGAACTCGAAATGCGCGTTGCGATCCTGATCAACAAGGCGCGCGCCGAACACACCGAGATGCCCGAGGAAGTCGCGTTCTTCGTTGCCAAGAACGTGCGCTCCAACGTGCGCGAGCTCGAAGGTGCGCTGCGCAAGATCCTCGCCTATTCGCGCTTCAACCAAAAAGAAATTTCGATCCTGCTCGCGCGCGAAGCGCTGCGCGATCTGCTGTCGATCCAGAACCGGCAGATCAGCGTCGAGAACATTCAGAAAACGGTGGCCGACTACTACAAGATCAAGGTCGCCGACATGTACAGCAAGAAGCGGCCGGCCAGCATTGCGCGGCCGCGCCAGATCGCGATGTATCTGGCGAAAGAATTGACGCAGAAAAGCCTGCCCGAGATCGGCGAACTGTTCGGTGGGCGCGACCACACGACCGTGCTGCACGCGGTGCGCAAGATTGCGGGCGAACGCCAGCAGTTGTCGGAAGTGAACCAGCAACTGCACGTGCTTGAGCAGACGCTCAAAGGCTGACCGGCGATGCTTGCGGCCTCAACAAGAAACACGGAACGACACGAGGAAGCCATGATTGTCTTGAAAGGCCCCCAGGCCAAACTGCTGGCCACGTTGCAGTCGGTCGCCGGCATCGTCGAGCGGCGCCACACGATGCCGATCCTGGCCAACGTGCTGATCCGCAAGCACGGCGCGCAGATCGAGCTGATCGCAAGCGACCTGGAAATCCAGATCCGCACCAGCGCCGAACTCGGCGGCGATGAAGGCGATTTCTCGACCACCGTGAATGCGCGCAAGCTGATCGACATCCTGCGCACCATGCCGGCAGACCAGACCGTGGCGCTCGAATCGGCGCAGAACAAGCTGCTGCTCAAGGGCGGCAAAAGCCGCTTCACGTTGCAGTCGTTGCCGGCCGAGGACTTTCCGCTGGTGCAGCAGACGGCCGGCTTCGGCCAGGTGTTCGGCGTGCCGCAGAAGATTTTGAAAGAGCTGCTCGACCAGGTGTCGTTCGCGATGGCGGTGCATGACATCCGCTACTACCTGAACGGCATCTTGTTCGTCGCCGAAGGCCAGCAGCTGAGCCTGGTCGCGACCGACGGGCACCGGCTCGCGTTCGTGTCCGCGCAGATCGACGGCCAGGTGCCGGAGCGGCAGGAAGTGATCCTGCCGCGCAAGACGGTGCTGGAACTGCAGCGGCTGCTGTCCGATGGCGATGGCACGATCGAGATGCAGTTCTCGAGCAACCAGGCCCGGTTCACGTTCGGTGAACTGGAGCTCGTCACCAAGCTGGTCGAAGGCAAGTTCCCCGACTACAACCGCGTGATCCCGCAAAACCACAAGAACCAGTGCGTGCTGGGCCGCGCGCCGCTGCTCGCTTCCTTGCAACGCACCGCGATCATGACGAGCGAGAAGTTCAAGGGCGTGCGGCTGAATATCGAGCCTGGCAGCCTGAAGGTCGCGTCGAACAACTCCGAGCAGGAAGAAGCGGTTGATGAACTCGACGTCGACTACGGCGGCGACGCGATCGAGATCGGCTTTAACGTCACGTACCTGATCGACGTGCTCTCGAACATGAAGCAGGACATGGTGAGCCTGCAACTGGCCGACTCGAACAGCTCCGCCCTGATCACGATTCCCGGCAACGCGGCGTTCAAGTACGTGGTGATGCCGATGCGGATCTAGCCGTGGGCAAGCCGTGTCGCCTGACTGGAAAACGGCGCCGCTGCCCCCACCTGTCTTTCTTTGATCTCCTTGTCAAGGCGCGGCGTGGCTGCGAACCGTTGAGCGAACATGACCCAAACTTCACCGATGCCCGGCCCTGAAGACCGACTGCCAGCCGACGGCGACGGCAGCGCGCCGCAAAGCTCGAACTACCAGCCGAAGATCGACAGCCACCAGGCTGGTGCCTCGGCTGGCTACGGCGAAGGCGCGATCCAGATCCTCGAAGGGCTGGAAGCGGTACGCAAACGCCCCGGCATGTACATCGGCGACACGTCGGATGGCACCGGCCTGCATCACCTCGTGTTCGAGGTGGTCGACAACTCGATCGACGAAGCGCTCGCGGGCCACTGCGACGACATCCAGGTCACGATCCACACCGACAACTCGGTCAGCGTGGTCGACAACGGCCGCGGCATTCCGACCGGCATCAAGATGGACGACAAGCACGAGCCGAAACGCTCGGCGTCCGAGATCGCGTTGACCGAACTGCACGCGGGCGGCAAGTTCAACCAGAACAGCTACAAGGTGTCCGGCGGGCTGCACGGCGTGGGCGTGAGCTGCGTGAACGCGCTGTCGAAGATGCTGCGCCTGACGGTGCGCCGCAACGGCAAGGTGCACGTGCTCGAGTTCAGCAAAGGCTTCGTGCAGAACCGCATCGTCGAGGAAGTCGATGGCGTGCTGGTGTCGCCGATGCAGGTGCTCGACGACACGGAGAAGCGCGGCACCGAA
This sequence comes from Burkholderiaceae bacterium, assembly GCA_965218765.1. GTDB lineage: Bacteria > Pseudomonadota > Gammaproteobacteria > Burkholderiales > Burkholderiaceae_C > JBBPYC01. The sequence goes on along the minus strand of CBDCLU010000004.1, from coordinate 301,467 downwards.
GTGCACTTCCTGCCCGATGATGAAATCTTTCAGCAGAACAGCGACTTCCACTACGAGATCCTGTCCAAGCGCCTGCGCGAGTTGAGCTTTCTGAACAACGGCGTGCGCATTCGCCTGAAGGACGAGCGCTCGGGCAAGGAAGACGATTTCTCCGGCGCCGGTGGCGTGAAAGGCTTCGTCGAATACATCAACAAGGGCAAGACCGTGCTGCACCCGAACGCGTTCCACGCGGTCGGCGACAAGGCGAGCGACCAGGGCACGAACATCGGCGTCGAAGTCGCGATGCAGTGGAACAGCGGCTACAACGAGAACGTGCTGTGCTTCACCAACAACATCCCGCAGCGCGACGGCGGCACGCACCTGACGGGCCTGCGCGCCGCGATGACGCGCGTGATCAACAAGTACATCGAGGAAAACGAGTTCGCGAAGAAAGCGAAGGTCGAAGTCACCGGCGACGACATGCGTGAAGGCTTGTGCTGCGTGCTGAGCGTGAAGGTGCCCGAGCCGAAGTTCTCGAGCCAGACGAAGGACAAGCTGGTCTCGAGTGAAGTGCGCGCGCCGGTCGAGGACATCGTCGGGCGCCTCTTGAGCGACTACCTGCAGGAACGCCCGCAGGACGCAAAAATCATCTGCGGCAAGATCATCGATGCCGCCAGGGCCCGTGAAGCGGCCCGCAAGGCGCGCGAGATGACGCGCCGAAAAGGCGTGCTCGACGGCATGGGCCTGCCCGGCAAGCTCGCCGACTGCCAGGAGAAAGACCCGGCGCTCTGCGAGATCTACATCGTCGAAGGCGACTCGGCCGGCGGCAGCGCCAAGCAGGGCCGCGACCGCAAGTTTCAGGCGATCCTGCCGCTGCGCGGCAAGATCCTGAACGTCGAAAAAGCCCGCTACGAGAAGCTCTTGACCAGCAACGAAATCCTGACGCTGATCACCGCGTTGGGCACCGGCATCGGCAAGGCCGTCGGCGGCACCGGGGGCAGCGCGAACGGCGGCGGTGCCGACGACTTCAACGTCGCCAAGCTGCGCTACCACCGCATCATCATCATGACGGATGCCGACGTGGACGGCGCGCACATCCGCACCCTGCTGCTCACGTTCTTCTACCGCCAGATGCCCGAACTCGTCGAGCGCGGCCACATCTACATTGCGCAGCCGCCGCTCTACAAGGTCAAGGTCGGAAAAGAGGAGCAATACCTGAAGGATGCAGGCGCGCTGGACGCGTTTTTGCTGCGTGTGGCATTGAACCATGCAAGCGTCGCCACGGCCATCGAGCCCGACGGCAGCGTGCAGCCCGCAAATCTGATCAGCGGCGACACGCTGGCCGAACTCGCGCGCAAGCATCAGCTCGCCGAAGCGGTGATTGCGCGCCTGGGCGTCTTCATGGACATGGAAGCGCTGCGTGCGATCGCCGATGGCGTGTCACTGAACCTCGACACGGTGGAAGAGGCAGAAAGCTCGGCCATTGCGCTGCAGTTCAAGCTGCTCGAGATCGGCAGCGGCGCCGAAGTCGCCGGCGAATTCGATGCGCGCACCGACAAGCCGATTCTGCGCATCAGCCGCCGCCATCACGGCAACGTCAAGAGCAGCGTGATCACGCAGGACTTCGTGCACGGCGCCGACTACGCAACCCTGGCCGAAGCCGCCAGCACCTTCCGCGGCCTGCTCAGCGACAGTGCCAAGGTCATGCGCGGCGAAGGCGACCGTGCCAAAGAGGAAAAGGTCACCGATTTCCGCCAGGCGATGCGCTGGTTGATCGTGCAGGCCGAAGGCGCCACCGCGCGCCAGCGCTACAAGGGCCTCGGCGAGATGAACCCTGCCCAGTTGTGGGAAACCACGATGGACCCCGAGGTGCGCCGCCTGCTGAAAGTCCAGATCGACGACGCGATCGAAGCCGACCGCGTGTTCACGATGCTGATGGGCGATGACGTGGAGCCGCGGCGCGAGTTCATCGAGACGAACGCGCTGCGGGCCGCAAACATCGACGTTTGACTGTGTCGCTGCGTAGTCTTTCCCCTACGCCCTCATTCGTAGCCATCCGGCAGTATTCAATCTGCGCTTGAGCGCCAATCACGGCAGGGCGATCTTGCCCGTTTTGCATGAATTCGAGGAGACGGTCATGAACAAGGATCAAGTCAAAGGCGTGGCGAAGGACGCAGCCGGCACCGTCCAGCAAAAAGCTGGCGAGCTGACCGGCGACAAGTCGCAGCAGGCCAAAGGCCTGGCCAAGCAAGGCGAAGGCAAAGTGCAAAAAGGCGTTGGCGATGCGAAAGAGACGCTGAAAGACGCTGGCAAAAAGGCCTGAGTCAACTTTAAGCAGCCGGCCTGCATGCCGGCACTGATCAAAGCGACCTGCACCGGTCGCTTTTTTTTGGGGTTTCACCTGGCTTGCTGTCAGCGCGGCATCAACTCATAGAAATCAAATCCCGCGCTGCGCCCGCCCAGGCACGTGGCCAGCGTCTCTTCGATCCGGCGCCACATCGCGAGCCGATTGCGCCATTTGCGGATGCTGTGGCCTTCGTCGGCAAACAGCAGATACTCCACCGGCTGGCCGCGCGTGCGCAGCGCAGCCACCACGTCGTCCGAATCCTGCCGCTGCACGCGCACGTCGTTCGCGCCCTGGATCACGAGCAGCGGCGCGGTGATCTGCTGCACATGCGAAATCGGTGAATTGGCAAGCATGGCGGCGCGTTCCTCCGGCTTGCTGACGTCGCCGTAGGTCCGCTCGAAATAGTGGCGGTTGTGCCAGAACGGCGGCCAGTGTTCGATCGTGCGCGGCCAGTTGGCAACACCGACGATGTCGATGCCGCAGCGCCAGGCGTGGCGCTGCTGGATCAACTGCGCGAGCACCGAGAAGCCGCCGAAGCTGCCGCCGAGCACCGCCAGCCGCATCGGATCGGCCACGCCTTCATCGGTCGCCCACTGCACGCCTTCGGCGATGTCCTGCTGCACCTTGCCGTAGGTCTCACGCTCGGCGGCCCACAGATGATCGCGCCCATAGCCGCTCGATCCGCGGTAGTTGATCTGCATGACGGCGTAGCCGCGGTTCGCGAGCATCTGCCCCATGTTCGACTGGAATCCGGCGGAACGCCAATGGTCCCGAACCCAGGGCCCGCCGTGGATGTCAACGACCAGCGGCGCCGGCCCTTTGGTACCGCGCGGCCGGATCAGGTAGCCATGCACGGTGCGGCCATCCGAGGTCGAAAACGAAAACGGCTGTTGCGGCGCGAGCAGTGCGGCGGCATCGGCATCGAGCGGATCGAGCCGCGTGACTTGCCCGGTCGCCCGATCCAGCAGCAGCTCGGCCGAATCGAAGTCGCCGGTGCTGCGCAGCACCACGCGCTGGTTGTCTTCAGAAAAGCTCTGTGGCCTCGTGATGACTGGCGCTGCTAGTATTAATTTTGTAGCGACGGCGTGCTGGACGGCAGTGTCCACTTCGCGCTCGAATGAAGCGTCGAGCCAGTGCATCTTCGGCAGGCCCGGTTCGGTCAGGAAGCCGATCGGCGCCCCGGTGCCCGCTGCGAGTACCGCTCCCTCCAAGTCGACTTGATTGTCGCTGGCCAGCACCTGCTGCGCGCCACTGCGCAAGTCAACCTCGACCAGCGCAGTCTTGTCGCGTCCGATGTTGGTCGTGACCCAGGCAATACCGGCCGCGCGGTCGATGCGGTGCATCCAGTACGAATCGAACCCGCCGACGGTCTTGAGCGCGCGCCAGCTGCCGTCTGCTTGCAGCAGCTCAAATGTGCGGTCGGCGCCGTCTTCAGTGCCCAGTCTGCGCACCCGGCCGGCAACCTGTCGATCGACGCCGATCAGCCAGCCGTCCACGTCCCCTTCAGCACGCATGACTTCGCGGATCGTGCGTTGGCTGGCATCGGCCTCAAACAGGTCCATCTTCGACTTGTCGCGCCGGTTGCTTGCGAAGTAAAAGCGTGCGCTGCCTGCTTCCGACCGGCCGACGAACACCGACCGCGTGCCCGGCCACGACGTGAGGCCCCAAGGCGCGCCACCGGCCTGCGTGTCCTGCACGAACAGCTGCGTGTTCTCGTTGCCGCTGAAGTCCTTCAGATAGGCCAGGTGCCGGCTGTCCGGCAGCCACGCATAGGTCGGCCCTGCCGAGTTGGTGCGCGACAGAAAACCGGTCGCCAGCCGGGTCACCGCGCCACCATCGACGGCACGAACCGCCAGGCCGGTGTCGAGCCCCACGGTTTGCTGCCAGACCAGCCGCTTGCCATCAGGCGACAGCGCAAAGCCGCCGATGTCGTCGATGTTGGCGACGAATCGACGCAACGGCACCAGTGGCGGCAGTTCGCCGTTCCTGCCGGCCTCGACCAACGCCGGATGCGCGGGCGCCGTGCTGCAGCCGGCAGCGCTCATCAACAACAGCGTGGCAATCGCAGCTGCGGCAAGGGGAAACACGGTCATGGTGAAGTTCCCGGCCAGTTGGAAAAAGCGGGTGCGATCATATCGGCACTGCCCGCTGCCACGCGTCACACCCAACGCCACTGCCCATGAACACCCACGTCCCCGCGCCAACCGCACCTTTGTCCACCCGCGACTCGACCCGCATCGACGACACGCGCATCGGCGCCGTGCGCCCGTTGATCACACCCGCGCTGCTGCAGGAATGGCTGCCGGTACCCGATGCGGCGCTCAAGCTGGTCGAGCAAAGCCGCACGGCGATCTCCGGTGTGCTGCACGGCCGGGACGACCGTCTGATCGTCGTGGTGGGCCCCTGCTCGATCCACGACCATGCGCAGGCGGTCGAGTATGCGACTCGGCTGAAAAGCGTGGCAGACGAACTGGCTGCCGAGCTGATCGTCGTGATGCGCGTCTACTTCGAGAAACCGCGCACCACGGTCGGCTGGAAAGGCTACATCAACGACCCGCATCTGGACGGCAGCTTTGCGATCAACGAAGGGCTGGAGCTCGCACGCCGGCTGCTGCTCGAGCTGCTCGCGCTTGGCATGCCCGTCGGCACCGAATTTCTTGATTTGCTGAGCCCGCAATACATCAGCGATCTGGTGAGCTGGGGCGCGATCGGCGCACGCACGACCGAAAGCCAGAGCCACCGGCAACTTGCCAGCGGCTTGTCGTGTCCGGTCGGCTTCAAGAACGGCACCGACGGCGGCGTGAAGGTGGCGGCCGATGCGATTCAGGCCGCGCAGGCGCCGCATGCGTTCATGGGCATGACGAAGATGGGCCAGGCCGCGGTGTTCGAAACCCGCGGCAACGACGATTGCCATGTAATCCTGCGCGGCGGCAGCAAGGCGACGAACTATGGGGCGGCAGACGTCGACGCGGCTTGTGCGCTGCTGCGCGAAGCCGGGCTGCGGGAGCGTCTGATGGTCGACTTCTCGCACGCCAACAGCAGCAAGCAGCACTGCAAGCAGATCGAGGTCGGCTCGGACGTGGCCGCACAGATCACAGGCGGCGATGCGCGCATCTGCGGCGTGATGATCGAGAGCCACCTTGAGGAAGGCCGACAGGACATTGCCCCTGGCCAGCCGCTGATCTACGGCGTGTCGGTGACGGATGCATGCATCGGGTTTGCGCAGACCGTGCCGGTGCTGCGGGAGCTGGCGGCGGCGGTGGGCAGCAGGCGTGGCGATTGATTTGAGCAGCGGAACGTCGAAGCGGTGAACGCCAACGATCCGATTGGCTGGATGAGGCTTCGAAGCCACCAGCTTCCAGCAGATCAAAAAGCGGCTTGATGTTCCCGACAGTACTGCTTGCCTTGAAAGCGCTTTTGCTGGCTCCAGCAAAAGCGTCCTTCGGCAAAGCTGATCTTTGCGCTGCAGGTGGTACAGATCAGTCGCTTCTTCTGCTCGGCCGACGCGCTCGCGGACGATGTTGAGTTCGACACTTCAACCGCCGGCACATGCGATGGAGCCAGAGCAGTTCTGGACGCAGTGACAGGATCGTCGGCCGGCTTCATGAAGTCGGGCAGCCGCAGTGGATCGTGGGGCTGGTGCTGACGGGCGATCTTCTCAGCGGCTTCGCGCACCGTGTCAGCGCTGCGCCAGTTCACGACCTTGCCCAAGGTGGCAGCCACGCCGAGTTTGTCGATGCGCTTGTCGCGCCAGAACTCGAACTGATCGGCCTTGATCACATTGCCGCTGTCAAAGTGCTGAGCGGCTGGCCGCTGGATCGATGCGCGGGGGTGCACCAACACCACGTGCTCGAAGGTCGGCTCTGCCTTGAAGCGATCGGTGATCGCAATCTGCTTGAGCACCTTGCGCAACACGTTTGCGTGCCGCCGGCTTTGCTCGATCGGCGAGGGAATGCCGAACTCGCGTTCGCGCCCGTACTGGACAGAGAACTCGCCATGCGCGTTGATGATCACATCACCGCCGAAGTTTTTCGTCTCTAGCAGGAAGAAGCCGTATACGCGGTTGATGATCAGATGATCGATCTGCGCGGTCTCGCCGTCCACCACGAAGCGCAGGTCGTGCAGCACCATGTGGTTGTGGCTGTCCTTGAAATGGTTGTCGAGATAGTAGGCCGCATCGCATTCGCCCTGAATGCCTTTGCGCAGATTGAACAACGCTTCGGTGACCCAACTTTTCTGGCTCGCGGTGAGCTTGTGCGAGAGCTGCAAGGCTTCGAAAAGTTTCAGACGCGGAGTCTGGTCGTCGGCAGACTTGATGATCATGGCAGGGAGTCGGTGGCAGGGATCGATGGCAGAGCAAATGAGGGTGAATGCGACTTCAAGACCTCGTTACTAAAAGCGGCGCGTGGTTCGCCGCAGCAGCTGCAGTCGATCCTAGTGACGCCTGGCCGAACCCGCCCCATGGCTGCCGTGACATAGTGCGCAAACACCGCTGCCTCAAGTGTCGAATGCCGCTTTCGCTCAAGCGGCCACTTGTGCAAGCGGCAACAACGGCGCGCATCGACCGAGCAGTAGCGACGCAGGCGTGCTCGACGCCCATCACCACACCAACCGCTGATGCAGTCCCCCCCGATCCACGTCGCAGCAGCGCCCGAGCTGCCCCCGCTGCGCGAAGCCCTCGCACTTTGGCTCACGCTCGGATTCTCAAGTTTTTGCAGCCCGGCCGGCCAGATCGCGTTGATGCATCGATGGCTGGTGGAGGAGCGGCGCTGGATCTCGGAAGAGCGATTCCTGCATGCACTCAACTCCTGCATGCTGCTGCCGGGGCCGGAGGCGCAACAGCTCGCGACTTGCCTGGGCCGGCTGCTGTACCGCACCTGGGGCGGGATCGCGGTGGGCGTGTTGTTGGTGCTGCCCGTGTGGTGGCCGCATGGACTGACGGCCAGTCCGGACTAAACCGCTGCAGCAACCCTGCTGGCTGCAGCGGTTGCGCTGATCGGCTTCAAGCGCGGCGTGACCGAGGTGATCGGGGGGATGTGCGCTGCTCGGCCTGCTGGTGACAATCCCGGATTGAACGCCACCTGACACATTGCCGTTTGCCATTGCACAGTCGTAGCCCATCGGCTGCACTGCTGGCGATGCAAGTCGAGAAGACCGACGACTACAGCGCATGGGTCGACGCACTTAAGGATCGAAGCGGGAGGGCCCGCATCTTGATGCGGGTAGATCGTCTGCTCCACGGAAACGCTGGCGCGCACCGCAACCTGACAGAAGGCGTTTCAGAGCTGAAGATCGACCTGGGTCCCGGCTACCGGGTGTGTTACGCGTATCGAGGAACGAGTTCGCTCCTGCTGCTTGCTGGGGGACAAGGATTCGCAGAAATCCGACATCGCTGAAGCGCTTGAACTGAACCGAAGCATCCAGGAGTAGAGCCATGGCCAAAGCATCTGCGCGAAAGAACGTGCGACTGACGACCTGAGATGTGGCAGAACATCTGCGCACGCCGGAAGAGATGGCCGCCTATCTCGACGCGTGGCTCGAACAAGCGTCTGAAGACGTTGCCGGAATCGCAAGAGCACTTGGCGACATTGCCCGGGCCAAAGGAATGTCGCAAGTCGCAAAGGACGCGGGCGTCAGTCGCGAAAGCCTGTATCGCGCACTGAGCGCAGAGGGAAACCCCAGCTTTGCGACGGTGCTCAAGGTGGCAAAAGCTCTGGGCGTTCGGCTCCACGCGGAGGCGATGCCGAACAGTGTCTGACCCGGGATTGCAGCCGACCCAATAAAGCAGCCGAACTCAGGCGTTGGCAAACCGGGCGGGGGCTGCGCTTCATGGGGCGCCGCACGCGCTGCCAACGTGCTGCCCCGAATCAACCCCGGCCCGTCGCTGCGCTCAGGCGGCAGCCTGCATCAATTGCCACACCCGATCCGGCGACAACGGCATCTGCAGCTGCGTCGTCTGCGCCGCTAACCCGTTTCTCGCCAACGCATCGGCCACCGCGTTCACCACGCACGGCGTCGCGCCGATGGTGCCGAGCTCACCCACGCCCTTGATGCCCATCGGATTCGTCAGGCACGGTGTGGATTCGTCCATCTGCGTTTCGAAATCGCACGCGATCAGGTCGGCGCGCGGCGCTGCGTAGTCCATCAGGCTGCCGGTCAGCGGCTGGCCGCTGGCGGCGTCGTACACGACCTGTTCGACCAGCGCCTGACCGATGCCCTGCACCGCGCCGCCGTCCAGCTGGCCGCGCACGATCAGCGGGTTCACCACATGGCCGACATCGTTCACCGATGCATAGCGCACCACCTGCACGGCGCCGCTGTCCGGCTCGATCTCGACTTCGCAGACGTGGCAGCCGTTCGGCCAGGTCGGGCCACCGACGCTGCTGGTCGATTCGAGGTAGATGCTTGCTTTCGGCTGGGACTTCTTCTGTTCCTTCGACGCAGGTAGCTCAGGCTGGCGCGCAGCCAGTTCGAACAGATCGGTCTTCAAGTCGGTGCCGGCCACGGTCAAGGTACCGCTCTCGTACTGCACGTCGGCAGCGGACACCTCGAACTCGGCGGCGGCCAGTTCCTTGGCACGCTCGATGGTGCGATCTGCTGCCACCTTGACGGCCGAGCCGCCGACGTAGATCGAGCGCGAGCCCGCGCTGCCGAAGCCGTTGCCGCGATCGGTGTCCCCCAGCATCACCCGCACCTGCTCGATCGGCACGCCGAACGCATCGACCACCAGTTGCGCAAGCGACGTGGCAATGCCCTGGCCCATCTCCTGCACCGCAGAGAACACTTCGATGATGCCGTCCGGCGTGACCTGCACCGTCACGGTTTCCTCGAACGCGTTGCCGCCGGTCCATTCCAGAAAGGTCGCCAGGCCGAGGCCACGCAGCTTGCCTGCGCGCTTCGATTCGGCGGCGCGCGCATCGAACCCCTGCCAGTCAGCGAGCTCAAGCGCCTGATCCAGCACCCGTTCGAAGCGGCCGCTGTCATAGCGCTGCGCCATCGGGTTCACATAGGGCATCTGCTCCGGCTTGATGAAGTTGCGCCGGCGCAGCTCGACCCGGTCGATACCCGTCACGCGCGCCGCGTGGTCGAGCAGCCGCTCGATGTTGTAGATCGCCTCCGGGCGGCCCGCGCCGCGATACGCGCCGGTCGGTGCGGTGTTGGTCAGCACCGCCTTGAAATGAAAGTCGATCGTCTGGATGTCATAGACGCTGGTCAGCACCCACGGGCCGATCAGCAGCTGGATCGCCACGCCGGTGCCGGTCGCATAAGCGCCGACGTTGGCCAGTGCATGGCAGCGCAGCGCGAGGATTCTGCCGTCTGCATCGAGCGCGAGCTCCAGCTTCGATTCGACGTCCCGCCCATGCGTGGCCGAAACGAAGTCCTCGCTGCGCTCGGCCGCCCACTTGACCGGGCGCTCCAGCTTCCAGGCCGCGTAGGCCACCACCACGTCTTCCGGATAGGCGCCAGTCTTCATGCCGAAGCCGCCGCCCACATCACCGACGGTGACGCGAATCTGCTCGGGCTGCAGCCCCAACGCGCCACTCAGCGTGGTGCGCACGCCGGTCGGCATCTGCGAACTGATGCGCACGGACAGGCGCTTGGCTGTGGTGGAAGTGTCGCTGCCGGCTTTGGGCTCGATGCTTGCAAGCACGGTGCGCGGCTCCAGCGTCAATGCCACCACGCGCTGGTTCACCAGTTCCAGCGCTACGCGATGCGCCGCACGTTCGAACGCAGCCGCTGCAGCCGCTGCATCGCCATGCGCTTTTTCCGCCGCGATGTTGTCGGGTGCGGCGTCGCAAATCGCTGGCGCACCAAGCGCGATGGCTTGCGCAAGGTTCACGACGAACGGCAGTTCCTCGTATTCGATGACGACCGCCTCGGCCGCGTCCGTCGCATGCTGCGGGCTGTCGGCCACCACCGCGACAACCGCCTCACCGACGAAGCGCACACGCTCGTGTGCGAGCGGCTGGCGCAGCGGGGACGCGCAGACGGTGCCGTCCGCGCGCTTGAAATCGGCCGACGTCGGCAGCGGCTTGACGCCCGCCGCCACCAGGTCCGCACCCGTGTACACGGCCAGCACGCCCGGCATGCCACGCGCTGCGGCCACGTCGATCGACACGATGCGCGCGTGTGCATGCGGCGACCGCTGGAAGACCAGGTGCTGCTGGCCCGCCAGCGCCAGATCGTCGGCGTAGCGGCCCTGGCCGGTGACCAGCTTCTGGTCTTCGACCCGGCGTACCTCTCGGGCGCTACCGAAGCGCAGCGCCGCGCTTTCCATGGGGTTGCTTGCATTCATCTCGTGTTCCTCGGCAGCAGGGTTTGCGGTGATCAATCTGGACGCAGCCAGTTCATCGAATGCATTTTCAGCATTTGTGCCGGAAAGGTAATGGCGACGAAAAAATCCGGCACGCCACGAACGCAGCCCGGCTTCAATGCAGCACGGGCTTTTCGAACCGCTCGGCCCGCGCCAGAAAATCCAGCACCAGCGCATCGAACTGCTCGGGCGCTTCCAGCTGCATCAGGTGGCCGATGCCGCGCAATTCGGCGTAGCTGCTGCCGTCGATGCGGTTTGCCATCTCGGCCAGCAGCGTGGGAGGCGCGGCGGCATCATGCTCACCCGCGATCAGCAAGGTCGGCACGCGGATCAGTTCGAGTTCAGCGCTGCGATCGAAATCCAGCGATGCTTCGAGCGCGCGGCGCCAGATGGTCGGATTCACCGCCGCCATGCAACTGCTGGCAAGCCGCGCGCCTTCAGGCAGCGCGGCGGGTCCGGTCAGCTGCGCCACGCGGATGGTGGCGAAACCGTTCAGGTTGTCGGCCGCAGCAGGCGGCGGCGCATGCAGCGTCAGGAAATCTCGCCGCCATTGGGCGGCTGACGACTCGTCATCACACGCGTCGGAAGCGGCGAGCCCGATGCGCGCCGGCGCCCCGCACAGGATCAGGCGGTCCACCAGCTCAGGGCGCCGCACAAGCAATTCCTGCGCGACCATGCCGCCGATGCCGTGGCCGAGCAAGGTCAGGCCGCGCGGCACCTGCAACGCATCGATCAACGCCGCGCAGCTTTGCGCCAATGCCTTGAAGTTGTACGGCTCGACCGGGGCGCTGCGGCCATACCCGGGCATGTCCCAGGCCACGGCGCGGTAGCCGGCCATCGCAAAGCTCTCCACCTGCGGCGCAAAGCTCAGGTGGCTGCCGCCGATGTCGTGCAGCATCAACAAGGTAGGCCCCGAGCCGAGCGTGGTGAACGTGGGAAGCGGATGCGTCATGGCGTCGATCATGCACTGCGCAGCCAGCGGCATGCCGCACGGTGCGGTCGGTTAAATTCGCTGGATGCCACGTCGCCAGCCCCGCGCGCCCCAGTTCGCACCGGAAGAGTTTCGCGCCGCGTTGGCCATGTTCGCGACCGGCGTCACGATCGTGACCGCGCGCGCGGCCGACGGCACGCTGGCGGGGCTGACGGCCAGCTCGTTCAACTCCGTCTCGCTGGAACCGCCGCTGGTGCTCTGGAGCCTGGCCAGCAGCGCAGCGTCGATGGCGGTGCTGCGCGCCGGTTCGCACTATGCAATCAACATCCTCGCGGCTGACCAGGCCGACCTGGCCGAGCGTTTTGCAACGCGCGACGTGGACCGCTGGGCCGGCGTTGCATTCACCGACGGCAGCGCCGGCGCGCCGCTGCTGCACGGCGCGGCCGCCACGTTTGAATGCTTCAACCGCAGCCGTTACGTGGAAGGCGACCACGTGATCTTCGTCGGCGAAGTCGAGCATTGCGACCATCGCGCCGGCGCCGCACCGTTGCTCTACCACGGCGGGCGCTTCTACAGCGAGCATCCGCTGTGAGTTTGAGCGCACGCCTGCGCGCCGACGGCGTGGTCCGGGCGCGCCAGGACAATCTGGATGGATTGGCGGTGTCGCTGCTGATCGGCTGCTGCCTGTTCTGGGGCTTTCAGCAGGTGCTGGTGAAGGCGACCATCCCGGAAGTGGCACCGGTGTTCCAGGCCGCGATCCGTTTCAGCGGCGCGACCGTCCTGCTGTGGCTATGGTGCCGATTGCGGGGTGTGCCCCTGTTTCAGCGCGACGGCACGTTGAAGGCCGGGCTCGCCGCGGGTCTGTTGTTCGCGGTCGAGTTCGCCTGCATGTACGTCGGCCTGCAGTTCACCACCGCATCGCGGCTCACGGTCTTCCTCTATACCTCGCCGTTCTGGGTCGCGGCGCTGTTGCCGTTGTTCGTCGCTGAGGAGCGCATGCGACCGGCGCAATGGATCGGCATGGCGCTCGCGTTCGCGGGCGTGGTGTTCGCGTTGCGCGACGGTTTTTCCGCCAGCAGCCCGCCGCTGCAGTGGCTGGGCGACCTGCTGGCAATCGGTGCGGGCATGTTCTGGGGCCTCACCACGGTGGTGATCCGCGCAAGCCGGTTGTCCCGGCTGTCGGCCGAGAAGCTGCTGTTCTACCAGGTGGCGTTGAGCGGCATTGCGCTGCCGGTGCTGTCGCTGGCGCTCGGCGAGGCCTGGGTCTGGCAGTTCAGCGCGTTCGCGGCATCATCGCTGCTGCTGCAGGCTGCCGTCGGCGCGTTTGCGAGTTATCTGGCCTGGATGTGGATGCTCGGTCACTACCCTGCGACCAAGCTGTCCGTGTTCGCATTCCTGACGCCGGTGTTCGCGCTGTTATTCGGCGCGTTCTGGCTGCATGAGCACGTCTCGCCCGGCCTGGGCGCGGCGATGGTGCTCGTGGCCGCCGGCATCGTGCTCGTGAATCGACGCCGGCGTTGAGCGGCCGGCGGTGCGCAACACATCGGCTGAACGCCATTCGTCGCGCAGCAGTCGATCAGCTCGAACGCCGACGCCCCTTCTTCAGGCAACGATCCAGTTCGACGTCCGCGCGAATTCATTGAACATCGCAGCCGCGGCGCCGGGCTCGGTGGCGTGCAGATCAAGCTTCTGGCCGGGCGAATGCTTTTCGAACAACGCGCGCAGTTCGTCGTTCCAGGTGACCAGCGCCATCGACCAGGACGGAAACGAGCGTTCCTCGATCCGCCGGCGATCCAGCAGGCGCACGTCGCTATGGCGATGATCGTCACGAATGCGCAGATACAACGAATCGATCAACGCCTCTTCGCCTTCGAGGTACTGCATGTAGACGCCATCGAGGAAACACAGGGCACCCGTCAGTTCTTGGCCGGGATTGTTCTTGCGCGCACTGGCCAGAATGTCTTTGAGATCGAGCGGGAGTGGTGAAAGCGCGCGGCTGACGTAGATGAGTCGGGTGAACATGGCGTTGAGTGGGAAAAATAAGTGGGCGACGCAACGGCGATCCAATGTGGTTTCCATTTGTTACATCGCCTGCCATCATGATGCCGATTTGCCGCTGCGCTGCAACGATTCAGCGCCTTCGGCTTCGGCCGCTTCGTGACATCTTTCGCAGCTTGGCACTCGACTCACGGGCTGCGGGGCGACCGCAACCTCCGCTTGGAACCGGGCAGCCGCATCGCGCGGTCGGCCTTGAGCCTTCGGCAGCCTGCCGCTGCGATCAGTGAGGTTCCTGCTGCAGCACCTGCTGGTACACCTGCACGGTTTGCGCGACACAACGTTGCCAGGTGAAGGCGCGCGCGCGCGATGCGCCGGCTGCACCAGCGCGTTGCAGCCAGCCGTCATCGGGCAGCAGTTGCAGCAACGCCGCGGTCAGCTCATCGACCGATTCGGGATCGATCAGCCGGCCGGTATCGCCTGCGACTTCGGGCATCGATGCCACATTCGACGTGATCACCGGTACGCCGGACGCCATCGCTTCGAGCACGGGCAGGCCGAAGCCCTCGTAGAGCGACGGATAGACGAACAGCCGCGCACCCGCATACAGCAACGGCAGTTCGGCCTGCGGAAGGTAGGACAGATAGTGCAGCCAGCCCGCTCCCTGTGCCTGCGCCATGCGCGCATGCGTCGCCGCCGACTGCCAGCCGCGCGCCCCCGCGATCACCAGCGGAAAGTCCCGCCGCAAGGTGGCCGGCAGCTCCGCATAGGCATCGAGCAGCCGATCGATGTTCTTGCGCGGCTCGATGGTGCCGACGAACAGGCTGTAGCCCCGATGGCGCAGGCCGTGGCGGCGCAGCAGCGGCTCGGTGACGGCGTTGCTGCGCGGCTGGAATGATGGGTCCACGCCGAGCGGCACGGCACTGACCCGCTCGGCCGGCCAGCCGTGGCGTTCGATCAGTTCGGCGCGGACCGACTCGGCGTCCGTGATCAGATGCGTGGCACGCGCCAGCATGTGTGGAAACGCGCGCCGCATGTAATCGACCCGCGCTGCCGGATGGAACTGCGGATACAACGCATGAGACAGGTCATGCACGGTGGCCACGGCCTTGCCCGGAAATGGCGGCAGCGCGTAGTTGGGTGAGTGGAACAGCGCAGCGCGTTCATGGCGCAACTGCCAGCGCGCCAGTTGTGGCACCAGCAGTTGGTAGGCGCGCACCGCAGTGCGATTCGCGGCGAGCAATCGGCGTAGCTCGCCGAGCCTGTTCGCGGCGGCAATGGCTGCGACGGACGTCTCAGCGGCGGACCCGGCTGCAACTGGCGAGGCAACCCAGCGGCTCATTGAAAAGCAGCGCAGGCGCCCCATCTGTGCGTGTTGCTGCAGGCCCTGCACGAGTTCGAAGGTATAGCGCCCGATCCCCGTCAGCGGGGGCGTCAGCGCATCGATGGCAAGAATCAGGTCGATCGGTTCAGCCACGCTGTTCGGCCGCTGCGTTCAACATCCATGACAAGGTGTCGCGCAGCGGCGGCGAGGCCCAGGTGCCGATGCACTGAACCAGACGCTCATTCGATCCGCTCAAGGTACGCACTTCGTTGGCGCGCACGAAGGCCGGGTTGACACTCACCTCGAGCTCGTGGCCGCTCAACTCGGCCGCTGTTGCAACCACTTCGCGCAGCGAGTGGGTGCGGCCCGAACAGACGTTGAACACCTGGCCTGTGGCTTGCGCATCGAGCAGCCGGCGATATGCCTGCACGACGGCTCGCACGTCGGAGAAATCGCGCCAGACATCGAGGTTGCCCAGCTCCATCCGCACCGCCTTGTCCTGGAAGTGCCGCACGATCTTGGGCAACAAGAAATCGGTCGACTGCCCGACGCCTGTGTAGTTGAACGGCCGCACCAGCGTGATCGGGAGCCGGTCCATGAAGAGCCGCGCCATCTGCTCCATCGCCAACTTGCTGACCGCGTAATCATTGGCAGGCGCAGGCGGCGTGCTCTCGGTCAGCTCACCCCCCTGCGCATTGCCGTAGACGTTCGCGCTGCTGGCTAACAACACGCAAGCAGGCGGCTTCGGCGCCGCAGCGAGCGCGGCCAACAGATGCCGCGTGCCGAGCAGGTTGACGTTGTAGAAATCGTCCGCATCGCCATGACCGACGAACGCAATGGCCGCCAGGTGCAGCACGGCATCAGGCTGCAGTTCGGTGATCGTCTGCTGCAACGCGGCCGCGTCTGCGAGATCGACACAACGGTAGCGCAGGTCATCGGCTTGGGGGTGCGTGCCCAGCCCCCAGACGTCCCAGCCATGTGCATCGAGTTCGTCAGCCAGATAGCGGCCGGTGAACCCCTTGATGCCCGTGATCAGCGCTTTCCTGCGCAGCGTGCCAGTGCCCGCATCCGTCAACATGCCTTGTGCCGCCGATCAGGCCGTCTGCGAAAGCGGATCAAAACGAATAGCCGCGGCCAACACGCTTCAGATCGGCTTCGACCATCATCCGGCACAGCGCTTCCAGCGTGGTCTGCGCTTGCCAGCCAAGCACGGCCTTGGCCTTGGCCGGATTGCCGATCAGCAGCTCGACTTCCGCTGGCCGATAGAACTTCGGATTCACGCGCAGCACGGTCTGGCCGGGCTTCAGCCGATGCTCGACCGGCAGTGCCGCGCCACCGGACTGCACCGCGGCGACGACCGCCGTTTCCTGATCCTCCCTGCCCTTGAATTCCAGCTCGACCCCGACCGCGCGGAACGCCATGCGGACAAAGTCGCGTACGGTCTCGGTCCGGTTCGTCGCCAGCACGAACGTATCCGGCTCGTCGGCCTGAAGCATGCGCCACATGCCCTCCACGTATTCCTTCGCAAAACCCCAATCGCGCTTGGCGTCCATGTTGCCGAGCTCCAGCACGTCCTGTTGCCCCAGCGCGATACGCGCGACCGCATCCGTGATCTTGCGCGTGACGAACTCGCGCCCGCGCAGTGGCGATTCGTGGTTGAACAGGATGCCGCTCGCGCCGAAGATGCCGTAGCTCTCGCGGTAGTTCACGGTCATCCAGTGTGCGTAGAGCTTGGCTACGCCGTACGGGCTGCGCGGATAGAACGGGGTGTCCTCCGCCTGAGGAACCGCCTGCACCTTGCCGAACATTTCGGAAGTGCTGGCTTGGTAGAAGCGGATATTGCGGTTGATCAGACGGATCGCTTCGAGCAGATGGACGGCGCCGATGCCGGTGATCTGCGCGGTCGTGCTCGGCTGATCGAAGCTCACGCCGACGAAGCTCTGCGCGGCGAGGTTGTAGATCTCGTCGGGCTGGACTTTTTGTACCAGCGAGATGCTGGAGCCGAGGTCGGTTAGGTCGTATTCGACGAGGTGCAGGTTGTGGTGCTTGCGGGCGCCAACGTCTTCCAGCCGCCAGAAGTTCTCCGAGCTGGCTCGACGAAACGCACCATGCACGGTGTAGTTTTTTTCAAGCAGAAGTTTGGCCAGATATGCGCCATCCTGACCTGTCACTCCTGTGATCACCGCCGTTTTTCCCATGATTCCAGTATTTTTTTCTCTGAAGAATTGAACTCGATCTTAGCTGTCAGTGTGTCCCATTCTGGCGGACTGCGGCTGATTGTCGAAGTTGACGCGTTCAGCCTCGACAACAAGCGGCATTCTTCGTACTTGAGTCTGAATAGAGCC
The DNA here is from genome assembly GCA_965218765.1 of Burkholderiaceae bacterium. Lineage (GTDB taxonomy): Bacteria > Pseudomonadota > Gammaproteobacteria > Burkholderiales > Burkholderiaceae_C > JBBPYC01. The sequence goes on along the minus strand of CBDCLU010000004.1, from coordinate 284,232 downwards.
GATATATTCTCCCAGCAATCCGATGAAAAACATCTGCACAGCACCAAAAAAGAATATTCCGATCAGGATCGGTGAAATACCGAGTTGAAAGTAATTCCAGAAAAACAATTTGGCGATCAAAAAGCCAAGGGCGGCAATCATGCTGAGGACTGAAAGCATGAAGCCGATCATTGCCATCAAACGCAACGGGACCTTGGAATGGTTGGTGATCCCCAGCATGGCGATGTCATACAACGTATAAAAATTGTTTTTCGATACGCCGCGCTGCCGCCTGGGTTGTCTGAACGGAACAGTTGCAATCGGAAAACCGATCTCGCAGACCAGACCGCGAAAGTATGGATAAGGATCATTGATGTCGCGCAAGACCTCAACCACGGCACGATCAAATAATCCAGCACCGGTTGCGTTTTGCACCAGCGGAACTTCCGATATCCTCGCCACCAGTCGATAGTAACTTTTTCTGAGCCAGAACATCAATGCACGCTCTTCGCTCTCCGGCTTGGTAGCAAGTACCGTCTTAAAGCCTTCTTCCCACTTTCTGATGAAATCAACAATGATTTCCGGAGGATCTTGAAGATCGGAGGCGATCAGGATGCATGCATCTCCTCGGGACTGCAGAATGGCATGATGCGGTGACCTGATATGACCGAAATTGCGTGCGTTGACAATCAACTTGACTCTGAAATCTTGCGCCGCCAGTTCTTTGATCAGATTTACTGTATTGTCGGTCGAAGCATTGTCGATAAAAATATGCTCATAATCATACTTCAGCTTCGACATCACCGAAACGATGCGCTGATGCAACTCCAAAACATTATCTTTTTCGTTATAGCAGGGCGTCACAATGCTGATCAACTTCCTGTACGGCGTGTCGATGCTCATTTGTTATAAGCCCAATGGTTCATTAGTATCCAACTAACTGCTACCGTGACTGGAATGCACATCATCTGTGCAATATAGGGGTCAAAGAGCAAAAAATGCCTGATCAGCACCAGCAGCGCAGCATTCAGCAAATACACCATCGCATAAGCAGTGAATACTTTAAACAGTGTTGCCCAGCTGGGTCGTGTCTTGAAGACTGCAGACCCCAAAGTGAAGTAGTTAAAGATTATTCCGAGAACAGTAGCAAAAAAAAGCGCCTCGAGATAGGAAAGACCTGTCCATAGCAATGATGAGTAAGCAGCATAACCAAACAGAGTATTTACAAATCCTACGAGCAGAAATCGAATGAATTTCAATCGTAGAAAATGATTGAGGGACAGGTTTTCTGTCATCAGGCAGTCGATTTCTGTCCGAATTCGAAAAATCTTGCAACCTCGTTCAACAGTCCGTCGATTGATGAAAATTGCGGAACGTAGCCAAATTCGGAGGCGCGCCTATTTACAGAATAATATTTATTCTTCATTCCCGTTGCGTTGACACCCGCAGAACGTTCCACGATCTTGTAGTCGAGCCCGAACTTGTCTCTTATCGCTGAGAGAATAGCAAATTTCGCGGCCGGCGCTTTGCTATAACAGTCCACAGGTGCATTTGATGGCGGTGCCAGAAGAATCGTTGAGATCAGTTGAAAATAGTCCTCAGGGCATAAATAGTCACGCTCGATGGCTTCGGCGGAAGTTTGCAGCACCGATCGGCTTTGCAAAGCTCGCACTACCTCGCACATGAGGAACCCGGCAGTCATGTCCTGCGTATGACTAAAATAGTTGAAAACTCGAACGTCAATGATCGGAAGATGCGGTAACGCGCGGTGTCGGCATTCAGCGTGCAGCTTGGCAACGCCATACCAATTGTGCGGCTGGATGTGGTTAACTGGAAAACTGGCCGGCGTGCTGGCGGTGGCGGGCTCTTTGAAATCCGATCCGTATACCGCACCGCTGCTTAAAAAGATATAGCGGCATGCAGGATTATGTTCAACATACTTGAGCGCCACACTGTCGTATTGCAACGTCGCGTCCAGCATAAGCGGGCCCATCGTCACAGTCTTTGTCGGATCGCCTACACCTACAAAGTTGATGATTGTATCGACTGGGTATTGATTACCAAATGTCGAAATGTCAAACGTTTGACAGGTATCAGCCTCTCCAATTTGTTTCAGCCAGTTTGAAACAAGTGCCGGTCGTCGGGCAAAGAGCAGCAACTCATGTTCGCGATCATTCAAGAAGAATCGAATCAAATCACGCGCCAGCTGGCTGCTGGCTCCCAGGATCGCTATCCGCATGATCTTGCATTTCGTTCAAACTCTGCGATCTTCTTTGTGATGGTTGCTTCGTCTAACCCATGTTCCTTCAACAGAAACTCATAGCTTCCGCAGCGGTCGGAAAAACGATCCTGAATGCCGATCCGCAAAATCCTACAAGGCGAATGCTCAGCGGCGATCTCCGAAATCGTTGATCCGAGGCCGCCGAGTACCGAGTGCTCCTCCAGCACGACCACGGCTGAACTCTGCCGGCAGATGGCGGTTACTTGCGATATGTTGATCGGCTTGATGTAGGGGACGCTCCATACCGATGCAGTTGGGTAGGACCTCTCGGATATTCCCATCGCGGTGCGTACCATTGCGCCCGTCGCGATCAGCGCAAGACCACCAACAGAGCCCTTCACAATTTCAAGCAGACTGCCTGGCCGCGCTTGCGGCAGGCCGGGGTGCACATCGCCCCGATCTGCCTTTCCCATGCGGAGGTACACCGGCTTTTTCTGCTGGTAGGCCTCCTCCATGCAGATCGTGAGTTCGAAGCGATCTGCGGGCGAATACACACAGAGGTCGGGAATTGCCCGCGTGCACGCGATGTCTTCAGCCGCTTGATGGCTGGTCCCGAGATGGCTGTACACGAAGCCGGCGCCGTCGCCGAGCAGTACGACCGGAAGCCCGTCGTGGGCGATGTCCAATTTGATCTGTTCAACCACCCGGATCGGTACGAACGCGCTGAGGCCGTAAACGAACGGTCGAAAGCCCATGCGCGCCAAGCCCGCAGCCATGCCGACCATGTTCTGCTCAGCAATTCCCGCGTTGATATATTGCGCCGCGCAACGGCTTCGGAACTCGTCGAACAGCGCGTAGCCGTGATCGCCGGTCAACAGAATCACGTTTGAATCCTGCGTCGCCAGCCGCACCAACACATCGGAGAACGCGCGCCTCATGAGCCATAACCCGCTACGGCAGCCAACGCCTGGGCATGGGTATCTGCATTGAGTCGGGTGTAGTGCCAGATGTTGTTGTGCTCCATGAATGGCACGCCTTTTCCTTTCACGGTTTTCGCGATCAAGGCTCTTGGGGCTGTCGATTCACTTTTCCATAGATCGCTGATCGCTGCATCGATCGCAGGCTCGTCATGGCCGTCGACTTGGCGGGCCTCGAAGCCGAAGCTGTCCAGCTTCGCCTGGATGGATTCCAGCCGGATGACATCTTCGGTTCGTCCCATCGCCTGAAAGCCGTTTTCATCGACGATCAACATGAAGTTGTCGAGCTGGTGATGCGCCGCGAACAACGCTCCTTCCCAGATCGGACCCTCGTTGAGTTCGCCGTCACCGACGAGGACATACACTTTTTGATCGGTCCGCCGCAGTCTTGCACCCAGCGCGATGCCGACGCCGACTGAAAACCCGTGCCCGAGCGAGCCGGAGGTGACTTCGAGGCCGTCCACGCGCGAGTCAGACAACCCCTTCAGATGGCTGCCGTCCGAGAAATAGCCGGAGAACGCATCTTCCTCAAGCCAGCCGAGTTCACGCATGCACGCATACTGGGCCATCACGCCGTGCCCTTTGCTCAGCACGAAATAGTCGCGGCCGGCGGCGCGCGGATTGTTGTCGGGGTAGCGCAGGTGGTTTCGGTAGAGCACCGCCAGCAGCTCGATGATGGAAAACGCGCAACCGATATGCACGGTGTTGCCCGCATAGGCCATGTCCAGCACCGTTTTGCGCAGCGTCTTGCAATCGAAGGTCGGAACAGCGAGCTTGTTCATCGCATGCGGCCGTCAGAAGTTGATACCGAGGTACAGCTCGATCTTCCTTGCGGAGTATTCCAGCATCTCCTGCGTCAGAGCCGGTTGCAGACCGATCCAGAACGTGTCGTTCATGACTCGGTCGGTATTCGTCAGGTCTCCGCTGACTCGGAAGTTTTCTCCGACCATGTAAGGCTGTCGGGTCAGATTGCCGGCGAACAACAACCGCGTGCCGACCTTGTTCTGATCCAGATATGTCAACAGTTCCAGTCGCGAGACCGGGCAATTGTCTTTCAGCGTGATCGGAAAGCCGAACCAGGATGGATCGGAATGCTCGGTCGCCACGGGCAGGTTCACAAACTCTTCGCAGGCCTGCAGGCGTTCCTTCAAATACCGGAAATTCTGCTTTCGTTGCTCGATGAACTGAGCAGCCTTTTCGAGCTGGGCCAGACCGCACGCAGCCTGCATGTCGGTGATCTTCAGGTTGTAGCCGAGATGGCTGTAGCTGTACTTGTGGTCGTATCCGTACGGCAATTCGCCCAGTTGCTGACAGAAGCGCTTGCCACACGTGTTGTCCTTGCCCGGTTTGCAGTAGCAGTCGCGGCCCCAGTCGCGAAAGCTTTCCGCTATCGTCATGAGCTCAGGATTGTTGGTGAAGACCGCGCCACCTTCACCCATCGTGATGTGATGAGCCGGGTAGAAGCTCAAGGTGGCGATGTCGCCGAACGTGCCGACCATCTGGCCCCGATACGTGGTGCCGAGCGCGTCGCAACAATCTTCCACCAGCCACAACTGGTGCTTCTTGCACAGCGCCTGCACCATGTCCAGATTAAATGGATTGCCCAGGCTGTGCGCGAGCATGATCGCTTTCGTCTTCGGGCCGATTGCTGCTTCGATCTTGTCGGCGTCAATGTTGTGCGTGAGTCGATCGACGTCAACGAACACGGGTACCGCGCCGAACTGCAGGATGGGATTGACCGTGGTCGGGAAGCCGGCCGCGACCCCGATCACCTCGTCGCCGCGTTTGATGGCCCGATCGCCGAGCTTCTTGGAAGTCAACGTGCTGAAGGCCACCAGATTGGCGGAGGAGCCCGAGTTGACCGTGATCAGGTGCTTGACGCCGATGAACGCGGCCAGCTTCTCCTCGAACTCGACGTTGAACCGGCCGGTGGTGAGCCAGCCGTCCAGCGAGGCTTCCACCATGTTCCGGATTTCCGCCACTCCGATCACCTTACCTGATGGGGGGATTGCGGACGCGCCAGGCAGGAACGGTTGTGGCGCGGTCGCGATGGCCGCGTATTGTTCGACGAGCCGGGAGATCTGTGCGCGAAGGTTTTGTGTCGTGGCAGTCTGCATAAGTCAGTCAGTTTTTGTCCAGCGCCTGATAAGCGCAAATCTGGTCCAAGGTCACGCGGCGCAGATCGGCACCTGCCTGCCGCGCTTTCGTCCAGTCGATGATCAGTTGCAGGGCGTCGTGCAGTTTCAGAGCCGGGCGCCAGTCCAGCCGGCTGCGAGCCTTCGAAGTGTCCAGCTTGAGGTAGCGGGCTTCATGCGGATGCGCGCTGTCGTCGTCGCTTTCCCATCGCGCACCATCACCCCACATCGCAGCCATTCGGTCGGCGATCCATCCCACCGGTTTTGCATCGTCTTCGGCAGGTCCGAAATTCCAAGGCTCGGCATGATCGACACCCTGCTCGTACAGCCGTTCAGCAAGTGTCAGGTAGCCGCGCAATGGTTCCAGCACATGCTGCCAGGGACGAATCGCATGCGGATTGCGGATCTTCGCGCACTGGCCGCTTCCGAATGCGGCAAGGATATCCGGCAGCAATCGATCCTGCGCCCAGTCACCTCCACCGATCACGTTCCCGGCTCGTGCGGTCGCCAACGCCACACCGTGTTGAGCATATCGATCGGCGTTGAAGAACGATGAACGATAGGCGGCGCTGACCAACTCTGCACATCCCTTGCTGCTGCTGTAAGGATCGTAGCCGCCCATAGGCTCGTTCTCGCGGTAGCCCCAGATCCATTCCTTGTTTTCGTAGCACTTGTCGGTGGTGACGTTGACGACTGCCTTCACCCCAGTCATGTTGCGCACGGCCTCCAACAAGTGGACGGTGCCCATCACGTTGACCGCGTAGGTATCGACTGGATCTGAGTAAGAGTGTCTCACTAGCGATTGCGCAGCCAGGTGAAAAATGATTTCGGGAGCATGCTCCTCAACCGCCACGCGTAAGCCGGCCAAGTCCCGAATGTCCCCGATGACGTGCGTCATGCCATCAGCGACTTTTGCCGTCTCGAACAGGCTGGGCATAGTGGGCGGCGCAAGCGCGTAGCCGGCCACCCGTGCGCCAAGTTGCTGCAGCCACAACGCGAGCCAGCTGCCTTTAAAACCTGTATGACCTGTCAGAAAGACCCGCTTTCCGGCCCAGAATGCAGTATTCATTGCCAGACCTTCCACGGCGCACGACCCGACTGCCAAAGCTCCTCCAGAGCTAGCTTGTCGCGCAATGTATCCATGGGTTGCCAGAATCCGGTGTGCTGGAAAGCTGCAAGATTGCCCTCTTTGGCAAGACGCTCGAGCGGCTCCTGCTCCCAAACCGTGGTATCTCCATCGATGTATCGGAGAATTTCGGGAGACAGCACGAAGAAACCGCCATTGATCATGGCGCCATCGCCTTTGGGCTTCTCCAGGAAACTGACCACCTTACTATCTTTAAGATCGAGCGCACCAAATCGACCGGGAGGAACAGTAGCGGTCACTGTAGCGGTAGCTCCTTGCTGCTTGTGGAAATCGAGCAATTCGCTGATGTTCACGTCGCTCACGCCATCACCATAGGTCAGGAAAAAACAGTCTTCGCTGGCTACGTGTGCAGCGACCCGCTTAATCCTCCCCCCGGTCATGGTGCTTTCGCCGGTATCGATCAAAGTTACACGCCAAGGCTCGGCGTTCTGCTGATGCACCTCCATTTGATTTTTTCCGATATCAATCGTGACGTCCGAAAGATGCAGAAAATAGTTAGCGAAATATTCCTTGATCATGTATCCCTTGTAACCGCAGCAGATCACGAAGTCATTCACGCCGTGATGCGAATACATTTTCATTATGTGCCAGAGAATCGGCTTCCCACCGATCTCGATCATCGGCTTAGGTCGTATTAGCGTTTCCTCGCTGATACGAGTACCCAATCCGCCTGCTAAAATTACTGCCTTCACAAAAAGTTCCCCAAAATTAGCTAACCGATACGAAAGTTCAAAAAATTATGAAACCAAACTATTTGATATTTTGCTCGATCAACGCATTTATTTAAAATATCAAGGCATTAGAAAACTGATCCTAAAAATATTTCAACGTTTTAATCGATAACATTAAAATTAATTGCGACAATTCCAAAGGAAATTTTTCTCAAGTCTCCATTTTCTGGAAACGCTGCTGGAACATCCGTCTTAAATTGCAATATGTTGGTCCCAGGCCGAAGAGTAGTCTTAAAAATAAAGCTTTTTGTATTGTGGCTAGTATCAAGATAGGATTCTTCAAGCACTTGACCATTCCAAAATATTTGGACTGATCTGGGTCTAATTGTGATGAGTGAAAATTGCAATTCTATCTGTTTAGATACCGCATCGGCATTGACAATTCTGATCTTCGCTTCAGAAGCACTGGCCCAACGATGTGAAAGTTCGTCGGAATACCACTTGGAGTCAAAGCTCGGCGCAAGCGCTGGAACCACAGTACTAAAACTCGGCTGCAACTGAAATGCTACCAATTCAGGCGAGACGACTAAAGGACTTCCCTGCAATCTAGACAGTTCTCCTATCAATTTGTTCCCTTTATCTTCGAAACCCTTACGGTTAACAATGACTGCACTAAATCCATAATGTTCTAATTCACTGACCATTCTATTGGGTGACATTTTTGCAATTCGTTCCTGCCACTCAGCATCGCCGCGTCCTTTGTCAGTGCCATAAGAGTAGCGCAAACTACTTGTATATAGATATGGTCTAAAATTTTCATAATCGCCCATCCCATATATCGGAGGATGTTCCGGGAAAGGCATGACAGGCAACTCAAAAATCATTGCTCCGGGGACGACACGTGATTCCAAAGATTCTGAAAAACTGCGGTCGACTTGAACAGCAGCTGCCATCTGAGCAACTTGCTCGGCAGTTTGCCTAGCCGGAATTTGATCCCAAAGACCGAACGTAGTAAGAAAAATTGCTAGAGGAATTTGCAATCTGTTCGGACAACTACGAGAAAGCTGACGAACAACAAATAACAATACGATAGCTAATATGACAACACTATAACGATTAGATGCACGAAAAAGAATCAGGCCAAACGTTCCCACAAGGAGGTTTAACCCGCCTATGAGAGAAAAAACTATTACCCATAAAGTTTGCCAAGCATGAACACTTATGAGGCTTGTTTTGTTCGAAAGAACTCTATGTATTGTTATTAAAAATAGAAAGGCCAAACCCGCAATTGCGACTAAGCCTAAGTATGGACTCCAGAATTCGCCTTTAATTAGAGTCTTAAGAAAATAGTGATTTTGACCATACTCAGCCCAACTCTTCCAAGCGTGATGTGCTGGGGGAAAAATCAGCTCTGGTATTTTCAAACCATACAATTCAAGATCACTCAGAGTACGGTTAACAGCCTCAGGATTTCTACCATTTTGAAACGAATAAATTAGTGTATCTGCGTTGACTATCAAAAACGCCACAACAGCTGCAATCCCTAAAAAAACAACAGATTTAGCTTTTTTATAGTTGCCTTTAATTAATTGCATTAAAAGGCCGAATCCGATGAATTGAAGATAAATCCACGTATAATAAGGATTTAACAGTCCAGTTATAAAAGATATCAACAAAGCTATTTGCAGTTTTCTGGATGTTAAACTAATTGGTATATTTGAATAACACCACCACGATACTAGAAGTACTAATGGCAGATGCCAGCAATACGATAAAACTATATGAGTAAAGCCTCGAGTAAGTATAAAGTGGCTGAATGCAAACAGCAAGGCTCCAGCCCAGACGAATGCGGCATGATACCTAAGTTCAGTGCCTACAAACCAAAAAGATAGTGCTGCTAAAACATGTGCCAGAAGAAGCACAATGTTAGCCGCTGTGAACAATCCAAATATTTTTGCCAATGCTCCGATAAGAGCAGGTATTACATCTTCCGTAAATGGATAGTCGTTCCAATTAGCAACAAAAGGGGCTCCTAAATGTTGAACCCACTTGGATGCTACTAAAACAATGTCGCCATCCAAAAATGCCTTTGCGAAAGCAAACATCAATGTTGCATCACCACCGTAACTTATCGGTGTTTTCCAAGCAGGCAATGACATCCGGCCGTAAACCCAGCACCAGATAAAAAAAACAATTAGAGAAAGTAAAATGGACTGAGCAATTTTTCCTTTAAAAAAAATCTCAGTCTTAGTGCGTGTAATAGATTTCATATAAATGTGTTCGACATTTTTTCCCAAAAGTTTATATTCTTATATAATGGATTTGGATTTTTGTCAGTCAAGTGTCGCACAACAAATACTATTTTTTAGCGTACACCCAAACGCATTGAATAAAGCATCACAATTTTGCCAGTCTTATAAATTGCGTCGCACAAATTTAATTACTTATAAAATTTTGGCTGTGTTTTTATTCAAATAATATTATCACATAGATATTATTGAATTGCTCGATATGGGATTGTGCGAGTGGCCTCTATAGCTAAGGAAACTCTGCAAAAGCCACCCCCATGAGTGCACGTTCCTGTGAGACAGTCCGATCATTAAGCAGATGAGCCTTGCGCATACGGGATTTGAGCGGTCGGCCAAGCGCACCCGCGAGCGCGTGTTTCTGGATGAGATGGGGCTGGTGGCGCCGTGGGCCGAACTGGTGGCACTGATCTCGGTGCATGCGCCGGCCGGCAAGAACGGTCGCCCGCCCTTTGCTGTGTGGTCACCATGCTTCGCATCCATTTCTTGCAGCAATGATTCGGCCTATCCGACCCGGCGATGGAAGAAGCCCTGCACGACGTGCCGCTGTACCGCGAGTTCTCGCAGTTGGATGCCGGCATGACGCGGCTGCCCGATGAGACCACCATCCTGCGCTTTCGCCACTTGCTGGAAGCGCACGACCTGAGCGTGCAGCTGCTGGCCACCATCAACGCCACGTTGGCAGCCAAAGGCCTGCTGCTCAAAAGCGGCACCGCCATTGATGCGACCTTGATCGCTGCGCCCGGCTCCACCAAGAACCGCTCGGGCCAGAGAGACCCGGAGATGCACCAGACCAAGAAGGGCAACCAGTGGCACTTTGGGATGAAGGCGCACATCGGCGTGGATGCCGACTCCGGCCTCGTGCACAGCGTTGTGGGCACGGCCGCCAACGTCAATGATGTGACGCAAGCGCACGTGCTGGTGCATGGTGAGGAAGTCGACGTGCATTTGGATGCGGGCTACCAGGGCGTGCAAAAGCGCGCCGACACCCAACACATCGAAGCCACCTGGCATGTGGCGATGCGCCCGGGCAAGCGCCGCGCGCTGGCCAAGGACCAGTTGATCAACCAGCTGGTTGCTCAACTGGAGACGATCAAAGCCCGCATGCGCGCCAAGGTCGAGCATCCGTTCCGAGTCCTCAAGCAGCAGTTCGGCTACGCGAAGGTGCGCTACCGGGGGCTGGTCAAGAACACGGCGCAGATCGTCACGCTGTTTGCGCTGGGCAATCTGTGGATGGCCAGACGCAGGCTGCTCCAGCAGGCGATGGGATAGGTGCGTCTGCGATTCGCAACGGCGCTGCCAAGCGGCGTCAGACGGGACAAAAAAGCATGCAAAGCCGCGCCCAAAGAACCAAAAACTGCCTCCGCTTCAAGACACTGGCAAATTCAACACCGAATCACGCAGTTGCAGGGGTTGTGCAGACCTTCCTTAGCTGTTTTGAATGAGCAGAAAACCAATCATGAATCCAGTGTATTGTTAGCCAATTGCACTGCACTTTCCTGCCATGTCACCCAAGGCATACCTGCGGACTTGGGATGATTATTTGCCTCAAACAGTTCCAACCAAGCGTTGATGGCATTTACCATATCACACGGCTGATGGCCCGTGAAATAAAAGACATGTTCACCGGCAACCTCCCGGAATACTAATATGTCGCGCGCGATGATGGGCAGCTTGTGCTGAGCAGCTTCGATCAATGGGAGCCCGAACCCTTCGTCTAACGAGGCGGCAATTAAGCAAGTGCTGACAGCATAAATCTGCAGTAGATATTCGTCGCTTACTCCTTCAAGCCAGAAAAGGCGTTTGCCGGACTCGGGCATCGTTTTCAATTGCTGCACTGTTTGAGGGATGTCTCGACGACTTTCATTGGGCAGACCAATCCAGCCTTCCTTGCCAACAACAACCAAATTCACATTTACGCCCGCCACCCAAAGCTGCCGAAATGCTTCAATCGTTTGAATGTAGCCTTTCCTCGGCTCAATTGTGCCCACCATTAGAAAGGTCGGACGCGCTACAAGTTGCTGCAATGTTGCTTTAGCATCGGGCGGAATTCCACGGGTTGGAAATGAACTGTCCATATCCGCGCCCAGCGGAAGCACTGCGATTTGAAATGCCCTTCGTCGCCCATCATGTAAAGCTGTTTCATTATGCCACGCAGCAAGGTCTGCTGCGACCGCGTTGGAAATGCACAATGCGCCGTCAAAATTCGAAATCGCCGCAAGCCACCGCTTGTGACCCCAATCCGCTCCTGGTGGAAACACTTCTGGCATACGAACTGGAAGAAGATCGAATACCACTGAATGAACCTTCACACCACGATTGCGATAGCTGGAGAACAATCCAGCTTCTTCTGCCAACCACAATGACTCGCCGGCGATGTCAAGTACGACAAGTACGTCACCATCATTTGGCTCGATCGGTTCGTCATCCAACAGATGATCTGGGCAGTTCAACAGGCCGAGCGTGTAGCGCCTTGCATGACAATGCCGCCAGATGCCGCCTGCAAAGTTCAGGTAAACCGGTTCAACGCGAAAGTTGTATGGCGGAACGTTCAACAACGCCAGTGTCAGGGCACGCGCGACCCGCTGAATTCCAGTCTTCAAATCATCTTGGCGGGTTGCCGTGACATCAAGCAACAAGCGGCGAGTTGCTCTGCGCAGCGGCATGTTCAGGTCGATGGCTCTAGATAGTTCAAACAGGTTTGCCGCATTCGTCGGCCTCGCTAGTTGCGCCGCGATTGCTTGCACCAGCGTTTGTGCTGAAACTCGTTGGCTTTCATAGAACCGCTCGATCGCCGCTGCATACCGCGCAGCGCAGATTTTGGGTAGATGCTGCTGGACAATGACATTGCGTGCATATACACCTAACTTGTATCTGCGCTTGGGATCATGAGCCAACGTTTCCAACGCTTGCGTTAACGCGTTGTCTTCGAAGACGTCTGGCAACATCCAGACTGCTGCCGGGTCGAGCTCGTTCATCGCACCGTTCGCGTTCACGATAACAGGCAGCGCGTAATTCATGCAGTCCAGCACTGCAGCCGAGGTTTCTCCACGCGAGTCCGTTCGTATTTGCACTGCTACGTCAGCTGCCATCAGATACTGTCGAAACACCGTCGGCGGTGCGTAATCCGTGATCTGGATCGGGCTCTCGCCCTTTTTCGATGCTATTGCTCGAATTAGACGTTGACCATAGTCGTCCAGGTTTTTCTTGCCAACGAACACCAGCCGACAATCCGCACGCTTGGCAAGCGAGCTAGCCAGCCATGAATTAAGCAAACGGTGATTCAGCTTGTTTGGCCCCATCAACCCGAAACTACAGACTACGAAATCGCTTTCATCGATTCCGAGTTGCGCGCGCGCGGCGCGCCTGTCAATTGATGGGATTTCCGCGCGTAATAGCGGCACTACTTCTACAAGTTTGCTGAATTCATGCCCGTACCAATGTTCAACAAGCCCGAGCGCATGGCGCGAATGGACGATCGCGCCACATGCGTGCTGCAGCACACTCAAGCTCGCAGGATAATCGCGCACCGCCGATTGTGGGTCTTTAAAGCGTTCGCGTACCGTCCTCCAGCCATGCGCCTCATAAAGCGACTGCGTCCATGCACGAGGCACCGTCTTGGTGCCCTCAAGCCATTCCATCAGGTTGCTCAAAAAGAAGTCATGTAGCACGACTGTGCCGGGAATTTCCTCAAGCAGCGGCAACATGTGTTGGTGAAACGTAGAGTTGCCGATGTGATAAAGAATTCGGTCAATTTCACCCGCATGTGCACGCAGCCAGTCCACGTTCTGGATTTTGCTGTGCTCATTGGCCCAAAGATCGTCCACGCGATCCTGTGCCACTACTATCGTGATATCGTAATAGTGCGCAAGCGCCGGCAACAGTTCGGCGCTGAAATCGGCGATGCCAGTGCGCTCCGGTGGAAACGGAGAGACGAATGCAAGAGTAGGCTTTTCCGCATCAGCCGGCAATAACTCGGCTGGTGCTGAGGATCGAGCATCGACCTGGGCTTCCCAAGCTGACCAAGCCTGCTTCGCGCTGGCTTGCCAAGAGAACTGACTGGCTCGCTGTAGGCCGTGTTCACGCAGTGAAGTACGAAATGCCTTGTTCTCTAAACCCTGCGCGATTTTCGCGGACATCGAAGCAACGTCGAACGGATCGAATAGTGCATCGTCAAAACCGATCACTTCAGGCAAGCTCGATGTATTAGCACCGATGACTATGGCCCCGCACGCCATCGCCTCAAGCGCGGGCAGCCCGAAGCCTTCGTGCCAGGAAGGAAAAACATAGAGCCGGCAGAGGTTATAGAGCCCCACCAGTTCATCGTCGTTCACATATCCGGTAAAAAGCAGTTTGTCCTGATGGAGGCCAGCGGCTCTGGCAATCTGTTCAAGTTCATCTGCAGCTTCACCAGATACCTTACCGGCCAGCACTAGGTTGTGTTCCAAACGCAGCCGGGACGGTAGCGCGGCGAACGCTTCAATCAGGCGCGGCAGATTCTTGCGCCGGTCGTCGCCGCCGGTATAAAGAATGAAAGGCTGGATAATGCCGAACTTGTTTCGCAGTTTGTCTGCCTGAGTCGCGTCAATGTCGATCGGTCGAAAGCGCGGCTCGACCGCGGTCGACACATTCACAAACGAAGAATTCGGCGCGTTGATCTGCGCCACTCCCTCATGCTTCGCAAATTCGGAGATTGCAAGGCAGGCAGCTGCACGCTTGAGATGTTCGATCTTGCGCAGATAGTGTTGCTGGAAGCGCGGATTGGGTGTTAGATACTCTGCAGGGTTGAGCAGCGGAATCAAGTCGTACAGCGAAACGCTGACTGGCGTGTTCTGGTCGAAGCGACCGATGCTGGTCACCGCATCGTCCAAAAAGCCTTCAAACAAGCTGGTCAGGTGAACTAAATCCGGTGCCAGGCTTGAAATGAACGCCTCACGCACCAGCTCGGCCACTTCGCGCTTCGCATCAGCTTCCGGGTCGATTTCACGGGTTGGCCCGGGTGCATACCAGACACGGATGTTTTTCTGTTCTAGCAACGGATCGAACAGCGCGCGAATCGGCTCAATCGTGTCGGTAAAAAGACCATTGAGCGCTAGCACGACGTCATGTTCGCCGCGCGCGCGAATTACTGCCTGGACGAACGAGATGGTGTAACGTCCGATCCCGCGAAAGCGGCTTTCAGTCTGTGCGCCCTGCATGTCGATCACGATGCGCATTAAGTTTGTGACCCCCGGGCGCGACCGATTGCAGTCTTCAGCGCATGATGGATCTGACGCGCGTGCGGCGTTAGATTGACGAGGTCGAAATCAGTTCGTGCCTGATTAATCAGAGCCGGTGTATCCGCGCTGCCTTGCACGGCCGAAGCGTGCGGCACGACTGCCTTGTTCTTCGCCACCGAGACGAGCCAACGATGCAACGGGGGAAAGCGCAGCAGTTGCTGGTTGACTCCGTAAGCAAATGCCGGGTTGCGCAACACGACGCGCATTGCTTCGGCGAGCGGGCGCTGCACGACCGTGGCCGCCAGACCGCCGGGCTGCTTGCTGTTGGCAGCGACTGCGCCAGCCGATTTGTCCTTGACTACAAAACTCGCGCCCCAGCGCAGAGGTCCGGTGGCGCGCCATGACAGACTTGCACGCAACGCATTGCACTCACGCTCCAGCCCCTGGGCCTGCAGCCACCAGTGATGCGTGTTGGCTCTGATCTCGTCAATTTGTGCGTTCTGTTGCTTTGTCAATAGATCGCTCTCAATCGCTCTTTGCTCGAGTTTCTCGCGTGTTTGTGCTTCCTTTTGCAACTGCTTTTGCAGTTGCGCAAGCTCGACGGTTTCCAATTGGTGCAGCTTGATTTCAGCGTTGTTCTGCTGCTGATGGGCTGTATTCAGTTCGCCTTCAAGCGATTCGATCTTTGCCTTGGCACGGCCGGCATCGGCAGTCGCCTCGACCAGCCGCTCTTGCAGCGCGGCAATGCGGGCCAGCGCATCGGTCATTCCTCCAGCATGAGCCTCAGCAACCACAAGCCGCTGGTCGAACGCGGCTAGGCGCTGCGCTACGTTGGCATCATGTCGACCCGCAAGCTCGCTGAGTTGCACGCCATGCGGCTGCTCAAATGCCGCACCGAAATGTTCTAACAGGTCGCTCGGACCATCTTTCTGCGCGACGATTGAGTAGTCAGGGCTGACCCCAGCGAGCACGTCGAATAACTGAACTTCACTGCCGCTACGAAGTTCGGCCGCCTCCTGCAGCCGAACGATCTGGACCCGCTTATAGCCGTGATGTTCGGGCAGGAACGACATCAACAATGGCGGCAGCGGGCGCACGTGCGTCGGGTCAAGATAAAAGCTGCTGGTGCCCACCACAAGGTTTTCCGGGTTTGGCGTCTCCAAGATCAGAAGCCCTGCAGGCTTGAGCACACGCAGGCTCTCAACCACCAAAGTTTGCAGCTCGTCGAATGCAATGTGCTCGGCGAAGTGGAAGCCGGAGACCACACAGTGGGATGCGTCGGGCAATGATTTCAGATGCTCGATGGCATCGCCTCGCACGACCGACAGCCCGCGCTCCCGGCATGCTTGCAACATGCCGTCGTCGAGATCGACGCCGCTCGGCTCGAATCCCTCGCGCTGCAGAAGTTCGAGCCATTCCCCACGTCCGCAACCCAGATCAATCGCCATAGCGGGCTGATATAGCACAGCTAGTGGCGCGATGAACGGCAAATAGACTTCGAGGCGCGTGCCGATCAGCTCGCGCGAACCACGGTGCCGTTCCTCGAAGGCGCGATAAAACCTGCTGAAACTCATCGCTGAAATTCGACTTGTGGCGGAATCCAGCTGCCGCCGACAAAGTGGTCGCGGTCAAGGTTCACGACATTGAACATCAGTGCCAGATCGCGCCATTCATAGTTAGCCGCAAGATGGCTGTCCGATGTATGCAGCGCAGTGGACACTGAATATGACCCTGTCCCGATATCGGCGCGAAAGGAAAAGCGCAACGTCAACAGCTCGCCTTTGCGCAGATCATCGAGCGCGAGGCCAAGGTGGTGCGTGTTGGTACCGAACACGGGTTGTCCGAGCCGGTCACGAATCATGTAGCCCACCACCAGTTCTGGCAGGTCAGCGTGGGTTGTGACTTCGAGTACTAGGCAAACCGGTTGGCCGACATTGATGAACTCGACAGCCTTTTCGTCTTTGTCAAGTAGTCGGATCGAGTCGATTTGCGCTTCACCCGTGCCTGAACGCGTCTGCGCGCGTCCGTCGTCGAGCCGCCTGACTTCGACCGTTGCATTTTTCCTCTCCGCAATGATCGCGTTGTAGAAGTCCATCACTTCCTCCGGCGCGCCGTCTTTGGTCACATACCCGCCTTCAAGCAGGATCGCGCGGTCGCACAAGCTCTGGATCGCGGTCCGGTCGTGCGAGACGATCAGCAACGTGGTGCCTTGCGTACGGAACTCGCGAATCCGGTTGAAACACTTGTGCTGAAAATAGGCATCGCCGACCGACAGTGCTTCGTCCACGATCAGGATGTCGGGTCGCAGCGCAGTGGCGACCGAGAACGCAACGCGCATCTGCATGCCGCTCGAATAGGTGCGCACTGGGCGGTCCATATAGTCGCCAATCTCCGCAAACGCCTCAATTGCGGGCATACAGGCCGTGATCTCGCCGATGCGCAGGCCCAGCAACTGTCCCGCCATGAAAACGTTCTGGCGCCCCGTGAAGTCCGGGTGGAAGCCCATCCCAAGTTCGAGCAGCGCCGCCACGCGCCCCTGCGCGCGCACGCTGCCGGTGGTCGGCTGTGTGGTGCCAGTGATGATCTTGAGCAAAGTGCTTTTTCCAGCGCCGTTCACGCCGATGATGCCCACAGCTTCGCCGGGATTAACCAGGAAGCTGATGTCGCGCAGCACCCAGGCTTTGTCATGCCGCACGCGACCGCTGATCCATTCGAGCATGCGCGCCCACTTGCCGGGATACCGCTTATAAGCCTTGCCCACGTTCGAGACCGTCAACGTGCCCATCGTCTACAGCTCATCCACCAGTTCACCAACACGCGCCAGGAAGAAGCTCGCACCCAGCAGCAGCAGCAGCACCGTGAGCCCGGCCAGCGGCAGCAGGCTGACGAAGTCCGGCATGGTCCGGTCGAGAAACAACGTCTGGTAAGCCTCGATTAACGGCAGCATCGGATTGAACTTGAAGATGTCCCGTGCAGCCTTGGGCAGCGATGAAATCGTATAGACAATCGGCGTGAGCCAGAACCAGAACTGCAGCACCACGCCCGTGAGCTGGCCGACGTCGCGGAAGAACACGTTGACCGTGCCCAGGAAAATGCCAAGGCCCAGCGTGAACAGGATTTGCAGGATCAGCAATGGCACAACAGCCAGCAGCGGCCAGCCGGGCCAGTGGCCGATCACCGCCAAGAACGCGATGTACAGCACAAACACGATTGCAAAATTTAGCAGCGCCGACACCGCAACGATCGCCGGTAGGCAGATGCGCGGGAAGTTCGCTTTTTTGATCAGGTTGCCGTGTTCCAGAAATACCGTGTTCAGCCGCCCCAGCATCTCGCCAAATAGGCTCCAGGTGATGACCCCTGCGCACAAATAGATGCTGAAAGCGAACGGCGTGCTTTCGTGTCCGGCCAGGGTCGGTCGCATCAACCGGCCAAAGATCACCGTATAGATAACGATCATCGCCAATGGATTCGCAATCGACCAGAACGCACCAAACAGCGATTCGCGATAGCGGCCTTTGAACTCGCGCATCACACTGCTCCAGATGAAGCTGCGGTACGCCCACAGCGCCCTCAACATCGGTAGTCCGGGCATCAATTCAAACCTCCAGTCGATCCGAGGCACGCCGCCCCGCATCACCCAACAATTCACTTCCCCCAGGCTGCTGCAATAAACCCGCTTCCAGCATCGCCAGCCGCTGGTTCAGCCGCCGCACGTCGCGCTCGATGCGCGTGTTCACCATGTCGCCGTGCAACGCTTTGATGAACAGCACCAGCGTCGCCAGCAGCAGCAGCAGCGCGGGCGGATACGTGATGCCCGCAACCAGTGCAAGCCGATCAATCAAGCCTGGCCAAGCGCCCAGCAGCGCGGCGCAGGCGGCCACAGATATCCAGAAAAGGCCGTGCAGCAGATACAGATGGTCGCGCCGCACCAGCAACAAGATGACCGCGGCCAGGCCGACGCCGAGCAGTGCCGTGGTGAGTTGGAGCGTGACCATTGCCTGAAATGATGAGGGCGAAGCGGAACGGTCAACTTCGAGCGACACGTCCAGATGCAACAAAGGGTATAGGCCGGGCCGGCCGCCTGAGTTAAGGCGGCGTCGCGTCATCCAGCGCAAGCGGCAGCAGATCGGCCGCGCGGCGAGGCCGTTGGCATCCGTACTGAGGCGCCGATTGTAAAACGGCGCATTGCTATACTTTTTGTAACGACTAATGAAGCGCCAATGCGCGCCGGAGCCCCCTGGAACCTTTGCCTTTGCGCCAGCGCCCATCACTGGCACGCCCAGCTCGGCCCGTTAAACTGCCCAGGCTTGACCGCGTTTGAATGCGTTCTTCCTTCGCGGCTAGCAATTCTTTCGGATCTTCTCCTTCCCCACGTGACTCGTCCCCGGTTCTCCACCCCGCAAGTCATCTTCGCGGTTGTCGCGCTAGCAGCCGTGTTCGGCATCTACCTGACAGGCCTGCAGAACCAGCTGCTGTTCGACGACCTGCGCCTGTCCGACGGCACCATCATCGGTGCCTACGGCGGGCTGCTTCCTTTGAAACCACGGCTGCTGTCGTACGGCAGCTTCGTCTGGGTCGATGCGCTGTTCGGTGGCGGCTGGTGGAAGCAGCGGCTTGTGAACCTGTTGCTGCACCTGGGCACGGTGGCGGCGATCTATGGGTTGATGCGCGAGTTGCTGCGGCTGGTGCGCTTTGCGCCGGACGCAGAGGATGCCGGCTTCGATTTCGCTGCGTCAGGGCGCGCCGCGCTGCTGATCGGCGTTGCGCTGATCGCGCTGCATCCGGTCGCGGTCTACGCGGTGGCCTACCTGACGCAGCGCTCGATCGTGCTGGCCACCCTGTTCTCGGTGCTCGCCTGCTGGGCGTTCGTGCGCGGACTGCTGGGCGGGCGCTGGCCCATGTACGGGCTTGCGCTGCTGGCCTATCTGGTCGCACTGCTGTGCAAGGAATACGCGGTGATGACGGCGGCGCTCGCACTGCCGTTGTATGTCTACGTGTGTGGGGCGGACTGGCGCCGTTCGCTCATGCTGGCGCTCGGCACGCTGATCGTGCTCGGCATCGCGTTCGTGCTGGTGTCGCAGTTCTATGGCGGGCTGGTCGGGCGGCTCATCGATCCGCGCTCGGTCGCGTTCGCGCAGGCGCTCGAGGGGCTCAAGCCCGGCGTCACGCAGCAGCTCTACCCGTTGAGCATGCTGAACGAAGCCTGGCTGTTCTTCGGCTACGGGCTGCTCTGGCTGGTGCCGAACGTGCAGTGGATGTCGATCGACCTGCGGCCCGCGTTCCCACTGTCGTTCGGCGCGTGGCCGCAGCTGCTGGGCGCGATCGGCTACCTGGCGTTGCTTGCAGGCGCCGGCTATGCACTGCTGCGCGGCGGGCGCGGGCGCTTGGGACTGGCCGGGCTGCTGCTGCTGTTTCCACTGCTGCTGTATGCGACCGAGTTCGCCACCATCTGGCTGCAGGACCCGTTCGTGTTGTACCGCAGCTACCTGTGGGCGATCGCGCTGCCGGGGCTGCTGGCGTTGCTGCTGACGGGCTTGAAGCCACGCACGATCTACGCGGGCGGCGCGATCGTCGCGGTTGCGTTCGCGGCGCTCGCGGCCGAACGCGTGTCGTCGCTGCACGATGAATTCAGCGCCTGGGGCGATGCTGCGCAGAAGGTCGATCTGGCCGCGCCTGCGAACGCGGTCGGCCGCTCACGCCCGTTCTTGAACCTGGGCGCTGCGCACCTCGAAAAAGGCTCGCTCGACCAGGCCGTGCGCGCGTTCCAGACCGCCGATGCGCTCGGCGATCTGGGCGGCAACGCGCAGTTCAACCTGGGCGTGGCGTATCAGCAAAAGAACGATCAGCAGCAGGCGCTGACCGCGTTCGCCAGCGCCGCCGCGAAAGGTTTTACCGGTCAGGCGCTGCACTACCAGCGCGGTGAGAGCGAACTCGCGCTCGGCCAGTTCGAGCGCGCCTACACGGACTTCGACACCGCTTTGAAGCAGGTGGCCGACAATCCGCACGATGCAGCCGGCACCGAGGCGTTGCGCCAGACCCTGCTGCAGCGCCGTGCCGACAGCGCGATCGGCGCAAACCGCTTCGACAGCGCGATCGCCGACTTCCAGACCCTGCTGCAGCAGCGCCCGAACGATCCGAAGCCGAAGCTCGGCCTGGGCATGGCGACGATCGGCAAGGGCGACATCCCGGCGGCCATCGCGCTGTTCGACCAGCTGCTGGCGCGCAACCCAAGCGCCCCGGCGTTCTACGGCCGCGCGGTCGCGCACCTGAGCGGCGGTGCGCGCGATGCCGCTCTGGCCGACCTGGACCGCGCGATCGCGCTCGACCCGCGCAACCGGCAGTACGTCCAGGTGCGCGCGCAGATCATGTCGCGGCCGCCCGGATGAGCCTGCGCGTGCTGCACGTCGGCAAGTTCTTTCCGCCGGACCGCGGCGGGATGGAGCTGTACCTGCACGACCTGGTGCAGACCCAGCGCGCGCAGGGCATCGATGCGGCAGCCGTCGTGCATGGCAACGCGCTGGAGGACGATCCGCCCTGGCTCACGCGCGTGCCGGTGCAGGTGCAACTGCTTTATGCGCCGATCGCACTCGGTTTTCGGCGCGCGCTGGCGCGGCGCATCGATGAGTTCCGGCCGGACCTGCTGCACCTGCACCTGCCCAACACGTCCGCGTTCTGGGTGCTCACGATGCCGCAGGCGCGCGCGCTGCCGTGGGTCGTGCATTGGCATGCGGACGTGGTGCTGTCGCAATTGCGCTGGTCGCTTGCGGCCGCTTATTCGGTCTATCGCCCGTTCGAGCAGGCGCTCCTGGACGGCGCCGAATGCGTGATCGCAACGTCCGAGCCTTACCTGCAGGCCAGCAAGCCGCTGCAGCGCTGGCGCCACAAGTGCACGGTGGTGCCGCTCGGTGTGGCCACGCCCGAGTTTCCCGATGCGGCCGCCTGCGCCGCCGCGGCCGCTGCGCACCCGCATTGGCAGCCGCAGACCCGGCTGAAGCTGCTGTCGATCGGCCGGCTCACTTATTACAAGGGCTTCGAGACGCTGATCGAGGCGGTGCAGGCGCTGCCCGAGGATGTGGAGCTGCTGATCGCAGGCGACGGCGAACTCCAGACCAGCCTGCAGGCGCTGATCCGCCACGGCGCAGCGGCCGGCGCACGGCCCAGGGTGCGGCTGCTCGGCAGCGTGAGCGAAGCCGACAAGCACGAGCTGCTGGCCGGCTGCGACGTCTTCTGCCTGGCGTCCCGCGAGCGCACCGAAGCGTTCGGCATGGTGCTGCTCGAAGCGATGCACCATGCGCGCGCGTGTCTGGTCACGGATCTGCCCGGCTCCGGCATGCCGTGGGTGGTGTCGCAGGCCGGCTGCGGGCTGCAGGTGCCGATCGAGGACGTGGCGAGCTGGACCAGCGCGATCGCGCGGCTGCAGTTCGATCCCGCACTGCGCCGGCGTCTGGGCGAAGCGGGCCGCAGCGCGTTGGGCCGGCTGTTCGACGTCACGATGAGCGCACGCGCGATCGAGCGGCGCTACCGCTGGCTGGCGCCAGCCGCGCCGGCCGCACTGCTGGCGGCGCCGGGTGATGGCCGGCTGCTGATCGCGCTGGTCACGCGCAACGACGCGGCGACCATTGCGGGTTTGGTGGACGGCGCGCGCCGGCAGCTGCCGCAGGCCGACCTGCTGGTGGTGGATCAGCGCAGCACGGACGGCTGCGCGCAGCGCGCGGAAGCGCTCGGGGCTGTGGTGCTGCGCCCGCTGCTCGCACTCAGTCGCTGGAACGCGATCCAGACCGCGCTGCGCTGGGCGCTGGCGCATGGCCATGCGGGCGTGGTCACGATCGATTGCGACCGCGCCGACTGGCTGCCGCACGTGGGCCGGCTTGTGCGGCAGGGCGCGGCGGCCGACCTCGTGATCGGCGCCGACGTGGCTGGTGCCAGCGCGCGCCGGCGGCTTGCTTGGCGCTGGTTCCGGCGGCTCGCGGGCTTCGACTGGCGCGATCCGACCTCGGGCTTTCGCTGGTACGGCCCGCGCGCGATCCAGCTGCTCGCCGCGCGCGATGCGACGCTGCTCGACGATGCGGACGTGGGCGCGTTGCTGCTCGCGCGGCAGGCCGGCCTGCACATCGAGGAAATCGCACTGCCTGCGGCGACGCCGCCGGCTGCCGAGCCGGGCACGCCGCAGCCGGCGGGTGTCGGCGCTGCCGGCCTGGAAGGCCGCCGCCGACGGCGCTCCTGGTGGGCCACCGCGCGCTACCTGGCGACTACAACGCTGCTGTGCATAGCCCATCACCGCCGCTGCGGCCGGCTCGCGCCGCGCATCTGATACGCCGGGATCGGGCGCCTGCCGCTACAGCAGCCGGCGGGCTTGCGGCCAATCAATCGCGACGCGCGTGCTCCGGCAAGTCAGCTGCCGCCTCCGGGCCGGCCTTGCTCAGGCCGCGCCCGGTCCAGCCAAGCTGTGAGCAGCGCATGCAGGACCGGGCCTGATGGCCGCAGCAGCCCGGCTTCGACACACTGGCACGGCGATTGCCGAAGCGCGATTCGTACTTTTCCAGCACGGACATCGAGGCCATCAGACCATGCACGAAGACGAGACACTGCCGCATTCCTCCGGCCCCGCGGGCGGCTGGGGGTCGCTCAAGCGGATCACGCAGATCTTCGGCAAGACATCGCCGGGCATGGACGCGCTGTCCGCGCTGGGACGGCAGAACAAGCCGAAAGGCGTGATGTGCGTGTCCTGCGCCTGGCCCAAGCCGGCCGACTACCATCCTTTCGAGTTCTGCGAGAACGGGGCCAAGGCCACGCTCTGGGAATTGACCGATGCGCGCTGCACGCCGGCGTTCTGGGAAGAACAAGAGCACACGGTCGCCCAGCTGCGCAGCTGGCGGGACTACGACCTCGAGATGACGGGCCGGCTCACGCATCCGCTGCGCTACGACGCCGCGCGCGACCGCTACCTGCCGGTTTCGTGGGACAGCGCGTTCGCGGAAATCGGCGCGACGTTGAAATCGCTTGACTCCGACCGCGCGGTGTTCTACTCGTCGGGCCATGCAGCGCTCGAAGCGTCCTATCTGTATGCACTGCTCGCGCGCAGATTCGGCACCAACAACCTGCCGCAAAGCTCGAACATGTGCCACGAGACGACCTCGGTCGGCCTGACCAAGGTGATCGGCTCGCCGGTGGGCACGATCGTCTGGGACGATCTGGCCGAGACCGATGCGTTCTTCTTCTTCGGCCAGAACCCGGGCACCAACAGCCCACGTTTCCTGCACCCGCTGAAAGCCGCGAAGGAGCGCGGCGCGAAGATCGTCACGTTCAATCCGATCATCGAGCAGGGCCTGGTGTCGTTCCTCGATCCGCAGAATCCGCTCGAGATGCTGACCGGCAAGTCAACCACCATCTCGGATCAGTACCACCAGCTGAAGGCGGGCGGCGACGTCGCCGCGATCCTCGGCCTCTGCAAGTGCGTGGTCGAGGCGGACGACCAGGCGAAAGCGGCCGGCCGCGCGGAAGTGATCGACCATGCGTTCGTGCAGCAGCACACGACGGGCTTCGACGCGTTCCTTGACGATTGCCGGGCCGTGGCCTGGGCCGACATCGAGCAGGAAAGCGGCCTGACCGAAGCGGCGCTGCGTGACGCAGCTGCGGTCTACATTGCAGCCGACAAGGTGATCGGGGTGTACGGCATGGGGCTGACCCAGCACACGCACGGCGCGCTGAACATCGCGATGCTCGTGAACCTGCTGCTGCTGCGCGGCAACATCGGCCGGCCAGGCGCCGGCTGCTGCCCGGTGCGCGGCCACAGCAACGTGCAGGGACAGCGCACGGTCGGGATCGCGGAGAAGGCGCATCTCGTGCCGCTGGACAAGCTGAAGGAGCTGTTCGGCTTCGAGCCGCCCGCCCATGACGGCAAGAACATCGTCGAGGCGGTCGAAGCCCTGTTCGCGGGCGACGTGCAGGCGTTCGTCTCGCTCGGCGGCAACCTGGTGCGCGCGGTGCCGGATCAGGCACGCATGGAGCAGGCCTGGGCGGCCCAGCAGCTGACGGTGATGGTGTCGACCAAGCTCAACCGCAGCCACCTGTTTCCGGGCAAGATCGCCTACATCCTGCCCTGCCTGGGCCGGTTCGAGCGCGACGAGCAGGCTGGCGGCGTTCAGGCGGTGACGACCGAAGACAGTTTTTCGATGATCAGCGGCTCGATCGGCCACGAGCCGCCCGTGTCCGACGCGGTCAAGAGCGAACTGGCGATCGTCGCGGGCATCGCAAAAGCCGCCCTCGAGCCCGGTGAACAACTCAAGTGGGACACGTGGACCGGCGACTACGGGCTGGTGCGGGAGCTGATCGAAGCCACCTACCCGGACGACTTCCGTGCCTACAACCAGCGGATGTTCGAGCCGGGCGGCTTCTACCGCGGCAACGGCGCCCACGAGCGCATCTGGAAGACCGAGTCCGGCAAGGCCGTGTTCACCTCGCCCGGGCAGTTGACCTCGATCGGATTCAAGGACGCGCCGGGCCGCTTTCGCCTGATCACACTGCGCTCCAACGACCAGTTCAACACGACCATCTACGGATACTCGGACCGCTTTCGCGGCATCGAAGGCACCCGCGACGTGCTGCTGATGAACCCCGACGACATCGCCGAGGCCGGGCTTGCCGACGGCCAGACCGTGCGGCTCGCCACCGACGTCGACGACGGACAGCTGCGCGAGCTCGGCGGCCTCAAGCTGACCGCCTACAAGATTCCGCGCGGCACGGTCGCCGGCTATTACCCGGAATGCAACGTGCTGGTGCCGATCGGCCACCACGACGAGCTGTCCAAGACGCCGGCCTCCAAATCGATCCCGGTGCGGATTTCGGCCGATGCCGATGTGGCAGTCCGAGCCTGATCGGGACGCACCGTCGGCCGCGGTCGACGGCGCGCAGTGCGTTTCGGTCACGCGCTGGCACGAGGGCCGGCACTGCGAGACGCAGGACTGGGTGTCGCAGGAGGTGCCGGTCGCGCTCGAGTTCAATGGCATCTCGCACGCGGTCATGCTCGCCACGCCGTGCGATCTGGAAGACTTCGCGCTTGGCTTCGGCCTGAGCGAAGGCATTTTTGCAAGCGCCGCCGATCTGCACGGCTGCGAGGTGCACGAGGCCGGCCCGGGCCTGACGGTCAGCATGGACGTGTCGGCGCGCAGCTTCGCGGGACTGAAGGCGCGCCGCCGCACGCTGGCCGGCCGCACCGGCTGCGGCGTCTGCGGCACCGAGAGCCTCGCGCAGGTGGTGCGCGCGCTGCCTGCCGTCACGGCGGACGTTCGCGTGCCGGGTGCTGCCGTCGTCCGCGCGATGCGGACGCTGCGCGACCAGCAGCGCCTGAACCGGATCACCGGCTCGATGCATGCAGCGGCCTGGTGCGGCGTCGACGGCACGGTGCGCGTGCTGCGCGAGGACGTCGGCCGGCACAACGCGCTCGACAAGCTGATCGGCGCGCTGGCTGCCGCACGACCGGCTGCCGGCGACGGCTTCATCGCGATCACGAGCCGCGCCAGCATCGAGATGGTGCAAAAGGCGGTAATGGCCGGCGCGGCGCTGCTCGCCGCGGCGTCGGCGCCCACGCAGCTCGCGGTGGACAGCGCACGCACCGCAGGCCTCAGTCTGCTGGGTCTGGTGCGGGATGGTCAGCTGGTCATCTACAGCCATCCATACCGAGTCACGGCGAGCGCCGCGGACCGTGCCGGTCCGGCATCCGACCGGACGGAACTCTCGCTCGACCCGATCGCCTGGACGATGCATGCGAGCCCGCAGGCCGGCGAACACCGGAGCGGCAGCTAGACCTGCAGCGGTGGCTCGCGCATCGCCTCGATCTGCTCGTGCAGCATCTGCACCTGGCCCCGCCAGTAGTCGCTGGTGCCGAAGTAGGGAAAGTGGATCGGAAACGTCGGGTCCGACCAGCGGCGCGCAAGCCAGGCGCTGTAGTGGATCAGCCGCAAGGTGCGCAGCGGCTCGATCAGGGCCAGTTCGCGCCGGTCGAATGGTCGCAGCTGCTCATAGCCGTCCAGCAGCGCCGACAGCTGCACCGTGCGCTCGCGCCGGTCGCCGGACAGCAGCATCCACAAATCCTGCACCGCGGGGGCCGTCGCGCAGTCGTCCAGATCGACGAAGTGCGGGCCGGCATCCGGTTGGCCGGCTGGTGTCCAGAGCAGGTTGCCGGGGTGGCAGTCGCCGTGCAGGCGCAGCCGCTGAATCGACGTCTGCGGCTCGTTTTTTGAATAAAAAGTGCTTTGGGCGCTAGAGCTTTCTTCAATGTCAGCTACTATTTTCAGAGCAACGTCGCAACGCGCGTGCCATTCGCGCTGCACGTCGAGCGGGATCGTGTCGTGTGCGAGCAGCCAGTCGCGCGACGCGACGCCGTAGCGTGCCAGGTCCAGCGCTGGGCGCACAGCGAACGCGCGCGCGGTGCCCACGTCGTGCATGCGCGCAAGCAGACGGCCGATCCATTCGAGCGCCTCGAAGTCGTCGAGTTCCGGCGCCCGTCCGCCACGGCGCGGGCTGACCGAAAACGCGAAGCCGCCGAAATGGTGCAGCGTGGCGCCCTGCAGCGCAAGCGGACCGACCATCGGCACGTCGGCCGCCATCAGCTCGGCCGCGAACGCGTGTTCTTCCAGGATTTGCGCATCGCTCCAGCGCCCGGGCCGGTAGAACTTGACGACTGCCGAAGCCCCGGGAGCGCCTGAGCCTGCAGCGTCTTGCAGCGGCTGCTCCAGCGCGACCTGATAGACGCGGTTCTCGTATGAGGACAACGCCAGCAGCCGCCCGTCGCCGCGCAGGCCGACGCTGTCGAGCGCATCGAGCACCAGGTCCGGCGTGAGCGCCTGGTACGGGTGGGCGCCTGCTGCGTCAGCGGGCGCGCGATCTTCGTTGGAGGCCGGCATCGGGTTGATTCTCGCTGCTGCGCGGCTGCCGCGGCAGGCGGACGCTGGCACGCTTCGATCAGCTGAAAAGGCTGTGCATACCGTTGGGACAACCGGCCGGTTATCCACAGCAAAACGCAAAGCGCGTGGATTGTCCACTTTGGACCCTACCGGGAAAGCAGCTGCGCGCACATCGTTAATGGTCACGCAAGCGCTTGATTTCGTTCGACAAAACCGGCTTATCCACGAAAACAACGTGCCTCTAGCTACTACTGCTATTTGAATCCAGAGGAAATAGCAAAGAACAAAAAACCGGTCCGGCAGGGCTTCAAGTGCGTCGACGCGGTGCGCTGCAAAGCGGCATGGTCGGGTCGGACAGAACCTGCGCAGGCACGAAACTTCCGCTGTTAAGATGCGGCGCAATCGGTGTGCTGACGGGAGACGTTTTGTCTTCGCGGCGTGCCCGCAACCGGCACGCGCATTCGCCCGGATCCGCCAGCGGACCTTTCCCCAAGACATGACCGTAGCCTCCCCAGGACGCACGCCAGCGGCGTTCGAGATCAAGAGCGCGAACCTGCCGCTGGTCGCCCTGCTGCTGAAGTCGGCCGACCTCGATCTGCTCAGCGAAGAGCTCGACCAGCGCTTTGCGGGCAGCGCCTCGTTCTTCGACGACGACCCGCTCGTGATCGACCTGTCGCCGCTCGGGGAGAACCCTGCGCCGATCGAGTTCGGCCGCCTGCTGACGATCCTGCGGCGCTGGCGCATGGCGCCGATCGCGTTCAAGGGCGCGACCGCTGCGCACGCCAAAGCCGCGCGCGCGGCCGGACTGGTGGCCGCGCCGGATACCGAGATGCACCGCTCCACCGTGGCGACGGGTGCCAACGGCGACGCCGGCGGCCAGCCGGCCGTCCGTCCCGCTGCCGCACCAGCCGCATCGGCTCCGCGCGCCGACGCCAGCAGCGCAAGCCCTGCTGCCAAAGCCACGCGCGAAGCCGCCCGCAGCGCGCCGCCGCCCGAGCCGCTGGGCGCGCTGGTGGTGCACAGACAGGTGCGCAGCGGCCAGCAGATCTATGCCAAGGGGCGCGACCTGGTGGTGCTGTCGGCCGTCAACATGGGCGCCGAAGTGATCGCCGACGGCCACGTGCACGTGTACGGCCCGTTGCGCGGCAAGGCGATCGCCGGCGCGCGCGGCGACGAGAACGCGCGCATCTTCGCGATCAGCCTGGAAGCCGAGCTGATCGCGATCGCCGGCACCTACCGCACCAGCGAGACGCCGCTGCCGCCCGAAGTGCGCGGCCGGCCCACGCAGATCCGGCTCGTCGGCGACAAGCTGCTGATGGAGCCGCTGGCCGACTGATCGTCGTTGGCGGCTGCGGCAGCTGCCGATCGATTCAACCCTCCAAGCAAACCAGCCAGAAGAGAACCCAAGGATTCATCCCGATGTCAAGAATCGTCGTCGTCACCTCCGGCAAGGGAGGGGTGGGCAAGACCACCACCAGCGCCAGCTTCGCAACCGGCCTCGCGCTGCAGGGACACAAGACCGCCGTGATCGACTTCGACGTCGGCCTGCGCAATCTGGACCTGATCATGGGCTGCGAACGCCGCGTGGTGTACGACCTGGTCAACGTGATTCAGCAGGAAGCGACGCTGAACCAGGCGCTGATCCGCGACAAGCAGGTCGAGCAGCTCTACGTGCTGGCTGCCTCGCAGACGCGCGACAAGGAAGCGCTGAACGTGGAAGGCGTCGAGCGCGTGATCCACGACTTGGTCGGCATGGACTTCGACTTCATCGTCTGCGATTCGCCGGCCGGCATCGAAGCCGGTGCGCTGATGGCGATGCATTTCGCCGACGAGGCGCTGGTGGTGACGAATCCGGAAGTGTCTTCGGTGCGCGACTCGGACCGCATCCTCGGCATGCTGAGCTCCAAGACGCGGCGATCCATCGAAGGGCGCGAGCCGGTCAAGGAGCACCTGCTGATCACGCGCTACAACCCGAACCGCGTGTCCGAAGGGCAGATGCTGTCGCTCGACGACATCAAGGACATCCTGCGCATTCCGCTGATCGGCGTGATCCCGGAGTCCGAAGTGGTGCTGCAGGCGTCCAACCAGGGCACGCCGGCCGTGCACATGCAGGGCACCGACGTGGCGGCAGCCTATCAGGACGTGGTCGCGCGCTTTCTCGGCGAAGAGCGGCCCATGCGCTTCATCGAAGCGGAGAAACCCGGTTTCTTCAAGCGCATGTTCGGCGGTGGCGGCAACAACAACCGTGCAAGGTGATGACGATGTCATTCCTTTCTTTCTGGGCCAAGGAAAAAAAGCAGACCGCGAGCGTCGCGAAGGAACGTCTGCAGATCATCCTCGCGCACGAGCGCGTGGGCCGCAACGCGAGCACGCCCGACTACATGGACGCGCTGCAGCGCGAACTGGTGGCGGTGATCTCGAAATACGTGTCGATCAACCCGGACGACATCCGCGTGAATCTCGAGCGGCAGGACAACCTCGAAGTGCTCGAAGTCAAGATCGAGCTGCCCGAGCCGTCACGCGCCTGAGCGGGCATGCCCGAGCAGGATTCCTGGCCGCCGATCCCGACGCTAATCGGGCACCGCGGCGCCTCCGCGCTGCGGCCCGAGCACACGCTGGCGTCGTATCGGCTTGCGATCGAGGCCGGGGCGGACTTCATCGAGCCGGACCTGGTGCCGACCAGAGACGGCGTGCTGGTCGCGCGGCATGAGAACGCGATCGCACAGGTGAACGTGGCGACCGGCGCAGTGACCGAAGCCACCACCGACGTGGCCCAGCGGCCCGAATTCGCGGACCGGCAGACGACCAAGACGATCGACGGCAAGACGATCTGCGGCTGGTTCACCGAAGACTTCACGCTGGCCGAGTTGAAGACGCTGCGCGCGAAGGAGCGCATTCCCGCGCTGCGGCCGGCCAACACGCGCTTCGACGGCCAGTTCGAGATCGCGACCTGGGCCGAGATCGTCGAGCTGGCCAGGACCGAAACGGAGTGCACAGGCCGCACCATCGGCATCTATGCAGAAACCAAGCACCCGACCTACTTCCGCTCGATCGGGCTGGAACTGGAACCGAAAGTGCTCGCGGTGCTTCATGACTTCGGCTGGAACGACCGTGCGGCGCCGGTGTTTCTGCAGTCGTTCGAGCCGACCAGCCTGCTGCGCATGCGCGCGGCATCGAGCTTGCGCATGGTGCAGCTGATCGAAGCGGTCGGTGCGCCGGGCGACGCGGCCGATCCGTTATTGCCGGCCTCCCTGGCCACGCACGCGGCGATGGTCACACCCGCGGGTCTTGCCGAGATCGCGCGCTATGCGCAGGGCATCGGGCCGCACAAGGCGCTGGTGTTGCCGGTGGACGGCGACCGGCTTGCAGCCGCCACCTCGCTCGTGGCCGACACGCATGCGGCTGGGTTGCTGGTGCACGTCTGGACGCTGCGGCCTGAGAACGCATTCCTGCCTGCCGCATTGCGCGGTGCGCCGACCAGCGACCGCGCCGCGCACGGCGACACTGCTGCCGAAATGGCCACGTTTTTGCAAGCCGGCGTGGATGGCCTGTTCTGCGACGACCCGGCGGCTGGCCGTGCCGCGATTCGGGCCTGGCAGGCACGCTGACGTCGAAAGTGCCGACAGCTATATTTCCAATAGCTGAACCCGCGTGATAGCCGGGCGCTGTGGCTGCGATAGGCACAAAAAATCAGCAGCTGACCGGGCGCGCGACCCGATTCCGCTATCCTGCCTCGAACGATTTGCCACAGCCTGCTGCGGCCGGCAGCAACCGATTCCAACGGAGACAACGGATGACGGCAACAACGGACAGCACGGTCGGCCTGATCGGCCTGGGCGCGATGGGCAGCGGCATGGCACAGTCGCTGCGGCGCGCCGGCTACGCGCCGCATGTGTTCGATCTGCGGCCCGATGCCGCGCGTGCGTTTGCCGAAGACGGCGGCGTGGCGTGCGAGAGCCTGCAGGCGCTCGGCGCAGCCTGCGACGTCGTGATCTCGGTGGTCGTGAACGCCGAGCAGACCGAAGCCGTGCTCTGGGGCCCGCAACGCGACGGCCGCGGCGTGGCCGATGCGATGCAGCCCGGCAGCGTGTTCGTGATGTGTTCGACCGTGGACCCGAACTGGTCGGAGCGAATCGAGGCCACGCTCGCACAGTCCGGCATCCTCTACATCGATGCGCCGATCTCGGGCGGCGCAGCGCGCGCAGCCAGCGGCGAGATCACGATGATGACGGCCGGCAGCGCCGATGCGTATGAGGTCGCGCAGCCGTTTCTGGACGCGATGGCCGCGAAGGTCTACAAGCTCGACGACAAGGCCGGCGCGGGCAGCAAGATCAAGGTGATCAACCAGCTGCTGGCCGGCGTGCACATCGCCGCCGCGGCCGAAGCGATGGCGCTCGGCCTGCGCGAAGGCGTCGACCCGGCCGCGCTCTACGAGGTGATCACACACAGCGCGGGCAACAGCTGGATGTTCGAAAACCGCATGCCGCACGTGCTGTCCGGCGACTATTCACCGCTGTCGGCGGTCGACATCTTCGTAAAGGATCTGGGCCTGGTGCTGGACCTGGCGCGCAGCAGCAAATTCCCGCTGCCGCTGTCGGCGACTGCGCACCAGATGTTCATGCAGGCGTCATCGGCCGGCTATGGCAAGCAGGACGACAGCGCGGTGATCAAGACGTTCCCGGGCATCGAGCTGCCGACTGCGGCCGTCTCGATGGCCGAGCGCGCGGGGCGCGCTTGAGCGGCAGCGCAGGCGGCGCGATGGGCAGCGTGCTGCTCGGCTGCATCGCCGACGATTTCACCGGCGCGACCGATCTGGCCAACAACTTGGTGCGCGCCGGCATGCGCGTGGTGCAGACGATCGGCGTGCCGCAGCAGCGTTTCGACGCCAGCGGTGTGGATGCGATCGTCGTGGCGCTCAAGTCGCGCACGAACCCGCCGGACGAGGCGGTTGCACAGTCGCTGGCCGCCTGGCAATGGCTCGAAGCCCAGGGCGCGCGCCAGTGCTATTTCAAATACTGCTCGACGTTCGACAGCCGCTTCACGACCGAGCCGCGCGGCAATATCGGCCCGGTCACGCAAGCGTTGCTGAAAGCGACCGGCAGCGACTTCACGATCGCGACGCCCGCGTTCCCCGACAACGGCCGCACCGTGTTCAAAGGCCATCTGTTCGTCGGCGATGCATTGTTGAGCGAAAGCGGCATGAAGGACCATCCGCTCACGCCGATGACCGATGCGAATCTGGTGTGCGTGCTGCAGGCGCAATGCACGACGGCCAAGGTCGGGCTGGTCGAGCGCGCCGTCGTCGCCCGCGGGGCCGGTGCGATCCGTGAGCGCTTCGATGCGTTGCGCGCCGAAGGTGTCTCGATCGCCGTCGTCGATGCGGTCGCGAACGACGATCTGATGCTGCTCGGGCCGGCGTTGGCTGAGTTGCCGCTGGTGACGGCCGGCTCGGGCGTCGCGATCGGGCTGCCGCAGAACTTCGGCATCACGCCCGGCGCCGATGCGGCAGCGCTGCCGGCTGCGGTCGGCAGCCAGGCCATCGTCTCCGGCAGCTGCTCGCAGGCCACCAACAGCCAGGTCGCGCGTTTCATCGAAGCCGGCCATCCCGTTTTCGCGCTCGATCCGCTGAAGCTGGCTGCGGGCACCGACGTGGGGGCGCAAGCGCTGGCCTGGGCCGAACCGTTGCTGGCAACGGGCCCGGTGCTGATCTACTCGACCGCGGCGGCCGGCGACGTGAAGCAGGTGCAGGCGCAGCTCGGCGTGGAGCAAGCGGGCGCAATGGTCGAGCGAGCGTTGAGCGCCATCGCGCGCGGCCTAATCGAGCGCGGCGTGCGGCAGTTGATCGTGGCCGGCGGCGAGACGTCCGGTGCCTGCGTGCAGGCGCTCGGTGTCGAGCAGATGCGCATCGGCCCGCAGATCGCGCCGGGTGTGCCGTGGTGCCATGCGGCAAGTCCCGCAGCGGGCACCGATGGCCTGCACCTCGCGCTCAAATCCGGCAACTTCGGCGGACCCGACTTTTTCGCGCAAGCGTTCTCCGTGCTGCAGGCATGAACGAGCGGTCCGAACATCGGCTGCGCGAGGACATCTGCAGCGCGGGCGCACGGCTTTTTGCACGAGGCCAGGTCACTGGCGGCGCGGGCAACATCAGCGTGCGGCTGGCCGATGGCGGTTTTCTGATCACGCCGACCGATGCGTGCCTGGGCCAGCTCGACCCGGCGCGCCTGTCTCGGCTGGACGCATCCGGCACACACCTGGCCGGCGACCGGCCCAGCAAGACGATCGCGCTGCACCGGCAAATCTACGATGCGGCGCATGCGTTCGATGCCGACACCGCCTGCGTGATCCATACGCACGCGACGCACTGTGTGGCGTTGACGCTGCTGCCGGCCGCGGCGGGTGACGCCGAGCTGCTGCCCGCTCTCACGCCGTATTTCGTGATGAAAGTGGGCCACGTGCCGCGCATTCCGTATCACCGCCCAGGCGACCCGCGCGCGGCGCAACGGGTCGCGCAGACGATCGGCGACTGGGGCGCGCGTGGCCTGCCGATCCGCGCGGTCATGCTGGAGCGGCTCGGGCCGAATGTCTGGCACCGCTCGCTGGCCGAGGCGCTGGCCTGTGTGGAAGAGCTGGAAGAAACGGCCCGGCTTCGGCTGATCGGCCCGGCCGGAGCCGCCGCGCTGTCCGAAGCGCAGATCGACGAGTTGCGCACGATGTTCGGTGCGCGCTGGTGATGAATTCATCGTCTCACGGCTGGGCCTACTGGGCGCTGCTGTCGGCCGGGTTCGCTGCGCTGACCGCGATCTTCGCGAAGATCGGCATCGCGGGCGTCGATTCGGACCTGGCCACCCTCGTGCGCACCACGATCGTGCTGCTGGTGCTCGGCCTGTTCGTATTCGGCACCGGCAAATGGAGCGATCCGCTGGCGCTGCCTGCGAAAACCTGGCTGTTCCTGACCTTGTCGGCGCTGGCCACCGGCGCCTCCTGGGTCTGCTACTTTCGCGCGCTGCAACTCGGCGACGCATCCAGAGTGGCGCCGATCGACAAGTTCAGCGTGGTGCTGGTCGCGTTGTTCGCCGTGCTGTTTCTCGGTGAACGGCCGAGCCTGCGCGACTGGTTCGGCATCGGTCTGGTGGCGTCCGGCGTCCTGTTGCTGGCCTGGAAGCGGTAGACCGCCGCGCACGCATGAAGAACCCGGCCGGCACGCATTCGTGCTGCCTGCGTGGGTGAGTCCGCTCATCTGGCAACGGCTGGCGGACGCCGTGCTGACGCTGCACGTGGGCATTGTGCTGTTCGTGGTCGGCGGCCTGCCCCTGATCTGGTTCGGCCGCTGGCGCGGCTGGCACTGGAGCGATGCGTGGTGGTTTCGGCTTGCGCATCTGGCCGCGATCGCCGTGGTGGCGGCGCAGTCTTGGTTCGGCATCGTCTGCCCGCTCACCACCCTGGAGATGTGGCTGCGTGGCCGTGCGCACGGCGCTGTGTATGCGGGCAGCTTCATCGAGCACTGGCTGCAGCGGCTGCTGTACTGGCAGGCGCCGCCTTGGGTGTTCGTGCTGGCCTACACGACGTTCGCGCTGCTGGTCGTGGCGACCTGGGTGCTCTGGCCGCCGCGCCACCGTGCTGGCGGGCGCATAGATCTTCCGCGGTGCTAAAGGTCGGGCGCGCCTGCACCAGCGCGGCCGTGGCCTGGGCATGAGCATTGCCGCTCTGGGGCGAGCTGCCGACCCATCACGGCGCACGGACAGTCCCACTGGTCTCGCCTCAATGCAGCCGCAGCGGACGCAGCGACGCCAGCGGCAAAGCGACCGACAGCCAAGGCAGCCATCGCCCACCGATCATCCGCAGCCATCGTCGTCAACAGCAGGAAAAAAGGTTTTTCGATGTCAGTTGTCCAATCTTTCTCGCCTGTGCAGACCCGCACCGGCGCCATCGCCATCAGCGTGCTGATGGCCGGCGCGCTGGCCGCCTGCGCATCCGGACCAACAGCCGATGCAATGAACGGCAGGAACGCAGCGACCGATATGGCCGCACCGGTGCCGATGGCGCCGGACAGCATGGGCACTGGCACCAAATACCGTGCGGACGCCGACATGCAGGCCGTGCTGGACCAGCTTGCCAGCCTGGGCGGCAAGCCGATCGAGACGCTGACCCCAGCCGTTGCGCGCCTGCAGCCGACGCCGGCGGATGCGGTGAAGGCGCTGTTGACAAAGCAAGGCCGCAGCACCGAGCCGACCGAGCTGGTGCCAGGCGTGACGAGTCGGGACCGCACGATCCCCGGCGCAGCCGGCCCGTTGCCCGCGCGCATCTACACGCCCGAGGGGCCCGGGCCGTTTCCGGTGGTCGTGTACTTTCACGGCGGCGGTTGGGTGATCGCCGACAAGG
Organism: Burkholderiaceae bacterium; assembly: GCA_965218765.1. Classification (GTDB taxonomy): domain Bacteria; phylum Pseudomonadota; class Gammaproteobacteria; order Burkholderiales; family Burkholderiaceae_C; genus JBBPYC01. The sequence continues at coordinate 248,296 of CBDCLU010000004.1, read as the reverse complement.
ACACCTACGACGGCGGCGCGCGCGGCCTCGCCAAGCAGGCGAATGCGGTGGTGCTGTCGGTCGACTACCGGCGCGCGCCGGAAGCGAAATTCCCGGCCGCCTGGAACGATGCGCTGGCTGTTTATCGCTGGGCTGCGAACAACGCGCGCGCGCTGAACGGCAAGCCGCGCGTGCTGGCGCTGGCCGGTGAGAGCGCGGGCGGCAACCTGGCCGTGGCCACCGCGATTGCCGCACGCGATGCGCGGTTGCCGAAACCGGCCGCGGTGATTTCGGTCTATCCGGTCGCGCAGACCGGGGACATGGAAACGGCTTCCTATGTCGACAGCGCCAGTGCAAAACCGTTGAACAAACCGATGATCGGCTGGTTCGTCGACAAGCTGCTCGCACGACCTGAGCAGATGTCGGATCCGCGGCTCGATTTGGTGCATGCGCGGCTCGCGGGGCTGCCGCCCGTCACGATCATCAATGCGCAGATCGATCCGCTGCGGGAAGACGGCGCGATGCTGGAGAGCGCGCTCGAAGCGGCCGGCGTGCCGGTGGAACGCAAGGTATATGCGGGCACCACGCACGAGTTCTTCGGCATGGCCGCGGTCGTCGATGACGCGAAAGCCGCGCAGGAATTTGCGGGTGAGCGGCTGCAACAGGCGTTCGAGCAGGCTGCGTCGATGCCACCGGCGCCGCGCCGCCGCATGCGCTGACAGCGCCCGCACCTCAAGTACCAGACGCACCGGACGTACCGGACGCGCGTCGTCCGGTCGCGCGGCGCGCACCGCCACCGGCCCTCGGGCTGCTGGCAGTGCGTGCCGTTTTTCATTGCGTGCGGCCACCGCCGGTCGCTATCATGGCCCGCGCCGACCACCGGCGATACCTGCCATTGAAAAGGATGCGCCATGGCCCTGATGGATTTCATCAAGAAACAGTTCATCGACGTCATCCAGTGGACCGAAAGCGATGACGGCACCCTAGCCTGGCGGTTCCCGATGGCGGACCAGGAAATCCAGAACGGCGCCTCGCTCACGGTGCGCGAATCGCAGCTCGCGCTGTTCGTCGATGAAGGAAAGATCGCCGACGTGTTCGGCCCCGGCCGCTACACACTGACCACGCAGACGCTGCCGGTGCTCACCTACTTGAAGAACTGGGACAAGCTGTTCGAATCCCCGTTCAAGAGCGACGTGTATTTCTTCTCCACGCGCCAGCAGATCGACCAGAAATGGGGCACGCCGCAGCCGATCTCGATCCGCGACAAGGAGTTCGGCGCGGTGCGGCTGCGCGCGTTCGGCAACTACACGTATCGCGTGGCGGATCCGAAGCGCTTCCAGGTCGAAGTGTCCGGCACGCGCGGCGAATACACGGTCGGTGATCTGAACGGCCAGCTGCGCGGCCTGGTGCTGCAGAATATCAGCCACGCGATCGCGTCGAGCGAGATCGCGTTTCTGGACCTGGCCGCGAACCAGCTGCAGTTCGCCGCCGCGCTGGTGCAGCAGTTGTCGCCCGAGTTCGACAAGCTCGGCTTGAAGCTCGAAGCGCTGCAGGTACAGAACGTTTCGCTGCCCGAGGAGCTGCAGAAGATCCTCGACCAGAAGATCGGCATGGGAATGGTCGGCAACGACATGGGTCGGTTCATCCAGTATCAGACTGGCCAGGCGATCCCGCGCATGGCGGAAGGCGGTGGCGGCGGCGGCATCGCGGGCGATGCGATGGGCCTCGGCGCGGGCGTGGCGCTCGGCCAGGTGCTTGCGAAGAACCTGTCGGCCGGGCTGCAGGGCGCGGAGGCACCGGCTGCGCCGGCCAATGCGATCCGTGCCGAGGACGTGATGGCCACGCTGGAGAAACTCGGCGACCTGAAGGCCAAGGGCATCCTCACGCAGCAGGAGTTCGACGACAAGAAGGCCGAGTTGCTGAAGAAGCTGATCTGACCGGGCCGTGGTGGCCTGTCGTGCGCCGGCGTTGAACGCTGTGTTGCCTCCTCTCCTGCACCTCGGCTGACGGTTGGCCACCGACCTGCCGCAGCGCGCCTACCGCGCCCCGTGCCCGGGCTGCGGCGCGCCGGTGCTGTTTCGCAGCGCGCAGTCGGCGTACGCGGTCTGCAGCTACTGCCAGAGCACGGTGGTGCGGCAAGGCGAGGTGCTCTCGCGCATCGGCCGCATGGCCGAACTGTTCGAGGATTTCAGCCCACTGCAATTGATGGCCGGCGGCACCTTGCCCGGCATCGGTGCGCCGGGCGATGGCCGCTTCACGCTGGTCGGCCGGCTGCAGTACCAGTCGGACAGCGGACCGTGGACCGAGTGGCATGCGGTGTTCGATGCCGATGGCTCGAGCGGCCTGCTCGGCGAGGACAACGGTGCGTTCGTGTTCAGCCGCGCAGTCCCCGCCGGCAGCGCGCGGGCGTTGCCGGCAGCCGAATTCCTGCGCGTCGGCAGCACGACCGCGATTGCCGGCAAGCTGTTCACGGTCACGGCAAACCGGCCCGTCACCTTGGTGTCGGCGCAGGGCGAGTTGCCGCGGCTGCCCGCGCTCGGCCAGCCGTTCGCAGCCGTCGAGTTGCGCGCTGCCGATGGCGAAGTGCTGACGATCGAGTACGACCGCACGCCGCCAACCGTCTCGCGTGGTCATGCGGTGCGGCTCGAAGCGTTGCAGCTGTCGGGGCTGAAAGACGGATCGGCAAAAGACGAGCAGGCTCGCCAGTTCGATTGCCCGAACTGCGGCGCACCGGTCAGCGTGAAGCTGCGCTCCACCAAAAGCATCACCTGTGCTTCCTGCGGCAGCATCATCGACCTGACCGCCGGCATCGGCGCCGAACTGCGCCATGCCGTGCAGGACGAGCCGGTGCAGCCGCTGATCGCATTGGGGCGCCTGGGCAGGATGCAGGGCGTGTCCTGGCAGGTGGTCGGTTTCCAGCACCGCATCGGGCGCGTCGCCGGCGACGATGAATCGTTCGGCTGGAACGAGTACCTGCTGTTCAACGAGCAACGCGGCTTCTCGTTCCTGGTCGATTCCGAAGAAGGCTGGAGCCTGCTGCGCCCCGCCACCGGCGCACCGCAGCTGCGCCGCAGCCACGCGAACAGCGCGCGCTACCTGGGCACCACCTATCGCCTGAAATACAGCTACGACGCCGAAACGAGCTACGTGGCCGGCGAGTTCTACTGGCCGGTGCAGCGCGGGCAGAAATCATTCAACCGCGACTTCACGAACGGCCCCAGCCTGCTGACCGCCGAGCGCACGCCGACCGAGCTGACTTGGTCGGTGGGTGGCCTGGTAGCGGCCAGATCGGTGGCAGATGCGTTCGGCCTGGAGCCTGAGCGCGCGGCGTTCGCGAAGAAGGACGTGCTGCCGTTCAGCGCGTCGCCGAACATCGGCTGCGGCACCGTGGTCGTGCTGCTGGTGGCGATCATCGCCGTCATGCTGCTGCTGTCGATGTGCACGCAAGGCAGCGTCGGCGATGCGCGCAGTTCGGGCGGCTCGTACGGCGGCTATACGAGCGGCGGCGGGCACAAGTGACTGTTCTTTTCCGGAGGAAACCCTGATGAACCTCGAATGGCTGCGCGCAAGCGCCGTGTTGGGCTCGATCCTGTATGCGCTGATCGGCGTGGTGGTGTTCTGGCTTGCATTTGTGGTGATCGACAAGCTCACGCCGTACCGGCTGTGGGAGGAACTGGTCGAAAAGCAGAACGTCGCGTTGGGCATCGTGGTGGGTGCGATGTCGCTTGGCATTTCGATCATCGTGGCGGCAGCGATCCACTGAGCGGGTGGGTCCACGGCCCAAGCCGCCTTTTTGACTGCGCGTGCGGAAGTTGTCTCTTGCTACTTTTCTATTGAATTCAAATAGCAGTAGTAGATAGAGCGGGTGCTCAGCTGTGGATAACAGCTTTTTATCCAGCCGGATCAACATGCTCCGTCGCGGCTAGGTCTGTGCGTGGCGGGTCTGGACACGAATGGTCCGACATGAACAAGATTTGGGTGTTTGCACGGGCTGTGGATAACCCCTCGGTTGTTCAAATGTTGTCCACCGAGTTTTGAACAGCAGCGTTCAAGCGTCCGGCTCGACCACGCCAGAATCGCGCGGGCCGCATGGCACAGCCGCGAAAAAATGCAGGTCAAGGAGGGAGGCGCAGAGGAAAAGCCGGGCCGCTGCGGTTGCGGCCCGCGCTTCCGGCCGGGTCGGTCAGTCGCGCGCCAGCCGGCGCACGGCGGACGAGCAGACGATCTCGCCGCTGCTCGCGTAGGCCTCGTGGTTGCGCTCGATGTCTTCCAGCGCATACAGGTAGTTCACCATCACGCCCCACGAATTCTGCTGGCCGCGCGCGCTCGAATCGGCCGCGGTGTGGATGCGCTCGAGCCGCGCGCCGTTGCCCAGATGGAAACGCGCGACCGGATCGGTGGCGCCGCCGCGTGCGGACGGCTGCGTGAGGTAGCGTGCCGCGATCTGGCTGAGCAGCTGGCGATGCTTGGGATCGGCCGGATCGGCGCCGGCCTGCAGGGCCTCGATCAAGGCCAGTTGTTCAGCCGTCAGAGAGCCGCTCTTGGCCGGCGCCGCTTTGTCGCCATTGGCTGCACTGCCGTTGGCAGACGCCGGCTTCGGTCCGGCCACCGCTGGCGCCGATGTGGTGTTGGCTACAGTTTGTGTAGCAGGCATTGCAACATTCCCCGGCGCCTCAGCCACTTTTTCCTTGTTTTTCTGTTCAAGCTGCTGCACTGCCCAGCGCCGCAGGCCCGGCACCGGCGACAAGGTCACGAAGGTGCGCAGGCCGCGCAGTTCGCTGCGCAGGTCTTCCACCACCTGCTTGATCAGGAAGTTGCCGAACGAGATGCCGCGCAGGCCCGTGTGGCAGTTCGAGATCGAATAGAAGACCGCTGTCTTCGCGCTTTGCGGATCCACCGGCTTGCGTTCGGGCGCCAGGATCGCATCGATCGAATCGGGCAGCTCCATCGTCAGCGCGACTTCCACGAAGATCAGCGGCTCGTTCTGGATCGCCGGGTGGAAGAAGCCGTACAGGCGCCGGTCCGGCGTGCCGACGCGGCCGCGCAGATCGTCCCAGCTCGTAATCTCGTGCACCGCCTCATAGGCGATGATGTGCTCGAGCGTCTCGGCCGCGGTGCCCCAGTCGATCCGGCGCAGCTCGAGAAAGCCGCGGTTGAACCAGGAGCCCAGCAGGTGCTTGAAGTCGCGGTCCAGATCCAGCAGCTCGGGATGCGTGGCCGCCGCCTCCAGCAGATCGCGCCGCATCGCGACCAGCGCAGCGGTACCGCCGGGCGCCCGGTTCAACCGGCGCGCCAGCTCCTGCGTCGGCGGCTCGGATGCGAAATGCAGCTCGCGCGCGGCGCGCGCCGGATCTTTAGCGAACCGCTCCAGCGCCTTCTGAATCTGCTTGGGGTCGCCGCTGAAGCGCGCGAGCAACTGTTCGAAGAACTTGAGCTTGCCCGCCGGCGGCAGCGTGCGATAGCCGTCCAGCACGTCGATCGCGCTCGCGATGCCGGTGGCTTCGCCCTTGCCGCGCAGCACCGCCTCGCACAACTCGATCAACTCGGGCGGCCGGGTCTCGGTGGTGCCGCGCAGCTGGCGGCCGGCATCGGCGATGCGTTTGAGCAGGTCGTTGAGCAAGGCGGTGGACCCTCATTCTTGTGTCGGTCGGTCAGGCAGGCCGCCGGCCATGCAGGCGCCGTAGCGGCGGGCGATCGAGATAACGAATTGCGATTGTGCAGTGCGCTGATGACGGCAGCACGGGCGAAGACCCACCGCGTCGTGGCAAAGGCTTCGTCGCGGCAGGCGGCGCACCCGGTGACAGCCCGCCGTTGTGTTCGACAATGCGAGCCGGCCGCCATTTTCTTTGCACGAGCCCGGGAGACGCCGCGATGCAGGTCGGACTGTTGAACCATTTCACCTTGAAATGCCGGGTCGAAGACCTCGAACCGCTGAAGGCGTTTTACGGCTCCGTGCTCGGCCTGACCGAAGGCCCCAGGCCCGGCTTCGACTTTCCCGGCGCCTGGCTCTACAGCGGTGGCGAGCCGACCGTTCATCTGGCCGCGCGCCTGCAGGAAGCCGCGCCGCCCACGACCGGCCCGCTCGACCACATCTCATTCAACGGCCGCGACATCGACGCGATGCGCAAGCGGCTGGCGGACCAGGGCATCGCATTCGGCGAATCGCCGGTGCCGGGCTTTCCATTGCATCAGATTTTTCTGCAGGACCCGGTCGGTCTGAAGGTGGAGATCACCTATCGAACGGATGCGGTGGCGTCGGTCTGAACACCGGCCGTCGGCTCCGGCGGCAACCGCCTCAATACGCAACCGCCTGCCCGTCCTTGCGCGGGTCGGAGCCGGCGATGTAGCCGGCGTACGCGTCGCTGCCGTTCTTCAGCACCAGCTGCGCGCCGCCGAATGCGAACACGCCGCTGCCGCCGGCGGCTTCCACCGTGATGTCATGGCCGCGCTCCCGCAGCGTTTGCAGCACGGCCGGGTCGAACCCCTGCTCGACCACCACATTGCGCCCGCCGGTCACGCGCCAGCGCGGCGCATCGGCGGCGGCTTGCGGGTTCTGGCCGTACTGCAGCACGCGCAGCGCCATCTGCACATGGCCCTGGCACTGCATCGGCCCGCCCATCACGCCGAACGCCATCTGCGGGCTGCCGTCCGCGTGCATCGCGAACGCCGGGATGATCGTGTGCGAGGGCCGTTTGCGCGGGCCGACCGCGTTCGCGTGACCCGCCTGCAGGTTGAACGCATGGCCGCGGTTTTGCAGGCTGATGCCGGTGCCCGGCACCACGATGCCGGAGCCAAAACCCATGTAGTTGGACTGGATGAACGAGATCATCATGCCGCTGGCATCGGCCGCGGCCAGATAGACCGTGCCGCTTTTCTTCGGCGTGCCATAGACCGGTTCACCCGCACGCGCCGGGTCGATCAGCCGGGCGCGTTCGGCCAAATAGGCGGGGTCGAGCAGGTCGGCACTGCCAACCGCCATCGCATCGATGTCGCCGTGATGTTGATACAGGTCGGCGAACGCGAGCTTCATCGCCTCCAGGCACAGATGCACGGTGTCTGCATGATCGACCGGCAGCTTCCCAATGCCGAGCGCCTGGAGCATGCCCAGCGCCATCAGCGCCGCGATGCCCTGGCCGTTCGGCGGAATCTCGTGCACGACCGAGTCGGCGAACGGCTGCGCGATGGTGCCGCACCAGTCGGGCAGGTGCGCGGCCAGATCGTCTTCGGTCATCGCGCCGTCGTTCGCCTTGGCGTGCGCGGCGATGCGCTTGGCCAGCACGCCGCGGTAGAACGCCTCGCCGTGGCTGTCGGCGATCTGCTCGAGCGTGTCCGCCTGTGCTTCGCTCTTGAAAATTTCGCCGGCACGCAAGGGCCGGCCGTCCGGCATGAAGTGGTCCGCAAAGCCCGGCTGCCGGCCAAGCCGCTCGGAACCGGCCGCCCACAGGCGCGCAATCGTCGGCGACACCGCAAAGCCGTTGCGCGCGTAATCGATCGCAGGTGCTGCCAACGCCTTGAACTCGAGCTTGCCGAAGCGCTGCGACAACGCGCTCCAGGCGGATACCGCGCCGGGCACCGTGACGCTGTCCCAGCCCGCATCGGGCATCGCGCGCTGATTCGCAAAACGCGCTGTGTCCCAAGCTGCCGGTGCACGGCCCGATGCGTTCAGCCCGTGCAGTTCCCGGCCGTCCCACAAAATCGCGAATGCATCGCTGCCCAGGCCGTTGCCGGTCGGCTCGACCACGGTGAGCACCATCGCGGCTGCGATCGCCGCATCGACCGCGTTGCCGCCGGCCAGCAGCATGCGCAGGCCTGCTTGTGCCGCCAGCGGCTGCGAGGTGCTGACCACGTGGCGGCCGAGCACGGCCGATCGCGCCGATGGGTAGGGGTTGGACCAGTCGAGGCCGACTGCCGCTGCTGCCGTGTCGTCGTCATTGCTCATGGCTGCCAACTCATTCCACTTTGATATTGCGTTCGCGAATCACACGGCCCCATTTGTCGCTGTCGGCCTGCACCATCGCGGCGAACTGCTTCGGGGAGCTGGCCGCGGCCGGCTCGACGCCGAGCTTGGCCAGGCTCTCCACCGCCTGCGCCGAATGCGCGGCGGCCACGAACGCATCGTGAATGCGCGTGACCAGCGCCAGATCGAGCCCATGCGGCGCATACAGGCCGAACCAGGTGATCGAGGAAAAGCCCGGCAGCCCAGCTTCGGCCACGGTCGGCAAGTCCGGCGCGATGGCTGAGCGCTTGTCGCCGGTGACCGCCAGCGCGCGCAGGCGGCCACTCCTGACGTGCGGCATGCCCGAGGGGATCGAGTCGAACAGCACCTGCACCTGGCCTGATGCCACGTCGGGAATCGCCAGCGCCGTGCCCTTGTACGGCACATGCGTCATCTGCACGTTGGCCTGCGTCTTGAACGCCTCCGTGGTCAGGTGCACGATGGTGCCGTTGCCGCTGCTTGCGTAATTCAACGCATCGGGGTGCTGCTTGCCGTAGTCGATCAGCTCGGCGACCGACTTGACCGGCAACGACGGCGTCACCAGCAGCACGCTGGCCGCATCGACCAGATGCGCGATCGGCGTGAAGCTGTTCACCGCGTCATACGGCAGCTTCGGGTTCAGGTGCGGCGATATCGCATGCGTGCTGCTGGTGGTCAGCAGCAGGGTGTAGCCGTCGGCCGGCGCCTTCGCGGCTTCCGCGCTGCCGATGGTGCCGCCCGCGCCGGCCTTGTTGTCCACCACGATCTGCTGGCCGATGTCGCTGGCGACCTTCTGCGCGATCACGCGCGCGATCAGATCGGTCGCGCCGCCGGCCGGGAACGGGACGATCAGCCGCACCGGGTGGTCGGGCCAGGTCTGCGCCTGCGCGCTTGCACCCCATGCAAACGGCGCCAGCAGCACGATCGCGGCCACGCAGCGCCGCATTGATGAGAACCTGAAAAAGTCGATGGGCATGTGAAAGACGCTCCTTGCGGCAAGTTCCTGCTGGCATTCAGCGATGCCCGCATGGTAGTCGCCCGAGATGAATGGCCGGACGCGATGAACTCGCAGCCGCACCCGAGTCAATGCGACGACGGCTTGCCGGGCGGGTTTTTACCGTGGTCATGCGATCGCATCGAGATGTAAGCTGCGCCGAGATGTCGCCTCTGCCAAGTCGATTGCGGCTGCAAAGACGGCTTCGTCGTCCGGACCATGACAGGCCCAGTCCAGGGTTCATTTCATGGGGCACTTGTGAGGCGCGAATTTTCCCAAGAACAGGAACCACGACCCATGAACCATTTCGATGATGTGAAACGCGCTGAATACGCGCGCCGCCAATTCCTCAAGGCCGGCGCTGGCGTCGCAGGCGGCATGTTCCTGCCGCGCTTAAGCTTCGCGGCCGACCAGCCGCCGATCGGCACCTGGCCAGCCGGCTCGGCTGGCAGCTCGGTCTTCATCGGCGTCGCGGTGCCGCGCACCGGCGCCTATGCGGTGCAGGGCGAGGACGAGTTGAAGGGCTGGGAACTGGCCGTCGAGCACATCAACTCCGGCCATGAGCTGATGAAGAAACTCTCGCCCAAGACCAGCAAGGGGGTGCTCGGCAAGACACTGGTGCTGGGCGTGGCCGATTCGGCTGCGAAGCCGAACACCGCGGTGCAGGCGCAGCAGCGCTTCATCAGCGAGAACAACGCGATTTTGATGACCGGCGCCACATCGAGCGCAGTGGCGGTCGCGCTCAACAAGCTCGCGGACCGCTCCAAGGTGCTCTACCTGTCCGGCATTTCGGGCTCGAACGATACCACCGGCAAGGACTGCGTGCGCTATGGCTTTCGCCAGTGCTTCTTCGGCGAGACGGCCGCCAACGCGCTCGGCCCGGTGCTGCTGAAAGCCTACGGCAAGAACAAGAAGATGGCGTTCATGACGCCCGACTACACCTACGGCCACACCGTCACCAAGTCGATGAACGACTACCTGACGGAGAACGGGGGCTGGAAGATGGTGACGAACCAGGTATCGCCGCTCGGCTCGCCGGACTTCAGCTCGTACCTGCTGAACATCGCCAACTCCGGTGCCGAAGTGCTGATCAACGTGAACTGGGGCCGCGACGCGGTGCTGTCCACGCAGCAGGCCAAGCGCTTCGGCATCTTCGAGAAGATGAAGCTCGCGGTGCCGTATCAGATTCCTTTCCTGGCGCCGGAAGTGGGCGAGAACCTGCTCGAAGGCGTCTATGCCGCGACCGATTTCTGGTGGACGCTGGAAGACCAGTACCCGCTCGCCAAGATGTTCGTCGAAGCGTTCGAGAAGAAGTATGGCTACAAGCCCGAATGGGGCGCGGAGAACGCTTATGTGAGCTTCGCGCACTGGGCGCGCATGGTTGAGGAAGCGGGCAGCTTCTACCCGCCCGACGTGATCAAAGCGTATGAGAAAGGCGAGACGATCCCCTCGCTGGTTGGCGACGTGCACTACCGGCCGGGCGATCACCAGTGCGTGCGGCCGGTCGTGATCGTGAAGGGCAAGGCCGCCAAGGACATGAAGAACAAGGAAGACTTCTGGGAAGTCGTCGAAGTCGTGCCGGGCGACAAGGCGATCCAGCCGGTCGATGCGCTGGGCTGCAAGCTCGGTTCCTACACTTGAGCTCGCCCCCACGCTTCGCTCCCTGCGGTCGGCTCTCGCGTACCCCCTGCCGGGGGCGGCGCCTGCGGCCTGGCAAAGCCAGCTCCGCGGCCCCTGCTGGAACGGGGCGCGCCAGCTTGTCACGAGGCGCGTAGGCTTCTCTACCTATCCCCTCCGTCGTTCAAGTCGATGCGGCTTGAGCCCGAACACGCATGACTCAAACGCGTGTTCAGGCCGACATGACGGTGCTCGACTGCCTTGCTCTGAAATGATTTGACGTGATCAATTGGGCGACATTCGTATCGCAGGTGTTCAACGGACTGGTGCTCGGCGCGCTGCTCGCGCTGATCTCGTCCGGCCTGACGATCATCTACGGCACGCTCGGGGTGTTGAACCTCGCGCACGGCGCGATGTTCATGCTGGGCGGCTATGCGGGCTACCTCGCGTTCAGCTACACCGGCTCCTACCTGCTCGCGCTGCTGGCCGGAGCGCTGTTCGTGCTGGTGGTCGGCGTGGTGCTGGAGCGGCTCATCATCCGCCACTTCTACACGCGCTCCGGCGAGGACCAGTTGCTGGTCACGTTCGGCATCGGCATGGTGATGGTGGAGACGGTGCGCTACTTTTTCGGCAGCCTGTCCAAGTCGGTGCCGGCGCCGCCAGGCATCTCCGGCATCACCTCGCTCGGCTTCACGCTGTATCCGACCTATCGGCTCGCGCTGGTCGGCATCATCGTGGTGGCGCTCGCCGCGCTGTACCTCGTGCTCTACAAGACCCGGCTCGGGCTCACGGTGCGCGCGGGCATCGAGGATGCGGTGATGGTCGATGCGCTCGGCATCAACGTGCACCGCGTGTTCACGCTGGTGTTCGGCATCGGCGCGATGGCGGCGGGCTTTGCCGGCATCGCGAATGCGCCGGTGGTGTCGCTCACACCGGACATGGGGGAGTCGATCCTGGTGCAGACCTTCGTCGTCGTCGTGATCGGCGGCGTCGGCTCGTTTCCCGGCGCCATCCTCGGCGGGCTGATCGCGGGCGAGCTCATCAGCATCACCGCGATGTTCGACCCCGCCTATTCCTATGTGATGCTGTTCGTGGCGATGACGCTGGTGTTGCTGCTGCGGCCGCATGGCCTGCTCGGCACGGCCAGCCGCGAATAAGTCCGAAGTCCCTGATGCGTAAACATCGTCCTTTTCTGGTCGAAGGGCTGACCGCCCTCGGCCTGATTGCAGCGCCGTTCGTGCTGCCGTTTCTCAACTTCGCGCCCGACACCGTGAACCGGATTCTGGTCTGGGGCCTGTTCGGGATCGGCTTCGACATCCTGTTCGGCTTCGCGGGACTGCTCTCGTTCGGCCAGGCAGCGTTCTTCGGCACGGGCGGCTTCGTGGCGGCCTATCTGCTGACCACGGCCGGCTTTCCGCATGTGGTGACGGCATTGCTGATCGGCACCGTGGCTGCCGCCATCACCGGGTATCTGGTCGGCATGCTTGCACTGCGGCGCACCGGCATCTACTTCGTGATGATCACGGTGGCGATCGCCGAAGTGTTCTTCTTCGTCGAGTTCTCGCCGCTGTCGGCCTTCACCGGGGGCGAGAACGGCCTGCCCGGCGTGCCGACGCCGTCGTTCAACCTGGGCTTCACGGTGCTGAAGTTCAGCACCGGCTGGTCGCTCTACTGGTTCCTGGCGGTGTGCTACCTGGTTGGCATCGTGATCGCGCTGCGCATCGTGCGTTCGCCGCTCGGCGCGGTGCTGGCCGCGATTCGCGAGAACCCGCTGCGCGCCGCCGCCGTCGGCCACAACGTGCACGGTTACAAACTCACCGCGTTCGTGATCGCCGCAGCCTATGCAGGCTTTGCAGGGGGCCTGCTCGGCGTGATGCAGGCGTTCATGCCGCCCGATGCGTTCATGTTCCACACGTCCGCCCAACTGGTCATACAGACGGTGATCGGTGGTGTCGGCACCCTGTTCGGCCCGCTCGTGGGCGCGGCGGTCTGGCTTTATCTGCAGGACTTTTTGCAGGCGGTGTTGAAGCTTGGCGCCACCTGGGCGCTGGTGCTCGGCGTGATCTTCGTGCTGCTGGTGTGCTTTCTGCGGCACGGCATCATCGGCGGGTTCGTCGACCTGTTTCGCTACCTCAAGAGGCGCAACAAGCCGGCCCTGCCCCTGCACGACGCTGCCGCGGGCGACGAAGTCGGCAACGCCGCTGCAGCGGCAGCCGCAGCCAAGCCGCTGCGCCAGCGCCCCGGTGCCAACAAGGCGGTGCCGATCCTGCAGGTGACGGGCCTGACCAAACGCTATGGCGGCCTGGTCGCCAACAGCGACATCGACTTCACCGTGAACCACGGCGAGCTGCGCGGCGTGATCGGCCCGAACGGCGCCGGCAAGAGCACGTTCTTCAAGATGCTGACCTGCGAGGTGCATCCGACGTCCGGCAAGATCGTGTTCGAGGGCCGCGACATCACCGGCTCGAGCGTGACCGATGCGTGCCAGCTCGGCCTGACCAAGAGCTACCAGGTCAATCAACTGTTCAACCAGCTGACCGTGCGCGAGAACCTGACGATCGCGGTGCTGGCCGATCTGCGCGGCAAGTTCCGCCTCGACATCCTGAGGTTGGCGCACAACATTCCGGGCCTGGCCGAACAGGTCGCCCACAACCTCGCGCTCGTCAACCTCACGCGGCGTGCCGACACACCGGTGTCGGAGCTCGCTTATGGCGAGAAGCGCCGGCTGGAAATCGGTCTCGCACTGGCGTCATCGCCGAGCCTGCTGCTGCTCGATGAGCCGTTGGCCGGCATGAGCACGCAGGAGCGCGTGGAAACCGTCAAGCTGCTGAAGTCGATCAGTAAAGGCCGCACCATGATCGTGATCGACCACGACAAGGACTCGCTGTTCGAGCTGGTGGAAAAAGTCACCGTGCTGCAGGAAGGCCGCGTGCTGGTCGAAGGCACGCCGGCCGAGATCGAGGCCAACGCGCAAGTTCAGGAAGCGTACCTGGGTGGGATGGAACTCGTGTGAAGCCCATCTCCAGCTTGTGCTTTCTGCGGTCGACTCCCGGCTACCCCAGCACTGGGGGCGGCCCCTGCGGCCTGGCAAAGCCGGCTCCGCGGCCCCTGCTGGAATCTGCTGCTCAAGCTATCTGCGCCGACACTAATGTGCAGCGCCATGGAACCTTGACATGAGTCTTTTGGAAGTCTCCGGCCTGAACAGCTACTACGGCGATTCGCACATCCTGTTCGATGTGGGCTTGCGCGTCGAGGCGCACGAGGTGGTGGCGCTGCTGGGCCGCAACGGCGCCGGCAAGAGCACCACGCTGAACACGCTGATGGGCATCGTCAAGCCGCGCGCCGGCAAGGTCCTGTTCGACGGCGCCGACCTGGCAGCAAAACCCCCGCACAGGATCGCCCAGGCCGGCATGCAGCTGGTGCCCGAAGATCGCCGCATCTTCGGCAGCCTGAACGTCGAAGAGAACCTGGTGCTGGCCGGCCTGACGGCCAAGACTGCCTGGCCGCTTGCACGCATCTACGAGATCTTCCCGCGCCTGGCCGAACGCCGCAAAAGCCGCGGCACCGACCTGTCGGGCGGCGAGCAGCAGATGCTCGCGATCGCGCGCGCGCTGGTGCGCGACCCGAAGCTGGTGCTGCTCGACGAACCGTTCGAAGGCCTCGCGCCGGTGATCGTGCGCGACCTGCTCGCCGCCTGCCGCAAACTGGTCGAAGCCGGCCAGACCATCGTGCTGGTCGAGCAGAACCTCGCCGCCGCGCTCGCGCTGGCCGACCGGGTCTACATCCTCAACAACGGCCACATCGCGCATGAAGGCGCGGCGCAGGAGATCAAGGCCGATCCGCAGTTGTTGCAGCGGTATCTGGGGGTTTAGCGCAGGCGGGCAGCCGTAGCGGCATCCCGGCGTTGCTCGATCGCGGCAACGGTTGCGCCCATGAATGGCCGCGCGTGCGTCGGATTTCGCGCAGGCGAGGGCGAGGCACGCTGCATGACTCGGTCCCGCCGCTCATCCCGTCCTCGATCCCGCCCCTTCCATGAACACCCCTTTCAAGATCTCCCCCAGCCTCTGCGGCCCGCTGCGCGAGCCGCGGCAGATGCTGGCCGAGCAGCAGTACGACGGCCACAAGTCGATCCACGACGATGCGATGGCCGAAGGCCTGGGGCTGCAGGCTGGGCCGATCGAGGGACCGACGCATTTCAGCCAGTTCGATCCGCTGCTGTTTTCCCGCTTTGGCCGCGCCTGGTTCGAGCGCGGCTGCATCAGTGCGCACTATCAGAACATGGTGGTCGAAGGCGAGCAGGTGCGCGCGTTCGTCGATGCGCCGGACGACCCGGCTGTGGCGCTGCCGGATCACTTCGTGCGCCTGCACGCGGAAAAACGCGATGGCACCCCGGTGCTGACCGGTAGCGCGTCGGTCGGCGACGCCGACGGGTTGCCGCATGAGCTGCAGCAGCGGCTGGCCAAACTGCGTGCGCCCAGAGGCCTCGTGATCAATCGCGACTTGCAGGTGGGCCAGCGCGGCGCCGTGGTCGAGCGGGTGTGCATGGGCTTCGACACGCACATGGGCGACCACTATCCGTTCACGCTGGCCGACAAGCTCGCCGTGATCACCGAGCCTTGCGCCTGGTACACGCCGGAAGGCGGCGCGCAGTCGCCCTGGGGCCGCGCGATCATCCCGATCGAGATGATCAGCGTGCTGCTGGGCAGCACCTCGCAGCAGGCGCGGCTGCGTGGGCGCACGCCGGCAGTCGGCCTGTTCGCGGGCCAGCAAATCCGGCTGCTGCAGGGGCCGCTGTTCGTCGATCAGCCGTATGCGCTCGAGCGCGAAATCATCGCGTTGAGCGAAAGCGCGCGCACCGAATCGGTCTGGACGCGCACGCGGATGTTCGAGGAAACGGCTGCGCGCCCGCTGGTGGCCGAGATGATCCTGAACGCCGCGGTGATGAAGGCGTCGTATCCGGCCTATGAGCAGGAAGCGCGCGAGTTGGGCCTGGTTTAATGTCGGATGCTACTATTTAAGTAGCTACAAGCGCAGGTAAAACAAGCGCTGCAGCCGTATTTGATCAATAAGATCGCCAAAAGCGATCTGCGCTGTGGGCGCCGGCATGACTATGGCGCCCAGCCGTGCGCCGCCTCAGACCGGCGTATAGATCGCGAGCTTCAGCGCCGGATCGTCGTTCGCCTGGAAGGTGGCGTACTCGAACCGCAGCCGGCCGCGCTCCGGATGGAACAGGTCCTTGCGGCCGGCTGCGGGCTTGCGGATCTCGTGCGTGCGCCACCAGCCGGCGAACTCGGGGCTTTCGCGTTCGAGCCGCTGCACGAGCCGGGTGAACGCGGGGTCGGTCGAAAACTGATCGTAGGTGATGCGGAACTGCGCGATCGCGCGCCGGGCCTCGTCGGCCCAGGCGGCGCCGAACAACGCTCTTGCGCGGCGGTCGGTCAGCAGAAAGACAAGGATGTTGCGATCGTCCTTTGGCAACGCATCGAAGTCCGTCAGCACGTCGGCGGCGGCACGGTTCCAGGCCAGCACGTCGAACCGGCGGCCGGTGATGTAGGCCGGTTGCGCCAGGTGCTCGACCAGGCGCCGCAGCGCCGCCGGCACTGTCTCGCGCGTGAACGGCGGGCGCGCCGCGCCGCTGGCCAGTGCCTTCAGGTGCGCGTGCTCGGTCGGCCCGAGCTGCAGCGCCCGCGCGAGCGCATCGATCGTCTCGCTGGATGCGCGCAGGCTGCGGCCCTGCTCGAGCCGCACGTACCAGTCGATGCCGATGCCCGCGCGTTCGGCGACTTCTTCGCGCCGCAGGCCCGGCGTGCGGCGCCGCGGCCGCTCGCCCAGGCCGAGCGCCTGCGGGTCCAGGCGTAGGCGGCGCGACCGCAGGAATTCGCCTAAGCCGGTTGCATGCGACATCGGGTGGGTGGCGAAAAAAGGTCTGTTCTGGGCGAGGGGCATTGACCAATCCCAGGATCGGCCAAGTCCTTGTGCCGACCGAGCCGCGTGCGCAAGATGGCCGGCCCCATCACTTTATTGACCAGGCCGTTCATTCATGAAAGCCGCCATTTTGAAAGCATTCGGCTCGCCGCTCGCGATCGAATCCATGCCCGACCCCGAACTGCGCACCGGCGAGGTCATCGTCGATGTCGTCGCCACCGCGGTGCTGCCGTATGCGAGCGAGGTGTTCAGCGGTGCACGCAAATACCTGATCGAGCCGCCGATCGTGCCCGGCTGCAGCGCGATCGGCCGGGTCCGCGCACTGGGGCCCGATGCGACCAAGCTGACGGTTGGCGACTGGGTGGTGTGCGACCCGACCGTGCGTGCGCGCGACGATGCCCTCGCACCCGACATCACGTTGCAGGGCTGGAGCGCGCGCGGACCCGGCGGCCTGGGCCTGCAGCGGCATTTCCACGATGGGCCGTTGGCCGAACGCATGCGGGTGCCGACCGAGAACGCGGTGCCGATCGGACCGATCGACGCAGCCGACGCCGGCCGCTGGTGTGCGCTGGTCGTGCTGATGGTGCCGTACGGGGGCTTGCTTGCGGCCGATCTGCAGGCTGGCGAGACCATCCTGATCAGCGGTGCGACCGGCTACTTCGGCAGCGCGGGTGTCGCCGTTGCGTTGGCGATGGGCGCCGGCTGCGTGGTGGCGCCGGGCCGCAACGAAGCGATGCTGGGCGAACTGCAGCGCCGCTTCGGCGCGCGCGTGCGCACCGTGAAACTCAGCGGCGACGAGGCACGCGACCGCGCGCAGATGATGCAGGCCGCACCGGGCGGCCGCATCGACTGCGTGCTCGACATCCTGCCGTCATCGGCCGGCGCGGCGGCCACGCGCACGGCCGCGATGACGGTGCGCGAATTCGGCCGTGTGGTGCTGATGGGTGGTGTCGGCATGCTCGGCGGCGATGACCTCGCGCTGCCGTATCCGTGGATCATGCGCAACGGCATCACGATCCGCGGGCAGTGGATGTATCCGGCCCGCGCGGTCCCCCAACTGGTCCGGCTGATCCGGGCCGGTTTGATCAGCCTGAACGGATTCGAGGAAACGGCGTTCGGCCTGGATGCGGCAAACGATGCCGTGGCGCATGCGGCCGCGAACAATCGCGCGTTTCATCTGACCGTGATCCGGCCGTAGCGTGCTGCAGGCTGGCCGCGAAGCGGGATTGCCACGCGCCGATGCGAAGTTGGTCCGCCGTTACCCCCAGCCGAATGCCAGCGCGATCCGGTACGTGATGAAGGAACCTGCATAAGCCAGCACAAACAGATAACTGGCCATCACGACCGGCATCGTCCAGCCGCCGGTCTCGCGCTTCACGGTCGCCAAGGTGCTCAGGCACTGCGGCGCGAACACGTACCAGGCCAGCAGCGACAGCGCGGTGGCGAGGCTCCAGCTCTGCGCGATCAGCGGCGTGAGTGCGGTGGCCACGTCGCCGGCCGGCGCCGACAGCGCATAGACGGTGCCGAGCGAACTGACGGCCACCTCGCGCGCGGCCAGCCCCGGCACGAGTGCGATGCTGATCTGCCAGTTGAAGCCGATCGGCTCGAACAGCACCGCGAGGCCGCGTCCCAGCATGCCGGCGATGCTGTATTCGATCGGCGCGCCGGTGGCGCCCGCAGGCGGTGCCGGAAAGCTCGCGAGGAACCACAGCACGACGGTCAGCGTGAGGATGATGCCGCCAACCCGCCGCATGAAGACCACCACGCGCTGCCACAGGCCGATCGCGACGCTGCGCACCGATGGCCAGTGATAAGTCGGCAGTTCCATCATCAGCGGGCGCACCGTGCCGCGGGCCGTGAAGCGCTTGAGCACCCAGGCCACCGCCAGCGCGCCGGCGATGCCGATCAGGTACAGCGCGAACAGCACCAGGCCCTGCAGCTCGAACAGGCCCCCGACTTCGCGCTTCGGAATGAACGCGCCGATCAGCAGCGCGTAAACCGGCAGCCGGGCCGAACACGTCATCAGCGGCGCGATCATGATCGTGGTGAGCCGGTCGCGCGGGTTCGCGATCGTGCGCGCGGCCATGATGCCGGGGATCGCGCACGCGAAGCTCGACAGCAGCGGGATGAAGGATCGGCCAGACAGGCCCACGCCGCCCATCAGGCGGTCCAGCAGGAACGCCGCGCGCGGCAGGTAGCCCGATTCTTCCAAGGTCAGGATGAAGAAGAACAGGATCACGATCTGCGGCAGAAACACGAGCACGCCGCCGACGCCGGCGATGATGCCGTCCACCAGCAGGCTGCGTAAGTAACCGGGCGGCAGCGCACCAGCCACCGCGCCGCCGAACCATTCGGTAACCGCCTTGATCGCATCCATCGGCACCACGGCCCAGGCAAACACGGCCTGGAACATCAGAAACAGCACCAGCACCAGCAGCGCAGGCCCGAGCAGCGGATGCAGCACGACGCGGTCGATGCGGTCGCTGGCCGTGTGCGGCACCACCGCGTCGAGGTTCAGCCGCTGCAGGATTGCGCGCACTTCGTCGTGATCCGCGCGGGCTGCGTCGGTGTGTTCGTCGTCGATGCCGATGACGGGCAACGCCGCGCCCTGGCGCCGCCACAAGACCGCGTCGTCGAGCAGGGTGCGCAATGCCTCGGCGCCTTCGCTTTTCACGCCCACTGTGGGCACGACGCGCACGCCGAGCTCGGCGGCGAGCGCCTGCGGGTCGACGTGCATGCCGCGCTGGTCCGCGAGGTCCGTCATGTTCAGCGCCACCACGCACGGCAGGCCGAGCCGTCTCACGGCCAGCACGAGCCGCAGATTGCGGCGCAGGTTCGTCGCGTCGACCACGCAGACGACCAGGTCCGGGCGTTTCTCGCCGATCGCGCGGCCGTACAGCACGTCGCAGGTCACGCGCTCGTCGGGTGAGCGCGGATGCAGGCTGTAGGCGCCCGGCAGGTCAAGCATGCGCAGTGCCTTACCGGCCGGCGTCACGAGCCGGCCTTCCTTGCGCTCCACGGTCACGCCCGCGTAGTTCGCGACCTTCTGGCGGCTGCCCGTGAGCAGGTTGAACAGTGCGGTCTTGCCGCAGTTCGGATTGCCGACGAGCGCGATCAGCGGGCCGCCGCGGTGCACATGGATGACGGCTTCGTTCATGCGGCGGCTGGCTCCACGCGCACGCAGGCCGCTTCGGCGCGGCGCAGCGCGAACGTCGACGTGCCCACGCGCACCACGAGCGGATCGCCGCCAATCGCGCCGCGCGCCATCAGCATGACCTGCTCGCCCGCGATGAAGCCGATCTCGTCGAGCCAGCGCGCCCATTCGGGCGCGGCGGCGGGGCTGGTCACATCGCGCACGACACAGCGCTGGCCGATGGCGGTCTGGTCAAGCGTAAGGGATGCAGAAGCGGTGGGCACGATGTTCGAAAGGGATGCAACCACGCCGATGCGCAGAACGCGAATAAAAAAGGCACGCGCGGGTCTGTCATTCAAGGGTTCCAGGCGGGATGGCCGATAGCATTCAACTTAATGCGAATGATTATTATTTTGACACATCCCGACTGTTTTGGCCTGGGCATGCTGGCAGACTGGCCGTGCACAGTTGGCGACATGGCCGTTCAATGCAAACGATCAGGCGCGGACCGAACCGTTATTTTCAGGCTGAACCTGGCGCTGGAGCCGGCGTTGCTGCCGCTGAACATCTGGCGCCGGTGCCCGTGTGTGGGTGAGCCGAGGGCATCGCTCGATCACCGGCCTGTTCGCCGCCGTCGGCTTCGACCCCACTGGTCTCAGCCGACTTGGCGAAAGCCAGGGCTTGGGGAACACGAAACGATTTCTCGACACCGTGAACGTAAAGGCGTCGGTTGGTTCGCAAGCTTCGCTGCCAATGCGATGACCCGCCCGTCGAGTTCTCCGACGAAGAACAGCTCGGGCGCGTGTCGATCGTGCGCTGGATGCCCTGGCGCGGGTGGGCGCCGGGTGCGCGTCAGATGGCACGCTTGCCAGACCGTGACGATGGCGTTTTGGTCCGGGTCGCGGCAACAGCCGATGACCAAACTGCAGGCGAACGGGAGTTTCAGCCTCGCGCTGATTGCCGCCGGTTGCCTTCGCCCCGCTTTTCTTCTTTCGTTCTTAAAACGTCAACGCGCTCCAGGCCGTCTGGCACTTGTGCTGCGCGGAAAACGCCGCGACCGGCATTGTCGTCACACCGCCGCCGCTGGTCACGTCCAGCGCCAGAAAATTGCCGCTGCCGAGTTCCGGCCACTGCACGAGCCCAGTTGCGTTCGGGTTGCCGTTGCGCGCGAAGTTGGTCCAGTAGCTCGACATCGTCTGCTGCAGTGCGTTGCGCTCGGGATTTCCCAGATCGCGCAGGTTGAACAGGTACTGG
This sequence comes from Burkholderiaceae bacterium, assembly GCA_965218765.1. GTDB lineage: Bacteria > Pseudomonadota > Gammaproteobacteria > Burkholderiales > Burkholderiaceae_C > JBBPYC01. The sequence goes on along the minus strand of CBDCLU010000004.1, from coordinate 227,419 downwards.
ATCTCATAGGAATGGCCCGCGCCCTGCGGGAAGCCGACGTTCACGACGGGTGGCGCTGTCTGGTCGCGAAACTCGTAGAAGTAGCTCAGCTGGCCCTGCTGCTGCACGCGTTTGGCCACATTGAGCCCGTTGCAAGAAAAGATCACGTCGGTACCGAGCGCACTGGCCGCGAGGCTTGGCTGCAGGGCCGGATTGCTGCCGTAGTTCGACAGCGGGTAGTACGTGTTGACCAGCGCCGATGCCGAAACACCCGCCGCGGCACCCAGCGCGCCTGCGGTGGCGGCATAGGACGATGCCGGCAACAGGAAGCTGGTGTCGGCCGGGTTCAGGTTCGGCGGCTGTGCGGCTTGCCGGCGTGCATATTCACCCAACGCGATGAACAGCGTGTATTCATCTTCGTTCGTGCCGCTGATCACGGGAGCCGAATTGTTCTGCCCGGCGATGAAAATCGCCTTGATCGACTGGGGCAGCACCCGGCCGTCGATCGACGGCGTCGGGCTCGACATCGACGCGTTGAATGCGGTTGCCAGCTGGTTGCGCAGCACGGACTCGGGCAGGTTGCGCAGGCAGTCGGCTGTCACGTTGGCAGCCGTGCACGGCAGGTTGATGCCGGCCGCGCCAGCGGCGTTGATCGCGTTCGCAACGACGGTGCTGCTGCGCCCCTCAAGTTCGCTGCGGGTCAACTGGCCGTTCACGCCGTAAGCGCCGCTTTCGAAAATCGCCTTGTCGAACAGGCCTTTCGACAGCGGCGAAGCCAGGTGCGTCAAGACGCTGAAACCGCCCGCCGATTCGCCAAAGATCGTCACGTTGTGGTTGTCGCCGCCGAATGCCGAGACGTTGTCGCGTACCCACTTCAGTGCTGCCTGCTGGTCCATGATCCCGTAGTTGCCGACGCTGCCGTCTGCCGCTTCTAGTGCGGGCGCACCCAGAAAGCCCATGGCGCCGAGCCGGTAGTTGATGGTGACGACCGCCACGCCCTTGCCGACCAGCGGCGTCGGATCAGCGTACGTGACGGCGCCGCCGGTATTGAATGCGCCACCGTGAATCCAGACCATGACCGGAAACGGTCCGTCCTTGTCCTTTGGTACGTGCACGTCGAGGTACAGGCAGTCTTCTCGGTCGTTCGCGAGCCGGAACACGCTCGTGCTGGTTTGTAGGCAGGGCGACGCCGACTGCGTGTTGGCCAGCGTGGTGCTCCAGTTGGCCGGTGCCTGCGGCGGCTGCCAGCGCAGTGCACCAACCGGAGGTGCAGCATAGGGAATCGCGAAGTACGAACGCATCATGCTGCTGCGGTCGATCGCCTGGACCTTGCCGCCCGATGTGCTCGCGACATCGGGGGCACGCACGTTGTTGTCGTCGCTGCCACTGCAGGCCGCGACGAGCAGGCTCAGTGTGGCGCCGACGATCAGGGACAGCTGCCGCCAGGCGGCTCGACGGGCGGGGTGAAGTCTCATCTCGATGTCTCCATTGAAATTGTGTACCGCAAAAGTAGAACGCTTCTCGGCCAAGCGGCATGCATCATGCCCGCAAAACTCGGGCACGAACAGGCTTGCGGCTACCCGCACTGCATCGGCCACCGCGCGAAGGCGTGGCACACTCGACACGCGATACAGTCGCAGCGACCGTGCCGTTCTTTGCCACATCGACAGTCGCCGAGGCGCGCCGCCCCGCCGCGCTTGAAGTCGCGTTGCTGGCCAGCGTGTTCGTGGTGGCTGCCTGCGGGCTGGTGTACGAACTCGCAGCCGGCGCGCTCGCGTCGTATCTGCTCGGCGACTCGGTGCTGCAGTTCTCGACCGTGATCGGCTGCTATCTGTTTGCGATGGGCGTGGGCTCCTGGCTGTCGCGCTTTTTCGAGCGGCAGCTGCCTGCGCATTTTTTGCGCATCGAGCTGCTCGTCGCGCTGTGCGGCGGCCTGCTGCCGGCGTTGCTGTTCATCGCGCATGGCTGGCTGCCCGGCGCGTTCCAGTGGCTGCTGTATGCGCTGGTGTTCATGGTCGGCGTGCTGGTCGGGCTCGAGATTCCGCTGGTAATGCGGATGTTGAAGCGCGCGGTGGCGTTGAAGGAACTCGTGTCGCAGGTGCTGACGTTCGACTACCTGGGCGCGCTTGCGGTCTCGATCCTGTTTCCATTGGTGCTGGTGCCGCAGCTCGGGCTGATCCGCACCGGCCTTGCGTTCGGGTTGCTGAATGCGGCGGTCGCGTGCTGGGCGCTCTGGATGTTCCGCTTCGAGCTGCGCGGGCTGGCCATACATGCGGCGATGTGCGCGGCCACCATCGGTGTGCTTCTCGTCGGCTTCATCGGCGCGGAGCGCATCAGCACGTTGGCGGAAGACCGCTTCTATCAGGACACGATCGAGTTCAGCGCCACCTCGCCGTACCAGCGCATCGTGGTCACGAACGGCCGCGCCGGCCACCGGCTGTTCCTGAACGGCAACCTGCAGTTCGCCGAGCGCGACGAGTACCGCTATCACGAAGCGCTCGTGCATCCCGCGATGGCCGCGTTCGCACCCGACGGGCGCGGCGCCAGGCGCATCGCGGTGCTCGGCGGCGGCGACGGCATGGCGGTGCGCGAGCTGCTGAAGTACCCGGGCGTGGAGCAGATCACGCTGGTCGAGCTCGACCCCGCGATGACGCGGCTGTTCGCCGGGCAATCGACGCTGCGCAAGCTGAATGCCGATGCCTTGCATTCGCCGAAGGTCAGTGTCGTGAACGCCGATGCGTTCGGCTGGCTCGAACGCACGCAGGAGTCGTTCGACCTGATCGTGGTCGACTTTCCCGATCCGACCAATTTCTCGGTCGGCAAGCTCTACACGAATTCGTTTTATGCGCTGCTCGACCAACGCCTGTCCGCGAGCGGCTACGCGGTGATCCAGACCACCTCGCCGCTGGTCGCGCGTGAGAGCTTCTGGACCGTGGTGCAGACGATCGAATCGGTCGGCCTGACCGCAACGCCCTATCACGCGCACGTGCCGAGCTTCGGTGAATGGGGCTACGTGATCGCAAGCCGCCGTCCCTATCGGCTGCCGGACCGTCTGCCCGCGGGCCTGCGGTTTTTGACGCCACACACGCTGGCACTGCTGTTCGACTTCCCAGCCGACATGGCGCGCGTGCCGGCGCCGGTCAATCGGTTGTCGAACCAGGTGCTGGTCACGACCTATGAGCGCGAATGGGGCCGGGTGACGCGTTGAACGCCGGCTTCCAGCGCCGCGAGCTGCTGGGGGTTGCGGCCGCGTTCGCGCTCGGCGGTTGCGATGGCCCCGGCATGCGTGCGATCGAGGGCGGCTTCATCGGCGCTAATGTGGAACGCGGGCATCTGCTGCGGGCCGCGTCCGCGTCGCAAACGCCTGTGAGGACCCGCAAGGCCGATGTGCTGATCGCAGGCGGCGGCATCGCCGGGCTGGCCGCCGCACGTGCGCTGCGGCTGGCCGGCATCGACGACGTTGCGCTGCTCGAGCTCGACGATGCGGCGGGCGGCAACAGCCGCGGCGGCCGACTGAACGGCTTCGCCTGCCCGCTCGGCGCGCATTACCTGCCGCTGCCGGGTGACGATGCAGCCGAGGTGCAGGACCTGCTCGAAGAACTTGGCCTGCGCCGGCGCGTGGCGGGCCGCTGGCAATACGACGAGCGGCACCTGTGCCACAGCCCGCAGGAGCGGCTGTTCTTTCGTGGCGAATGGCAGGAAGGCCTGCTGCCGACGCACGGCGCCGGGCCCGGCACGCTGGCCGAATACCGGCGCTTCGCCGAAGCGGTGCAGGCGCTGCAACGCGCGGCGAAATTCACCATTCCGATATCAAAGGCGCCGCTGGCGCAGGTGCAGAAAACGCTTGACGCTATCATTTTTGAAGAATGGCTGGGCCGACAAGGTTTCACCGACCTGCAGCTGCGCTGGTTCCTCGACTACTGCTGCCGGGATGATTTCGGCGCCGGCATCGCGCAGGTGTCGGCCTGGGCCGGCATCCACTATTTCGCGAGCCGGCACGGCTTTCATGCACCCGGCACGGATACCGGTGAGGAGCGCGATGCGGTGCTGACCTGGCCCGAAGGCAACGGCTGGCTGGTCGATCGACTGGCCGCGCCGTTGCAGCAGCGGCTGCAGACCGGCCGCATCGTGCTGCGCATCGACGCTACCGGCAAGCGCGGCGTCACGGTCGATGCGTTCGACGCCGCCACCCAGTCGGTCGAACGGTGGCATGCCGCGCAATGCATCGTCGCGCTGCCGCTGTTCGTCGCCGCACGCGTCGTCGTGAACCCGCCACCTGCACTGACTGCCGCCGCCGCGCAACTGCGCCGTGCACCCTGGCTGGTGTCCAACATCCAACTCGCTGCCCCGCTCGAAGACCGCCCCGGCGCGCCGCCGAGCTGGGACAACGTGATCCACGGCTCGCCCGCGCTCGGCTATGTCGATGCAATGCACCAGAGCCTGCAGCGCGTGCCCGGTGCGACCGTGCTCACGCACTATCACGCGCTGCTCGCGACCGAGCCGGACCCGATTGCCGCGCGCCGCGCGCTGCTGGAGAAACCGTGGAGTCACTGGCGCGACTTCGTGCTGGCCGACCTCGCCGTGCCGCACCCGGACCTGCGCGCCAAAACCACGCGCATCGAGATGATGCGTTGGGGCCACGCGATGAGCATCCCGGTGCCGGGCGTGCGGTCAAGCCCGGCGCTGGCTGCGCTGCAACGGCCGTTGCCCGGCGGCCGGCTGCACTGTGCGCATAGCGACTTGTCGGGCTATTCGATCTTTGAAGAGGCATTCACGCACGGGCATCGCGCCGGCGCGGCAGCGGCCATGCAGGCCTCGGCTTGAAGCATCGTTGCTTCTGCAACACCAGCGCGCACATCAGCGTTTTCACCGCTTGCCCCGGCACTGGCAGCGCTTGACAATGAAACCGCCCGGCACAACGGACGGGCATGAGCAGCAGCCACGATGGAGGCATCCCGATGACCATTCACCACGCGCGCATCGGGCAGGGCTTGATCATGCTCGCCGCCACGCTTGCGATCGCCGCCTGCAGCAACGGCGACGCCACCGCACCGGCCTTGCGCGACACCAGCTATGGCAAGGTCCAGGGCGCAGACGATACGGCTGCCAGCGGCACCTATTTCTGGAAAGGCATCCGCTTCGCCAAGCCGCCGGTCGGCGAGCTGCGCTGGAAGGCACCGGTCGATCCGGATCGGTCGGACGCCACGATCGATGCCACGCAGTTCGGCAACGCCTGCGTGCAGTACGGCCGCATCTACGGGCCGGGCTCGAACAACCGCTACGACGCCACGATCGGCAGCACGTTGAACCGGGCGGTCGGCAGCGAGGACTGCCTGTTCCTCAACATCTGGCGGCCGGCCGGCGACGCGACGAAGCTGCCGGTGATCCTGTTCATTCACGGCGGCAGCAATGTGTCGGGCTACACCGCCGATCCGGTCTATGACGGTGCGACGTTGGCCAGGACCGCGAACGCGGTCGTCGTGACGGCCAGCTACCGGCTCGGCATCTTTGGGTTCCTGAGCGTGCCGCAGCTGAAGGACGGCACCAGCGCCGCCAGCGACTCGGGCAATTTCGCGATCCTCGACAACATCAAGGCGCTCGAATACATCCAGCGCAACATCGAGCACTTCGGCGGCGACGCGGGCAACGTCACGGTGATGGGCCAGTCGGCCGGCGCGATCGACGTGTATGCGTTGCAGACGTCTCCGCTCGTCGCAAACGCGAATCCGAAGCTGATGCACAAGGTGGTGCCGCTGAGCGGCGGCCTGTCGCTTGCCAGCAACCTGCCGGCCGGCAGCTTCGCGACGCTCAATCCGACGCCGGTCGCCGAAGCGCAGGGCACCGCGCTGCTGAACAACCTGCTGATCGCCGATGGCCTGGCCGGCGATGCGGCGTCTGCACAAGCCTATGCGGCCAGCCGCACGCCGGCGCAGACCGCCGCCTATCTGCGCGGCAAGGACCCGGCCACGTTGTTCGCGGTGCTGCTGGGCAAGCTCGCCGCGCTGGGCCTGAGCGGCTCCGGGCCGATTCCGGATGGCGTGGTGGTGCCGCTGAATCCGATCGAGTCGATCAAGGCCGGCCGGTATCTGAGAGTGCCGGTGCTGGCCGGCAACACGCGCGACGAAGGCAAGCTGTTTCCGACCTTTCTGGCGCTGGCGCCTGCGCTCGGCGGCGTGAGCGGCCGGCTCGTGAGCGATGCGACGTTGTTCGATATCCAGTTCAACTACCGGCCGGACGCGCCGCCGCAGCTGGCCATCGGCCAGTGGATCCCGTCCGTCTACCTGCCGGTGGACCAGCCCGTGACCGGCTTCAACGCCCGCACCGAATTGTTCAATGCGCTGTTCTTCGGCGCCAGCCGCGACAACATCCTGAACGCGCTGAAGTCGCAGCAGCCCGATGTCTGGTACTACCGCTTCGACTGGGACGAGGAGCCCGCGCCCTGGAACGACATCTACGGCGCCGCGCATCTGTTCGACCTGCCGTTCGTGTTCGGCAATTTCGGACCGTCGCTGTTTGGGAACGTGATGTTCAGCCAGGCGAATCGGCCGGGCCGGCTCGATTTGTCCGACGCGATGATGAAAAGCATCGGCGCCTTTGCGAAGAACGGCGACCCGAACAACGCCGCGTTGGGTGTGGCGTGGCCGGTCTGGCCTGCGAAGCTGCTGTTCGACGCGACGTTGACGGCCAAGCGCATCGCGCTACAGTAACCTGCGCCAACCACCACACCACCATTTTTCGAAAGCCTGCTGCCATGGCGCTCAAGACCCGTGCCCCCGTCGTCGTCACGCTGTTGACGACTGCAGTATTCAGCCTGAGCGCCTGCAGCGACGGCGACAGTGAAGACGCGGTCGCGCGCAACGCATGTGAAGTTCCGACTGCCGACGGCGGCGGTGTCGTGGTCGGCTCCGGCAATCCCGGTGACCCGTCGCTGCCGGAGCCGTCATCGGGCTACAAGACCGGCAAAAAGGTCGTGACCACGCGCAGCTACATGGTGGTCGCGGCCAATCCGCTTGCGACCAAGGCTGGCTGCGATGTGCTCAAAGACGGCGGCAGCGCGGCCGATGCGGCCGTCGCGGTGCAGATGGTGCTGGGGTTGGTCGAGCCGCAGTCGTCGGGCATCGGCGGCGGCGCATTCCTGATGCACTACGATGCCAAGAGCAAACAGGTGCAGGCCTATGATGGCCGTGAAACGGCGCCGGCCGCGGCGACCGAGAATTACCTGCGCTACGTGGGCGATACGGCAGCAAGTGGCGCGCCGTTGCCGAGCGCGCGGGAGAGCGGCCGCTCGATCGGCACGCCAGGCGCGGTGCGCATGCTCGAACTCGTGCAGAAGGACCACGGCAACAAGAAGTGGAGCACCTTGTTCGACCCGGCCATCCAGCTTGCCAACAACGGCTTTCGCATCAGCGGCCGCATGGCCGATGCGATCGCGGGTGCGGTCAGCAACCTGAAGCGCGATGCGGAAGCCGCCGCCTACTTTCTGAATGCGGACGGCAGCCCGAAGGCGCTCGGCACCACGATCAGGAACCCTGATTACGCGAACTCGCTGCAGCTGATCGCGGCCAACGGCGCCGATGCGCTCTACACCGGCACGCTCGCGCAGGCGATCGTCGCGAAGATCGGCATCACCACCAGCGCGAATGACGGCGGGCCGATCACGCCGGGCCTGACCACGCTGGCCGACCTCGCCAACTACCAGCCGAAGCGGCGCGATCCGGTCTGCACCAGCTACCGCACGAGCTACACGGTCTGCGGCATGCCGCCGCCGTCGTCGGGCGGTATCGCGGTCGCGCAGATCCTCGGCATCCTGGAGAACTTCAACCTGGCGCCGCTCGCACCCACGGCGATCGACCTCGAAGGCGGCAGGCCGACCGTGCAGGGCGTGCATCTGGTGGCCGAAGCCGAACGGCTGGCTTATGCGGACCGCAACCTGTATGTGGCCGATACCGATTTCGTGCCGCTGCCGGGCAACGGGATTTCATCGCTGCTGGATAAGAACTACCTGAAGCAGCGCGCGTCGCTGATCTCCACCACCAAGAGCCTGGGCACCGCGCAGCCCGGCACGTTCGGCAACTCCCGGCAGTTGGGTATAAGCGCGCCGATTCCCGAGAACGGCACCAGCCACGTGAGCATCGTGGACCGCGACGGCAACGCGGTATCCATCACGACCACGGTGGAAAGCTCGCTCGGCTCCTATCACTTCACGCGCGGCTTCATCCTGAACAACCAGTTGACCGACTTTTCGTCTGCGCCCACGGATGCGACCGGTGCGCCGATCGCCAATCGCGTGCAGTCGGGCAAGCGCCCGCGCAGTTCGATGGCGCCGACCCTCGTGTTTCGCAGCAGTGCGGGCGCGGGCGGCAACCCGACCGATGCGACGCGTGGCGGCTTCCTGATGGCAACCGGCTCGCCGGGCGGCTCCACCATCATTCAGTTCGTCGCGAAGACGGTGGTCGGCGTGCTCGACTGGGGGCTGGACGCGCAGCAGGCAACGTCGCTCGTGAACTTCGGCTCGGCGAACGGCCCGACCACCAATGTCGGCGGCGAGCATCCGAACGTGAACGCGGCCAACAGCGGCAACGACGACCCGTTGGTGCAGGGTCTGCGCGCGTTGGGCCATACGGTGAACACCGCGTCGCAGTCGAGCGGCGTCAGCACCATCGTGCGCGGCAGCGTGAGCGGGCAGACCGCGCTGCAAGGCGGCGCCGATCCGCGGCGCGAAGGCGTGGTGCTGGGCGACGGCTACCAGCCGGCGACCGGTGCTGCGTTCACGCTGTTCAACGGCAACTGACCGCACCACCGGTTGGCCGGCCACGCGGGCGTAGAGCCTGGCTGGCCGTGGTTTCTGACTGTTGTTTCTTCTTCCCGGAGACATCCCCCCCATGCTCAAGCACATTGACACCCGCGACTTCATCGCCGGCCTGGCGCTGATGGCCGTCGGCCTGTTCGTCGCGCTGTATGCGTCCAGCCATTACCGGATGGGCGACGCGGCGCGCATGGGTCCGGGCTTTTTTCCGACGGCGCTGGGCTGGATCCTGGCCGGCCTCGGGCTCATCGTCGTGCTGTTCTCGTTTCGGCGCACCGTGCATGCGTTCGAGCCGCCGCCGTTCGCGCTGCGGCCGTTCCTCGCGGTGCTGCTTGCGATCCTCGCGTTCAGCCTGCTGATCGAGCGGGTCGGGCTGGTTCCCACCGCGCTCGTCATGACCGTGATCGCCGCGTTTGCCAACAGCGGTTTTCGCCTGACCCGCGCGCTGCTGCTCGGCGTGTTCCTGGCCGGCCTGTCCTGGCTGATCTTCTCGGTCGGGTTGCAGATGACGCTGCCGGCGTTCACGTTCCTGGAGTGACGCGATGGATCTGTTTTCCACCTTCGCGGCCAACTTCTCGCTCGGCTTTCACGAAGCAGTATCGCTGAGCAATCTCTGGTACTGCTTTCTCGGCGTGTTCCTCGGCTGCCTGGTCGGCGTGCTGCCCGGGCTGGGCGCGCTGATCGCGATCTCGCTGCTGCTGCCGATCACCTATCACCTGCCGCCGTCCGGCGCGCTGATCATGCTCGCGGGCGTCTACTTCGGCGCGGACTACGGAGGCGGCACGTGTTCGATCCTGCTGGGCGTGCCGGGACATGCGGCGGCTGCGATCGACGTGCTCGACGGCTTTCCGATGGCCAAGCAGGGCCGCGGCGGCATTGCGCTGTTCATGAAATGCGTGGCGTCGTTCTGGGGCTCGGCCGTCGGCATCGTGCTGCTGATGCTGTTCGCGCCGGTGCTGTCCGAGTTCGCATTCAACTTCGGGCCGTCGGAATATTGCGCGCTGATGCTGCTGGGGCTGATTGCGGCCTCCACCGTCGGCCAGGGCTCGCCGATCAAGGGCGTGGCGATGATGATCCTGGGCCTGATCATGGGGATCGTCGGCACCGACGTGAACAGCGGCGTCGCGCGCTTCAGCTTCGACATCCCCGAACTGACCGACGGCTTCAGCCTGGTGGCGATCGCGATGGGCCTGTTTGCGGTCACCGAAGTGATCAAGAGCGCCAACACCTCGCGCGTGTCGCCCGCGCAGCAGAGCTTCACCTTGCGCGACCAGCTGCCCACGCGTGAGGACTGGCGCCGCTCCGTCGGGCCGATGCTGCGGGGCTCCGCTTTAGGCTCCTTCTTTGGCGGCCTGCCGGGCACCAGCGGCGGCATGGCGACGTTTCTGTCGTATGCGATGGAGAAAAAAATCTCCAAGCACCCGGAGCAGTTCGGCAAGGGCGCCATCGAAGGCATCGCCGGCCCGGAAGCCTGCAACAACGCGGGCGTCGGCACCTCGTTCATCCCGACGTTGACCTTAGGCATCCCCGGCGACGCGATCATGGCGCTCATGCTCGCTGCACTGATCATCCAGGGCATTCAGCCCGGCCCGCAGGTGCTGACCAGCCACCCTGAACTGTTCTGGGGCCTGATCGTCAGTTTCTGGATCGGCAACGTCTTCCTCGTGATCCTGAACATTCCACTGATCGGCATGTGGGTGCGGCTGCTGTCGATTCCGTATCCGCTGCTGTTTCCGGCCATCGTGCTGTTCACCTGCATCGGCGTCTACAGCACCAACAACAACGTGTTCGACGTCTACGTGCTGCTTGGTATCGGGCTGGTCGGTTTTCTGATGATGCTGGTGCGCTTCGAGGTGGTGCCGATCCTGCTGGGCCTCGTGCTCGGTCCGATGCTGGAAGAAAACTTCCGCCGCACGCTGCTGTTGTCGCGCGGCGACTTCCATGTGTTCATCGAGCGCCCGATCACCGCGACCGCGCTGGGCGTCTGCGCATTGATGGTGATGGGCTCGGTCTGGGGGTATTTGCGGCGGCGCCAGCATGCCAATGTGCAGCCGCAGCCTAAGACGGCTGAGGCTTGAGCCACAGCGGGCGATCCGCGTCGTGGTCTGAATGACGAACCGACCGTGTGCATCACGGTCGTGTCACACAACGCGGCGACAGTCCCGGTATCGAGCGCCTCGGCCCCGAGTGCGCTCAACACCCGAGGACACATCGTGCGACACCATTTCCTGACCGATCCGATCCGGCGCAGTCTGTTGCTCAAGACCGCCGGCGCCTGGCTGGGTTCGACCGCATTGCCTGCTGCGTTGCTGACCGGCCGTGGCGCTGGCGCCCAGACCCCTACCGCACCCGCCGTAGTCACGCGCGACGCAGCCAGGCCGCAATGGCCTTCGGGGCTGCAGTTCGGCGACGTGACCGGCGACCGCGCGCTGCTCTGGACGCGCAGCGACCGGCCCGCGCGGCTCTGGGTCGAATATGCGACGAATCCGAAGTTCGATAGCGCAACGCGCGTGCGCGGGCCGCTCGCGCTTGAGACCAACGACCATATCGCGCGCGTCGATCTGCGCGGCCTGCCGGCGGATCGCGAGCTGTTCGTGCGCGCGATGTTCGAGGACCTGGGCGGCGCCAAGGGCGCCTGGTCCGAGCCACTTGCCGGCAGCTTCCGCACTGCGCCTGCGCAGCCGCGCGACCTGCGCTTCGTCTGGTCCGGCGACACGGCCGGCCAGGGCTTCGGCATCAACCCCGACGTGGGTGGCATGCGGATCTACGAAGCGATGCGCCAAGTACGGCCGGACTTCTTCCTGCACTCGGGCGACACGATCTATGCGGACGGCCCGATCGCAGCCGAGCAGCAAACCGAAGACGGCCGCATCTGGCGCAACGTCGTGACCGAGCAGGTCTCCAAGGTCGCCGAGACGTTGAAGGAATTTCGCGGGCGCTACGCGTACAACCTGCTCGATGAGAACGTGCGCCGCTTCAGCGCAGAGGTGCCGCAGATCTGGCAGTGGGACGACCATGAAGTGATGAACAACTGGTCGCCGTCGAAGGACCTGTCCGGCGACGCGCGCTACCGCGAAAAAAGCGTGCCGCTGCTGGTCGCGCGTGCGACTCGCGCGTTCCTCGACTATGCACCGATGCGCTCGCACGGGCAGGACGACGAAGAGCGCGTCTACCGCAAGGTTGCCTATGGTCCGCTGCTCGACGTGTTCGTGCTCGACATGCGCAGCTACCGCGGCCCGAACACGCAAAACCGGCAGGCCGAGCCGGGGCCGGACACCACCTATCTGGGCCGCGCGCAGCTCGACTGGCTCAAGCGCGAGACCGCTGCATCGCAAGCGGTCTGGAAAGTGATCGCATCGGACATGCCGCTGGGCCTGGTGGTCGGTGACGGCAAGGACGCGCAAGGCAATCCGAAATTCGAGAACTCGGCGAACGGCGATGGCCCGGTGCTCGGGCGCGAGTTCGAGATCGCCGAAGTGCTGAAGGCGCTGCAGCACATCGACAACGTGGTCTGGCTCACCGCCGACGTGCATTACTGCGCTGCGCACCACTACGCACCGGAGCGCGCGCAGTTCACCGACTTCAAGCCGTTCTGGGAGTTCGTCGCGGGCCCGCTGAACGCGGGCAGCTTCGGCCCGAATGCGCTCGACAACACGTTCGGCCCCGAAGTGGTCTATCAAAACGCGCCGAAAGCGCAGAACACCTCGCCGTTCGCCGGCCTGCAGTTCTTCGGACAGGTGGACATCGACGCGAAGACGCGCATGTTCAAGGTCGCGTTGAAGGACCTGGACGGCAACACCGTGTTCAAGCGCAGCCTGGAGCCGCATCGAAGCTGACGCGCACGCTCGGCGGCATTCATTCCCGGGGCCCGTGTGGCCCCTTTTTTTTGGGCTTCTCGTCTGTCAACAAACTTTCATACACGGCCGCTAACGTGCCGCCATTGCTTCTTCAACTCCACCACCTTATGACGAACACCCAGACCCCCAGCAAAGCCTTTTCGCGCCGCCGTGCGCTGCAATTGCTGACCGGTGCCCCGCTGCTGCCGATCGCGTCCGCATCGCCGATGTTCGTCGCGCTGTCCGCGTGTGGCGGCAGCAGCGATGACGCTGCTTCGGCTGCAACGTTCAAGTCCGCCGGCTTCCAGTCAATGGCCGCGCCGACCCTGGCGAACCCGCAGGCGATGGCGACCACCACCGTGGGATCCAGCCTGGTGGCGAACTACAGCGACGGCAGCAGCCAGACCTTTGCGCTCAAGTACGAACCGTTCTTCGTCACCGGCTCAGCAGTGCCGGACGGCAAGGGCGGCAGCATCGTCGCCGGCAGTTACTGGGACATCCGCAACCAGCCGATCAAGGATGCGAGCGCACCAGACCAGCGCCAGTTCTTTTCGGACAGCCCGGACGGCATGTCGCTGCTGACGCTCGGCAACCCGACCGTGACCGGCATCAACGGCAACACGGTGTTCGCGGTGGTGCAGTTCGAATACACCTCGGCCGATGCGGCCGGACAGTCGAAATACGGCCAGCTGCCGTCGCCGATCGCGGTGCTGACCCTGGACCAGGACAAGGCCACCGGCAAGCTGAACCTCGTGAAGTACCACAACGTCGACACCAGCAGCGTGAACGGTCTGTGGATCACCTGCGGCGCAAGCCTGTCGCCGTGGAACACGCATCTGTCGAGCGAAGAGTACGAGCCCGATGCGTTCGCCGCGAGCAACGCACAGTTGGCTGCATTCAGCACCGCGCTGTATGGCAACCCGACCACCGCCAACCCGTATCACTACGGGCACCTGCCCGAAGTCACGGTGCAGCCGGACGGCACCGGCAGCATCGTCAAGCACTACGGCATGGGCCGCATCTCGCACGAGCTGGTCGCGGTGCTGCCCGACGAGCGCACCGTGCTGATGGGCGACGATGCGACCAACGGCGGCGCGTTCATGTTCATCGCGGACCGCGCGCGCGATCTGTCCAGCGGCACGCTGTACACGGCCAAATGGAACCAGACGTCCGGCACCGGGCCGGGCGCGGCCACGTTGTCGTGGATCAGACTCGGCGCCACCAGCAGCGCCGACATCAGGAAGCTGATCGACAGCGGCATCAAGCCCGCCGACATCATGGAGGTGAAGACGGCCGACCCCGGTGATGCGTCGTTCACCAAGATTCCGTTCGGCGGCAAGTTCAACTGGATCAGGATCAAGCCCGGCATGGAGCAGGCCGCGTGCTTCCTGGAAACGCATCGTTATGCCGCGCTCAAAGGCGGCAGCCTCGGCTTCACCAAGTGGGAAGGCACCACGTTCAATGCGAAAGACAAGATCGCCTACATCGCGATGTCGCGGATCGAGTCGAGCATGCTGAACGGCTCGGGCGACGTGAAGGTGGAAGGGCCGTATTCCGGCGCGGTCTATGCACAGAATCTGCGCGGCGGGCAGAAGGATTCGGCCGGCAACGCGATCGCAAGCGACTGGGTGCCGGTCGACATGGCCCCCGTGCCCGCGCTCATCAGCGAAGACCTGGGCGGCGGCAAGTTCAAGGCGCAGGACGCGCTCGGCAACTTTGCGAATCCCGACAAGATCGCCACGCCCGACAATCTCAAGTATTCAGAGCGGCTGCGCACCCTGTTCATCGGCGAAGACAGCAACACGCACGTGAACAACTTCCTCTGGGCTTACAACGTGGATGACAAATCGCTCAAGCGCATCCTGTCCTGCCCGGCCGGCGCCGAATCGACCGGGTTGCATGCGGTCGACGACGTGAACGGTTTCACCTACATCATGAGCAACTTCCAGCACGCGGGCGATTGGGAGTCGCCGCTGCACGACGTGGTGAAGCCCACGCTCGACCCGCTGATCCGCGCCAACTATCGTGACAAGCACGGTTCGGCGGTCGGCTACATCACCGGTCTGCCGCAACTGGCCTGAGCGATGCGTGGGGCCGGATGTCGCCGGGCGCCGGTTCCACGCGCAGGCCTGCGTCGGTCAGCGCGCCGCTGATGTGACCGACACTACGGCGATGACACAGCAACCCCCTGCCGCCAGCGTGCGCCGCCGCGAGTTCGGCCGGATGCCGGACGGGCGCCCGGTGCATGAATACACGCTCGACAACGGCCGCGGCATGACGCTGAAAGCGATCAACCTGGGCGGCATCGTGACGTCGATCTGCGTGCCGGACCGGCATGGCCGCAGCGCGAACGTCGTGCTCGGTTTCGACAACCTGTCCGACTATCTGGCGCGCAACCCGAACTTCGGCGTCATCGTCGGCCGCTTTGCGAACCGGATCGCCGGAGGGCGTTTCACGCTCGACGGCGTGCCCTATCAACTCGAATGCAACGACGGACCGAACGCGCTGCACGGCGGCACGCACGGGTTCGCCACGCAGTGGTGGGATGTCTCGGAAGCGCCGCTTTCGGCGGCCGGCGCGGTCGGCCTGCGGTTGCACCACGTGAGCGCAGACGGCGAAGGCGGCTATCCCGGCCGGCTCGAAGTCGACGTCCATTACACGCTGGGCCCGCAGCACGAATGGCGCATCGACTGGCGCGCCACCACCGATCGCAGCACAGTGCTCAACCTCACGCATCACGAATACTTCAACCTAACTGGCGGCGGCAGCGCGCTGGATCATCGGCTGCAGATCGCGGCGAGCCGGTTCCTTGCGGTGGACGCGCAGCAGATTCCGCTGCAGATCGAAGCGGTCGACCGCACGCCGTTCGACTTTCGGCAGCCGACCCGGGTGGACGAGCGCATCCGTGATGGTTCTACGCAACTCGCGCGCAGCCACGGGTATGACCACTGCCTGATGCTGGACCGCGTGGCCGGCGCTGACGGCCTTGCGTTCGCCGCCCGGCTTGCGGATGACGCGTCCGGCCGCTGGCTCGAGATCGACACCACCGAGCCCGCGCTGCAGTTCTATTCCAGCAACCTGCTGGATGGCAGCCTGCTCGGCAGCCAGGGCGCGCTGTATCGGCAGGGGGACGGCATCAGCCTGGAGCCGCAGCACTGTCCCGATTCGCCGAACCGCCCGGACTTCCCGTCGACCGTGCTGCGACCCGGGCAGACGTTCACGAGTTCGACGCGCTACCGATTCGGCACCGATGCAGGCCCGGGGTGAGCCGCCGAAATCGCCGGCGTCATTTCCACGCGAACGTCGGCTGCTCGAAATGCGCGACCCGGGTGGCACGCCCTTCGATGCAGAGTTCGCGAAACTGATAGAGGATCGCGGCCGTCGGCGCCGCGATCCAGGTGGCGCCCACCGGCATCTTCAGCACCGGCTGCGCGCTGCCTGCAAGCGGTTCTAGCAGCGGCGCATCGGCGCGCAGAAACTCCTCGACGGGGATGCGGTGGATGCTCGCGACTTCGGCCGCGTTCGGCGTCAACGCGCGTGCTGCGCCGGCCCAGAGCAAGACCGGCGTGATCACGAAGCCCGAGCGCGTCACGAAATCATCGAGCCGGCCCAGCACGGCCGATGCGTCGAGCCGCAGATCGACTTCCTCATGCAGCTCGCGCAGCGCAGCAGTTTCGGCCGTCTCACCGGGCTCCAGCCGGCCGCCCGGCAGCGCCCACTGGCCCGCATGATGGCGCAGCGCGGCTGAGCGGCGCGTGAGGATCAGCGCGGCCTGATCGCTCCATCGCACGGGGCGCGCCAAGCCCGGCAGATCGGCGCCGTGGCCTTCGTCCACCAGCGTGACCGCGACCGCCGCATGGTGCCGGTTCGCCACGTCCTGCGCATTCACGTGGAAGCCGTGCAGGTTCGCTTCGATGCGCTGCTTGAGTTGATCGTCACGGCGCATCGAAGAATGGTCCGATCAGCGCAGAACGCTCTTTATTTTGTAGCAATAGATGAAGGCGACACCTGCGCCCTGGGCCTCAAAGGCATGAAAAGTGGCAGGTGTTGTCGATGCAGCCGTTCGCTGCCGCGCCGGCCGGGCGCCGCCATTCACCATGAATTGCGCAACTCGCGCAGCTTCAGGAACACGGTCTTCGCATCGGGCTTCTCAGGCAGCTCGGGAAACCGCTCGCGCAGCCTGTCGATCACGCCGGGACTGGACAGGCGTAGAAAGGTGTTGAAGTCCTTCTCCTGCGCTAGCGTGGTCACGATCGACGTGGCGGGGTCCTGGGCCTCGACGCTAGGCAGCAGCGCCTGCGCCGCCGCGTTGCCCGGCTCACGGTCCAGCGTGAACTTCAGGTTGTTCTCGATGTAGTCATGGCCCGGATAGACCCTGGTCTCGTCCGGCAGCCGCGCGAGCTGATCGACAAAGGTTCGATACAACGCCGCCGGATCGCCGCCGTTGTGGCAGTTGCCCGCGCCCGCGTTGAACAGCGTGTCGCCGGAGAACAGCGCGGGCGCATCGCCATGTGCCTGCAGACAGATGTGGCAGAACGTGTGGCCCGGCGTGTCCAGGCATTCCAGTTCGACGGTCTTGCCGACCTTGACCACGTCGCCGGCTTTCAGCCCGCGGTCCACACCGCTGATCTTCGAGCCGGCCTTCTCGTGCGCGAGCAGCTTGGCGCCGGTGGCCCTGATCACCGCATCGTTGCCGCCCGTGTGGTCATGGTGCTCATGCGTGTTGAGCACCTGCGTGATCTGCCAGCCGTGGGCTTTGGCTGCGTTCAGGCACTTGCCATGATCGAGCGGATCGATCGCCAGCGCCTCACCCGTTTCGGGGCAGGCGACGAGATAGTTGTAGTTGCGGTACGCGTTGCCGGTCCAGATGCGTTCGACGAGCATGCGGGCTCCTTGAATGATGGTCACAGTTCACACTGCTGCGGACCATTGTAGAAAGCAGGTTCGTTCCACGGTGCCGCCGCGATGCAGCGGCGGTCGGCACGACAATCGTCGTCGCCTGCATCGCCCTTGGATCCGCTCGCTCAGGAACACGCCCATGTCCATCAAGCTCACCGCCGTTGCCATCATGCTCATTGCTGCCTGTCACGCACCGATCGCGGTGGCGCAGACCACGCTGCCCGGCTCGCGCCTCGATGATGTGACGGAAGCCGCCAAGCTGCGCGTCTGTTCACCCGGCGACTACAAGCCGTTCAGCTTTCAGACAGCCGACGGCGGTTTCGAAGGCCTCGACATCGACCTCGTCACCGCGGCTGCGAAAGCGCTCGGCGTGGAAGTCGAGATGGTCAAGACCGCCTGGCCGAAGCTGATGCAGGACTTCATCGACAAATGCGATGTCGCGGTCGGGGGCATCTCGGTCTCGACCGACCGCGCCAGGACCGCGTTCTTCACCGATGCCTACATGGTGAACGGCAAGGCGCCGATCACGAAGTGCGAGAACGCGCGGAAGTTTCAGACCGTGGCCGACATCGACAGGCCCGGCGTCACCGTGATCGAGAACCCCGGCGGCAGCAACGAGCGCTTCGCGCGCGCCAGTTTCAAGCACGCAAAAATCGTGATCTTTCCCGACAACGTGACGATCTTCGACGAGGTGCTGCAGGGCCGCGCCGACGTGATGATCAGCGAATCGGTCGAAGCCATGCTGCAGCAGAAACTGCGGCCGGGCTTGTGCGCAGTCAATCCGGACAAGCCACTTCAGTACGGCGAGATGGCCTGGCTGCTACCGCGCGGGGATACGGCGATGAAGGCCTGGTTCGATACCTGGCTGCGTCTGGCTAAGGCGTCGGGGAGTTATGACAAGATCACGGAGCGCTGGTTGCGTTGAGGCTTCGCTGCAGGACACGACGGGACCAAGCGCTGACCACTGCGCATGAACTGTGTGCAGCCCAATTTCAGCAGGCGCCATGAAATCGGCCCTGCCAAGGCGTGGGTGCCGCTTCGCGTCCGACTGCTGCCGCGGCGATCGATGGACAGCCAGCCGCACCGAAGCCGCCCACTGCCTGTGCCCGGGTCAGCCTCACACCCCATAGCGATGGGCACCTGGACATGCCGTGAAAATCGTGCAGGTTCAAGCAGATATCGTGCACGGCCTGTGCCGCGACAACACCTTGAGCCATCACGAACGCCGTGTGCCGCGGCGCATCGCCGATAGACTCCGCAAAGCCGGTTCAGCTGGTGCCGGCGGACGCTGACTTCCGGTCTCGCTCCAAGCCCAGCAGGCCCAGCGCCGACTCGAACAGCAGCGACTTCGGGTCGGCCAGTTCCTGCAACACCGTCATGTGGTTGCGGCCCGGAACGACCAGTGCAGTCGCTCGGGTCGGCGAGTTCCATCGGTCATTGATCAGGCTGGACTGACGATGAAACTCTTCGCTTTCGTCGGCGCCGACGACCGTCATGAGCTGCCCTTGTGGCGCCGGCAGGAAAGCCGGACTTGCCTTGCGCGCGGACGCTTTCGTCAGATGCAGATCGCTGGCAAGAAATCCGGCATGCCGCAGCGGCTCAAGATCATGGATGCCCGAGATCGACAGTGCCGCCTTGACGAGATCGGCAGGCAGATCGGCCGCAACGGCCCGCCAGTCGCACGCCAGCATCATCGTCGCCAGATGACCGCCCGCAGAATGCCCTGCCACGACGATGCGGTTCGGATCGCCGCCGTGCTCGAGCGCATGGCGATGGACCCAGGCGACTGCCTGCACCATCTGCAGCACGATCTGCTCGATCGTCACGGCAGGGCACAGCGAATAGTCGGGGATCGCCACCATGGCGCCGGCCTGCACGAAAGGCGGCGCGATGAAGCTCTGGTCGCGCTTGTCGAGCGCTCGCCAGTAACCGCCGTGCAGGTAGATCAGCACGGGAGAGCCAGTTCGCAAGGCTGGAAACACGTCGAGCCGCTCGCGCAAGTCTTCGCCATAGGCTGTCTCGACCATGTCGGGATGCAGGCTGCGCGCATGCGCGGACTGGTTGAACCATTGCTGCAGGATCGCCGGATGGTCGGCAATCCGGGCACGGTTGTTGTACTGGTGATCGAACCAGGCGGGCGCGTGACGGGACATGTGGTTGGCCTCCTTCAACTGACGGGCGTGCAGGCAGTCATACGCTTATTTCGGTCCAGCTGCCACCGTGCGGCTGGCGGCGGAACGTTGATGGCTGCCGGCTTCGGGTGCCGAGTCATCCGCAGGCAGGCCGCTGTCCCGCAACGCCGCGTCGATCAAGGCGTTCGCCATCCAGAGCGCGGTGCGCTCGATCTCGCGGTCCGGCGCGCCCCAGATGTCCTTCAGCACGATGTATGGCTCGATGCCATAGACGACGGACAGCGCGCGGTGCAGACGCTCGCGGACCGCCGCCGGCATCAGCGGCGCCAGCGGTGCGATCGCGTGTTGCAGGATGCCGATGCGATGCCCGCGCCGATACGGCTCTTCCTTGAGCAGTCCGGCCCGTGCCAGCGCCCAGTGTTCGAGCGAGAGCTGCGCCGCCGCCCGCATCTGCGGCTCGAACTCCTTGAAGCGCGGGAATGTCTCCAGAAACAGTTCGTTGACGCGCCGCCGCCCGCTTGGATTCGCGGACGCCACCGTTCGAACCGGCCCGAGCGAGCGGTCGATCACCGCGGTGACAAGCGCGCTGCGGCTTGCGAAGTAGCGGTAGGCAGTGGCGCGCGATACCCCGGCCTCAGCAGCGATCTCGGCGACCGACGGAATGTGGCCGCTGCGCTGGATGATGCCCATGGCCGTGTCCAGCAACCGCTGAAAGGTGGACGCGCGCACGCCGGTGGTCGGCGGTGCCGGCGGTCGCGTCGGCTGGCGATTGGCATTGGCCATCGGGTTTGTCCTAGGTCGCTGACCGGCACGCTTCACTTGTGGAGATGGAAAACCCGATCGTATACTGCAGCGAACCTGATGAGACGCATGTCTCAAATCGGGCTGGGACACAAGCAGACTTTCGGTGCCAGGGCCGAATGCAACGGGATGCAGAGACTGTTCATCGGCCATCCCGCCATCCAATGGAGACGACTGCGATGCGCTTGGCCAGTTGGCAGTGGGGCGGCAGCGACCACGTCGGCACTGTGTCGGCGGATGGGCGCGAATGCACGCCGCTGGGCGTGGCCGATGCAGTGCGCGGCGTGCTGCCGTTGATCGAACTGCTCGCGTGCTCGCAACCGCTGCCGGCGCCATCGGGTGTCCGAGTGCCGTATGACGTCGTGAAATTTCGCGCACCGCTGCCGCGGCCGTTGCGCAGCCTGTTTTGCGTCGGGCGCAACTATCATGCGCACGCCGACGAACTGGCAGCCACGGTGTTTCGCGAGAACGCGCCGGTCAACGATCCCTGGCCGATCGTGTTTGGCAAGCTCGGCGAATGCGTGATCGGCCCGTTTGATCCGGTGCGCCTGCCCCTGCCCTCCGCTTCGGCGCAAATTGACTACGAGTCCGAGCTTGCGATCGTGATCGCCGGACGCGACATTCCCCGCAATCGTGCACTGGAGCACGTGTTCGGCTACACCATCATCAATGACGTGACCGCCCGCGATGTGCAGATGCGTCATCAACAGTGGGATTTGGGCAAGAGCTTCGACACCTTCTGCCCGATGGGCCCGTGGATCGTCACGGCCGACGAACTCGACGGCGGCGCAACCCGTGTGCGCGGCTGGGTAAATGGCAAGCTGCGCCAGGATGCCTCCACCGCCGACCTGATCCACGACATCCCGACGCTGATCGAGACCTGCTCGCGCGGCATCACGCTGCATCCCGGCGACGTGATCGCGACCGGCAGCCCGGCTGGCGTCGGCATGGGCATGACGCCGCCGCAATGGCTCAAAGCGGGCGACACCGTGCGCATCGAGATCGACGGCATCGGCGTGATCGAGAATCGGTTCGAGCGTTAAGCGATGACGCTGCACCTGATCGACCGCGTCGCGGTGGAAGATGAGGGTGAAGGCCCAGTCATCGTTTGCGTGCACGGCCTGGGCGGCAGTTCGAACACGTTCACGCCGCTGCTGCCGGCGCTGGCGCGGCACCGCGTGGTGCGCGTCGATCTGGCCGGCAGCGGGCGCTCGCAGCGCGCGCAGGGCGAGCTGTCGATCGAACGCTACGTCGATGACCTGCTGCGCATCTGCGCGCGGCTGGAGATCGGAAAAGCGCACTGGGTCGCGCATTCGATGGGCACGATCGTCGCGCAGCACGTCGCCGTATCGAAGTCGGAGCTTGTTGCAAGCCTCGCGCTGTTCGGCCCGCTAATCGCACCGCCGGAAGCCGCGCGCGCTGCGATGCGCAGCCGTGCACAGCAGGCGCGCGAGGGCGTCGCCGCGATGCACGGGATCACGACTTCGCTGCTGGGCGCGGCGTTGTCCGCTGACACGCGCGAGCGATCGCCGCTGGCACTGGCCTTCGTGCGCGAAAGCCTGATGCGCCAGGACGGCGAGGCGTATGCAAGAAGCTGTGAAGCGCTCGCCGGCGCGCAACCCGCGGCGGTCGACCGCATCGCGGCGCCTGTCCTGCTTGTCACCGGCGACGAGGACGGCGTGGCGCCGCCGCAATCGGTGCGCGCATTGGCCGATCGGCTGCATGCGGCGCGCAGCACGAAAGTGGTGGTGCTGCCGCGTTGCGGGCACTGGACACCGATCGAGCGGCCCGAGGAATGCCAACGCGAACTGCGGCAGTTCCTGGCCGCCCACGCAAGAAGTTGAGGAGAAAGACATGGCCGATACCTTGTTCACCAACGTGCGCGTGTTCGACGGCGGCGGCGAAGCGCCGTTCACCGGCGAGGTGCTGGTGCAAGGCAACCGCATCGCGCGCGTTGCCAAAACCGGCTGGGGCCTACGTCCCGCGCCGGTCGCGGGCGCGAACGTGATCGACGGCGCGGGTGCGTTTTTGATGCCCGGCATGGTCGAGGCGCACACGCATTTTTCCTGGAACGACCAGCCGAGCCTGGATGCCATTCAGCGCATGCCGCCCGAGGAGCACATCCTCTGGTGCGCCGAGGTCGCGAAACGCTATCTCGACATGGGCTGGACCAGTTGCGTCGGCGCCGCGGCGGCCAAGCCAAGGCTCGACGTGGTGATCCGCAACGCAATCAACGACGGCACGATCGAGGGCCCGCGCTATCTGGCCGCAAGCCAGGAAATCACGGTGCCGGGCGGCCTGGGCGACAGCACCAAGCCGCACCTGCCGCATCCCGAATTCGCATTCGGCGCGATCGTGAGCGGCGCCGAGGAAATGCGCCGCTGCGTGCGCATGTTCGCGAAATACGGGGTCGACTCGCTCAAGATCAATCTGTCCGGCGAATCGATCACTGGCATGCCGAGCGAATCGAGCCAGTTCACCGAAGAGGAAATCCGCGTCTGCGTCGAGGAAGCCAAGGCCTGGGGCAAGCGCGTCGCCGCGCACGCGCGTGCCTGCAAGGCGGTCAAGCAGTGCGTGCGGCACGGCATCGAGGTCATCTACCACGCGAGCTTCACCGACACCGAGGCGCTCGATCTGCTCGAAGCGCACAAGACCGAGCACTTCGTGGCGCCCGGTCTGGCCTGGCTTATCAACACCTGTCACCACGCGAGCGAGTGGGGCCTGACGCCGGAAGTCACGAAGAAGATGGGCTATCACCGCGAGCTCGAAGCCGCGATCGAGAGCATGCGCGCGATGCGAAAGCGCGGCATCCGCATCCTGCCCGGCGGCGACTACGGCTTCGCGTGGACGCCGCACGGCACGAATGCGAAAGACCTCGAATACTTCGTCAAACACGTCGGCATGAGCACGATGGAAGCGCTGCTGTCGGCGACCGCCTGGGGCGGGCCGATGATGCAGCAGGGCAAGGCCATCGGCTACCTGCGCGAGGGCTGCTTGGCGGACATCCTGCTGATCGACGGCGACCCGCTGGTCGACATCACGATCCTGCAGGACAAGGCGCGCATCCTGGCCGTGATGAAGGATGGCGTGTTCCATCGCGCGCCGCAAATGCGCAGCGGCTATGGTCGTGAGCACGAGGCCTCCACGCTGGTCATGCGCACCACCCATCCCGGCCCCACGCGCTGGGCCGCCTGAGGAAAAGAGAGAGGTTCATCATGTCCGACGTCATCTTCACCAACGTCCGCATCCTCGACGGCAGCGGCCAGAACCCGTACACCGGCAGCGTGCTGGTGCGCGGCAACCGCATTCGGCAGGTCGGCCGCAGCAGCGCGCCGATCACGCCGGGCGGTGCAACGGTCATCGACGGCGCCGGCGCGACGCTGATGCCGGGCATGTGCGAGGCGCATACGCATTTTTCGTGGAACGATGCCGCGACGCTGTCGGCGATCCAGAACATGCCGCTCGAAGAGCACGTGCTCTGGTGCGCGAAGGTCGCCAAGCGCTATCTGGAAGCGGGCTTCACCTCGTGCGTCGGCGCGGCCTGCGCGAAACCACGGCTCGACGTCGTGATCCGCAACGCGATCAACGCGGGGCAGATCGCTGGGCCGCGCTATCTCGCGGCGAGCCAGGAGATCACGGTGCTCGGCGCTTTGGGCGACGAAACGCTGCCGCATCTGCCGTTTCCCGAATTCAGCTTCGGCGTCAACATCTCGGGCGCCGACGAAATGAGGAAGGCAGTGCGGCTGTTCCTCAAGTACGGCGTCGATTCGATCAAGCTGAATCTGTCGGGCGACAACTTCACACCCGAGTCGCCGGCCGAGACCGCCTGGATGCTCGACGAGGAAGTCGCCGCCGCGATGCGCGAGGTCAAGATCCGCGGCAAGCGCGGTATCGCGCATGCGAGGTCGTCGGAGAGCGTGAAACAGGCGCTGCGCCACGGCATCGACCTGATCTACCACGCGAGCTTTGTCGACAACGAGGCGCTCGACATGCTCGAAGCCGCGAAGGATCGCGTGTTCGTCGCGCCCGGCATCGCGATCCTCTATGCGATGCTCAACGAAGCCGAAGCGTTCGGCATCACGAAGGCGAAGGCGACCGAGATGGGTTATCAGGCCGAATGGGACGCCGCGCTCGAATCGCTGTCGAAGATGCACAAGCGCGGCATTCGCGTGCTGCCGGGCGGCGACTACGGTTTCGCGTTCACGCCGCATTGCCAGAACGCGCGCGACCTCGAGTTCTTCGTCAAATACCTCGGCTTCACGCCGATGGAGGCGATCCGCTCGGCGACGCTCTACGGCGGGCAGATCATGATGCGGCCCGACGAGCTCGGCGTGATCAAGGAAGGCTTCTTGGCCGACCTGCTGCTGGTCGATGGCGATCCGCTTGCGAACCTGTCGATCTTGCGCGAGCCGAAGCGCCTGCTCGCCGTCATGAAGGACGGCGTGTTCGCGAAAGCGCCCGATGTCGCGGCGCAGCGCACTTGGGAGCGTGCGGCATGACGTTTTTTGTTGGATGGCTGCGATGAGCGTGAAGCGGTGGCTGCCGTGGCTGCCGTGGCTGCTGTTCGGCGTGCCGATCGCGGGGTTCACGGTCTGGGGCATCGCCGACAACTCGACGCTTTTTTTCAAGACGTTGTTGAACGGCCTGACGCTCGCGTCGCTGTATTTCCTGGTCGCGAGCGGCTTCACGCTGGTGTTCGGACTGATGCGCAATGTGAACCTCGCGCACGGCTCGCTCTATCTGTTCGGCGGCTACGTCGGCTGGTTCGTCGGCGAGCACACGGGATCGTGGGTGCTCGCGGTCGCGGCCGGCTTTGCGGCTTCCGCACTGCTTGGCCTGATCATGCAGCTGCTCGTGTTTCGCCACATGCAGGGGCAGGATCTGCGGCAGACGCTCGTCACGATCGGGATTTCGATCGTGCTGGCCGACCTCATGCTCTGGGCGTTCGGCGCCGAGATCTACAGCTTCGATCCGCCGTCCTGGATCTACGGCACCATCACGTTGCCGTTGGCGGCGAAGTTTCCGGTCTACCGGCTGATGGTGCTGCTTGCATCGATCGTGATCGGTGTCGGCCTGTGGCTGCTGCTTGCGCGCACGCGCATCGGCATGATGATCCGCGCGGGGGTCGATGATCGCGCGATGCTCGCCGCGTCTGGCGTGAACGTGCAGCTCGTGTTCGCGCTGACGTTTGCGATCGGCGCGGGCCTGGCAGGCTTGGCGGGCGTGGTCGGCGGCACCGCGTTGTCGATCTCGCCGGGCGAAGACACGCGCTATCTGCTCGCATCGCTGGTGGTCGTGATCGTCGGCGGCATGGGCAGCGTGATCGGGGCCGCGATCGGGGCGCTGCTGATCGGGTTGGCCGAGCAGTTCGGCCTGGCCTATGCGCCGACTTACAGCGTCGTGTTCACGTTCGTCATCATGGTGGTCGCGCTTGCATTCAAGCCGCGCGGATTGATGGGCAAGCCCGCATGAGCGCAGCGCAGTGGCGGCGCGCGATGAACGGGTCGGCATCGGCCGCCATGGCGCGCGCGACGCAGCCGGCGCCCAGCAGCACGTCCGGGGGCGAGATCGCCGCCCGCCACCAGTCCGTACCCGCCACGCCTGCCGGCACGTCCTGGGCCCGGGCCAGGGGTGCACTGCAAGGCTTCGGCTGGCGCCATACGATCGTGCTCGCGTTCGTGCTTGCCTATCCGTTCTTCGCAACACCGTTCTTCACGTTCCAGATCGGCGCGCAGTCGCTTGCGCTCGGCCTGATCGCGCTGTCGCTGACGTTCCTCGGCGGCTACGGTGGCATGGTGTCGCTTGCGCAGATGACGGTGGCCGGCCTTGCGGCCTACACGCTCGCAATCTTCGGCACCAGCAGCAACGCAGCTATCAGCCTTGGCTGGCCCTGGTGGCTCGCGGTGTCGATCGCATTGACGCTGGCCACGCTGCTGGCCGCGGCGATCGGCTGGCTGTCGGTGCGCACCGAAGGCATCTACACGATCATGATCACGCTCGCGGTCGGCGTCGCGTTCTTCTATCTCGCGCAGCAGAACTACACGCTGTTCAACGGATTTCAGGGTTTCAGCCGGCTCGCGGCGCCAAAGATTTTCGGCATCGACCTGCACGACCCGATGCCGTTTTATTTCCTGACGCTGGCTTGTGCGTTGGCTGCTTATCTGTTCGTCAAGCATCTGATCCGCGCGCCGTTCGGCGTCGCGCTGCAGGGCATCCGCGACAACCCGCGGCGCATGCAAGCGCTCGGCTACCACGTGACCGCACACCGCGTCGGCGCCTATGCGGTCGCGGGTTTTCTGGCGGCGGTCGGCGGCGTGCTGATGGTCTGGTACAACGGCCGCATCTCGCCGGGCACCATCGGGATCGGCGCGATGATCAACATCCTCATCATCGCGGTGCTCGGCGGCATGCGCCATCCGATCGGCGCGTTCGTCGGCGCGATCGTGTTCGTGCTGCTGCAGAACTTCGCAATCGACCTGGTGGACCGCGAGCGTTTCAACCTCGTGATCGGCGGCGTGTTTCTCGCGATCGTCCTTTTTTCTCCCGACGGGCTGCTTGGCCTGTGGCAAATGCTGCGCACCCGCCTGTCGTCGAACCGGTCCCCCCACCCGCGGCAGAGACCGCATCTTTCATCCATCAAAAACAGGAGACAGACATGAGTCAACGCAGAAGAACCTTTGCTCGAACCCTGGCTTGCGCCGCGGCGGCACTCGCGTTCGGCGGTGCCGCCTATGCGCAGGAGACTTTGAAGATCGGCCTGCTGGCTTCGCTTGAAGGCCCCTTCGCGGCGCCGGGCCAGGACGGCATGCGCGGCGCGGACCTCGCGCTGAAGGACCACCACGGCATGGCCGGCGGCAAGAAGATCGAGTTCGTCAAAGTGTCCTCTGACGCGACGCCCGACAAGGCCGTGAACTCGACGCGCAAGGCGGTCGAGCAGGACAAGGTGCAGATCATGATCGGCCCGCTGTCGGGCGACGAGGGCATCGCGGTCAAGAACTATGCGAAGACGAAGCCCGACATCACGTTCATCAATGGCTCGTCGGGCGCGCAGGCGGCGACGCTGGCCGACCCGGCCCCCAATTTCTACCGCTTCAACACCGAAGGCGCACAGTGGATGGTAGGTCTCGGCGAGCATGCGCTTAACAAGGGCTACAAGAAGATGTACCTGATCTCCGAGGATTACGGCTTTCCGTACTCGCAGGTGCAGGGCTTCATGGCGAGCTATTGCGCGAAAGGCGGCAAGGTGATCGACAAGGCCTGGGTGCCGCTGGGCACCAAAGACTACTCGTCGGTGATCGCGCGCATTCCGAAGGAGGCCGACGCGCTGCTGGTCGTGCTCGGCGGCTCGGACGCGGTCAACTTCCTGTCGCAGTACGAGCAGGCCGGTGGCGACAAGCCGATGGTCGGCGGCTCCATCACGGTCGATCAGACCGTGCTGAACTACAAGGGCAAGCGCCGTGAGTCGCTGCTCGGCACCGCATCGGCCGGCCCGATGGCCGACTCGATCGACACGCCCGAGTGGAAGAAATTCGTCGCCGACTACAAGGCGACGTTCAAGGACGGTTTCCCGAGCCCGTCGCTGTTCGCGTACCTCTACTACATCAACACCAAGGCGGTGCTCGACGCGCTCGACAAGGTCAACGGCGACCTGTCGGACGGCCAGAAGAAATTTCGCGCCGCGCTGCAGGCGACCGACTTCAAGGGTCCTGCGGGCCAAGTCAAGATCGATGGCAACCGCAACGGCGTCGGCACCACCTACATCACTGAAGTGACAAAAGCGCCCGATGGCTCGTTCTACAACAAGGTCGTGAAGACGGTGCCCGACATCTCGCAGACGCTTGGCTTGTCGGACGCGGAGTTCAAGAAAATGGGCCTCGGCTCGCGCGACGTGCCGGACTGCCGCAGCTAGGCGCCGCGCAGGGACGAACCGGATCTCGACACGGTGGCATCGGTCAGCTCGATCAGGACTGCGACGGCGCGCAGCAAGGCACGCGTCGCTGCCGCGTCTGGCGGCGGTCCAGGTCAACCACTGTCCAATGATGCGTTGACCCTGAGCCATGTGACCCGCGCATTCGGTGAGCTGCGCGCGGTCGATGACGTCACGCTCAACGTCGCGGCGGGT
Source organism: Burkholderiaceae bacterium (assembly GCA_965218765.1). Taxonomy (GTDB): domain Bacteria; phylum Pseudomonadota; class Gammaproteobacteria; order Burkholderiales; family Burkholderiaceae_C; genus JBBPYC01. Next base: position 198,844 of record CBDCLU010000004.1, on the reverse strand, counting down.
CAGAAGTACGCGATCCTGGGATCGAACGGCGCCGGCAAGACCACGCTGTTCAACGCGATCACGGGCGACTTTCCGCCGACGGCCGGGCAGATCCGATTCTTCGGCGAAGACGTCACGCAACTGCCGCCGCATGAGCGCATCCGCAAGGGCTTGCGCCGGACCTATCAATCGTCGCTGCTGTTTCGGGAACTGTCGGTGCGCGACAATCTGTTCCTTGCGGCTCGTGGTGTTGCAAACGGACGCGGCAGCTTTCGCCGCGCGGGTCCTGACCATCCGTCGAGCCTCGCCACGGACGACTTGCTCGAGCGCACCCGGCTCACGAGAATCGCCGATGAAACGGTGGCGAATCTTGCACACGGCCAGCAGCGCCAACTCGAAATCGGCATGGCGCTGGCCGGCGCGCCGCGGCTGATCCTGTTTGACGAACCCGCCGCGGGCCTATCGCCGGCCGAGCGGCGCGAGCTGGTCGCACTGCTGACTGCGCTGCCGCACCACATCAGTTTCGTGCTGATCGAGCACGACCTTGACATCGCGCTCGCGGTGGTCGAACGCGTGACCGTGATGCACAACGGCCGCGTGCTGTGCACCGGCACGCCCGACGAAATCCAGAACAACGCGCAGGTGCAGGCGATCTATATAGGGAGCAAGCACTGATGGCCTGGTTCGGCAAGGAGCGTGCGGGCAGCATGCCTTCCGGCCCCGTGCTCGTCGTCGAAAACCTCGACGTCTACTACGGCCGCGCGCATGCATTGCAGTCGGTCGGCTTCACGATCGAAGCAGGCGTGCTCGGCATCGTCGGCCGCAACGGCATGGGCAAGACGACGCTGTGCAACGCGATCACGGGGCTGGTACCGGCGCGCGGCAGCGTGCGGCTGCGCGGCGAGGAGCTGCTTGGGCGTACGCCCAACGAGATCACAAAGCGCGGCATCGCCTACGTGCCGCAGGGCAGGCGCGTCTGGCCGTCGCTGTCGGTCGACGAAACCTTGCGGCTGGTGGCGAGCCACCGGCGTGAGGTCGACCGCGTCTATTCGATGTTCCCGCGGCTGGCCGAGCGCCGCGGCAACGGCGGCGCGCAGTTGTCGGGCGGCGAACAGCAGATGCTCGCAATCGGCCGCGCGTTGCTGCTGCGCCCGACCCTGCTCGTGATGGACGAGCCGACCGAGGGCCTCGCGCCGGTCATCGTCGAGCAGGTTGCGCAAGCCGTGCGCGATCTTGCGCGCGACAGCCAAGTCACGGTGCTGCTGATCGAGCAGAACCTGGGCGTTGCGATCTCGGTTGCGGACCGGGTCGGCGTAATGGTCAACGGCCGCATCGCGCAGGAGCTGGCGAGCAAAGAACTCGCAGCCGATCGCGACCTGCAGGAGCGGCTGCTCGGCGTGCGCTCCGGCGCCGACGACGATGAGCCGGACGCATCGCATTCGCTGCACGGGCTCGACGAGCCGGCCTCGACTCAAGTGTTCACCGTGCGTCGTGCGCACGGCGAGGGCGTCAGCGCGCTCGACGCGGTGGTGCCCGGCGCGGTGCGCGGCTTCACGCGCTGGAACGCAGGCGGCACGGCGGCGCCGGCGGTCGACGTGGCGCGCGCTGCACCGTCGATGCTGCAGCCTTCAAATCGGACAACGCCGCCGAAGCCGCGCGAAGCGCAGGTTTTCGACTTTCCCGTGGCTGCGAGCAGCGGCCGCGCGGCTTACGTCGCGGGTACGTTTGACACCAAAGGGCGCGAGCTGTACTTCGTGCGCCAGTGCCTGGAGCGGCTCGGCCTGCGCGTGGTCACGGTCGATCTGTCGACCTCGAGCACGACTTCGACCGCGAGCGTCCATCCGCGCGAAGTCGCGCGCCACCATCCGAACGGCGAATCGGCGGTGTTCACCGGCGACCGCGGCACCTCCATCGAAGCGATGGGTCTTGCGTTCGAAGCATTCCTGCGCACGCGGCGCGATCTCGGCGGCTTGCTGTCGGCGGGCGGCTCAGGCGGCACGTCGATCGCGACGCAGGGCATGCGCGCACTGCCGATCGGTCGACCGAAGGTGATGGTCTCCACCATGGCCAGCGGCGACACACGCGCTTATGTCGGTCCGAGCGACATCTGCATGATGTATTCGGTGTGCGACGTGCAAGGCATCAACCGCATCAGCCAGCAAGTGCTGACCAACGCGGCGCACGCGCTTGCCGGCATGATCATGCACCCGGCTGCCGCATCCGACACTGCCCGGCCCGCGCTTGGCCTGACCATGTTCGGCGTGACCACGCCATGCGTGCAGGCAGTCACGAAGCGGCTCGAGGACGACTACGACTGCCTGGTGTTCCACGCGACCGGCGTCGGCGGGCAGTCGATGGAAAAGCTCGCCGACTCGGGCCTGCTGGTCGGTGTGATCGACGTCTCGACCACCGAGATTGCCGACGAGATCGCGGGCGGCACGCTGTCGGCGGGGCCGACCCGGCTCGACGTGTTCGCGCGCCATGCGCTGCCGTATGTCGGCTCGTGCGGCGCACTCGACATGGCGAATTTCGGCGCCTGGGCCAGCGTGCCGGATCGCTTCAAAGCGCGCACGTTGTACCGGCACAACCCGACTGTCACGCTGATGCGCACGAGCGCCGACGAGAACCGTGCGATCGGGAGTTTCGTTGCGGCCAAGCTCAACGCGATGCAGGGACCGGTGCGCTTTTTGATCCCCGAAGGCGGGATCTCGGCGATCGACCGGCCGGGTCAGCCGTTTCACGATCCGCAAGCGGACCGTGCGCTGTTCGACGCGATCGAGCAGGACTTCCGCGTGGGCAGCGACCGCAAGCTGCTGCGGCTGCCGCTGCACGTCAACGACGAAGCGTTCGCCGACGCGCTGGTGGCCGCCTGGCGCGAGATCGCGCGGCCATCCAGGCGCGCTCAAACCGCCTGAAGAAAAGGAGCACCAGGACATGCCCCGCATTGCCCGCACCGAAATCCTCGATCGCCTGCGCGCGAAGATCGCCGCCGGACGGCCGATCATCGGCGGCGGCGCGGGCACCGGCCTGTCGGCGAAATGCGAGGAAGCCGGGGGCATCGACCTGATCGTGATCTACAACTCGGGCCGCTACCGGATGGCCGGGCGCGGATCGCTGGCCGGCCTGCTCGCGTACGGCAACGCCAACGAGATCGTCTGCGAGATGGCGCACGAGGTGCTGCCGGTGGTGCGGCATACGCCGGTGCTCGCAGGCGTGAACGGCACCGATCCGTTCATGATCGCCGACCAGTTCTTCAAGCGGCTGATCGATCTCGGTTTCTCCGGCGTGCAGAACTTTCCGTCGGTGGGTCTCATCGACGGCACGTTTCGCGCGAACCTCGAGGAAACCGGCATGGGCTACCGACTCGAAATCGAGATGATCGCGCGCGCACGCGACTTCGACCTGCTGACAAGTCCTTACGTGTTCAGCGAAGCCGATGCGCGAGCGATGGCCGCTGCGGGCGCCGACATCGTCGTATGCCACATGGGCCTCACGACCGGCGGCGCGATCGGCGCCGAGTCGGCATTGCAGCTCGACGACTGCATCCCGCGCATCAACGCCTGGGCCGACGCCGCCACCTCGGTGAATCCGGACGTGATCGTGCTCTGCCACGGCGGCCCGATCGCGACGCCGGACGATGCGACGCACGTGCTTTCGCAGTGCGCGCAGTGTCACGGTTTTTACGGCGCGAGTTCGATGGAGCGGCTGCCGACCGAAGTCGCGTTGACCGAGACCACGCGCCGCTTCACCGCCATCACCCGCCAGAACAAGCGTTAACAGGAGACGAAAACCCATGTCAGGTTCCCAATTCGGCAGCTTCCTGCTGGCCCTGATCGTCCTCGCGATCCTGGTCGCGATCGTGGTCTGGCTCATGCACTGGCTGTATCTGCGCAGCTCGAAGGAGCGCGCGTTCGTGCGCACCGGCTTAGGCGGCCAGAAGGTCGTGCTCGACGGCGGCGCGTTCGTGCTGCCGATCCTGCACGACGTGCTGCCGGTCAACATGAACACCTTGCGGCTCGAAGTCAGCCGCGGCCGCGACAAGGCGCTGATCACGAAGGATCGGATGCGCGTGGACGTGATCGCCGAGTTCTACGTGCGCGTCGCGGCGCATCCGGACGCGGTCGCGAACGCGGCGCAGACCCTGGGTCTGCGCACGATGGAGCCGGACCAGTTGGGTGAGCTTGTCGAAGGCAAGTTCGTCGATGCGCTGCGCACCGCGGCGGCCGAGATGACGATGGAGGAGCTGCACGTGCGCCGCGGCGCCTACGTCAAACGGGTGCGCGAGACGGTGGCCGAGGACCTGACCAAGAACGGGCTGGAGCTCGAAGCCGCGTCGCTGACGCAGTTGGACCAGACCGGCATGGAGTATTTCAACCCGAGCAACGCGTTCGACGCCGAAGGCCTGACGCGGCTGACCGAGCAGATCGAGCACCGCAAGAAGCAGCGCAACGACGTCGAGCAAGATACCTTGATCGCGATCCGCAACAAGAACCTCGAAGCCGAAAAGCTCGCGCTCGAGATCGACCGTGAAAGCGAGTACGCACGGCTGAACCAGCAGCGCGAAGTCGAGATGGCGCGCGCGCGGCAACGCTCGGAAGTCGCGACCGAGCGCGCCCAGCGCGAGCAGGCGGCCGAAGGCGCGCAGATCACGGCCAAGCAGACCATCGACAGCGCGCGGTTGAAATCCGAGCAGACGCTCGAGCAGGAGCGCATTGGAAAAGAGCGTGCGATCCAGAGTGCCGAGATCGAACGGCGCCTGTCGCTCGAGCTCGCCGAGCAGCAGCGCGCGATCGCGATCGCGCGCGAGAGCAAGGCGCAGAGCGAAGCGCAGGCCGAGGCCGAAACGGCGCGCGCGCTGGCCATATCCGCGGAGGAAAAAGTGTTCACCGCACGCGAAGTCGAGATGGCCGAGCGCAAGAAGGCGATCGACCTGATCGGCGCCGCGCAGATCGCCGAGCGCGACGCGCTGCGGCTCACCTCCGTGGCGCAGGCCGAAAAAGCCGCGAGCGCGGACCGCGGCGCTGCCTTGCGGGCGCAGGCCGAAGCCGATGCGGACGCCGACAAGATTCGCTCGATGGCGATGAAAGTGCGCGCCGAGATCGAGGCCGAGGGCCTGCGGCTGATGAACGACGCACACAACATGCTGAGCCCGGAAGCGCGCATGTCGGCGCTGCGCATGCGCTTGGTCGAAAAGGCCGAAGGCATCATCCGCGAGTCGGTCAAACCGATGGAGCGCATCGAAGGCATCAAGATCCTGCAGGTCGACGGCTTCGGTGGCGCGGGCGGCGGGAGTGGTAACGGCGACGGCGGCCAAAGCGGCAACCTGTCCGACAGCGTCGTGAACTCGGCATTGCGCTTTCGCGCGCAGGCGCCTCTCGTCGATCAATTGCTGCGCGAGATCGGCATCGAAGGCGGCGACATCCAGCGCCTGGCCAGCAGCGCGAGCGGCGCCAAGGTGGCGCTGCCGCCCGCGTCGAACCCGAAGCAGAGCTGAGCGGTGGTCCACGTCTTCGTCTCAAGCGTGATCGACGCAAGCGCCGCCAACGTCTGGGCGCGCATCCGCGACTTCAACGGCTTGCCGCAGTGGCATCCGGGCATCGCCGACAGCCGCATCGAAAACGGCCAGCCCGGCGACCGCGTCGGCTGCATCCGGCACTTCCACACGCGCGAAGGCGGCATGATCCGCGAGAAACTGCTCGCGCTGTCCGACTACGACTACAGCTGCAGCTATGAAATCCTCGAAAGCCCGATGGGCGTCGAAAACTACATCGCGATGCTGAAGCTCACGCCCGTGACCGACGGCGAGCGCTGCTTTGCCGAGTGGAGCGCCGAATTTGACTGCGCGCCGGGACGTGAGGCCGAACTCACCTCGACCATCGGCGCCGGCGTGTTCCAGGTCGGCTTCGAGGCGTTGAAGCGCCACTTCGGCGGCAGCGGCGGCCGCTGATGCGATGACGCTGCAGCGCGTGGTTCGCTCGACCGTCATCGATGCGCCGATCGCGCGCGTCTGGGCCGTGTTGCGCGACTTCAACAGCCACGCGCAGTGGCACGACGCGATCGAGTCGAGCACCATCGAAGGTGGCGAGCGCGGCGACCAGGTCGGCTGCGTGCGCAGCTTCACGCTGAAAGACGGCAACCGCATCCGCGAACAGTTGCTGACGCTGTCGGACACCGAACACCGCAGCACCTACTGCATCCTCGATGCGACCGTGCCGCTGCGGCGCTACGTCGCCACGCTGACGCTCAAATGCGTGACCGACGGCGACCGCACGTTCTGGCGCTGGGAGTCGACGTTCGCGACGCCGCCCGGCATGGAGCGCGAGCTGCACGACCTGGTGGCCCGGGGCGTCTACGAAGCGGGTTTCGCGAACCTGCGCCGCCATCTGTTGCGGGGTGCGGACGTTCGCTCTCCGCAGTGGGAGCAGGTACCGACGGGTTTGGTCATGCCGACCCGGCGCATCGTCGCGGCGCGGCACGGCGGCGCCGATGTGCTGCACGCAGAAGGTGCGGAAGTCGCCGCACCGCGGGCCGGCGAAGTGCGCATCCGGCAGCATGCGATCGGCGTCAATTACCTCGATATCTATCTGCGGCGCGGCGCGATTCGGGACCTGCTGCCTTTGCCCGGCGTGCTTGGCATGGAAGCGGCGGGCAGCGTTGTCGACACAGGCCCGGAAGTGAGCGGTTTTCTGCCCGGCGACCGGGTGGCCTACCTCGGGCCGGTGCCGGGCGCCTACTGCGGGCTGCGCTGCGTGCCAGCCGACTGGGTGGTTCGTCTGCCAGCGGCGGTTGAACACGACGCGGCGGCGGCGCTGCTGCTCAAGGGCATCACGGCCGATCTGCTGCTGCACGACGTCGGGCACGTGCAGCGCGGCACGCGCGTGCTCGTTCATGCCGCGGCCGGCGGCCTCGGGCTGCTTGTCTGTGCCTGGGCGCAGTCACTCGGCGCGGTGGTGCTGGGCACCGTCTCCACGCAGCAGAAGGCGCGGGTCGCGCGCGAGCACGGCTGCGAGCATGTGATCGTGACCGACGACCACCGGTTCGCCGATGCGGTGCAACGGGTCTGCGGCGGTGCCGACGTCGTGATCGATGGACTCGGTGACGCGGCGCGCGACGAGAATCTCGCTGCGCTCGCACGCCGCGGCCAGTGGATCGGCATCGGCCAAGTCGGCGGCGCGCTGCAGCCGCTGTCGCCCGATGTGCTCAAAGCCAGGTCGCTGAGCTTCTCGGGACCCGTGGTGTTCGACTACACCGCCACTGCGGCACAGCTGACGGCGCGCGCGCAGCGGGTCTGGGACGCGCTGGCCAGCGGCGCGATCAGGCTGCCGCCGATCGAGCGCCATGCGCTGGCGTCGGCCGCAGCGGCCCATGCGCGGCTGGAGTCGCGCGCCACCGTTGGTGCACTCGTGCTGACGGCCTGATCCATTCCTTTCAAGGGGCACCGATGATCATCGGCATGAACCATTTCACGGTGATCGCTCAAGACGAGCAGCAGACGCTCGACTTCTACGTCGGCCTGCTCGGCCTGCGGCTCGGTGAGCGACCGGCGCTGGGTTTTGCGGGCGCGTGGCTCTACGGCGAAGGCGCCCAGGCCGTGCTGCACGTGTATTTCGACCGGCCGCTGCCGGCTAGCCGCGCCGGCGTGATCGACCACATGGCGTTCACGGCAACCGGTCTGCGCGCCATGGTCACGCGCTTCGACGCCAGTGGCACCAAGTACGACCTCAAGCAGCAGATCGGCTCGGGCACTTGGCAGCTGTTTTGTCACGATCCAAACGGTGCCAAGGTGGAACTGGATTTCGCCGCATCGGAACGGGTCTAGGCGGCCGCTTCGAAAAAGGCTTTTGAGTCTGCTGGTTCGATGCGGACGCGGCCGAAAGCGAGACTCGCTGCGCCCATCACATGAATTCTCCTCAGCAGGTAGGCTTGCCGGGACGAACATCTGCGGGCACAAGTCCTGCCATGGGAACCGCGCCGACTGCCGAGGCTCTAATTGGCGGCATCACACACGATCGATGCCGTTTGCATCGATATGCCGCGCTTCAGCTCTTGGGGCGCAGGATATGTGCATAGCCGACCAGGTCGACCCGCCGCGGGCTATTCATCGGCTCAGCCGGCTTGGCTGCCCGTTGAACCGTTTTTAAAGTTCCATCTCATGCGACGCACCACCTTTTCCCTCCTGACTTCCCTTGTATTCGCCACCGCCGCCGGCGCACAGCAAAACCAGCCGCCCGCACCGGGCTCGCAAGCCGGCCCGTTCCCAATCAACAGCATCACGAACCGCCCGCATGACGGGCCGCAGGGCGAGCAGCAGTTGCAGCCGTCGATTCATGCGCTGCAGCAGACGCTGACCGAGTTGCAGCAGTTGCAGCTGCAGTTGAAGCAGGCGCACTGGAACGTGTCCGGCACGCTGTTCTATCCGCTGCACCTGCTGCTGCAGGAACACTATGAAGGCACCGCCAAGTACGCGGACATGGTGGCCGAGCGGCTGCAGGCGATCGGGGTGTCGTCCGACGGCCGTGCCAACACGATCATCCGCACCAGCAAGATTCCGGAAATCCAGGGCGGCTTCTTCGACGATGCGCAGGTGCTGCTCTGGTTCAGCCGCCACTACAAGACGGTGAGCGACGAGATCGGCCAGGGCATCAAGGCCACCAACGACAGCGACCCGACCACGGCCAATTTGCTGCAGGAAGTGCAAGGCGTGATCGACAAATACCAGTGGCAGATGCGTGCGCACATCCAGAGCACGCCGACGGATCCGAACACCGGCGCTGACCTGAACAACGGCCAGCCGCTGGTGCCGGCCGCTGCGCCATCGCCGCCGCAGCCCGCCGCAAGCAAGTGAGCCGTTGTGGAAGCATGTGGGGCGGAAGGCGATCGGAGTCGAACCCACCCGCCACGGCACTAAAGGCCGCAGCGCACCGGTTTTGAAGACCGGGCGTTCCACCGGGAACGTTCGCCTTCCCCAGCGCGCGAAGGTAGCACGCGAGCTGGCGAAGCGTCAGGCCACGCCTGGCCCGATCGGCCGGCGCCGCGTGCCGTCGAAGCGCGTCAGGCCCTGCTGGTCCATGAATTCGAGCACCTGTACGCTCAGGTTGCGGCCGATGCCGGAGGCGTCCCGGAACGCGGCGGTGTCGAAGCTGCCGTCCGGTGATGCAGCGGCGAGCCGGGCGGTCAACGCGGTGAGTCTGGTGACGGTCTGCGGCAGGTAGTAGCGATTCGGTGCAATTCTCAGCAACTGGCCCAGATCACTTGCGTGCTGCAAGAATCGCAGCAGCACTGGCAGATCCAGCGTCAGCTGCATCGCCAATTCGCCCACAATCGGGGCGCGCAGGCCAGCGGGCTGGAGCACGTCGGCAACGCGCTTGAGCAAGGTTTCATCGGCTGCGTGAAGCCTTGCGCGATGGCCGGCCAGCCGCACGCGCAGCGCATCGCGCTGCACGCTGCCATCGGCGATCAGCGCAGCCAGCGCAGCGTGCAACAGCGGTTGCGGCAGGTCGTGGTGCTGGCGGTGCAGCTGTGCAAGCAGTGCCGGTGCGCTAGGCCCCATGCTGTCAGGGGCTTGCTCGTGCCAGTGCTCGAGCGTGCCCCGCACAAGGCCACATACCGCCTGCCAGTGCGCTGAGCTCAGCACGCGGCGCGAGTGGTCGGCGTGCTCGATGCCGTGCAGGGCAGGGTCGGACAGCAGTGTGTCCACTGTGTCGCCTGCGAGGTTCCATGCCAGTGCGAACCGATCCGCCTCGATGCCGCCCGGCGCTTGCGCAACCAGCATGGCAAGCGCCTCAGCTGGCGAAGCCGCCTCCAATGCCTGCAGTTGCGCGAGCCGAGCCGACAAGCTGCGACGGCCGCCGCTGCGTGCCGATGCGAACGGATCGAGCACCCGTCCGCCGCCGACGGTGCACTGCCGCGCCGGGTCGCGCAGGACGAAGCGGTCTCCATGCAGGGCAGCCACTGGCGCGTCGAGCACCAGTTGCAGATGACCGGCTGCGCCTGGTGCGATCGTCGCTGCGTGACCCGGCTGCAGCGCCAGCGGCGTTGCGTGCACGTTCACGGCCGCGGCGCCGATGTGCAGCGTCAGCACCGCGCCGGCTTTCAGCGCATGCGGCTCGCTTGCGAGCACATCGATGCGGGCATCGAGCCGCGTGGTCGGCGCATGCAGGTTCGCTGCCACCACCCAGTCGCCACGTACCGGCTCGCAGTGCCGCACGGCTGCGCCGGCCAGATTCAGTGCGCAACGCTGGCCGGCACTGGCCTGCACGGCCGGCCGCCCCTGCGCATGCAGGCCGCGCACGCGCGCGGACGTGCCGGCGGGCGAGACGATCACGTCGTCGCCGATGCGCACGCGGCCGGACAGCACCGCGCCGGTCACGATGCGGCCGGCGCCTGCAAGCGTGAAGCTGCGATCGATCGCAAGGCGGAAGCCGGCGCCCTCCCTTGGCTGCACGCTCGGACCACTTGCCAGCGCGACCAGATGGGTGCGCAGTGCCGGCACGCCCGTGCCATCGGTGGCCACCAGCGGAAAGATCGGCGCTGCCAGATAAGGCCCCGCTGCCAGCAGTTGCCGCACCTCTGCTTGTGCCTGCGCGAGCCGCTCCTGGTCGACCCGATCGATCTTGTTCAGCGCGACGACCGCCTGCGGCACGCCGAGCAGTTCGAGGATCGCCAAGTGCTGGCGCGTCTGCGGCATCGGCCCGTCGTCGGCCGCGATCACGATCAGCGCCAGATCGATGCACGCGACGCCTGCCAGCATGTTGCGCACGAAGCGCTCATGACCCGGCACGTCGATGAAACCGACCGGTGCGTCCGTGCCGAAGTCCGCATACGCAAAGCCGAGGTCGATCGACAGGCCGCGGCGTTTTTCTTCCGCGAGCGTGTCGGTATCGACCTGCGTCAGCGCGCGCACCAGGCTGGTCTTGCCGTGATCGACGTGGCCGGCGGTGGCGATGTTCACGGCGGGGAGGTTGCTGCGTGCGTGCCGGCTGCGATCAGTTGCGCGGCGAAAGCGGCTTCGTCTTCGAGGCCACGCAGATCGAGCAGCAACGCGCCATCGGCGATGCGGCCGACCACTGGCTGCGGCAGTGCGCGCAACTCGGCCGCCAATGCGTCGAGTGCGCGGCCCGAATGACGTTTGATGCTGCCGATCGGGATCAGCCGCAGCGCATGGCTCGGCAGCCGATCGACCGGCAGCGCGCCGCTGCCGATCTGGCTTTGCACGGGATGCATGTCGACTTCGGCACGTGCACCGGCCCAGCCGGCCAATACCGGTTGCAGCCGCCGCGCGAGCGCTTCGATCTCGGCGGCGGGCCGGGTCAGCAGGCGCAGCGCAGGAAGCATCTGCGCGAGGCGGTCCGGGTCCAGGTGCAGCCGCAGCACCGCTTCCAGTGCGGCCAGCGTGAGCTTGTCGCAGCGCAGCGCGCGCTTGAGCGGGTCTTTCTTCAGCCGCGCGATCAGATCGGTGCGGCCGACCACGATGCCGGCTTGCGGGCCGCCGAGCAGCTTGTCGCCGCTGAACGTGACCAGATCCGCGCCGGCAGCCAGCGCATCGGCGGGCAATGGCTCGCGCGGCAGGCCGTGCGCGGCCAGATCGACCAGCGCGCCGCTGCCCAGGTCGATCACGAAGGGCAGACCCCGGTCGCGGCACAACGCGGCCAGGTCGCGCTCGGACGCCGCGGCGGTGAACCCTTCGATCTTGTAGTTGCTCGCGTGCACCTTGAGCACCAGCGCGGTCCGCGCGCCGATCGCGTCGGCGAAATCGTGCAGATGGGTGCGGTTCGTGGTGCCGACTTCGACGAGCCGGCAGCCCGCTGCCCGCATCAGCTCCGGCAGCCGGAACGCACCGCCGATTTCCACCAGCTCGCCGCGCGAGACGATCACCTCGCGCCGCTGCCGAGCCAGCGCGCCGAGCACGAGCAGCAGCGCCGCCGCGTTGTTGTTCACGACGGTGGCGGCGGCAGCGCCGGTCAGCCGTTGCAGCAGCGCTTCGACATGATGGTCGCGGTCGCCGCGGCGGCCGGTGGCCAGATCGAACTCGAGATTGGTCGCGCCGTGCGCCACCTGCCGGATCGCATCGAGCGCCTGCGGCGGCAGCGGCGCGCGACCGAGGTTCGTGTGCAGCACGGTGCCGGTCAGGTTGAACACGGCGCGCATCGAAGGCTGTGCGATGCGGTGCAGCCGGGCCTCGACGGCTGAGAGCAATGCGTGGTGGTCGGCAGCTTCGGCAATCACGTCGGCCGTCAACGCTGCATCGTCGTTTGTTGCGGCCCTGGTTGAATCGACCGTTGTGGCTGCGCGCCGTTGCGCCAGTTCAGTGCGCACGGCTTCCAGCACGAGCGGCCGGCCGTGGCACGCCATCAGCGCCGCGATGCCCGGCCAGCCGAGTACCTTGTCGACGCTCGGCAGACGCGTTGCCGGGCTGCCGTTCATGGCCGGCCGGCGCCATCGGCCGGCGCGCCGCGCGCTGCGTCAACTCGCGCTGACGCGCCGCAAAATCTCCGGCAGCGCCGCATCGGCGAGCGCGCGCAGTTCATCGTCGGTGCGGTCCTGGATCGGATGCGCGACGAACACCATCGCCGGGTCGAAGCCGAGCGATTTCGACTGCAGCGCCGCTGCCTGCACGAATTCGGTCGATGCAACGCCGACCCCCGCCACGCCACGACTTTCGAGCTCCGCGATGTCATGCATACAGCACGACGTGCAGGACCCTCAGTCGGCCAGGCCTTCCACGACGACCTTGCACTCGGCCGCGATCTGCTGGCTCAAGGCGGTCGGTGCGGGGCGCGTGAACGTCGGCTTCTTGTAGCGTCTGACGTCGATTCCCTGACCCGTGAGCTGCTCGGCGATACGGTCCAGAAACACGTTGCCGCGCGCCTTGGAAATGTCGAGGATGCCGACCGTGACATCTTTCAACTTGGCCGGCCGCGCAGCTGCTGCGCGCGCCGCTGCCGTGCGTTCGGACGTCGGGTCCAGCAGCACGATCGCTTCGCTGGTATGGTTCATCTTCATGCTTCGTCGATCTCCTTCGTGACAGGGGTGGAGCCGGTCGGGCCCGATGCGGCCCAGCCCGCGATGACCGCGGAAAACAGCCCGGCGTTGCCGCCCGCGCGTACGATCAGCAGGCCGCCCGGGCGGAACTTGGGCACCATCTGGCCGGCCAGCGCAGCCGGCAGTCCTTCCGCAATGCCGCCTGCGCCCGCGATCATCGCATCGGCCGGTGCCAGTAGCAACGCTTCGAGTTCTTCGCGCAAACGGGCTTTCGACCAGCCCGCTTCAATGAACACGCGGCAGTGGTCGGGCGAGACCACCAGCAGTGCGTCGCCGGCCAGCGCGAGTTTCGGGTGATCGACCGCGCGCAGGCACATCGCAAAGCTCCTGGCCAGCGATTCGGGCGAGCGCGATTTCTGGTCGACGATGCCCTGCACGCCTTCGCCCGCGAACAGGGTGACGGTCGATTGGCCGCGCGCGAAACCGCGCTCGACGGACAGCGGCTCCCAGCCGTCGCACTCGTTTTCCGCGAAGCAAAACGTGTACTTGCCCGGCGTGCCCAGCGTGGCGCGATCGATCTCGCCGGGCCGGCCGCCGCCGACGTTGCGCACGACGAGCTGCAGCGCGCGGCCGATCGTCGCGTTCGCGCGATGCCCCTGGCCCAACGCGTTCACGCCTGCGTTCAGCCCGATGCGCGGCGCCACGCTGCCGTTCACGATCACGACGGGTCCCGCAAACATGGTCGTGCACAGAATGCCGTGCATGCCGAACTCGTCGATCAGCGCGGCCTCGACTGCGGCCAGCACCACGTTCAGGTATTCGGGCTTGCAGCCGGCCATCACCGCGTTGACTGCGACCTTCTCGACCGTGCAGGGCGCGAGATCGGGCGGCATCAGCCCGAGCACTTCATCGGGTCGGCGCGTGGTGCCTTGGCGCAGCATGCGCAGCACGCGCTCGGGCGTCGGCGGCACCACCGGCAGGCCATCGCTCCAGCCGCGATCGAAGCAGGCTTCGATCGGGTCTTCGCTGTCGCCGATCTCGACTTGCCGCGCTTGCAGGCCATGATCGCCGAAGCGCAGTTCGAGCCGTTCCGCGATGCCGGGATCGAGTGTTTTGGACGCGCAGCCGGGCCGCACCTCGGGCAGCTGCGCGCCCAGGTCCGGCAGGCCGGTGATGCGCTGCCAGTCGCTGCGGTGCCAGCCGTAGGTGCGCTCGACTTCGCGGCCGCCTTCCATGCGGATCAGGGTCGGCACGAACTCGACCTGCAGGCGGTAGGACTGTTCCAGCGTGTCGTCGTGCAGCATGCCGGACACGTTCGCCGCGTACGGCTCGTCGCCCTGCACCAGCACCGCGAGCGGCTGCCCGGCTTCGTCCAGTTCGCGCAGCAGCGGCTCGACCAGCACGCAGGTCGGGCAGTCCCGCTTGGCGATCACGATCAGGCCGTTGGACAAGGCGTTCATTGACGAAGGGGCGGTTTGGGTTATAGCGCGGTCGGTGCGAGCTTGCACCGGAGAGGCCGTTGGCTCAGTCCTTGCGGCGACTGCCGGCGCTGTGGTCTCGAACCCACGATACTCCAACCACCCGCCACTGAACATCCAAGGAGACCCGCATGATCGTCGTCCACCATCTGAACGACTCGCGTTCGCAGCGCGTGCTGTGGCTGCTGGAAGAGCTTGAACTGCCGTATGAGATCCGCAGGTACGAGCGCGACGAGAAGACCCGGCTTGCGCCGCCGGAACTGAAGGCGGTGCATCCGCTGGGCAAGTCTCCGGTGCTCGAAGACAACGGGCGCGTCGTGATCGAGTCCGGCGCGATCGTGGACCATCTGATCCGCCGGTACGGCGACGGGCGCCTCGAGCCGAAGCGTGGCACCGACGATTTCGAGGCCTACAACCAGTGGCTGCATTACGCCGAAGGCTCGGCCATGCTGCCGCTGATGCTGCGCCTCTACGTCGGGCGGCTCGGCGAAGAAGCCGGCGCGCCGCTCAAGCCGCGCATCGACAGCGAGATCGCGAACCACCTGGGCTATGTGGACCGGTCACTCGAACGCCGTGCATGGCTGGTGGGTGGCGAACTGACCGGCGCCGACATCCAGATGAGCTTCGTCGGCGAAGCCGCACGCGGCGCGAGAAAGGAATACCCGAACATGGATGCCTGGGTCGAGCGGTTTCAGGCGCGGCCGGCATATAGAAAAGCGCTGGAGCGGGGTGGGCCGTATGCGTTCGCGGCTTGAACCGCGCTGCATCGCCGAACCGCTTGCAGGCACAGCGAATGCCGCTGCGGCGGGGATCGGACCGGCAGCCGGCTGATCAGCAGAACTCGGATTTTTCGGTTTAACCGGTCGTTTCGATCGACCTCTTTTTAAAACAACGAGGACTTCCATGAGTAGCACAAGACGCATCTTTCTGTCCACCGTGGCCGCAGCCGGCTGCGCCACCATCTGCGGCACCGCGCTGGCTGCCGATACGCCGATGGTCGATGAGAACGACCCGCAGGCCAAGGCGCTCGGTTACGTGACCGACGCGAGCAAGGTCGACACCAAGAAATTCCCCAAGTACGAAAAAGGCCAGCACTGCGCCAGCTGCGCGCTGTTCCAGGGCAAGGAAAGCGATGCGGCGGCGCCCTGTGCGCTGTTTGCCGGCAGGCAGGTCGCGGGGCCGGGCTGGTGCAGTGCCTGGGCCAAGAAGGGTTGAGGCTGGTTTGCCGTCGTCTCGATCCGGGCGCATCGGCCATGGACCGCGGTTGCAGCATTCGGTGAAGTCGACGCACGCGGCTTTTAAAGGCAACAAGCAGTCATTGCCTTCCAAGCCCTGCGCCCAATGCGGCCGCCCGATGACGTGGCGCAAGCGGTGGGCGGCTAACTGGAACGAGGTCAAATACTGCTCAGATGCTTGTCGGGCGAAGCGCCCAGCATCAGGGCACGAGCGAGAAGTGGACCCCCCGTCTGCCAACAGGGCCTAAATACGGTCTGCAAGTTCGTTGCGGGGAAAATTCCGGGCATGCGCCCATCTGAAATCCTTGCCGCACGGCGCGAGCGCGTCTTAGCGGTGGCGCTGGCTTGCGGTGCATCTGCGATACAGGTGTTCGGCTCCGTGACCAAGGGGCTTGATCGGCAGGGCAGCGGCATCGACTTGCTGGTCAATCTGCCGGCTGGTACGTCATTGCTGCAGATGGTGGGTTTGCAGATCGAGCTGCAAGACGTCCTGGGCGTCAAGGTCGATCTTTGTACGGAATGTGAGTTGCCGCCGGCGATGCGGTCTCGGATGCTGGCGGAAGCGCGCAAGTTGCTATGAGCGAAGCTGGACGCGACCGAGTCAGGGTTTGTCGTCAAGCACGTCGAATCGTTTGAAGTGGAGGACTTGTCCGAAGAGTCGCTGCGACCGTTTGCGGAGCACGTCTACTAGGAGCTGTTGGACCACTATGTGACCCCATGCTCACGAGGGCGCCAGAGCGTTGGGTTCTTGAGCAGCAACAGTCCGGCTTAACAAGTCGTCTACCAAAGACGCTCGAATGTTCATGCATTCTTCGTGCGTGACCCTGATCCGGTCAGGAGGGGCTTGCCGGAGCTGCGCACGGACATCTAGCGACTCCTGATCCGTATGGAGGAGATCGACCCCGCTGGACTGATCGGCAAGCAGCCCCCAAGCGACTCAGCCACCGACGCTGCTACGCTGACGCGTCATGAGCACGACCACCGCCACCGCCAGCCTGCCCGATGCCCGCCAGAGCGCACGCGCCGTCGGCTCCACCGCACCCTACATCCCACAGATCCGCCGCTATCAGGATTGGCTGACCGAGCACCACGGATTCACGTTCGACAGCTACGACGCGCTGTGGCGCTGGTCGGTGACGGACCTGGAAGCGTTCTGGCGCAGCATCTGGGACTACTTCGGGCTGCAGTCGCCGACACCCGTGGGCTCCGTGCTTTCCGAGGCGAAGATGCCGGGCGGACAGTGGTTTCCCGGCGTGCAGTTGAACTACGTGAGCCGCGTGTTCCAGCATGTGCAGCCCGCACACGCGGCCGGGTTGCCGGCGGTGGTCAGCAGGAACGAGCAAGGCCGGCATCGCGAGCTGTCCTGGCCCGAGCTGCGGCAACAGGTGGCGTCGCTGGCGTTGCACTTGAGAGCACAGGGCGTGGTGCCCGGCGACCGCGTGGTCGCGTATCTGCCGAACGTGCCGGAGACGCTGATCGCATTCCTGGCCTGCGCGAGCATCGGTGCAGTCTGGAGCGTCTGTGCGCCCGACATGGGCACGAACGCGGTGCTCGACCGGTTCCGGCAGATCGAACCGAAGGTGCTGATCGGCTGCGACGGCGTGCACTACAACGGCCGCGATCTGGACCGGACCGCGGTGCTCGCCGAACTGCGCGCCGAGCTGCCGACGCTTGCGCACGCGATGCTGCTCGGCAATCTGGACACTAGCAAAACAATAGCTGGATGGGCAGATTTCACCAGCGCTTGCAACCAAAATGATGCACAAACAGCAGCGTTCGAGCCGGTGCTGCTGCCGTTCGACCATCCGATCTGGATCGTCTACTCGAGCGGCACCACGGGTTTGCCGAAAGCGATCCTGCACGGCCACGGGGGCACCGTGCTGGTCGGGCTCGCGCAGGGCGCGCTGCAGCAGGACATCGGCTGCAGCTACGACCCGAATTCGTTCGGCGAGCGCTTTCACTGGTACAGCTCCACCGGCTGGATCATGTGGAACAGCCAGGTGTCGGGGCTGCTGGCCGGTACCACCTGCTGCATCTTCGACGGCAACCCGGCGGCGCGCCCGGCGGGCTCGGATCAGCCGGACTGGACCACGCTCTGGCGCTTCGCGGCCGAAACCGGCGTGACCTGGTTCGGCGCCGGCGCGGCGTTCTATGCGAACTGCATGAAGGCCGGCGTCGAGCTGTCCGTCTGCGGCGATCTGAAGCAGGTGCGCGCTTTGGGCAGCACCGGCTCGCCGCTCGCGCCCGACGTGCAGCGCTGGGGCAGCGCGCAGTTCGCAAAAATCGGCACGCCGGCGATCTGGTGGTGCAACATCTCGGGCGGCACCGACTTCATCGCGGCGGTCGCCACCGGCAACCCGGAACTGCCGCAAGTCGTCGGCCAGATGCAATGCCGCGGCCTGGGCTGCGCGCTGGCAGCGTGGAACGAGCAGGGCGAGCCCGTGATCGATGAAGTCGGCGAACTGGTGCTGACGCAGCCGCTGCCGTCGATGCCGCTGCGCTTCTGGGGCGATGCGGGCGATGCGCGCTACCGGTCGAGCTATTTCGACATGTACCCCGGCGTCTGGCGGCACGGCGACTGGGTCAAGGTCGGCGCGGATGGTGGCTGCACGATCTATGGCCGCAGCGACGCCACCATCAACCGGCACGGCCTGCGCATGGGCACGAGCGAGCTTTATTCGGCGGTGGAGGCGCTGCCCGAAGTGCTCGATTCGATGGTGGTCGATCTCGAGTACCTGGGCCGCGAGAGCTACATGCCGCTGTTCGTCGTGCTGCGCGAAGGCTTTGGCCTGGACGCTGCGCTGCAGGCGAAGATCGGTGCGGCGGTCCGCACCGCGCTGTCGCCGCGCTTCGTGCCGGACGAGATGTTCCAGGTCGCCGAGATTCCGCGCACGATCTCGGGCAAGAAGCAGGAGTTGCCGATCAAGAAGCTGCTGCTTGGCCAGCCGATCGAAAAGGTGCTGAACCGCGAGGCGATGGCAAATCCCGGCTGCCTTGACTGGTACGTGGCGTTTGCGCAGCGGCGTGCATCGGTCATTCAAAGCGCTACGCGATAAATAGCAAACAATGCAGTCTGCACTAGCACCCAAGCGGTATTTGATGCATATTCCTGCTCGATTTGCGCCACTGCTGTTGTTGCTGGCCTCCATGCTCGCCGGGTGGACACAGCCGGTGGCTGCCGGGCCTGACGAAGGCACGTTGTCGATCGGCTCCAAGCGCTTCACCGAGTCCTACATCCTGGCCGAGATCCTCGCGCAGACCGCGGCGCCGCAATTGCAGCGCCCTCCGGTCGTCCGGCAGGGGCTGGGCAACACCGCGATCGTGTACGAAGCGTTGCGCTCCGGCGCGATCGACCTGTATCCCGAATACACCGGCACGATCGCGAACGAACTGCTCAAGCTGAACGGCACCGCTTCGCTCGAAGCGATCAACCAGGGGCTGGCACCGCTCGGCCTGGCCGCCGGAATTCGGCTCGGCTTCAACGACGGCTATGCGCTTGCGATGCGTGCGAAGGAAGCAACGGCGCGCGGCATCCGGTCGTTATCCGACCTGGCGCGGCATCCGGAACTGAAGCTCGGGCTGTCCAACGAATTCATCGGCCGTGCCGACGGCTGGCGTGGGTTGAAAGACCGTTACGCGCTGCCGCAGCAGCCGATCGGCCTCGATCACGGCCTTGCGTACGACGCGGTCGGCAAGGGCCAAGTGGACGTGATCGACATCTACACGACCGATGCCAAGATCGACCGGCTCGGCCTCACGGTGCTGGCCGATGACCTGAACTACTTTCCGCGCTACGACGCGGTGCTGCTGTATCGCGCCGATCTGCCCAAGCGGCTGCCGAATGCATGGGCCGCGTTGCAGAAGCTGCAGGGCACGATCGACGAAGCCGGCATGATCGCGATGAATGCACGCGCCGAGCTGGACGGCGTGGCGTTCGACGTGATCGCACGGGACCGGTTGGCGCGCGTTGGCGCCGGGACGGTTGCGCGCGCAGCGCCGCCGGCATCTGCTGCATCGGGCGTGGCAGCGGCAGCTTCGGCCGGCGCGCTTGTCGCTGGATCGATGGGCGCGTCGCGCCCCGCTGCCGATCCTTCCGCACGCGGCTTCTGGGGCAAGCTCTTCGGCCCCGATCTCGCGCGGCTGACCTGGCAGCACCTGATGCTGGTGGCGGTGTCGGTCGGCATCGCGGCGTTGCTTGCGATTCCGGTGGGCATCGCGGTGTTCCGGCATCCGCGCACGCGGGCCGTCGTGGTCGGCGCGACCGGGCTGTTGCAGACGGTGCCGTCGCTGGCGCTGCTCGCGGTGCTGATCTGGCTGCTGGGCGCGATCGGCACGCTGCCCGCGCTGGTCGCGCTGACGCTGTATTCGCTGCTGCCGATCCTGCGCAACACCACGACCGCGCTGGCTGCCGTGCCGGACGGGCTCGTGATGGCGGCGCAGGCGCTGGGCCTGACGCGGCGGCAGAGCATGCGCGAGATTCAGCTGCCGCTCGCGCTGCCGACCGTGATCGCGGGCATCCGGACTGCGACGTCGATCGCGATCGGCACCGCGACGATCGCCGCGTTCATCGGCGCCGGCGGCTACGGCGAGCGGATCGTGACGGGCCTCGCGCTCAACGACGGCCAGTTGCTGCTGGCCGGTGCGCTGCCGGCAGCGCTGCTGGCGCTGCTGAGCGAAGCGTTCTTTGAGGTCGTGGAACGCACGCTGGTATGGCGGCCGGCGCGGTAGCGGGTTGCCGAGCAACCGCGCGGCTGGCGGACCAGCCCCGCGCGACAGCCAACGCGCAGCGCTCAGGCGAGCTTGAACGGTAGTTCGCGCAGCCGCTTGCCAGTGAGCTTCGCGATCGCATTCGCAAATGCGGGCGCGAGTGGCGGCAAGCCGGGCTCGCCCATGCCGGTCGGGGCATCGGCGCTCGGCACGATGTGCACCGTAATCTCCGGCATCGCGGTGATGCGCGGCACAGAGTAGTCGCCGAAGTTGCTCTGTTGCACCACGCCGTCTTTCAACGTGATCGCAGCACCGGGCACGCACATGCCAAGCCCCATCAGCGCGGCGCCCTGCACCTGGGCCTGCACGCTCAACGGGTTCACGGCCAGGTTGCAGTGCACGCCCGCAGTGGCCTTGTGCAGCACGGGCCGGGTGCCGTTGTCTTCGACCGATGCTTCCACCACGAATGCCACCACGCTGTTGAACGACTGATGCACGGCGACGCCCCAGGCGCGGCCGGCCGGCAGTTCACGCTTGCCGTAGCCGGACCGGTCCACCGCGAGCTGCAGCGCGGCTGCGTGGCGCGGGTGCTTGCCGGCGAACTGCTGCATGCGCCAGGCGACCGGGTCGGCGCCGGCAGCCTGTGCGATCTCGTCGAGCAAGGTTTCCATCACGTAGGCGGTATGCGTCGAGCCGACGCTGCGCCACCAGAGCACGGGCACGTTGCGCTTGGGGCTATGCACGGACAGGCGCATCGGCAACTCGTACGGCTCCTTCATGCCTTCCACCGTGGTGCCGTCCACACCGTTTTTCACGGTGAAGCTCTCGAACGGGGTGCCGGTCATGATCGACTGGCTCACGATCACGTGGTCCCAGGCCAGCACCTGGCCGGCGTTGTCCAGCCCGATCTCGGCGCGGTGCAGCACCAGCGGTCGGTAGTAGCCGCCGCGGATGTCGTCTTCACGGCTCCAGAGCGTACGAACCGGTGCATCGAGTCCGGCAGCGCGCGCGGCTTTGGCGATCGCGCAGGCTTCGACGACATAGTCACTGCTCGGAATCGCGCGTCGGCCGAAACCGCCACCGGCCATCTGCACGTTCAGCAAGATGTTCTGCGGCTCGATGCCGAGCACTTTCGAAGCGGCCAATGTGTCGATGCCGGGCATCTGGGAGCCGACCCAGAGTTCTGCCTTCGCCTGATCGCCGCTGCCGCGCAGCTGCACGGTGCAGTTTTCCGGCTCCATCGGTGCATGGGCCAGATAGGGAAAGCGAAACTCGGCCGCGATCTTGCTTGATGCTCCACTGAGCTTGCTGACGTCGGCTTCGTACTTGATCGCACCGGTTTTCTGCGCCAACTGCCGGTAATCTGCAAACATCTGTTGGCTATCGACTTTTTCGACAGCCGCCGAGTCCCAGTCGATCTTGAGCGCATCACGGCCTTTTTTCGCGATCCAGTAGCCGTCGGCCAGCACCGCGACGCCTTCGCCGCCACGATCCAGCGGTACGCGCAACACGGCCTGCACGCCCTTGATCGCCTTGGCAGCGGCGTCGTCGAGCGACTTGACCTTGCTGCCGAACACGGGCGGGTGCGCAACCACGGCCGTCAGCAGGCCGGGCAGTTGGGTGTCGATGCCGAACGCCTGCGTGCCGTTGACTTTGGCACGCGCGTCCAGCCGGCCAGTCGGCTGGCAGATCAGACGAAAGTCCTTCGGATCTTTCAGCTTCACCGTTTCCGGCACCGGCTGCTTCGTCGCCGCCTCGGCCAACTCACCGTACCCGAGCCGCTTGCCATCCAGGCCGATTACAGCGCCGGCTTCGGTACGCAAGCCGCCGGCATCAATGCCCCAGGTCTGCGCAGCCGCCGCGACCAGCATCGCACGGGCGCGTGCGCCGAGCTCACGATATTGCGTGAAAGAGTTCTTGATCGAGCCCGAGCCGCCCGTTATATGCAAGCCCAGGACAGGGTCTGCATAGGCCGGATCGGCATTGCCGTTGCGGCTCTTCACATGCCGCCAGTCGGCATCCAGTTCTTCGGCCAAGATCATCGGCAGGCTCGTCTGCACACCCTGGCCGAACTCGAGCCGGTTGATCGTGACCCAGACGGTGCCGTCCGGATCGATCTGCACGAAAGCAGACGGTTGCTGCATCGGCTTGAGCTTGGTTGCCGGCGCCGAATCGGCTGCACCGAACACCTTGGAAACCGCTGGCGTGGCCGGCGCCGATGCAGCGGCCTGCGGTTGCTGCGCCTGGCCCAGCAGCGGAAAGGCGCCGAGCGCGAAACCGCTGGCGGTGGCCACTTTGAGGAAGGCACGGCGCGGCAATCGGCTGGCGACCGCAGCGGACGACGAATCAAATTCGCGCGCGATCAATGAACGCAGGCCTTCGGGCAACTGCGCGTGCAAGGTGGCGGCGGTGACATCGGAATCGAACTGCATGATGAGGTCCTTTTTGCCGTTCAAGCCAGCGTGGCCGCGGCATCGTTGATGGCAGCACGGATGCGCGCATAGGTACCGCAGCGGCAGATGTTGCCGGCCATCGCGCTGTCGATGTCGGTCGCGCTGGGCTTGGGTGTGGACTTGAGCAAGGCGGTTGCGCTCATCACCTGGCCGCTCTGGCAGTAGCCGCACTGCGCGACGTCGTGCTTGACCCAGGCGTCCTGCACGGCCCGGCCGACCTTGTCATCGGTCATCGATTCGATCGTGTTGAGTTTCTTGCCGACCGCTGCCGACACCGGCGTGATGCACGAGCGGATGGCTGCGCCGTCCAAGTGCACCGTGCAGGCGCCGCATAGCGAGACGCCGCAGCCGAACTTGGTGCCGGTCATCTGCAGCGTGTCGCGCAGCGCCCAGAGGATCGGGGTGTCGTCATCGGCGTTGACGACGACGTCCCTGCCGTTGATGTTCAGCGTTGGCATATGAGGCTTCCCTTGAGGAAATGGACAGAGAGCTGCAGCGCTTGAGAAAGCGTTTTGCTTGGAGGTCACGCTGATCTGTGCGGCAGCGCCTCAGCCATATCAGCTTAGTCCAGATACCGCTGTGGCGCTTGTCGCAGGAATGCCGGGTCCGGTTCTCACTGCACCGGGCACAAAAATAAAAAAAGCCCTCCGCGTCGGGAGGGCTTCCACTCATGCAATCCGAATCAGCAACTGGCTGGTCGGTGATGCAGCAGCGTGCTGGTCAATAGCCGCGACCGCCGCCGCCGCCACCGTATCCACCACCGCCGCCACCACTGCGACCGCCGCCGCCACCGCCGTATCCACCACCGCCGCCACCGCCGTATCCACCGCCGCCGCCGTAACCGCCACCACCACCGGTGCGCGGCGGACGCGCTTCCATCGGACGGGCTTCATTGACGACGAGACCACGGCCGCCGTAAGACTGGCCGTTCATGCCGCCGATGGCAGCTTGTGCCTCAGCATCGCTGCCCATTTCAACGAACCCGAAGCCTTTGGAACGGCCGGTGTCCCGCTCCATCATGACTTTGGCGCTGGCGACCGAACCGAACTGGCCGAATGCCTGTTGCAGATCTTCGTCGCGAAAAGAATATGGCAAATTGCCTACGTAAAGTTTACTGCCCATCTGTGGGACTCCTGAAAAAACAAAGAAGCGATGGAGTCCAATTGAGCGCTATCCACAAACCATTCATTGATGACGACTGACTTCAAAGACGCGAAACTGAAGCTGGCACCGCGAAACATGTGCGTCCGGTGAAAAAGCCAGACACACCCGCTGATTATGCGTGAATAACCATGATTGCGGCACAGTCGACGTAGCCCCAGCATCAGGATTTCCCCGTATTGCCTTGCTCGATGCGATGCTTCGTTGTATTCGCGCGGCAAGTCGAGCCAACCCGATAAAATTGGGTTTGTCCGCAGGCGGTTCAAGCAACGGCCGAGGCAGCGGCGCAACTGCTGTGTCTGCAGCTGCCTTGACGGGCGCGGGTCATGTAGAGCGGCGCGCGCGCTTGATTCGTTTCTGGAAGCATTTAGGCGGTCATCGGCGGCTCCACGCCGATCCGCGGTCTGATTTGCATGGCAGCCATGATGCAGCCTGATTGAAAGGCATCTCCCGAATGATTTACCCCAAGCGCTTCGATGTCATCGTGGTGGGCGGCGGCCATGCCGGAACAGAAGCGGCGCTTGCGGCAGCGCGCATGGGTGCGAGCACGCTGCTGTTGTCACACAGCCTGGAGACGCTCGGTCAGATGAGCTGCAATCCGTCGATCGGTGGCATCGGCAAAGGGCATCTGGTCCGGGAGATCGATGCGCTCGGCGGAGCGATGGCGCTGGCAGCGGATGAAGCCGGCATCCAGTTCCGAATCCTGAATGCGTCGAAAGGACCCGCGGTTCGCGCCACGCGTGCGCAGGCCGATCGCGTGCTGTATCGGGGTGCGATCCGGCGCCGGCTGGAGACCCAGCCGAACCTCTGGTTGTTTCAGCAGGCGGTGGACGACTTGGTGCTGCAGGGTGACGAGGTGCGCGGCGTGATCACACATTCGGGCATCGAGTTTCACGCGCAGGCGGTTGTGCTGACCGCCGGCACTTTTCTGGATGGCAAGATTCATGTGGGTCTGAGCAACCATTCTGCCGGGCGGGCTGGCGATCCTTCGGCGGTGACATTGTCGGCGCGGCTGAAAGAGCTGCGGCTGCCGCAGGGACGGTTGAAGACCGGCACGCCGCCGCGACTGGACGGGCGCACGATCGACTTTTCCCGTTGCGTCGAGCAGCCCGGTGACGGGATGCCAGGAGGAGCTTTGGCCGCGATGCCGGTGTTCAGCTTCATGGGCCATGCGCAGATGCATCCGCGCCAACTGCCCTGCTGGATCACCCAGACGAATGCGCGTACGCACGAAATCATCCGTACCGGTTTTGATCGCAGCCCGATGTTCACCGGGAAGATCGAAGGTGTCGGCCCACGCTATTGCCCGAGCGTGGAGGACAAGGTGAATCGTTTTGCGGGCAAGGACAGTCACCAGATTTTCCTGGAGCCTGAAGGCTTGAACACCCATGAGTTTTACCCGAACGGCATCAGCACCAGCTTGCCGTTCGACGTGCAGTATGACCTGGTGCGCTCGATTGCGGGACTGGAAGACGCACACATTCTGCGTCCCGGCTATGCGATCGAATACGACTTCTTTGATCCCCGCAGCTTGAAAGTGAGCTTCGAGACCAAGTCGATCCGTCGCCTGTTTTTCGCGGGGCAGATCAACGGAACCACGGGTTATGAAGAGGCGGCGGCACAGGGCCTGCACGCAGGCATCAACGCTGCGCTCAAATGTCGTGGCGAACAGGCCTGGATTCCGACGCGCGATCAGGCTTACCTGGGCGTCTTGGTTGACGATCTGGTTACCCAAGGCGTGACTGAGCCATATCGAATGTTTACCAGCCGTGCCGAGTTCAGGCTGCAACTGCGCGAAGATAACGCGGACGTGCGGCTTACGGATCAAGGGCGTCAGCTCGGGCTGATCGACGATCCGCGTTGGGATGCATTCAATCGCAAGCGTGATGCTGTTTCACGTGAAACACAGCGCTTGTCGTCGATCTGGGTTTCACCGCGCAATGTGTCCCAAGTAGATGCAGAACGCGCGCTGGGACGCTCCATCGAACGGGAATACAGCCTTGCCGAGTTGTTGAAGCGGCCCAACGTCAGCTATGAGTCCGTCGCATCGCTTGATCCTGCAGGAGGCTCACAGACGCCAAGTGGTCTGGATGTTTCACGTGAAACGTTGGGCGATCTTTACCCAGCGGTGGTCGAGCAGATCGAGATCTCTGCAAAATATTCAGGTTACGTGCAGCGTCAAAAAGATGAAGTGGCTCGCGCACAGCGTTTCGAGGAACTCACACTTCCGCTCAATTTCGACTATGCACAGGTCTCGTCCATCAGCTTCGAAGCGCGGCAGACGCTGCAGAAACATCGGCCGGAAACACTTGGTCAGGCAGCACGAATCCCGGGTGTAACTCCTGCCACCGTATCGCTGTTGCTGGTGCATTTGAAGCGACGCGGTGGGCTTGCCGGCTCAGTTGGCAGTGCTGCCAGCGCAGACGGTACGAACACCATTCACGCCGGTTCCAGTGCTTGAGGCGCGGGCGTCACTCATTCAAGCAGCGCACTCCCTGCAACTGACACTGGATGACGATGCCGTCCAGCGCCTGTTGGACTACCTCGCGCTACTGCAGAAGTGGAACAGGGTTTACAACCTGACGGCGTTGCGGGATCCGCAAGCGATGCTGACGCATCATTTGTTCGACTGCATGGCGGTGGTTGCACCAATGCGTCGGCAACTTGCAGGCTCCCTGGGTCTGGATAATCAGCCGTCGGCAGTCCAGATCCTCGATGTGGGCTCCGGTGCTGGCCTGCCAGGGTTGGTGTTCGCAGTCTGCGAGCCGCGTCTGCAAGTCTGTTGTGTAGACGCGGTGCATAAGAAGGTTGCATTCCTTCGCCAAACGATTACGCAGTTGCGCCTACCGAATCTGAAAGCGATTCATGGAAGAGTCGAGCAGTTGCATGATGACGCTGCCGCCGTGCAATACCCAATCATCACAGCCCGTGCTTTTTCATCGCTGAGCGCACTGGTCGACTCGACCGCTCAGCTATTGGCACCAGAGGGCTGCTGGATGGCGATGAAGGCAAGGGTGCCTGCCGACGAAATGGCTGAGCTGCCTGAAGCGGTCGAGGTGTTCCACGTGGAACCAATCTCAGTGCCATCGCTTGACGAATCGCGATGTCTCGTGTGGATGCGTCTGCGTGAGCAGGGGCGGGGCGCATCGTAAAATTGCCTGCAATCTCTGCCCGGCGCCTCCATGAAACTCAAGACAACCGATCAACTTCTCCGACTACTGGACCCCAGGGGGGGTTGATGGCGCGAATTTTCTGCGTCGCGAACCAAAAGGGCGGGGTCGGTAAAACCACCACTGCAGTGAACCTTGCAGCCGGGCTAGCAAAGCTCGGCAAGCGAGTGCTTCTGATCGACCTGGATCCGCAGGGAAATGCCACGATGGGGTCCGGTATCGACAAACGCAGCTTGAAGCTCACCGTCTATGACGTGCTGTTGGAAGCGGCAACCTTGACGCAGGCACGCCAGTCCAGTGAATCCGGCGGGTATGATCTGGTCGGCGCAAATCGTGATCTCGCAGGTGCGGAAATCGAGCTGGTCGACGTCCCACGCCGCGAATCGCGGCTGCGAGTCGCGGTTCGGGCCGAGACGCGCGACGACGACTATGTGCTGATCGATTGCCCGCCTGCGCTGTCCCTGCTGACGTTGAACGGCCTGTGCACGGCGCACGGCGTGATCGTGCCGATGCAGTGCGAATACTTCGCGCTCGAAGGGCTGACCGACTTGGTCAACACGATCAAGCAGGTGCATGCCCGCATGAACCGAGACCTCAAGCTGATCGGCCTGCTGCGCATGATGTTCGATCCGCGCATCACGCTGCAGCAACAGGTCAGCGACCAGTTGAAGGCCCACTTCGGCCACAAGGTGTTCGACACCGTGATCCCGCGCAACGTCCGGCTGGCAGAAGCGCCAAGCTACGGCCTGCCCGGCGTGGTATTCGATCCGTCCGCGAAAGGCAGCCAATCTTTCCTCACATTCGCACAGGAATTGATCGATCGCGGCGATCTGCTGTGAATCTGGCGCTTTTGTTTTCATAGCAGAAGCAGCCGGCAAAACCACCAACCCGACTCGCATGGCAACCACGAAGAAATCAAAAGGATTGGGGCGCGGCCTTGATGCGCTGCTGGGACCGCGCACGCAGCAACCGTTTGCGCGGGACGACACGCAAAGCGATACGCCGGACACGCCGAGCATGCTGCCGCTGGACCAGCTCGTTGCCGGCGTCTACCAACCCCGCGTGCAGATGGACGAGGGCGGACTCTACGAGCTGGCTGAAAGCATCAAGGCGCAAGGGATACTGCAGCCGGTGCTGGTGCGGCGATTGGCGGACGGCACACGGAGCGGCAAGTACGAAATCATTGCGGGCGAGCGACGCTTCCGCGCGGCCGGCTTGGCCGGACTGGCCGAGATCCCCGTGCTGGTGCGCATGGTCAGCGACGAATCGGCCGCCGCCATGGCGTTGATCGAGAACATCCAGCGCGAGGAGCTCAATCCGCTGGAGCAGGCGCATGGGCTGCAGCGGCTGGTCTCCGAGTTCGGCCATACCCACGAGCAAGCCGCACAGGCGGTCGGTCGCTCCCGCAGCGCCACCAGCAACCTGCTGCGGCTGCTGCAGCTGACCGAGCCGGTCCAGACGATGCTGATGGCCGGCGATCTTGAAATGGGCCATGCGCGCGCCTTGCTGGGTTTGAAGCAGGCACAGCAGATCACGGCTGCCAATCAGATCGCAGCCAGGAAGCTGTCGGTGCGCGAAGCCGAGAGCCTGGTCAAGAAGCTGGGCGCCGAGTCCGATCCGACCGCAGCGCCCAACCGCAGGCAGGAAAAGTCACATGATCTGAAGCGGATCGAAGAGCAGCTGTCCGACCTGTTGGCCGCCGATGTGGAAATCCGGATCAAGAAGCGCATCAAGCGCGGTGGCCGCATGCAGGACATGGGCGAACTTGCGATCCAGTTCGGGTCGCTCGAAGAGATCAACGGGCTGATCGAAAAGCTCTCACCCGGTGTGACGCGCTAGCTGCCTCGTGCTCTGCTGGTCCTTCAAGAGCTGGGTCAGCGATCAAGCGAGATGCCCACGAAAAAAACCTCCCGGAGGAGGGTTTTCGTCTGAACCGCGCCCAAGCAGCTTTATTGCCCGACCTTCAGCACCCCGCCGCGGCCCAGTCCGCCCTTGACTTCCTGCGCCTTGTAGCTGCGCAGCGAAACCACCATGCTGTTGTAGGCGTCCACAAAAGCCGCCACCGTCGCCTTGCCTTCGGGCGTGCGCGAGAAGCCGCCCAGACCCGCTGCAGCACCGCCGCCAAAAGCGCCCAAAGCGGCGCCGTAGTTGGTCGCGGTCGCGTTGCCTTCGGAGATGCCGACCTGCACCGACGAGCGGATGTCGAACAGGCTCAAGGTCACGACTGATGCCTTGCTCTCCAGCGAACCGGCGACGGCACCGAAGCCGCGACCAAGCAGGCCACCCAGCCCGGCCGCTACTTTGCCGGTCGAATCGTTGTCCACGATGATGGATGGCTCGAGGAAGTAGTCGGCCGCCACGCGCTGGCCCTTCTGCTGGTTCGAGCCCGCCCTGTATTCGCCCGAATTGCGCTGCTTGTCGGTGATGGCCGACAGCCGGCTGTCCGTGCGTGAGTTGCCGATTGCGGTGATCACAAAGCAGTTGGATTGCTGCACAGCCACCCGCAGCAACGGCTCGATCGAGGTGACCTTGGTCGCTGCGCCGAAGCTCGCATACCACTCCTTGCCGCGGCCGTCGTCCACGGCCAGCGTGCCCAGCGGCGCGCTGCAGCGTTCCAGGCTTGGATTGGCGCCCGCGCTGGTACCCCCGGCTGCGCTGCCGGTCACGGCCGTCGGGCTGCTGCCGGTGCTCACCATACCGCCGGGCATGCCTGCGCAGCCGGCCAATGTCAGCGCGCAAGCCAGCGCGCTCCAGCGCAGGGTGACGGGGGTTGCATTCATGAATGGGCTTTCTTTGAAAGAAAAAGATTGATGGAAGAGGGAACGTTCAACAACGGCACGCTCAGTAGCGGTAGTACCAGCCGGTGGGCCTCCAAGCCCAATAGTACGGATAGCCGCTGTACCAGTAGCCATACCAGGCGTTGCGTCGCAAATTCACCCACGCCTGATATTCGGCCTGATTTCTCTTCTTGGCGGCACTGGCCTCGCCCAGCAGCTTGGCCGATTCCTTATCGCCGCGGCCGGCGGCCAGGGCCAGCCATTTTTCGGCTTCCTGCGGGTCCGAGCCCATCTCTTCCAAGCCCATCAAATAGAAGCGACCCAGCGCAGCCTGGGCTTTCAAGTCCCCACGTTCACCAGCGCGGCGCATCCACTGGATGGCTTGATAACTGTTTTGCGTGACGCCATCACCGCGAAAAAAACGCAGGCCCAGGTCGTAAGCGGCGCGCGGATCCTTTTCGGCCAGCGCCGTCAAAGCCGCCAGCCGGCGTGTTTCCTCGGGGTTGTCATCCCGCGTCGCATCAAAGGTTGCGCTGTTGCGCGGGCGGTCCGAACAACCCTGGTCGTCGCAGATGCGGATCAGGGCTGTCTGGTCGGGCGCGGCAGCCGGGGTTTGCGCGCAGGCGGCAAGCGCCCATGCCATCAGGACGACGAGGCAACGAAACCCGAACGTGCGCATGGCGCGAATCACATCGAAAAAATTTTGCCCGGATTCATGATGTTGTCCGGGTCCAGCGCGCGCTTGATGGTCCGCATCATGTGCACCGCACCGTCACCGGCCTCGGTCGTCAAAAAGCCCATCTTGTGCAGGCCGACGCCATGCTCGCCGGTGCAGGTGCCTTCGAGTTCCAATGCGCGCGACACCAGCTTGTGGTTCAACTCTTCCGCCGTGATGCGTTCCTGCGGCACCGCCGGATCGAGCAGGTAGCCGAAGTGGAAATTGCCGTCCCCGACGTGGCCGACCAGGAAGTACGGAATGCCGCTTGCATCCGCCTCGGCGACCGAGTCAAGCAGACAGTCGGCCAGCCTTGAAATCGGCACGCAGGTATCGGTCGAGATCACCTTGCAGCCCGGGCGCGACTGCACCGCTGCGAAATAGGCGTTATGCCGCGCGGTCCACAGGCGGGTGCGCTCTTCCGGCGTTTCCGCCCATTCGAACGCCTGGCCGCCGAACTCGGCTGCGATTTCCTGCACCGTCGCCGCCTGCTCCTTCACGCTCGCGGGCGAGCCGTGGAACTCCATCAGCAGCATCGGCTCCTCGCGCAAGCTCAGCTTCGAATGCGCATTCACCATGCGCACCGTGTGGTGGTCCAGCAGTTCGACCCTTGCGATCGGCACGCCCAGCTGGATGATCTGGATGGTGGTGCGCACCGCGGCTTCGATGCTCGGGAACGAGCAGATCGCAGCCGACACCGCTTCCGGCAGCGGATATATCTTGAGCGTGATCTCGGTGATGATGCCGAGCGTGCCTTCGCTGCCCACCATCAGACGTGTCAGGTCGTAGCCCGCGCTCGACTTCTTCGCGCGCGAGCCGGTGCGGATGATCTCGCCCGCGGCCGTTACGACTTCAAGCGCCAGCACGTTCTCGCGCATGGTGCCGTAGCGCACTGCGTTGGTTCCGCTCGCGCGCGTCGCGCACATGCCGCCGATCGATGCATCGGCGCCCGGGTCGATCGGAAAGAACAGGCCGGTGCTCTTGACTTCCTCATTGAGCGCCTTGCGCGTGACGCCGGGCTGCATCGTCACCGTGAGGTCGTCCGCATCGACCGACAGCACGCGGTTCATACGCCCCACGTCGATGCTGATGCCGCCCTGCACCGCAAGCAGATGGCCTTCGAGCGACGAGCCCGCGCCGAACGGGATCACCGGCACCTTGTGCTGCGCGGCCAGCTTCACCGCATCGGCCACGTCCTGCGTGCTCTCGGCGAACACCACGGCCGCCGGCGGCGGCACCGCGAACGACGATTCGTCACGCCCATGCTGCTCGCGCACTGCCATCGCGGTGGAACAACGCTCGGCAAAGCGGCTCTTCAATGCATCGAGCAGTTCCGGCGGTACGCTGCGCTGGTTGACTTCGGGCAGCAGATGGGTGGGGCGGGTGGGTGCGTTCATGAGCGTTTCTTTGCAAAAAATTGGTGCCGCAAAGCGGGCCGATCAGTTTACGTCGCACGGTTGCAATCAGCAAAGGATCAACGGCGCTGCCTGGGTGCCAGCGCCTGCTTGCTCGATCACCGCCTGCACGTTGGCAATGAGGGCTTCCCCTAAGATAGCGGGTTGCCCAAGACACGACGAGCGCTGCCGCCACCGGCGCCTTTTGCGGTGCGTGCGGGCGCGTCGATCGTGGTCCTGATGCGCGTCCGAACGGCACCGCTTCCACCTTCTCGATTTATTCACCAAACCTCGCACCATGACCCAACGCAAGCGCTACCACGGCCTCGACGTGGACACCCGACTGGCCCGCTTCATCGACGACGACATGCTGCCCGCGGTCGGTCTCGATCCGGATGTGTTCTGGCGCGGGTTCGATGCGATCGTGCGCGAGCTCGCGCCGCAGAATCTTGCGCTGCTGGCCGAGCGGGACCGCCTGCAGACCGAAATGGACGCCTGGCACCGCGCACACCCCGGGCCGCTGAACAGTCCCGAAGCCACCGCCAGCTACCGCGAGCACCTCGAATCGATCGGCTACCTGGTGCCGCAGCCCGCGTCCGTGCAGGCCACCACGGCGAACGTGGACGATGAACTCGCGTTGCAGGCCGGCCCGCAACTGGTGGTGCCGATCCTGAATGCGCGCTATTCGCTGAATGCCGCGAATGCGCGCTGGGGGTCGCTGTACGACGCACTCTATGGCACCGATGCGATCGGCGATGGCGAAGGTGCCGAACGCGCAAGCGACGGCCGCTACAACGTGGTGCGCGGCGCGCGCGTGATCGAATATGCGCGCAAGTTTCTCGACCTGGCGGCGCCGCTGGCCGAAGGCTCGCATGTCGATGCGCACAAGTATCTGGTCGAGCAAGGCGCGCTGGTCGTCAAACTCAAAGGCGGCGCGGCCACGCGGCTGAAGGACCCGGCCACGTTCGTCGGCTACCAAGGGGATGCAGGCGAGCCATCATCGATCCTGCTGCGCCACAACGGCCTGCACGTGGACATCGTGATCGACTACGCGACACCGATCGGCGCAGCCGATGCGGCTGGCGTGTCTGATGTGGTGCTGGAGGCTGCGCTGTCCACCATCTTGGACCTCGAAGACTCGATCGCCGCCGTCGATGCGGAAGACAAGACGCTCGCGTATCGCAACTGGCTCGGCATCCAGCAGGGCACCCTGACCGAATCGGTCAGCAAGGGCGGCAAGACGTTCACGCGCGAACTCAATCCGGACCGCATCTACACCACGCCGAATGGCGCCAGCGAAGTGCGCCTGCACGGCCGCTCGCTGATGTTCCTGCGCAATGTCGGCCACCTGATGACGAACCCGGCGATCCTGTATGACGGGGATAAAGAGATCCCCGAAGGCATCATGGACGCGGTGGTCTCCACCGCGATCGCCACCATCGACATCAACGGCAAAGGCAAACAAGGCCTGCGCAACTCGCGCAAGGGCTCGGTCTACATCGTCAAGCCGAAGATGCACGGCCCCGCCGAAGTCGCGTTCGCGGTCGACCTGTTTGCAAGAGTCGAGAAGCTGCTCGGCCTTCCCGAGAACACCGTCAAGCTCGGCATCATGGACGAAGAGCGCCGCACCAGCGTGAACCTGCGCGCCTGCATCGACGCCGCCAAGGCACGCGTCGCGTTCATCAACACCGGCTTCCTGGACCGCACCGGCGACGAAATGCACACCGCAATGCAGGGCGGCCCGATGATCCGCAAAGGCACGATGAAAGCCAGCAAGTGGATCGCTGCGTATGAGCGCAACAACGTGCTGGCCGGCCTGGCCTGCGGCCTGCGCGGCCGCGCGCAGATCGGCAAAGGCATGTGGGCGATGCCCGATCTGATGGCCGGCATGCTGAAGGAAAAGCTCGCGCAACCCAAGGCCGGCGCCAACACCGCCTGGGTGCCGAGCCCCACCGCTGCCACCCTGCACGCGCTCCACTACCACCAGGTCAACGTCGCCAACGTGCAGAAGGAACTTGAACAGACCGACAACGAAGATACGCGCAACGACATCCTGCATGACCTGCTGCAGTTCCCGGTGGTCGCCAAGCCGGACTGGTCGGCCGCCGACATCCAGCAGGAAGTCGACAACAACGCGCAAGGCATCCTCGGCTACGTGGTGCGCTGGATCAACGCCGGCATCGGCTGCTCCAAGGTGCCCGACATCCACAACGTCGGCCTGATGGAAGACCGTGCGACGCTGCGCATCTCGAGCCAGCACATTGCGAACTGGCTGCTGCACGGGATCGTGACGAAGGAGCAGGTCGACGAGACGTTCCAGCGCATGGCGGCTATCGTTGACAAACAGAACGCCGACGACTCGACGTACCAACCGATGGCCGGGCACTTCGATACCTCAGCCGCGTATCAGGCCGCACGCGATCTCGTATTCAAAGGGCTGGAGCAGCCGAGCGGCTACACCGAGCCGTTTCTGCATGCGTGGCGGCTGAAGGTGAAGGGCGAGGCGTAAAGCTGCGCCACCCAAGCGTTTTTGAGGCGCAGACCGCTAATTCCATGTAGAAACAGTCTGGAGCGCTGACCCAGTCTGCAAAGTATGCTTTCCTTTGTCGAAAACGGGCCTCGGGGCGTCTTAAAACGGCAGGGTTTCATTGCCCTCTACCAGCGCTGTCCAACACCAAAGCCCAATTCAGCGCAATTCGGTCATCCCTGCTCAAGTACAGCTCGCCGACGCTTTCTGGGGCGGTTTGGTCTGGACGGTGGCGGTCGGCCAATCAAGCGGCGCCTATTCGCTTCGATTGCGCATCCAGTCAGCGGTCTGAAAGAATGACTGCCGCAACCGCGCGCGCAGCTTCCCGTCCAAGCCGGTTTCCGCCATCGCCTGGTCCATGCACGCAAGCCACTGGTCGCGTTCGGCCCTGCCGATCGTGTGGCCGCCGATACTTTGTGGCAGGTGACGCGCGCGCAGCATCGGGTGGCCGTAGCGTTCGGTGTAATGCTGCGGCCCGCCCATCCAGCCGCAAAGGAACCAGAACAGGCGTTGGCGCGCGTTTTCCAACGTGTTGCCATGTACAGACCGCAGCAGCGCATAGGCCGGCTCCAGGTCCATCAGGTCGTAGAAACGATCGACCAGCGCGCGCACGCGGTCTCCTCCACCGATCCATTCGAAGGGTGTCTCGGACGCGGGCTTTTCCTGGATTTGCATGATGCTGTCGTGATCGGCAGGAGCGACCGGCACGCCTGCAGGGTTTATGTGCCGAGTGGCAACGGCGCAGGCACTTTCCTTGCCAAATCACCGATCGTTATTCCGAAGGCTTGTTGCTTTCGTTTCTTTTCGGAATTCTCCGCTGCATAAGGAATTCACCGCATGGCAAAAGTTTCCCGGCGATTTTTCATCGCATCGTCCGGCTCGCTCGGTGCAGCCGTTGCAGCGCCGAACACGGCCCAGGCTCAGGCAAAGGAACCCGGTGCTTCGGCCGGGCCGCTCGATCAGCCACCCTCGAACGCGAAGTACAAGCTGACCCTGGACGTGAACGGCAGTCCGCGCACGATCAGCGTCGATGTGCGCACCAGCCTGCTCGACGCGCTGCGCGAACAGGTCGGCCTGACCGGCAGCAAGAAAGGCTGCGACCAGGGCCAGTGCGGCGCCTGCACCGTGCATCTGGACGGTGAGCGCGTGCTCTCGTGCTTGACCCT
Source organism: Burkholderiaceae bacterium (assembly GCA_965218765.1). Lineage (GTDB taxonomy): Bacteria > Pseudomonadota > Gammaproteobacteria > Burkholderiales > Burkholderiaceae_C > JBBPYC01. The sequence goes on along the minus strand of CBDCLU010000004.1, from coordinate 163,101 downwards.
GGCCGTGTCGGTGCGCAACCGCAAGATCACGACGATCGAAGGGCTCGCCGCTACCGATGGCAGCCTGCATCCGATGCAGCAGGCGTTCGTCGATCACGACGCGTTCCAGTGCGGCTACTGCACGCCGGGCCAGATCATGTCGGCCGTCGCCTGCGTGCAGGAAGGCCATGCGGGCAACCCGGCCGACATCCGCGAGTACATGAGCGGCAACCTGTGCCGCTGCGCCGCCTATCCGAACATCGTCGCCGCGATCGAACAGGCGCAGCCGCTGATGCAGACCCCCGCCACCAACAAGCGGAGCACCTGATGCGGCCGTTCCACTACCTCCCCGTCGATTCAATCGATGCCGCGTTGCAAGGTGCTGCTGCCAGCGGGTCAGCCGACCAGCCCGCCAACCAGGCGCCGCGCCAGTTCCTCGCCGGCGGCACCACCTTGCTCGATCTGATGAAGCTCGACGTGATGCGGCCGCAGACGCTGGTCGACATCAGCGGTTTGAAGCCGAAACAGCACGGCATCGAAGCCGGCAGCGATGGCCTGCACCTGTCCGCGTTCACGCGCATGGCCGATGCGGCAGCGCATCCGGCCGTGCTGCGCGACTATCCGGTGATCGCTGAGACGCTGAAGCTCGCCGCAAGCGCGCAGCTGCGCAATATGGCGAGCCTCGGCGGCAACCTGTTGCAGCGCACGCGCTGCATGTACTTTCGTGAAACGCGCTGGCAGGCCTGCAACAAACGCGAGCCCGGCTCCGGCTGTGCGGCACTCGACGGCCAGAACCGCCAGCACGCAGTGCTCGGCACGTCCGACGCCTGCATCGCCACCTATCCAGGTGATTTCGCGCTGGCGATGGTCGCACTCGGTGCCAGCGTCGAGATCGCGGGTGGGTCCGGCAGCGGCAAGCGACGGCTCGAAGTCGCCAAGCTGCATCGCATGCCCGGCGATACGCCGCAGATCGAGACTGTGCTGGCGCCCGGCGAGCTGATCACCGCGATCCTCGTGCCAGCCGGCGGCTGGACGCGACGCTCGCACTACGTCAAGGTGCGGGATCGCGATTCGTATCAGTTTGCGATCACGTCCGCTGCGGTGGCGCTTGACATGGACGGCGACGTGATTCGCGAGGCGCGCATCGCGCTCGGCGGCGTCGCCACGGTGCCCTGGCGCGCGCGCGCGGCCGAAGAAGCGCTGCGCGGCAAGCGACTCGACGAAGCCGTCGCAGCCAAGGCCGGCGATGCCGCGTTCGAAGGCGCCCAGCCGCGCAAGCACAACGCGTTCAAGGTCGAACTGGGCAAACGCACGTTGGCGCGCGCCCTGTTCGAGACCGCCGCCATCCAGCCCGCCGCACCAGACGGTGCAGCCCAGAAAACCTCCTGATTGCTGATCCACCATGTCTGAAACCAACACACTTGCCGCCGCCCCGAAGCCCGGCGCCAACATGGGCGCGCCAGTGCCGCGCGTCGATGCGCATGCCAAGGTCACGGGCGCCGCACGCTATCCGGCCGACCAGCCGATCGGCAACCCGGCCTATGCGTTCCTGAAGACCAGCGCGATCGCGAAAGGCAGCATCAGCGCGATCGACGAGATCCCCGCACGCGCGGTGCCCGGCGTGCTTGACATCCTGACGTACAAGAACGCGAGCCAGATCAAAGGCCTCAAGATCTTCAACGACGGCGGCACCGGCTCGACCTCGATCGCGCCGCTGTCCGGTCCGAAGATCTGGCATGACGGGCAGATCGTCGCGATGGTCGTCGCCGAGACGTTCGAAGCCGCGCGTGAGGCTGCATACCGCCTGCGCATCGACTACGCGGCCGAGCAGCCCACGGCCAGCTTCGATTCCGCCGGCACCACCCAGCAGGCCGCCGCCGACGTGTCGAAGAAGCACGAAGACCCGAAGGTCGGCGATGCGGAAGGCGCCTTCGCCGCCGCCGCCGTCAAGATCGACGCCCGGTACGCGACGCCGACCCAGCACCACAACCCGATCGAGCTGTTTGCCACCACCTGCGCCTGGAACGGTGACGAACTCACGATCCACGAGCCCAGCCAGTTCGTCTATGGCCTGAAAAACGGCGCGGCCGAGCAGCTCGACATCGAGCCGGGCAAGGTCCACACGATCAGCCACTACATCGGCGGCGCGTTCGGCTCGAAGGCGTCGGTCACGCCGCGCACGGGCATCGTCGCGCTTGCGGCCAGGCGGCTCGGGCGGCCGGTCAAGCTCGTGATGACCCGGCAGGACGGCTATACGGTTGCGACCTATCGCGCCGAGACGCGGCACCACGTGCGGCTGGCGGCCGACTCGAACGGCAAGCTTGCGGCCTATCTGCATGAAGGGCGCGAAGTCACGTCGCGGCCGGACAATTACTTCGTCGCCGGTACCGAGGACTCGTCGCGCATGTATGCGTTCGGCGCTGTCAAGACGCATGTCGAGATCGTGCACGCGGACCGCAACACGCCGGGCTTCATGCGCTCGCCGCCCGAGGTGCCGTACATGTTCGCACTCGAAACCGCGATGGACGAACTCGCGGTCGCGCTCAAGATGGACCCGATCGAGCTGCGCCGCAAAAACGACACCCGGGTCGATCCGATCAGCGGCAGCAAGCCTTACACGAGCCGCTCGCTGATGCAGTGCTATGACGAGGCGGCCAAGGCGTTCGGCTGGAGCAAGCGTACGTCCGAGCCCGGCTCGATGCGCGACGGCGACTGGCTGATCGGCTGGGGCTGCGCGACCGCGATGTACCCAACCAACATCGCGCCTGCGAGTTGCCGCGTGCGCTTCACGCCGGACGGCAAGGCGCTTGCGCAACTCGCCGCGCACGACATTGGCACCGGCACCTATACCGTGAACACGCAACTGGTCGCGGACAAGCTCGGCGTCGGCATCGACCGGGTCAAGGTCGAACTTGGCGACTCGGCCTATCCGGCCGCGCCGGTGTCGGGCGGCTCGAACGTGACGGCGAGCACGAGCTCGGTGCTGATGAAAGCCTGTGACGCGATCCGCAATAAGTTGTTTGCAGCGGCGGTCGAAATGCCGGCGTTCAAAGGCCAGCAAGCCGCTCAGCTCGATCTGAAGGACGGCAAGGTGGTTGGCAAGGATGGCAGCAGCGCGGCGCTCGAGGACGTGTTCAAAAGCGCCGGCAGCGGCATGATCGAGGAATACGCCGAGTGGTTCCCGCCGGGCAAGAGTGCAAAGGACGTGGCCGGTCTCTATCAGGGCAAGGCCGGGATCACCGGCGGCGCCAAGGGCGACAAGCTGATGTTCGCGTTCGGCGCTGAATTCGTCGAAGTGCGCATCAACGTGCGCACGCGCGAGATCCGCTTCCCGCGGCTGACCGGCGCGTTTGCCGCCGGCCGCATCGCCAACACCCGCACCGCGCGCAGCCAGCTGCTCGGCGGGCTGATCTGGGGCGTGTCTTCCGCGCTGCATGAGAAGACCGAGATCGACCGGCGCCACGCCAAGTACGTAAACAACGACATCGCCGAATACCTGATCCCGGTGCAGGCCGACATCGGCGACGTGCAGGTGATCCTGGTGTCGGAAGTCGATACAGACGTGAATCCGGCCGGCATCAAGGGCCTGGGTGAACTCGGCAACGTCGGCACCGCTGCGGCAGTTTCCAACGCGGTGTTCCATGCGACGGGCAAACGGATTCGGGAACTCCCGATCCGGATCGAAGACCTGCTCTAAAAACTACGCGGCGGTCCGGCCATCGCCGCTGTCAGGGGGGGCCATTCGACGCGAACCGCCCGCCTGCGGAAACCGTTCGCCGGCATTGGCGTTCCTGCGCGCTGCACCGGGCGCGATGAATCCAGTTTGTGACCAATCGCGTATAAAGGGTCAAGCGCCTGTCAAAAAGCGCCTCCGCACTGTTGGCGGTTTCCACAGCGTTTTTCCGTTCCGCGCAGTTGGAACATTTTCACAAAGCAAGAGAAACAACCATGAAAAAACTACTGATCGCAGCCAGCGTCGTGACCCTGCTCTCCGCCTGCTCCAACATGGGCATGGGCATGGATGACAAAGACAAGATGGCGATGGACAAGGACAAGATGTCCATGGACAAAGACAAGATGGCGATGGGCAAGGAGTCGGTCGTGATGGTCGGCGGCGCGCCGATGTACCCGACCAAGGACATCATCGACAACGCCGTCAACTCGAAGGATCACACCACGCTGGTCGCTGCCGTGAAAGCTGCCGGCTTGGTCGAGACGCTGAAAGGCCCGGGCCCGTTCACCGTGTTCGCACCGACCAACGAAGCGTTTGCGATGCTGCCCGCCGGTACCGTGGACACCCTGCTGATGCCGCAGAACAAGCCCACCCTGGTCAAGATCCTGACCGCGCACGTGGTGCCGGGCCGGGTCGACGCCGCTGCGCTGCAGAAGATGGTCGCAGCCGGTGGTGGCCGCGCCACGTTGAAGACCGCCAGCGGCGACTCGCTGGTCGCGTCGATGCGCGGCAACGACGTCATCCTGACGGACGAAAAAGGCGGCTCCGCCAAAGTCACGATCGCCAACGTCTATCAGAGCAACGGCGTGATCCACGTGGTGGACCACGTGCTGGTGCCGAACTGATCCAGGTGATCAAGTGAGATCGACCGATCAGGTGGCTGAAGGCGCGCTCCGCTGCACTGTCGATCGTCAATCGGTTTTCAACAACGCATCAGCACGGCAAGCCACGCACTGACCGACCGTTGAAGGCCAAAGCCCGCAGCCAGTCCTGAATCAGGGTGCCTGCGGGCTTTATCGTTTTTGGTGAGCGCCGCTGGTTTTCTTGGGCGCTACGAGGTTGGTCGCTCATCGCCTGTTGCTGCCACTACCGCCAGCGGCGCCAGCCCGGCCGCATTCGGCACGTGCGGCGACGGCACCAGCGCCGGCTCCTGGCCGCTGCCCTGCTCGAGCGTGGCGGCCGGTGCAAGCGATTGCGACGCCGCGTCGGAGACCGAACCGCCCTGCGCGGCAATCGACGCCGTCAGCCGGAACGCCCACAGCAACGCCAGCGATCCGAAGATCGCCGAGCCCAGCGCCTGCCCCGCGAGTACGCCGATCGGGCCGTAACGCGCGCCGTACCACGCGAACGGAATCGTGCCCAAGGTCGCGCGTGCCCAGTTGAACGCGGTGGACAACAGCGGCCGCCCCAGGTTGTTGAACGCGGTGTTCGCGACGAACAGCGCGCCGACGAAGAAGAAGCCTGCCGCGATCCAGTCGCAGAACGCGCGGATCAGATGCTCGGCCGGCCCGTCTGCGGAAAACGCCGCCACCAGGAACCCCTGCGCGAGCGCCAGCACGCCCCAGGCGGCGGCGACTGCGATCACCATGAATTTGAGCGACGCCCACAGCGCCTCGCGCACGCGGCCGTATTCACGCGCGCCCAGGTTCTGCGCGAAGATCGGCCCGATCGCGCCGGACAGCGCAAAGACCAGCCCGAACGCGACCGGCGTGACCCGGTCGATGGTCGCCTGGCCTGCGACCGCCGCGGCGCCGAACTGCGCGATCGAATGCGTGATGAAGCCGGCCGCGACCGGCGTCGCGAGGTTCGTCAGCACCGCGGGCCCGGCCACCGCGCCCAACTGCCGCAGATGCGCGCCGAGCAGGCTGCGGTCGAAGCGCCCGAGCAGCCGGTGCCGCACCACCACGCCGTACAGGCCGACGCCCAGCAGCACGGCCCGCGCGAGCACCGACACGATCGCCGCGCCGTCGAGCTTTAGGTCCAGCACGAAGATGAAAACCGGGTCGAGCAGCAAGGTGAACGCGGCCGAGCCCAACGTCACGTTCATCGCGGCGCGCGCATCGCCGACCGAGCGCAGCAGCGCGCTGCAGGCCATGCCGACGCCGACCAGCGGCAGCGAATGCACGGTGATCGACAGGTAGCGCTCGGCCAGCCGCGCGGTCTCGCCGGTGGCACCCAGGGCCGGCAGGATCAGGTGCAAAAACGGCTGCGTGCCGCTGCCCAGCACGATGCAGATCACAGCCATCAGCAGCAGGCTGGTGGTGGCCAGCTTGCGCGCATCGGGCAGCCGCCCCGCGCCGATCGTGCGTGAGACGACTGCGGTGACGCCGATCGTCAGGCCGATCGCAATCGAGATGTGAAAGAACGCAACCACCCCCGCAAAGCCGACTGCCGCAGCGATCTGCTTTTCACCGAGCCGCGAGATGTAGAACAGGTTGATCAGATCGACCGCGAACACCGCGACGAGTCCGATCGCGCCGGTCGAGGCCATCACGAACACATGGCGCAGCAGCGAGCCGGTCACGAAGCGGGCAGTCTGGGGCGCGGCGGGTTTAGCATTTGTCATGGGCCGCGCGATTGTGCGCGCGGCCGCGGCCCGCCCCTTCGTACGTTCAGAGAAAGCGATCCATGCCAGCCCACAACGCGTTCTATGCCCAGTCCGGCGGCGTCACCGCCGTCATCAATTCATCGGCCTGCGGCGTGATCGAGACGGCGCGCCAGCATGCGGGCCGGATCGGTACCGTCTATGCGGGCAAAAACGGCATCATCGGCGCGCTGACCGAGCAGTTGATCGACACGTCAGCCGAGTCGGCCGAACGAATAGCCGCACTGCGCCACACGCCGTCCGGCGCATTCGGCTCCTGCCGCTACAAGCTCAAGTCGCTGGAAAAGAACCGGCGTGAGTACGAACGCCTGATCGAAGTGTTCAAGGCGCATGACATCGGCACTTTTTTCTACAACGGCGGCGGCGACTCGGCCGACACCTGTTTCAAGGTCAGCCAGTTGTCGCAGTCGCTCGGCTATCCGCTGCAGGCGATCCATGTGCCCAAGACGATCGACAACGACCTGCCGCTGACCGACTGCTGCCCCGGCTTCGGCTCGGTCGCCAAGTACGTGGCGGTGTCGGTGCTCGAAGCGTCGTTCGACGTGCGCTCCATGGCCGCCACGTCCACCAAGGTGTTCGTCATGGAAGTGATGGGCCGGCACGCAGGCTGGATCGCAGCGGCCGGCGGGCTGGTGGAAGCGCATGGCATCCCGGTCGTGATCCTGTTTCCCGAAATCGAATTCGACGAGAAGAAGTTTCTGAGCGAAGTCGATCGGAAAGTGAAGGAGCACGGCTACTGCAGCGTGGTCGTGTCCGAAGGCTGCCACTACCCGGACGGCACGTTCCTGGCCGAACAGGGCACGCGCGATGCGTTCGGCCATGCGCAGCTCGGCGGTGCGGCGCCGGTCGTCGCGCAGATGGTGAAGTCCGCGCTCGGCCACAAGTTCCACTGGGCCGTGGCCGACTATCTGCAGCGCGCGGCGCGCCACATCGCATCGGCCACCGATGAGCAGCAGGCTTACGCGCTGGGCCAGCGCGCGGTCGAACTCGCGCTCGAAGGTGCGAACGCGGTGATGCCGACGATCGAGCGCACCAGTGATGAGCCGTATCAATGGCGCATCGGCAGCGCGCCGCTCGACCAAGTGGCCAACGTGGAAAAGACGATGCCGCGCGACTTCATCAGCGCCGACGGCTTCGGCATCACGGATGCGTGCCGCCGCTACCTGTCGCCGCTGATCCAGGGCGAGAGCGCGCCGCAGTACGGCGCCGACGGCCTGCCGCGCTACGCGACGCTCAAGAACGAACTGGTGCCGAAGAAGCTCGCCGAATTCGCGCTGGCCTGAGGCGGCGTCGACCGGCAGCCGGGGCACAGGCCAATGCCGTTTGCTACATAAAGAGTAACTGCCTGCGCTTGCTCCACCTGCGCCTCAGCCCTATTCGATTACAAAATGAAGCGGCGGGGACTGTCAGATGAAGAAATCGACTTTCCCGTCATCCAGGTCATAGCGCGCGCCGACGATCTTCAATTTGCCGGACTTCAGCGGGTCGGTCAGCATCGGCTCCGAATTGCGCAGCCGCTCGACCACCCTGCGCACGTTCTCGCGCACCGCGGCGTCCAGCACCTCCTCGTCGTCGGCGCCCGGGTGCGTGGCCGCCGCCATCAGCGCGGCCGGCAGGATCGGCTGGATCATGGTGCCGATGCTGCCCGGGTAGGTCGCGTTCTTTTTCACCACCTTCACGGCCGCATCGACCGCGCCGCAGCGCTCGTGCCCCATCACGACCAACAGCGGCGCACCGAGCACCGCGACGCCGTATTCGATGCTGCCCAGCGCCACCGTGTCCACGGTGTTGCCCGCGTTGCGCACGATGAACAGTTCGCCCAGGCCCACACCGAACAGCACTTCGGGCGGCACCCGGCTGTCCGAGCAGCCGACGAACACCGCGAACGGCGCCTGGCTGCGGGCGATCTCGAGCCGGCGGTTGTGGTCCTTCGGCGCGGCCGATCCCTTGTCGGCGAGAAAGTCGGCGTTGCCCTGCTTGAGCTTTTCCAGCGCTTCATCCGGGCTCAACGCGGATTTCTTGCCGTCGGTGGCAAACGAGGCGGCTGGCAGGCCCAGCAGCGCGGCCAAGCCCAGGGTGCCGCCGCAGGCGGTGCGCAGCATGGTGCGGCGCAAGCGGCTGTCGATCGGGGCGTTGCAGCGTGTGGTCATGTCGCGTTGGCTCCTTGGTCGCCGGTTGGTGATGGCGCACGCAGATGGGCAGGGCTGCGTGCGTCTGATGTGCGCCGCATCCATCGGCCGTGCACCCGGTCTCATTATTCGACAATCGCCCGACCCATCGACCTAGGCTTTACCCGCCGCGCCCGCTCCATGCCTGCTTCCTCGCCATCGTCACCGCTTGCCGGGCCGCCGCGCGGTGCGCTGCTGTACCGCGAGGTCAAGAAGCAGCTGATCGCCGACATCGGCGCCGGCCGCACGCCGCCCGGCGCCATGCTGCCGAATGAAAGGGAGCTGGCAGACCGGTTTCAGGTGTCGATCGGCACGCTGCGCCGCGCGGTCGACGAGCTGGTGGCCGACCATATCCTGGTGCGCCAGCAGGGGCGCGGCACGTTCGTCGGCCGGCTGGACCAGGAACGCTTCATGTTCCAGTTCTTCAAGATCGAGCCGCGCTCGGGGGCCCGCGAGTTCCCGCAGCTGAGGCTGCACGCATTTGCGCGCTCGCGCGCCACCGCCGCGGAAAGCGCAGCGCTCGGGCTGCACGGGTCGAACCCGGTGTTCCGCATCGACAACGTGCTGTCGTTGCAGGGCCGGCCCATGATCCACGACCGCATCGTGCTGTCCGCCGCGATGTTCTCCGGCCTCAACAAGGTGCAGTTCGCACAGCGCGCCGGCACCATCTACGAGCTCTACCAGACCGGCTTCGGCATCACCGTGGTGGGGGCCGACGAACGCGTCTGCGCAGCCGGCATCGATGCGACCAGCGCAGCGCTGCTCGGCCTGCGCGCGGGTGCGCCGGTGCTGCGCATCGAGCGCGTCGCGCTGACGGTCGACCAGAAACCGGCCGAGCTGCGCGTGTCGATCGTCGATACCCGCGACGTCGACTACGTCTCGCGCACGCAGCGGCCGGCCTGAGCGAGCGGGCCGGCCTGCTGCGCAGGCGCCGATCAGTCCCGGCGCGGCGGCCCGGTCGAGCCGCGCACCACCAGCGCGACGTCGATCTCGCTGTTGGGCAGCGCCGGCTCGCCGCGCAGCGCCGCCAGCAGCCGGTCCGCGGCCGTCGCCCACATGCGTTCGGTCGGCACCTGCACGGTGGTCAGCGGCGGGTGCAGGTGGCGCGCCATCTCCAGATCGTCGAAGCCGACGATCGACAGATCCCGCGGCACCTGCAGCCCGCTGGCCTGCGCTTCCAGCAGCGCGCCGAACGCAAGCACGTCGTTGCCGCAGATCAGCGCGGTCGGTGCGGGCGGCCGTGCGAACAGTTCGCGAAAGCCGGAGCGCGCCTCGGCCAGCGCGTAGCGGCGTTCGACCAGTTGCGCGCTCGCCAGTGCGATGCCCGCGGCAGCCAATGCGCCCTGCACGCCGGCCACGCGCTGCAGCGCGCGGTCGTTGTCGCGCGTGATGCCGGCCAGCATCGCGATGCGGCGATGCCCGAGATCGAGCAGATAGCGCACCACCTGGCGCGTGGCGGCCGCGTTGTCGAAGCCGACGCTGATCGAATCGCTGCTGGCGTCATGCACCATCACATGCACGCATGGCACGCGCCGCTGCTGCAGAAAGCGCAGCAACTCGGGAGCCTGCGAATGACCGCACAGCGCCAACCCATCGGCGCCGCGCGTGACCAGGTTGATGGACTGGCGCATCTCGTTGGCCGGGTCGTAACCGCTGGTGGCCAGCAGCAGTTGCACGTCCGCGCGTGCGAGCCGGCGCTGCAGTGCTTCGATCGCGGTCGCAAAGATCGCGTTGTCGATGGTCGGGAACACCGCGCCGACGGTGCCCGATCGTCTGAGCATCAACGCACGCGCACCGGCATGCGGCAGGTAGCCGAGTGTGGCCACCGCCGCGCCGACCCGCTCGCGCAGTGCGGCGCTGACGGTGTCGGGCCGATTCAGCGCACGCGACACCGTTGCGCTCGACACGCGGGCGCGGCGCGCCACGTCGGCCAGGGTCGGATGGTGATGGTCCGGAACGCTCATGAGCGATTGTGAATGTACGCGCTTGCAGGAGAGAAGACGGCTCGCCTGTGGCGATTGGGCATGGTGCAATATCGGCAGGGCAAGGGTTATTCCCAGGGCTGGAACCCGGTCCTGACGTTGACCTGCCCCCGTGCAACGCCCAGAATGAAAGCGCTTACAAAGAATCAGGAGACAGCTTCGTTGACTTCCGTACAGACTGCTGCACCCGCCGTCACCGGCGCCGCACCGCGCGGTCGGTCATCGGGCGCGCCGACCTGGCGTGTCGGCCTGTTGCGCGTGCTGCTGTCGCTGGCATTGGTGCTGCTCACCTGGTGGGCGCTGACGTCGGGCAGCGGACTGATCTCTGCGATCCGGTTTCCGGGCCCGGCCGACACCTGGAGCGCCTGGCAGCAGATCCTGCTGGACGGCTACAGCAACGCGCGCTGGCATGAGCACGTGCTGCGCAGCGTGGGGCTGGTCACGATGGGATTCGCGGTGGCGTCTTCGGTCGGCGTTGCAGTCGGCCTTGCGATGGGTGCGAGCCGCGCGGCGGAAGCGCTGCTGAATCCCGCGTTCCTGTTCCTGCGGCCGATCCCGCCGCTGGCCTGGATACCGCTGGCGATCGTCTGGCTGGGCCTCGGCGACGGCGCCAAGATCATGGTGATCTTCGTCGCCGCATTCGTGCCGTCGGTGATCAACACGTTCAGCGGCGTGCGCCAGATCGAGCAGCCGCTTTTGGAAGCCGGCGCGATGCTCGACATCCGTGGCTGGCGCCTGTTCACGCAGGTGCTGATCCCGGGCGCGCTGCCTAGCATCTTCACGGGCCTGCGGCTGTCGATGCAGGCATCCTGGACCACGCTGGTCGCAGCCGAACTGGTCGGCGCGGTGGCGGGCCTGGGCCAGATCCTGAACCAGGCCGCGCAGGACATCTATCCGCCGATGATCCTGGTCGGCATGATCAGCGTCGCACTTTGCGGCTGGTTGATGACGCTGGGGCTGGGCTGGGTCGAGGCGCGTGCGATGCCTTGGCGAAAGAAATGAAGTTCACCTCCAGCCTTCGCTCCCTCTGGTCGGCTCTCGGCTGCCCCCTCGCCGAGGGCGGCGCCTGCGGCCCGGCCAAGCCAGCTCCGCGGCCCCTGCTGGTTTTGGGGCCGTCGGCCACTTCGGCCGCGTTGTCAATGGATGGCGCGCAAGCTGCGCACTGCTGACGTGCTGCAGCCCCGCCTCCCGCCCGCACGTTTCTGGTCGCTCAGTGCCATCGGTGCGCTCGGCTTCGTCGTGGTCTGGACGCTGTTTGCACATTCGGGGCTGGTGCCGCCGATCTTTCTGCCCGATCCGCTCGCGGTGCTGCGGCGCTTCGTGCAGTTGTGCGGTGAACCGTTCGCCGGGTTCACGTTGCCGCGGCATCTGCTCTCCAGCCTGCAACGCTTCGCGCTCGGCTTCGGGCTCGCGGTGCTGGTCGGCATTCCACTGGGCCTGTTGATGGCGTGGTTCAGGTCGATCGACCGCGTCGTCACGCCGCTGTTCGAAGCGATCCGCTTTGTCGCACCGATCGCCTGGGTGCCGTTCGCGGCGCTTTGGTTCGGCACCGGCATCGGCGGGCCCGTGCTGATCATCTTCATGGGCGCGTTCGCGCCGGTGCTGATCAACACCTATCGCGGCGCCAAATACGTCGATCCGAAGTATCTCGAAGCATCGAACATGCTCGGCGCCGGGCCTTGGCGCGGCATCACGCAGGTGCTGCTGCCGGCTGCGGTGCCGTCGATCGTCGCGGGCCTGCGCATCTCGGCGGGGCTGGGCTGGCAGTCGCTGGTCGGCGCGGAACTGATCGTCGCATCCAGCGGCGTCGGGTACCTGATGGTGAAAGGCCAGGCCGGCTTGTCCACCAGCACCGTGATGAGCGGCATGATCGCGATCGGCATCGTCGGGCTCATCATCGACGTGCTGCTACGCAAATTGCAGCAAACCATAGAGACAAGACGAGGGCTGTAGCAGCTTATCGTCACAAAACAATCAAAAGCGCATGGCCAACATCGAATTCAGCAACGTCGAGCGCACGTTCCATCAGGGCGGCAATGCGTTCGTCGCACTGCAGGGCGTGAGCCTCGAAGTCGGCGACCGCGAATTCGTCGCGATCGTCGGGCCGTCCGGCTGCGGCAAGACCACCTGCATGCGCATGGCCGCCGGCCTCGAACACCCGACCGGCGGCCATGTGTCGGTGGACGGCATCGAAGTGACCAAGCCCGGGCCGGACCGCGCGGTCGTGTTCCAGCAGTTCGCGCTGTTTCCCTGGAAGACGGTCTGGGACAACATCGAGTTCGGCCTGCATTCACTGAACGTGCCGGCCGACGAGCGCAGGAAGCGCATCGAGCAATACATCGCGCTGATGGGCTTGAACGGCTATGAAAAAGCATTCCCGCATCAACTCTCGGGCGGCATGCAGCAGCGCGTGGCGATCGCGCGTGCCTACGTGCTCGATCCGAAAGTGCTGCTGATGGATGAGCCGTTCGGCGCGCTCGATGCACAGACGCGCGTGGTGATGCAGGAAGAACTGGTTCGGCTCGCGCGCAAAAACCCGCGCACTGTTTTGTTCATCACGCACGCCGTGGAAGAAGCCGTCTATCTGGCGGATCGCGTCGTCGTGATGTCCGCGCGCCCCGGCAGGATCCGCGAAATCATCGATGTGAAGACGGTGCGTGAAGCGGAAAGCTGGGACGCGCTGGCAAGCATCGAAGACGTGATGGACCAGGCATCGTTCGTCCACATGCGCACCCACATCTGGAAGCTGTTGCGCGAACAGCAGCCCAAAGATTTGCACTGATCACCCACCTGAAAACTTCGAAGGAGACCACCATGAACCGACTCAACCGCACCGCCCACCGCACGTTGCTGGCCGCTGCGCTGGCAGGCGCGACCATCGCTTGCTACGCGCAAGCACCGTTGCAGGAGATCAAGGTCAGCTACCAGCCGTCGCTCTACTGGGCGCTGCCGTTCTACGTTGCGACGGAAAAAGGCTGGTGGGCCGAACTCGGCCTGAAGCCCGAGTTCAGCGTGTTTCCGGCCGGCGTGCCACAGATCGCCGCTGCTGCAGCCAAGTCGTGGGACGTGGGCGGCACCGGCTCGGTGCCCGCAGTATTGGGCCATGTGCGCTTGGGCATCAAGACGATCGGCGTGACAAATGACGAATCGGACGCGAACGTGCTGATGGCCAGCAAGGACGCGGCTGCGAAGATCATGAAGGACCCGAAGTCCGTCAAGGGCCAGACGATTCTGTTGACCAGCAACTCGACCGGCGATTACGCGGTGCAGTCGTGCCTCAAAAAATACGGCATGACCAAGTCCGATGTGACGATCAAGAACATGGGTCAGGCCGAGATCATCTCGGCGCTGTCTTCCGGCGGCGCAAATCTGGCCGGCCTGTGGGCGCCGAACAATTACTCGGTCGAAGAAAAAGCCGGCGCGGTGCAATTGTGCTCGGGCAAGGACGGCAACGCGATCGTGCCGGGCGCGTTGATCGCGCGCAGCGACTATGCGGATGAGCACCCCGAGAACGTCGCCAAGTTCCTCGCGATCTACCTGCGCGGCTGGTCGTGGATGAACGCGCACAAGCCCGAGGCGCTGACCATGATGCGCGCGTTCTACAAGCAGGGCGGCGTCAACATCTCGGACACTTCGCAAGAGAAGGAATTCGCCAAGCGCCCCACGTTCACGCTGGACCAGCAGCTCGCCAACATGCAGGGCAGCAGCGGCGGCACCTCGAAGATGGACAAGTGGTTCGACGACATCGCCACGTTCATGAAAAGCACCGGCGCCATTTCAAGCGTGCCGGCCGCGAAAGACTACATCACCGACACCTATATGAAGCGCGTGGCCGCCGACCCGAAGCTGCGCGCATTCGCCAACAACAAGGAATGAAAAGAACATGGCCATCCACTATCTGAAGAAAGCCGACAAGACCCCGTCCACCGAGACCGTGACCGCGCAAAAGGTCGTGACGGAAATGCTCGCCGAGATCGATCGGAACGGCGAGGCCGCGGTGCGCAGATATGCGAAAGATCTCGACAAGTGGGACGGCGACATCGTGATGAGCCGCGCCGAGATCGATCACCGCTGCGGCGAGGTGCCGGCCGATGTGCGGCGCGACATCGACTTTGCTATTCATCAGGTCAGCGCGTTCGCGCACGCGCAGCGTAAGTCGATGCAGGAGTTCTCGACCGAGCTGCACAAGGGCGTGACCGCCGGCCAGCGCGTGCTGCCGGTCAACGTCGCCGGTTGTTATGCACCGGCTGGCCGCTACGCGCACATCGCTTCGGCCTACATGGGGGTGACGACGGCCAAAGCCGCCGGCGTCAAGACGATCATGGCGTGTTCCGGGCCGTTTCGCGGCGGGCCGATGCACCCCTATGTGCTCTATGCATTCGAGCGCGCGGGCGCCGACATCATCATGACGCTGGGCGGCGTGCAAGCGATCGCGACCATGGCGAGCGGCCTGTTCACGGGCAAGAAGGCCGACGTGATCGTGGGGCCGGGCAACAAGTTCGTCGCGGAAGCCAAGCGCACCTTGTTCGGCCAGGTCGGCATCGATGTGTTCGCGGGCCCGTCGGAAGTTGCGGTGATCGCTGACGATACGGCCGACCCGGAAGTCGTCGCGATCGATCTGGTCGGCCAGGCCGAGCACGGCCATGAATCGCCGGCGTGGCTCTTCACCACATCGAAAACGCTTGCTGAAGAAGTCGTCAAGCGCATCCCGGCACTCGTCGATTCCTTGCCGCCGTTGGCGCGCGACGCAGCCGGTTCGGCTTGGCGCGACTACGGCGAAGTGATCGTCTGCGACACGCGTGAAGAAGTCGCTGAAGTGTCGGATCGCTACGCACCCGAACACCTCGAAGTCCATTGCACCGATCTCGACTGGTGGCTGCAGCATCTGACCTGCTACGGGTCCCTGTTCCTCGGTGAAGAGACCACGGTTGCGTTCGGCGACAAGGCCAGCGGCCCGAACCACGTGCTGCCGACCAAGGGCGCCGCGCGCTATTCGGGCGGCCTGTCGGTGCACAAGTTCATGAAGACGTTGACCTGGCAACGCCTGACCCGCGATGCCGCGCGCGACATCGGTGAAGTGACGTCGCGCATCTCGCGGCTCGAAGGCATGGAAGGGCATGCGCTCACGGCCGACAAGCGGCTGGAGAAATACTTTCCGGGCGAAAGATTTGAGCTGGGTGAGACGGTCACGGAATGACGAGATCCATAGGCAAACTGTTCGACCTTGCGGGCCGCCGCGCGCTCGTGACCGGCGGCAATTCGGGCATCGGCGAGGCGATGGCGCGCGCGCTTGGGCTGGCCGGTGCACGGGTGCTGCTGGTGGCGCGCCGGGCCGAGCAGTTGGAGGCTGCAGCAAAGCGGTTGCACGCGGACGGCATCGACGCGAGCTTTCTTGCAGCCGACCTGATCGAGCCCGCCGCGCTGCGCGCCATCGCCAGGGATGCCGAGGCGCAATTTGGTGATGTGGACATCCTGATCAACGCCGCTGGCGTCAATCTGCGCGAACCGTTCGCGCAAGTCACCCCCGAAAGCTGGCAAACCCAGATCGCATTGCACCTGTCTGCACCGTTCTTCCTGACGCAGGCGCTCGCGCCCGGCATGCAGCAGCGCGGCTGGGGCCGCATCATCAACATCGCCTCGCTGCAAAGCTGCCGCGCGTTCGCCAACAGCGCGCCTTACGGCGCCGGCAAAGGCGGTGTCGTGCAACTCACGCGCGCGATTGCGCAGGAGTGGTCGCACTTCGGCATCACCTGCAACGCAATCGGCCCGGGCTTTTTTCCGACCGCACTGACGGCTGCCGTGTTCCACAACCCCGAGCTCAGCGCACGCAACGCCGAGCAGACCTGCATCGGCCGCAACGGTGAGCTGACCGACCTGTACGGCGCCACCGTGTTCCTCGCCAGCGACGCGAGCGCCTACATCACCGGCCAGACGCTGATGGTCGATGGCGGCTTCACTGCGCGTTGAGCGGACAAAAAGGAAACCGTTTGATGAAAGCCCTGGTCTACACGCAACCGAAACAATTGCAGCTGCAGGAGCGCCCGCACCCCGAACTCGCCGCCGGTGAAGTCGTGCTCAGGATCGACGCGGTCGGCATCTGCGGCTCCGACATGCACGCCTGGCATGGGCACGACCCGCGCCGCAAACCGGGGCTGGTGCTCGGCCATGAGTTCGTCGGCACCGTGGCCGAATCGGCCGCCAACGGTTTCGACGAAGGCACGCGCTACACCGGCAACCCGCTGATCACCTGCGGCGTCTGCGACTATTGCGTGCAAGGCCGCAACAACCTGTGCAGCAACCGCACCATGGTCGGCATGACACGGCCCGGCGCTTATGCCGAATACATGAGCATACCGGCCGCATCGTTGATCGCGATGCCGCAGGACATGCCCGACGCGGCCGCCGCGTTGACCGAGCCGGCCGCCACCGCATGGCATGCCGTCAACCTGTCGCTGCGCGTGCTGCCGCGGCCGATGCATGAATGCGCGGTGCTCGTGATCGGTGGCGGCGCGATCGGCATGCTCGCTGCGTTGCTGCTCAAACACCTCGGGGTCACGCGGCTGACGTTGAGCGAGCCGAATGCCCTGCGCCGCGACGCAGTTGCCAAGCATGTGGGCTGCGACACGCTGGATCCGCGCGAGCACACGCCGGCCGAAAGCGCATTCGACTACGTGTTCGACGCGGTCGGCGCCAAGGTCACGCGCACGCAGGCACTGGCTGCCGTCAAGCCCGGCGGCGTGATCATGCACGTCGGCCTGCAGGACTGGGCCAGCGAGATCGACATGAGGAAGCTGACCCTGGCCGAGATCACGTTGCTCGGCACCTACACCTACACCACGGCCGACCTGCGTGCAACGGTGGCGGCGCTGCATGCAGGCGTGTTCGGCAGTCTCGCGTGGGTCGAACAGCGCGCGCTCGCCGACGGCCCGCGCACGTTCGAGGAACTGGATCAGGGCCTGTCGGCAGCGGCCAAGATCATTTTGCTGCCCTGACGCGCCTGGACACCGGCGCGAAGTGCGCCTTGATCGCAGCCGTCACCGGCTCGCGCGCGTGCCGACGCCGCTCCAGCAATCCCACTCGGCGCTGCACTTTCACTTTGGGCAGCGGCACCAATCGCAACGCGCGATCGCGCGACCATTGGACATTCGCCAGTTGCGGCACGATCGACACGCCGAAGCCCTGGCGCACCAGCGCGACGATCGCTTCCACCGAGTTCAGCTCCATGCCTTCGCGCACGGTGGCGCCGGCCTGCGCCAGCGCGCGGTCCACTAGATGACCGGTCCAGGCCTGCCGGTCGAAGCGCAGGAACGGGCATTCGGCGAGCAACTGCCGCGCATTGCCCGGCAGATGGAAATGCGGCCGGCGCGGCACGATCAGCACCATCGGCTCGTCGTAGAGCGGTGACCAGACCAGGTTCGACGGCAGCTGCATCGGCGGCTGCGTGACCACCGCAGCGTCGAGTTCGCCGCTTGCCACGCGCGTGGCGAAGTCGGCCGACAGGCCCGCGAACAGCTTGACTTCGAGTGCCGGGTGTTCGCCCATCAAAGCAAGCAGGCCATCCGCGAATGCACCCATCAGCGCCGACACCAAGGCACCCATCACGAGCTTGCCGGACAGCCCTTCGTGCGCCGGCCCGGCCGCCAGCGCTTCATAGCGCCCGACCAGATCCGTGACCGGCGCCACCAGCGCGCGGCCGGCGCTGTTGAACACGACCGAGCGCCCGCTGCGGTCGAACAGCGGCTGGCGCAACTCCTCTTCCAGCCCCCGGATCTGCAGGCCGATCGCCGCGGCCGTGAGCCCGACTTCCTGCCCGGCACCTGCAAAGCTGCCGTGGCGCGCCACTGCAAGAAAGATTTTCAAGGTGCGCATCGACGGCATGATGGGACTCGGGTGCTAAAGATCGGCTTGTGCTCGACGCAATTTTTAATCGCTTTTCCTTTTGCGTCCAACTGCCTAGGATCGCCTGCGATGACCGTTCCAGCCACCGAACCCACCGCCACGTCCACTACCTTGACCGTGTCCGTCTGGCGCGGTCGCGCGCAAGGTGCGTTCACCGACTATCAGGTGCCGCGCCGGCCCAGCCAGACCGTACTCGACGTGGTGACGTACATCCAGCGGCATCTGGAGCCGTCGCTCGGCTACCGTTTTGCGTGTCGGGTCGGCATGTGCGGCTCGTGCGCGATGACGGTGAACGGCCAGGCGCGCTGGACCTGCCGCACGCATGTGGCGAAGGTGGCGGGCGCTGCCGGCCGGATCGAAGTCGCGCCGCTCGCGAACCTGCCGGTGGTGAAGGATTTGGTGACCGACATGGCGCCGTTCTTCGACAAGTGGGCGCAGGCGAAAGGCCAGTTCAAGGGCAGCGCCACCCGGCATGACGACTTCGCCAAGGTCTCGCCGCAGTCAAAAGAGCGCGCTGCCGCCAACGCCGGCATCGAATGCATCGGCTGCTCGGTCTGCTATTCCTCCTGCGACGTGGTCGGGTGGCGGCCCGACTACCTGGGGCCGGCGGCGCTGAACCGGGCCTGGACCCTGGTCAACGACGTGCGCGACGTGCAACAGACAGAACGCCTGCGCGCCGTTGCGGGCGATGCGGGGTGCCACAGTTGCCATACCCAGGGCTCCTGCACCGAGCGGTGTCCGAAGCAACTCGCGCCGACGCTGTCGATCGCCGGACTCAAGCGCGCGGTCGGGCGCGCCGCGGTGCGTGGCGAGCTATGACCCTGCATCGATCGGCTGTATGGGAAGCCAAGCGCTGGTACTGGCAACGCATCAGTGCGATGGTGCTCGCGGTCTGCGTGCTCGTGCACCTGGTCGTGATCATCTATGCAGTACGCGGCGGCTTGAGCGCAGCGGAAATCCTGGACCGCACGCGCGGCAGCCTGACGTTCGGTGCGTTCTATGCGGTGTTCGTGGTTGCCTGCGCGGTCCATGTGCCGGTCGGGCTGGCCAACATCGCACGCGAGTGGTGGGGCATGGGAGCGTCCACCGCACTGTGGGCATCGCGCGCGTTCGGCCTGCTGCTGCTGGTGATGGGTTTGCGCGCGGTCTGGGCCGTGGTGGCACCGGGAGCCGCGCCATGAGCACGCATCGCACCGATGCCAGAGCACATGCGCACCCGGCCTGGTGGGCGTTTCTGCTGCACCGGCTGTCGGGCCTCGCGCTCGGCGTTTTTCTGCCGCTGCACTTCTGGGCGTTGGGCCAGGCGCTGCAGGGTGCAGGGGCGTTCGACGGTTTCCTGCGCTTTGCCGATCGCGGCCTGTTCAAGTTTGCCGAGTGGGGCCTGGTCGTATTGCTGTCGCTGCACATGGCAGGTGGATTGCGACTGCTGTTGATCGAGTTCGGACCGGCATCCGGCTTGCGCAAGAACTGGATCGCGGGTGCGGCGGGTTTTGCATTCGCCGCTGGCTTGGCGTTCGCGCTTTCCCTGTTGACTTGAAAGCGCATCGGTCGGACAACGGGTCATTTGCGCGTGCCGGCCTTTGTTCGTTGATCTTGCAAAAACCTTGAATCGGAGACAAACCGTGATGACGACTTCCCGCCGCGCAGCCTTGCGCCAGCTGCTCACCACGACGGCCGCTGCAGCCGCGCTGTCGCTGGGCCTGTCCGTATCCGCACACGCGCAGAGCCCGTGGCCGAACAAGCCGGTCAAGATCGTGGTGCCGTTTTCTCCGGGCGGCTCCACCGACGTGGTGGCGCGCATCCTCGGCCAGAAGCTGTCGTTGCTGTGGAACGAGCCGGTCACGATCGAGAACCGCTCGGGCGCGGGCGGCAACGTCGGCGCCGAGATCGTCGCGAAGGCGCCGGCCGACGGCTACACGCTGCTGATGGCATCCGGCAGCATCCCGACGATCAACCCGTTGATCTACAAGAACATGTCGTTCGATCCACGAAAGGATCTGGCCGCGATCACCGATGTGGCCAGCGGCCCGATGCTGGTGGTGGTGCCGGAGAGCTCCTCCATCCATTCGATCAAGGAGTTGATCGCACAGGCCAAAGCCAGGCCCGGCGTGCTCAACTTCGGCTCAGCCGGCGTCGGCAGCCAGGTGCACATGGCCGGCGAGAATTTCGCGGATGCGGCCGGTATCGACATCACGCACGTGCCGTACAAGGGCGAAGCGCCCGCTTACACCGACCTGATCGGCAATCAGGTGCAGCTCATGGTCGGCAACATCGCGGCGGCGCAGGCGCTGCTGGGCCAAGGGCGGCTGCGTGCGCTGGCCGTCACGGGCAAGGAACGCTCCGAACAACTGCCCGACGTGCCGACCGTGGCGGAAAGCGGCCTCCCAGGTTTTGAGAACACCGGCTGGTTCGGCCTGTTCGCGCCCGCCGGCACGCCGCCCGCGGTGCTGGCCAAGGTGCAGAAAGACACGGCGAAGGTGTTGTCCGAGAGCGAGATGAAGGGCCAGCTGTCGGTGCTCGGCTTCAAGCCGGTCGGCAACAGCACGGCCGACTTCGAACAAGCGATGGACGCGGAAGCCAGGCGCTGGGCAGCGGTCGTCAAGAACCGCAAGATCCAGACCAACTGAGCACACCGATGAAGATCGATGTACAGGCGGTGGAAGACGCCGCCAAGGAACTCTACATCCGCGCGTTGAAGGTGCTGCCGCCGGACATCAAGCAGGGGTTTGCGCAACTGCAGGCGAGCGAATCGGGTGCGACCGCCAGGCGCGTGCTCGGCACCATGGTGCAGAACATCGCTGTCGCCGAAGACACCGACAACCTGCTGTGCCAGGACACCGGCGTGCCGATCTACAACCTCGCGATCGGCCGCGGCATCGAAGTCGATGGCCATGCACTCAAAGCCGCGGTGCGCCGTGGCTGCGAACGCGCCACGCGCGAATACCCGCTGCGCAGCTCGGTCGTGCATCCGCTCACGCGCAAGAACGAACACACCTCGTGCGGCATCGAAGTGCCGGTGATCCACATCGACTTCGACGACGTGCCGGACCAGCTCACGATCGAGATGATCCCCAAAGGCAGTGGCTCCGAGAACAACTCGTTCTTGAAGATGGCGATTCCGGCCGAAGGCATCGATGCGATCAAGACGTTCGTGATCGACTGCGTGCTCGCGGCCGGCGGCAAGACCTGTCCGCCGACGATCGTCGGGGTCGGGCTCGGCGGCACGTCGGACCTGTCGGTCGCGCTCGCGAAACGCGCGGCGACGCGTCCCTTGGGCAGCCGCTGCGCGGACCCGGACGGTGCGGCGCTCGAAGAGCAACTATCGAAAGCCGTGAACCAGCTCGGCGTCGGTCCGCAAGGCCTCGGCGGCGACTCGACCGCATTCGCGGTGCAGATCGAACTCGCGGCCACGCACATCACGATGAACCCGATCGCGGTCAACATGCAATGCCATTCGGCGCGGCGCGCGCGCGCGACGTTCACGCCGGATGGCGTGGCGTACGGGTTTTAGGACGCGCTGCGATGGCCCACCATGAACTGACGATGCCCGCGCCCGAAGCGCAGGTGCGTGCGCTCAAGGTCAACGACACGGTGACGTTGCAGCACCGCCTGTTCGGCATCCGCGATGCGACGCAGATCCACCTGTTCGATCGCGGCCGCACCACGCGCTTCGATCTGCAAGGCCATGCGGTGATCCACACCGCGCCGAATGTGCGCAAGGTGGAGCCGAGTGACGCGTACCCGGCCGGCTACGCGCCGGTCTGCATCGGCACCACCACGTCGGACCGCATGGAGCGCTTCACGCGGCCGCTGATGGAGCAGTACGGCGTGCGGCTGATCGTCGGCAAGGGAGGCATGCGTGAGGCATCTGCGCAGGCGTTCCAGGATATCGGCGGCGCATACCTCGCAATCATCGGCGGCACGGCGGCGCTCGAGACGACCTGGATCGAGCAGATCGAGGATGTGGACATGGACGACCTGAACCCCGAGTCGCTCTGGCAGTTCCGCATCAAAAATTTTGGGCCGCTGCTGGTCGCGATGGACAGCCACGGCGGCAGCCTCTACGACGGGGTGCGCGAGGATGCGCAGTCACGGCGCGCGGCGGTGCTGGCAAGCCTTGGCGTTGGTGCATGACGCAGACGTTGCCAGCGCACGTCCCGCAACAATTTTAGGAAAAATAGGCCGTAGGCTTTAGTCCTGACTGCATGTTGCGCTA
Source organism: Burkholderiaceae bacterium (assembly GCA_965218765.1). Taxonomy (GTDB): domain Bacteria; phylum Pseudomonadota; class Gammaproteobacteria; order Burkholderiales; family Burkholderiaceae_C; genus JBBPYC01. The sequence goes on along the minus strand of CBDCLU010000004.1, from coordinate 140,519 downwards.
TCAAAAGCATATCAATGACTGACCTATCCACCCAGCGGTTCGAGACTGACATCCTGATCCTCGGCTCCGGCGGTGCCGGCCTGTTCGCTGCGCTGCATGCGCATCAGGCCGACCCGTCGCTCAACATCACGATCGCAGTCAAGGGCCTGCTCGGCAAATGCGGCTGCACGCGCATGGTGCAGGGCGGCTACAACGTCGCGCTCGCACCCGGCGATTCGGTCGAGCGGCATTTCATGGACACGATCGAAGGCAGCAAGTGGCTGTCCGAGCAGGACTTGGCGTGGACCCTGGTCAGCACGGCAGTGGAGCGCGTGCGCGAGCTGGAAAACGAACTCGGCTGCTTCTTCGACCGCAACCCGGACGGCAGCATCCATCAGAAGGCATTCGCGGGCCAGACGTTCGACCGCACGGTACACAAGGGCGACCTGACCGGCATCGAGATCATCAACCGGCTTGCCGAACAAGTGTGGGCGCGCGGCATCGGCCGGCTCGAAGAGCACCGTGCGATCGAACTCGTCAAGACCGCGGACGGCAGCGCGCTCGCAGGCGTGCTGATGATCGACATCCGCAGCGGCGGCTTCGTGTTCGTCAAGGCCAAGGCCGTGCTGCTGGCGACCGGCGGCGGCCCGACCATGTACAAGTACCACACGCCGTCCGGCGACAAGACCTGCGACGGCCTCGCGATGGCGCTGCGCGCGGGCCTGCCGCTACGCGACATGGAGATGGTGCAGTTCCACCCCACGGGGCTGCTGGCCGGCACCGACACGCGCATGACCGGCACCGTGCTCGAAGAGGGATTGCGCGGCGCGGGCGGCTACCTGCTCAATGGCGACGAGCAGCGCTTCATGCAAAGCTACGACCCGCGGGCCGAGCGCGCCACGCGCGACATCGTCTCGCGTTCGATCTATGCGGAGATGCGCGCGGGCCGTACCTCACCGAACGGCGGCGCCTATCTGAAGATGGCGCACCTCGGGGCCGACAACGTGCGCCGGCAGTTCAAGGGCATGGTCGAGCGCTGCGGCGACTGCGGGTTCGACCTGGCAGGCGGTCTGGTCGAAGTGGTGCCGACCGCGCACTACCTGATGGGCGGCGTTGTGTTCAAGGCCGACTGCCGCACCGAGCTGACCGGCCTGTTCGCAGCCGGCGAAGACACCGGCGGCGTGCATGGTGCGAACCGGCTCGGCGGCAACGGCGTCGCGAACTCGACCGTGTTCGGCGGCATCGCGGGCGACCGGATGGCGGCCTGGGTGCATCGGCACGGTCTGCTGCGCGCGCCTGATGAAGCTGCGCTGCAGGCCAGCGTCGCTGCCCACCTCGTGCCGTTCGAAGTGGCCGCTGGCAGCCTCGAGCCGCTGCGCGAGGCGCTGTTCGACTGCATGTGGCAGGACGTCGGCATCCTGCGCGATGCAGCCGGCCTGCAGCGCGCGCTTTTGAAGCTCGACGAGCTCGATGCGCAGCTTGCCCGCACCGGTGTTGCCGACGGCGACCGCGGCTTCAACCTGAGCTGGCACGACTGGCTGAATCTGCAGAGCCTGATCCAGGTCAGCCGCGTGATCGCGACATCGGCGCTGGCCCGCGAGGATTCGCGCGGCGCGCATTTCCGCGAGGACTTCCCGCAAACCGGCGACCTGCCGGGTTCGACCTACATCGTCGTGCAGCAGCGCGACGCGGCACTCGAGATGCGGCGTGAGCCGGTGCGCTTCACGCGGGTGGCGCCGGGGCAGACGATCCTGCAGGAGGCAGCGGCGGTGGCGTAGGGCAAGCAGGTGCCAACGACTGTTTCTGCGTGCGATGAGAAAGCCGATCAGAACGAGGAGACCCAAGCGATGCGAACAGATGCCCGGCACCCAGCCTCCCCAACACGCGCGGGCACGTCGACCGCCACGCATGACCGGCTGCCACGTCGGTACCTGCCAGCCATTGTCTGGCTCGGCGCTGCCTGCATCGCATCATTGACGACCGTTGCTGCAGCCCAGGGCTATCCCGATCGGCCGATCACCTTGATCGTGCCGTTCAGCGCGGGCGGCGATGCCGACACTGCGGCGCGCAACCTGGCGGCCAGCGTGCATACGACGCTGGGCCAGCCAATCGTCGTCACGAACCGGCCCGGCGCCGGTGGTGCGATCGGCTCCAACGTGACACGCAGCGCCAAGGCCGATGGCTACACCTTGCTGCTCGGCCGCGTCGGCTCGCAAGTCGTGCTGCCCGCGCTGCAGGTGCCGCCGCCCTACCAGTGGAACGACTTCACGATGCTCGGCGTGCTCGAACTGAACCCGGTGGTCTGCGCGGTGCGCTCAGAGGCGCCGCAGCAGACGATGCAGGACTTGGTGAACACGTTGAAGGCGCGCCCGGGTCAGCTCAACTACAGCACCACCGGCCCGGCAACGATCCTGAACTTCGCGCCGCAGGTGCTGTTCGATGTGCTGGGGCTGGGCAAGAATGCCGCGCAGCCGATCGTCTACAAGGGCGGCAGCGAAGCGGCGCTCGCGCTGCTGGCGGGCGACGTCGATTTCAGCTGCGGCAACCTCACCTCGATGATCGGCAACATCCAGGGCGGGCGGCTGCGCGCGCTGCTCACGACCACGCCAGAGCGCGCGAAGGATCTACCCGACGTGCCGACCGCGCGCGAAGCCGGCTATCCGCAGCTCGAAGCGATCGTCGGCTGGAGCGCGTTGTATGGTCCGCCGGGCCTGCCGGCCGAGGTGGTGGACCGCTGGCGCGCGGCACTGGGCGCGGTGGCCAAGGAACCGCAGTGGGTCAACGCAACGGAGAAGGCCGGCAGCATCCCGCGCGTGTTGCCGCCGGCTGAAAGCGCCACGTTTGCGGGCGCGCAGTTCGAGGTCTACCAGCGGCTCGGCCAGCAACTGCAGATTCAATTGAAGTGACCGGCGCGCACTGCCGGCCATGCGAGACCATCATCGAATGACGAACGTTTCATCCACCCGGCGCGGCGCCGACGCGCTGCTGCAGGCACTTGGCACCGCCGGCGCAAAGAACATCTTCACGCTGTCGGGCAACCACATCATGCCGGTGTTCGACGCCGCGTTCGAAAGCGGCATCGCGCTGATCCACACGCGGCATGAAGCTGCGGCTGTGCACATGGCCGATGCATACGCACGCATCACCGGCGACGTCGGCATCGCATTGGTCACGGGTGGACCCGGCCACGCGAATGCGGTGTCGGCGCTCTACACCGCGCTGATGGCCGAAGCGCCCGTGCTGCTGCTGTCCGGCCACGCACCGAATGCGCAGCGCGGCATGGGGGCGTTTCAGGAGATGCGGCAGGCGGACATGGCCGGGCCGGTCTGCAAGGCGGCGTGGACCTGTGCCAGTGCGGCTGCCGTCGGTGCCGACATCGCGCGTGCGATTCGGCTGGCACGGTCCGGTCGGCCTGGGCCGGTGCACTTGAGCCTGCCGACGGACGTGCTTGAGGACGCGGTCGATGGGGCGCTGCCTGCGGTTGCGGCTGAAGCATTCGGACCGGAAGCGTTGCCGTTGGACCAGAGCACCGTCGACGCGCTGACCCGGGCGCTTGCAGCCGCAAGCCGTCCGCTGATTCTGGCCGGCCCATCGTGCATGACCCGTGCCGGCCGGGCTCGGCTGGCAGCGCTGCAGGCTGCAGCCGGCATGCCGGCAATCGGCATGGACAGCCCGCGCGGCGTGGCCGATCCGCGGCTCGGCAGCTTCGCGCCCGTGCTGGCCGAAGCCGACTGCGTGCTGTTGATCGGCAAGCGGGTCGACTTCACACTGAAGTTCGGCCAGGCTTTTGCAGCCGACGCAGCGGTTTATCAGATCGATGCCGATGCGGCGGAACTGGAGCGTGGCCGCAACGCAATCGGATCACGGCTGAAGTCGACCTGCAACGCCGACGCCGTTTCGTCGCTCGACGCGCTGACCAACGCTGAATGGCCGACCGGCCCTGGGCGCGATGGGGACTGGCTCAGGCAGGTGGACGAGGCCATTACCTGGCGACCGCCGGCGTGGGACCAGGCGACGTCGCAACAACCCGATCGCCTGCATCCGGCGCAGATGCTGCGCCCGCTGCAGGCGCTGCTCGACACCCATGCCGATGCAGTACTGGTCTGCGATGGCGGCGAGATCGGCCAATGGGCCAGCGCGTGCCTGGATGCCCCGCACCGCGTGATCAACGGCGTGGCGGGTGCGATCGGCTCGGGTCTGCCCTATGCGCTGGCGGCCCGTTGTGCGGTGGCCGATGCGCCCGTCGTCGCGGTGATGGGTGACGGCACCGTCGGCTTTCACATTGCCGAGTTCGACACCGCGGTGCGTTACGACTTGCCCTTCGTCGCCGTGATCGGCAACGATGCGCGCTGGAATGCCGAATACCAGATCCAGCTGCGTGATTACGGTGCCGACCGGCTGATCGGCTGTGAACTGGCGCCCACCCGCTACGACGCGGTGGCGCATGCCTTCGGTGGTCACGGCGAGCAGGTTGTCCGGGCCGACGCGATGGCGGAAGCATTGCAGCGCGCGCACGCCAGTGGCCTGCCCGCCTGCCTGAACGTGATGATTGAAGGCTTGCCCGCGCCATCGATGAAGCGTTGACGGATGACGGCGCTGCCCTGGAGCACGCTGGCCGCCGCCGCGCTGATCGTCGCGCTGGCTTATACCGTTTATGGCGTGACCGGCTTCGGCGCATCGGTGGTCGCGATACCGCTGCTTGCGCACCTGTTTCCGCTGCAGTTCGCGGTGCCGATGATGTTGCTGTTCGACTTGGGCGCAGGCTTGCTGCTCGGGTTGAAGCATCGCCGTATTGTCGACCTGCGTGAGCTGCTGCGGCTCGCGCCCTGGCTGCTGGCGGGCATGGCGGCTGGCGTGACGTTGCTGGTGCAGGTGCCCGAACGCTGGCTGCTGTTGCTGCTCGGTGGCTTCATCGTCGTCTATGCATGCTGGAGCCTGCTCAATCATCTGCCGATGCGGCCGGCACCCACGCGCTGGGCCATGCCGGCCGGCCTGATCGGGGGCGCGTTCACTGCGCTGTACGGCACCGGTGGGCCCATCTACACGATTTATCTGGCGCGCCGGCTGTTCGACAAGCACGTGCTGCGCGCGAGCATCGGTGTGCTGATTTTCTGTACGGCGCTGGTGCGGCTTGCGCTGTTCACGGGGGAAGGCTTCTATGCGCAGCCAGGCCTGGTGCAGCTGGGCGCATTGCTGATGCCGGTCGCGCTGCTCGGCTTTCTGGCCGGCAGCCGGCTGCATGCGTGGCTGCCGACGCAGCACGCGGTACAAGGGGTCTGGCTGCTGCTGCTGTTCAGCGGCGGCAGCCTGCTGCTGCGTGCGGTACCGATGATCTGGCGGTCCTGGCCATAGCGTCACCGATCGGTGAACCGGGAGCGTAGACTTTGATTCATCAGCGGTCTGCGCCGTCTTCATTGAGCGCCAAAGTCCCAGATAACCGCCATGAGTTCTTTCACCGCAACCACAATGCCGTCATGCGTTGACTTCATCGTCATCGGCGGCGGCATCGCGGGTGCTTCCATCGCACACTGGCTCGCGCCGCACGGCAGCGTCGTGCTGCTGGAGCGCGAAGAACAGCCCGGCTACCACTCGACCGGGCGCTCCGCGGCGCTGTTCATGGAAAGCTACGGCCCGCCGCAAGTGCGGGCGTTGACGCTGGCCAGCCGTGCGTTCTTCGAGCAACCGCCAGCCGGATTCAGCGACCATCCGGTGCTGTCACCACGCGGCGCCATGATCGTGGCCGCGCCCGATCAGTCCGCGCGGCTGGACGAACATTGGGAGGTGCTGAAAGCGACCAGCCCGACCGCGCGGCGCCTGTCTGCCAGCCAGGCGCGAGCCCTGGTGCCGGTGCTGCGTGCCGACCGGTTGCTTGGCGCGGTGCATGAGCCCGATGCGGCCGACATGGACGTACACGCAATCCACCAGGGCTACCTGCGCGGCATGCGTCAGGCTGGCGGACGGCTGGTCTGCAACGCCGAAGTCGCAGCGCTGCAACGCGACGGCAACCACTGGCACGTGCGATGCGGCGACGCAATTTATGAAGCGCCCATCGTGGTGAATGCCGCCGGTGCCTGGGCTGATCGGGTCGCCCGGCTGGCCGGCGTCAAACCGCTCGGCATTGAGCCGCGGCGCCGCTCGGCATTCATCTTTGCACCACCAGCCGGTCTGGACTGCGCACGCTGGCCGATGACGGTCGGCGCCACCGAGGATTGGTACTTCAAGCCCGACGCCGGCATGCTGCTCGGCTCGCCTGCGAACGCCGATCCGGTCGATCCACACGACGTGCAGCCCGAAGAACTCGACATCGCGCTCGCGATCCATCGCATCGAAGAGAACACCACGCTCACGATCCGCCGGCCGACGCGCATTTGGGCCGGCTTGCGCTCGTTCGCGCCGGACGGCGATCTGGTGGCAGGGTTTGACGATCAGGCGCTGGGCTTCTTCTGGGTCGCAGGCCAGGGCGGTTACGGAATCCAGACGTCGCCTGCGATGGGCGAAGTCAGCGCAGCGCTGGTGCGCGGGTTGGGCGTGCCTGCGCATCCGGCATCGTTTGGGCTCACGGCAGCGATGTTGTCGCCGGCACGGCTGCAGCTGCGGCCTGCCGCGGGTTGATCGCAATCGCATTCGATTGCCCACTCGATTCCCCGTCACTCAGGAGCCAAGCATGCGTGTCTTCAGCGGATCCCTCGCCACCGAAACCAACACCTTCGGCCCGATGCCGACCGGCCTTGCCTCGTTCCGGGATCGCGGCTACTACCCCGCGGGCAAGCATCCGGACCACATCACGCTGTTCTCCGGTCCGCTGTGGGCCGCACGGCTGCGTGGCAAGGAACGGCACTGGCAATTGTCCGAAGGGCTGGTGGCGGGCGCGCAGCCGAGCGGCATCACCACCCGTGAAGCCTACGAGACGCTGCGCGATGAACTGCTGGCCGACCTGCGCGCGGCATTGCCGGTCGACATGGTCGTGCTCGGTCTGCATGGCGCGATGGTCGCCGACGGCTACGACGATTGCGAAGGCGACCTACTGCAGCGCGTGCGCGAGATGGTCGGGCCCGACGTGGTGCTTGGCGCCGAACTGGATCCGCACAACCATCTGACGCCGGAGATGGTCGAGAACGCCGACCTGCTGATCGCGTTCAAGGAGTATCCGCACACCGATGTGCTGGAGCGCGGCCTTGAACTCGTCGATCTCTGCGCAGCGATGGTGGAGAAAAAGATCAAGCCGGTCGCCGCCGTGGTGGACTGCGAGATGGTCGTGACCATGCACACCTCGCGCGATCCGGCGCGTGCGTTTGTCGACCGCATTCAGTCGCTTGAAGGCAAGGACGGCGTGCTATCGATCTCGATTTCGCACGGCTTTCCGTGGGGCGATGTGCCGGGCATGGGCACCAAGCTGCTGGTCTATGCCGATGGCGACCAAGTCAAGGCGGACGCGCTGGCACGCAAGCTGGCCGACGAGCTGATCGGCCTGCGCGATGCGCTCACCGTGCGTTATCCAAGCATCGACGAAGCGCTGGATCAGGCGCTCGCATTCGACGGCGGCCCGGTGGTGATCTCGGACGGCGCGGACAACCCCGGCGGCGGTGCTGCCAGCGATGCGACATTCATCCTGCGCCGGCTGGTCGAGCGCGGCATCACGAACGCCGCGCTCGGCCCGATGTGGGACCCGATCGCGGTGCGCATCGCATTCGACGCAGGCGAAGGCGCAAGGCTGGCGATGCGCATCGGCGGCAAGATCAGCCCGCTGTCGGGCGACCCGATCGACCTGGACTGCACTGTGAAAGCATTGCGCCGCGACATGGTGATGACGGGCTTGGCCAACACGCCGACCGCGCTTGGCGACTGCGCGCTGGTGGAGGCGAACGGCATCGAGATCGTGCTGATCACGTTGCGCAACCAGGCGATGGGCACCGACCTGTTCACACAGCTCGACTGCGACCTGAGCGCGAAAAAGATCATCGTCGTTAAGTCGTCGCAGCACTTCTATGCGTCGTTCTCGAAAGTCGCGAAGCACGTGATCTACGCGGGTGCGCCGGGCTCGGTCACGATCGATCTGGCGACCCTGCCGTATCAAAAGGTGCAGCGGCCGAAGTGGCCGCTGGATGCGGGCGCGAGCGCTTGAGCGAACGGTCCGGCGACACGACTCAGCGCCCCACCGCGTAACCCTGCATCCCGCGCGGATTGGCCGCCGCTTTCAGCAGCGCGCCATCACGCGCAGCGGCCACGAGCCGGCCTTCCGACCACTCCGGCCCGATCTCGACCTTGTGGCCGCGCCGCGCCAGCTCATCGATCGTCGCCCGTGGCATGCGCGCTTCCAGCACCAGCACGCCGGGCCGGGCCGTGCGCGGCCAGAACGACGTCGGGAAGTGCTCGCTGTGCCAGGCCGGTGCGTCGATCGCCTGCTGCAGGTTCATGCCCGCATGCACGTGCCGCAGGAACATCTGTGGGATCCACTGGTCCTGCTGGTCGCCGCCCGGCGAGCCCCAGGCCAGATACGGCTCGCCATCGCGCAGCGCCATGGTCGGCGACAGTGTGGTGCGTGGGCGTCGGCCCAAGCCCAGTGCGGCCGGATGCGCGGGATCGAGCACAAACATCTGCGCGCGCGTGCCCAGGCAGAAGCCAAGCTCGGGAATCGTCGGCGACGACTGCAGCCAGCCGCCGGAAGGGGTTGCCGCGATCATGTTGCCGTGGCGGTCGATGATGTCGAAATGCACCGTGTCGCCACGCGCGGCGCCCAGGCGCCCGACCGTCGGCTCGCCGGTGCCCAGGCCCCCGACTGCGGCGCGCGCGCCTTCTGCTACGTGGATCTCGAACGCCTTGCCGCGGCCGGCGATGGCCCCCGGTCGTTGCTCCATCGACGCCGATGCGCCGATCAATTGGCGGCGTGCGGCGTTGTAGTCGTCGGACAGCAGCGTGTCGAGCGGCACATCGACGAACAACGGGTCGCCGAGGAACTTGTCGCGGTCGGCGAACGCGAGCTTGGCCGCCTCGGTCACGTGGTGCACGAAGTCGGGGCCCCTCACGTCGATGCCGTCGAGATCGAAACCTTTCAACAGCGCGAGTTGCTGCAGCGTGGCGATGCCCTGACACCAGGCGCCGGGTTTGATCACTGTGTAGCGGCCGTAGTCGTAGGTGGCCGGCGCTTCGACACTGGCCTGCCAGTTCGCCATGTCGCTTGCGGTCAGCACGCCGCGATGGGCGCGGCCTGAAGAGTCCATCACTTCATGCATGCGGCAAAAACCGTCGATCGCTTCGGCGACGAAGCCGTGCGACCAGGCATGCCGCGCACGTTCGATCTGCGCATCGCGGTCGCCGCCTGCGCTCTCCGCTTCTTTCAGGATGCGTTCGTAGGTGTCGGCCAGCACCGGGTTGCGAAACAGCGCGCCCGGTGCCGGCACGTCGCCGCCGGGCAGCCACAGCGCGGCCGACGTCGGCCAGTGCTCAGTGAACAGCGTTTTCACCGTATCGATCGTCGCGCTGACGCGCTCGAGCAGCGGATGGCCATGCCGCAGGTAGTGCAGCGCAGGCGCCAGCACGTCGCGCGGGCGCAAGGTGCCGTGGTCGCGCAGCAGCAGCATCCAGGCGTCGAAGGTTCCCGGCACGCAGGCGGCGAGCAGGCCGGAGCCGGGCAACATGTCGAGCCCGGCCGCGCGGCAGTGGTCGATCGTCAGGCCGGCCGGTGCGATGCCTTGTCCGCAGATCACTTCGGTACGGTTTTTGCGACTGTCGTGAATAATGATTGGCACATCGCCGCCCGGCCCGTTCAGGTGCGGCTCGACGACCTGCAACGCGAACGCCGTCGCCACGCCCGCATCGAACGCGTTGCCGCCGCGTTCGAGCACCCCCATGCCGACCGCCGAGGCGATCCAGTGAGTCGATGCGACGACGCCGAAGGTGCCCTGGATTTCCGGGCGCGTCGTGAATGGATCGGGACTGACGAAAGACATGGCAGAAGCCTTGGTCGGTGCAAGGGAAAGAGCGGCGAAGGTCCATCGATCCGATCGAGCTGGGCGTGCGCTTCAAGTGGCGATGCCAGTGTATGGGTCCGGACTAACCCCCTTGCCGTTTCCGCTTGCGACGCGCTATGGTCAGGGAATGCTCATGCACGACAGCGAGGCAAGGACTTTTTCTCGTCGCCGATCGCTTGTGCTGAACGCGGCCATGCTGAAAGCCGCAGCGGGGCGAATTGCCTGCTCGGATCGAGACGACGACTGCCAACCCAATCGATTCAAAGAGAACCCGACATGAAACTGCATTTCAAACTGGCCGGCTTTTGCCTGATCGCACTGTTCGCCGCTACCGCATTGCCCACCAGCGCCCAGACCGAGCCGAAGACGCTGCGCATGGTCGCCCATGCGAACCTGAAAATCCTGGACCCGAGCTTCACGACTGCCTACATCACGCGCAACTTCGGCTACATGGTCTACGACACGTTGTTTGCGCAGGATGCGAAAGGCGTGCCGCAGCCGCAGATGGTGGACAAGTACACCAAGTCCGACGACGGCAAGAGCTGGACGTTCACGTTGCGGCCGGGCCTCAAGTTCTCGGACGGCACCGCGGTGACATCGAAGGACGTGGTCGCATCCCTCAAACGCTGGACCGCACGCGACAGCATCGGCCGCGCAATGACGACAGCCGGCGCTGAGTGGAAGGAAAGCGGCGCTGACGGCTTCACGCTGACGCTGAAAGAGCCGTTCGGCATGGTGCTCGAAGGGCTGGCCAAGCCGTCGGCCTTCCCGCCGTTCATCATGCCCGAGCGCCTGGCCACGTTGCCGACCAACGCGCCGATGAACGAAGCGCTCGGCTCAGGCCCGTTCATATTCAAGCGCGAGCAGTGGGTGCCCGGCAGCACGCTTGCATTCGAGCGCAATCCGCACTACGTCGGGCGCAGCGAACCGCCGAGCGGACTGGCCGGCAACAAGCGGCCGCATTTCGATCGGGTTGAATGGCTGTACCTGCCCGACTCGAACAGCTCTGCCGCGGCGTTGAAGAACAACGAGGTCGATCTGATCGAAGTGCTGGCGCCCGACTTCATCGAGCCGCTGCGTGCCGATCCGAACATTCGGGTCGGCGGCTCGGCGCCGTGGCAGGGCTTTCTGGTGATGAACCAGCTGCTGCCGCCGTTCGACAACGCAAAGGTCCGGCAGGCGGTGCTGCACGCGGTGGACCAGGAGCAGTTCATGGCGGGCATGGGCTACCCGGCCGACATGCGCATGAAGTATTGCGCGACCTGGTTCATCTGTGGCAGCCCGAATGACACGTCGGCCGGCGCGGCGCCGTTTGCCAAGCCTGATCTGGCGAAGTCCAAGCAGCTGCTGGCTGAGGCCGGCTACAAGGGCGAACCCGTCACGATCCTGGTGCCGACCGACGTCACGTACACCAATGCCGAAGGCCTGATCGCTGCGCAGATGATGAAGAAGATCGGCATGAAGGTCGATGTGCAGACGATGGACTGGGCATCGATCGGCGCGCGCCGGGCCAAGAAGGATGCGCCGGCGCAAGGCGGCTGGAACATGTACGTGACGGTGGCCGGCACCTTCGACGTCGATTCGCCGATCACGAACGCCTACTTGAGCGCCGCCTGCGGCAGCAGCCTGCCCGGCTGGCCCTGCGACGAAAAGCTCGATGCGCTGCGCAACGAATGGGTGCGTGAAATCGATCCGGCCAAACGCCGCGTGCTGCTTGATGCATTCCAGACCCGCGCCTATGAAGTCGTGCCGTATGCATTCTCAGGCCAGTTCACGCCGGCCTATGCGGCGCGCAAGGAGCTGAAGCACACCGATCTGCTGTGGGGCGGGTTGCCGACGGTGTGGGTGCTGGACAAGTAGCCGATGACTTGCGGCAGTTAAGAAGACTTTGATTAGCCGACCCATCACGTGGTCTCTCGATTCGACCATAATGCATCTACAATTTGCCAATGGTCTCCTAGGATGAGTTAAAACGCAGGACCAACCTCAACAAGCATGGGAATGATCTGGCTGACCTTGAGGAAGCGTTTGATTCCCCGATGATCACGATGGATGACGACCGCGAGCGCTATGGCGAGCTTCGGTTGCAAAGCTCGGCGATGTGGCGCGGACAAGTCATCTTCCTGGTGTGGACCGAGCGCGAAGAGTGCGTTCATTTGATCTCTTGCCGATATGCAGACCGTCCGCAAACCGAAGCCTACTTCGCCCGCTTTTTGCGCTGAGCAGATTGCTGCCGCCGAAGCGTCGGCAGCACCATTTACGTCACCGGACGGCGTGGATTGGAGCAACGGTCAACGGACGCCGGGCGGCGGTGTCGCAGCAACCATTGCCGTACTTCGTAGGGCGCGAGGCAAGAACAGGAATCCAACCAAGGAGCAGGTGGCCATCCGGCTTGACGCGGAAATTCTCATTGCGTTCCGTGCCGACGGCCCAGGGTGGCAAACGCGCGTGAATGCGGCGCTCAAAGAGTGGTTGAGTGAACATCGGCCAATCCCCAAGCACGAGCAGATCGCTTCCACGGCCGGCTCGCCAGCCAGCCGCGCCAAATGATGGGTGAGACGGTCCGCTAGCCGATGCGCTACCTGCTGCAGCGCCTGATCGCCACCCTGCCCGTGATGGCGGTGGTCGCGATCCTCGTGTTCCTGCTGATCCACATCTCACCTGGCGATCCGGCCGCGCTGATCGCAGGGGACTTCGCGACCGGCGACGACATCGCGAAGCTGCGCGTCGCACTTGGCCTTGATCAGCCGCTGTGGCGCCAGTTCCTGATCTGGCTCGGCAAGCTCGCGCAGGGCGACCTCGGCACCTCGATCTTCACGCACGTGCCGGTCTCGACCCTGCTCGCGCAGCGGGTTGAGCCGACGCTGTCGATCGCGGTGCTGACCATCACGCTGGCGGTGCTGATCGCGGTGCCGCTCGGCACGCTGGCAGCCTATCGGGCCGGCAGCTGGATCGACCGGCTCGTCATGCTGTTCTCGGTGCTTGCGTTCTCGGTGCCGGTGTTCCTGATCGGTTATCTGCTGATCTACGGCTTCGCAATCAAGCTCGGCTGGTTTCCAGTGCAGGGTTACGCAAGCATTTCGGAAGGATTCGGCCCCTGGTTGCGCAGCCTGGTGCTGCCATGCGTGAACCTCGCGTTGGTCTACCTTGCGCTGATCACGAGGATGACGCGGGCCACCGTGCTCGAAGTGCTCAGCGAGGACTACATCCGCACCGCACGCGCCAAGGGCCTCGGCGTGCTCGCGGTGCTGATGCATGCGCTGCGCAATGCGGCGATCCCGATCGCGACCACGGTGGGCGTCGGCATCGCCTTGCTGATCGGCGGCGTGGTCGTGACCGAAACCGTGTTCGCGATCCCGGGCGTCGGCCGCTTGGTGGTCGACTCGGTCCAGCAGCACGACTATCCGGTGATTCAGAGCGTGCTGCTGATCTCGGCCGGTGCCTATATGCTGATCAACTTGCTGATCGACTTGAGCTACCGTCAGTTCGATCCGCGCATCCAATACTGATGCCGCTGCCCATGTCCACTCCGCTCGAAGCCGTGCACGCGGTGTCGGTCGCTGCTCACGACGAAGCGCCGTTCGTGCTGCCACGCTTTCGCTGGGCACGCAAGCACCCGACGTTGATCGTCGGCGCGCTGCTGCTGGTCGCAGTCGTCGTGCTGTCGATCGCCGCGCCCTGGATCGCGCCGTTCGATCCGCAGGACATGGACGTGCTCGCGCGCCTGAAGCCGCCGTCGGCCGAGCATTGGTTCGGCACTGACGCGCTCGGGCGCGACGTGTTCAGTCGCGTAGTCTGGGGTGGGCGTGTGTCGCTGATCGTGGGCTTGTCGGTCGGCCTGATCGCAAGCGTGATCGGCGTGCTGATCGGCCTCGTGGCCGGTTTCGTGCGTCGGTCCGACGGCTTCGTGATGCGCATCATGGACGGTCTCATGGCGATTCCTGGCATCCTGCTCGCGATCGCGCTGATGGCTGTCACGCACGCGAGCCTGACTGCCGTGATCGTCGCGATCACGGTGCCCGAAGTGCCGCGCGTGGTGCGGCTCGTGCGGTCGCTGTCGTTGACCTTGCGCGAGCAGCTTTACGTCGAAGCCGCGCACGCGGTCGGCACCCGGCTGCCGACGATCCTTGCGCGGCACGTGCTGCCGAACATGGTGCCGCCGCTATTCATCCAGGCCACTTTCGTCGCGGCTTCCGCGGTGCTGATCGAAGCGGCGCTGTCGTTCCTGGGCGTCGGCATCCCGGCGCAGATGCCGAGCTGGGGCAACATGATGGCCGAGGGCCGCAACGTCGTGGCCGTCGCGTTCCACATCATCCTGTATCCCGGCATCCTGCTCGCGCTGACGGTGCTGGCAATCAACCTCGTCGGCGACGGTCTGCGCGACGCGCTTGATCCGCGGCTCGCGCGGCAGTTGTGACAGCGGAACGCTTCCATGGATGAACCACTCCGCGTCGCGCTGGCCACAGGCGAGCTCTTGCTTGAAGTCGATGACCTGCGCACGCAGTTCGACACGTTGAGCGGCCCGGCTAGGTCGGTCGATGGCGTTTCCTACACCGTGCGCGCCGGCCAGACGCTCGGCGTAGTCGGCGAATCGGGCTGCGGCAAGAGCGTGACGGCGCTGTCCATCATGCGGCTGCTGCCGTCTCCACCCGCACGCATCACGGGATCGGTTCGGCTGCGCGGCACCGATCTCCTGGGCTTGTCCGAAGCGCAGATGCGGCGCATTCGCGGCAACCGGATCTCGATGATTTTCCAGGAGCCGATGACGTCATTGAATCCGGTGCTGAGCGTCGGCCGGCAGATTGCGGAGACGGTGCAGGTACATCAGCGCGTGAATCGTACGCGGGCGATGCGGCGGGCCGTGGAGATGCTGCGGCTCGTGCAGATTCCGGAGGCCGAGCGGCGCGTCCATGAGTATCCCCACCAGCTGTCGGGCGGCATGCGCCAGCGCGTGATGATCGCGCTCGCGCTCAGCTGCAACCCGCAAGTGCTGATCGCCGACGAGCCGACCACCGCGCTCGACGTGACCATTCAGGCGCAGATCCTGGACCTGATCGCAAGGCTGCGCGCAGAGCTTGGCATGGGCGTGGTGCTGATCACGCACGACCTCGGCGTGGTGGCGGAGAGTTGCGACCGCGTGGTCGTGATGTATGCGGGCTGCAAGGTCGAGGAAGCCGACGTGGTCGAGCTGTTCGAGCGCCCGCTGCATCCGTACACACGCGCCTTGATGGCATCGATGCCGGCGATGAACGGCACGGCCGCGCGGCTCAATGAAATCCCGGGCCTGGTGCCATCGCCGCAGGCGCCGCGCCGCGGTTGCTCGTTCGCGCCGCGCTGTGCTCATGCCAATGCGCGCTGCGCAGCAGAGATTCCGCGGCTGACCGAGCAGGATGATGATCACGTCGTCGCCTGCTTCGCGGTCGAGGAGCGGCGGATCGATGTCGGCATGGGGGCGGCGGCATGAGTGCGGTTTCGCAACAGGCAGAGACAGCGCCGCTGCTCGCAGTGCGCGATCTCAAGAAGCACTATCTGGCGTCTAAGCGTTGGCTCGCGCCTCGCAAGCCGCCGGTTCAGGCAGTCGATGGCGTGTCGTTTCATGTGGCGCGCGGCGAAACGCTGGCGCTGGTCGGCGAGTCGGGCTGCGGCAAGACGACGACCGCCAAGTCGGTGATGCGGCTGGTCGAGCCGACATCGGGTTCGGTGCGGCTCAACGGCGAAGAGTTGTTGAAGCTGAGCAAGCCGCAGATGCGGCTGCGCCGGCGTGACGTGCAGATCATCTTTCAGGATCCGTATGCATCGCTGAACCCACGTTTGTCGGCCGGCGAGATCGTCGCCGAGCCGCTGCGCAACTTCGGTGCGACTTCACGCAGCGAACGGCGCGAGCGTGTCCAGTGGCTGTTCGGCAAGGTCGGCCTGCGGCCCGAAGCGATTGACAAATACCCGCACGAGTTTTCCGGCGGGCAGCGCCAGCGCCTCGGCATTGCACGCGCGCTCGCGCTGAACCCCGCGCTGATCGTCTGCGACGAGCCGGTATCCGCGCTCGATGTATCGGTTCAGGCGCAGGTCGTGAACCTGTTGATGGACCTGCAGGCCGAGTTCGGCGTCGCCTACCTGTTCGTTGCGCACGACCTCGCGGTGGTGCGGCACATCAGCCATCGGGTCGCGGTGATGTACCTCGGTCGTATCGTCGAACTGGCCGATCGCGACACGCTGTTCTCGGCGCCGCGTCATCCGTACACGCAGGTGCTGCTGTCGGCCGTGCCGGTGCCGAATCCGCGCGCGCGCAGTCAGCGCGTGCTGATGCAGGGCGACCCGCCAAGTCCCGCAAATCCGCCGTCCGGCTGCCGATTCCATACGCGCTGCCCGATCGCGCAGGACGTTTGCAGGCAGCAGGATCCCGCCTTGACCAGTCGGCCGTCAAATGCTGATCAAGGCCACTTGGTAGCTTGTCATTTCCGCTGAGGAGGTTCGCATGAGCAACAAGACTACGCACTACGAACTGCTGGTGAGAAACGGCACCGTGATCGACGGCACCAAGGCGCCGCGCTTCGATGCCGACGTGGGTGTGATCGACGGCCGCATCGTTGCGATCGGCAAGCTTCAGGGGCACAGCGCCGATGCCGTCATCGATGCCACCGGCCGCATCGTCGCGCCCGGCTTCATCGATGCGCATACGCATGACGATCAGGCTGCGCTGTCGCAGCCGGACATGCCGTTCAAGGTATCGCAGGGCGTAACCACGGTGATCGCAGGCAACTGCGGCATCAGTGCGGCGCCGCTGTCCGACGACATGGACCTGCCGATGCCGCTGAGTCTGATCGACTCGCCTGCGCAGGATCGCTTCCATACGTTTCTCGCCTATCTCGATGCGCTGCGCGCCGCGCCGCCTTCGGTCAACGTCGCGGCGATGATTGGGCATTCGACCCTGCGCGCACGCTGCATGGCGGCGCTCGATCGGCCCGCGAACGCCGACGAGATCGCGGCTATGCGCGCATATGTCGAGGAAGCGATGCAGGCAGGCGCGATCGGCCTGTCCACCGGCACGTTCTATCCGCCTGCGTTTCATGCAACGACCGAGGAGATCATCGAAGTCGCCCGGCCGCTGACGGCACATCAAGGCCTGTACGCAACCCACATGCGCGACGAGTCCGACCACGTGATGGACGCGCTCGACGAGACGTTTCGCATCGGCCGTGCGCTGGATGTGCGCGTCGTCGTGTCGCACCACAAGGTGATGCACCCGCAAAACTTCGGCCGTACCGCCGAGACGCTGCCGTTCATCCGGCAGGCGATGCAGCACCAGTGCGTCGGCCTCGACTGCTACCCGTACACCGCGGGCTCGACCATGATCCGTACCGATCGCGGCATGCTCGACGGCCGCGTGCTGATCGCGAGCAGCCGGCCGCATCCCGAGTGCGCGGGGCGCGATCTGGACGACATTGCGCGCGAGTGGGGCATGACCAAGTCAGCAGCGGCCGAGCGGCTGCAGCCCGGCAGCGCGATCTACTTCATCATGGACGAGCACGACGTGCAGCGCGTGCTTGCTTTTGACGAGACGATGATCGGATCCGACGGCCTGCCGCAGGGGGACAATCCGCACCCGCGGCTCTGGGGCACGTTCCCGCGCGTGCTCGGCCACTACAGCCGCGACTTAGGCCTGTTTCCGCTGGAGACCGCAGTCTGGAAGATGACGGGCCTGACTGCGCGCAACTTCGGCCTGCACGAGCGCGGCGCGTTGAAGGTCGGCCACCATGCAGACATCGTCGTGTTCGACGCGCAGACGGTGCGCGATGCCGCCAGCTATGAAACGCCGACCCTGGCTGCGGAAGGCATTTCAGCCGTCATCGTGAACGGGCAGCCGACCTGGGTGGACGGTGCGCATACCGGCGCACGCAAGGGGCAGGCAATTTTGCGCCGGCAAGTGGCAGCGTAGCGCGGCAGTCGAACTGTCGGCTGCAAGCTGACGCCGCTTAATAGCCCAGATACACCGGTGGCTCGGCTGTCAGCCCGCGCTTGAACTCCTGGGCCCTGGTGCCGGCCAACACTTCCTCAGACCCGGCCGCAATGCCGGCAAGTGCCTGCGTCGCCACGTCTTCGGCAGTCATCTTCGGCACGTCGAAATCGCGCACCAGATCGGTATCGACAAAGCCCATGTGCAAGGCGGTGACCAGGGTGCGCTGCTCGCGCAATTCGGTGCGCAGCCCGTTCGTCAGGGCCCACGCGGCCGACTTGCTGAGGCCATAAGGGCCGAGCCGTGGTGAGTTGACCCAGGTGGCGACCGACAGCACGTTGAGCACCGCACCGCCGCCGTTATGCTTGAGCACCGGTGCGAATGCGCGGCACATGCTGAGCATGCCGAACACGTTGACCTGCAGATGCCGCAGTATGGCGGCTTCACTATCCGGGTCGCTCAAGAAACCGCCGGGCTGCCCGATGCCGGCGTTGTTGATCAGCAGCGTCACGTCGCCACAGTCTCTCGCGGCCTGAACAACCTGCTCTGTGTCGGTCACGTCAAGCTGAACTGGCTGCACGCCGGGCATCGGCGTTGGACGACGCATGGCCGCATAGACCTTGCGTGCGCCAGCCGCAAGCGCGGCGTTGGCCATTGCCAAGCCGATACCGCGATTGGCGCCCGTGATGAGTACGACGGCGTCTTTGATGTTCATGCCGCATCGGTCCTGCGTTGAATTGCAGGCAATACCAGTCCGCGGCTCTCACCGAAGCCGATGCATGCAGCGCCCGGCTTCTCGCACCAGCCGCGCAACATCACCGCGTCGCCGTCCTCGAGGAACTGACGCTCCTCGCCCGTATCCAGCTTGATTGGCTCCTTGCCTCCACGCGTGACTTCGATGATCGCACCGGCTTCGCCTTCGCCCGGACCCGAGATCGTGCCACTGCCGAACAGATCGCCCGCGTTCAATGCGCAGCCGCCGACGGTGTGGTGCGTGACCATCTGCGCGACGGTCCAGTACTGGTGCCTGAAGCTCGTCGATGAGATGCGCGTAGGCGCAGTGCCGGTGCTGCGAGCTTGCTCACTTTGCAGCCAGACTTCGAGCCGGATGTCGAGCGCGCCTTGTTCGCGATTAGCCTTCGACTCCAGATAG
The DNA here is from genome assembly GCA_965218765.1 of Burkholderiaceae bacterium. GTDB lineage: Bacteria > Pseudomonadota > Gammaproteobacteria > Burkholderiales > Burkholderiaceae_C > JBBPYC01. Next base: position 121,468 of record CBDCLU010000004.1, on the reverse strand, counting down.
CCGAGCGGTTGCGGGTCGTCGGCTGGCCGCGTCCAGGCTTGCCGGTATGGCGCGAGCGCTTCCATCGTCACGATCCAGGGTGACACGGTGGTCGCAAAGTTCTTGGCAAGGAACGGCCCGAGCGGCGCCATCTCCCAGAACTGGATGTCGCGCGCCGACCAGTCGTTGAGCAGGCCGATGCCGAAGATGTGTTGTTCGGCCTTCTCCAGCGGAATCGGATCGCCGACTGCGTTGCCCTGGCCGATCCAGATCGCGAGTTCGAGCTCGTAGTCGAGCCGCGCACAGGGCCCGTAGGTCGGCGCGTTCGCGCCCGGCGCCATCGCCTGTCCCATCGGCCGGCGGAACTGCTGGCCGCTCACGCCGATCGTCGACACCCGGCCGTGATAGGCGATCGGAATCCACTGGAAGTTGGGTGTGAGCGGCGCATCGGGGCGCGCCACGCGGCCGACGTTGAGCGCATGGTCGATCGAGGTATAGAAGTCGGTGTAGTCGCCGATGCGGGCCGGTAAGGTGTATTCGACGTCGGCTTGCGGGATCAGGCAAGCACGCACTGCATCGCTGTTTGCAGCACCGTCTTTCAGCAAGTCGAACAATGCATGGCGAAGCGCGCTCCAGCTGTTCGGCCCCAGCGCAAAAAATGTGTTCAATGAGCTGTCAGTGCAGGTGGATGCGGCATTCTTTGCTACGCTTGTCAGAGCATCGCCTTCAACTAGCGCGGCCAGGTCAAGCACCTGATCGCCGATTGCGACGCCGCCGCGAAACGCCTCGTCGGTCAAGGCGCGCCGGAACACTGCGAACGGCAGGTTCTGGATCGGGAAATCGCAGCCGTCTGCGTTAGCGGAGGCCAGCCAGCTGCGTGCAGCCGGGTCGTGTGTCTTGTTCAACGTCATGGTGTGCAAGCCTTTCAAGCCGACGCCATCAACGCGTCATCGAAGATCGCGACCGCGCGCGTCCAGCCGGCCGAAGCGCCGCGGATCTTGTGCGGAAAGCAGCTGATGAAAAATCCGTCTGCCGGCAGCGCTTCGAGGTTGTGCATCTTCTCGATGTGGCAATAGCCGATATCGCGCCCCGCCTTGTGGCCTTCCCAAATCAAGGATGCGTCCTTGCTGGCTGCGTACTTCTCGGCGGTGTGCACGAACGGCGCGTCCCAGCTCCAGGCGTCGGTGCCGGTCAGGCGCACGCCGCGCTCGAGCAGAAACATGGTGGCGTCATAACCCATGCCGCAGCCGGCCGATACATAGTCGTTGTGGCCGTAGCGCGAGCCGGCGCGCGTGTTGACGGCGACGATTTCGAGCGGCTTGAGTTCGTGGCCGATGCGCTTCAACTCCGCTTCAACGTCCTGCGCCGTCACGACGTAGCCGTCCGCAAAATGCCGGAAGTCGAGCTTCACGCCCGGCTGAAAGCACCACTCGAGCGGCACATCATGAATTGCGATCGACGGCTTCTGCTCACCCAACGCCTTGTCCATCGTCGAATGGAAGTGATAGGGCGAATCGAGGTGCGTGCCGTTGTGCGTGGACAAGGTCACGAGCTCCACCGCCCAGCCTTCGCCATCGGGCAGGTCCTCTTTCTTCAGGCCGGGAAAGAACGGCTCGATCTGCTCGAACGAATCTTCATGCGTGAAGTACTCGATCTTCGGCGCGAATGCGGGCGGATCGGACAGCACATCGTTTTCCAGATAGATCGACAGGTCGATGAATTTGCGAGGCATGGGGGTTCTCCTTGAAAAAAGGCTTGTTCAACAATCCGGGCCGACGCTGCGCGTGCCCGGGTAGTAGGTAATGGCAAATGTGGGGCGCGCCTGCAGGCGCTGGTACCAGTCGGTGACGTTCGGCAGGTCGGCCCACATGTGGCCAAGGTGCAGGTCTTCCATGCGCACGATCGACGGCATCACGCTCACGTCGGCCAGCGTGAACATGTCGTTCGCAAGCCATTCGGTCTCATCAAGCGCCGCTTCCATCCGCTCCAGCGTCTGGCGCAGGCGGCGCAATGCGGCATCGACCTCTTCCTGCGGAAAGCCGGTGCGCCCCATCTTCAGATAGAAGTCCCGGCGCAGCGGCAGGCTGGCCGCGTACTCCTCGAATTCGGTTTGCGTTCGATTGCCGAATGCCGAGACAAAAAACGCGTTGAACGATGGATAGCGAATCGAGGGCGTCGGCACTTCGTCGATGTACTGGCGCCAGGCGCGCATGTGGGCCAGCGCCAGCTTGTTCGAGGGCCGCAGCGGGCGCTCCGGAAACACGTCCTCCAGATACTCGTTGATCACGGTCGAATCGATCACCACGCCGCCGTCGTGCAGCAAGGTCGGCACCACGCCGTTCGGGTTCAGCTTCTTGTACTCGGGCGTCAGGTGCTCGCCGGTGTGGAACACGATCTGATGGTCCTTCCATTCAAGTTCCTTCTCGGCCAGCGCCATGCGCACCTTCTGGCTGCAGGTCGAGATTGCGGCGTTGTAGAGCTCCAGCATGAATGTCTCCGATTCGACTAATGAACATCGTTCCAGTGGACCATCGGCAGGCCAGCCACCGGCGAGCGAAAAGTCGGAATCGTGATGCCGAGCAGACTGCCCAGATAGACCGTCTTCAAGTCCGGCCCGCCGAACGTGACGCTCGCCATCCACGGTGCGATCGTGCCGCGCGTGCGCTGCATGTCTTCGGCCGTGGCGCTGCCGTCCTTCATCTTTTGCATCAGCGCGTCCCGTGTGGTCGGGTCGCTGTCGTCGAGCAGCATGCGCTTGTCGCCCTGTGGCGTGATCGCAATGAGTTGATCGGTCATCACCAGCGTGCACCACAGGTTGCCGAACGCATCGAACGCGATGCCGTCCGGCCAGCCGCCGAGGTGCGACGGGCCGTAGACCTCGCGGTCTGTTAGCACGACGCCACTTGCTGCTTCGTCGAGCCGCATGCGCGTGACGTGCGGTCCGGTGGTCTCGACGATGTAGAGCCATTCCTCGTTTGCATCGAGCCTCACTTCGTTCGTGAAATGAAAACCGTCGGCCACCATGCGCAAGCCGTGCGCATCGACCACCGCGATGTAGCCGTCCTGCACGCGGCCCGCAGATGCCTTGGTCCACGGATTCATGCGGGTTGACACCGTGATCCAGATGCGGTTCTTCGAATCGCGCAGCACGAAGTTGACCTTGCCGATGGGCTTGCCGTCGATCTGGTCGTACAGCGTTTTGGTGCGGCCGTCCCGCGTCATGACTTCGAGCAGATCGGTGCCGAAGTTCGCAATCAGGACATCGCCATTCGCTGCGAATGCCAGGCCGTTGGGCAGCGTGCCCTGCGTGAGCTTGGCTTCGAACGCATCGGTCGCCGACGTGGTGCCGAACCGGTCATCCGCAGTCTGGCCGATGAACCGCTGGCTCCCATCGGCTGCGATGCGCATCACGCCGCCGCGTGCGTCGGCCGACCACAATGTGCCATCACGCTCGGCCAGGATGCATTCGGGTCTTTGCAGATCGCGCCCGATGGTTTGGATCGCTGCGCGGTCAACCTCGAAGCTGTCGAGCGGATTGACTGTCTTCATTTGAGCATCACCAAGCTGATTTGCGGAAAGTACAGCAGCAGCAACAGCACGGCCAGCATCGTCATGGTGAACGGCGCGGTGCCACGGAATATTTGGCCGAGCGAGATGTCGACCGACTTGCCCAACGTGCTCTTGATCACATAGACACTCAAGCCGAACGGCGGCGTGAGCAAACCAATCTCGACCGCGACCACCGTGATCACGCCGAACCAGATCAGATTGAGGCCGAACTGCTCGGCGATCGGCAGCATCAGTGGCAGCACGATCAGCAGGATCGACGACGAATCGATGATCGTGCCGAGCAGCAGGATCAACAGCACGTAGAGCAGCAAGAAGCCTGTCACGCCCAGGCCCGCGTCGGCCATCGCTTGCACAAGAGCCTGCGGTGTACCGCTCATGGCCAGCATGCGCGTGTAGATGTTGGCGCAGATGATCAGAAAGCTGACCGACACCGTGACGTGCCCGGTCTCGGTCAGCACCCCCCAGAAGCTCTTCCAGGTCAGCTTGCGGCGCGCCAACGCGATGATCAAGGCGAGCAACGCGCCGGTCGCACCGGCTTCCGTGGCGGTGAAAAACCCTGCATAAATTCCGCCGAGCACGACGCCGATCAGCAGCACGATCGGGATCGCCTTGGCCGCCATCTCGGACAACGACATCAGCGCCGAGTCGTCCACCTGCCGCGGCCGGCCGCCCACGTACACCATGTCGGGTTTGATCCAGGACATGAACACGATTACGGTCGAGAACGCTGCTGCCAACAACACGCCGGGCACGATGCCGGCCGTGAACAGGTCCCCAACCGACTGGTTCGACAAGAAGCCGTACAGAATCATCAGCAGGCTCGGCGGAATCAACATGCCGAGCACCGACGAGCCCGCCACCACGCCGACCGCGAATGTCGGCTGGTAGCCGAAGCGCAGCATCTGCGGCACCGCGACGCGCGTGAACACCGCGGCCGACGCGATCGAGATGCCGGTGATCGCTGCGAACACGGCGTTGGCCGCAACGGTCGCGATGCCGAGCCCGCCGCGAATGCGCCGAAACGCCTGATTCGCGACCTCGAACGCATCCTTGCCCACATCCGCATATGCGACCAGAAAGCCGGTCAGCACAAAGAGCGGCACCACACCGAAGATGTGGCTCGCGATCGCGTCGTTCACCGCTTGCGCCAGTAGGCTGGCCGCAATGCCGACGTCGCCCCGGATCAGCCAGACGCCGATGAAGCTCAAGAGCCCGAGCGTGATCGCCACATGCATGCCGGCGTAAATGAACGCGAGCATCAGCACCAGCGAGCCGATTGCGATGGTCAGATTCGACATGCGGGTTCCGTGCGTGCGAGGGCCACCGCTGCATAGGCCTGCCGTAGGGCTGCGGCCTCATAGATGCGCTGCGTCATACCGGCCGCCTCGACCGCATCCGCTGCAGGTCGCGCCACATCAGCAGCAGATAGGTCAAGGCCGTCATCGCCAGCCCGATCAGGGTGATGAGCCGGATCGGCCAGACCGGCGCCTGGAAATCCCCGATCGCGCCCACGTACTCCTTGATCCGCACCGACTCCATCAGCGGCTCCCAGGTGGCCCACAGAATCACGAGCATCAACGCCGCGCCGATCAGATGAAAGCCCGCATGCAGCCCGGCCGCAACCCGGGGCCGCGTGCGCTGCAGCCGTTCCAGCAACACGTCGGCACGCGTGAACCGCCCTGCGCGCAGCGTGTCCGCCAATTGCAGAAACACGATCCCCACGATCGACAACGCGACCAGTTCGGTCACCCCGCGCACCGGCGCCGCAAACACGTCCCGCCCGATCACGTCCGCGTTGATCAACACCATCAACCCGAGAATCCAGACCGTCCCCAACGCATTCATCGCCCCGGTCAGCCGCTGCAGCCCGAACGGCAGTGTCGGGCCGTACGAGTCCCCCTGCGCTCGCGCTGCATCCGGCAAGCCGGCGTTATCCACCAGCGCTCGAACCTGGTCCATCTCAGACATCAGCGCACCTCACAGCATTGCCCCGTCCCGCCCATAGCGCCGGGCAGGCCGCACGGACCCTTTCCAACAGGGGCCATGGAGCCGGCTTTGCCGGGCCTTCGGCGCCGCCCCCGGTGGGGGTAGCCGAAAGCCGAGCGCAGCGAGCAAAAGCTGGGGGAGAGCTCATTTGGTCCAGTCGCGCGGCAGGGTTGCCCCGCCTTTTTTTATGTCCGCGATGTACTCCGCCTGCACTTTGTCCGCCGGTAGGCCCTTGGACCTGACCTCCTCGCTCCAGGTCTTGCCGATCGGCGCCAGCGCATCGGCCCAGCGCTTGCGTTCGGCATCGCTCAGTTCGCTGACTTTGGCGCCGCCGTCGACCATCTTCTGCAGCGCCGTTTCCACCGCCGCGTTCTGCGCCTTCGCATAGCCGGCAGACCATTCCTTGCCCGCCGCCCTCAATGCCTTCTGCACCTCCGGCGGCAGCTTGTCGAAGCGGTTCTTGTTCACTGCGATGCCGCCCGAATACTGCGCACCGAAGTTGACTTTGGTGATGTAGGGCGCGACCTCCTGCAGCTTGGCGGCCCAGGCACCGGTCATGAACACCACGGCGCCATCAGAGACGCCCGACTTGATGTCTTCATAGTAGGTGTTCAGCGTGCCGGCCACCGCGACCGCCCCGGTGCCGCGCACCCAGTTGGCAGCCGGGCCCGGCGCGTTGATCTTCTTGCCCTGCAGATCGTCCACGGTCTTGATCGGGAACTTGGAGACGATGTGATATGTGTCGAGCGCCATGCCGTCCAGATATTCAAGCCCGTTTTTCTTCCACGCATCGCCCATCGCCGGAATGGTTTGCTGCAGCTCGGAGATGGTGGACGCCACCAGCGCAATATCGCTGGTGCCGAACGGGGTGAAGTAACTGACGTTTTGCAGCGGAAACTTCGGCGCTTCGAAGATCGTGCTGATCAGGCCGATGTCGGCGATGCCATCGGCCACGCCCTTCGATTCGCTGCCGAGCTTGACCAGCGTGCCGCCCCAGGCCTTGGTCCAGTCGATCTTGTACTTGTTGCCGGCTTCGGCGAGCTGCCGGTCGACGGACGAGAGGAAAATTTCATCGAACGTCTTGACCCAGAGGAACGCAGGCGGATGGCCTGCCACCGCCGTGAGCTTGATGACCTGCTGAGCCGACGCGGGCATGGCAGCAAAAGCGGCTGCAGCAACCGCGGCGGTGGCAATGAGGGTACGGCGAAGCATCATGGTTGTCTCCTGTTTTTGGTCGGGGAAGCAATGCGCCGAGCGGCGCGGGGGCAGACGGCGGCGCGGATGCCGCCCTCGATGAAACGCAACAGCAGCGCGTGAGCGGTCGGATCGTTCGCACGCGCTTCGCCGTTGGACAGCCGCTCGATGCGCGCATCGCTCATATGGTTCACCAGCGCGCCGAGTGCGAACTGATAACCCCACGCGACGTCGAGCCGCGTCGCGCCCGGCAGCGCTTCAGTCAAGGCATCGATGAACGCATGCGCCATCGGGTCGAAATGGTCGGTCAGCACCTGGTCCGTCTCGGGCCGGTGCAGCAGCAGTTCACGCGCGACCAGGAGCGCATAGAACTCGCCTTCGGAACTGGCGCGCATCTTCAGCACGGGTTCGACGAACGCGCGCAGGATCAGCTTGAGACGACCCGCGCGCAGCGGCCTGGTGGCTGCAATCCGAAGTGCTGCCAGCCGTTCGTCGATCGTGTGGCTCCAGGCCGCAAAGATCGCCTGGAACAGCGCCTGCTTCGGCCCGAAGTAGTAGCCGACCAGCGCGAGCGGGACTTGCGCCTCATCGGCGATCTGGCGGATCGACACCGCGTCGTAGCCGTGCAGCGCAAACAGCTTCTCCGCTGCCAGCAGGATGCTGCGGCGACGGTCCCTGGCCGGCCCATGCGCTGCAGCGCCCAGCGCATGCGGCTCCTGCATGGGTGAGTCAAGCATTTGCATCGGCCCGATTGCACGCTCGTACAAAGTTCTTGTACACCCGTACAAACCCCAGGGAAACTTGTCAGGGACCAGGGAAAACCCGTACCTAAAAAATTCATATAGATGATATGGTTGATTTCCTTTCATCGAACCGGTTCGCGAAAGCATCATTCACCCACCAGCAGGAGCTGCAGATGATCCACTGCGTATTGCACGACCCCGACGACAGCGTCGCCGTCATCGTCACCGAAGGCATCAAGGCCGGTCAGAACCTCACGGCGCTGATCCTCGATGAAGACCGCACCATCGAGATTCCGTGCAAGGCCGACATTCCGCTTGGCCACAAGGTCGCGATGAAGGACATGGCCGAAGGCGACACCGTGATCAAGTACGGCGTGGACATCGGCAAGGTGGTGAAAGCCATCAGCACGGGTGACCACGCGCACGTGCACAACATCAAGACGAAGCGCTGGTAGCTGACACTGGCCCCCAGGCTGCCCGCACTGCGTGTCGGTTCGCCGACCCTCTACCGGGGCAACACCGACGGCCCGGCGAAGCCGGCTTCGTGGTGTTCGTTGAAAGGCGCCATTGAAGCGCTCGCGTCCAGGGCTTCTGCGTCGCTGCTGGACCCATCCAATCGAAGATTCAAGGAACCACTCATGAGCATCATCAGCAAGGACACCACGTTCTGGGGCTACAAGCGCGAGAACGGCAGAGTCGGCGTGCGCAACCACGTGATCATCCTGCCGCTCGACGACCTGTCGAATTCGGCGTCCGAGGCGGTCGCGCACAACGTCAAGGGCACGATGGCGATTCCGCATCCGTACGGGCGTCTGCAGTTCGGTGCCGATCTGGACCTGCACTTTGCGACGCTGATCGGCGCGGGCTGCAACCCGAACGTCGCCGCCGTCGTCGTGATCGGCATCGAGGACGCCTGGACCAAGAAGGTGGTCGATGGCATCGCCAAGACCGGCAAGCCCGTGGTCGGCTTCGGCATCGAGGGCCACGGCGACCATGAGACGATCATGAAGGCATCGAAAGCCGCCAAGGAATACGTGCAGCTCACGACCGAACAGCAACGGGTCGAATGTCCTATTCAGGACCTCTGGATTTCCACCAAGTGCGGCGAGTCGGACACCACGTCCGGCTGCGGCTCGAACCCCACGGTGGGCAACGCATTCGACAAGCTGCACCCGCTCGGCACCACGCTCGTGTTCGGCGAAACGTCCGAGATCACCGGCGGCGAAAAGATCGTCGCTGCGCGCTGCAAGGACGATCAGGTGCGCGCCGACTTCATGAAGATGTTCGACCGCTACCAGGCCATGATCGAGCGCAACAAGACGTCCGACCTGTCCGATTCGCAGCCGACCAAGGGCAACATCGCGGGTGGCCTGACCACCATCGAGGAAAAAGCGATGGGCAATATCCAGAAGATCGGCAAGAACTGCACGGTCGATGGCGTGATCGACAAGGCCGAAGTGCCGTCGCACCCGGGCCTCTGGTTCATGGACTCGTCATCGGCTGCAGCCGAGATGGTCACGCTCTGCGCGGCGTCCGGCTTCGTCGTGCATTTCTTTCCGACCGGCCAGGGCAACGTGATCGGCAACGCGATCGTGCCGGTCATCAAGATCTGTGCAAACCCGAGAACCGTGCGCACCATGAGCGAACACGTCGATGTGGATTGCTCGGGCCTGTTGCAGCGGGAACGCACGATGGATGAAACCGGCGACCAGTTGCTCGAGATGATGATGCGCACCATCAACGGCCGGCATACCGCGGCCGAGGCTTTGGGCCATCGCGAGTTTGTGATGACCCGACTGTTCGAAAGCGCTTGACCAGAGGATCACCTCCAGGCTTCGCTGCGCTCTCGCCTTCCCCTTGCGGGGGCGGCGCCTACGGTCGGGCCACGCCCGGCCGTGGCCCCTGCTGGAATGAATCTGATTGATCGGCAGCCTGCCGAACTGAAGGAAGGGACCGCCCGTGCCAGCCAAGAAAATCGTCATCACCGAGTTCATGGACGGCCCGGCTGTCGAGTCGTTGCAGGCGACGTTCGATGTCGTGTACGACCCGAAGCTGGTCGATAGCATGCCGCGCCTGTTGCAGGAAGCGGCCAGTGCCGATGCGCTCGTCGTGCGCAACCGCACGCAGGTGCGCGGCGAACTGCTCGCGGCTTGTGCAAAGGCCAGCGTGGTCGGGCGGCTCGGCGTCGGGCTCGACAACATCGACGTCGCGGCCTGCGAAGCGCGCGGCATCCGCGTGATTCCGGCGACCGGCGCGAATGCGCTGGCCGTCGCTGAATACGTGATCACCTGCGCGCTGCTGTTGCTGCGCGGCGCCTATCAATCGACCGCGCAGGTCGGCCACGGCGCCTGGCCGCGCGCGGCCCTGTCCAACGGCCGCGAAGCGAATGGCAAGACGCTCGGGCTGGTCGGCTTCGGCGGCATCGGCCAGCTCACGGCGAAGCTGGCCAGCTGCCTGGGGCTGCAGGTGGTGGCGACCGACCCGGTGCTGCCCGCCGATGCAGCTGCCTGGCAGGCGCTCGATGTGCGTCGGATCGAGCTCGATGAACTGCTGGCCAGTGCCGATATCGTCAGCCTGCACGTACCGCTCACGCCGCAGACGAAGAACATCCTGTCGGCCGACCGCATTGCAGGCATGAAGCCCGGCGCGGTCGTGATCAACACCGCACGCGGCGGCATTGCCGATGAAGCCGCACTGGCCGCTGCGATCCGCGCCGGGCGCCTGGGCGGCGCCGCATTCGACGTGTTCGAGCCCGAGCCGCTGCCCGCCGGCAGCGTCTGGGCCGATTGCCCGAACGTGATCCTGACGCCGCACATCGCCGGTGTCACGGCCGAGTCGAACACGCGCGTATCGACCTTGATCGCCGCGCAAGTCGCCAAGGCGCTGGCCTGAACCGGTGCACCATGGAAAGATGGCTTCGATGAACACGCTGGCTGAACTCGAACAACTTGTGCAGCAGGCGCTGCAGGCCGCCGGTGCGTCGGCGGTGCAGGCCGAGCCGACTGCGCGCGCACTGGTCGCAGCCGAGGCGCAAGGCCTGGCCTCGCACGGCCTGTCGCGCGTGCCGATGTATGCGGGCCATCTGCGCGCCGGCCGCGTGGCGGGCGACGCCGTGCCCAGGATCATTGCCGACAGGTCTGCCACCGTGCTCGTCGATGCGCAGGACGGCTTCGCGTTCCCGGCCTGCGCGCTGGCGGTGCGCACCGCGATCGGGCGCGCGCGCGAGTTCGGCATTGCGATCGGCGCGGTCACGAACAGCCATCATTTCGGCGTCGCGGCTTATCACCTGGAGCCGGTGGCCGAAGCCGGCTTCGTCGGCCTTGCGTTCGGTAACTCGCCGGCGGCGATGCCGGCGGCCGGCGGCCGGCGCGCGCTGTTCGGCACGAATCCGATCGCGGCCGTATTCCCACGTGCTGCAGGCCGGGGCGGGCCGGTCATGATCGACCTGTCGCTGTCCGAAGTCGCACGCGGCAAGATCATGGTGGCGGCGAAGAGGGGCGAGGCCATCCCGCTCGGCTGGGCACTCGATCATGCAGGCCAGCCGACCACCGATGCAAAGGCCGCATTGGCCGGTTCGATGTTGCCGATGGGCGGCACCAAGGGCGCGATGCTCGCGCTGATGGTCGAACTGCTCGTGACGTCGCTCACCGGCGCGCATTTTGGCGAGGAAGCCGACTCGTTTTTTGAAGAAAAAGGCAATCAGCCGCGCATCGGGCAAGCATTCATTGCTATTGATCCGGGAGCACTGGCGGGCCCCGATGCGTACCACGAGCGCGTCGAGGCGCTGCTGGCCGCGATGCTGCAGGACGACGGCGTGCGCGTGCCGGGCTACCGGCGTGCCGCGCTCGCGCAGACCGCGGCCGAACGCGGCATCGAGGTGCCCCCGGCGACGCTTGCGCCGGTGCAGGAACTTGCCAGCCAGCACCACGCCTGACGTCGGCCCTCGGTGGACAGCGCCGCCTGTGCGGGAAGTCACCACTGTTCGCGCCTGCCGTTCGGTCCGAACATCGCAGGTCTGACGCTGAACCCGCCGCTCGGCCACACCGATGGAAGGCAGCGCGTGCAGTGACGAAGCGCGTGGCGATCGCATCACCACACATACAAGCCAACAAGGAGACAGGACATGAATCTACCCAGCTATCATCGCCCCGGCCCATCACGCACCGCCGTTGCAGCCACGGCGAACACGGCGCTGCGGCACCGCTCCGCGCGGCGAACCGCGCAGGCATTCGGTATCGGCCTGCTGCTGACGGCCTCGGCCGCGATGGCCGACACGCTGACCTACGTGATCCCGTTTCCGGCCGGTGGCGAATCCGACGTGACCGCGCGGCTGCAGGAGCCGGTCATCAAAAAAGTCTCCGGCCGCGACGTGGTGGTGCAGTACAAGACCGGCGCGGGTGGCGCCACCGCCTGGGCATCGCTCGACAAGCTGCCGGCCGACGGCAGCACCGTGATGGGCACGAATCTGCCGCACATCTTTCTGCAGCCGATGGAGCAGAACGTCGGCTACAAGACGAGCGACATCGTGAACGTCTATGTGTTCCAGTTGACGCCGGACGCGATCGTGGTGCCGGCCGACAGCCCGTTCAAGACCTTGCAGGACCTGATCGACGCCGCGAAGAAAAAGCCCGGCGCGGTCACCATATCCGGCAGCGGCACCAACACCGGCCCGCACCTCTCCGCGACCACGTTCAACAAGCTCGCCGGCATCAAGACCACCTACATCCCGTTCGCGGGCACGGCGCCATCGGTCGTCGCGATGCTCGGCAAGCAGGTGAATGCGGCGATGACGTTCACGACCGCCGCGATCCAGCAGGGCGACAAGGTGCGCATGCTGGCCGTCGCACTTGAAAAACGGCTGGAGACGCACCCGGACGTGCCGACCTTCAAGGAACTCGGTATCGACATGGTGTCCGGCGTCTATCGCGGTGTGGCGGTGCCGCCGGCCACGCCCGAGGACAAACGCAAGGAATTGTCCGACCTGTTCGCGAAGGTGAATGCCGACCCCGCCTACGCCAAGCGCATGGTCGACGCGGGCTATGTGAACGTGAGCATCGACTATGCGCACATGAAGGACTTCATGGCCAAGCAGGCGAAGGAGTACGAGGAAGCGGCGCGGGAAGTGGGCCTGCTCAAGTAACCCGCCCCAGACGACTGCTGCCAGTGCGCCGAGTCGCATCGAACCTGTAGCCAGTGCTGCTCGACACCCTGCTCGCGGCACTGGCGCCGTGGAATCTCGTGCTGGCCGTGCTCGGTGTGATCGCCGGCACGGTGGTCGGCGCGCTGCCGGGCCTGACCGCCACCATGGCGGTCGCGGTATTGGTGCCGTTCACGTTCACGATGGAGTCGGCCCCGGCGCTGATCCTGCTGGGCGCGATCTACACCGGCGCGATCTACGGCGGCGCTTATTCGGCAGTGCTGCTCAACACGCCCGGCACGCCATCGGCGATCGCGACCACGTTCGACGGCTTTCCGATGGCCAAGCGCGGTGACGGTGACCTGGCGATCACGTTGAGCTGCATGGCGTCGGTGGCGGGTGGTCTGGTGGGTGCATTGGCTTTGCTGCTGCTGGCGCCGCCGCTTGCGCAGTTCGCGCTCGCGTTCGGTCCGATCGAATACTTCTGGCTCGCGATCCTCGGGCTCACGCTGGTCGCGGCGCTGTCCGAAGGCGATACCCTGAAGGGACTGGTCGCGGCCTGCATCGGCCTGGCGCTCGCGCTGGTCGGATCGGCCGTGGTCGGCGGCGACATCCGCTACACGGGCGGCGCGACCATGCTGCTGTCTGGCGTCAGCGTGGTGCCAGCGCTGATCGGCATGTTCTGCATCCCGGTGCTGATCGATCTGGTGGCTAGCGACCAGGAGCACCTGAACATCGAGGGCAAGGTGGCCGGCTTTCGGCTGCGCGAGGCGGTCGGCATCATGCGCGCGGACAAGGTGAACCTCGCGCGCAGTTCGATCATTGGCACCGTGATCGGTGCGCTGCCCGGCGCGGGCGGCTCGATCGCGGCACTCATCGCGTATTCGGAGGCGCGCCGCGCATCGAAGGCGCCGAGCAGCTTCGGCGCCGGCAATCCATCCGGCATCATCGCGAGCGAATCGTCCAACAACGCCACCGTGGGCGGCGGCTTCATCCCGACCCTGGTGCTCGGCATCCCAGGCACGCCGGCCGATGCGATCGTGCTGGGCGCGTTGCTGGTGCAGGGTGTGAAGACCGGCCCCTCGCTGTTCACCGAGCAGAGCAGCATCGTCTACACCTTCATGTTCGGCCTGCTGATCGCCACCGTGCTGATGCTGCCGATCGGCCTCGTGCTGGGCCGCTACGCATACCAGTCGATCATCGCGGTGCCGAAAGCCTTGCTGGTGCCGGGCATCGCGCTGCTGACCGTGTTGGGCAGCTATGCGATCCACGGCGATGTGGACGACGTGTACGTGATGCTCGGCACCGGCCTGCTGGCTTGGTCGCTCGGCCGCTTCGGCTACCCGGCCGCACCGATGGTGCTCGGGCTGATCCTGGGTCCGCTGGCCGAGCAGGGCTTCGTGCAGGCCTGGATGATCGGCTCGGCGCAGGAGGATCTGCTCGGCATGTTCTTCGGCCGGCCGATCTCGCTGGGCATCATGGCAGTCGCGCTGCTGACCTTGCTCTATCCGGTCTATACGCGGTATCGCGACAAGAGGCGGCAGGTCGGATGACGACGGAAGGCCGGATCGACTGGAAGGCGGCCGTGGTCGCCGCGCTGCTGGCGGCGGTGGCGGTGGTGCTGCTCTGGCAGGCGCAGGCGTTCACCGCGTTCGCTTCCATTTTTCCGCGCGCGGTCGGCATCGCGCTGCTCGTGTGCAGCCTGCTGGTGCTCTGGCGTGTGCTGCGCCGGCGCATCGCATCGGCTGATGGCGTGGATCGCGCCGGCGCGCTGCGCAGTGCGTCGCTGGTGGCGACGATGCTGCTGTGGGTGTTGTTGCTGGAGCGGGCCGGCTTCACGCTGACCAGTTGGGCTGGCTTCCTCACGTTGGCGATCATTGCGAACCGCGATCCGCTGCGCCCGCGCAGGTTGTTCGTGTTCGCCGCCGTCGCGCTGGGTTGCGTGCTGCTGCTGCAGCTGCTGTTCGAGCGCGGGCTCGACGTGCGGTTGCCGGCGGGCAGCTGGCTGCCTGCGCTGTGGCGGTGAGCGCGGCGCCAGCGGCTGGGACCGGCTTCGTCGCTTGATCTCGCGTTGGCAAGGATCACGGTCGGAAGACGGTTTCCGGCGGCACTCCATCGGTTCACGATCACTACGGTTTTAATAGCTGAAAACGATTGTTGGGCAAGGGTGCTGGGGTGTTTCGGCACCATAAAACAACATGGCTGGAGTACGGGGTCATGCGCTCCGTCAGGAATGGGCAACCGCACGGATTGCCGACGCGGCGGCTCGTGCATCCCGCAACTCGGGTACTTGCGCAATGCTGCAGAACGAACTACGGTCGGCGAGTCGCTTTCCGTGGCCGGCCGGTCGAGGGCTTGATCGGATCGATGCGCAGGGCCCGCCGAAATTCGCACCTTGAAATTGAAAACGCTTTCAACGCCCAGCAGCGTCCAGCCTTGGAGACGCTGGCTGCTGCCCTGGCTGATGTGCTGCCTCCTGGTGTGTGTCGGCACATCCGCATGGGCCGCCCCGAACGGTGAAAGGCGCATGGCGCTCGTGATCGGCAACGCGCGCTACCCGACCCTGTCGCTGACCAATCCGGAGAACGACGCGCGCGTGATGGCATCCGCGTTGCGCCGGCTCGGCTTCGACGTGACCGAGAAAGTCAACCTCGGCGTCAAGGAATTCCGCAAGGTGCTGCGCGACTACGCGCGCAAGGTCGAGGCCGAGGACGGCGCGAGCGTCTTTTATTACGCGGGCCACGGCGTGCAGATCGACGGGCGCAACTATCTGCTGCCGGTGGACATCAACCTGCGCGACGAATACGAGATTCGCGACGAAGGCGTGGACATCAACGAGCTGTACATCGGCCGGCTCGAGCGCGCGCGCAGCCAGGTGCGCATCGTGATCCTGGACGCCTGCCGCGACAACCCGTTCACCACGCAGAGCCGCAGCAGCCGCGGCGTCGGTGGCCTGGCCGAGATGGCCGCACGCGGCGCGTTGATCGCATACGCCACAGCGCCGGGCGCCACCGCCGAAGACGGCCCGCCGGGCACCAACAGCGTGTTCACGCGCCATCTGGCCAAGGAGATGCTCACCGAAGGCGTCGAAGTCGAGCAGATGTTCAAGAACGTGCGCGTGAAGGTCATGCGCGACACCCAGGAGCGGCAGATTCCGTGGGTGAACACGTCGATGACGCGCAATTTCAGCTTCAACCCCGCGCTCGGCAGCGGCGGCGGCGATGCCGCGAAGCGTGAGGACCTGGCGCGGTTGCAGGCGCTGCTGGATCAGCGTGAGCGTGAGCAGAAGAAGCTGGAGGAGCAACTCCAGCAGCTGTCCAAACGGTTGGCGGACAGGCAGAACACGGCGCCGTCACCGGTACAGGCGGCAGCCAGACCCCCGAGCCTGCCGGTCGCCCCGCCGGCGACCGCCATGCTGCAGCCAGAGCGACCGATATTGCAGCCACCCGCCGAAGCGCCCGCGCGTCCATCCGCCGTGACGGCAAAGCAGGCTGCTCCGCCCGTCACGCCACCGGACGCGAGCAGCACGGACACCGCGCTTGCGGCGCGCAGCTATCAAGCCGCGAAAGCCTGGATGGATCGCAACAAATCGGAAGCAGCGCGACCGCCGCCGACACCCCCCGCAGCCGTCGCTGCGGCCAAGCCGGACCGGGTGCGGCCGTCCGAGGCCGGCGCACAGGTCGCACTGTCCAGCGAGCCGATGGTCGCCGCGCTGCCGGCTGGCGGACGCACCGGCGGCAGCAGCTCGGAGCGCTGCGTGGCGGTGCTGATTCGCGCGCAGCTCGGCGAAGCGTTGCCGCCTGCGGACCTGACTTTTTTGAAAAAGGAGTGTCACTGATGAGGAACCTGAATGTGATTCGCGCGCCGTACTGCCTGCGCCTGCATTGGCTCGCCGCCGGCGTTCTTGCAGCCGCCGCGTTGTCCGGCTGCGAGACTGCGCCGGCTCAAGGCAACGCAGCCGGCACGACCCCAACGGTGGCACGCAGCACCGGCGCATCGGCGCCATCAACAACCGCGGCCAGTGCTGCAGCGCCCAAGCCCGCGGCTGCGCCGCTGCCGGTGCTGCCGTTCGACGAAGCAGTGCTGGTGGCCGCCAACGCGCTGTTCAGCAACGTCAAGGTCGACCCCGGCGCGGTCGGGCGCAGCGCGGCCAAGTTGCCGCTCGTGATCGATCCGCTGGTGGACGGCAACAGCGGCGTGCAGTCGGTCGCGACCGAGACGATGGAGCAGCGCATCACGGACTTGGTCAACTCCAGGTACGGTGACAAGTTCAACCTGGAGCCGTTTTCCACCGCAAGCCTGGCGAAGGCGCCGCTGCTGTTCATCGGCACGCTGACCGCTTTGGGCAACGACAACAAGCCGGGCCAGGACTGGCACCGCGTCTGCCTCGCGCTGGTGGATTTGCGCACCGGCGTCATCGTCTCCAAAGGCTTCGCGCGCGCCGCGAAGGACGGTGTCGATCTGACGCCGACCGCGTTCTTCCTCGACAGCCCGGCCTGGGCGCCGGACCCGGCGGTGAACGGCTACATCAAGACCTGCCAGGGCCCGAAGACCGGTGACCCGGTGAATCCCGCGTACTGGGACCGCATCATGGCCGCCGCGATGATCAACGACGGCATCAAGGCCTACAACGACGGCCACTACGACGAAGCGCTGGATCTGTACCGCGGTGTCAGTCGCCAGCCCGGCGGCGACCAGCTGCGTGTCTACAACGGCATGTACCTGGCGGCCGCCAAGCTTGGCAAGAAGGACGAAGCGGCCGATGCGTTCACGCGCATCGTCGACTTCGGCTTGGCGCAAAACCAGCTCGGCCTGAAGTTCCTGTTCCGCCCCGGCTCCACGCAGTTCCTCGCAAACCCGCAGATCAGCGGCCCGTACCACATGTGGCTCGGCAAGGTCGCCCAGCGCAGTGCGCAGCGCACGGCGTGCCTCGAAATCGACGGCCACACCAGCAAGACGGGACCCGAGCCGATGAACGAACGCCTGTCGCTGATGCGCGCACAGACCATTGAGCGACGCATCGATGCGGCCGCCCCGACGCTGGCGCGGCGCACCACCTCGGCGGGTAAGGGATCGAGCCAGACCATCTCGGGCCTGGGCACCGACGACGCGCGCGACGCGCTCGATCGGCGCGTGGAGTTCAAGGTGAGGGATTGCGCGTCCTGATCGCTCGAACTGGTCAACCGCCGCGGAATTGCACGCGGCGGTTTTCCGGTGCGAACGGGTCGCTGCCTTCGATCGGCTGCACGTCGCCGAGGCCTGCCGTATGCAGCCGGTCGGCTTCGATGCCGTGCACCTGCACCAGATAGCGCATGACGGTCTGCGCGCGGCGCTCGGACAGGCGCTGGTTGTAGGCGTGGGCGCCGGTGGCATCGGTGTGGCCTTCGATCAGCACGGGCTGTGCGCCGGGCAGCAGCTTGATGCCCGCAGCCAGCGCATCGAGCTGCGGGCGCGCTTCGGGCGCGATGTCGGCCGAGTCGAATGCGAAGCGCACCGGCAGCGACACCGCCGTCGGGCCCGCAGCCGGCGCGGCGACTGGGGCGGCTTGCGCGCCGTCGGCATCCAGCAAGCGGATAGAGCGCGTCTTCATGCGCGGCGCAGCGGCGGCGGCACCGAGGATCTGCGCCACGTCGAGCGGGTCGACGCGCTGGCCTTCGCGGTAATGTACGGCCGACGATTGCGCGAAGGAAGCACACGAGATCGCAGCGGCGATGGCAGCAAGTGTCAGTTGGCGAATGATCATGGCAGGGCTCCTTGAGAGAAACGGAATCGGACTGCCACTGTGTTGCGCGTGCTGCCGGTTCGGTTCAAAGCAATTTCGAAGGCGTGGCGCCGCCGTTCATTCGCGTTCGACCGTCCCTGCGCCTGTGATCGATCGAACCAGCTGCGGATCGCCCGAGAAGCGCACGCTGCCGCTGCCTGAGATGCTCGCCTGCAGGCGCTCCGATGCGGCCAGCCTGACGTCCCCGCTGCCGGCGATCGAGACATCGGCGCTTCGGCTGGCCAGACCTGCCGTGTCCACGGCGCCGGCGCCGTTCATGTCGATATGCAGCGAGCCGGCCTGGCCGTGCGCGACCGAGATGGTCCCCGAGCCGGGCAGATGCAGCGCCAGCTGCAGGACCTTCAGCCGATCGAGCCGAATGTCGCCGCTGCCTGCCAAGCGCAGCGAGAGGCTCCGCACATCGAAAGGGCCGAGCTGCACGTTGCCTGCGCTTTGCAGGTCGACCGCGTGCAGGTCCGGCATCGCGAGCCGGAACCGAATCGGCTCCCGCGCCACGGCACTGCCGGCCGTGAACCCGAGCACGAGTTGCCGCCCGCGCACCTCGCTCGTGATCCTGCGCAGGATCGCCGGCTCGGCTTCGATGGTCAGCTGCGCGCGCGGGGCCTGGACGATCTCGAGTTCGCCTGCCGCTGCAAGGATCACTTCATCGAACCCGCGCACGTCGCGGATTTCTTTGGCGGTCTGGGCGGCTGAAGGAACTGCTGCGGCGAGCAGCAGCAATGACCCGGTTGCCAGCAACCAGCGGCGTCGGGCTCGGTTCGGTCCGGGCAGGTGCCTGTCCATCGGCGTTCTCCTTCAGTCACTGCGCGGGTAGCCCCGCTATCGCGGCAGGGCCGGATTGATCGACGTTGCAGGCGCATGGCGCACCAGGCAGGTCGCATTCAGCGTCTCGGCGACATAGAGGGGCCGGCCATCGCGGTCGGTGCCCGCGAGCTTGAGCGTGTAGCGCGAACCATCGGGCGGCAGCGCGATGTCGTCCTCCTCGAACAGCAGCCGGCCGTGCTGCCAGCAGCGCAGCCGATAGCCGCTCGCAGGCTTGTTCGGCGCAGGCGCCGAACGTTCGAGGCGCGGCGCCGACTCGTCGGTAACGTTCAATGCGGCTGCTGCACCGATTGGCACCTGCAGCAGCGCGAGGCACAGCGTTGCGAATAGCGTCGATCCGCCAACCTGGCGCCGCATGGCAGCCGCATGAAGCACTGGGCTATTTGGCTTGGACATGGAACGTCTCCTGGGCAAAGGCGCCGGTGGTGGCTTGATGAAACGCGCGGCGGATCTGATCGAGCGAACCGACGGCGAGCGGATCGAAGTCGGTGCCGAGCACGGCTTGCGGCAACTCCGGCGCCACGTCTCGGTCGGTCGCGAAGCAGGCGACCGTCTCCTGCACACCGCGCTCGTTCATCGACAGCTGGAACCGCATCGTCCCCGGAATCGCGAGCGGCCGGTTGGCTGCCACCAGCGAGTCGCGCACGAACCGGTTCGGGAAAAAGCGCGTGATCTTCGCGTTTTCGTCCTGCAGGTAGCAGTAGACGTGCGCGTCCCGGCTGGGCTGCACGACCAGCGCAATCGGCTCGGCGCGCGCGAAGCGGGACTGGTTGTTGGCGCTGGTCAGACCCAGCTTCAAGGCGTTTGCCGCAACGGCTTTTTGACTGGCCGTCGGCGCTGCCTTGGCCTGCTGCACGGCCTCGGGCGGGGTAGTGGCTGCGGGCGCCGCCGAAGCACGCGCCGGTTCGGCGGGGCGCGCGATCTTCGCGTGGTCGGTGCTCAGGTACTTGGTGAAGAACGCCTCGTCGAGCAGTGGCTCGCGGCTCATGCCGAGCGCGGCCCGATAGTTCGCGATCGCCTCATCGAGCGCGGGGCTGAATTCGCCATCGATCGGCCCGTCGTAATAGCCGCGCCGGCGCAGCTGGTTCTGGAAGTAACCGATCAGCTCGACCCGGCTCGCGGCCATCGCGTAATACCAGTCGGAGATCTCGCGCTTGATGTCGTTGTTGCCCTGCGGCTCCGCGCCCAGGCACTGCCAATAGGGCGTCTTGGTCAGCTTGCCCATCAGTTCGATCACCGCGAGTTCGACCAAGCCACGCAGCGCTTGCGCCTGGCCTTCGGATTTGGACAGCGTCATGCTGAAATTGATACCCAACTTGCTGTACGCGGCGTCGGCGTCGATTCCCTTGCCCTGCTTCAGGATGACGACCGAATTGCGCGACGTGACCCCTGGCAGCACCGACAAGTCCGAGGTGGACAGCACGCTCAAATCCAGCCCCAGGATTGACGACGCGGCGTCGCGTGCTATGCCTAAGCTGAGGAACGATCCAAAGCCGCCGCCGGCGTCCTTCTGGTTGCGGATCACGTTCTCATCGAATTGCGAGACCGAGCCCTTGATGTCGTACGGCGGCACCACCTGATAGGCGCCCTGCCGCTGCGCCGACGCGAGAAAACTGATCGCGTTGGTCGCATCCTTGCCGAACGCGTTGACCCGGATCGCGCGGCTGCGCCGCGTCATGTCGGAGACGGCCGTGATCAGCATGTCGCGCGTGCCGGCGTTGATCTTCTTGGTCTGGTCCAGGATGTCTTCGACCAGCATGCTGATGTCGCGCACGCCGTACTGGATCATCATGCCGTCCATGCAGCGCAGTCCGTCGGAGAAACCGGTGATCGCGCGAAACGGCGCTTGTTCGGGGCCGGTGCGCACAGTTTCGGTCTGCTCGACCGTTTCCTTGTGAGCGTCCAGCGTGGAGCATCCTGCCATGACCGCTGCGGCGAGCAGCGGCAGTGCGAGTCGCCGCATGGAATGTGTGGTCGCAGATGCCATGGTGCGCTCCGATCTGATTGGAAAAACAAAAAACTTCAGCGACAACCGCCGGGGCCGATCAGGTTGATCGCGTTCGGAGCGAACACGAACACTTCGCGGGGCCCCGAGCCGATCCGGCCGCCGGTGTCGACGTTGCCGATGTTCTGGCTGCCGCATTGCGTCTTGTCGGTGCCGTCGCTGCCCTTGTTCGAATCGTCCGCGCGCTGGCGGGCCGCTTGCTTGACTTTTTCTTTCGCGATTTTTGCGCGGAAGTGGGTGTCGATGTCGAGCATTTCTTCGCCGGCGAAGCAATGCGAGCCTGTGGCCAGCAGCAGCGCGGTGGCAAGGGCCTTGATCAGCAGCGTTTTCATCGGAAACTTTCGTGGATTCGTTGCGGGGTGAAATGAACGCCGCGGCCAGTGGTGCGCCGCGGCGTTGTTCGGAACAGCAGACTGCTTGACCGTCGATCAGCGAGCCACGCCGATGCGCTGCGTCGCCGTGGTCATGATGCCGCCGGACGTGTTGGCCGCGCCGTTGACATAAACCGTCGAGTTCTTCAGCACGCCGTTGTTCTCCGCGCCGCCGATCGACTGGTAGGCCTTAGAGCCCATGCCGGCTGATGTGTTGAAGACGTTCGATGCGGTCACGTTCGTGTTCAGCACCCTGCCGTTGTCGGTTGCAAAGCCGACCTTCTGAACCGCGGTGCTTGCCAAACCAGCGGACACGTTGTGCGCATTCGCGACGCGGATGTGCGAGTCCTCGATCCGTCCGCTGCCCGATGCGTAGCCGAGATACTGCTTCGCGTTCGATGCGAAGCCGGCAGACGTGTTGGTCGCACCGGTGACCGACACGGTCGAGTGCTTGATCACGCCGTTGCCTTCGGCGACGCCGATGTTCTGCAGCGCGGTCGAGCCGAGGCCGACCGTTGCGTTGGACACCGCGCTGGCGCTGATGCTGCTGTTGTCGATCGTGCCGGCCATTGCGCCCAGTGCGGACAGGCTCAGAGCGGCGACGAGGGTGGATTTGATGAAGGACGTTTTCATGATGATCTCCAGACTGATAAGTTGAGGAAGGTTTCAGGGGTTGGTGACTTGCGAACTTGCTTGCCATCCGCTAATGGGTTGCGGGGATTTGCAAAACGGTTCAGATTTTTTTGCTTTTTGAGAAGGAGGCGCTTTTCTTTCGAGCCGCGGCCTGGCGTCGTACGATGAAACGGCCATGCCGCCTGCTGCGCTCCGTCCGCCAACGCCTCGCTCGCTGACCGCCTTGATCAGCCTGCTCGGCGCGCTGATCAACCTCGGGTTGCTGCGCGCACCCGCAAGCACAGGCCGCCGGCTGGAACGCTTTCTGGCCACCGATGGCCAGCCGATTCCGCTGCGCACCGCAGGCAGCGAGCCGCCGCCGATCGTGCTGGTGCACGGCCTGGGCTGCTCGCATCGGCATTGGTGGCCGGTCGCGCGCCGGTTGAGCCAAACGCACCGGGTGCTGGCCTGGGATGCGCGCGGCCACGGGGCGTGCCACCTTGAAAAAGGCACGTCGATCACGCTCGCGCAGCTCGGCGGTGATCTCGCTGCGCTGCTGAATCATTTCCGCATCGAACGCGCCGTGCTGGTTGGCCATTCAATGGGCGCTCTGACCGTGATGCAGTACCTGCACGACCACGGGACCGCCCGCGTGCATGCGGTGTGTCTGGTCGACCAGTCGCCGCGCATCGTGACGGACGACGAATGGCGGCTCGGCCTGTATGGCGGCTGCAGTGCGGCGATGCTGCAGGGGTTGATCGAACGCGCGCGCGGCGATTTGGCCGGCACCGTGCTCACGCAGATCGAAGTCGATGCGGGCGGTTGGCTGCGCGATCGGCTGGCTGCTGATGCAGTGCTTGGGCGCTGGCTGCGCGGGTGGCTGGCGCGCATGGAGGTGCGGCCATTGCTCGACCTTGCACAGTCATTGGCCGGGGCCGATTTCCGAGTGTCGATTGCGCGGCTCGACGTGCCGCTGCTCGTGGTGCTGGGCGGCAACAGTCCGCACTACAGCCGGGTGCCGCTTGCCGACTGGTATCGCAGTGCGGTGCCACATGCAAGCGTCAGTGTCTATCCACGCGCAGGCCATTCGCCGCACTACAGCGAGCCCTGGCGTTTTGCGCGCGAACTGCAGCAGTTCCTGGCGAACCACGCTTGAGCTTGGGCCGCCTGCCTTCGCAAGACGCTATTTCTTGCGGCGTTCGATCGCTTGCCGAAGCATCCCGACCGCCGCCGCCTCGGTCGCCGCTTTGCCTGAGATCCCCACTACCACGCCCACGTCCTGGACCACAGCGCCAGCGGACCAGCCATCGTCTGGCGCTGCCCAGCCCCGGCTCCCGATACCGGGCAGGAGCTTGAATCCTGGGACGGCCGAGGGCTCCGGAAAGTAATTCAGGGGAACCACACTGACGCTTGCCCGCGCTGCATAGTCCTTGCTGTGCCAACTGCAGCCCAAACCGCCAGCAGCGTTTTCTCCTGGACCCACCGGCGCGCCAACCAAGACGGTAATTTCGGCCACCGTGAAAAGTCGGCACTGCGGATTGACCGCTGCCCGACCCTTGGCATCACCCGTGATTTGGTCCTTCAGTTTGTTCGGGTCCACCGGTTGGCCGTTGGCGGATGCTGCAATCAGCATGGTCAGGGCGGCCGCCGCGGCTGTCGATGTTGCTATTGCTTTGATGCAAAACATGGTTTTCTGCTTGGTTCAAGCACAAGTTAACAATGGAAATTCATCTCGAGAATCTGGAGCCGGTTCGGGCAACTGCTGGGCCGGCCAAAGCGTCATGCGCCGCACTGTCCCTGCGCATTCGGCTTGAAGCAAAAATCGGCTGTCAGGCTCGACGACTCCCACGGCACCTGCACACGATCGGTATCCTTCGCGACCGCGATGCGCACCTGCTTGAGCAGCTTCTCGATCGGCAGCCCGGGCGTCGCGATGCGGTCCAGCAGATGGCGCGTGTAGACGCTGTGGTCGCTGCCCGCGCCATCCAGCGCAACACCGTTCGGTGCGGTCGAAAACGCAACCAGGGTGCCGACCGGCGCATCGACCGGCGCGAGGCCGCCGGGCGTGCTGCCGCGGAATTTGAGGCGCCGGCCGTCCGGGCCGACCACCACGCCGCCCGCGAACGGGTTCACGCGGCAGGCATCGAGCATGATGATGTTCGCGCCGTGCTCGATCTGCGAGAGCCGATCGACCAGCTCGCCGACATCGGCGCCCTGGCGCGCCACGTCTTCCGGCGACTGCGGATCGACGTCGATCGGCAGCAGGTAGTTGCGGCCTTTGACTTGCACCCCGTGGCCTGCGTAGAACAGCATGCGAACCGCGCTCCTGGGTGCTCGCAGCGAGAAGACGCGCAGCGCCTCGATCAAGTCGCGCAAGGTCGTGTTCTCGCGCAGGTTCACGTCGTAACCGAGGCCGCGCAGGCTGGCGGCCACCGCACGGGCATCGCCGACCGGGTTCTTCAGCGGCGACTGCTTGTAGGCGCTGTTGCCGATCACGAGCGCGATGCGATCGGTGTTGGCGGCACCCGCGCTTGTCGCGCTGGCCAGTCCCGCAAGCAGTGCGGGCAGCGCGCGGCGCGAGAGTTTTGTTTGCAGCAGCGTGGTCATGACGTGCGCCTCATCGATCAGTCGCGCGACGGCACACCGGCCGACAAAGCGGCCGACTGCACAAGCGGGTTCGACTTCAGCTGCTCGAGCGCCGCCTGCTGTCGGCCCTCCGGCACGCGCACGTAGTAGTCGCCCAGCTGCCCCGGGCCGCCAGCCAACTGGCCCTGCACCGACGCGAGCAGCAGCCGCAGATCGACCTCCTTCGCGTCCGGCGCAAAGTTGATCTTGAGCAGCGGCCCTTCCTCGACCTTGGTGGCGCGCAATGAACGGATCTCGGCCTCGTTCTCCTTGGCGCCGTACATCATGTCGAGGATCACGCCGCTTTGCACCGCGACCACCGCGAGGCCTGCCAGCGCCATCGCCGGGCGCATACCGAAATTGCCGAAGAAAGCACCGATGCGCTCGGACAAGGTCGGCCGGTCGCCCTGGATCAGTTGCATCGTGCGCGCCAGGCCGATCGTCTCGGGCACCGCCGGTGCGTTTTCACGCACGCGCAACTGCAGCGATTGGTACCAGTCGACTTCCGCCCGCGCCTGCGGGTGCTCGGCGATGTGACGCTCGACGAACGCGCGGTCATCGCCTTCGAGCGTGCCGTTCACATAGAACGGCAGCAGTTCTTCAAAGCGTTCCTCGTTCATGCAAGCGCTCCTCGAGCCGCAGGGTCGGCGCCTTCGCGCGTGAGCAGCCGTTCCAGGCAGCCCTTGATCTTCTGCCGCGCATGAAAGAGCCGCGTCTTCACGGTGCCTTCCGGGCAGTGCTGCACGTCGGCGATCTCGGCAACCGACAGCCCTTCGAAGAACACCAGGTGCATGCATTCGCGGTGTTCTTCCGAGAGCCGCTCCATGCAGTGCTTGACGCCGTCGGCGCGCTGCCGCTCGGCCAGCTGCGCGAAGCCGTCGGGCGTGTCGGATGCATGCGTCTCCGCGATGTCGTCCAGATCGCCGTGCACCTCGTCGGGCCGGCGGGCCCTGTACACCATCAGCGCTTTGTTGCGCGCGATGCCGATCAGCCAGGTGCTGAACTGCGCGCCGCCGCGAAAGCGCTGCGGCTGCCGCCAGACTTCGTACATCGTGTCCACCAGAATCTCCTCGGCCCGCGCATGATCGTTCACCATGTTCAGGACATAGGCGAACACCTTGCGGCTGAACGCCTTGTACAACTCCTTGAAGGCGGACTGGTCCTCCTTCGCGATTCGCGCCAGCAGCATGGTGACCCGTTCGTTGTCCATGGAAGACGATCCCTTCGGTGAGGATGACGAACGCATGGTAGACCGCTGGCGCGAGGGCGCAATCACGCGCTTGCCAGTGGGTTGCATGGATCGCGGGAAAGGTTCAAGAAAGTTGCCGCCGCCACTGCATTGCTATGCTTGTAATAGCTGAATATGCAGTACTGATCAGCGCCCCAGGCCTAAAACACATGAATATTCGGGTGCGTGGGCGCGCTCGGATCGAAGCGTTCCGATGCCCGCTTCAGACGCCCGCCGCCGCCAGCGCCGCCGCAGTCGGCAGCCCCTCGGTGTCGCCGCGCACCTGCACGGCCTGCGCGCCGATCCAGGCGCCGCGCCGTGCGGCCTGCTCCGGCGTTCTGCCTGCGAGCAGCGCACTGATCACGCCGACCGCGAAGCCATCGCCGGCGCCGACGGTGTCCACCACCTGGGCAACGTGAAACGCATCGACGCGCCCGGCTGCATCATGCGTGGCCCAGTACGCACCATCGGCACCGAGCTTGACGACCACCAGCTGCACGGCGCCGCGTTGCAGATAGAACCGTGCGATCGCAGCTGGATCGCCGGTGCCGCACAGCACCTGCCCTTCGGCCACGCCGGGCAGCACCCAGTCGCACTGGAACGCGAGCGCGTTGAGCCGCTCGGCCATCACCGCTTGCGACGGCCACAAGGCAGGCCGCAGGTTCGGGTCGAACGAAACCGTGCGGCCGGCCGCGCGCATCCAGGCAATCGTCTGCTCGCCGGCCGCATAGCAGTTGGCCGATACGCCTGCATGCACGCCGGTCAGGTGCAGATGGCGTGCCGAAGTCAGCCAGCCCACATCGAGCTGCGACGCATCGAGCCGGCTGGCCGCCGAGCCGCGCCGGTAGTACTCGATCGCCGGGTCCGCACCGGCCGCTGCACGGGCTTTGAGCATCATGCCGGTGCTGCCGCCCGCATCAAGCTGCACACGGCTGCAATCGATGCCTTCCGCCTGCATCACGCCGAGCACGTAGCGCCCGAACGAATCCGCACCGACCCGGCTGGCCCAGCCGACCCGCAAGCCCAGCCGCGCCAGGCCGATCGCGACGTTGGTCTCCGCGCCCGCGGTGCTTTTGTGAAACGTGTGAGCCGTGTCGAGCTCGCCGAGGTCGCCCGCGATCAGCAGCACCAGCGCTTCGCCGAGGGTGACGACGTCCAGCGGCAGTTCATGCGGATGATTCATGGGCGGTGACTTTCTTTGTGGTCGATTCGGTTCGGTTCGCGTGCTGATGAGCGCGTGGCGGGCAAATGGATTGTTGCGTCAGCGCAGCGGCTGACCATCAGGGTTTTGCGCAATCGCATGGCGCTTGGGGCACGTCGTGGTCGACGCTGCCAGCCATAAGCCGCAGGCTTGGGCCGGATGGAACCGCATCTCGGCAGCAGTCAGCGCACAACCAGCCGCATCGCCGATGCTGCCAATCCCGTCGTGCATGCCGAAACCAAACAGCAAACCTGAAGGCGCCAGGCACGAGCAACATTGCTGCGCCCGCGCGCCAAGCCGCCGCGCCTGCACCGCATCGATCGCCCAAGCGAAAAAAAGCGGTGCGGCCGGCGCTGCCGATCGTGATCGCGCAAGCCCGCAAAGCTCCTTACCACTGTTACTGCAATCAGCGGCTGGCGCTCCTGGGCTGGCGCTGCAGATGGTGGCGGACTGCGGCACTAAAATTGTTTGCCATGAGCAACGCTGTCCCTGCTGTTCCGCCTGCCGGCTCAAACCCTGCTTCGTTCAAGCAGCAGATGCTGCGCACGCGCGAAGAGGCCATCGTCGGCATCGCCAACCGGCTGCTTGCGCAAAAGGGTTTCGATGCGATGACGGTCGATGAAGTGGCCGCTGCGGTCGGCATCGCCAAAGCCAATCTGTTCCAGCATTTCCCGAGCAAGGAAGCACTGGCCACCGCGGCGATGGTGCGCGTGATGCGCCGCGCACTCGACTTTCTGCAGCAGCAGGTATTGCCGCACGACACGCCGGCGGACAAGCTCAGGAGCTTTGCGGTCTGGGCGATGCAGTCGCAGCTCGACGGCGAAATGCCGCTGGTGCCGGGCCAGCGCTCCACCTTGCGCCACACGCTGATGAACAGCGCCGACTATTCGTCCGCGCTCGACGACGTGAGCGACACCCTGCTCGGCTGGATCGCCGCGGCGCAGGCCGATGGCACGCTGAACCAGATGCTGCCCGCACCCGTGGTGCTGCATTCGCTCTATGCACGCGCCTGCTGCCCGGTGGTCGACTACCTGAAAGCGCAAGGCGACATGGGCGACGCCGAGATCATCGAATACGTGCTCGCAGCGTGCTTCGACGGCCTCAAGAACCGCTGATACGTCAAACCCCGTGATTCAACGGGCCAGGCGCTCTAAACCAGCGCGACCCAATCCCAGCAGGAGCCGCCCCGGTGGAGGTTAGCCAAAGGCCGACCGCCAGCGAACAAAGACAGCGGGGGAGCCGAATCCTCCAGCAGGGGCCGCGGAGCTGGCTCCGCCAGGCCGCAGGCGCCGCCCCCGGTGGGGGTAGCCGAGAGCCGACCGCAGGGAGCGAAGGCTGGGGGTGAGCGTCAGGACTGGAGCGAAGCGTGGGGACGAGCTCTACCGGATCAGCAGCACCGGCACCCGGCAATGCGCGAGCACCGCACTCGTCACCGAGCCGAGCATCAGGTTCACGAGCCGCCCGTGCCCGTGCGAGCCCATCACGATCAGGTCGAAGTTGCCCTGCAGCGCGTAGTGCGCAATCGTCTCGCCGGGCTGGCCGACCTCGTAATGCCCCTGCGCGGATGAGCCGCCGTAGCGCTTGAGGAATTCGAGCACCGGCGCGAGCACCTTCTCGGCTTCCTCGCTGTGATACTGCTCGCGCACATCCTTGTTCAGCACGCCGCGCGCGCGCGGCGGCAGTTGCCCCTCCACGGTGAGCGCGGTGAAATCGTTGTCGTGCCCGAGCAGCTTGTCATGCGTCTCCAGGTAGCTCAGCATGCGCTTGGTGTAGTCGCTGCCGTCGACGGCAAGCAGGATCTTCATGGTGTGGTGTTCCTTTCATCGCTTGGATGCGGTTCGGCGGACTGGCCGCGGACAACGCCGGCGCCGCTGCGGAAATCAGTCTAACCAGGCGCCACGGTGGTCGGCCGGGCCGACTAGATTTCGATGAGCGCCAGCGGATCGAACCCTGCCGTCTCGCCCTTTTCCACATAGCCCATCGGATTGGCCACCACTCGGCAGCCATGCGCGACGTAGTCGAGTCGGCAGTGCAGGTGGCCGTGCAGCCACAGCTGTGCGTGCGGCAGCAAGTCGTCCAGTGCGTTGCAAAAGCCCGACGTGCCCGGCGTCAGGCCATAGCGCGGGTCGGCGGAAAGCAGGCTCGGCGCGAAGTGTGTGACGACGACCGTCTTGCCGTCGAACGGCCTCGCAGCCAGCGCGCCGCGCAGCCATCGCTGTGCATCGAGCGCGAGTTCGCGCACGCCCGCGGCCAGCAGCATCTCACCGCACCGCGTGCCGCCGGTGTTGCGCAGATAGTGATTCGCGGCGCGAAACGCCTTCTCACGCGCCTTCAGGTTGTAGGCAAGGCCGGCCGCGGTCCGGTCCGCGGGCCGGGTCAGCGCATCGAAGTCGCTCCACAGCGTGCTGCCGATGAAGCGCACGTCGGCGATCTCGAGCACGGTGCGATCGAGCCATTGAATCTCCAGCCGCTCGCAGGTCGCGCGCAGCCGCGCATGCGCCGAATCGAAGTCGAGCCCGTCGTACTCATGGTTGCCCGGCACGAACAACACCGGCGTCGGCCAGCCGCCGTGCTGGGGCAGCGGGGAAAAGCGCGCAAGGCCGAAGTGCCTGTCGCCGTTTTCGAGCAAGCCGGAGCCTTCCTGGTAAGAGCCGATGTCGCCGGCCAGCACCAGCAGATCAGCGCCCGGCGCGGGTGGCGGCCGGTAGCCGGGGCGCACTTCCAGGTGCAGGTCGGACAGGAGCTGGAGCTTCATGCGGGTGGCAGGTCCGCTCTATGGTCGGCGGATAAGGAACCGGGCTTCATCAACAGGTTGATCATCAAAACAGCCTGGGACACAGATGGTTGAAGCGGACTGCGCTATCAGAACGCTATCTGTCCGACAGCGCTTGTACGCGTTTCAGCTCCGCCGAAGGCATTCGAAAAGGCGGCCGCTGCACGCATGCGTGTAGCTGGTTGACAACAGCGTTTCACATTTTCCAGGCATTCGTGGATTGGTTTTAACAATCAGATGCAGCTTAAGTTTAGATTTTGCAATTACATACCAACAACTGCGATGGAACGCCAGCTTCAGGCCATGAATCGGCGGCCCTGCGACCGGCTCCACCTGCCGTACCGCGATGTTCTTCTCAGAGACAGGGAAACCGCCCGTGCCATTCCCGTTGCAGCCTCGCAGAATTTTTTTCGCTCGCAGTTCTGCCGCTGCTGGTTTCACGCTCGCTGTTGTCGCCACGTTCGGCACGGCGCCGGTCCTGGCCGAAGGCAGCCGGTCGCTCTATCCGAGCGGCTACGAAACCGCGCATACCGACGACGGCCGAGCCAACCTGGCTCTGGCCGGCACCGGCACGATTTACCTGAATGTGGTGCCGGCCCGCACCTTCATCTACGTGTATGCGCAGGCGGGCGAACACATCCTGACCGGCTCGCGCAACCGCACGGCCAACAACGTCGGTAATATTCATATCTTCAATCCGCAGTCGTTCGGCACGAGAGGCTTTGAAACCATTCCGGCAAGCCCGAGTAGCACCTGCTCCGCAGGCACCAACGGCTTGATCGACACGCGCGCGAAGGAACTGCTCGGGCCGCAGTCGGTCGACGGCTCCGGCAATACGGCTGGATACGTGCCCTGTTTCTATCAGGCGCCTACTACCGGCATCTATGGCGTGCTGTTCGGCGTCGATGCTTCCGGTGGCGGTGCGAATGGTGCAGTGGACCCGCCGGCGATCTCCAACAGTTCGGTGTCGGCCTGGGATGTGACGGTGCGCGGCAGTTCGACCGGCTCGACTGCCGACATCGACGGTCGCGTGTTCACTTACGCGTTTTCCAACAACACCGGCGGCAACGGCTCGGGGCGGCGCATTTACTCCAGCCTGTTCTATGTGACCGACGACGGCTACCGCTACAAGCAGTCGCTGCAGGGCATCGATCCGAACGCCGGTACTTTTTTCGCGAACCCGCTCGGCTTTCGCGATCAGGGCCAGCCGCTGTACAAAGACATCCGCGGCACCAACCAGCCGGTGTCCAATGGGTTGCCCGCCGGCGTGACGGCCGACAACGCGCAGTATCCGATTTTTTTCAGCGACATCACGCCCGGCGTGCTGCCCGGTGTGACCCAGACGCTGGGGGGGGTGGGGGTGCCGGGGACGCTGGGCATCACGCTCAGTCCGAAGCCGCCCCAGGTCAACTCGTTCAGCTTTTCGTATCCGCCATCGAGCAGCTCCACCAGCTTCGTCGGCCAGGGCGGCACGTTCAATTTCACCGTCACCGACACGATCTCGATTCAGATCGTGATCAGCCGCGATGGTCTCGACTTCGATCCGGCCAATCCCGTGAATCGCGTGCTGACCGGCACCTCCGGCACCGGCCCGTATTCGGTCGTATGGGACGGCAGAGACAACGCGGGCAACAATTTCCCGGTCGGCTCGAACTACCAATTTCGCATCACCGGCCGCAACGGCGAGGCGCATTTCCCGTTTGTCGACGTGGAAGGCAATCTGTACGGCGGACCGACTGTCACCAAGCTCAACGGCAACGTGCAGGATTCGATTGTCTATTACGACGATCGCGGCTATGTCACCAAGGGCGGCACTGCGGTCGGCACGCTCAACGGCCAACTCTGCGGCCAGCCGACTTGGCCGCAGCCGACGCCGGCCTTCTCGCTCAGCGGACTGGATTCGTCCGCGAAGATCTATAACAACGGTTCCGGACCGAACAGCGCCTACGCGCGCTGGTGGCCGGACAGTGGCAGCAACGCGAATTCGGACTGCAACTCGATCAGCCAGTACTTCGGCGATACCAAGGCGCTGAACCTCTGGACCTACCAGACCACCACGCCGCAGGCCAGCACGCTGAACGTGATCGACGCGGCCGACGTGCGCGCGACCATCTCGGCGCCGGTCGGCACCACCGCCGGCGCTGGCGTCACGGTGAACGTCGGCTTCGGCAACGTTGGCTCCCAGACCGCCGCCGGCGTGACGTATCAGGTGGCGTTGCCGCCTGGCCTGTCCGGCGTGGGTTGCAACGGCGCGGCCTGCAGCTACGACAGCGCGGGCGGCGTGGTCACGATCACCGGCCTGCCGACTTCACTGTCTGCGGGCCAGTCGGTCAACCTGTCGCTTTCCTACACGGCGCCGGCCAGCGGCAGCGTGAACGCGTTCGCAACAGTGGCCACCACGACCAGCGAAGGCCCGAACCTCGCGCCCAATTCCGCTGGCGCCACCACCACGGTCGGCGGCAGCAACGCCGCCGACGTGCTGACCAGCGTGATGCCGCCGCCAGCCGCGGCAGCCGGCGGCACGGTGACGGTGCCGGTCAGCTTCGGCAACGTCGGCGCCACCACCGCCGCGATCACCGGCTACGGCCTGACCTTGCCGACGGGCCTGAGCAACGTCGCGTGCAGCGCCGGCGTCACCTGTACATACAACCCGGGCAGCGGCGTGGTCACGGTCACCGGACTTCCCGCCAGCCTCGACCCCGGCCAGAACGTCGGCTTCTCACTCACCTACACCGCGCCGGGCGCCGGCGTGCAGGTGCCGGTGACATCCACCCTCACCACCTCGGCGATGGAGACCAACACCGCCAACAACACATCGAGCGGCACCACCACCACGATCGGCCAGGGCAATCAGCCCGACGTGCTCGCCAGCGTGGCGGCACCGATGACGGCTGCGCCCGGCAGCGCCGTCAGCGTGCCGGTTACGTTCGGCAACGTCGGCGACGTAACGGCCGCGGGTCTGAACTATTCGCTGACCCTGCCCGGTGGCCTGTCCGGCGTCGGCTGCCCTTCGCCGGCCGTCTGTACCTACGACAGCGGCACTGGCGCGGTCGCCGTAACCGGCCTGCCGACTGCGCTGGCCGCCGGCAGCTACGCCAGCCTGACCTTGCGCTATACGGCCCCGCCGTCCGGCGTGGTGCCGGCCAGCGCGGCAATCAGCACCACCACGACCGGCGAGACCAACACCGGCAACAACAACGCGACGGGCAAGACCACGGTGGTGACCGCCTCGGCGGGCGCCGACGTCACCGTGACCATCACGCCGCCGGCCAACGCGGCGCCGGGCGCGACCGTAAACGTGCCGGTCAGCGTCGCCAACCTCGGCCCGCTGGATGCAGCCGGCGTGACCTACTCGGCCAACCTCGCGCCCGGCCTGGCCGGCGTGTCCTGCAACGCACCAGTGACTTGCACCTATGCGACCGGCAGCGGGGTCGTGACGGTGACCGGTCTGCCCACGACGCTTGCCTCCGGCCAAAGCGTGCCGTTCACGCTGACCTATACCGCGCCCGGCTCGGGCCAGGTGCCGGTCAACGCGACCATCTCGACCGCCACGTTCGATCCGAACACCGGCAACAATGCGGCGTCCGGCAGCACGGTCGTGGCCACCGGCGCCGGCCAGGCCGATGTGACCACCAGCGTCTCGCCTCCGGCCAGCGCGGTCAGCGGCGCCGCCGTGAGCGTGCCCGTTTCTTTCAGCAACGTCGGCACGGTGGCGGCCGATGGTGTGACCTATCGAGTCGCGCTGACCGGCTCGCCGACCGGCATCACGGTCCGCAATGGCGGCACCGCGTGCAGCTACGCAGCCGGCACGGGCGCGATCACCGGCTGCGGCTTGCCGACAACGTTGACGCCGGGCCAGTCGCTGAACCTCACGGTGGGCTACACGGCGCCTGCGACCGGACCGGTCCAGATCATGTCGACGATCACCACCACGACGGCCGAGAGCAACGCGAACAACAACAGCGCGACCGCCTCCACCGCGCTGAGCCCCGCACCCGCATCGGACCTGTCGATCGCTTTGAGCGGCCTGCCCGCGACGGCCACGGCCGGCAGTCCCTACAGCGGCAGCTTCAGCTGCACCAACGTGGGCAATGCGGCAGCCAGCGCGGGCACGACCTGCAGCGTTTCCGGCCTGCCGACCGGCCTGACCGCGGGCGCCTGCACGATCAGACCTCCCGGCGCGAGCTGGAGCGCAGGCACGGCGGTGCCGGCCAATGCCGTGGTGACCTGCGGCGTGACGGGCACCCCGGTCGCGGCCGGCTCATACACCGTCACGGGCAGCACCGGCGCGACCGGTGACAGCAACACGGCGAACAACACCGCGACCAAAGCCCTGACGGTCAGCCCGGCCGGCGCCAGCAGCACCGACGTGCTGACCACCGTGCAGCCGCCGCCATCGGCCGCGCGCGGCGCCACCGTCACGGTACCGGTCACGTTCGCCAACGTCGGCGTCTCGACCGTGCCGATCACGAGCTACGGCCTGACCCTGCCCAGCGGGCTGACCGGCGTGAGCTGCTCGGGCAGCGGCGTGGGCTGCAGCTACGACAGCGGTTCCGGTGCGGTCGTGCTGAGCGGCTTGCCGACCACGCTGGCGGCCGGCACCAGCGTGCCGTTCTCCCTGACCTACACGGCACCTGCGGCCGGCACGCAGGTGCCGGTGATGTCGGTGATTGCAACATCGGCGACCGAGACCAATACCGCCAACAACAGCGCCAGCGGCACCACCACGACGGTCGGCAACGGCGCCAAGCCCGATGTGGTCGCCAGCCTGATGGCACCGAGCACGGCCACGCCGGGCAGCACCGTGAACGTGCCGGTCACATTCGGCAACGTCGGTGACGTGTCCGCTGCCGGATTGAGCTACACGCTGACGTTGCCAGGCGGCCTGTCCGACGTGACCTGTGCGGCGCCGGCCAGTTGCGGGTATGCAAGCGGCACCGGCATCGTCACGGTGACCGGCCTGCCGACTTCATTGGCGTCCGGCGCGTTCGCCAACGTCGCGCTGAGCTTCACCGCGCCCGCCAGCGGCGTGGTGGCCACGCAGGCGATCATCGCCACCAGCACCACCGGCGAGACCAACACGACGAACAACAGCGCGACCACCAACACCACCGTGGTGCTAGCGGCCGCGGGTGCCGATGTTCGGGCGACGCTGGCAGTACAAGCCGAAGCCGCGCCGGGCCAGCCGGTCAGCGTGCCGCTCACCGTGGCCAACCTCGGGCCGGCAACCGCAGACAACGTGACATACACGATCGGCCTGCCGCCGGGGCTGACGGACGTGTCGTGCAGCCCGCCCGCAATCTGCACGTACGCAGCCGGCACCGGCGTCGTCACGGTGACCGGGTTGCTTACATCGCTTGCCGTCAACCAAAGCGTGCCGTTCACGCTGACCTACACGTCACCGAACGCCGGCCAGTTGCCGGTGAATGCGTCGATCTCGACCAGCACGTTCGACCCGAACACCGGCAACAACACGGCGTCCGGCACCACGGTGGTGGGGCTGGCCGACGTGACGACCAGCGTCTTGCCGCCCGCCGGCGCGGTCGCCGGTCAGGCAGTAAGCGCGCCGGTGAGCTTCAGCAATACCGGCGCGGTGGGGGCGGCCGGCGTGACCTACAACGTCACGCTCAGCGGTGCGTCCGGCAACGTCGCCATCGCGAACGGTGGTGCTGCATGCGGATTCGACGCGGGCACCGGTGCCGTCACGGGCTGTGGTCTGCCGACGATGCTTGGCGCCGGTCAGGCGGTGAACCTGACGCTGTCTTACACGGCACCGGCTACCGGTCTGGTCGGTGTTGCGTCGACCATCACGACCACCACGGCGGAGAGCGACACCGGCAACAACCGCGCCGATGGCTCGACCAGCGTGACGGCGGCAGCCGCGCCGGACCTTGGCATCAACCTGAGCGGACTGCCGGCGACGGCCACGGTCGGCGTGCCCTACAGCGGCAGCTTCAGCTGCACCAACGGCGGCGGTGCACCGGCGAGCGCCGGCACATCGTGCAGCGTGACCGGGCTGCCGGCCGGCGTCGCGGTCGGCGGCTGCACGGTCGGTCCGTCGAATGCCGTCTGGAACGCAGGCGCAGCGGTGGCGGCCGGCCAGACGGTGACCTGCACGGTGGCCGGTACGCCGACGGCGGCTGGCAGCTCGGCGGTCACCGGCAGCACCGGAGCCGCGGGCGACACCAACGCAGGCAACGACACCGCCCGCGCCACCATCGCGGCCAGCGCCGCAGCGCCCAGCATCTTCGCGGATGTGCTGACCACGGTGTCGCCGCCGGCAGTTGCGGAACCGGGCAGCACCGTCTCTGTGCCGGTCACGTTTGCGAACGTCGGCGTGGCCGGCGCCGTGATCACCGGCTACGCCTTGCAGCTGCCGGCGGGCCTCGCAAACGTCGGCTGCGGCGGCGGTGTCATCGGCTGCATATACGACTCGGGCACCGGCGCCGTCGTGCTCAGCGGGCTTGCCAGTCCGCTGGTGAGCGGCCAGCGCATCGCGTTCACTCTGAACTACACGGCACCGGCCGCAGGCACCAAAGTAGTGGTGCGGTCCACCATCGCCACGTCCACGCCGGAAAGCAACATGGCCAACAACGAGGCGAGTGGCACCACCGTCGCGGCTGGCGTGCAGCCCATTCCGACGTTGTCTGAATGGGCGCTGCTTGCGCTCGGCAGCTTGCTGCTGCTGGCGGGGATGGGGGGGATGCGGCGGCAGCGGCGCGTGTGAGCGAGGCGGGCTGGCCTTTCGCGCCAGGAACCGGCTGGCCCCGGGCCGTCTCGCCGCGTCGGGGGCGTCGGGGGCCGGCCGTCATCGCGGTGCGCCGCTTGGCGGCGCGTGCCGGTCCGGCCGATTGTTTCAAACGCGCCGATACTGCACGGCTTCGGCCACGTGGGCCACCCCGGTCGATGCGGCGCCGCCCAGGTCGGCGATCGTGCGGGCAACCTTGAGCACCCGGTGCGTGCTGCGCGCGCTCAGGTGCAAGCGCGCGGCGGCGTTGGTCAGAAAGGCCGCCGCCGGGGCTTCGAGCTGCAGCTGCGCTTCCAGTTCAAGCCCGGCCAGCGCCTGATTCGGCTTGCCCTGCCGCGAGTTGGCTCGCTCGCGCGCAGCCACCACGCGGGTCCGAACCGTGGCAGTGGCCTCGCCCGGCTGCGTTGCCATCAGTTCGGTGGTCGGCAATGCGGGCACTTCGACGTGCAGATCGATCCGGTCCAGCAGCGGACCGCTCAGCTTGGCCTGATAGCGCGTCACTTGTTCGGGCGTGCAGCGGCAGGCGCGGGCGGCTGCCGCCGCCGGCGCACCGAAGTAGCCGCACGGGCATGGGTTCATCGCGCCGATCAGTTGGAACTGAGCGGGAAACTCGGCCTGGGACGCAGCGCGCGAGATCGTGATGCGGCCGGACTCGAGCGGTTCACGCAGCGCTTCCAGGGCTGCACGCGGAAATTCAGGCAACTCATCAAGAAACAGCACGCCGTGGTGCGCGAGCGAGATTTCGCCCGGGCGCGGCGGCGAGCCACCGCCGACCAGCGCCACCGCGCTCGCGGTGTGGTGCGGCTGGCGCGTCGGGCGCTGCGCCCAGCGGTCCTGCGCAAAGTGGCCGGCCAGACTGGCCAGCGCTGCGCTCTGCAGCGCTTCATCGAGCGCCATCGGCGGCAGCAGGCCGGCAAAGCGCTGCGCGAGCATCGACTTGCCCGAGCCCGGCGGGCCGCGCAGCAGCAGGCTGTGGCCGCCGGCCGCGGCGATCTCCAGCGCGCGCCGGGCGCCGGCCTGGCCTTTCACGTCGGCTAGGTCGGGGTAGTCGGGCTGCGCCGACAGCGGCCGGCTGGCCAGCCGGACCAAGCCGTCATCGGCGGTGTGGTGGTCGTCCGCCATCGAAGCACCCGAATCGGCTGCAGGCGGCATGAAATGGCGCACCACATCTATCAAATTCTTAGCACGCCAGACTTCTGCAGCCGGCACCAGCGCGGCTTCTTCCGCACTGCCGGGCGGCAACACGAGCCGCGCGTTGTTGCCGCTTGTGTGCAGCGCCAGACTCATCGCCAACGCGCCGCGCACCGGCCGCAGACCGCCGGACAGCGACAACTCACCCGCGAACTCGTGGCCGGCCAGTCGCGCCGCGTCGATCTGCCCGCTGGCAGCCAGGATGCCGAGCGCGATCGGCAGGTCGAAGCGGCCCGAATCTTTTGGCAGATCGGCCGGCGCGAGGTTCACGGTGATGCGCTTGTTGTGTGGAAATTCAAGGCCCGAGTTCTGCAACGCGGACCGGACCCGCTCACGCGCTTCCTTGACTTCGACATCGGCCAGCCCGACCAAGGTGAAGCTCGGCAGGCCGTTGGCCAGATGCACTTCGACCGTGACTGGCGGCGCGGACAGACCGAGCAACGCGCGGCTTTGTATCAGTGCCAGGCTCATGTGACCGCTTCAAGCACGACAAGCGAACGCATTGGTAGCCGAAACCCATGCACAAATCCGGTGCGTTTCGGTGGCAGCTCCACGGCTTTCAGGCACCAGTTCAAGGCATTCGATGCGGGTTGAATCGTTGCATGCGGGTTTGCAGGAAAAGTTCCCGCACACAACCGCGTCGCGCTGCTGCACTGCAACAACCTGCCGGTGTGGCTTTTCACGCGGGTGGCACGGTCCGTGCAAAGGAGATACCTGCGACTCATCGCTCATCGTCACTGCACCCATCGAAGGAACTGCTTTCATGATCCGCTCTGCTTCCTGCCGCCTGCTGCCGCTCGTGCTGTGCGCGCTCGGCTTCGCCACGACCGTTGCCGCGCAGACCAACTCGCAGGCCTCCCAGGCGGTCGCGCCGACGTCGAACGCAACGCCTGAGCCCAACGCGAAGCCCGAGCCCGATTACACGCTGGGCTACAACATCGCCGGCGTGACGGACTATCGTTATCGCGGTATTTCGCAGACACGGCTGAACCCGACCTTGCAGGGGGGCATCGATTTCAGCAGCAAGCTGGGTTTCTACGTCGGTGCCTGGGCCAGCGGCGTGAAGTTCATCCGGGATGCGGGCGGCGACGGCAGCGTCGAACTCGACCTCTACGGCGGCTACAAGGGCACGTTCCGCGACTTCGGCTACGACGTCGGCGTGTTGCACTACCAGTACTCGCGCAATCACCTGAACCCCAGCGCGAACACGACCGAGCTCTACGTTGGCGGCAGCTACAACATCGTGAACGTGAAGTATTCGCACAGCGTGACGAACCTGTTCGGTTTTGCGGACAGCAAGAACAGCGGCTACCTGGATGTGTCGGCCACGTTCGACGTCGGCTACGGCTTCACCGTGGTGCCGCACATCGGGCATCAGTGGGTTGCGAACAACCACGAGTTTTCCTACACCGACTACTCGGTCGCAGCGAACAAGGATCTGTACGGATTCACGTTGTCGCTCGCGCTGGTGGCCACCAGCACCAGTGCCTATCGCGGCGCGAGCGACCAGAACCTCGGCCGCACCGGGGTGGTGTTCGGCGTGAAAAAAGTGTTCTGAGATTCCGGACGACTCGCAGGACACCGGGGCGCCGCCGGCTCGCTGAAAACCCCGCTTATCAATCAGCGACGAAAACGCATTTCCCCAAGGAGCTCAAGCCAAGCCATGAAACTCATCACCGCCATCATCAAACCCTTCAAGCTCGACGAGGTGCGCGAAGCACTGTCGGACATCGGCGTGCAGGGCATCACCGTCACCGAAGTCAAAGGTTTCGGCCGCCAGAAAGGCCACACCGAGCTGTACCGCGGCGCCGAGTACGTGGTCGACTTTCTGCCCAAGGTCAAGGTCGAGGCAGCCATCGACGATGCGCTGCAGGACCGCGTGATCGAAGCGATCGAGAACGCCGCGCGCACCGGCAAGATCGGCGACGGCAAGGTGTTCGTCACCGAACTGGAGCAGGTGATCCGCATCCGCACCGGCGAAACCGGCGCCGACGCGCTCTAGCGCCGCGCGCCGACTGGCTGCAGCGCGCCGGTCGATCCCGGTCTTTTTTCCGCCTTTCCATCAGACGACAACAACACGTTTTCAGGATCCGCTTTCATGATGCGCAAATACCTTTCACTGGCCTTGCTGCTGCTGACGTTCGTCTGCGTCGGCGCGTTTGCTGCCGACACGCCGGCCGGCACTGCAACGGCCGCGCCGAGCGCGGCTGCGGTCTCCGCTGCAGCGGCGGCAGCGCCGGGCGCTGCAGCATCGGCTGCGACCGCTGCAGTCGAAGCCGTGCCGAACAAGGGCGACACCACCTGGATGATGGTCTCGACCATGCTGGTGATCCTGATGGTGGTGCCGGGCCTGGCACTGTTCTATGGCGGCCTGGTGCGTGCCAAGAACATGCTGTCGGTGCTGATGCAGGTGATGGTGACGTTCTCGCTGATCGTCGTGCTGTGGGTGCTGTACGGCTACAGCTTCGCGTTCACGGAAGGCAATGCGTTTTTCGGCGGCACCAGCCGGCTGTTCATGAAAGGCATCTGGGACAACGTCGCCGGCAGCTTCGTGAACGGTGCCACGTTCAGCAAGGGCGTGGTCATCCCTGAGATCGTGTTCGCCGCGTTCCAGGCCACCTTCGCGGGCATCACCTGCTGCCTGATCGTCGGCGCGTTTGCCGAACGCATCAAGTTCGCGGCCGTGCTGCTGTTCATGGCGCTGTGGTTCACGTTCAGCTACATCCCGATGGCGCACATGGTCTGGTTCTGGCCGGGCCCGGACGCTTACACGGCGGCGAACCTGGTCGATGGCCTGAATGCGAAGGCCGGCCTGATCTGGCAATGGGGCGCGCTCGACTTTGCCGGCGGCACCGTGGTGCACATCAATGCGGCCGTGGCCGGCCTGGTCGGCGCGTTCATGGTCGGCAAACGGATCGGCTATGGCCGCGAATCGATGGCGCCGCACAGCCTGACGTTGACGATGGTCGGCGCCTCCCTGTTGTGGGTCGGCTGGTTCGGCTTCAACGCGGGCTCGGCCTTGGAAGCGAACGGTTTTGCGGCACTGGCGTTCATGAACACGCTGGTGGCCACGGCCGCTGCGGTGCTGTCCTGGTGCCTGTTCGAAGCGATGATGCGCGGCAAGGCATCGATGCTGGGCGCAGCGTCCGGCGCCGTCGCCGGGCTGGTGGCGATCACACCGGCAGCCGGCAACGTCGGCATCGGCGGCGCACTGGTGATCGGCGTGGTCGCGGGTGTTGCTTGCCTCTGGGGCGTGAATGGTCTGAAGCACATGCTGGGTGCGGACGATTCGCTCGACGTGTTCGGCGTGCATGGCATCGGCGGCATCGTCGGCGCGATCCTGACCGGCGTGTTCAACTCGCCGGCGCTCGGCGGCCCGAGCGCCGTCGCCGACTGGGTCACGGCCGCCACCACCACGCCGGACGCCTATTCGATCGCCTCGCAGGTCTGGATTCAGACCAAGGCAGTGCTGCTGACCATTGTGTGGTCCGGCGTGGTGTCCGTCGTCGCCTACAAGATTGTCGACATCGTGATCGGCCTGCGCGTAACGGATGAGTCCGAGCGCGAAGGGCTGGACATCACCTCGCACGGCGAAGCGGCGTACGGCCGATAACCGCTGCGCTGCAGCGCGACGGGCAGGCACGTCACTGCCCAGCCAACCGCCGGTGCGCGATCAGCGCCCGGCGGTTTTTTCCGTTGTCAATCGGTGAAGCGGGCGGCGTGCCCCCAAATCAGTCGTGCTGCCGGGCTGGTCGCTACTCGCGCCGCTCGGCTGCTTTCTCCGCTTTTTCCTGGCACGCGATACATCGCGTCGCCGTCGGCTGCGCTTCCAGCCGCTCGACGTTGATCGTCTTGCCGCAGTCGACGCAGTCGAAGTAGGTGCCGGCCTCGATCCGCTCGCGCGCCAGCGCGATGTTTCGCAGCTCCGTGCGATCCCGATCGATCTCGGCGTTGCGAACTTCGGTGCGGACATGCATGTTGGCTTCCTCGCCGCGGTCCATCACTTCGTGCTGGCCTTGCTGGCCATTGTGGGCCGGCTGGCGTTGCTCCTTGGCCGTGATCTCCGCTTCCAGTTCGGCGGCGCGCTGGTTCAGGCGTTTCAGCAGCGCCTGTTCGGTTTTT
The DNA here is from genome assembly GCA_965218765.1 of Burkholderiaceae bacterium. GTDB lineage: Bacteria > Pseudomonadota > Gammaproteobacteria > Burkholderiales > Burkholderiaceae_C > JBBPYC01. The sequence continues at coordinate 79,379 of CBDCLU010000004.1, read as the reverse complement.
TTATCGGTTGCAGATGATGGCTTGGTGGACATTGGGCAATTCCCTTCGATTTCCTGCGTGAACGGTGATGCGGGTTCACTGTAGCGCCAACCGCAGATGGCGGGCTGTGCGGCGTCGCTACGATCGTGCCGCGTCGGCAGTGGCGGCCCGGATCGGCCTGCTGCGTCGTCGCCCGCCATTGCCCACCTGCTTGCCTGTCATTACCTGCCCGCATTTTCCGGAGCCCATCGATGTCGATCCAGCAGATCCCGCCGGTCCAGTGCCTGCTGACGTTGGACGCGCTTGCACGGCTGCGCCATGCCGGCCGCGCGGCCGACGAGTTGTGCGTCACGGTGAGCGCGGTCAGCCATCGCATCCGGCAGCTCGAAGCGCAACTGGGCTACCGGCTCTTCGCGCGGCACGACTTCACGCTGACTGCCGATGGCGCGATGTACCTGGCCAACGTGCGGATCGCGCTCGACGCGCTGCGCGCGCATGCGCCGCCGGTGGCGCCGGCCGGCGGCGTGCGCCTGAAAGTCGCGGTGACGCCGACGTTCTGCCGGCAGCTGCTGATGCCGCGGCTCGAGCTGTTCCGCAACGCCTGGCCCGACGTCGAACTGGTGCTGCAGGTGTCGATCCCGCTGCTCGACGTGACGGCCGAGGCGGCCGATCTGGAAATCCGCTACGGCGCCGGCGGTTACAGCGATCTGGAACACCGACTGATCCTGCGTGAGGAAATCACGCCCGCCTGCAGCCCGAGCTACCTGAACGAAGCCGGCCCGTTCGCGGGCTGCGGCAGCGCAGCGGAACTGAGCCGGCTCCGGCTCGTGCGCAGCCCACTGGAGCCGTGGGCGCCGTGGTTCGCCGCCTGCGGTGTGCGGCTGCCGGAGCCGGTCACCGGTGCCCAGTTCAACGACCTGGGCTTGGTCTACGACGCCGCTGCAAGCGGCTTCGGCGTTGCGCTGGCCCGGCTCAGGCTCGGCGCGGCCTGGTTCGACAGCGGCCGGCTGGTGCGCCTGTCGACGCGCTCCGTGCCGGCCCCACATCAGCACTACATCTGCTGGAAGCCCGGCACGCTAGACCGCTGGGAATGCGCCGCGTTCGTCGACTGGCTGGCCGAGTCGCTGGCCGCCTGAGCGCAACCGGACCGGCGCCGGTGTCGTCTGATCAGGGCAGCTCGGTCATGCGTTCGCCCTTGAGCCACTGCTCGGCGTTCGCGCGCTTCGCGTGCTCGAAGAACTTCATCTCGGCATCGAAGAACACGTCGGACAGCTCGGTGCCCCATTGCTCCCAGCGGTTGTCGCCGACCACCGCGATGCGGCCGAACTGCTGGCGATGGCGTTCGTCGAACTTGAGCTCCTGCCACAGGCCCTTCATGCTCCAGCCGCTGAAGTCGGCGCCGAGCTCGACCATGATCGGAATCGGCCGATCGCTCGAGCGCGTGACGGTATTGAACGCAGGAACGAAGCTCGCGTAGTCGTCCTTGGTCAGCTTGCCGTCGGCGCGGATGTAGAGATAGCCGTTTTCGGTGTCGGTCAGGATGGCGTGCAGCATAGGGTTCGAGAATCTTCAGAGGACCGACGCAGCGGTGCCTCGCAACAACAAAACTGGCTGATGCCAGCGCGATTTCAGGCCGTGGCGGTCGGCAGCTAGCGTGCCTGCAACCGCGGGCGCGCGCGGCGCTGGGTGGGCGCCGCGGCCAAGGCAGTCTACCCCTGACAAAAAATCCTCAACACGGTGCTGAAGAAATCTCAACGCACGGTTGCGGTGCGTCGCTACATTCAGGCGCGACACGACGGCTGCGTCGGCGCTGCGACTGCCCCGAAGAAGTCAATCTTCCATTCCAGCCCAAAGGCCCATTCCCCATGACCTGGCAACAAATCTACGATCCGTTCGGCAACATGGTGATCTCCACGTTGCTGGCCGCGATTCCCGTCGCGGTGATGCTGATCGCGCTCGGCTTCCTGCACATCAAGGCGCACATCGCGGCCGGCCTCGGGCTACTCGCCGCGCTGTTGATCGCGATCTTCGCGTACGGCATGCCTGCGCAGATGGCAGGGCTCGCGTCGATGTACGGCGGCTTCACGGGGTTGCTGCCGATCGGCTGGATCGTGCTGAACATCATCTTTTTGCAGCAGCTGGCTGAAGCCAACGGCAGCTTCAAGGTGCTGCAGGATTCGCTCTCGGGCATCACACAGGACCGGCGGCTGCAGCTGCTCTTGATCGCGTTCTGCTTCGGCGCGTTCTTCGAAGGCGCGGCCGGCTTCGGCACGCCGGTGGCCGTGACCGCGGGCATCCTGATCGGGCTCGGTTTTTCCCCGCTGGCGGCCTCGGGGCTCTCGCTGATTGCCAACACCGCGCCGGTCGCGTTCGGCGCGTTGGGCACGCCGGTGATCACGCTGGCCAAGGTGCATGGCTACGACCTGATGGAAGTCACCGCGATGATCGGGCGGCAGCTGCCGTTTTTCTCGCTGCTGGTGCCGTTCTGGCTGATCTGGGCGTTTGCGGGCAGAAAAGCGATGCTCGAGATCTGGCCGGCGGTGCTGGTCACCGGGCTGTCGTTCGCGATCCCGCAGTACCTGGTCTCCAACTTCATCGGCCCCGAGCTGGTCGACATCATCGCGGCGATCGTCTCGATGGTCAGCCTGGTGCTGTTCCTGCGCGTCTGGCAGCCGAAGACGATCTGGACCTCGCCGTCGCTGAAAGGCCATGAGACCGACAGCGGCGAAACCTTAGTGCTGCCGCCGCCGGTGCGGCACACGCGCGCCGAACTGGTGCGCGCCTGGACGCCCTGGGCGATCCTCACGGTGTTCGTGTTCGTCTGGGGCCTGCCGCCCGTGAAAGCCGCGTTGAACGGCCTGTTTTCGCCCGCGTTTCCCATTCAAGGCCTGCACAACCTGATCGAGAAAATGCCGCCCGTCGTGCCGACGCCGCACAAGGAAGCGGCCGTCTATACATTGAACCTGCTGTCGGCCACCGGCACCGGCATCCTGCTGTCGGCGATCGTCGGCGGCCTCGTCATGAAGTACAACCCGGTGCAGCTGGTCGGCACCTGGTTTCGCACGCTCTGGCTGGTGCGCTGGTCGTTGCTCACGATCGTGCTGATGCTCGCGCTGGGCACCTTGACGCGCTTTTCCGGAACCGACACCACGCTCGGCCTCGCGTTCGCGAACACCGGCGTGCTGTATCCGTTCTTCGGCACCCTGATGGGCTGGATCGGCGTCGCGATGACGGGCTCGGACACCGCCTCGAACGTGCTGTTCGGCGGCATGCAGAAGGTCGCGGCCGAGCAGCTCGGCCTGTCGGCAAACCTCATGGGCGCAGCGAACAGCTCGGGCGGCGTGATGGGCAAGATGATCGATGCGCAATCGATCGTGGTGGCGTCCACCGCGACCAAATGGTTCAACCACGAAGGCGACATCCTGCGCTACGTGTTCTTCCATTCGATCGCGCTCGCGTGCCTGGTCGGCTTGTATGTCACGATGCAGGCGTACGTGTGGCCATTCACGTTGATGGTCGTGCATCGGACTTGAGGAGGGGCTTGGCATGAACGCGCCGTTGGCTGAGAAAGAACGTCAATCGATATCGAATTCAGAGCTGCAGGCGAAGCTGGTACGTGCGCTGCAGCTCGATTTGCCTGCGCATGCGCTGCTCTGGACGCCCGAAGACACCACGCCTTACGAATGCGACGGCCTGACCGCGTACCGCCAGCGCCCATTGGTCGTCGCGCTGCCGGAAACCGAAGCGCAGGTGCAGGCGGTGCTGAAGACCTGCCACCGCTTGAACGTGCCGGTGGTCGCGCGCGGCGCCGGCACCGGCCTGTCCGGCGGCGCGCTGCCGCACGGGCAGGGCGTGACGATGTCGCTGGCCAAGTTCAACCGCATCGTGGAGGTCGATCCCGTGAGCCGCACCGCGGTCGTGCAATGCGGCGTGCGCAACCTCGCGATCAGCGAAGCGGCTGCCGTGCACGGCCTCTATTACGCGCCCGACCCATCGAGCCAGATCGCGTGCACGATCGGCGGCAACGTCGCGGAGAACTCGGGCGGCGTGCACTGCCTGAAGTACGGCCTGACCTATCACAACGTACTGAAGGTGCGCGGCTACACGGTAGAAGGTGAGCCCGTCACCTTCGGCGGCGACGCGCTCGACGCGCCGGGCCTCGATCTGCTGTCGCTCGTGATCGGCAGCGAAGGCATGCTGGCTGTGACGATCGACGTCACGGTCAAGCTGATCCCGAAGCCGCAGCTTGCGCGCTGCATCCTCGCGAGCTTCGACGACGTGCGCAAGGCCGGCGATGCGGTGGCCGCAGTCATCGCCGCCGGCATCATCCCGGCCGGCCTCGAGATGATGGACAAGCCGATGACCGCTGCGGTGGAAGGCTTCGTGCAGGCCGGCTATGACCTCGAGGCCGCCGCGATCCTGCTGTGCGAATCCGACGGCACACCGGAAGAAGTCGAAGAAGAGATCGGCCGCATGACCGCGGTGCTGAAAGACTGCGGCGCCACGCGGATTGCGATCAGCGCCGACGAGGCCGAGCGCCTGCGGTTCTGGAGCGGGCGCAAGAACGCCTTTCCCGCCTCGGGCCGCATCAGCCCCGACTACATGTGCATGGACTCGACCATCCCGAGAAAGCGCCTGGCCGACATCCTGCTGGCGATCGCCGAGATGGAGCAGAAGTACAGCCTCAAGTGCGCGAACGTGTTCCACGCAGGCGACGGCAACCTGCACCCGCTGATCATGTTCGATGCGAACGACGCGGATCAGCTGCACCGCTGCGAGCTGTTCGGCGCCGACATCCTCGAGACCAGCGTGGCGATGGGCGGCACCATCACGGGCGAGCACGGCGTCGGCGTCGAAAAGCTCAACAGCATGTGCGTGCAGTTCACGCCCAGCGAACGCGAGCAGATGCTGGCCGTGAAACGCGCGTTCGACGAGCGTGAACTGCTCAATCCCGGCAAGGTCATTCCAACGCTTTCGCGCTGCGCCGAATACGGCCGTGAAATCGTGCGCGGCGGCCGGCTCGCGCATCCCGATCTGCCGCGGTTCTGAGCCGCTTGCCGGAAGAATCGGAACCGATCGATGACGACCACCACCACCGCTGCGGCCGCCGCCACCTCGACGCAAGCGGCTGCCGATCTCCCCGCATTGCGTGAGTTGACGGATCGCATCCGTGCTGCTGCTGCCGACGGCACGCCGCTGCGCATCGGCGGCGGCGGCAGCAAGGATTTCTACGGCAACGGTGCCGCTGACGGGTATGCGGGCGAGCCGCTGTCGACCTTGGGCCTCGTGGGCATCGTGAGCTATGAGCCGACCGAACTCGTCGTCACCGTGCAAGCGGGCACCCGGCTGTCCGAACTCGAAGCCCTGCTTGCCGAACAAGGCCAGTACCTGCCGTTCGAGCCGCCGCATTTCAGCGACGATGAACATCAGGCCACGGTGGGCGGCATGGTGGCGGCCGGTCTGTCCGGTCCGGCACGCGCAAGCGTCGGCGCGGTGCGTGATTACGTGCTCGGTGCGCAGATATTGAACGGCCGCGGCGAGCTGCTGACGTTCGGCGGCACCGTGATGAAGAATGTCGCGGGCTACGACGTCTCGCGCCTGCTGGTCGGCTCGCTCGGCGTGCTCGGCGTGATCACGCAGGTCAGCCTCAAGGTGCTGCCGAAACCGAGCGCCGAAGCCACGCTGCGCTTTGAGATGACGCAGGCTGAAGCGCTGCAGCGATTGAACGCGTGGGGCGGCCAGCCGCTGCCGCTGAACGCAAGCTGCTGGGTTGAAGACGGCGGCATCGGCATGCTGTTTTTGCGACTGCGCGGCGCAGCGGCGGCGGTGCAGGCGGCATGCGAACGGCTCGGCGGCGAGCACATGGATCAGCGCCAAGCCGCCGCCGACTGGGCCGATTGCCGCGAGCAACGGCTGCCCTGGTTCAAGGAACGCGGCTCGGCCCAGGACCTGTGGCGGCTGTCCGTGCCGCAGACCGCGCCGGTGCTGGATGGGCCCGGCTCCCCGTTGATCGAATGGCATGGCGCGCAGCGCTGGCTGCTGGCAGAGCCGGGGCCGCTGCACGCAGAACGCCTGCGTGCAGCCGCCATCGCCGCCGGCGGTCACGCTGCGCTTTTCATAGCGGCAAATGAAGGCGGCACTAGCGCCCCGGGCCATTTTGATTCAATAAAAGCGCCGCTGGATGCGATCCAGCGCAATCTGAAACACAGCTTCGACCCGGCCGGCATCTTCAACCGCGGCCGGCTGGTGGCCGACTACTGAACCCTTATCTCCGAAGAAAAGCCTGACGCGACCCGATGCAAACCGAACTCAGCGCCGAATTCAAGGGCACCCCGGACGGCCTTGAAGCCGAAGCGATCCTGCGCAAGTGCGTGCACTGCGGCTTCTGCACCGCGACGTGTCCGACTTATCAACTGCTCGGCGACGAACTCGACGGCCCGCGTGGCCGCATCTACCTGATGAAGCGGGTGCTCGAAGGCGAGGCGCCGACGCGCAAGACGCAGCTGCACCTGGACCGCTGCCTGACCTGCCGCAACTGCGAAAGCACCTGCCCGAGCGGTGTGCAGTACGGCCATCTGGTCGATATCGGCCGCCGGATAGTCGATGCGAAAGTGCCGCGTCCGGCGGCCGAGAACGCACTGCGCTGGACGTTGAAGGAAGGCCTGACCTCGCCCCTGTTCGGCCCGGCGATGGCGCTCGGCAAAAGCGTGCGCGGTCTGTTGCCTGAGGTGCTCAAAACCAAGGTGCCGGAAAAGCAGAACGCAGGCATCTGGCCCAAGCGCGAGCATGCGCGCAAGGTGCTGCTGCTCGCCGGTTGTGTGCAGCCGTCGATGCTGCCCAACATCAACTCCGCGACGGCAAGGGTGCTGGACGCCGCCGGCATCCAGACCCTGATCGCACCCAAGGCTGGCTGCTGCGGCGCGGTCAGGTTCCACCTAAACGACCAGGACGGCGGCAAAGACCAGATGCGCCGCACCATCGACGCCTGGTGGCCGCAGGTCGAGCGCAGCGAAGTCGAGTCGATCGTGATGAACGCATCGGGCTGCGGTGTGATGGTGAAAGACTACGGCCATCTGCTGCGCGACGACCCCGCGTATGCCGAGAAGGCCAGGCGCGTCAGCGCCCTCACGCGCGACCTGAGCGAACTGCTGCCCGACCTCGCGCCGCTGCTGAAGGACAAGGTCACCGCGCCGAAAGACCAGCGCGTCGTTTTTCATCCGCCCTGCACCTTGCAGCATGGCCAGCAGCTGCGCGGCGGCGTCGAAAAATCATTGGGCGCGCTGGGCTTCCAGATCCGGCTGGCGACCAATGAATCACACCTGTGCTGCGGATCGGCCGGCACCTATTCGGTGTTGCAGCCGGAGCTGTCGAAACGACTGCGCGACCGCAAGCTCGATAACCTGCAGCAGGGCAAGCCCGACGTGATCGCGAGTGCGAATGTAGGGTGCATCACGCATCTGCAAAGCGGGACAGGAATGCAAGTCGTGCACTGGGTGGAGTTGCTCGACGCGGCGCTGCAACCAAAGTCAGCCTGAAAGAACGCGCGAGCCCTGCAGCTTCGAGAAATCACGATCGTGCGTGATCAGCGCCGACGCACCGATCCCAAGGGCCACCGCTGCGACGATTGCATCGGGCAGGCGCAATGCGGCCGTGCTGCGAAGCCGTGCTGCGAGGACCGCAATCTCTGCTGAGACCGGCACGATCTCAAAGCTCGCCAACGCCTTCCCGTACCGCTTGGCGAGCGCGTCCTGCTTCGCTTCGAGGGGGCCGGCCGGCACCTCGGCCACCGCAATCGTCGAGATCGCAACCCGGACTTCGGCGCGTTCGTGCAGCTCGAACAGCGCTTCGAACTTCGCAGCGAATTCGGGATGGTCACTCAGCTAGTGGATCAACGGTGCCGAGTCGACACACACCAGATCGCCCTTATCCAGGTCGCCCCACTGCGAAGGGGCAGACACGGGTACGCCGGTCAATCCCATTCGGCACGCATCTCATTCCAAATCTCCATGCCGAAAGCCGTGCGCGAGCAGCAGCAATGGTCTGCCGGGCAGGAGTTCGTGTTCATTCCCAAAGGGGCAGGCGTGCTGGTGATGCCCGTGCCGGAATTCGAACAGCTCGCCGGCATTGCCGAAGGCGCGGACCGGTCCGGCTATCGCGACCGAGACGATCGCTTCTGATGGCACGCGCTGCGATGCGCGTGGTCGATACCTCGGTCTGGATTGAATGGCTTGTCGGCAGTGCATTCGGCAAGGCGTTGGCCGCAGATTTTCCCGACAAGGCCAACCATATCGTGCCGACAATCGTTCAACTCGAGCTGTCGAAATGGCTCACGCGTGAAGTCGGTGAGGCACGCGCCGACCAAGTGATCGCCGGTACCCGGAGATGCGTCGTGGTACCGCTGGATACGACGATTGCGTTGCGGGCCGCCGAATTCCAAACGAAACACCGACTCGCCACGGCCGATGCGATCGTCAATGCCACTGCACAGCAGCACGGCGCCGACCTGCTCACCTGTGACGCCCATTTCGAATCGCTGACGGGTGTCGACTTCCGCTCGAAGAAGTGAATGTGTTGGTTCGGTCGATCCGCTGAACAGGCGATCGATTCACTGCGTTCGGCCGCGTGATTCCTGGCGGGTTCTTCGACTTGGTCTGCCTGATTGGAATGAGGCCAACAGGAAGCGGAAAGCGTCGGTATCGCTGTCAAAGGAGCACGACCATCGCACGATCCTGCGGGCGGCTTCGCCCATGGCTACGGCGCAGGTCAGACAGGCCGCAGCGGCTGATGCGGTGGCTCCGGCAGCCTGACTTCAACCGCGTCGCCCGGTTGCACAACCCCACCGTGCACCACCACCGCCATCACCCCCGCCTTGCGCACCAGCTGACCCTGCGCATCGCGATCCAGTACGGCCGACATCAGCCCCGGCTGCAAGCGGTCCAGCAGCACGCATGGATTGCGCAGGCCGGTCAGGCGGATCACGGCATCGGCACCTAGTCGGTTGAACCAATGAATTCGCACCCACTCAGAGACTGATGGGAAAGCTGAATTTGAGCGATACCGAGAGGCAGGAATTGATGACCATGCAGCGTAGCCGCACGATGGCTGTGGGCCAAGTGCGACGCGCGCGATTGATTCTTCGACTCGACGAAGGTGCGACGCGAGAGGCGATCATGAGCGAACTGCGCTGTGACTCGCGCTTCATCTCGACGTGGAAGTCGCGCTTTGGCGCCGATCGCCTGGCGGGCTTGTATGCGCGCCATCCGGGACGTGCGCCGCGCCGTGATCTGGCGCGGCTGGAGGCGCGCGTCTTGAACTACACGCTGCAGCGCAAGCCCAAAGACGGCTCGACGCACTGGAGCAGCAGGAAGCTGGCCGCTCAACTCGGCCTGCCCTTCATGACCGTGCAGCGCATCTGGAGGAAGCACGACGTGCGCCCGCACCTGCTTGAGCAGCACATGGTCTCCAACGATCCCGACTTCGAGGCCAAAGCGGCCGACGTGATCGCGCTGTACCTGAACCCGCCAACCCATGCTGCCGTGTTCTGCGTGGACGAGAAGACGGCCATTCAAGCGCTCGACAGAAAGGACCGCATGTTGCCGCTGTCGCCAGGGCGCGCCGAGTCGCACGGCTTCGAATACAAGAGAAACGGCACGCTCAGTCTGTTTGCGGCGCTCAACACCGCCACCGGCGAAGTGCTTGGCAAGACCGCTGCGCGTCACACCAGTGCCCAGTTCGTGGCCTTCCTCGCCGACGTGGTGAGCAGCCAAGCCGAGGGCAAGGAAATCCACGTCATCTGCGACAACGTGAGCAGCCACAAGACGCCTGCCGTGCAGGCCTTCTTGGCCGAGCATGCGAACGTGGCGATGCACTACACGCCCACCTACTCGTCCTGGCTCAACCAGGTAGAGAACTGGTTTGCCCGCATCCAGCGCGACATCATCACGCGCGGCGTGTTCACGAGCGTCAGAGACTTGGACAAAAAACTCATGCGCTACATCCGTCAGTACAACAAAGACCCGAAGCCGCTGCGGTGGAAGTACGATGACCCAAACCGTCGCATCCGGTGCAATTCCTCTGGTTCGATGGACTAGCGCCAGTTCTGTTCCAGCCGCAGCCCCAAGCAGATCAAGCCCGCGCGTGGTCACGTTCTCGCCCATCTGACCTGGCGCCAGTGCAAAGCCGCGTGCTGCCAGTTCGTCGAACAGCTCCGATTGCATCAGGTGGACTTGGCGCAGATTCGGCTGCGACGGGTCCTTCCTTGCAAGGTATCGGTGCTTGACCGTGGCGCCGCAGTGCGCATCGCCTTCGATGCCGAGGCCTTCGAGCAGACGAATCTCGGACTGGATCGATTTGGAGACCCGATGCATGGGGCTGGCGTTGACTGAGATCACTTGGGGTTTTTCCATGATTACTTTCTCTGGTTATCCAGCACCATCGCATCCCCATAACTGAAAAACCGATACCGCTCCCGCACTGCATGCCGGTACAGCGCCATCATGTGCTCATACCCGGCAAACGCGCTCACCAGCATCAGCAGCGTGCTTTTGGGCAGATGAAAATTCGTGATCAGCCGGTCCACGATCTGGAATTCGAAACCCGGCGTGATGAAGATGCTGGTGTCGCCGGTGGCTTGTCCGCTCGCGGCCCAGGATTCCAGCGTGCGCACGGTGGTGGTGCCGATAGCGACGATGCGGGCGCCACGCGCCTTGGCCGCATGGATCGCGCGTTGCGTGGCCTCGGGTACTTCATACCATTCGCTGTGCATCGTGTGCTCGGCGATGTTCTCGGTCTTCACCGGCTGGAACGTGCCGGCGCCGACGTGCAGCGTGATGCTGGCGCGCTGCACGCAGCGTGCGGAGAGCGCATCGAGCAGCGCCTCGTCGAAGTGCAACGCGGCCGTCGGCGCGGCGGCGGCGCCGGGGCGCGCGGCGAACACGGTCTGGTAGCGGCGTTCGTCGTCGGCCGAATCGGCATGCTCGATGTAGGGTGGCAGCGGCACGTGACCATGCTGCTGCATCAGCGCATGCGGCTCGTCGGAAAGCGCCAGGCGGAACAGTGCGCCGTTCTCATCGGGCCAGCGGCCGAGCAGCGTGGCGGTGAACGCATGCGGCTGCACACCGTCGCGCGAAGCCATCGCCAGCACGGTGCCGACTGCTGGCTTCTTGCTGGTCTTCATGTGCGCAACGACCTCGAAGCCGTGCTCGCCGTGCGCCAGCACCCGCTCGACCAGCAGCTCGACCTTGCCGCCGCTCGGCTTCGTGCCGAACAGGCGCGCCTTCATCACGCGCGTGTCGTTGAAGGCGAGCAGGTCGCCGGGGTTGAGCAGTTGCGGCAGGTCACGGAACACGCGGTCCACCGGCCGGGCTTGCCTGCCATCGAGCAGGCGGGCCGCGCTGCGTTCGGCGGCGGGGGATTGCGCAATCAGCTCGGGCGGCAACTCGAAATCGAAGTCGGACAGCGTGAACGGGCGGGACGCTGCTGCGGCAGGGTGAACGTCGTCGAAAGCGGAGGCAGGTGGGATCGGCATGGCAGAACGAGGGAAGTAAGGCCGGTTCGGCGGCTTGCAGCGAAGGCAGGGGCCGGGCGGCCCGGACCGCCGTGGTTGCGTCGATCGCGCCGGTCGGCTCGGGGCATGATGACGGCCATGACACGTTCAACCTTGATCGCGCATCGATGGCAGCGCCGGATTGTCGCCCTCCACATGCCGTTGCGTACCCCGGGCAGCGGTATCTTGCCTGGCCCCGCAGCGGGCGAACGCTCGCGCGTCGATGCGCATCGGCCCGGTGCCCTGGCGTCGGCCTGCACGCCGTGGCGGCGAACGACCGCGGCAGCAGCGCTTCTGATCGGTGGCTGGGTCGCTTTCGCGCCCGCATTGGCCACCAGTGCGAGCCGCGCGGCGTCCGCCGAGCCGGCTGCCACCATCAGCCCCGTCGACCCCAAGGGCCCCGCCAGCGTCTGGCTCGAAGACCTGACCTCGACCGAGTTGCGAGAGCGGATCGCAGCCGGCACCACCACGCTGCTGGTGCCGATCGGCGGCGTCGAGCAAAGCGGCCCCGGCATCGCGTTGGGCAAGCACAACGAGCGCGTGCGTGTGCTCGCGCAACGCATTGCCGAAGCGCTCGGCAACGCGGTGGTCGCGCCCGTGGTCGCCTACGTGCCGGAAGGCAACCTCGCGCCGCCAAGCTCGCACATGCGTTTCACCGGCACCATCAGCGTGCCGGACGACGTGTTCGTGAAGACGCTGATCGCCGCGGCTGAGAGCCTGCAGCTGCACGGCATCAAGGACGTGGTGTTCCTGGGCGACCACGGCGGCTACCAGCGGCTGCTGGAGCAGGCAGCGGTGCAGCTCAATCGCCGCTGGGCCGGCCGTGCGCATGCGTTCGCGCCGCCCGAGTACTACCGCGCAAGCGCAAAAGGCTTTGCCGAATTCCTGCGCGGCAAGGGCTACAGCGATGAGGAAATCGGCCAGCATGCGGGGCTTGCCGATGCGGCGCTGCAGCTTGCGGTGGCGCCGCAGTCGGTGCGCCTGAGGCGGCTGCAGGAGGGCACGCCGCCGGGCCTTGCCGATGGCGTGCAGGGCAACGCGCGGCGCGCCTCGGCGCAGCTGGGGCAGGCGGGGGTCGAGGCAGTCGCGCGCGAAACGGTGGCCGCGATCCGGCGTGCGGTGCAGCCGTGAACGCGATGCGGTCGAACGGCGTTCGTGCGTGGGGATCGGCAGACAAGCGCGCCGGCGGCTCGTGCATCATCGGAGGCTGGTATTTTTTTCCATTTCCCCGGACGGAAATTCTTCGATGCGACGACCTGCTTCCACCTTGACGTTTCTTGCCGTGCTGGGCACGGCCTCGCTGTGCGCCGGCGCGTGGTTCGTGGCCCGGGCCCAACCGGCCAAACCTGCATCTGCGGCAGCGGCTGCGGCAGCAACCCCGCCGACCGGCCCCGCCATCAAACCCGCGCTGCCCGGCACGCCGCCGGTGCCCGATGCGCGCAATCTCTACAGCACCACCGGCGCGGCCACCATGAGCCCGGCTGTGGCCAGCGCGCTGCCGCGCATCTACGTGCCGAACCTGCGCGGCAACGATGTCTCGGTGATCGATCCGGCCACGAGGCAAGTGGTCGACAAGTTCAAGGTCGGCCGTTCGCCGCAGCACATCGTGCCGTCGTGGGACATGAAGACGCTGTGGGTCACGAACAACGCGGAAGGCCGCAAAGACGGCAGCCTGACGCCGATCGACCCGGTCACGGGCAAGCCCGGTGCGGCGATTCCGGTCGACGACCCGTACAACATGTACTTCACGCCGGACGGCAAGTCCGCGATCGTGGTGGCCGAAGCGCTGAAGCGGCTGGACTTCCGCGATCCGCAGACGATGGCGCTGCAGTATTCGATCTCGACGCCGGGCTGCCCCGGCATCAACCACGCCGAGTTCTCGATCGACGGGCGCTTTGCGCTCTTCACCTGCGAGTTCTCCGGCGCGCTCGCGAAGATCGATCTGGTGGACCGCAGCGTCACCGGTTATCTGCAACTATCCATGCCCGAGCTGCGACTCAAATCCGTCAAAGGTGCCGCCGATGCAGTGCTGGCCGAAACGCTGCCGCCATCGCTGACCGAAATCTGCACCGCGAAAAAAGGCATGCCGCAGGACATCCGCAGTTCGCCCGACGGCAGCCGCTTCTACGTCGCCGACATGCATGCCGACGGCGTGCATGTGATCGACCCTATCGCGTTCAAGAAGGTCGGCTTCATCACGACCGGCCTCGGCGCGCACGGCCTGTACCCGAGCCGCGACGGCCGTCAGCTCTACATCACGAACCGCGGCGCGCACAAGGTGCATGGCGGCAAGGACGGCATCGGCAGCGTCGCGGTGCTCGACTTCGCGAAAAACAAGCTGGTCGCGAACTGGCCGATTCCGGACGGCGGCAGCCCCGACATGGGCAACGTGAGCGCGGACGGCCGCACGCTGTGGCTGTCCGGCCGCTACGACGACGAGGTCTATGCGATCGACACCGCAAGCGGCAAGGTCGAGAAGATCGCGGTGGGCGCCGAGCCGCACGGGCTCACCGTCTGGCCGCAGCCGGGGCGCTATTCGCTCGGGCATACCGGGAACATGCGCTAAACCTCAGGAGAGGATCGCAGACATGACAGCACCTTTTGCTGGCGGCTGCGCGTGCGGCGCCATCCGCTATGTGTGCACCGAAGCGCCCGTTGCGATGCTGAACTGCCACTGGGAAGACTTCCAGCGGTCAAGCGGTGCCCCGATTGCGTCAGGCGTCGTTGTCGCGGTGTCGACTACGGAGGTGACCAGCGCGCCCAGCACGCATGTCGTGCGGGGCAACACCGGCGGCGCCACCGTTCGCCGCTTTTGCGCCGATTGCGGAACGCCGCTTTTCAAGCGCGGCGAAGCGGTCTCGCAGTTCATGTCGATCCGCTTTTCGACGTTGGACGACCGTTCCTGGTTCAAACCGATGCTCGCATCTGGACCGCACACGCGCACCCGTGGGCTTGTCTGAGCCAGGACCTTCCGCATTTCCCTGAGTCGCCTTAGCTGCAAGCACATCAGGCGTGCGCCTGGCCCATCGAAGCCAAGCCGAAGCCGCGTCATGCCTCGGCTTGTTCCGCGCAGCAGACCAACGGGTTTCCATAGCACGCCGTGCAGCCGGGTCGCCGGCCGGAGGCAGAATCGGTGCATGTCGAGCCCGCCCGCCTTGTCGCCCCCGCGCCGCCCCGCCGCTATTGCTGGTGACACCGCCGGTGCAGCCAAGGCGGCTGCGCCTCGAAGTCCGGCGGGAACAGCCGTCAAGCCGAAATCCTTTGCCCAAAGAGCGCTTGAAAAACTCGGCCTGAAGCGTCCGATCGATCTTGCGCTGCACCTGCCGCTGCGCTGGGAGGATGAAACCTGCATCGTGCGGCTGGCCGACTGCCAGGATGGCGACGTCGCGCAGATCGAAGCCACCATCACCGCCAGCGAAGTGCGCCTGGGTGGGCGGCGCCAGCTGCTCGTCACGGTGGACGACGGCAGCGACTGCTGCACGTTGCGCTTCTTCACGTTCTATCCGTCGCAGCAGAAGGCGCTCGCAGTCGGCGGCCGCCTGCGCATCCGCGGTGAGTTGCACGGCGGCTTCGCGGGCTGGACCATGATGCATCCCGCCTGGCGCGCCGCCGGTGGGCCGTTGCCGGACACGTTGACACCGGTCTATCCAACCGTCGCCGGGTTGCCGCAAGCCTATTTGCGGCGTGCTGTTCGAGCCGGGCTGGAGCGTGCCGATCTGTCCGATACGTTGGCCGGGCTTGCGCCGCCGCCAGCTGCTGCTCCTCTTGCTGCTGCTACTGCCACTGCTGGCACGGCGGGCAACTGGAACCTGCAGGCATCGCTCGCCTATCTGCACCACCCGCCACCGGCTGCCTCCGTCGCCGCGCTGGAAGACCGCAACCATCCGGCCTGGCAGCGGCTAAAGGCGGAGGAACTGCTCGCGCAGCAGATCGCGCAGTCGCAGGCACGCGCCGAGCGCGAATTGTTGCAAGCGCCACCGCTGGCCGCGATGCCGGGCGGCCTGCACGAACAACTGCTGCGCGCACTGCCGTTCGCGTTGACCGGCGCGCAGCATCGTGTGGCCACCGAGATCGCGGCCGACCTCGCGCGCGCCACGCCGATGAACCGGCTGCTGCAAGGCGATGTCGGCTCCGGCAAGACGGTGGTCGCGGCGCTCGCCGCCGCGATTGCGATCGACGCGGGCTGGCAATGCGCGCTGATGGTGCCGACCGAGATCCTCGCGGGCCAGCATTTTGCAAAACTGGTCGGCTGGCTGCAGCCGCTCGGCATCCGCGTCGCGTGGCTGGTCGGCAGCCAGGGCAAGAAGGAACGCGCGGAGATGCTCGCGCTGGTCGAATCGGGCGCCGCGAACCTCGTGGTCGGCACGCACGCGATCATCCAGGCGCAGGTGCGTTTTGCGAAGTTGGCGCTCGCGATCATCGACGAACAGCACCGCTTCGGCGTCGCGCAGCGGCTCGCGCTGCGCGCCAAGATGGCAGCGCCCGCGCTGCACGAGCCGCATCTGTTGATGATGAGCGCGACGCCGATCCCGCGCACGCTGGCGATGAGCCACTATGCGGACCTCGACGTGTCCACGCTCGACGAACTGCCGCCCGGGCGCACGCCGGTGGTGACGCGTCTCGTCGCCGACACGCGGCGCGCAGAAGTGATCGAGCGCATCGGCGCACAATTGCGCGCAGGCCGGCAGGCCTACTGGGTTTGCCCGCTGATCGAGGAGAGCGAGGCGCTCGATCTCGCGAACGCGACCGAGACGCATGCCGCGCTGTCGCAGGCGCTGGCCCCGTCGACCCTCGCGCTGCTGCATTCGCGCATGACGACGGCCGAGAAAAAAGAGGTGATGGCGCGCTTCGTGGCTGGTGCTGTTCAACTGCTGGTCAGCACCACGGTGATCGAAGTCGGTGTCGATGTGGCGAACGCGTCGCTGATGGTGATCGAGCATGCTGAGCGGTTCGGCCTGTCGCAGCTGCACCAGTTGCGCGGGCGGGTCGGGCGCGGTGCGGCGGCGTCGGCTTGCGTGCTGCTCTATGCGGCTGGCGAGTCGGGCAAGCTCGGCGAAGTGGCGCGCGCGCGGCTGCAGGCGATGGTGCAGAGCAACGACGGCTTTGCGATCGCGCGGCGCGATCTGGAACTGCGCGGTCCGGGCCAGTTTCTGGGCGCGCGCCAGTCGGGCCTGCCGCTGCTGCGGTTCGCCGATCTGGCCACCGACGGCGAACTGCTCGAATGGGCGCATGCGCAGGCCGCGGAGTTGCTGCGCACGCGGCCTGAACTGGCTGCGCAGCATGTGCAGCGCTGGCTGGCCGGCAGTGCGGATTACCTGAAAGTCTGACGAGAGCCACATGAAGTACATCGAGAGACAACATCCAGCCAACGGCCGGCCCGCAGCCGGCTTCGATTGCCTGCGATGACCCTGACCGAACTCAAGTACGTCGTCGCGGTCGCGCGCGAGCGGCATTTCGGCAAGGCGGCCGAAGCCTGCTACGTCTCGCAGCCGACCTTGTCCGTTGCGATCAAGAAGCTCGAAGACGAGCTCGAAGTGCGGCTGTTCGAACGCAACGCGAACGAAGTCACCGTGACGCCGATCGGCGGCGAGATCGTGCGCCAGGCACAAAGCGTGCTCGAGCAGGCCGCCAACGTCAAGGAAATCGCACGCCGCGGCAAGGACCCGCTGGCCGGGCCGCTGCGCTTGGGCGTGATCTACACGATCGCGCCGTATCTGCTGCCGGGGCTGGTGCGCCAGTGCATCGACCGCACGCCGCAGATGCCGCTGCTCTTGCAGGAGAACTTCACCGTGAAGCTCCTGGAGATGCTGCGCATGGGCGAGATCGACTGCGCGATCCTGGCCGAGCCGTTTCCCGACGCGGGCCTGGCCGTGGCGCCGCTGTACGACGAGCCGTTTCTGGCCGCGGTGCCGAGCCATCATCCGATCGCGCAGCAGGACCGCGTGACGACCGAGCAGTTGAAGGACGAGACCCTGCTGCTGCTGGGCACCGGCCACTGCTTTCGGGACCACGTGCTCGAGGTGTGCCCCGAGTTCGCGCGGCTGTCGAGCAGCGCCGAAGGCATTCGCAAGAGTTTCGAGGGCTCGTCGCTCGAGACGATCAAGTACATGGTTGCGGCCGGCATGGGCGTGACCCTGGTGCCACGCCTGTCGGTGCCGCGCGCCGCGTTCGACGCGCGCGAGCAGCAGCGGCTGCGCCGCAGCCACGATGACATCTATGTGAAGTACCTGCCGTTCGCCGACGACGCACCGTCGCGCCGCGTGGTGCTGGTCTGGCGGCGCAGCTTCACGCGCGAAGCCGCGATCGACGCGCTGCGCGGCTCGATCGACGCGTGCGAACTCGATGGGGTCGAACGCCTGTCGTGACGGCTTCGCGCGCCGCGCTGTATCTCGACCTGATCCGCTGGAACCGGCCGGCCGGCTGGCTGCTGCTGCTTTGGCCGACCTTGTCGGCGCTGTGGGTCGCGGCCGGCGGCTTCCCGGGCTGGCAGCTGCTGCTCGTGTTCGTGGCCGGCACGGTGCTGATGCGCAGCGCGGGCTGCTGCGTGAACGACGTGGCCGACCGAGAGTTCGACCGCCACGTCAAGCGCACCGCGCAGCGCCCGGTCACGCGCGGTGCGCTGTCGGTGCGGCAGGCGCTGACGTTCGGTGCGCTGCTGGCAGCCGCCGCGTTCGCGCTGGTGCTGACGACCAATGCGGCCACGATTGACTGGTCGTTTGCTGCCCTTGCGATCACGCTGCTGTACCCGTATGCAAAACGCCATGTCGCGATGCCGCAGGCGGTGCTCGGCGTGGCGTTCAGCTTCGGCATCCCGATGGCGTTCGCGGCCGTGACCGGGCGCGTGCCGCCGCTGGCCTGGCTGCTGCTGCTCGGCAACCTGTTTTGGGTGCTGGCCTACGACACCGAATACGCGATGGTCGATCGCGACGACGACTTGCGGATCGGCATGAAGACGTCGGCGATCACCTTGGGCCGCGCCGATGTGGCGGTGGTCACGGCTTGCTACTTCGTCTCGCTCGGGATTTGGTGGTGGGCGTTGCGGCCGCAGGCGCTCGGCTGGCCGTTCGTGCTCGGGCTGGCAGCAGCTGCAGCGCAGGCGGCATGGCACTACACCTTGATCCGGCATCGCACACGGGAGGGCTGCTTCAAGGCATTCCGGCTGAACCACTGGTTCGGCTGTGCGATCTTTATGGGCATCGCCGCCGCCCTGGCGCTGCGGTGAAGCGTGCCTGACCGCGCGCCGGTGCTCGATGCGCGCCACTTATCATCGTTGCTGAACCCCGGGGACGCATCAGGTTGGCCGATTGCTGCCAGGGCGCAAGGGTAAGAAAAGCGTCAGCCCGACCTGGACGAACCAGAACCGAATGAAAGAGGCATTCATGACCCGATCGATGACGACAACTGCGGCAGCGGCGCTTGCCGCGCTTGCGATGACCGGCTGCAGTTCGCTGCTCAATGAAACCGGCTCGGCCGCGGCCGGTATCGCCGGCGGCGCGCTGGCTAGCGCCGTGACCAGCGACCCGGGCGTCGCAGCCGGCATCGGCATCGGCGTGCAGGCCGGCGCGCGCAGCCTGATCCACTACGGGCAGCGCAAGGTGCACACCGAAGCGCAAACGCAGATCGCGCAGGTTGCCGGGCCGCTCGAAGTCGGCCAGATCGCGCGCTGGCAGACCAGCCTGTCGCTGCCGCTGGAGCCCGAAGAAGCGGGCCGGGTCACCGTGAGCCGCGTGATCGCCAGCGGCGAACTCGACTGCAAGGAGATCGTGTTTTCGGTGGATGTGATGGGCGACGGCAGCGGCGGCGGTGATGCGGCCGACACACCGAAACAACCGCTGGTGCAAAGCCAGTTCTACGTCGCATCGATCTGCAGGGACAGCAACGCCGGCTGGCGGTGGGCCGGCGCCGAACCGGCAACCGGGCGCTGGGGTTCGCTGCAATGAGCGGCACGCGCAGCAGCGAATCCCCGCGCGTGGCGGTGTTGCTCGCAACAATCGCGCTGGCCGGCGCCGCGCTGTCGGGCTGCAGCGCTTTGGGCGGCATCAGCGGCGCGGTGGTGGGCGCGGGGGCCGGCACCGCGAGCGGCAACCCCGGCGTCGGCATCGCGGTCGCGATCGCCGTGAAGACCGCGATCGACGCGGTTCAGCGCAAGTTCGACCGCTACTGGCAGCGCGAAGAGCAGGACAGCATCGCCGCCCAGATTGGCACGCTCGACGTCGGCGCGCAGGGCCCCTGGCAGGTGCGCCACGTCGTGCCCTATGAAGACAAGCAAGGCCAGGTGCGCGTGCTGCGCGCGTTCTCGACACCCCTGGCCGACTGCAAGGAAGCGCTGTTCACGGTCGAGGACGACCCCGATGCCGCCCCGGCCGAGTCGGAGCCGCCCCAACCCGCACCGCCGCCGCAACCCCCCCAGCAATACCTGACCACCGTCTGCAAAAACGGTGAGGGCTGGCGCTGGGCACTGGCCGAGCCGGCGGTGCCGCGCTGGGGGACGCTGCATTAGTCCGTGCTCACCGCCTGCGCAAGTTCATGAGCAACTCAACCAGTTCACCGATGCCTGTGTACGGCTCGCTGTCGTTGTCAGCAACACAACGCGCTGCCAGTTGCCGTGCGCGTCGGGCCGCTTCGTCCAGCCGCGATTCAGTCGCTTCGAACGATCGACCTGCTCCCTTGTCATAGCCGGGAAGATGTTGCTTGAGCCGCTGCATCACTTCGTCTCGGTGCAGCGGCGCCAGCACGTCTTCGAAGTGAAGCAGCAGCCATAGCTCGAAGCTTGGGATCGACGCAATGGCTCGAAAGGTTGGGGCTTTCTTCTCGTCATTGCGCAAATTCCCGTCGAGTGATTCGGCCAGTCTGAGCGCCGCATGAAAGCTTGCGTGGTCATCTCGATCGAACACTGCATACACGCGTTCGAATGCACGACTCACTATGCTTCGGTGCCGGTCGCCGTGTTCAAACAGTTGTCTTGCGTATTGCACGACCTGGATCGGCGCAGTGCCCAGCTCGCTTGGCCGCACGACGATGTTCGCAGTCGGCAACCGGCACGCGCTGCAGATCTCCTTGAAATAAAGCGGCTCGGTCTTGCTGCCTTCACAGACGATCAGGATACGGTCGTACGCGCGGCGCTGGCCCCGCCTGCGCGCGAGATCAGCCTTCTGCCGCTGCCTTGGCGTACCGTCCCGACCCATCAAGGCGCCAGTCCAAGTGCCTCGTCCAGCAACGGAATGCCGCCGTAGCGACCAGTCAGGTAGCCACGCTCCAACGCTTCGTTCTTGCGTGGACTGAATTCGGCCAGGCTGACCAGGGAAGATGCCTGCGCGCGGTCTTTTTCGACCAGCCAGATCTGGTCGCGGCGAAACAGCCCCTGCGCATCCAGCAACGCGGTGTCGTGCGTGGTGAAGATCAGTTGCGCGCCGCTTGCATTGACGTCGCGGTGGTGGAACAGCTGAACCAGATTGCGCACCAGCAGCGTGTGCAGGCTGGTGTCGAGCTCATCGATCACCAGCGTCCGGCCAGCATTCAGCGCACTCAGCACATGGCCGGCCAAGACAAGCAAATTGCGGGTTCCGCCGGACTCGTCTTGCGGCCCGAATACGGCTTCGCCTTTCGCGGTGCGGTGATGAAACCGATACTCGTGGCGATCGACATCTTCGTCACGCACCTCGGCCTTGCCTGTCCGGCGGTTGTACTCAATCACTCGCCCCGGCTCCTTGCGAACCACGACCTCGATGTCGGCGATGCTGATATCGGCGGCTGACAGAAAGTCGCAGATGGCCTTCCTGCCTTCCGTACGTTGCAGCATCCGGGCCGACGACTCCAGCGAAAACGGAGACGACTCGTTGAAGACGAGCAGCGAATCAACGAGCCAGTCGCGAATCGGTCGCAACGGTTCACTATTGAACTGCACCGCCGTGGACAAAAAAAGCGCGTTGTCGCGAGTCGCGCCTTCCCACAGGTGCTTGGGACCTTTCAAGCCCGAGCCGAACTCGTAGATATCCTTTTCAGTTTCCGGATCAAAGCGGCGTTCGAACCAGCGCTGCGGCTTGAATGCTTTGTAGACCAGCAGATGCTCGTTGACCACGCGCTCCCAGGTGATCGCAAAGCCATACTGATAACGCACGCCGCCCAGCAAAAACGTGATCTCGAACTCGATCGGATCATGGATCCAGGATTCATCGAGCCGAAATGCCTGCACGTTGAACGGTTGGCCCGGCTGGCTGCCTGTTGCCGACGTCTTCACCAGGTTGCTCATGAACTGCAGCGCCCTGATGAAATTGGACTTTCCGCTGGCGTTGGCACCGTAGATCACTGCGCTGCGCAGCACGGCTGGTGTGGCCTTCACGCCGGTAGCCGACGTGTGCGTATCGGCCCAGGTCTTGTCCTTGGAAGCGACCATGCTGAATGTCTCCTCGTCGCGCAGCGAGCGGAAGTTCCTGACGCGGAACTCGATCAGCATGGTGCTTTGGCTCTAACAAAAAAGAATCAAATTATGCACGTTGAAAGCAAAAAGGCTGTTTATTTTTTACCTTAATCGAGATTGGAAGCTCTCAATCTGACGTCTGATGGGGCGGACAAGAGGGTTGATGGACGGCACACACATCCCCAGTGGTGGAAAACGCAGGCTTCGGGTCAACCCGCCCCGAACTCATCCCCCAACTCCCGCGCGCGCTGCTGCGCGGCCTGGATCGCGGCAATGAAGTGATCCTTCACTCCGGCCTGGTCCAGCACGCCGATGGCCGCATGCGTGGTGCCGCCCTTGGACGTGACGCGCGCGCGCAACTCGGCTGGCGACTCGGTCGAGGCGCGCGCGAGTTCGGCGGCGCCGACGAAGGTGCCGACGGCCAGCGTGTGCGCCTGCTGTTCGTTCAGGCCCATCTGCTGGCCGGCGGCAAGCATCGCCTCCAGAAAATAGAACACATAGGCCGGGCCCGAGCCGGACAGCGCGGTGACGGCGTCGAGCTGCTGCTCGTCGTCCAGCCAGACATGCTGGCCGGTGCTGGCGATCACCTGCTCGGCGAGTGTGCGGTCGGCCGCGTCGGCGCCTGCACATGCATACAGGCCGGTCATGCCCAGCCCGACCAGCGCGGGCGTATTCGGCATCGCGCGCACGATGCGGTCGCTGCTCAGCCACTGCGTGATGCTGCCGGTGCGAATGCCGGCCGCGATGCTCAGGTGCAGCGCGTCGGCCGTGTGCGCGGCGGCGGCTTGGGCGGCCTCGGCGAACACCTGCGGCTTGACCGCCCAGACCACGATCGCGGCGCGTTGCAAAAACGGGCCGGCTGCCGGCTGCGCGGTCACGCCGTGCTGCGCCAGCAGCCGCTGGCGCGCATCGGCGGCCGGCTCGACCACGTGGATGTCGGCGCTCGGCAGGCCTTCGGCGATCAACCCGCCGATGATCGCGGCGGCCATGTTGCCGCCGCCGATGAACGCGATCGGCGGCAGATCGGTCGCGGAAGAATCGCTCATGTCGATCAGGCTTTCATCAAAGGCAAGGGGGCAGGGGCATCGTCGTGCCATGCAAACGCGGCGAACTGCGTGACCTGCAGTGGGTTGAAATTGTCGTCGCTGACGAACAGCAGGGTGCGCTGATCGGCGCCGTTGGCGGTGCGCAGCGGCGGCCCCCAGGCCATGCCTTCGGTGTTGTCCAGCCGCGGCAGGCCGAGCTGGTCGAAGTCGGCGACCAGGGTCTTGCGCGCCAGCTCGATCGGCGTCGCACCGCGCAACGTCGCGACTCCGAGCGTGTCGCCCGGCTGCTGCACGTCCACCATGAAGAGCCGCAGCGACACCCCCGCGCCGATCGAAAACCCGCGCTCGAGCACCAGCATGCGGCGCGCATCGAGCATCAGGATCTCCGACACGCCGTTGTCCGCAAAACCGAGGCCGGGAATCGGCACGCGCCGGATCGGTTCGGGCACATAGCCGAACTGCCGCACCGGTGCGCCCGATGCGAGGTCGAACAACGTGAACCGGCACGGCGCACCCGCGGCGCTGACGCTGGACGCGGCGCCGTCCTGCAACAGCGGATGCTCCATCGCGGCCCAGGCGCCGCGGCCGTCCGGGGTCAGCGCGAGGCCTTCGAGCGCGCCGTTGTGGCGCGGGCCGGTGTCGGCATCCGGGTTCATCGCAAAGCCCGGCGGCAGCTGCAGTTCACGCAGATGCCGGCCGTCCAGCGTCATCTCGCGCACGAACGGATCGACGCGGCGCCAGCGGCTGCCTTCGCTGGTCCACAGCAGCGTGCGCGTGTCGGACCGAAACCGGATGCTCTCGGGATCGGACCGCAGCCGCCCCGGGCCGCGGCCCGGATACGGCGTGCCGTCGGCCTGCTTCATCGTGATGACATCGAGCAGTTCCGGCTCGCCCAGGCCCTGCGCATTCAGCGCGATGCGCAACGTGTAGAAGCGCGCGGGCGCATCGGCATCGCTGATCGCATACCAGACGTTGTCGCGCGCGTCGTAATCCAGGCCCGACAGGCCGCCCACCGTGGTGCCGCGAAAGTCGAGCCGATAGCGCAGCGCAGCCGAGCCGAGCAGCTTCAACCGGCTGCGGGCGCTTTGCGCCGGAGCGCCAAGCGCGTGCGCGGTGCAGCCAGCAACGCCATCGAGTGCAAGGGCGCCCGCCGCTGCAAGCCATCGGCGCCGCGTCGTCCTGAACCCGTCCCGGTTGTGCTGAATATCCATCGGTGCGCAGTCTAGGGCCGATGCCAAGCTCAGGGGGCTGCCGAGTCAGCGGTGCGCGTGTCCACGGCTGACCCACAATTCGTCGCATGCCCCTGCCGCAAATTTCCACCCATGCAGCCCCAATGGGCAAACCAGCCCGATGAGCACCTTGATCGTCCGCAACGCCGACCTGCTGGTCACGATGGATGCCGAACGGCGCGAGATCCGCGCTGGCGCGCTGGTGGCCGAAGGCCCGGCGATTCGCTGGGTCGGCCGCAGCGCCGATTTGCCGCCCGAGTATCAGCAGCGCATCGATGCCGGCAGCGCCGAGTTGATCGATGCCAGCGGCCAGGTGCTGCTGCCGGGGCTCGTCAACACGCATCACCACATGTATCAGAGCCTGACCCGCGCGGTGCCGCAGGCGCAGGATGCGGAACTGTTCGACTGGCTGCGCCATCTATACCTGCTCTGGGCAAAGCTGACGCCCGACGGTGTCGCGGTGTCGACGCAGACCGCGATGGCCGAGTTGATGCTCTCAGGCTGCACCACCAGCGCCGACCATCTGTACCTGTTTCCGAACGGCACCCGGCTGGACGATTCGATTCGTGCGGCAGTTGCCATGGGCATGCGCTTTCATCCTGCGCGCGGCTCGATGAGCGTCGGCAAAAGCCGCGGCGGCCTGCCGCCCGACGCGGTGGTGGAAGACGAAGCCGCGATCCTGCAGGACAGCGAGCGGCTGATCGGCCAGTACCACGACGCGGGCCGCTACGCGATGCTGCGCATGGTGCTGGCACCCTGCTCGCCGTTCACGGTTTCGCGCGAGCTGATGCGCGAGTCCGCCCTGCTTGCGCGCGCGCACGGCGTCGCGCTGCACACGCACCTGGCCGAAAACGACAACGACGTCGCTTATTCGCTCGAGAAGTTCGGCATGACGCCGGCGCAGTACGTGCAGGACCTCGGCTGGGTCGGCCCCGACGTCTGGCACGCGCACTGCGTGAAGCTCGACGAGGCGGGCATCGATCTGTTCGCACGCACCGGCACCGGCGTTGCACATTGCCCATGCTCCAACATGCGGCTGGCCTCGGGCATCGCGCCGATCCAGCGCATGCGACAAGCCGGGGTGGCAGTCGGCCTGGGTGTGGACGGTAGCGCCTCAAACGACGGCGCGCACATGCTCGGCGAAGTCCGCCAGGCGCTGCTGCTGCAGCGGGTGGGCTTCGGCCCGGCAGCGCTGACTGCGCGTGAGGCCCTGGAGATCGCCACGCTCGGCGGCGCCCGGGTGCTCGGGCGCGACGACATCGGTGCGCTTGCGCCCGGCATGGCAGCGGACTTCGTCACGTTCGACGTGACCGGCCTCGCGCATGCGGGCGCCGAGCGCGATCCGCTGGCTTCGCTGGTCTTCTGCACGCCCGGTCAGGTGACGCACAGCGTCATCAATGGTCGGGCGGTGGTGCGGGATGGCCACCTGCTTCCGATCGAGTTGCCGGTATTGCTGGAGCGCCACCGAGCGTTGGCGCGCGCACTGCATGCCTGACAAGATGGGGGCTCGTGGGTTGGATGGGCCCTGAATGTCAGTTTCCAGCGCTACTGGAAAAAGAGCAGGATATTCAGGCGGATTAAGCGCAGGAGCCAGTTTTATTCAAGAAACATTGGGCCTGGATGCATCAGGTTTGGTCCTGCCGTCGAATGTCGCCGCAACGCTCGCCGCCATCGCGCCTGCCAGCAGCGCGAACGCATGGTCAGACACGCTGTCGCAATGGGTTTGCGTGGTTGCGCACAGGCTCGCGGCTTCGGCGATACGCGTGGCCGACATCGAAGCCGCTTCCAAGGCCGCAGCAAATGGAAGCGAGGCCTGCCGCGCATCCTGGAAATGCTTGAAGTGAGCGATCTGGATCCACAGCCGAAGCCTACGAAGCATTCGCATACCTTCGGCTGAAGCGCTCGAGATCGATGACGGCCCGATGGTGAGTCCCTTCGCCAATCAAGCCGTTCTCGTCGAAGGCTTCGACGTTGAACTCCAGCCGCTTTCCGTCGATGCTGACCAGCTCGACAACAGCCCGGACCGACATGCCCTCTGGTGTTGCGGCGAGGTGGCTGACGTTCACGTGCGTGCCGACTGTATGTTCACCTGAGGCCAGATGCCCACGGAGGCACTCGATGCAGGCCGCCTCAATGAATCCGATCATCATCGCGGTCGCGAACACCGGCGGCATGTCGGAGAAGGCAGGCAGGTGGATCGAGACGTTCGGAACGAGCATTCCGGCCACGACCTTGACCGTCGCCTCGTGCCTCAGGCCAGGCTTCAGGCTTTCCATCACAAGGGGTCCTTTCTGGCAGGCGCCGAGGCTGCCATGAAAGCGAGACCGCCGACGATGAGCACGAGCGATGCGAACAAGGATGCGGTCGCACGCGCATCGAGCCAAAGAATCGACAGCGCGATCGCTGTGATCGGACTGAGCGCCAGAAAAGCCGTCACGATCCCAGCCGGGGCGTTCGCAAGCGCATAGAGCCACATCAGATAGCCCACACCGCTGGACAGCCCGACGAAGCCGACCAGAAGCAGCGTCATCAAACTCCATGCAGAGATCGGTGCGCCGCTTGGTTCGACCAATGCCACCGCGCCCAGGAATACAAGCGACCCGGCCATCGCAACCACGCTGACGTTCAGGATGCCGTAGGAGCGAAGATAGGGCGCGTAGAAGGTCGAGCACACCGCACCGGTCAGCGTCGCCAACACCGCACAGCCCAAGCCGCCGAACTCTGAGGGCCCGACGGTCCCAGCCAGCGCACCCCCTCCCAACAGGATCACGACCCCTATTACCGTCAAGACAATGGCGGCGATGTCGCTCGCGTCGATGCGTGTGCGCAAGACGAACCAGGAAACCGCGATCGTCATCAGCGGCAATGTCGCAAAGACCAGCGAGACCCGTGTCGAGCTCGAATAGAGCACGGCCACGTTGAGCAAAGCGATCAGCAAACCGAACTGGCCGATGCCGATCAGCGCCACCGGCAACAGATCACGTCGTGCGATCGGCGTCGCGGCAGAGCGCATCGCAAACGGCAGCAGAAACAGCAGCGCGATGGCGTAGCGCAGGAAGCCGAGCCGCCCCGCGCCGACCTCTTTGACGATCGCTTAGCTGGCAACCAATGCCGAGCCTACTTGCACGCCCGTTGCCGCGGCCGCCAGCAGTGCGCGATTCATAACGGGCGCCCCCAGACCTGCCCGATCAGGTCCTTGCCAAAGCTGCGATGTGGCTCCTCTTCCAGCAGTTCGAAGCCAGTGGCTTGGTAGATGCGCCGCGCAGAGACTAAAACATCATTGGTCCAGAGCACCATGCGCTGATACCCTTTTTCCTGAGCGAAGCGGATGCACTCCTCGACCAGCCGCCGTCCGAGTCCAAGACCGCGGGCCGTCGGATCGACGTAGAGCAGGCGCAGCTTGGCAGTTTGATCGTCCTGCCGGACCACGAAGACGGAACCGATGACTTTGCCCTCGCGCTCTGCAACCCAGCACCGTTCCCGGGCAGGATCGAAGTTCTTCGCGAACTGGCCGACGATTTCTGCAACCAGCGCCTCGAAGGTCCAGTCCCACCCATATTCCTTCGCGTAGAGCCGGCCGTGCTGATGGGTGATCCATCCAAGATCGCCGGCCTCGGGCGGGCGCAGGATGAACGTCGCTTCCCTCGGGCTATCGCCAAGTAATCGCCGAATGCAAGTCATGGCGCCGATCAACTCACGGCGTTCGGTGCCCGTCAGCGGCCTCAGAATGGCGGCCGCTTCTTCAGCAGAGGCTGTGTTCAGTCCAGCAAAGACTTCTGTTCCCTTTTGGGTGAGCGTCAGCGCCAGCCGCTTGGCGTTGTTGGCCGAAGGAAGCCGATCGATCAAGCCCTGCTGCGCGAGGTCCGATACGAGACGGCTTAGATAGCCGGTGTCCATCTGCAAGGTCGTGCCCAGATCGCGTGCCGATGGCGGATCGTCGCTTGGCGCATGCGCCAATTCATACATTAGGCGTACCTGCGAAAGCGTGTACTCGGACGCCAGCAATCGCTCGTTCAGCGCGCCGACTAGGCGGGTGTGAAAGCGGTTGAACGCCCGAAATGCAACGACCTCATCATCAAGCATGTTGACTATTCCTTATACGTGTTGATTTTAGCAACATATATGTGAATGGCCATCGGTTGGATGTTGGTCAATGCCGGCGTCGCTGCGCGCGGTCGTCAGCGGGGATTGCCGATCAACTTGTCTATCGCCGTCGTGCAAGCGGCGGTCAACGGCCTGCCTGTCGCGCTGGCATGCGCATTACATGGCGATGGCTGGCAGCGCCGCCCCTACTACTCCAATGCGTCGCTCCTCAACGCCGTGGCACGCCACGCGCACCCCGTCGATCGCCAGCAGCATTGGCCGCTCGCTGCGGCAACGGTCGTTCGCATGCGGGCAGCGCGGATGAAACCTGCAGCCGGCCGGTGGATTGAGCGGATTGGGCACTTCGCCCTGCACCGGCGTGCGCGCGCGGCCGGTGTCGTGCATCTTCGGAATGGCGTCGAGCAGCATGCGCGTGTAGGGGTGGCGCGGGCTCGCGAACAGCGTGTGCTTGTCGGCCAGCTCGACGAGCCGGCCCAGGTACATCACGCCGACCTGGTCGCTCACGTGGCGCACCACGGCCAGATTGTGCGAGATGAACAGGTAGGTCAGGCCCTGCCGGGTCTGCAACTCTTTCATGATGTTGAGCACCTGCGCCTGCACGCTGACATCGAGTGCCGAGGTCGGCTCATCGCACACCAGAAATTCGGGCTCGGTCGCAAGCGCGCGCGCAATCGAGACGCGCTGGCGCTGGCCGCCCGAGAACTGGTGCGGGTACTTCGCCATGTCGAGCGGCGACAGGCCGACCGATGTCAGCAGCGCGCCCACGCGTGTTTTAAGCGCGGCCCGGTCGGTGATGAGGCCGTGCTCCTTCAGCGGCTCACCGACGATGTCTTCGACGATCCAGCGGGGGTTCAGGCTCGCGTACGGGTCCTGAAAGATCATCTGGATGCGTTGGCGCAGCCGGCGGCCGGCGGACGTCTTGAACGCGGCGTGCGCGTCCTGCCCGTCAAACTGCAGGCCACCGCGCGTGGGCCGATACAGGCCGACCAGCAGGCGCGCCACGGTGCTTTTGCCGCAGCCCGATTCGCCGACCAGCGCGAGCGTCTTGCCACGTTCGATGTCGAAGCTCACGCCGTCGACAGCGTGCAGCAGCAGCCGGGGCTTGCGTTCGAGCAGCCGGTTCAGCCAGGGTGGCGAGACGTCGAAGGTCATCGCCAGGTCGCGCGCCTGCACCAGCGGGCCGGCACCGCCGGGTGCGACGGGGACCAGGGCGTCAGGGCCAGGTTGGCCTTCGCCCATGCTCATACCCATGCCAGCACCAGCACCGGTGGGGACGTTTGTCACAGCGGGCGCGCGGGTCATGCAGCGGCCTTTGACGCTGAAAAAGCCGCTGCGCTGCGCGCGCCCGAATCGTCGTGCAGCCAGCAGGCAGCCCGCGTGGCGCCGGCGGCCAGCAGATCGGGGCGCTCAACCAGGCAGCGGTCGAATCGGCGCGGGCAGCGCGGGTGATACGCGCAGCCGGACGGAATCGCGTTCAGCCGCGGCATTGCGCCGTCGATCTGGTGCAGCCGTGCGCGGTCCACCGTGATGTCGGGAATCGCCGCCATCAGGCCGGCCGTGTACGGATGGGCGGGCTGGTTGATCACGTCGTGCACCGGCCCGATCTCGGCCACGCGCCCCGCATACAGCACGGCCACGCGGTCGCAGGTCTCGGCGATTACGCCCATGTCGTGCGTGATCAGCATGACGGCCGCGCCGCGCTCCTGGCAAACCTTTTTGAGCAGCTGGATGATCTGGGCCTGGATCGACACGTCGAGCGCGGTGGTCGGCTCGTCGGCCACGATCAGCTGCGGCTCGGCGGCGAGTGCGAGCGCGATCACGACGCGCTGGCGCATGCCGCCGGAGAACTGGTGCGGGTAGTGCTCGATGCGCTGTTCGGCCGCGGGGATGCCGGTGTCCTGCAGCAGCGCGATCGCGCGGCGGCGTGCTTCCGTGCCGTTCACGGGCAGGTGCGCCTGGATGGTCTCGATCAGCTGCCGGCCGACCGTGTAGAGCGGATTCAGCGACGTCAGCGGGTCCTGAAAAATCGCGCCGATGCGCCGCCCGCGGATCCTGCGCATCGCGTCGTTGCTTAAATTGTCGATGCGTTCGCCCTGCAGCAGAATCTGGCCGCTCGCGACGCGGCCCGGCGGCTCGAGCAGACCGATGATCGCGGCGCCGGTTAATGACTTGCCCGCGCCCGATTCGCCGACCACGCCGAGGATCTCGCCCGGCGCGATCGACAACGAGATGTCGTCGAGCGCGCGCAGCGTGCCGCGCCGATGCGGAAATTCGACCACGAGGTTGCGGATTTCAAGCAGCGACATGGGTGCGGTTCGGTGGAGGTGGCGCTGTCCTGCGATGTGCCATGACTACGATTTTTATAGCTGCACGCGCAGGCGGAACAAGCGCTACAGGCTCTTTTGCCTTAAAAACGACATGGGCTTTCAGCGCAGCCGCGGATTCAGCGCATCGCGCAGCCAGTCGCCCAGCAGGTTCACGCTGAGCGCGATCAGCACCAGCGTCAGGCCCGGGAACACGGTGATCCACCACTCGCCCGAAAACAGGTAGTCGTTGCCCACGCGGATCAGCGTGCCGAGCGAGGGCGACGTGGGCGGCGCGCCCACGCCGAGGAACGACAGCGTGGCCTCGGTGATGATCGCGGTCGCGACCTGAATGGTGGCCAGCACCAGCACGGGCCCGAGCACGTTGGGCAGCACGTGGCGGCGCATGATGCGCAGCGGCGCGACGCCGGTCACGCGCGCGGCCTGCACGTATTCCTTGTGGCGCTCGACCAGCGTCGAGCCGCGCACCGTGCGTGCGTATTGCACCCAGCCGGTGAGCGAGATCGACAGGATCAGCACGCCGAACGCGAGGCCCTCGTGCGCATTCGGAAACACCGCGCGCCCCACGCCCGCGATCAGCAGCGCGACCAGGATCGCCGGGAACGACAGCATCACGTCGCACAGCCGCATCAGCGCCGCATCGATCCAGCCGCCCTGGAAGCCCGCGAGCAGCCCGAGCGACACACCGACGATGACCGACAGGATCACCGACGCGATGCCGACGATCAACGAAATACGCGCGCCGTAGACGACCGCCGAGAGGATGTCGCGGCCCTGGTCATCCGTGCCGAGCAGGAACTTCGTCGTGCCGCCTTCCTGCCAGGCCGGCGGCAGCCGCGCGTCCATCAATTCGAGCGTGCTCAGATCGAACGGGTTGTGCGGCGCAACCCAGCCCGCGAACAGTGCGCAGAACACGCAGACGAACGCGATCACGGCCGCTAGAACAGCCACCGGCGAGCTGCGAAAGCTGTGGCCGACGTCGCTGTCGGCCCAGCGCGCGATGGTGTTCATCATCGTTGTGGCTGAGCCGGCGGCGCCGCACCCTCAGATCGCAAACGCACGGATCAGCGACCCGTCACTTCTTGATGCTCATCCATTTGAAGGGCATGTAGTTGTCCGGCAGCTGCGTGAGCGTGACGTTCTTGCCCACGCCCCAGGCCAGCGCCTGCTGGTGCAGCGGCAGGTGGCCGATGTCGGCGTTGTGGATCTCGAAGGCTTGCCTGATCAACGCATCGCGCTTCGGCTTGTCGGTCTCCGACTGGATCGCCTGCGTCAGCTTGTCGAGTTCAGGGTTGCAGTAGGCGCCCAGGTTGAACTGGCCCGCACCAGCGTCCGTCGGGCAGGCAGTCAGCGCGTTCAACGCGTTGTGCGCGTCGTACGTGGAGGGGGTCCAGCCGAGCATGTAAAAGCTCGTATCGCGCCGCAAAATCTTCGGGAAATAGGTGCCCTTGGTCTCGGCCTGCAAGTTGACCTTGACGCCGATGCGCGACAGGTTGGCAGCCACCGCCTGGCAGATGTTGGCGTCGTTCACATAGCGGTCATTCGGGCAGTTCATGGCGACTTCGAAGCCTTGCGGGTAACCGGCTTCGATCATCAGCTTCTTGGCGCCTTCGACGTCGTAAGGCAGCCGCTTGTTCTGGTCGGCCGAGAAGCCGTTGATGCCCGGGGCGATCAGCAACGCCGTGGGTGTCGATGCACCGCGCATCACGGTGCGCTGAATGCCGTTGATGTCGATCGCCTGATAGAGGGCTTGCCGCACGCGCTTGTCCTTGAACGGGTTCTTGCCCTTGATGTTCGAGAACAGCAACTCGTCGCGCTTTTGGTCCATGCCAAGGAAGATCGTGCGCAGCTCGGGGCCGGTGATGGCCCGCGCCTTGTCGCTGGCGTTCACGCGGGCGATGTCCTGCACGGGGATCGGCTCCATCACATCGACTTCACCCGACAGCAGCGCGGCCACGCGTGTGGCGTCGTTGGAAATCGGCGTGAAGATCACCTCTTGCACGTTGCCTTCGATCGTGCCCCAATAGTTGGGGTTGCGCACGAACACGGTGCGCACGTTGGGCTGACGCTCGCGCGCCATGAACGGGCCGGTGCCGTTGGTGCTGAACGATGCGGTGTTTTCAATCCCCTTGCGACGGTCCACCGGGCGTGTGGCTTGGTTGACTTCCGCCCATTTTTTGCTGAGGATGTAGACGATCGACAGCACATCGGGCAGGATCGGGAATGGCGCCTTGGTCTCGATCTCGACCGTAAAGTCATCGACCTTGCGCACTTCCTTGATGTCGTTGGTGTTGGTCTTCATGTCGGAGCCTTCGCCGGCCGCGCGCGCGAGGCTGAACAGCACGTCGTCCGCAGTGAACGGCGTGCCGTCGTGAAACTTCACATTGCGGCGCAACTCGAAGCGCCAGACCGTCGGCGAGGTCTGCTTCCAGCTGGTCGCGAGTGCCGGCGCCAGGCTCAGGTCTTTGTTGCGCCCGGCCAGCGGCTCGTAGACGTTGCTCGTGACGCTGAGCTGCAGCGATTCGTTGAGCGAATGCGGGTCCATCGACAACGCATCGCCTTGGTCGGCGACGCGGATGGTCTGGGCTTGGATGGATGCTGCGGAAACAGTAGCTGCCAGCGCAATCAACAGGCGCGCTGCGAGCACATTTCGCTTGAATTTCATCGAAAACTCCCTGGAGGTGGCGAAAACGAAAACGACAATGAACAAAACTGTGAAGTTGCAGCCGCGTCAGGCGACACCGACGTTGGCACCCACATTGGCATTTACCCCGGCGCCCAGCGGCAGCGACCGCTCGATCAACCCCGCGAACAGCGCCGCGCCGAGCGGCAGCACCTCGTCGTTGAAGTCGTAGCGGTTGTTGTGTAGCGGCACGCTGCCGACGCCGCCCGGATGGCCCTGGCCGAGCCTCAGATAAGCGCCCGGGCGCGCCTGCAGCATGAACGAGAAATCCTCGGCGCCCATGCTCGGCTCCATGTCGCGCAGCACGTGGTCGGCACCGACCAGCGCGGCGGCCACGTCGGCCGCGAAGTCGGCTTCCCTGGCACTGTTGATGGTGGCCGGATAGACGCGCTCGTAATGCACGGTGGCCGTGGCACCGAAGCCCTGCGCAACCGCTGCGCACAACTCGTGCAGCCGCCGCTCCACCAGGTCTTGCACTTGCGGGTTGAACGTGCGCACGGTGCCAACCAACGTGGCACGCGCCGGCATCACACTCATTGCGCCGGGATTGCCGGCTTGCACCGAGCAGAGGCTGATGACGGCGCTGTCGAGCGCGCGCACGTTGCGCGCCGCGATGCTCTGCACGGCCGTGATGATGTGCGCCGCAACGAGCACCGAATCGACTGCCTGATACGCATGCGCGCCGTGGCCGCCGCGGCCCTCGACTTCGATCGTGATGCGGTCGGCCGCCGCCATCATCGCGCCGCCGTTGGTGCCGACTGTGCCCGGCGCCATTTCCGGCGAGTTGTGCATGGCGTAGATCGCCTCCACCGGAAAGCGGTCGAACAGGCCGCCTTCGATCATCGCTTTGGCGCCCGCGTAGCCTTCTTCGCCCGGCTGGAACACCAGCACCGCGGTGCCGTCGAAGTCGCGCGTGGCAGCCAGATAGCGCGCGGCGCCCATCAGCATCGTGGTGTGGCCGTCGTGGCCGCAACCGTGCATGCGGCTGGGCGCGCACGATTTCCACGCGAAGTCGTTCGATTCGGCCAGCGGCAGCGCATCCATGTCGGCGCGCAGGCCCACGAGCCGGCCGCTCGCCGTGCTGCGCCCGCGCACCAGCGCGACCACGCCGGTCTTGCCGATGCGGTCGTGAATCTCATCGACGCCGCAGGCGCGCAGGCCCTCGACGACGCGGGCGGCGGTGTACTCCTCTTCGAACCCGAGCTCCGGGTGCGCGTGCAGATCGCGCCGGAACGCGGTGAGCTCCGGATGGAACTGCGCGATCGCAGCGAACGCGCGGCCACTGGCCCGATAGCGCAGCGGGTTCAACTCAGCGGTTTGCATCATCTCAATGTCCTCCCACCTGGCCGGCCCGCAGGCGCGGA
This sequence comes from Burkholderiaceae bacterium, assembly GCA_965218765.1. Lineage (GTDB taxonomy): Bacteria > Pseudomonadota > Gammaproteobacteria > Burkholderiales > Burkholderiaceae_C > JBBPYC01. The sequence goes on along the minus strand of CBDCLU010000004.1, from coordinate 44,688 downwards.
TCGACGACGAAATACAGCAGATCGACGACCAGATTGATCACCACGAAGATCAGTGCGATCAGGCACAGATACGCGGCCATCACCGGGATGTCGGCGAACGTCACGGCCTGGATGAACAGCAGCCCCATGCCCGGCCACTGGAACACGGTTTCCGTGATGATCGCGAAAGCAATCAGCGAGCCAAGCTGCAGCCCGGTAATCGTGATGACCGGCACCAGCGTGTTCTTCAGCGCATGGCCGAAGTGGATGGCACGGTCCGACAGGCCGCGCGCGCGGGCGAACCGGATGTAGTCGGTGCGCAGCACTTCGAGCATTTCCGCGCGCACGAGCCGCATGATCAGCGTGAGCTGAAATATGGCGAGCGTGACGGCCGGCAGCACGATGTGGTGCCAGCCGTCTGCCGTGCCCAGGCCGGTGCGCCACCAGCCAAGGTTCACGACATCGCCGCGGCCGAAGCTCGGAAACCAGCCGAGCTGCACCGCGAACACCAGGATCAGCAGGATGCCGATCAGAAAGGTGGGGAGCGACACGCCGAGCAGCGACAACGTCATGAACAGCTGGCTGACGAAGCTGCCGCGGCGCAGCGCTGCGTAGACGCCCATCGGGATGCCGAGCGCGAGCGCCAGCACGGCCGCCACCGATGACAACTCGAACGTGGCCGGAAAGCGTTCGCCGAGCAGCCGCGATACCTTGGCGCCCTGGCGCAGGCTGAGCCCGAATTCGCCCTGCACCGCGTTGATCAGAAAGTGCCAAAACTGCACCACGAACGATCGGTCGAGGCCGAGATCGGTGCGCAGCGCACGGATCTGATCGGGCTTGGCGTCTTGCCCGAGCAGAAACACCACCGGGTCGCCCACGTACTGGAACAACAGGAACGCGATCAGGGCCACGGCGATCATCACGATCGCAGCCTGGATGAGACGACGCAGGATGAAGGCAACCATTGAAACGCAGGCGTCAGGGGTGGGTCATGCTAGCAGGGCAAGCCGGGCGCAACCATCGGTGGATGGCCGGTTGAAGGCCGCGCGCCGCGGTGGAAAAACGGATGGCGATGAAGCTACTCCGCCGTCGCCTGTCGCACAGCGCGCTCCCATTGCGCCATCCGCTCGGCCGCGTGGTCGCGTGAGCAGCCGGGATCGAACTGCCGCTGCGGCTGCCACAGCGCGGACAGCTCGTCGGTGCTGGCATACACGCCGTGCGCCAGGCCGGCCAGCCAGGCGGCGCCCAGCGCGGTGGTCTCCGTCACGACCGGGCGCAGCACGGGGATGCCGAGCAGGTCGGCCTGGAACTGCATCAACAGGTCGTTCACCACCGCCCCGCCGTCCACGCGCATTTCAGTGGCAGGCGTGGCGCCCGATGCGGCCACGTCGCGGTTCATCGCGTTCAGCAGCGCGGCGCTTTGGAATGCGATGCTGTCGAGCGCAGCCCGTGCGATGTGGGCCACGCTGCTGCCGCGTGTCAGGCCGGTGATGGTGCCGCGCGCGTTCGGCTTCCAGTACGGCGCGCCCAGGCCCGTGAACGCGGGCACCAGCAGCACGCCGCCCGCATCCGGCACGCTCGCGGCCAGCGCTTCGACTTCGTTGCTGGCAGAGATGGCGCCCAGGCCATCGCGCAGCCACTGCACCACCGCGCCGCCGACGAACACGCCACCCTCCAACGCGTATTCGGGTTGTGCGCGATCGGTCTGCGCCGCGCTGGTCGTGATCAAGCCGTTGGCGCTGCGCTGAAAGCGCTCGCCCGTGTGCGTGAGCATGAAGCAGCCGGTGCCGTAGGTGTTCTTCGCGATGCCGGGCGCAAAGCACGCCTGGCCGAACAGCGCGGCCTGCTGGTCACCCGCGACACCGCCTATTCCGATCGCAGCGCCGAGCCAGCTCGCATCGATCTCGCCGAACTGCGCGCTGGACGGCAGCACCTTGGGCAGCAGCGCGGGCGGGATGTCGAGCAGTTGCAGCAGCTCGGCGTCCCAGTCGTTGGTGCGCACGTTGAACAGCATGGTGCGCGCGGCGTTCGTCACGTCGGTCACATGCATCGCACCTTTGGTGAGCTGCCAGATCAGCCAGCTGTCCACGGTGCCGAACGCGAGTTCGCCGCGTTCGGCCTGCACGCGTGCGTTCGGCACGTGGTCAAGCAGCCAGCGCAGTTTGGTGGCTGAGAAGTAGGCGTCGATCACGAGGCCGGTCTTCTGCGCAATCGATTCGGCATGGCCGGCCGCACGCAGTTCGGCGCACAGCGGCTCGGCGCGGCGGTCCTGCCAGACGATCGCGTGGTGCACCGGCTGGCCGGTCCGGCGGTTCCACAGCACGGTGGTCTCGCGCTGGTTCGTAATGCCGACGGCGGCAACCGCATCGGCCTTGATGCCGGCATTCGCCAACGCCTGCCGTGCGGTATCCAGCTGCGTCTGCCAGATCTGCTGCGGGTCATGCTCGACCCAGCCGGGCTGCGGATAGATCTGCGGCAGCTCGGCCTGCGCGGACGCGACGATGCGCGCGCGGTCGTCGAACACGATGCTGCGCGAACTGGAGGTGCCCTGGTCGAACGCGAGCAGGTAGGTCATGGGGTCGTCTTTGCCTTTCGAGGGGGTGACGGCGAATGCAGCTGGATCGGCGCGGGCGGTGCGGCGACGTCACAACGCACGCCGGCTTCGGCCAACAACGCGGGAAACGGCTCGGGCGGCGGCGCATCGGTGAACAGACGATCGATCTGGTGCAGGGTGGCCAACTGCACCATCGCGGGCCGGTTGAATTTGCTCGCGTCGGCGGCGAGCCAGATTTCACGTGCGTGCGCGATGATGGTCTGCGCAACCTTCACTTCGCGCAGGTCGAAGTCGCGCAAGCTGCCATCGGCTTCGATGCCGGAGATGCCGATCAGCGCGATGTCGGCTCTGAACTGGCGCATGAAATCGACCGCCGCTTCGCCCACGATGCCGCGGTCGCGCGTGCGCACCACGCCGCCGGCGACGATCACTTCGCATTCCGGGTTGCCCGACAGGATCGCCGCGACGTTCAGGTTGTTCGTGATCACGCGCAGGCCGCGGTGGCCGAGCAAGGCTTTCGCGATCGCTTCCGTGGTGGTGCCGATGTTGATGATCAGCGAGCAGTCGTTCGGCACCTGCGCGGCGACGGCTTTGGCGATGCGCGCCTTGCCCGCCGCGTGCAGCGCCTGGCGCTGCGCGTGGCCGATGTTTTCCACCGTGGAGCCGGCCATCCGCACGCCGCCGTGAAAGCGCAGCAGCAGCTGTTCGTCGGCAAGCCGCTGCACGTCGCGGCGCACCGTCTGCAAGGTCACGCCGCAGGCATCGGCGAGCTGCTCGACCGAGGCCGAGCCGCGTTCGCGCACCAGGTCGAGCAGTTTGAGCTGGCGGGGATTCGCGTTCATGTCAAGGTGGACTCTAGACGCGAATCGAAAAAAAAGGAACGCAGATAGGGAAAACGATAGACAGCAAGCGCGCCCAAACGAACCAAAATGAACCGCCTGGACCGATCACATGCGTCACTTCCCCATCTTCAGTCTGTTGCTCATGCGGGCCTCATCGCGTCTGGAGTGCCATGCAGCTCGCGCTTGAGGGCATCACACGCCGGGTCGGCTCGGCGCAATGGCTGTATCCGATGGACCTGGCGCCGCAGCCGGGCGCCGTCACCGTGCTGCTGGGCGCGACGCAGGCCGGCAAGACCAGCCTGATGCGCATCATGGCGGGACTCGACGCGCCTAGCAGCGGCCGTGTGCGCGTCGACGGCCGGGACGTGACGGGCACGCCGGTGCGCGAGCGCAACGTCGCGATGGTCTACCAGCAGTTCATCAACTATCCGTCGCTCTCGGTGGCCGACAACATCGCATCGCCGCTCAAGTTGCGCCGCGAAGCCAACATTGACGCTCAGGTGCATGCGTTGGCCGAGCGGCTGCACATCGACCAGTTCCTCAGGCGGCTGCCGGCCGAACTGTCCGGTGGGCAGCAGCAGCGCGTCGCGTTGGCCCGCGCGTTGGCCAAAGGCGCGCCGCTGATGCTGCTGGACGAGCCGCTGGTGAACCTCGACTACAAGCTGCGCGAGGAGTTGCGCGAAGAACTGGGCGAGCTGTTTCGCGCGGGTGATTCGACCGTGATCTATGCGACCACCGAACCGGCCGAGGCGCTTCTTTTGGGCGGCTACACCGCGCTGCTTGACGCGGGCGAGTTGCTGCAATACGGGCCCACCGCCGAGGTGTTCCATCAGCCGCAGTCGCTGCGCGTGGCGCGTGCATTCAGCGACCCGCCGATGAACCTGCTGAGCGCGCGCAGCGTGGATGGCGGCGTGCAGCTCGATGCGGGTCACACGCTGTCGTTCGGTGCTGCCAAGGCGTTGCCGGCGGGTAACGTGACCGTCGGCGTGCGCGCCGGTGCGCTGCGCGTGCAGCCACGCGAGAGTGACGTTGCGATCGCCGGCCGCGTCGATCTGGCCGAGATTTCCGGATCCGACACGTTCGTGCATGTCGACAGCCCGGCCGGCTCGCTGGTCGCGCAACTGACCGGCGTGCATTACTTTGAGATCGGTGTGCCGCTGACCCTGCATCTGGCGCCCGCTCAGGTGCTCGTGTTCGCCAGCGACGGGCGGCTGCTGCACGCGCCGGCAAGATGAAGCTCACCCCCAGCCTTCGCTCCCTTTGGTCGGCTCTCGGCTACCCCCTTGCCGGGGGCGGCGCCTGCGGCCTGGCAAAGCCAGTTCCGCGGCCTCCGCTGAACTTTGGCCGCACTGGCTGTGCCGACCACGGGCGACACGCGCGCTGCGAAAAACTCGGATAAAACTGCCCATGGCCCGCATCGACCTCGACCTCGCGCATGCCTACATGGCGAAGCCGCAAAGCGCGGCGGACTACGCGCTGCTGCCGCTCAGCATGTGTTTTGCCGACGGCGGCGCGTATGCGTTGCTCGGGCCGTCCGGCTGCGGCAAGACGACGATGCTCAACATCGTCAGCGGGCTCGTGATGCCGTCGCACGGCAGCGTGAAGTTCGATGGCGAGGACGTCACCCAGCGCTCGCCGCAGCAGCGCAACATCGCGCAGGTATTCCAGTTCCCGGTCATCTACGACACCATGACGGTGGCCGAGAACCTCGCGTTCCCGCTGAAGAACCGCAAGGTGCCCGCGGACCGGATCAAGGCGCGCGTCGGCCAGATTGCCGAAATGCTCGAGATGAGCGACCAGCTCGACATGCGCGCTGCCGGACTGGCGGCGGACGCGAAGCAGAAGATTTCGCTGGGCCGCGGGCTGGTGCGCGAGGACGTGTCGGCGGTGCTGTTCGACGAGCCGCTCACGGTGATCGACCCGCATCTGAAATGGCAGTTGCGGCGCAAGCTGAAGCAGATTCACCATGAATTGAAGCTGACCCTGATCTACGTCACGCACGACCAGGTCGAAGCGCTCACGTTCGCCGACCATGTGGTCGTGATGTCGCGTGGCAAGGCCGTGCAGGTCGGGTCCGCCGATGCGTTGTTCGAGCGGCCCGAGCACACGTTCGTCGGGCATTTCATCGGCTCGCCGGGGATGAACTTTCTGGCGGTGCGGGTCATGGGCGGGCGGCTGCAGGTGGCCGGGCACGAGCTTGCGCTGACAGCCCAGCAACCCGCGTTGGCTGACGGTGAATACAAGCTCGGTGTGCGGCCCGAATACGTCGAACTCGCGCCACCGCAGGACGATGGCGCGCTGCCGGCGCAGGTCACGCAGTTGCAGGATGTGGGCACTTACCTGATGCTGACCGCGCGCATCGACGGCATCGCGATCAAGGTCCGGCTGGAGCCGCCCCAGGCCGCCGCGGCACCGCAACCGGGCGAGATCGCCTGGCTGCGCGTGCTGGGCCCGCACACGTGTTTCTATCGCGATGAAGAGCTCGTCCCGGCATGAGCACCACCACCAAGCCCGTCAACCAACGCGCCTGGCTGCTGGTGCTGCCGGTGATCGTCTGCGTTGCGTTCTCCGCGATCCTGCCGCTGATGACGGTGGTGAATTATTCGGTGCAGGACATCATCTCGCCGGACCGGCGTGTGTTCGTCGGCACCGAATGGTTCGTGTCGGTGATGCGGGATGAGGAACTGCATGGCGCGTTGCTGCGCCAGCTCGGTTTTTCGCTGTCGGTGCTGCTGGTCGAGATTCCGCTGGGCATTGCGCTTGCGCTGTGCATGCCGGCGGCCGGCTGGAAGGCGTCGGCGACGCTCGTGATCGTGGCGCTGTCGCTCTTGATCCCGTGGAACGTGGTCGGCACCATCTGGCAGATCTATGGGCGCACCGACATCGGGCTGCTCGGCAAGGCGCTCGAGGCAGTCGGCTTCGATTACAGCTATACCGGCAACGCAACGCATGCCTGGGTCACGGTGCTCGTGATGGACGTCTGGCACTGGACGCCGCTGGTCGCGCTGCTCGCATATGCGGGGCTGCGATCGATTCCGGATGCGTACTACCAGGCCGCCCGCATCGACGGCGCGACGCGCTTCGCGGTGTTCCGCTACATCCAGTTGCCGAAGATGCGCGGCGTGCTGATGATCGCGGTGCTGCTGCGCTTCATGGACAGCTTCATGATCTACACCGAGCCGTTCGTGCTGACCGGCGGCGGGCCGGGCAACGCGACCACGTTCCTGTCGCAATACCTGACGCAGAAAGCAGTCGGCCAGTTCGACCTGGGGCCGGCCGCAGCGTTCTCGCTGATCTACTTCCTGATCATCCTGGTGCTGTGCTTCATCCTCTACAACTGGATGCAGCGGGTGGGCACCGCGCAGAAAGAGGTGGTCGAATGAGCAGCGTGATACCAGCCACGGCCGTGCCGTCTGCAATCGCCGCGACGCATGTGGCAGAGACACCGGCGTTGCCGGCTGCGCGTGATCACCGCGCCGCATCGAACCGGTTTCGCGTGCAGGGCCGCACGATCTTCTTGCTCGCTTACTTCGTGTTCGCGCTGCTGCCGATCTACTGGATGCTCAACATGAGCTTCAAGACGAACGGCGAGATCCTCTCGAGCTTCACATTGCTGCCGCAGCACTTCACATGGGACAACTACCGCACCATCTTCACCGACCCGTCGTGGTATTCGGGCTACATCAACTCAATGATCTACGTGGCGATCAACACGGTGATCTCGGTGTCGGTCGCGCTGCCGGCCGCCTACGCGTTCTCACGCTATCAGTTCATCGGCGACAAGCATGTGTTCTTCTGGCTGCTGACGAACCGCATGACGCCGCCTGCGGTGTTTCTGCTGCCGTTCTTCCAGCTCTACAGCACGGTGGGGCTGATGGACACGCACATCGCGGTCGCGTTGGCGCACCTGCTGTTCAACGTGCCGCTCGCGGTCTGGATTCTGGAAGGCTTCATGAGCGGGATTCCGCGCGAGATCGATGAGACGGCGTACATCGACGGTTATTCGTTCCCGCGCTTTTTCCTCACCATCTTTCTGCCGCTGATCAAGGCCGGCGTCGGCGTGGCGGCGTTCTTCTGCTTCATGTTCAGCTGGGTCGAGTTGCTGCTCGCGCGCACGTTGACCAGCGTCGATGCGAAGCCGATCATGGCGACCATGACGCGCACGGTGTCGGCCTCCGGCATGGACTGGGCAACGTTGGCTGCCGCCGGCGTGCTGACCATCGTGCCGGGCGCCATCGTGATCTGGTTCGTGCGGCACTACATCGCCAAAGGGTTCGCAATGGGAAGAGTATGACTCGCCCCTAGGCTTCGCTCCGCTCTCGCCTACCCCCGACCGGGGGCGGCGCCTACGGCCTGGCGAAGCCAGCTCCGTGGCCCCTGTTGGAATGGGACGTGGAACGCTGCAGATGGTTTGGGCCAGTCATTTCATTTCCAAATCTTTGTAAGAAATAGGCTTTGGGCGCTGATGCAGTCTTCATTGTTAGCTACTGATTAAATAGCAAACGCCATGTTCAACTGGATGGCCTGGACGTTGCCGGTCGCGGTGTTCTTTATCTGCATCGCGCTGATGCTGGTCGGCATGACCGTGTGGGAACTGAAGTCCCCCACCACGCTGCGCAAGGGCTGGCTGCCGATGACGACCACGCGCGGGGATCGGCTCTTCATCGGCCTGGTAGCGGCGGCCTGGCTGAACCTCGCGTTCGTCGGCATGAGCGGGCACTTCGCGGACTGGTTCAAGCTGGATGGCGACCCGTCGATCTGGATCAGCTTCGTGCTGTCGATGCTGTTGCTCGTGCTGATCCTGCGCAAGGGTTGACGGCAGCGTCCTAGAAAAATTTTCAGCGGACGAACGGCTCGCCCCTCCCCGGGCCGAAAGCGTCCATGTGTGTCAACGGGAGCATGTCAGAAGTGCCAACATTCAGGAGACTCGAAAGCCATGAAGTTCAAGACCACCCTGCTCGCGATTGCGGCAGCCTGCGCCGTCACCGGCCACAGCTGGGCCGATGAAGCGGCCGCGAAGAAATGGATCGACAGCGAATTCCAGCCGTCTACTCTTTCCAAAGACCAGCAGATGACCGAGATGAAATGGTTCATCGACGCGGCGAAGAAGTTGAAGGACAAGGGCGTCAATGAAATATCGGTGGTGTCCGAGACCATCACCACGCACGAGTACGAATCGAAGACGCTGGCGAAAGCATTCGAGGAGATCACCGGCATCAAGGTCAAGCACGACATCATTCAGGAAGGCGACGTCGTCGAGAAACTGCAGACGTCGATGCAGTCGGGCAAGTCGATCTATGACGGCTGGATCAGCGATTCGGACCTGATCGGCACGCACTACCGCTACGGCAAGATCATGGCGCTGTCGGACTACATGGCCGGCGCGGGCAAGGAATGGACCAATCCGGGCCTGGACCTGAAGGACTTCATCGGCACCAGCTTCACGACCGCGCCCGACGGCAAGCTGTACCAGTTGCCCGACCAGCAGTTCGCGAACCTCTACTGGTTCCGCGCGGACCTGTTTGCGAAGAAAGACCTGCAGGACAAGTTCAAGGCGAAGTACGGCTACGACCTCGGCGTGCCGGTCAACTGGAGCGCGTATCAGGACATCGCCGAGTTCTTCACGAACGACGTGAAGGAGATCGACGGCAAGCCGATCTACGGCCACATGGACTACGGCAAGAAGGATCCGTCGCTCGGCTGGCGCTTCACCGACGCTTGGCTGTCGATGGCCGGCACCGCGGACAAGGGGATTCCAAACGGCATGCCGGTCGACGAATGGGGCATCCGCGTCGCCGACGACAAGTGCACGCCGGTCGGCGCGAGCGTCTCGCGCGGCGGCGCGACCAATTCGCCGCCCGCGGTCTATGCGCTGACCAAATACATCGACTGGATGAAAGCTTATGCGCCGAAGGAGGCGATGGGCATGACGTTCGGCGAATCGGGCCCGGTGCCCGCGCAGGGCCAGATCGCGCAGCAGATCTTCTGGTACACCGCGTTCACCGCCGACATGACGAAAACCGGCTTGCCGGTCGTGAACGCCGACGGCACGCCAAAGTGGCGCATGGCGCCGGGACCGCACGGCCCGTACTGGAAGGACGGCATGCAGAACGGTTATCAGGACGTCGGCTCCTGGACCTTCTTCAAGGACGGCGACCCGAACCGCACTGCGGCCGCCTGGCTCTATGCGCAGTTCATCACCGCGAAGACCACGTCGCTGAAGAAATCGATCATGGGCCTGACCTTCATCCGCGACAGCGACATCCGCAGCGACTACTTCACGCAGAACGCAGCCAAGTACGGTGGCCTGATCGAGTTCTACCGCAGCCCGGCGCGCGTGGCCTGGACGCCGACCGGCAACAACGTGCCCGACTATCCGAAGCTCGCCCAGCTCTGGTGGAAGAACGTCGCGGTCGCCGTGACCGGCGAGAAGACGCCGCAACAGGCGATGGACAACCTCGCCGACGAGATGGACCAGGTGATGGCGCGGCTCGAGCGCGCCGGCATGGAGCACTGCCCGCCGAAGCTGAACAAGAAGGAAGACCCGCAGAAGTGGCTCAAGATGGACGGCGCGCCCTGGGCCAAGCTCGACAACGAGAAGCCGAAGGGCGAGACGGTCGCTTATGAAAAGCTGCTGGATGCGTGGAAGGCCGGACGGGTTAAATAGCTCTCCCCCAGCCTTCGCTCCCTTCGGTCGGCTCTCGGCTACCCCCCCCACCGGGGGCGGCGCCTGCGGCCTGGCGGAGCCAGTTCCGCGGCCCCCGCTTGAATAGGTCGGGGGCCGCGTATGCGCCTTGATCAGACAACAGACAGCAAGGCTGGCGTGGCGCTTGGCTGTTGACCATGACAACTATTACTGAGGCTCGTGCCGCTTCCCCGTTCGATGACCGATCCCTTACCGACCCGGCGTGACGCACTGATTGCGCGGCTGGCCGAACCCAAGCTCTGGGACCTGGCGATCATCGGCGGCGGCGCGACCGGGCTTGGCGTGGCGCTGGATGCGGCCGCGCGTGGGTTCTCGGTCGTGCTGGTCGAGTCGCACGATTTCGCGAAAGGCACGTCTTCGCGCGCGACCAAGCTCGTGCATGGCGGCGTGCGCTACCTCGCGCAAGGCAACGTCGCGCTGGTGCGCGAAGCGTTGCGCGAACGCACGACCCTGCTGCACAACGCGCCGCACATCGCGCAGCCGCTGCCGTTCGTGATGCCGTCCTACCGATGGTGGGAGACGCCGTTCTACGGCGCGGGCCTGAAGCTCTATGACGCGCTGGCCGGCAAGGCGGGGCTCGGCAAGACCGAATTCTTAAGCCGGCAGCAGACGCTCGACCTGCTGCCCGGCATTGCACCGGCCGGGCTGGAAGGCGGCGTCAAGTATTGGGACGGCCAGTTCGACGACGCACGGCTTGCGCTCGCGTTGGCGCGCACCGCAGCCACCCGCGGTGCGCTGCTGCTGAACTACTGCGCGGCCACCGGGCTGATCCACGAGAACGGCCGCATCGCCGGCTTCCAAGGCCAGGATCGGGAGACCGGCAGCATGTACCCGGTGCGTGCGCGCTGCGTCGTGAACGCAGCCGGCGTCTGGGTCGACCAGTTCCGGCAGCAGGACGGCGCGGCGATCGGACACGCCGCCCGGCCGATGGTCGCACCCAGCCAGGGCGTGCACATCGTGATCGAGCGCGATTTTCTGCCGACCGACCACGCGCTGCTGATCCCGAAGACGGCGGACGGCCGTGTGCTGTTCGCGGTGCCGTGGCTCGGCAAGATCGTGCTGGGCACGACCGACACGCCCCGGCCGGACCTGACCTACGAGCCGGAGCCGTTCGAGGCAGAAGTCGAGTTCATCCTGACCGAGTCGGCGCGCCATCTGACCCGTGCACCGGCCCGGGCCGACGTGAAGAGCATTTGGGTCGGCCTGCGGCCGCTGGTGCGGCCTCCCGACGACGACGGCGAACACACCAAGAAGCTGAGCCGCGAGCACACCGTGCTGTCGAGCGCCAGCGGGCTGGTGACCGTGACCGGGGGCAAATGGACCACCTATCGCGCCATGGCCGAAGACGTGCTCGACGCGTGCTTTTCGACCGGCGCGTTGCCGGCGGCGCCAGCCGGCGTCACATTGCGGCTGCCGCTGGTGGGGGCGGATCCACATGCCATACCCCAGCCGCTCAGCGCGCCGCAGGGATTGCACTCGTATGGGTCGGAAGCCGCGCTGGTGGCCGCGCTGCCGGGCGCCGACGAGGAACTGGCGCCCGGCTTCAGCGCCGCGATGGTGCGGTTCGCCGCACGCTACGAATACGCACGCACGGTCGAGGATGTGCTCGCACGGCGTGCGCGCCTGCTGTTTCTGGATGCCGCGCTGGCCGCGTCACTTGCACCGCGCGTGGCGGAATTGCTGCAATCAGAAATCGACCGGCCGGCCGGATCGGACGCCTTTGAAGCGCTGGCCCGGCATTACTTGCGCATGCCCGACTGACACGACCGGTCGCCCGGGCTCGCTTCTCGGTTGCCGCGGCGTTGGCGCTGTCTGCATTTCAGGCATGCGCGTTGCCACGCGTCAGATCGCCGACAGACCGAAAAAATTGGCTAAAGACGGCAGAGCTTTCGCGTGGCCTTGCGTTGCGGCCACCTGCCTCGGTTGTGGCTGCGCTGCAAGGAGCATGTTCCATGATGATCGCACGCAAGAACTGGGCGATTGCCGAAGGCTGGATCCCCGACGGCAGCACCGGCCCGAAGCCCGAGATGGTGAGCCATGAGACCGCCTGCATCCTGAACGCGAACGACGTGCCGGCGCATGTCGAGATCATGATCTTCTATCAGGATCGGGAGCCGGTCGGGCCGTATCGGCTGACCGTGCCGCCGCGCCGCACCTGGCACCAGCGCTTCAACGACCTGACCGATCCGCGAGCCATTCCGAAGGCCACCCCGTATGCCAGCACGATCGCGTCGGACCTGCCGATCGTGGTGCAGCACACGCGGCTCGACTCGCGCCAGGCCGAGAACGCACTGGTCACCACGATCGCGTTCCCTGGCAACGAATAGGCCAGCTGATTGCCGCTGGCCCGGCCTGCCTCGGACCTGCCAACTACCCAAAGAAGCTTTGTCATGCTCGGCGCCATCAGCGACCACCTGATCCGACGCCGCCCCGGCCCATCACGTTCGAGGATGCGATGAACCTCATGAAGTCGATCGGCAAAAGCGACCCGGCTGCCGGCGGCGTGATCCGCGGCGCGTTCAAGCAAGCGAGCGAGCCGATCATGGCGCACCAATCCTGAAAGCTGGCGATGGATCCGATAGCCGTCGAGCGTCTCGACGTTTCTGCGTTCAGGATTCCGACCGACCGGCCCGAGTCGGACGGCACGCTGCGCTGGGACAGCACCACGATCGTGCTCGTCGAAGCGCAGGCCGGCGGCATGCGTTCGCTCGGCTACAGCTATGCCGATGCGGCCACCGCTCATCTGATCGAGCACAAGCTCAAGGACGTGGTGCTGGGCTGCGATGCGCAGTCCCCAAACGCCGCGTTCGTGGCGATGGTGCATGCGATCCGCAACCTCGGGCGGCCCGGCATCGCGTCGATGGCGATCTCGGCGGTCGACACGTCACTCTGGGATCTGAAGGCCAAGCTGCTCGGCCTGCCGCTGGTGGCGCTGTTCGGCCAGGTGCGCGAAGCGATGCCGATCTACGGCAGCGGCGGTTTCACGTCGTACTCGATCGCCGAGCTGCAGGCGCAACTCGGCGGCTGGGTCGAACAGGGCATCGCGCGCGTCAAGATGAAGGTCGGCCGCGATCCGGCCGCCGATCCCGAGCGGGTCGGCGAGGCGCGCGTGGCGATCGGTGCCGCGGCGCAGTTGTTCGTCGATGCCAACGGCGGTTATGCGCGCAAGCAGGCGCTTGCGCTGAGCGAGCGCTTCGTCGAATCCGGCGTCTGCTGGTTCGAAGAGCCGGTCAGCTCCGATGACCTGAAGGGCCTGCGCCTGCTGCGCGACGCCGGCCCGGCCGGCATGGATATCGCCGCTGGCGAATACGGCTACGACCCGACCTACTTCCGGCGCATGCTCGGCGGGCAGGCAGTCGATGTGCTGCAGGCCGACGCGACGCGCTGTGGCGGCTACACCGGCTTTTTCCAGGCGGCAGCGCTGTGCGAGGCGCACCACGTGCCGCTGTCCGCGCACTGCGCGCCGGCGTTGCATCTGCCGGCGGGGTGCGCGGCACGGCCGTTTCGGCATGCTGAATATTTCCATGATCACGTGCGCATCGAGCAACTGCTGTTCGACGGCGTTGCGACACCCGAAGCCGGCCTGCTCAAGCCCGACCTGAGCCGGCCGGGCAACGGGCTCGAATTCAAGCGCCACGACGCGGCGCACTTCGCGCTGTGAGCGACGCGCCGATGGACCCGGCCCGGTTGCCCGTCACAGCGGCAAGGGCCGAGTCCGTGCCCGACCAAGCGGGCTGGATCGAACCGCTGCGCGATGAACGGCCGCCGATGTTCGAGCCCGGACCTCGCGATCCAGGCGCGGGCCGCGCGCTGCGCCGACCAGTCGATCGCGTAGGGCGATGCGGTGTACCACGCCGATCGGCGCGCCACCACCGTGCCACCGGTGCGACGCGGCCGGTCGCCGCCGGGCACACATGGCGAAAGCGTTCCGAGCCGATGAACTGGAGAACGGCCCGATGAGCCTGCCGCTCGAATGGTTCGGCATGATCGGCGACGGCGAGAGCGTCGCGCTGGTCTCGCGCGAGGGGTCGATCGACTGGCTGTGCCTGCCGCGCTTCGATTCGCCGGCCTGCTGTGCGGCGTTGCTCGGCACGCCCGAGCACGGGCACTGGTCGATCGCGCCGCTGGAGCCAGTGCAGCAGGCGCGCCAGCAGTACGAGCCCGACACGCTGGTGCTGCAGACCGAACTCAGCTGCGCAAGCGGCACCATCCGGCTGACCGACTTCATGCCGCCGCGCGAGCAAGAGCCGCTGGTGGTGCGCCTCGTGACCGGCATGGCCGGCCGCGTCGCGGTGCAGATGAACGCGGCGCTGCGCTTCGACTACGGCAGGATGGCACCCTGGATCGCGCGCTGCAGCGACGATCCGGACGTGATGTTGCTGCAGGTCGGCCCGGACGAGGTGAGCCTGCACGGCGTCGGCGCGGCGGCCGAGATCACGCACGACGATGTGCGCGAGCGGTTCGAGCTGAGTCCCGGCGAACGCCGCGTGTTCGTGCTGCGGCATCGCTTCTTCGATCGCCTGGCCGGCAACGGGCGTCTGCGGGCTCCGTCCCAGGCGGAGCAGGCGCTCGAGGCGACGCGGCAATACTGGAGAGGCTGGATCGGTCGGCTCGACCGGCCGACCGCGTTTCCCGCTGCGCTGCGGCGCTCCCTGCTCACGTTGAAGGCGCTCGTGCATCGCCCGACCGGCGGGCTGGTCGCGGCTGCAACGACATCGCTGCCCGAAAAGCCTGGCGGCAAACTCAACTGGGATTACCGCTACTGCTGGCTGCGCGACGCAAGCTTCGCGGTCAGCGCGTTGCTCGAGTGCGGGTTTCACGATGAGGCACAGGCGTGGCGCGACTGGATGCTGCGCGCGGTGGCCGCCGAGCCTGAAAAGATGAACATCGTCTATCGGGTGGACGGCTCGCGCCGGCTCGACGAGGCCGAGCTCGACTGGCTGCCGGGCTATCGTTTCGCGCAGCCGGTGCGCATCGGCAACGCGGCCGCCGCGCAGTTTCAGCTCGACGTCTACGGCGAAGTGATGAACACACTGCACCTGTGCGAGCAGGCCGGCCTGCCGGACTCGGCACCGCTGCGCTGGCTGCAGCCGCAGATCGCCGAGCACGTGCGCAAGGTCTGGACGCAGCCCGATCAGGGGCTGTGGGAGAGCCGCGGCGCACCGCACCACTACACCTATTCGAAAGTCATGGCATGGGTCGCGATCGACCGATTCCTGCGCAGCGCGGGCAGCGGCCAGATCGCAGCAGCCGAGCGGCAGGCGTTCGAGGCGCTGCGCGAACGCATCCGTGCCGTGGTCTGCAAGGAGGGGTTCGATGCCGGGCTGGGCACGTTCACCTCCTTTTTCGGCGGCCAGGAGATCGATGCATCGCTGTTGCTGCTGCCCAAACTCGGCTTTCTGCCGGCCGACGAGCCGCGCATGGCGGCCACCATCGCGGCCATCGAGGAGCAACTGATGCAAGGCGGTCTGGTCTATCGCAGCCGCTCGACGGATCTGGTGCCCGAAGGCGCGTTCGTCGCCTGCACGCTGTGGCTGGCCGAGTGCCAGCTGCTGCAGGGCCGGCGCGTGCAGGCGCAGGCCACGATCGAGCGCGTGCTCGGGCTGACGAGCGACCCGGGCCTGCTGTCCGAGGAATACGATGTCGCCGGCAAGCGGCTTGCGGGCAACTTCCCGCAGACGCTGAGCCACATCGCGCTGGTGAATGCGCTGCTGGCGCTGGAGCGGGCGTCGTGAACGGATGTCTTGAGCAGGCGATGGCGCAGCAGCCGGCGCAGGTTGCGGTGGTACGCATGACGTCGATGTCATGCGGGCGGTGCGATGAATGGGTGGTGCGATCGAAATGAGTGCGATTTTTTCCCGCCGCGCGGAACTCGGCGTCAAGCTCGGCGTGCTCGCCGTGGTCGTGCTGCTCGCCACCACGATCGTGCTGCTGGTCGCACGCAACATGGCGTATGAGCCGCTCGGCGAGCCGATTGCACAACCCATTCCGTTCTCGCACAAGCACCACGTCGGCGACGACGGCATCGACTGCCGCTATTGCCACACCACGGTGGAGACCAGCGCCTATGCAGGGTTGCCGTCCACGGGGATCTGCCTGAGCTGCCACTCCCAGCTCTACACGCAGCAGCCGCTGTTGTCACCTTTGTTCGAGAGCGCCGCGAGCGGCAAGCCGATCGAGTGGCGGCGCGTGCACCAGCTGCCCGACTTCGTCTACTTCAACCACAGCGTGCACGTGAACAAGGGCGTGGCCTGCATCGAGTGCCACGGCCGCGTCGACCAGATGCCGCTGACCTGGCGCGTCAAGCCGCTGCAGATGCAGTGGTGCCTCGGCTGTCACCGCAACCCCGAGCCGCATCTGCGGCCGCTGTCGCAGGTCACGTCGATGCAGCGCAGCACCGGGCTGTCGAGCGAGGATGCCCAGATGATCGCGCGCGTGCTCCACATTCAAGGCGAGCGGCGCATGACCGATTGCTCGACCTGCCACCGCTGACCGGCTTTGCCTGCCCATGACGACCCCTTCACACGCCGACGACGAATCGCCGCTTCATTTCCGCCGCGGCGCGGCGGGTGTGAACCGGCGCCAGGCGCTCGCGCTGCTGGCTGCGTCGGCCGCGCTCGCCAACAGCGCGTGCTCGGCACCGCCGGACGAGCGCATCTATCCGTACGTCGACCTGCCCGAAGCGCGCACGAGCGGCTTGCCGCTCTACTACGCGAGCGCCGTGGTGCGCGACGGCCATGCGCACGGCGTATTGGTTGCCACGAAGGAAGGCCGGCCGATCAAGCTCGAAGGCAACCCGCTGCACCCGGCAAGCCTCGGCGCGACCGACGCGTTCACGCAAGCCGCGGTGCTGCAGCTCTGGGATCCGGACCGATCCGCGTCGGTGCGCGAGCGGCTCGGCCGGCCGATCGAAGGCGCGTCCGCGCAGACCGCGGCGTCGAGCTGGTCGGCGTTCGAGACCGCATGGCGCCTGCGCACGGCTCGGTCCGGTGCCGACGGGGGCCGTGCGCTGCGGCTGCATGTGCTGACCGGGCCGCTGACTTCGCCGACCGAGCGGGCGCTGCTCGCGGCGCTGCTGCAGCGCCATCCGGGGGCGCGCTGGACCGTGCACGCGCCGGTGCGGGGCGTCGCCGCGGTCCAGGGCGCGCAGATCGCGTTCGGACAGGCGGTGGCGCAACTGCCGCAGTTCGAGCATGCGCGCTGCGTGCTCGGGCTGGCCGCCGATCCGTTCAGCGACGGCCCGGGTGCGGTGCGGCACGCGCTGGACTGGTCGAAGGCGCGCGCCGCCGGGCGTGCGAGCGGCCGGCTGCCGCTCGGCTTCGCGGCTGAAGTCGCACCCGGTCTGTTCGGCGCGAGGGCCGAGCGGCGCGTGGCGCTTGCGCCGCAGCGAATCGAGCGCTTGCTCGCGCGCATCGCGGCCCACTGGCTGCCGGAACAGGACGCTGGCACCCTGGCGCCGGCCGCCGACGCGCAGGAAGCCGCGTTCGAGCGCGACGTGCTGCAGGCGCTGCGGGACGCCGGCTCCAATGCACTCGTGCTCGCCGGCCGCGGGCTGTCGCCCGCCGCGCACGCGCTTGCGCTCGCACTGAACCAGCGGCTCGGCGCGATCGGCCGCACGCTCATGCTGATCGAGCCGCCCGACGCCGCGCCGCAGGCCGGAACGCTGGCCGAACTGGTGCGGTCGCTGAACGCGGACGAAGTCGACGTGCTGCTCGTGCTTGACGCGAACCCGGCGTATGCGGCGCCGGCCGAGCTCGATGTGCGTGCCGCGATCGCACGCGCGAAGTTTTCCATCCATGCCGGGCTCTACGCTGACGAGACCGCGGCGCTGTGCGACTGGCACCTGCCGCTGTCGCACGACCTGGAGCGCTGGGGTGACGCGCGCGCGCACGACGGCAGCGCGACGTTGCTGCAACCGGCGATCGCGCCGCTCCACGACAGCCGATCCGCGGCCGAACTGCTCGCGTTGCTGGCCGGTGACGAATTGCGCGATGGACACCTGCTGGTGCAGCGCCAGTGGCGCGTGGGACGGAGCGAGGCCGAATTCGACGCGTTCTGGCGCGACGCCTTGCGCCGCGGCGTCGTGCCGGGCAGCGCGTTCGCACCGGTGCAGCCGCCGCCTGCGCAGCTGGCTGGGCTCTCATCACCGCCGCCCGAAGCAGCCGCACTCGTCGTGCTGTTTCCGCCCGATCCGTCGGTGCACGACGGGCGCTTCGCGAACATCGGCTGGCTGCAGGAGCTGCCGCAGCCGTTCACGAAGCTGACCTGGGACAACGCGCTGCAGATCGGGCCGCGCACCGCGCAGGCGCTCGGGGTCTCGACCGGCGACATGGTCGAGGCGCGCGTCGCCGAGCGCACGCTCGTGGTCGCGGTCTGGGTGCTCGCGCGCCATGCCGAAGGCGCGGTCACGCTCACGCTCGGCCAGGGACGCACCCGCGCAGGCCAAATCGGTACCGGGGTCGGCTTCGACGGTTTTGCGCTGCGGCCGGTGGGCGACGGTCCCGCGCCGATCACGCTGCGGCGCCTGGACGGCCGGCACGCGTTCGCCGTCACCCAGCACGAGATGGATCAGCACGGGCGTGAGCTCGCGCGCACGGTCGAGGTCGGCGGCCGCATCGACAAGCCCGGCACCGATCATGCGTCGCTGTACGAGCACGACAGCTACCCGAAGCACGCCTGGGGCATGACGATCGACCTCGACGCCTGCATCGGCTGCAACGCTTGCACGATCGCATGCCAGGCCGAGAACAACATCCCCGTGGTCGGCAAGGCGCAGGTGATCGCGGGTCGCGAGATGCACTGGATCCGCATCGATCACTACGATGCGCCGCCGGAAGAAGGCGCAGCCGCCGGCGCCGACGACCTCACGCTGTTCCAGCCGGTGCCGTGCATGCACTGCGAAAAGGCGCCGTGCGAGCTGGTCTGCCCGGTCGGCGCGACCGTGCACGACAGCGAGGGCCTGAACGTGCAGGTCTACAACCGCTGCGTCGGCACGCGCTTTTGCTCGAACAACTGCCCGTACAAGGTGCGGCGCTTCAACTTCCTGCAGTACAGCGACGAAACGCACGAGACGATCGCCGCGCAGAAGAACCCGGACGTCACGGTGCGCCAGCGTGGCGTGATGGAAAAATGCACGTACTGCCTGCAGCGCGTCACGCGTGCGCGGCACCACGCCGAGAAAACCGGCACTGCGCTCGTCGACGGCGACGTGGTCACCGCGTGCCAAGCGGTGTGCCCGACGCGCGCGATCCATTTCGGCGATCTGAACGATGCGACGAGCGATGTGGCCCGGAGCAAACAGTCGCCGCGGCATTACGCGCTGCTCGGCGAACTCAACACACGGCCGCGCACCACGTACCTCGCGCGCGTGCTGGACTCCAAGCAAAAAAAGGCTTGAGCGCTCTATCTATATGTGGTTACAGATATCAAAATAGTAGCAGACAGGGAGTTGATATGACCAAGCAGCAAGGCGTCGAGATGCCGGGCACGCTCGAGCGCTCGCCGAAGAAGGCGCAGCGCACCTATGCGAAGACGCTGAAAAGCGCCGAGGCCGAGTACGGCAAGGGTGAGCGCGCGGGCCGCACCGCCTGGGGCGCGGTCAAACACAGTTTCGAAAAGGTCGGCGACCACTGGCAGTCCAAGGACCACAAAGGCCCGTCGGACTCGCAGTCGGCGCTTTCCGGCAAGGCCGCGCGCGAAGGCCGGGGCCGCAGCACCGGCGGCGTCGATGCGATCGGCCATACCAGGAAGGAACTCTACGAGCGCGCGAAAAAGCTCGGCGTCGAAGGCCGCTCGTCGATGAACAAGGAAGACCTGGCCAGTGCGATCGCGAAGAAGCAGGATTGACAGGATGCATGTCGGCGCAGTCGCAATTCCGGGCCGGCAAGGCCGGCGCGTGCGTTGCCGCCGTGGCGCTGCGCGGGCATGCGCTCGCTTGGACAATCGCTGATACCCCTCGCACCAACGGTCCGCATCATGCCGCCACCCTCGAACCGCGCCACCACGCCGCCGATCTCGCAGGACATCGGCGTGCTGCGCGCGGGCTGGGGCTACGCGAGCATCACCGACAAGATTGCCGATGCGGTGCTGACGCGGCCGATGCACCGGTCGTGGCTGATCGCGTTCGCGGCCACGCTGGCCGGCACGCTCGTGTTCTTCGGCGCGATCGCGTATCTGTTCGTCGCAGGTCCCGGCATCTGGGGCATCGACATGCCGGTTGCCTGGGGGTTTGCGATCGCGAACTACGTGTGGTGGATCGGCATCGGCAACGCGGGCACGTTCATCTCTGCATCGCTGTTGCTGATGCGCCAGCGCTGGCGCACGTCGATCAACCGCTTCGCCGAGGCGATGACGCTGCTCGCCGCCTGCATCGCCGGGCTGTTTCCGATCCTGCATCTGGGCCGGCCGTGGTTCTTCTACTGGCTTGCGCCTTACCCGAACAAGATGGAGCTGTGGCCGCAGTGGCGCAGCCCGCTGGTCTGGGACTTCTTCGCGATCACGACCTACATCGCCGTGTCGCTGCTGTTTTGGTATCTGGGGCTGATTCCCGACCTGGCCACGCTGCGCGACCGCGCGAGCAACCGGTTCAAGAAAATCGCCTACGGACTGTTCGCGCTCGGCTGGCGCGGCGAGGCGCGGCACTGGGCGCGGCACGAGAGCGCTTACCTGCTGATCGCCGGGCTGGCGGTGCCGCTCGTGGTGTCGGTGCACTCGGTGGTCGGGCTCGACTACGCGATCGGCCAGACGCCGGGCTACCACTCGACGATCTTTCCGCCGTACTTCGTCGTCGGCGCGCTGTTTTCCGGCTTTGCGATGGTGCTCACGCTCGCGATTCCGCTGCGTCGCGCGTTCGACCTTTACGACTTCATCACCGACGTGCACTTCGATCACGCGGCCAAGGTGATGCTGGCGACCAGCGCGCTCGTCGCCTACAGCTATTTCTGCGAGAACTTCATGGCGTTCTACGGCGGCGACCGCTATGAGATTGCAATGACGGTCGACCGCTGGACCGGCGTCTACGCGCCCGCCTACTGGCTGATGCTGCTTTGCAACGTGCTGGCGCCGCAAATTTTCTGGTGGCGCCGGGCGCGCCGCAGCGTCGCGCTGCTGTTCGTGCTGAGCCTGCTGGTGAACCTGGGCATGTGGACCGAGCGTGTCGTGATCACGGTGCAGAGCATGCACAAGGGTTTCCTGCCGTCGAGCTGGGGGCTGTTCGTGCCGACGCTCTGGGACTGGATCATGTTGTTCGGCTCGATGTCGATGTTCGTCTGGCTGTTCCTGCTGTTCATCCGCGTGCTGCCGATCATCTCGATCTCCGAGATGCGCCAGCTCGCCAGGGAGAGCGCCGAATGAGCGCCGCGCGAAAGACGCCCGAGGCCGACGCGGTCTGGGGCGTGGTCGCCGAGTTCGCGACCGCCGACGCGCTGCTCGAGGCGACCGAGGCGGTGCGGGAGCGCGGCTACAAGCGCATCGAAGCCTACGCGCCGTTCCACGTCGAAGGACTGGCCGAGGCGGTGGGTTTCCGGCGCAACCGCGTCGCGTTCGTCACGTTCCTGGGCGGCCTGATCGGGGGCCTGGGGGGCTACTTCATGCAGTGGTACTCGGCCGTGATCGATTACCCGATCAACGTCGGCGGCCGGCCGCTGAACAGCTGGCCGATGTTCATTCCGGTGACGTTCGAGCTCACGGTGCTCGGTGCGGTGCTTGCGGCGTTTTTCGCGGTGATCATCGGCAACCAGCTGCCCGATCTTTACTACCCGCTGTTCAAGGCGCCGGACTTCGACCTCGCGATGCGCAGCCGGTTCTTTTTGTGCGTGCGCAGCGACGACCCCGCGTTCGACCAGCAGCGGACGGCCGCGCTGCTCGATTCGTTCGATCCGCTCAAGCGCAGCGAGGTGCGGCCGTGACGGCTGCGCGAACCGCACGCGTTGCGCTGTGTCTGGCCGGCCTGCTGCTCGCGGGCTGCGAGCGCGTGATGCACGACATGTACCAGCAGCCGCGGCTCGACCCGGGCGAGCCGAGCACGTTGTTTCCGAACGGCAAGGGCTCGCGCGCGCCGGTGCCGGGCACCGTGCTGCGCGCGATGGGCGACTTGGCCGCCACCAGCGGCGGACGCCGCGGCGAGCGCGAAGTCGCCGAGCGCGTCGCAGCGTATGAGGCGACCGCGCTGCCACCCGTGACCGAGCCGCTGCTCAAGCGCGGCCAGGAGCGCTACGCGATCTACTGCCTGCCGTGCCACAGCCCGGTTGGCGACGGCGACGGACCTGTCGTGCGGCGCGGCTTTCCGGCGCCGCCGAGCTACCACCAGCCGCGCCTGCGCGAGGCGCCGGACCGCTATTTCTTCGACGTCATCACGCACGGCTACGGCATCATGGTGCCGTACCAGGACCGCGTGACGCCCGAGGACCGCTGGGCGATCGTCGCCTACATCCGCGCACTGCAGCTGAGCCAGCATGCGCCGGCGGCCGTGCTGCCGGCCAAGCTGCAGGCACGCCTTGGTGCGCTGCCGCCCGCCACTGCGGCGTCCGGGGCGCCCGCGCTGGGCGAGTGGCGGCCGGTGGCGCCTGCGCGAGGAGGCGGCTGATGCGCGCGCGCCTGCATGATCGCCGGACCCGTCTCGTGGTCGCGCTCGTCGCGGTGCTGCTCGCGCTGCCCGGGCTGTTCGTCGACGTGCGGATGTTCTTTGCGAGCTGGCTCGTCGCGTGGTGGTACCTGCTCGGGCTGCTGCTCGGCGGGCTCGTGAATGTCTGGATCCATCGGCTCACCGGCGGACGCTGGGGCGAGGCGCTGCGGCCGGCCGCGCTGGCGGCCGCGAGCCGCCTGCCGTGGCTTTTGCTGCTGTTTGTGCCGCTGATCGTCGGTCTGCCGCAATTGTTTGCGTGGCTTGCCGACCCGGATGGCGGCTGGACGCGCGACATCGCGAAGCCCGCCTTCATCAGGTTCTGGCTGAACCCGGTGTTCTTCTGGGCCCGCCTGCTGCTCTACGCGGCGCTCTGGTGGTGGCTTGCGCGGCCGGCCAGCAGCGCGAGCAAAGGGCGTGCGGCCGCATCGCTGATGCTCTACCTGCTGTCGGGCACGCTTGCGGCGGTCGATCTGCTGATGGCGTTCATGCCGGGCTGGATCAGCACCGCGTTTGGTTTTGTCGTGCTGTCGGCGCAGGCGCTCGGCGGCACCGCGCTGTCGGTCGTGCTGCTCGTGCCGCAGCGGCTCGCGCCCGCGTCGCCTAAAGGCACGCCGCCGCTCTGGCGCGATTTCGGCAATCTGCTGTTGATGTGGCTCATGCTCTGGGCTTACGTCGCGTTTTTCGAGTTCCAGATCATCTGGGCGGAGAACCTGCCGCGCGAGATTCAGTGGTACGTGCCGCGCCTTTCGACCGGCTGGTGGTGGATCGGTCTCGCACTCGTCGTGCTGATGCTCGGGCTGCCGCTTCTGGCGCTGCTCCAGCGGCGCCTGAAAGACCGGCCCGAGCGGCTCTGCTGGATCGCTGCGCCACTGCTCGTGATGCAGCTCGTCAACAGCGCATGGCTCGTGCTGCCGTCGGTCGCGCCGCAGAGCCTGCTCGGCTGGTGGCTCGTGCCGCTGCTCACGCTGGGCATGGGCCTGCCGCTGTTCGGCGGCCTGGCGACCGACGTCGCGGCGGCAGCCGACGACGACGCTTCGCATGGAACGCCGACGCACGAGGTGCAACATGCCTGATGCGCACCTGCACGCGCGCCGGATCGTGCTCGTCGTGCTGGCCATCGCAGGCGTCGTCGTCGTCGCGGTGCTTGCCGTGATCTGGGGTCTGAGCGCGTTCGACATCCCGCACGGCGGCGAGCGGCGCGAGCGCGCCTACCGGCTGACGGTGCCAGGGCCGAACCTGCAGAGCGCGCCGCAACCCGACCTGAACGGCTATTTCGCGGAAAAACGCAGTCTGCTCGATGACCTCGCATGGACCGACGCGGCGCGTACGACCGCGCGCATTCCGCTCGGCGACGCGATGGCGCTGCTCGCGTCCGGCGCGGTCGGCGCATCGGTTGCAACGCCTGCGACTTCACCCGCAAGCGCGCCGTACGGCGTGCGCCGCTGGTCGGCGCAGCAACAGCCGCCGCCCGGCACACCGCCGATCTCTGCGCCTGCAGATCCGCCGACTACGCGTCCGGATGCGCCGCCATGACGATGCACGCAAGAATGAACTGGAAAACGATTGGGCTCGGCGTTGTGCTGATGCTCTGCAGCGTGTTTGCGCTCGCGCAACCGCTCGCACCGATCACACCGCCGCCCGGCGTGCAGTTGACCCAGCGGCTCGATGCGCAGCTGCCGCTCGCGCTGCGCCTTGCCGACAGCGAAGGCCGAAGCCTGCAGCTCGCCGATGTGTTCGGCCGCGACCGGCCGGTGGTGGTGCTGCTCGGCTACTACCAGTGTCCGCAGCTGTGCGGGCTCGTGATGCACGGCCTGCTGGAAGCGCTCGAGCAAAGCGGCCTCGCGCGCAGCGATTATTCGATTCTGCGCATGAGCATCGACCCCGACGACACGCCGCACAGCGCACACGTGCGCCGCGACGCCGATCTCGCCTACGCGGCGTTTCTGCGCGACGGCCGCACCGCCGCGCCGCTCGACCTGCGCGTGCTGACCGGCGACGCGGCTGCGATCGCGCAGTTCGCGCAGGCCGCCGGCGTGCGGTTTGTCGCAAGCCACGACCCGGATGCGCCGGCCGACGCGCGCTTCGCGCACCCCGCGACCGTGATCGTCGCCACGCCACAGGGCCGCATCGCGCAATACCTGATGGGTGTGCAGTTCGATGCCGCCGAAGTGCGGCTTGCGCTCGTGGCTGCCGCCGGCGGGCGCATCGGCACGCTGTCCGACCGCATCGCGCTGCTGTGTGCGCACCTCGACCCGAAGTTCGGGCTGCACACGAACGCCGTGCTCTGGACGCTGCGCGCACTCGGGGTGGCGCTGGTGGTGCTGCTCGCCGCGCTCTGGTGGCGCCAGCGCACGACGACGACGCCACAGCGGGGCTTGCGCGCATGAACCGCGACGACAGCGCCTTCGGCGGCTTTCACCTGATGCAGCCGGCCGCGTCCGAGGCGGCGTCGCGCACCGATGCGCTCTACACCGCGCTGCTGGTGCTCTGCGGCAGCGTCGCGCTCGGCGTCTGCCTCGTGATCGTCGTGTTCGCGGTGCGCTATCGCGCGGGCGCGGTACCTGAGCGCAGCATTCCGAAGCGCAACCTGCGCTGGCTCGAGTGGAGCTGGACGCTCACGCCGCTCGTGCTGTTCCTGGGTCTCTTCGTCTGGGCCGCGGTCGACTACGTGCGGCTGTACCGGCCGCCGGCCGACGCGCTGCCGGTCTACGTCGTCGCCAAACAATGGATGTGGAAGCTCCAGCACAGGAGCGGCCGGCGCGAGATCAACGAGCTGCACGTGCCGCTCGGGCAGCCCGTGATCCTCAACATGACCTCGCAGGACGCGATCCACAGTTTTTTCGTGCCCGCGTTCCGCCTCAAGCAGGACGTACTGCCCGGCCGCTACACGAGCCTGTGGTTCAAGGCGACGCAGCTCGGTGAGTTCCATCTGTTTTGCGCCGAATACTGCGGCAGTGAGCACTCGCAGATGATCGGCCGCGTCGTCGTGATGCGCCCGGACGAATACAGCCGCTGGCTGAGTTCCGGCCCGGCCGAGCCGAGCCTTGCGCAATACGGCTTCGCGCTGTTTCGCGAGCTCGGCTGCAGCGGCTGCCACAACGCGCGCTCGACCGTGCATGCGCCGCTGCTCTACGGGCTGCCCGGGCGCACCGTGCATCTGCAGGACGGCCGCAGCGTGGTCGCCGACGACAACTACCTGCGCGACTCGATCCTGCAGCCGAAGAAGGACATCGTCGCAGGCTTCGAGCCCGTGATGCCGTCGTTCGCGGGCCAGGTCAGCGAGGAGGACATCCAGGCGCTGATCGCGTATCTGCGCTCGACCGACGCGGCGCAGCCGCTGCCCGAGAGAAGACCATGAGCTACCTGACCGACGGCCTCACGATCCGTTCCTGGCTCACGACGACCGACCACAAGCGCATCGCGATCCTGTATGCGATCGCGATCACGGGCTTTTTCTTCATCGGCGGCGTCGCGGCGACGGTCATGCGGGTCGAACTCGCGACGCCTGCGGGCGACCTCGTCTCGCACGACACCTACAACAAGCTGTTCACCGCGCACGGCGTGATCATGGTCTGGCTGTTTCTGATCCCGTCGATCCCGTCGGTGATGGGCAATTTCCTGGTGCCGCTGATGATCGGCGCGCGCGACCTCGCGTTTCCGCGCATCAACCTGCTGTCGTGGTACCTGTTCATGCTCGGCGGACTCATCATTCTCGCCGCGCTGTTCCTCGGCGGCGTGGATACCGGCTGGACGTTCTACACGCCGTACTCGTCGATGTTTTCGAACAACCACGTCACGCTCGCGCTCGTCGGCGTGTTCGTGACGGGCTTTTCGTCGATCCTCACGGGGCTCAACCTGATCGTGACGACGCACCGGCTGCGCATCGAAGGCATGGGCTGGTTCAAGCTGCCGCTGTTCGTCTGGTGCATCTACGCAACGAGCCTGATCCTCGTGCTCGCCACCCCGGTGCTCGCGATCACGACGCTGCTGGTGGTGGCCGAACGCCTGTTCCAGATCGGCGTGTTCGACCCTGCGCACGGCGGCGACCCGTTGTTGTTCCAGCACCTGTTCTGGTTCTATTCGCATCCGGCCGTCTACATCATGGTGCTGCCCGCGATGGGCGTGGTCAGCGAGATCATCCCGTGCTTCGCGCAGCGCCCGATCTTCGGCTACCGCTTCATGGCGTACGCGATCCTCGGGATTTCGAGCTTCGCGTTCCTGGTCTGGGGGCACCACATGTTCGTCGCGGGCCAGTCGCTCACCGCGAGCCTGGTGTTTTCGCTGCTGAGCTTCCTGGTCGCGGTGCCGTCGGCGATCAAGGTGTTCAACTGGACCGCGACGCTCTACCGGGGCGAGATCCGGTTCGACGCGCCGATGCTCTACGCGCTCGGCTTCGTCGGACTGTTCACGATCGGCGGGCTGACGGGCCTGATCGTCGCGTCGCTCGCGGTCGACGTGCACCTGAGCGACACCTACTTCGTCGTCTCGCACTTCCACTACATCATGGTCGGCGGCTCGGTGATGGCGTTCTTCGGCGGGCTGCATTTCTGGTGGCCGAAGGTCACGGGAAGGCTCTACCCGGAAGTCTGGTCGCGCATTGCGGCGGTGCTGATCTTCATCGGATTCAATTTCACGTTCTTTCCGCAGTTCATCCTCGGCACGCACGGCATGCCGCGCAGATATCACACCTACCCGGCCGAGTTCCAGGAGCTCAACATGTTCTCGTCGGCCGGCGCGGTCGTGCTCGCGCTCGGCTATCTGCTGCCGCTCGTCTACTTCGCGTGGTCGCTGCGCTACGGCAAGAAGTCGGGTCCGAACCCGTTCGGCGCGAAGGGGCTCGAATGGGAAACCTCGTCGCCGCCGCCGACGCACAATTTTCTGAAGCCGCCGCAGGTGCCCGAACGCGTCTACGACTACGACCCGACCCAACCCTGGCACGGCGACGGCAGCCGCGTCGATCACGCGAACGCGTCGAGCATGAGCGCCGAGGCGAAATGAAGCAGCGACAGGAAAGACGGTTGTCGCCATGAACACGTCAGCAGCAGCGGTCGCGGCGCCGGGTGGCTCGACGGCGGACGAGCGCGGCGTGAAACCGCACGAGGCGCCGCCCGACACGCCCGAATTCGGGATGTGGGTGTTTCTGGCCAGCGAAATCCTGTTCTTCGGCGGGCTGCTCGTCGCCTACGCGTATGGCCGGTTGCAGTGGCCGGCCGGCTTCGGCGAGGCGAGCCGGCATACCGACGTCGTGCTCGGCACGCTCAACACCGCGGTGCTGCTGACCAGCAGCGCGCTTGTCGCGCTCGCGGTCGCGTGCGGCGAGCGTCCGCGGCAGCAGCGCCGCGTCTGGTGGCTGCTCGCGCTGAGTGCCGCGCTCGGCATCGCATTCCTCGTGATCAAAGGCATGGAGTACCGCAAGGAATGGCACGAGCAGCTGTTTCCGGGGCCGGGCTTCGAGCTTCGCGGCACGGCCGGCGCCGAGTTGTTTTTCACGCTTTACTTCTTCATGACTGCGCTGCACGCGCTGCACCTGTTCATCGGCGTCTGCGTGCTCGGCGTGTTCGCGTGGGGCACGGCGAAACAGCGCGCCTGGGCGCCGCCGCGCCGCGTCGAGGTCGCGGCGCTCTACTGGCACTTCGTCGACATCGTCTGGATCTTTCTCTATCCGCTGCTCTACCTCGTGAGCCGGCATCAATCATGAACGCCAAACGCGATGACGAAGAAAAGCCGGGCTTCGCGCACGAAGTCCGCGGGTTGCTGCTGGCCTGGGTCGCGCTGATCGCGCTGCTGCTCAGCAGTCTGGGCGGCGCGTACCTGTCGCTCGGGTCGTTCAACCCGGTGCTGTCGATCGGCATCGCGCTGCTCAAAAGCGCAATCGTGGTGTGGCTGTTCATGCAGATGAGACAGGCGTCGGCGCTGGTGCGGCTCGCCGCCGCGAGCGGGCTTGCCATGCTCGCGCTGCTGGCCGGCCTGACCGGCGTCGACTACGCAACGCGTGCGAGCACGCCTGCGGTCATGCAGCCGCCGCAGCAGCTCTCGCCGCTGCTCGAAGAAAAACGATCCTGACCGATGCAAGAGGTTTGATGGCCATCAGGCATCCAGCGCTCGTGCAGCGCACGTATAAAGCTATAAAAAAAGAAGCATGTTTCAGGCATTCGCAACGCTGTCGAGCCGACCGCAGGCTCCGTCTTCGCGCGCGTTCGGTCACCGACGATCGCAGCGTGTGCCGGCTCCGCGAGCAACTGGGGGTGTCCGACCCAGCTGAGCCCATTTGCTGTGCGGTGCGAGCCACCGACCCAGCCGGACCAAGCTGCCGATCGAGGCCGCATGGACGCCGTGTCCCAGCGACAAGTAGTGTGGACGCTGACTCCGCCGCGGTGCCGAGGGACGAGGGGGTCAGGGGTCGGCGCATCCTCACGGCCCCGCAAATCTGTGCCATAATCGTGGGCTTCGCGCCAGACCGGGCGTCGAAGCGCAAAACGAATTTCATCCCAATCGCCAGCGCGCGAGGATTGTGCTTTTCATCGGCGTCGTAAGCCGATTGAAGCCGGACAAACCTCCTGCAGCAACGACGGGTCCAAGACTGACCGGGCACTTTCCGACTCTCCTCAGCCGAGGGTCGAGAAGAAGCGTTTCGGTCAAGTTGGAAACATACGAATCATGATCCAGACTGAATCCCGGCTCGACGTGGCCGACAACACGGGTGCGAAATCCGTCCTGTGCATCAAGGTGCTCGGTGGTTCGCGGCGCCGCTATGCAAGCGTGGGCGACGTGATCAAGGTCAGCATCAAGGAAGCCGCGCCGCGTGGCCGTGTCAAGAAGGGCGAGGTCTACAGCGCCGTCGTGGTGCGCACGGCCAAGGGCATCCGCCGCAGCGACGGCTCGCTGGTCCGCTTCGACGGCAATGCGGCCGTGCTGCTGAACAACAAGCTGGAGCCCATCGGCACTCGCATCTTCGGCCCGGTCACACGCGAGCTGCGCACCGAGCGCTTCATGAAGATCGTGTCGCTTGCGCCGGAAGTTCTTTAAGCCGAAAGAGAAAGTCGAAGCACCATGAACAAGATTCGCAAGGGCGACGAAGTCATCGTGATCGCGGGACGCGACAAGGGCAAGCGTGGCAAGGTTGCCATGCGCCGTGACGATTCGTACGTCGTGGTGGAAGGCATCAACATCGTGAAGAAGCACACCAAGCCGAACCCGATGAAGAACACCACGGGTGGCATCGTCGAGAAATCGATGCCGATCCACCAGTCCAATATCGCGATCTACAACGCAGCCACCGGCAAGGCCGACCGCGTCGGCATCCAGCAGGATGCCGAGGGCAAGCGCTTTCGCGTCTTCAAGTCCAGCGGCGACGCGATCAAGTCCGCTTGATCCACCGAAATAACGAAGTTAATCACCATGGCACGTCTGCAGCAGCAATACCGCGACAAGATCGCGCCCGAGCTGATCGAGAAGTTCGGCTACCAGTCGCCGATGCAAGTCCCGCGGTTGACCAAGATCACGCTGAACATGGGTGTCAGCGAAGCGGTCTCGGACAAAAAGGTCATGGACAACGCAGTCGCCGATCTGACCAAGATCGCGGGCCAGAAGCCGGTCGTCACGAAAGCCAAGCGCCCGATCGCCGGCTTCAAGATTCGTGAAGGTCAGGCGATCGGCTGCATGGTGACCTTGCGCGGCGTGCGCATGTATGAGTTCCTGGACCGGTTCGTGACGGTGGCGCTGCCGCGTGTGCGCGACTTCCGCGGCATCTCGGGCCGCGCGTTCGACGGCCGTGGCAACTACAACATCGGCGTCAAGGAACAGATCATTTTTCCGGAAATCGAGTACGACAAGGTCGACGCATTGCGCGGGATGAACATCAGCATCACGACCACGGCCAAGACCGATGATGAATGCAAGGCGTTGCTCACCGCGTTCCGTTTTCCGTTCAAGAATTAAGGGGTTGGGGGCATGGCAAAGAAATCCGTGATTGAGCGTGAATTGAAGCGTGAGCGACTGGTCGCCAAGTATGCGGACAAGCATGCCGAGTTCAAGGCGATCGCAAACGACGCGAAGCGCAGTGACGAAGAGCGTGCGGCGGCGCGCCTGGGCCTGCAGCTGCTGCCGCGCAATGCAAATCCGACCCGCTTGGTGAATCGCTGCGAGATGACCGGACGCCCGCGTGGCGTGTTCCGTCAGTTCGGCCTGGCGCGCGCGAAGATTCGCGAACTCGCTTTCGCCGGCGACATTCCCGGCATCACCAAGGCCAGCTGGTAACCGCATCGCGGCAGGAGAGAACAGACATGAGCATGAGTGACCCGATCGCCGACCTGCTGACACGCATCCGCAATGCGCAGATGGTGTCCAAGCCGACCGTGGCGATGCCCGCATCCAAAGTCAAGGTCGCGATTGCGCGCGTGCTGCAGGATGAAGGCTACATCGATGGCTTTGAAGTCAAGAACAGTGAAAGCGGCAAGGGCGAACTCGAGATCACGCTCAAGTATTACGCGGGTCGACCGGTGATCGAGCACATTGAGCGCGTGAGCCGCCCGGGTCTGCGCGTCTACAAGGGCAGCAAGGCGATCCCGCAAGTCAAGAACGGTTTGGGGGTTGCGATCGTGACGACTCCGCAAGGCGTCATGACCGACCGCAAGGCGCGTGCGACCGGCATCGGCGGCGAGGTGCTGTGCTACGTGGCATGACGTCCGCAGTCGCCCACAAATCCGAGTTATTTGCGAAAGAAGATCAGTCATGTCACGTATTGGGAAAATGCCGATCGCAGTGCCAGCAGGCATCGACGTGTCGATCAGCGACGAACAGATCGATGTGAAAGGCAGCGGCGGCACGCTGTCGCTGTCGCAACATGGGCTGGTCAAGCTCGAAAACACCAATGGTCAGCTGCGTTTTGCGCCAGCAGACGACTCGCGCGAAGCCAATGCGATGAGCGGCACCATGCGCCAGTTGGTGAACAACATGGTGGTCGGTGTCAGCAAAGGCTTCGAGCGCAAGCTGACGTTGGTCGGCGTTGGTTTCAAGGCGCAGGCCTCGGGCAACAAGTTGAACCTGTCGGTCGGATATTCGCATCCGGTGAACAAGGAGATGCCGCAGGGCATTTCAGTGGCGACGCCGACCCCGACCGAAATCCTGATCAAAGGTGCTGATCGTCAGCGCGTCGGGCAAATCGCTGCCGAGATTCGCGCGATCCGCCCGCCTGAACCTTACAAAGGCAAAGGCATCCGCTATGCGGACGAGAAGATCACGATCAAAGAAACCAAGAAGAAATAACTTCTGAAGGAACTGTCAGCCATGTTGAGCAAGAAAGAGCAGCGGCTGCGGCGGTCGCGCCAGACCCGGATCCGGATCGCAACGCAGCGGGTCGCCCGCTTGACCGTGAATCGCACCAACCTGCACATCTACGCGAACCTGATCTCGGACGATGGATCGAAAGTGCTCGCCAGCGCGTCCACGATGGAATCCGAGCTGCGCAGTTCGCTTGGCGGGTCCGGCAAAGGCGGCAATGCGGAGCGGCCGAACAGGTGGGACGCCGCATCGCGGAAAAAGCGCGTGCCGTGGGCATCGAGAAAGTGGCGTTTGACCGCGCTGGCTACGCTTATCACGGCAGGGTGAAGGCATTGGCCGAAGCTGCGCGAGCAGCTGGCTTGCAGTTCTAACAAAGACCGAATTCAGGGACAGTCATGGCGAAGATGCAGGGAAAAATGATGGGCCGGCCGCAGGGCGACGGTCCGGAAGACGGACTGCGCGAGAAGATGATCGCAGTCAACCGCGTGACCAAGGTCGTGAAAGGCGGGCGCATCCTGGGGTTTGCTGCGCTGACGGTTGTTGGTGACGGCGATGGCCGGGTCGGCATGGGCAAAGGCAAGTCCAAGGAAGTGCCGGCTGCCGTGCAGAAAGCGATGGAAGAAGCGCGCCGCAACATGGTCAAGGTGTCGTTGAAGAACGGCTCGCTGCACCACCGCGTGACTGGCGAGCATGGCGCCGCCAACGTCATGATGACCCCAGCGCCGAAGGGTACCGGCATCA
Source organism: Burkholderiaceae bacterium (assembly GCA_965218765.1). Lineage (GTDB taxonomy): Bacteria > Pseudomonadota > Gammaproteobacteria > Burkholderiales > Burkholderiaceae_C > JBBPYC01. The sequence goes on along the minus strand of CBDCLU010000004.1, from coordinate 11,965 downwards.
TTGCAGGCGGCCCGATGCGCGCAGTGTTCGAGGTGATGGGCATCACCGACATCGTGGCCAAGAGCCACGGTTCATCGAATCCCTACAACATGGTGCGGGCCACGCTCGACGCGTTGCGCAATTGCACGACGCCGGGCGAAATCGCTGCCAAGCGCGGCAAGACCGTTGAAGAACTGTTCGGTTGATCGCGACCGAACTGACAGGAAACGCCTCATGAGCACGCAAGCCACCGTCAAGGTACAACTGGTCCGCAGCCCGATCGGCTGCAAGGAATCCCATCGCGCGACCGTGCGTGGTCTGGGTCTGCGCAAGATCCGCAGCACCAGCGAACTGCAGGACACACCGGCTGTGCGCGGCATGATCGACAAGATCGAGCTATCTGGTCAAAGTCCTTTGAGATAGAAAAAGGCAGAGCATCATGGAACTGAACGGCATCAAGGCAGCAGACGGATCGCGTCCTGGACCGACGTCGGGTCGGTCGCGGCATCGGCTCGGGTCTGGGCAAGACAGCAGGGCGTGGTCACAAGGGCCAGAAGTCGCGCGCGGGTGGATTTCACAAAGTCGGCTTCGAGGGTGGTCAGATGCCGATGCAACGGCGCTTGCCCAAGCGCGGCTTCAAATCGCAGAATCTGAAGTTCAATGCTGAAATCACGCTGTCGGCACTGAACCGGCTCGACGTGGCCGAAGTCGATATGCTGACCTTGAGAAAAGCCGGACTGATAGGCGACCTGATCAAGAACGTCAAAGTCATCAAGTCCGGCGAAATCAGCAAACCCGTCAAGCTGACCGGCATTCGCGCCACAGCGGGCGCCAAAGTTGCGCTCGAAGCTGTCGGCGGCAGCGTTGAGTAAACGAGCCAATGGCTTTGCGTTGAGAAGAGAAAGCATCAGTGGCAACTAATCCGGCTCGCATTGCGAAGACAGGCAAGTACGGGGACTTGAAGCGCCGGCTGATATTCCTGCTGATGGCGCTGGTGGTTTATCGAATCGGCGCGCACATTCCAGTGCCTGGTATCGATCCAAACCAGCTGCAGCAGTTGTTCAAGGGCCAGCAAGGCGGCATTCTGAGCCTGTTCAACATGTTCTCAGGCGGTGCGCTGTCGCGCTTCACCGTGTTCGCGCTCGGCATCATGCCGTACATCTCGGCATCGATCGTGATGCAGCTGATGACGTACGTCGTGCCGACCTTTGAGCAGTTGAAGAAGGAAGGCGAGGCTGGTCGTCGCAAGATCACGCAGTGGACGCGCTATGGCACGTTGGGACTGGCGCTGTTTCAGTCGATGGGCATTGCGATAGCGCTGGAGAGTTCGGCCGGTTTGGTGCTGTCACCTGGATTTGGTTTTCGCATTACGGCGATGGTCAGCCTGACCGCTGGCACGATGTTTCTGATGTGGCTTGGTGAGCAAATCACGGAGCGCGGTCTTGGAAACGGTATTTCGATCATCATTTTTGCAGGCATTGCTGCCGGGTTGCCCAATGCGATCGGCGGCCTGCTTGAGTTGGTTCGCACCGGTGCGATGGCGCCGTTGATCGCAATTCTGATCGTCATCGTTGTTGCATTGGTCACCTACTTTGTGGTTTTCGTAGAACGCGGGCAACGCAAGATTCTCGTCAATTACGCGCGTCGGCAAGTCGGCAACAAGGTGTATGGCGGTCAATCGTCACACTTGCCGTTGAAGCTGAACATGGCGGGTGTCATTCCGCCGATCTTCGCTTCGTCGATCATCTTGCTGCCGGCGACGGTGGTGGGCTGGTTCAGCAGCGGCGAGTCGATGCGCTGGCTTCGGGACATTGCAGGCACGTTGAGCCCAGGCCAGCCGATCTATGTGCTGCTATATGCGACAGCGATCATTTTCTTTTGCTTTTTCTACACCGCACTGGTGTTCAACAGCAGGGAGACGGCTGACAACTTGAAGAAAAGCGGCGCTTTCATTCCCGGGATCCGTCCTGGTGACCAGACGGCAAAGTACATCGACAAGATTCTGGTGCGCCTGACCTTGGCAGGTGCGATCTACATCACTTTCGTTTGTCTGCTGCCGGAGTTTCTGATTCTGAAATACAACGTGCCTTTTTACTTCGGTGGCACCTCGTTGCTGATCATTGTGGTCGTCACGATGGACTTCATGGCCCAGGTGCAGAACTACATGATGTCGCAGCAATACGAATCGTTGCTGAAAAAAGCCAACTTCAAAACCTCGCTGGGCGGTTGAGCAGCATGTCAAAAGACGATGTTATTCAAATGCAGGGAGAGGTGGTCGAGAACCTTCCGAATGCCACATTCCGCGTCAAGCTCGAAAATGGCCATGTTGTATTGGGGCACATTTCGGGCAAGATGCGGATGCACTACATCAGAATCCTGCCTGGTGATCGTGTCACGGTGGAATTGACACCATACGATCTGACCCGCGCGCGCATTGTGTTTCGCGCCAAATAAAAATCACCGTCCGGCCCCAAGTTTTCAGGAGAATCCCATGAGAGTTTCTGCTTCAGTCAAAAAAATCTGCCGCAATTGCAAGATCATTCGCCGCAACGGCGTCGTGCGCGTCATCTGCACCGACCCACGCCACAAGCAGCGTCAAGGCTGATCCACAGCACACAGCACAAGAGTTTTCGAGGAATTGTATGGCACGTATCGCAGGCATCAACATCCCGCCGCATCAGCACGCCGAAGTCGGGCTGACAGCGATTTTTGGCATTGGACGTCCCCGCGCACGCAAGATTTGCGAAGTCTGCGGCATTCCCTATTCCAAAAAAATCAAGGATCTGACCGACGCCGATCAGGAGAAAATTCGCGAAGCGATCGGTCAATTCACGATCGAAGGCGACCTGCGTCGTGAGACCACGATGAACATCAAGCGCCTGATGGACATTGGTTGCTACCGCGGCTTCCGTCATCGGCGCGGTCTGCCGGTGCGCGGCCAGCGCACGCGCACCAACGCGCGTACCCGCAAAGGTCCACGCAAAGCCGCCCAGTCGCTGAAAAAATAGACAAATAAGTTTGCAGTTCAAGGAATCCTATGGCCAAAGCACCCGCCAGCACCGCCTCGCAACGCGTGCGCAAGAAAGTCCGCAAAAACGTTGCGGATGGCGTTGCGCACGTTCACGCGTCTTTCAACAACACCATCATTACGATCGCCGACCGTCAAGGCAACACCTTGTCCTGGGCGTCGTCGGGTGGGCAAGGGTTCAAGGGATCGCGCAAATCGACTCCGTTTGCCGCCCAGGTAGCGTCCGAGGTCGCTGGTCGTGCTGCAATCGAGCAAGGTATCAAGAACCTCGATGTTGAAATCAAGGGACCTGGTCCCGGACGTGAGTCGTCGGTGCGAGCGTTGGGGGCCTTGGGCATCCGCATCAATTCCATTTCGGATGTGACGCCGGTCCCGCACAATGGCTGCCGCCCGCAGAAGCGTCGGCGCATCTAAAAGGTTTTTTCCAAACCTTTTCTTTTCTTTCGTCTTTCCAAGACCACCGCCATCGGCCGCTGCGCTGATGGCTCCCGCGGCATCAGGCCGCGGCAGCAGCAGAGGATTCATCAGTGGCACGCTATCTCGGCCCCAAGGCCAAACTTTCCCGCCGTGAAGGCACCGACCTGTTCCTGAAGAGTGCACGCCGCTCGATCAGCGACAAGGCCAAATTCGACAGCAAACCTGGTCAGCACGGCCGCACTTCGGGTGCGCGCATTTCCGACTACGGCCTGCAGCTGCGTGAAAAGCAAAAAGTCAAGCGTATGTACGGTGTGCTCGAACGCCAGTTCCGCCGCTATTTCGCTGAGGCCGACCGCCGCCGTGGCAACACCGGCGCCAACCTGCTCGGTCTGCTCGAATCACGGCTCGACAACGTGGTGTTCCGGATGGGTTTCGGTTCAACCCGTGCCGAAGCGCGCCAGTTGGTGTCGCACCGTGCCATCACGGTCAACGGTCAGCCGGTCAACATTCCTTCGTACATGGTCAAGGTAGGCGATGTCGTCGCCGTGCGTGAAAAATCACGCAAGCAAAACCGCGTGGCCGAAGCTCTGAGCTTGGCGCAGCAGGTCGGGCTGCCTGCCTGGGTCGAAGTGCATGCGGACAAGGGCGAAGGCGTTTTCAAGAAAGTCCCGGATCGCGACGAATTTGCTTCGGACATCAACGAATCCCTGATCGTCGAGCTGTACTCGCGCTGATCGGGCGATTCCCGCTTCTTCGTCTTTTATTCAATTGAAAGGCGGTTGCGGCTCAACGGATTTGTTTCATTAATCAGCCTTACCGGTGTAACGAGCCGGGGGTATTGAGAGAATTTTGCATGCAATACAATTTGCTGAAGCCCAAAGCGATCAACGTCGAACACATCGGATTGAACCGCGCCAAGGTGGCGCTCGAGCCTTTCGAGCGTGGCTATGGCCACACCCTGGGCAATGCGCTGCGCCGCGTGTTGCTGTCGTCGATGCCTGGTTACGCCGCGACCGAAGTGACGATCGCCGGCGTGCTGCACGAGTATTCGTCGATCGACGGTGTGCAGGAAGACGTGGTCAACCTGCTGTTGAATCTGAAAGGTGTCGTTTTCAAGCTGCACAACCGCAGCGAAGTCACCCTGAGCTTGCGCAAGGATACGGAAGGCGTCGTCACCGCAGGCGACATTCAGACGCCGCACGATGCCGAGATCATCAATCCCGATCACGTGATTGCCACGCTGTCGCAAGGCGGCAAGCTCGACATGCAGATCAAGGTCGAGCAGGGACGCGGCTACGCGCCTGGCCATCAGCGCCGACAGGCCGACGAGACGACCAAGTCGATCGGTCGCATTTTGCTCGATGCATCGTTTTCTCCGGTGAAACGCGTCAGCTACACGGTCGAAAGCGCGCGTGTCGAGCAGCGTACCGATCTCGACAAGCTGGTGGTCGAGATCGAGACCAACGGTGCCATCTCCGCGGAAGACGCGGTACGCAATTCGGCCAAGATTCTGGTCGAGCAGCTGGCCGTGTTTGCGCAGCTCGAAGGGCGCGAACTGGCGGCCTTCGACCAGCCCGTTCGAGCGGGCAATGCGCAGTTCGACCCCGATCCTGCTGCGTCCGGTCGATGAACTTGAACTGACGGTGCGTTCGGCCAACTGTCTGAAAGCCGAAAACATTTACTACATCGGCGATCTGATTCAACGCACCGAGAACGAGTTGCTCAAGACGCCGAACCTCGGCCGCAAATCGCTCAATGAAATCAAGGAAGTGCTTGCTTCCCGCGGTCTGACGCTTGGCATGAAGCTCGAAAGCTGGCCGCCTGCCGGCTTGGACAAGCGCTGATCATCTGGAGCGAGCGAAAAAAAGGCCGCATCACCCGATCTTCACGCTCGATCGAGCGTGCAGCATGCTGCAGTACCTGATACGGCTGCGGTACCAATTAAAAATCTGAACAGAAAGCTGAAATCCCATGCGTCACGGACACGGACTGCGCAAACTGAACCGCACCAGCGAACATCGCCTGGCGATGCTGCGCAACATGATGAATTCGTTGATCGAGCACGAAGCGATTCGGACCACCCTTCCCAAAGCCAAGGAGCTGCGTCGCGTCGTTGAGCCGATGATCACGCTCGGCAAGGAATCATCGCTTGCCAACAAGCGGCTTGTTTTCAACCGTCTGCGCGACCGCAACAGTGTCGCCAAGCTGTTCGACCAGCTCGGGCCGCGCTATCAGACCCGTCCTGGCGGCTACACGCGCATCCTCAAAATCGGCTTTCGTGCGGGTGACAACGCGCCGATGGCGTTGGTCGAGCTGGTCGATCGTCCCGACCCGCAGGCCGAAGCTCCTGCCGACGAAGACACCTCATCCTGAGTTATAATTGACGCTTGCCGCGCGATGGAGCAGCCTGGTAGCTCGTTGGGCTCATAACCCAAAGGTCGCAAGTTCAAATCTTGCTCGCGCAACCAAACGTCGTTGAAAAAGCCCGCTGACTCCAGCGGGCTTTTTTGTTGGCGGCTGCGTTTGCGTGGCGCTGGCTCCGGTCGACACGCCCAAGCACCGGTCACAGCATCACCGTTCCTTCAAGGCAAAGGCTAGATGCGCCGCCGATCCAGACTTGCCGTGCAGCATCGGGATCCGCGTTCGACCCATATTTGGCCATTGCGTCCGAGGCATTGCCCCTGCGCTGCCAGATAGCGTTCCGGCAGCCTGCCATCTTCGATCAGCCACTGCGCCAAAGACGCATTCAAGCTACCAGTCACCGGGTCTTCCGGAACGCCGATTGCGGCGGCGAACGCGCGTACTTCGAGGCTCGGTGCGTTGACCGCTGATGGCAGCGCCGCATTCGCATCGAGCAGCGCGGCCACGCCGACCTTGTACCCAAGCTCTCGCAGCGCAGCGTGATCGGGGGTCAGCGCGAGCACGGTCTGCGCCGCATCCAGCAGCAGACCGAGCCAGACCGGCCCGTTGTCGAGCAGGCGAGCGGCTACCAGCTGCCTTGCCTCCAGTCCAAGCGCCGCCGCCACCTTGGCCAACAGGACGGGCGCCGGCCGGCCGATGGTGCAGGGCGGCGCGGCAAAGGAGAGTCGATTCCCCGACTCCCGCCGCACCCGGATCAGGCCGGCCTCGCATTGCTGTACGACCTGCTCGCTGCTGCTGCGGGGCATGCCACCCGCTGCCAGCCACGCATGGCAGGTGCCCAGCGTCGGATGGCCGGCGAACGGCAGCTCGCCGCCTGGCGTGAAGATGCGCACCCGGTAGTCGGCCGCGGGTTCGGTCGGCGGCAGCACGAAGGTGGTCTCGCTCAGGTTGGTCCAGCGCGCGAAATGCTGCATCCGCTCTGCGCTCAGGCCGTCACCTTCAAGCACCACCGCAACCGGGTTGCCGAAATACGGCACCGCGCTGAACACATCGACCTGGTTGAAGCGGCGCGGTTTCATGCTGCAGGCCTTGCTTTTTCGTTCGAATCGTTCACGCGCATGGCGTGCGCAATCGTCCATCCCAGTTGTGCGATGCCGAGGTCGATCTGCGCAACGCTGGCCGTCACGAACGACAGCCGCAGCGTGTGCGCTTGGCTCGTGCCCGCGTAGAACGGCGCGCCAGGCACGAACGCGACGCCGCGCTCGACCGCGGCCGGCAGCAGCGCGGCCGCATCGAGCCCGAACGGCAGCCGCAGCCACAGGAACATGCCGCCAGCCGGCACATTCCACCGCACGCCAGGCGGCATTTCACGTGCCATCGCCGCGAGCATCGCATCGCGCTGCGCGCGGTACAGCGCGCGAATGGTCGGCGTATGGCGCTGCAGAAAATCGCCCTGCATGACTTGATGGGCGATGCGCTGGTTCAGGCTCGGGCTGTGCAGGTCGGCCGCCTGTTTGGCTTGCAGCAGTTTTGGAAACAGCTCCTTGGGCGCGACCAGAAAGCCGAGCCGCAAGCCCGGCGCCAGCACTTTCGAGAACGACCCCAGGTAGATGCAGCCTTGCGGATTGCGCGCCGTGAGCGGCAGCGGCGGCGCAGCGTCGAACCAAAGCTCGCCGTAAGGGTTGTCCTCGACGATCGGCAAGCCAAGCCGCTCGCACAGCGCCGACAGTTGCGCGCGCCGCGCTTCGTTCAGCGTGCGGCCGGTCGGGTTCTGAAAGTTCGGCAGCAGATACAGAAAACGCGCATCTCCGCTGGCCTCGGCCAGGGCTTCGAGGTCGATGCCGTGCTCGTCGTCGCAGCGCACCCCGACCAAATCCGGCTGCATCGGCGTAAACGCCTGCAGCGCGCCGAGGTACGTCGGCGTCTCGACCAGCACTTTCGATCCCGCATCGATCAGCACCTTGGCGACCAGATCAAGCCCCTGCTGCGAGCCGGTCGTGATCAGCACCTGGGCCGGATCGACCGACCACGGCAAGCCGGCCGCGACCCTCTCGCGCAGCGGGCCGAAACCCTCGCTCGCCGCGTATTGCAGCGCCGCCGCGCCGTCGTCGCGCAGCACCTTGTCGCAGGCGGCGGCGAACTCGCGCACCGGAAACGTCGCGGGCGAGGGCAGACCACCCGCAAAGCTGATGATGCCGGGGCGCTCCGTGACTTTGAGGATTTCACGGATCACCGAAGGGTTCATGCGCTCGGCGCGCGCGGCCTGGGTCCAGATCATCGAACGGCTCCTGTCTTCTGGTTGAGGATGGCAGACGGCGACGCCACCGGCATGCGGCGCCCGACGAACACGGTCGCGATCACCGCGAGACCGAACAGCAGCGTGGCCGCGTCGATCGACTCGCCGAGCAGCGGCACCGCGAACAGCATGCCCAAAAATGGCTGCAGCAACTGCACCTGGCTCACCCGCACCGTGCCGCCGAGGGCCAGCGCGCGGTACCACGCGAAAAAGCCGAGCCACTGCGAAAACAGCGTGACGTAGGCCAGCCCCCACCAGGCGCTCGCAGCGACCGGCTGCGCGGGCCAGCTCCAGAGCGCCAGCGGCAGCGACAACGGCAGGCCAAGCACCAGCGCCCAGCAGATCACATGATCCGCGCGCATCCGGCCGGCCAGCCTGGCCCCATACGCATAGCCCACGGCGGCGCAGCCGCAGGCCAGCAGCAGCAAGCCGTCGGCCGGTTGCAGATGCAGCCCGGGTCCGGCGTCGTTCTTGACCAGCGCAAACACGATCACCAGCGCGCTGCCCAACGCCGCGCAGAGCCAGAAGCCCGGCGACGGCCGCTGCCGGTGCAGCAACGCACCGACCAGCGCGGTCGCCAGCGGCAGGATGCCGATCATCACGCTCGCATGCACCGCTTCCACCTGCCGCATCGCGATCGACGTCAGTAACGGAAACCCGAACACCACGCCCGCGGTCACCGCGAGCAACGCGGGCCAGTCGGCACGTTGTGGCACTGGCGCACGCGTGGACAGCAAGAACAACAGACTCAGCAACGCAGCCAATGCCGCGCGCGCCGTTGCGACGAACATCCCCGACAGCTGCGGCGCCTCGGGCGTGCCGACGGCAAGCCGCGTCACCGGCAAGGTCAGCGCAAACACCGCAACGCCGACCAGACCGAGCCAAAGACCGACGCGCAGATTGCGCGCGTCGTCACCCCGCTGCACCGGGTTCACCACGCGCTCCAGCCGAGCCAGCCGGCGGTCGCCGCGAGCGTCAGCGCCATGACCCGGTTGAACCCCAGCAGCCGGTGGCCACGCGCGAGCCAGTCGCGCAGCACCGAACCGAGCACCGCATACGCCAGATTGCTCACAAACCCGAACGCCAGCAGCACCGGCAGCGACTGCGCAAAACGCAGCGCCGCGTCGGGCCGTCCCGCAACCCAGCCGGTGGTCACCGCGAGCGCGAGCATCCAGGCCTTGATGTTCAGAAACTGCAGCAGCACACCCTGGCCGAAGCCGACCGACAGGCGCCGTGGGTCAGCCTGCGCCAGCGTGCCGCTGTTGGCCAGCCGCAGCGCAAGCCAGAGCAGATAACCAACGCCCAGCAGCGTGAGCGCACCGCGCAGCAGTGGCAACGCCAGCAGCAACGCGCCCAGTCCCAAGGCGCACGCGCCATAGATCAGCGCCCAGCCGACCGGTACCGCGCAGACGAAGCGCAGCGCGCGTGCCAAGCCATGATTGGCCGCCAGCGCCGCCGACAGCGTGGTGTTGGGCCCCGGCGTGAAGCTGCTGGCGGCGGCCAGCAGCAGCAAGGCGGAAAAGTCGGCGGCGTTCATGGAAAGGGGCAAAAAAACGGGTGTGCGCCATCTGCCCCCCAACTGTGGAGGGCGCCAGCGGCTGAATGCAATCTAGCGCTTTTGAGCAGCACAGTGGCGATACACTCAATCGGAGCAGTTGCCAAAGCTGTATCGACTATTTTTCCAATACAGTGTCTGCTTTTTTCCATCTCGCTTGTTTGACCGATGCTCGTCCGATCCGCCACCGAGCCGCTGTCGCTGCAGTTGTCACAGCAATTCGCCATCCGCATCCGCGACCGGCTGCTGGCCGATGGCGCGCGGCTGCCCTCGGTGCGCGAATGCGCGCGTCGGCACGGCGTCAGCACATCCACCGTGGTCGCGGCCTATGACCGACTGCTTGCGGCAGGCCTGGTGGAAGCTCGCAGGAACAGCGGTTTTTACGTAAGAAATTCGGCTTTCGCGCAGGCGCAACAACGATCTTCAGCTGCGCAAAACATAGCAACAGACGAATCGCTTGCCATCCCGCGCATAGTGGACGCGGCGACTCTGATGCGCGGCATGCTCGGCGGACCGGCGGACCGGCCGCAGCCGGGCATGGGCACCTTGCCACCGGCTTGGCTCGAAATCGACTTCTTGGCGACCGCGCTGCGCCGCGCCAGCAGCAACCGCGCGGTGCGCGCGAACGCGTCGCACTACGGCGAGCCGGCCGGCGACGCGGGCTTGCGTGCGAGCTTGTCGAAAAGACTCGCGGCGCTGGCGATCGAAGCCGCACCGGCACAGATCATCAGCACCCTGGGGGCGACGCAGGCGCTCGACATCGTGAGCCGCACCCTGCTGACCGCGGGGCGACTGCGTGCTGGTCGAAGAACCAGGCTGGGCGATCGAGTTCGCACGGCTCGCGGCGCTCGGCATGCGGATCCTGCCGGTGCCGCGCGGCGCCGAAGGGCCGGACCTCGCGGTCATGCAGCAGCTGTGCGAGCAGCACCGACCCAAGCTGTTCGTGAGCGTGAGCGTGCTGCACAACCCGACCGGCGCAAGCCTGTCGGCGCACAGCGCGCATCGGGTGCTGCAACTGGCCGAACAGTACGACTTCCACATCGTCGAAGACGACACCTACAGCCATCTCGCACCCGCGCACGCGACACGCCTGAGCACGCTCGACGGCCTGCGGCGCTGCGTCTATGTCAGCGGTTTCGCAAAAATCCTGGCGCCAAGCTGGCGCGTCGGTTTCATCGCGGCGCCGCTGTCGTTGGTGCCCGCGTTGCTCAACACCAAGCTGCTCGCGACCCTGACGACGCCAGCGTTGTTCGAGCAGGCGCTGGCCTGGTGCATCGAGCAGGGATTGCTGCGCCGGCATGCCGAGCGCATCGGCGCGCGGCTCGATCAGGCGCGCACGCGCAGCGTCCGGCAGGCATTGCACGCGGGTTGCCGCTTCGTGTCCGAGCCGGCCGGGCTGTTCGGCTGGGTCGATACCGGCGTCGATACCGACGCGCTGGCCCAGACACTGCTCGACGACGGCTACCTGATCGCCCCCGGTGCGCTGTTCCATGCGGCACGCCGGCCCAGTACCCTGATGCGCATCAACTTCGCGACCACGCAGGACGACGCGTTCTGGCGAGCGTTCGGACAGCGCGCAGAGGCGCTCAGATAGGCGAAGGAGCTTCGAGCAGCGCTTTCGCCGCCGTTGCGGCAATCGGCGAAAGCGCCTGGCGGATTCAACTGCTCTTGGCCGCTGCCGCGGCGCGCCGGCTGTCGCCATCTTTCAGCGCGTCGGTGCCTTGTTCGGCGATCTTCTTTTGCTGCTCGGTCGCCGCCGCCGCCTGAGCGCCCGCGGTCGAGCCATGCGCGTTCGCATACACCTTGGTGAACTCGGCGCCCAGCAGAAAAATCTGCGCCGCGTAATAGACCCAGATCAGCAGCACCACCACCGAGCCGGCGGCGGCGAACGTTTCGGTGGTGCCGCTTTTGCCGATGTAGAGCGCGATCAGGTATTTGCCGACCTCGAACAGCAGCGCGGTCACGCCCGCCCCGACCCAGACGTCGCGCCAGCGGATCGTGATCGACGGCATGTACTTGAAGATCATGCCGAACAGTACCGTGCTCAAACCGAGCGAGACCGCGATGTTGAGCAGCTGCAGCAACACTTCCCGACCCCGGCAGCATGCCGCCGGCCCAGGTGCCGAATGCCGCCACCGCGGCGCTCGACACCAGCGACACCATCAGCAAAAACGCCAGCCCCAGGATCAGCCCCATCGACAGGATGCGTGCGCGGATCACGGCCCAGATGCCCTGCGGCTTGACCTTCTCGGGCACATGCCAGATGCGGTCGAGCGCGCTTTGCAGCTCGGCGAACACGCTGGTCGCGCCAACCAGCAGCACGACGAAG
>CBDCLU010000003.1:0-26621 GCA_965218765.1 Burkholderiaceae bacterium | reverse complement strand
CTGTTTTCCGCAACGTCGGGTTCGAGCGTCGCGACCGCGGCCACGGTCGGCACGGTGGCGCTGCCGCAGATCGAACGCTTCGGCTACCACGAGCCGCTGTTCCTCGGCAGCATTGCCGCCGGCGGCACGCTTGGCATCCTGATTCCGCCGTCGATCAATCTCGTGATCTACGGCGTGCTGACGAATTCGTCGGTGCCGAGCCTGTATCTGGCCGGCATCATCCCCGGCATCCTGATGGCGCTGCTGTTCATGGCCGTAATCGTGATCGCCTGCATCGCGCGCCCGCGCTGGGGCGGCAAGCGCATCTCGGCTACATGGCGAGAGCGTTTCGCGAGCCTCGTGCACCTGTTGCCGCCGCTCTCCATCTTCTTGCTCGTGGTCGGCTCGATCTATGCGGGCATCGCGACGCCGACCGAAGCGGCCGCGCTCGGCGTGGTCGGGGCATTCGTGCTGGCTGCGATCTTTCGGAGGCTCAACTGGCGCATGCTGCGCGAAGTGGTCGAAGGGTCGCTCAAGTCCACGGCGATGATCATGCTGATCGTGATCGCGGCGGCGTTCCTGAACTTCATCATGTCGGCCACGGGCCTGACCAGCGCGATCACCGATTCGGTCGCGGGCCTGGGCCTGTCGCGCATGGGCATGCTGCTCGCGGTCGTCGTGTTCTACCTCGTGCTCGGCTGCTTCATGGAAACGCTGTCGATGATGATCACGACCATTCCGATCATCGCGCCGATCATGATCGGACTCGGGTTCGATCCGGTCTGGCTCGGCATCGTGATCATCGTGCTGGTGGAGACCGCATTGATCACGCCGCCCGTGGGGCTGAACCTGTTCGTCGTGCAGAGCCTGCGCAAGTCCGGTTCGATGCAGGCCGTGATCACGGGCAGCTTGCCGTTCGTTGCAGCATTGTTTGCGATGGTCGGGCTGCTTGCACTGTTTCCGGGGCTGGCGCTTTGGCTGCCATCGATGTTCAGCAATTGATCGTCGTATCCACTCTTGTTTCATTCAACATGCAGCTCAATTTCACCCTTGAATCCACCGACGGAAAGCAACAACCGCTGGCCGCGCGCATCGATCAACTCGTGATCGCCGGCTGGGCCGGCCGTGACCTGGCGGCCACCGAACACCACATCGACGAGCTCGCGGCGATCGGCGTGCCGCGGCCGAGCGCGGTGCCACTCTACTACCGCGTCGCGGCGAACCAGTTGACGCAGGACGAGACCGTGCAAGTGATCGGCCCTGACTCATCCGGCGAGATCGAGGCGTTTGTTTTCTCAGTCGACGGTGAGCCTTATGTCAGCATCGCGTCCGACCACACCGACCGCAAGCTCGAAGCGCACAGCGTGGCGTTGTCCAAGCAGCTTTGCGTGAAGCCGGTGGCACGCACCGCATGGCGCATGGCCGATGTCGCCGACCATTGGGATGAATTGCAAGTGCGCTCGCGCATCGTCGAAGGTGGTGTGCAAATCGTGTATCAGGAGGGCACGCTGGCCAGCCTGCGTACACCGCGGGAGCTGATCGAAGGCTTCACCAGCGGCGCCGGCGCGTTGCCCGACGGCACCGGCATGACCTGCGGCACCGTCGCGGTGATCGGCGGCATCCGGCCGGCGACCGACTTTGAGATGGAGCTGTTCGACCCGCGGTGGAAGCGCACGTTGCGGCATCGCTACCGCCTGACGATCCTGGCTGAGGTGGCTTGAGTCCAGGAGGCGTGTGGCCGGCGACTCCCGGCGCGGACGGTGCACGCCGTGACGCCGTGGCCGGCAACGCCTTTCAGTGATCTGCGCTTTCGGTGCGCAGCTGGTTCAGTTTCGCAGCGATCGCAGCGGCGACGCGCGGTGCTTCAAGGGCGATCTCGCGCAGCGCACCGGTTGCGGGATTTTTGAAGCCGACAAAGAAGAGACCGGCCAGCTCGCTTTCCGCACCGAAGCGGTCTGGCCGGCCCCGCGCATCGCCGATCGCTTCGAAGCCGTCGATCAGCCGCGCCAGTCCGGTCGTGTAGCCGGTTGCCTGCACGATGGCGTCGAACGCATGCACGCGGCCGTCGGCGAAGCGCACGAGGTCGGAACCGAGCACTTGTTCGGCTGCCGGCAACACACGGATTCGGCCGGCCTTGATCATCGCGACGGTGCCGATGTCGAGCATCGGGACGCGGCCCAGCGTTTCGATCATCCGGTTCGGCCCGAGCGTCGGCCGCAGGATACCGAAGCGGGTCAGGTCACCCACCGCAGCACGCAGAATGGGCCGGACGATCGCGTCGCGCCAGCGGGCTGGCAGCCTCGACAGCAGCACGGCCGTCTGCTGGGTCGGCCGACCCAGCAGGTCGCGCGGCACCACGTGCACCGGGCCGCGCACCACCATCGACACGTCGACGCCGTGCTCGGCCAGATCGAGCGCGATCTCGGCGCCTGAATTGCCGCAGCCCACCACGAGCGTGCGCTTGCCCCGGTAAGGCGCGGCATTTCGATAGTCACTCGCATGCACGATGCTGCCTGCGAACAAATTGATGTCGCGCAGCGGCGGGCGGTTCGGCACCGCGCTGTGGCCGGTTGCGATGACGACGCAGCGGGGCGTCAGCAGGCCTGCGCTGGTCTGAACCGTGAGCCGCTCGCTGTCGTGACACCCGACCTGCAACACCTCGACCCCCAGGCGCGGATGCACCTCGTGCTCGGCGGCATAACGTTCGAGGTAGTCGACCACTTGTGTGCGCGACGGATAGCGCGGTGCATCCCGTGGCCACGGCGACAGCGGCAGTGCCGAGTATTTCTTCGTCGTGTGGAGGTGCAGCCGGTCGTAGTGGCGCCGCCACGCGGAAGCGACATCGGCTGCGCGCTCGACCATGTCGTGCGTGAGCCCGAGCGCGTGCAAGCAGGCCGAGGTGGCCAGTCCCGCAGGGCCCGCGCCCACGACCAGGATGTCGTGTCGGTCGGCAGCAACCATTTCGGACTCCCTTCTACGCGCCCCCTAAAGCCAGCGTCAGTACCCGATCGAATATCGAAAGGCCACCAACTTGATAGCACCCATCGAAGGTCGCTGTAGCGGGCACACCTGTTTTGGCTCTTGAAGTCGCGATTTTTCAGTACCCTGACGAAGCCCGGGGGCGCCGTACCTGTCACGCGCCCGATCGAGAGAACTGGAGTGCCTCAGGTCTCCTTGCCCGGTACATTCCACTGAATGAACGCATCGCCTTCCAGCCGCGCCAGATCGGGCACCTGCGCATCGGCTGCCGGATAGCCCACCGGCAGCACCAGCACCGCCTTCTCATTCTTGCCGCGGCCGAGCAGGTCGCGTAGAAAACCCATCGGGTTCGGCGTGTGCGTGAGCGTGACGAGCCCCATCGTCTGTATCGCCGCGATGAACAGTCCGGCAGCGATGCCGACGCTCTCATCCACGTAGTAGTTCTTCTGCTGCGTGCCGTCGGCGCGCAGTCCGTACTTCTGGGCGAACAGCACGATGATCCACGGGGCGTCGGTCATGTGCTCTTTCACATGATCCGTGCCCAGCGGGTGGAGTGCTTCGCGCCATTCGTCGGTCATGCGTTCGCGGTAGGTCTTCAGCTCTTCTTCCTCGGTTGCGGTGCGCAATTGGCGCTTCAAGTCGGCATCGTTGATCGCCACGAAACGCCAGGGTTGTCGGTGCGCGCCGGACGGTGCGGTGCCGGCGGTCAGCAGCGCGAGTTCGATCAACCGTCGGGGCACCGGTTCGTCGGAGAAATGCCGTGTGGTGCGGCGCCGGTTCATCGCAAGATAGAACACATCGGCGCGCGCCAGCATCTCACGCTCGGGCAGGCGCACATAGTCCGGCAACGGTATAAAACGCGGCGGCGGCAGGTGCTGGGTGCGGTGCTTGTAGTCGTCGGATGCGGTCGGTTCAGCCATCGGGTTTCCTGTTTCAAGAAAGTCGTTGAAACTCAGGCGAAGCCGCGTCATCCATCGAGAAAACCGCCGCGATAGAAGCACCACGCGGTTCCGTCGTGCAGGTAGAAATGCCCGTCGGCGCACGCGTCCTTGCCCGGGAAATATTCGCGATACGCCTTCGGCACCAGCCGCTCGAGCTGCTCGTCCGACAGCTCCTCGAACTGCTCGGGCGTGATCGCCTGGCCGGCGCGGAGTCTGGGTTTGTCCATGGTTGCAGCGGGCGGCGGTGGCAGCTGCGGGCAGCAAGCCGCCACAATAGCCCGTTGCGCCGATTGTCGCCGCAGCACCGTCGCCTTTCCTTTAAATGCCCGCCTACTCCTTCGAAGCCCTGGATGCCAACGGCCTTGCCCGCAAGGGCGTGATGGAGGCCGACACGGCGCGCGCCGCGCGCGGGCTGCTGCGCGCGCAGGCGCTGGTGCCGCTCGCGGTCGAGCCGGTGGCGGGCGGGCAGGCCAGCGCGGGCGAAGACGGCGCCGGCAGCCGCAATTCGTTGTTTGCCAAACGCGCGTTCAACAGCACGACGCTTGCGATCTGGACGCGGCAGCTCGCCGGTCTGGTGTCCTCCGGCCTGCCGCTGGAGCGCGCCTTGACGGCGTTGTCCGACGAAGCCGACGACCAGACGCAAAGCCATCTGGCCGCCGCGCTGCGCTCCGAAGTGAATGCCGGCTCGGGCTTTGCAAAGGCGCTGTCGCACCATCCGCGCGAGTTTGGTCCGATCTTCATCGCGGTGATCGGCGCCGGGGAATCGAGCGGCAAGCTCGGCCTGGTGCTGGACCGGCTCGCCGATGATCTGGAGGAGCGGCAGGCGCTGCGCGCAAAGCTGATCGGCGCGGCGCTCTATCCGGCCATCGTGACATTGGTGGCCATTGCGATCGTGCTGTTTCTGGTCGGCTACGTGGTGCCGCAGATCGCGGCCGTGTTCGCAGGCAGCAAGCATGCGTTGCCGATTCTGACCGTGGCGATGCTGGCGTTGAGCGACTTCGTGCGCGCCTGGGGCTGGTGGGTGCTCGCGGCGCTGGTGGCCGGTGTCGTCCTGCTGCGCATGCTGCTGCGCCAGTCGGCGTTCCGGCGCGGTTTCGACGCGGGCTGGCTCAAGCTGCCGTTGATCGGCAAGCTCGCACGCGGCTACAACGCAGCGCGTTTTGCCAGCACGCTGGCGATGCTGAGCGCGGCCGGCGTGCCGATCCTGCGCGGCCTGCAGGCGGCGGCTGAAACCTTGTCGAACACCGCCATGCGCACCGATGCGCTCGACGCGCTGGTGCTGGTGCGCGAAGGCGCGCCGCTTGCATCCGCGATCGCGCGCAAGAAGCGCTTTCCGGGCCTGCTGTCGATGTTCGCGCGGCTCGGTGAGCAGACCGGCCAGCTGCCGCAGATGCTGCAGCGCGCGGCCGAGCAGTTGAGCACCGAAGTGCAGCGCCGCGCGATGGCGCTTGCCACCATCTTGGAGCCGCTCTTGATCGTCGCGATGGGCGGCGTCGTGATGCTGATCGTGCTCGCGGTGCTGATGCCGATCATCCAGTTGAACCAGTGGGTGCGCTAGCAGCGCGGGCGACGCGCGCTGGTCGGCATCGTCTCGCCGGTCGCAGCAGCAGCGACTGCACGCGTCCGGGCTTTGCCGGGCGCGTCACGACCGCGCTGTCCGACGAACACCGATGACACGTGCCACCCGCAGCGCCCACGCCTCCCGCCCGTTCTTCGGCCGCCGCGTGGTCCGCGCTGCGTTCGTGATGGCGGTGTTCGGTTGGGGGGTCGGCGTCTATGGTCCGCCGATCTTTCTGCACACGGTGCTGGCGCGCACCGACTGGCCGCTCGCACGCGTGTCGTTCGCGGTGACGCTGCATTTCCTGGTCGGCGCCGTGGTGGTCGCGAACCTGCCGCGCATCCATGCGCGCTTCGGCATGGCCGCCAGCACCACGGGCGGCGCGGCGGTGGCGGCGCTCGGCGTGCTGGGCTGGTCGCTCGCGCAGTCTCCCTGGCAGCTGTATGCGGCCGCCGTCGCCAGCGGCGCCGGCTGGGTGCTGCTCGGCGGCGCCGTGATCAACGCGGTGATCGCGCCGTGGTATGTGCGCCGACGGCCGATCGCGCTCTCAAGCGCCTACAACGGCGCCAGCGTCGGCGGGCTGGTGTTCTCGCCGCTGTGGGTCGCGCTGATCGGCGCGTTCGGTTTCAGCGGGTCAGCGCTGCTCGTCGGCGTGACCATGACCGCGGTGGTGGGCTGGCTTGCCTACGCGGTGCTGGCGAAAACGCCGCAGTCGCTGGGGCTGCAGCCGGACGGTGACGATCCCGCATTGGTCACGGTCGTTGCTAAGGCGCAGGCGCCAGCAAGCGTCGTGGTCATCGCAGTTGCGCGCGCGTTGCCGAACAGCCGCAGCTGGCGCGATCGGCGCCTCGCCACATTGGCAGCCGGCATGTCCGCCGGGTTGTTTGCGCAGGTCGGATTGCTGGCGTACCTTTATTCGCTGCTGGTGCCGGCCCTGGGCGCGCAGTCGGCCGGCGTGCTGATGGGCGCCGCCACGGCTGCCGCGATTGTCGGGCGCACCGCGGTCGCACGGCTGACGCAGGCCGGTGCGGATCGGCGGTCGATCGCGGGCGCAGCCTATGCGGTGCAGCTGGTCGGCACCCTCGTGCTGCTGGCCGCGGGCCCTGAGCAGGCCGGGCTGATGGTGCTTGGCGTGCTGCTGTTCGGCACCGGGATCGGCAATGCGGTGTCGTTGCCGCCGCTGGTTGCGCAGGCGGAATTTGCAGCCGGTGACCTGCAGCGCGCGGTCTCGCTGATCGTGGCCACCTCGCAGGCGGTATACGCGTTTGCGCCAGTGTCGCTGGGCGCCGTGCTGGCGTGGACGGGCGGCGCCGATACGATGCGCATCGGCAGTGGCACGCTGGGGTTCTTCGCCGTGGTGGCCGTGATCCAGGCGGTGGCGATCGGTTGCTTCTGGCTCGGCCGACCCCGCTGAAAGCGCACGCGATATAACGAGAATCGCGCTGTCCTCATCGATCCAACCGTTGCCCCCCTCATGCCCGCTTCACTCGAAGGCAAGCTCGTCGTCGCGATCTCCTCGCGTGCGCTGTTCAACCTCGAAGAGGAAAACCGGCTGTTCGACTCGGGCGACCCGGACGGCTACATGAAGTTGCAGCTCGAGCGCATGGACCAGCCGGCCAGGCTGGGCATCGCGGCGTCGCTGGTGAAGAAGCTGCTGCGCTTCAACGACGATGGCGTGCAGCGCGTCGAAGTCGTGATCCTGTCGAGGAACGATCCGGTCTCGGGCCTGCGCATCTTCCGCTCGGCGGGCGCGAATGCGATCAACCTGCAGCGCGGCGTGTTCACGCAGGGCCGGCCGCCGTTCGGCTACTTGCGGGCGCTGCGCGCGCACCTGTTCCTGTCGGCGAATGCGGACGACGTGCGCGAAGCGCTGCTCGCGGGTTTTCCAGCTGCGCGCGTGCTGGTCGAGTCGGTGCATGCGGGCGATGCCTGGCCGAACGAGGTGCGCATCGCGTTCGACGGCGACGCGGTGCTGTTTTCCGACGAAGCCGAACGCGTGTTCCAGCGCGACGGACTCGATGCGTTCGTGCAGCATGAATCGGCCAACGTAGCGCTGCCGCTGCCGGACGGGCCGTTCAAGCCGCTGCTGGCTGCGCTGCACCGGCTGCAGCAGACCGGCAATCCCGACATGCGTATCCGCACCGCGCTGGTCACCGCGCGCAGCGCGCCCGCGCACGAGCGCGCGATCTTCACGCTGATGAGCTGGAACATCCGGGTCGACGAAGCGATGTTCCTGGGCGGGCTGCCGAAGGGCGAGTTTCTACGCGAGTTCGAGCCGGATTTTTTCTTCGACGACCAGACCGGGCATGTCAATTCGGCTGCGCTGCATGTGCCCAGCGGCCAGGTGCAGGGCGGCGTCCGCGTGCCCTGATCGACGCGGTTATCGCCGTTCGGTTCACCAGCGCGAGCGCTGTCGAAACAAAACGAGACAAAGCGCGACGGGCTCGAGATGACACGACCGGAGGGTGCCGGCACCATGAGGGTTCTTCTGTCACGAAACCTCGAACCCAAGGAAACGCCATCATGAAACAACAAAGCCACTGGATCAAACGAACATTGATCGCCCTGTTCGGCGTCGGCATCGCCGCTGGCAGCCTGACGGCCTGCTCGCACACCTCACGCGGCTGGGGTGGCAGCGACGACGGCGACCGCACCGCATGGCAGGCCAGAATGATCGAGCGCGTCGCGGGCCGGCTCGATCTCGACACCACTCAAAAGCAGAAGCTCGAAACGCTTGCGACGACGATGCGCGAGCAGCGCAAGGCGTTCATGGGCAGCGCCGACCCAACCCCGCGCACCCAGATGCAGGCGCTGATCGCAGGCAGCACCTTCGACAGGGCACGCGCCCAGTCGCTGCTCGACGAAAAGATCGCCGCCGTGCGCAGCCAAAGCCCGGCGGTGATCGCCGCAATGGCCGATTTCTACGACAGCCTGAACGCTGGTCAGCAGCAAAAGGTGCGCGAGTTCACCGAAAAACGCCGGCACGGCTGGCGGCGCCACGGCTGATCGATCGCGTGAACCAGGCCGCTCGATCGATGCCGCGCATCCTGTTGATCGACGACGACGAGCATCTGGCAGAGCCGCTGGCCGAATACTTCGCGCGCTTCGGCTTCGAGCTTGCGAGCGCGACGCGCCCGAGCGAAGGCCTCGCGCTGCTTGCCGAAGGCGGCTTCGACGCGGCGATCCTCGACGTGATGCTGCCCGAGATGGACGGCTTCGCGTTGTGCCGCGTGATCCGGCACAAGGACGCCCTGCTGCCGATCCTGATGCTGACCGCGCGCGGCGAAGTCACCGACCGCGTGGTCGGCCTCGAACTCGGCGCCGACGACTATTTGCCGAAGCCGTTCGAGCCGCGTGAACTCGTCGCGCGGCTGCAGACGGTGCTGCGGCGCCGACACGCCGCGCCCGAGGCCGCTGCCGACGTGCTCGCCAAGGACGGCCTGCAGATCGACTTCGACCGGCGCGCGGTCCGCGTGCAGGGCGCGCCGGTCGAACTGACCGCCAGCGAGTTCGATCTGCTCGCGGTGCTTGCGCGCGAACCCGGCAAGGTGTTCAGCCGCGACCAGTTGCTGACCCGGCTGCGTGGCCACGAGGCCGACCTCTACACGCGCGCGATCGACATCGTCATCAGCCGGCTGCGCAAGAAACTTGAGCCGCTCGACTGCATCAAGACACTGCGCAACGCGGGCTACGTGCTCGCGATCGGCCGTGCCTGAAGCGGCGCCCTCCTTTTATGACGGCGACGCGCAACGCCGTCCCGCGCGGGCCCGCTGGCACCGACGCATCCGGTCCAGCCTGCGTCGTTCGCTGCGGCTCAAGCTGATCGTGCTGTTCCTGCTGTTCGCGGGCCTGATGAGCATCGCGTTCATCGGCGGCATGCAGCGCGCGGTCTCGCCGGGCTGGCGCGAGGCGGGACGGCCGATCGTGGCGGACTATGTCGATCGGCTCGCGGCTGATATCGGCACCCCGCCCGACCCTGAACGCGCGCGCCTGCTGGCCAAGCGGCTGCCGTTGTCGATCCGCATCAGCGGGCCGGTCGTGAACTGGCGTTCCGGTGCAGCGGCGGGCGCGGCGCCGCCATGGAACGCGCGGTGGCGGCACCGCGCACGTGACGACGATACGCACGACGGCTTCGGTGGCGAGGCGACCGCCGGCACGCTGCTCATGCGCAAAACCGCGGACGGCCACCGCATCGCGTTCGGCTTCAACGACGAACCGTCTTGGCAGAGCCGTTCGCGCCGCATCGGCGCCGTCACACTCGGGTTGCTGCTGCTGCTGACGGCGGTCGCCTATGGGTTAATCGCACGCATGCTGCGGCCGATGGACCACATCCGCGCGGGCGCCCAACGTTTCGGCGCGGGCGACTTCACGCAACCGATTCCGGTGCGCCGCGAGGACGAACTCGGCGACCTCGCGCGCCGCATCAACACGAGCGCCGAGCGCCTGCACCGGATGCTCGAAGGCAAGCGCGCGCTGCTGCTCGCGATCAGCCACGAACTGCGCTCGCCGCTGACCCGTGCGCGTCTCAACACCGAACTGCTGCCGACCGCCGACGAACGCGACGAGCGGCTGCGCGCCGCGCTGCTGCGCGACCTCGGCGAAATGCGCACGCTGATCGAGGCGCTGCTCGAAGGCGAGCGGCTCGCCAGCCCGCACGCGGCGCTGCTGCTCGGCACCACCGACCTCGGCGCGCTGGCACGCTCCGTGGTCGCAGAACTGACGCAACCCGGCGCACCACCTGCGCACGAGCCGCCGCGCGTACTGCTGACGATCGCAGCGACATTGCCCGACGCCATCGAGCTCGACGCGGCGCGCATCCGCGTGCTGCTGCGCAACCTGCTCGACAACGCGCTGCGGCACGGCCGCGCTGCGCAGCCGCCAGAACTGACGTTGCTGCGCGCCGATGCCGAGCACGTGCTGATCACGGTGCGCGACTTCGGCCCCGGCGTCGATGCCGCGCTGCTGCCGCATCTGACCGAAGCGTTCTTGCGGGCCGACAGCGCCCGCGGGCGCACGACCGGCGGCGCCGGACTCGGGCTGTACCTGTGCCGACTCATCGTCGAAGCGCATGGCGGCACGCTCGACGTGCGCAACGCGATGCCTGGTCTCGAATGGCGGGTGCGGCTTCCGCTGCGGCTGGGTACAAGCGAACGAAAGTAGGCCGTTTGCAATTTTTTTTCGCGGCCGAAACCGCTTGTTGGATTTGCACAAAAGGCTTTTTGGCCAGGTCTCCGAGGCCAAGACGCAAGCCGTCCCACCCTGTGCGGCGCGTGATCCCGCGCAAACGCGGGCCCTCCCCTGAAAACGTTCTTGATCCGGAAAGGCAGGCTCGTTCAAGCTTGGCATTCGGCCG
Organism: Burkholderiaceae bacterium; assembly: GCA_965218765.1. Classification (GTDB taxonomy): domain Bacteria; phylum Pseudomonadota; class Gammaproteobacteria; order Burkholderiales; family Burkholderiaceae_C; genus JBBPYC01. The sequence goes on along the minus strand of CBDCLU010000003.1, from coordinate 15,811 downwards.
GCGGTCCCACGCTGCCGCGCATGATGATCTCGAACGGCAGCAACTGGAACGCCGCATACGGCCGCCCCTCGAGCCGCGCGATCACCTGCTTGGCGGCGGCGCGGCCGGTCTCGGTGATCGGTGTGCGGATGCTGGTCAGCGCCGGGGTCTGGGTCGCGCCGAGGTCGGTGTTGTCGCAGCCGGTGATCGAGATGTCGTGCGGGACGCGCAGGCCGGCCTCGCGGCATGCGACCATCGCGCCGACCGCGAACACGTCGTTGGTGCCGATCACCGCGGTCGGACGCCGCGCCGGGTCCAGGCGCAGCAGCTTGCGCATCATGTCGGTCGTCGCCGCCAGGTCGATCGGTCCGTGGACCACGCAGTCGTCGGCCAGCGCGAGGTCAGCCTGCGCGAGCGCCGCACGCACACCGGCGCCGCGTTCGCTGGCGCGGTCGTTGCCCTCGGTGCAGGCGCTGAGGAGCCCGAAACGCCGATGGCCCAGGTCGATCAGCCGGCGCGTCATCTCGAAGGTCGCGGCGCGGTTGTCGAAGCCGATGCTCGGAGTGCGTCCGAGCGGATCGACGCCCCAGGTCAGCACGTAGGGACGGCCGTAGTTTTCAAGCAGCGCGAACAGCGCCGGATTGTGCGCCAGGCCGACGAACACGAACGCGTCGACGCCGCGCCGGATCAGCTGCTCGGTCGTGCGCACCTCGGCCGCGAGGTCGTAATGGTGCTCGGCGAGCACGACCGAATAACCCTTGGCGTCGAGCACCGCCTGCATCGCGCTGGTGGTGCGCGCATACAGCGCGTAGTCGAACGAAGGCACCACCGCGCCGACCATCTGGCTGCGCGCGCTGCGCAGCGCTCTCGCGGCGCCGTGCGGCAGGTAGCGCAGCTTGGCGACCGCGTCGCGCACCTGCTGCCGGGTCGGCGCGTCGACGCGCTCCGGCGTGTTGAGAAACCGCGAGACGGTCGCGGTCGAAACACCAGCCAGCCGCGCCACGTCCTTCGCGCTCGGGCGCTCGAGCGCGGCCCTTGCGGCACGGACGCTTTCGGCTTCATCGGTCGGAGTCGTCATCGTTGCATTCGATTGCATCGAGCCCGAGGGGCTCCTCGGTGTAACTACCGATGCATGGGGCATTGTGGCGGATGTCGATGGCTGGTAAGGTCCATGTAATCGAATACATCGACAGGAGACAAGCATGGCCGATTCCCCATCGAACCCCCCGTCGGGCAGCCGCCGCGCGGTTTTGAAACACGGCGCAGCGCTCGGCGCGCTGTCCGCGTTCGGTGCCTCGTTCGGCACCGCCGCGTTGGCGCAAAGTGACGATCTCGCGCCTTACAAGACGGCCAAGATCGACTGGAAGCAGGCCGCGGGCGAATCGATCACCGTCGCCGTGATTCCGGCAAGCTACTTCCTCAACCTGATCTCGCTGCAGCCGCAGTTCGAGGCGCTGACCGGCATCAAGCTGCGCTTCGAGCAGGTGCCGCCCGGCCAGATCCGGCAGAAGGCGATGCTCGATCTGTCGTCGAAGACCGCAACCTACGCGACGCATGCGGCGGACCCGATGTACTACCCGCTGTACGTAGCGAACAAGTGGGTCGATCCGCTCGACAAATACCTGAACGACGCCGCGCTGACCGACCCGTCGTGGTTCAAGTACGACGACATCATCAAGGCCTGGCGCGAAGCCGATTCGGTCGATGGCAAGCCTTACGGCATTCCGTACGACGGCGAGGTCACGGTGCAGGTCTATCGCAAGGACCTGTACGCCGCGAAGGGCCTGAAGCCGGCGACGACCTACGACGAGCTGCTGTCCAACGCGAAGGCGCTGACCGATCCGGCCGAGCGCATCCACGGCCTGGCGCTGCGCGGGTTCGCGGGCGCGGGTCAGAACATGTACATCTACCCATCGATCCTGCGCGGCTTCGGCGGCAGCTGGATGCAGGGCGGCAAGGTCGTCGTCAATTCGCCCGAGGCGGTGAAGGCGCTCGAGTGGTACGTCGATGCACTCACAAAATACGCACCGCCCGCGGTGCGCAACTGGAACTGGCCCGACATCGCCGATGCGTTCTCGCAGGGCACGGTCGCAACGTATCTCGACGCGCATTCGTCGGCCGCGGTGATCACGAACCCCGAGAAGTCGAAGGTGGTCGGCAAGGTCGCGTATGCACGCTGGCCCAAGGGACCGGCGGGCAAAGCGGTCACCTCGATCTGGAACTGGGGCTTCCCGGTCAACGCCGCGCTGTCGGACAAGCAGAAGAAGGCGACCTGGCTGTTCACCCAATGGGCCGCGTCGGCCGAGACGCAGGCGCGCACGTCGTACAAATTCGACGGGCCGGCGAAACGATCGGGCGTCAACCGACTGTCGATCTGGCGCTCGCCTGAGTTCGCCGCCGCGATGAAAAACGCGGGCGACAACTTCATCCCGACCGCGCTCGAATCGCTCGAGAACGATACCGACGTCGACTGGCGCCCGCGCGTGCCGCAGTGGCCCGCGATCGGCGAGACGATGGCGGTTGCGATCCAGTCGGCGCTGGTTGGCCAGAAGAAGCCGAAGGAAGCGCTCGACGAGGCGCAGGCGCGGATCGACCAGATTCTCAAGGGTTGAATCGCGAAGCGTTGTCGGCGGCGATGGGCGAGTCCGTGCGGCCTGGGTTGTCGTTCGAAGCACGCGAGCGCCGTTTCGCGCTCGCGCTGCTGCTGCCCGCGCTCGCCGTGCTGCTGCTCACGACGACCGCGCCGCTCGTGTACCTCGGCTGGAACAGCCTGCACCGGCTCGACCTCGGCATGCCGTGGCTCTCGGGCTTCGCGGGGCTTGACAACTATGCACGCATGGGCAGCGATCCGCGCTTCTGGAACTCGCTCGCGCTGACCGCGGTCTACACCGCCTCGACCGTCGCGCTGCAGGTCGTGGTCGGCCTGTCGCTTGCGCTGCTGGTGCTGCAGATTCCGAAGGGCCAGGGTCTGCTGCGCGTCGCCGCGATTTTGCCGATCGTGCTCGCGCCGGTAGTCGTGGGCCTGTTCTGGCGCACCCTGGTGCTGGCGCCGGATTTCGGTCTAGTCGATATGGTCTCGCGCAGCCTCGGCCTCGGCAGCCACAACTGGCTCGGCGACCCGCAGCTCGCGCTGATCTCGGTGATCGCGATCCACACCTGGCAATGGACGCCGTTCGCGTTCCTGGTGTTGCTCGCAACGCTTGCGACCTTGCCGCCTGACGTGTACGAGGCCGCGCGGCTCGATCGGGCCGGCGCCTGGCAACGGTTTCGCCACATCACGCTGCCGCTGATCCGGCCCGCGGTCGTGATGGTCGTGATCCTGCGCTCGGTGACCGCGCTGTCGGCGTTCGCAGCGATCTTCGCGGCGACTGGTGGCGGGCCGGGTTCGTCGACCGAAATTCTCAATCTGTATGCGTACCGCACCTCGTTCACGGTGCTGAACCTCGGTTACGGCGCGTCGCTGGCGGTCGTGCTGCTCGCGATCACGCTCGCGATCTCGTGGCTGATGTTCCGGCTGCGCCGCAAAGGCTCGTCATGATGCACACAGGACCTCGCTCGGCGTTGCGCCGCCTCGCGCTCTACGTGGTTGCCGGTGTCGGCTTGGCGGTCTGGGCGTTCCCGGTGATCTGGGGCCTGATGACCTCGTTCAAGACCGAGCGCGACGTGCTCGCGTACCCGCCGAAGTTCATCTTCACGCCAACGCTCGACAACTACCGCGAGGTGATCTTCGGCGCCTCGTCGATCCTGCCGAACCTGGGGTCGAGCGTCATCGTCGCGACCGGCGCGACGCTGCTGACGATGCTGTTCGCGGTGCCGGCCGCGTATGCGCTCGCGCGGCTGCGCTATCCGGCCAAGAAGGCGTCGGGCTTTTACGTGCTGGCTACGCAGATGCTGCCGCCGGTCGGTCTCATCATCCCCTACTACCTCGTGCTGCAGAAGATCGGCGGGCTCGACAGCTACGGCGGCCTGATCGCGATCTACCTGACGTTCTCGCTGCCGTTCGCGATCTGGCTGATGGTGTCGTACTTCGAGGACGTGCCGTACGAGATGGAGGAAGCCGCGCTGCTCGATCGTGCCGGCCGGCTGCGCACGCTGTGGTACGTGATCCTGCCGCAGGTGCGCGGCGGCATCGCGGTCACGACGATCTTCGTGTTTCTGAACGCCTGGAACGAGTTCTTGTTCGCGGTCGTGCTCGGCGGCAACCGGGTGCGCACGGTGACGGTCGCGATGTTCAACTTCATCTCGGTCGAGCAGACGCAGTGGGCCAAGCTCGCCGCAGGCGCGATGCTCGCGATGGGGCCGGTGATCGTGATCGGCATCTTCGCGCAGCGCCACATCGTCAAGGGGCTGACCGTCGGTGCGGTCAAGGGCGGAGGCAGGCGATGACGAGGGCGACAGCGGCGGCAAGCGTTCGGCTGGAGGGCGTGCTCAAGCGCTACGGCTCGACCGTCGTGCTGCACGAGGTGAATCTGGCGATCGAGCCCGGCGAGTTCTTCGTGCTGCTCGGGCCGTCGGGTTCCGGCAAGACGACGACGTTGCGTATCCTGGCCGGCCTCGAAGACGTGAGCGCCGGCCGTGTGCTGATGGACGACCTCGACGTGACGACCAGGGAACCGGGCGCGCGCGACGTCGCGATGGTGTTCCAGAGCTACGCGCTGTACCCGCACATGACGGTCGGCCAGAACATCGGGTTTCCGCTCAGGATGGTCGGCACCGCAACAGCGGAGATCGAGCGCGCGGTGGCCGATGCCGCGGCGAAGGTCGAGATCGGGCATCTGCTCGCGCGTACGCCGGGGCAGCTTTCAGGTGGCCAGCAGCAGCGCGTGGCGCTGGCGCGCGCGATCGTGCGGCAGCCGCGGCTGTTCCTGCTCGACGAGCCGCTGTCGAACCTCGACGCCAAGCTGCGGCTCGAGACGCGGCTGGGACTGCACAAGCTGCAACGCTCGCTCGATACGACGACCGTCTATGTCACGCACGACCAGGAAGAAGCGATGACCTTGGCCGATCGCATCGCGGTGTTCATGGACGGGCGCATCGTGCAGGTCGGCACGCCGCGCGAGATCTTCAGCACACCGGCCACGCGCGCCGTGGCCGGCTTCATCGGAACGCCCCCGATGAACCTGCTGCCCGGCTCGTGGCAGGCAGACACCGTGCGCGTCGGCGGCGCCGAGCTGCCGGTGGGCCAGGCCACCACCGAACCGCGCCCGGTCACGCTCGGCGTGCGCCCGGGCGAGATGAGAGTCGTGCAAGACCGCGGCATCCCGGTCACGGTCGAGCGCATCGAAGACCTGGGCGACAGCACGATCGTGAGCTTTCTCGATGCCGAAGGGCGGCTCGTAAAAATGAAGAACGACCGGCCGCCGTCGCTGCGCGAGGGCGACTGCGTCGCGCTCGGCTTTGCCCCCGACGCCGCGCATCTGTTCGACGCCGAGACCGGCAGCCGGCTGCGGCAGCAGCAACCCGCGGCGACGCTGCCAAATCTGGAAACCATGGAACCCACATGAAGAAAACGACCGCAACCAAACCGAACGTCGTGCTGATCCTGAACGACGACATGGGTTTTTCCGACATCGGCTGCTACGGCGGCGAGGTCGAGACGCCGAGCCTGGACCGGCTTGCCGCGCACGGCCTGCGCTTCAGCCAGTTCTACAACACCGCGCGCTGCAGCCCGTCGCGCGCGTCGATGCTGACCGGCCTGCATCCGCACCAGACCGGCGTCGGCATCCTGACCTACGACTCCGGCCCCGAGGGCTACGCGGGCAACCTGAACCAGCGCTGCGTGACGATTCCGCAGGTACTGAAGGGCAACGGCTACCGCACCTACATGAGCGGCAAATGGCACGTCGCGTCGAGCCTGACCCAGCCGACCGACACCTGGCCGCTGCAGCGCGGTTTCGACGAATTCTTCGGTACCATCATCGGCGCCGGCAGTTTCTACGATCCGAACACGCTGACGCGCGGCAACGACAACGCCGAGCACGAGGCGCGCACCGAAGGCTTTTTCTACACCGACGCGATCAGCGATCAGGCCGTCGCCTACATCGAGCAGCACGCGGCGCAGCATGCCGACATGCCGTTCTTCGAATACGTCGCCTACACCGCGCCGCACTGGCCGCTGCACGCGCACGAAGACGACATCGCGAAGTACCGGGGCCGCTTCGACAAAGGCTGGGACGCGCTGCGCGAAGAGCGCCTCGACAGGCTGGTGGCCTCCGGCATCCTGAAGGACGCCTGGAAGCTGACCGAGCGCGACCCGAGCCAGCCGCCCTGGAGCGAAGCCGAGCGGGATGAGCAGTTCCGCGCCTGGACCCTGCGCTGCATGGAGGTTTACGCCGCGCAGATCGACCGCATGGACCAGGGCATCGGCCGCATCGTCGCGGCGCTCGAGAAGACCGGCCAACTCGGCAACACCGTGCTGATCTTCCTGGCCGACAACGGCGCCTGCGCCGAAGACATTCCCGAGAACGTGACCGTCGACGAAGTGGTCAACAAGCTGATGATCGCGCGCGCCGAAACGCGCAGCGGCAAGCCGGTGCATTTCGGCAACGACCCCGGCCGCATGCCGGGGCCGGAGAACACCTACCAAAGCTACGGCACCGCCTGGGCGAATCTGTCGAACACGCCGTTCCGTCTGTACAAGCACTGGATCCACGAAGGCGGCATCTCGACGCCGCTGATCGTGCATTGGCCCGAAGGCATCGTGGAGCGCGACCGCGGCGCCATCCGGCACGCGCCGGGCTATCTGCCCGACATCATGGCGACCATCCTAGACGTCACCGGCACCGAGTATCCAATCGAGTTCGAAGGCCGTGCGATCGAGCCGCTGCAAGGGCAGAGCCTGGCATCGGTGTTGAGGCAGGACGGCATGGAACGGCCGCCGATGTTCTGGGAGCACGAAGGCAACGCCGCGGTGCGCATCGGCGACTGGAAGCTCGTCAGGCGCTATCCGGAAGAATGGGAGCTGTACGACATGGAGGCGGATCGGACCGAGTTGCGCGACTTGGCCGCGCAGCATCCGGAGCGCGCGGCCGAGATGGCGAAACAGTACGATGAATGGGCTGTGCGCTGCGGGGTGATTCCGCGTGAGCAGATCATCGCGTTGATGAGCAGTCAGGGGGTGACGCGGGCGTTTTGGGAGAAGGATGGGGGGTGAGGTTGCTTGTGTGGGATGCCACGTGGAAGCGTTTCCATCGACGCGAGCAAACCGAGCAGCGGCGAGTTTCAGGAGGTGGAATCGCAGGGACGGTTGTCGTCATTGCGTAAATGCGCACGCAAAGCCTTGGATCAGTACAGAACCGTCGTCCGACTTGGCATTGAGGACGACCGAAGTACCGCAGCTGACTTCATTCAAATCGCGTTGCTGGATGGCGGCACCGGGCCAGATGCTGATATCGAGGCTATGCTTAGGAAATCGGGATTGAGCGTATGGCTAATACTCGTATCTGCTCTGTTAGATATGCTACTTCTTGCGAAAGAAAGAGATATTCATCAGTAATCTGCTCTTGGCTCTTATTTGAGAGAAAAAATAATTTCTCAGCTGCCTGCTTAAGAAGCTTAACAACTTGGCTTCGCTCATCTAATGAGTTGGTTCGAACCCAGCGTTCAATTGCCCCTGCTGAAAGGCCAAATAACTCCTCGCGCAACTTCATCGCGCTGTTCACAGCATGAAGTATTTTTCTCTGTGCATCTATTCGATTATTGAATTCGCTCATATATGAATTTTAACAGAGTGAAGTGAATCCATCCACATATAAATATTTTCACACGCTTCGATTGCGATAGTAATTTCCTCTGCGGATAGCACTTCTCCAATGCCTCTGGTTGAAAGCACTCTCGCTCTTAAAAATATATCGAACATTGAGACAGTTAATGGTATAGGTCTATCGATCTGAAACGGCGACATACGGGAAAAACAAGGTCTTCCTCGCATAAATGAGTAGCATGTGGCGAAATTTCTGGTGGCGAGAAAAATACACGACAGATGAAATGTCTGACTATCAGAAGTATCTAGCAAAAAATCATAAGACTCTTTAAGCAAGCATTTAAATTTATCACAATCCTTTAATGCACGGCCATACGCCTTAGGTGCGCCGAGCTGTTTCAAAAAATCTTCACCATCTGGAGAAAATAACAAGCGCGATTCCAAGTGCAAATGCCATGCAAATGGATTACCCTCAATCCATAATGACTTTAGACGATCATGCGTGTAGATAGAGAAGCGGCTAGCGTCTAACTGTGTTGCAGCGGCCGGTTGGGGAATGCACGCTAATAGGTCGACATCTGAGAGTTGATCAATTTCACCACGGCAGAGAGACCCGAAGGCATACAAATGATTTTTCATCGCCGACCGAAGCGCTTCACCAACAATGCCGTTAGTAAGGCTAAGCTTACATATCTGATGCCAGCGATCAAAGACAGGGCCAGCGGGGAATAATTTTTGGAGAGGGACCCAAGGAATATTGCTGGCGCCGACTTAACGCTATCCCAGTATTCTATGACGTTTTGGGGGTTTCCATTAATAATGACGTCATATATTGCAATCCCAAAGACCACGATAACGATGGAGCGAACAAGTTTAAGTATACTTTCGCCATTGCCCCAAATAATATCCAACGCCTTGAATTTTAGCCATCGGAAAAACTGCCAAAACTGTTTGATCTCCGGGTATTTCTTTTGATAGTAGCTATTCCTTTTAGTTGACCAAGAATTTCTAAGATATATAGCTGCCGCTTCAAGTTCGAGAGACATTGCGCTGTTTACAGCCTTGGCGTCGCCAACTTGTGAGTAATTCATTCGCAAAGAGCGTGCAAATCGCATCCTAAGATTCTCCTCTAGAGGAGCTTCACTAGTTAGGATGTCATCATCAATTTGCGTCCGCTCAAAAGTTGCATATCGAAAATTGCAACCAGAAAATTTCGTCTGGTGGAAGTTTGTGCCGATGAAACGGCAACCTGTGAAGTCGCAACTATCAAAGACACAGTTCGTCAGGTAGCACCCATCGAAGACGCTGTGCTGGAACGACACTTTGCGAAAAATAGTCTTTTTCAGAGCGCCCAGACGAACATAAACTTTGAATTCATATAATTTACTTTCCTGCTCGACGTTTTTTCCAAAGTAATTGTCAGTAATTACCTCTCGGTTGCCTACTAATAGTGCGCCGAGGGTGCCTGGAGGTCCATCATCGACTGCCGTCACGTTTGTGCCGGATGTCATGTGTCCAACTTCCGGTGATTTGTTCATGTTTGAGTGGTGCCCGAGATCGGTGTCACTCGATTGTTGCAGAGCGACTCACAGCAAGCTGCATCAAGACTGATGCACACCCTTGGCTCGTAGCCGGCCATGCACGCTGTAATGGTGTCAGGCAGAGGTCTATGTGGGCGCTGAAACATCCGCTTTGGGTCGTCTGCCGCCATTGGACAAACTCCCTTGACTGTCGGCACCCAGTCTTGATTTCATAGCGCACTCGATCAACCGGGCGTCCTACAGGAGTCCGGTCACGCTTACAGTCAAAGGTACACAGGCATCTCCGCCATGAATCGCACCGGCCGCATCAACTTTCGCCTGCCATGACAGCGAGACGCTCCCCCTGCTGCACGCCATTGTCGAATGGCACCCGTCCCCCCATGCCACTGTCAGCCTGCGACCCATCAGAACGGGTCGTCGAAGCAACCGCGCCGGCTGAACCTCTGGGCATATGGTGCGACATCCCGGCTGGGACCTTTAGGATGGGTAATGACGGCGCCGACGCAGTGCCGGGCGATGGCGAAGGCCCAACGCGGCCGGTCACGCTTGCCACGTTTCGCATCGGCGCCACCACCGTCACCAACGCCGAGTTCACCGCCTTCGTGCGTGCCACGCGCTACGTCACCGATGCCGAGCAACTCGGCAGCGCGTTCGTGTTTTACCTGCAGGTACCCGAATCACAGCGCCGAACCGCGTTGCATGTGGCTGCGGGCCTGCCATGGTGGCTGCCCGTGCCGCACGCCTGCTGGCAGCGGCCCGAGGGGCCGGGCTCGCATTTGCACGATCGGATGGCGCACCCGGTGGTGCATGTGTCGTGGAACGATGCGAATGCCTACTGCGCCTGGGCGGGCACGCGGCTGCCGAGCGAAGCCGAGTGGGAGCGCGCCGCGCGCGGCGGGCTGGAAGGCAAGCGCTACGCCTGGGGCGATGCACTGGGCGACGCGCAGGGCATGCCGCGCTGCAACGTGTTTCGCGGAGCGTTCCCGAACGCGCCGTTGCCGGGATGGACGCCGGCCCCGATCGAAGCGGGCGCGGGCGAGCCAAACGGCTTCGGCCTCCACAACGTCTGCGGCAACGTCTGGGAGTGGTGCGCCGATACGTTGCAAGACGCCCGACAACGCCCGCTGCGCGGCGGCTCGTTTCTTTGTCACGACGCGTACTGCAACCGTTACCGCGTCGCGGCGCGCAGTGCGAACACGGTCGATACCGCGACCAGCAACATCGGGTTTCGGGTCGTGCGGGCATAGCCATACGGTCGGGCTGAACGGATCGGCACAACGTGCCGCAGGTTTTCTTCGGGCTGGACACATGACCTGTGCCTGCGCGACCGAAGGAGCGGCAGGGCCAGCCTGCGCATCGCCAAACACGACTCAATGCACCCGCGCCACGCGCTCGGCGCGCAGTGCTTCGGCCAGCGCCCGTTCGCCCGCGCGTTCGGCCGCTTCGATCAACGTCAGGTCGATCACGTCGCGCTGCGCATGGCTGCCGCCGAAGCGGTTGCCGTGTGGCCGAACGTCGCGCAACAGCCGCAGCGCGTCGGCGTAGCGTCCCTGGCCGAACGCGTGGATTCCACGCGTGGCGCTGTGGCCGACATCCTTCAGAAACCACCGCGCGTTGTCCGTGTCGCCGTGCAGCGCCGCGTCTTGTGCGGCCAGCAACCGCTCGGCATCGGTCTCGCGACCGGCGCCGACAAACGCCATCATCGCGTGCAGGTCGTTGAATGCATAGTTGCCAGCTTCGGCCAGCGGCGCCCAGCGATCGGCCAGCGCCTGCCAGCGGCCGCCCACGTCGATGCCGCGCAGGTGCAGTCGCCAGAGCAGCGAGGAAGCGTCCAGCATGTCGAGCGCGAGCGGCGACGCGTGGCCGAGCAGGCGTTCGTCGACCAGCGCCAGCACTTCGTCGATCTGATCCAGCCCCAGATGGAACAGCGCCAGGTGCCACGCGTTGTGCACCGCGAGGAAGCTGTCGTCGCTCCAGCTCGCGAGGTTATCGCGCAGCCAAGCCACGCCATCGCGGCGCCGGTCCTGCATCTCCATCACGTGCGCGACCGCATGCCAGCCCCAGCCGTCCTTAGGCTCCAATTCCACCGCGCGCCGGCCCAGCATTTCGGCGCGCGCGTAATCGCCCATTTCCTCGAAGCCAAACGCCTGCATGCCGAGCACCGCGTGGTAGCCGGGCAGGCTCGCGTCCCAATGGCCTGCGGCGCGCACGATGCGGTCGCGCAGCATGCGCGAGTGGCCGGTGAAGAAGTCGATCTGATGCCCGGCCTGCAACGCGAGCGGGTCGCGCGGAAAACGAATGCTCAGGTCTTCGAGCACGCGGCCAGCTGCGTGCCAGTGCCCCTGGACCAGCTGCTCGATCGCCTGCCGGTGCAGCGCTTCGCGCTCGTTGGCCGGCAACGCCTGCGCCGCGTCGAGCGCCGCACGCGCGGCGGCCAGACCGCCCGGCTCGGTGCCCAGCAGGTTCAGGTACGCGACCAGCAGATGGCCCATCGTCAAGTCGGGGCTGGCGGCGAGCGCGGCCTGTGCGGTGGCCAGCGGATCGTGGATGAGGCAGCGCAACTCGTGCGATGCGTGCTCGAAACGTTCGAGCGCATGCGGCGTCGCGCCGCTGGTGGAGTGGCCGTGGGCATCGATCAAGCTGGTCATGGTCGGGGCTTTGCTGCTGAATGAACGGGTGGGTCCCACGGGCGGCGCTTGTGTTTGCGGCCAAGTATCCACTGCCTGTGACGCCGCCTCACGGTCAGGTTGCTGCGCCGGGCATGGACGCAGGGATGCGACATCGGCGCAAAGCCGCGCCGTTTGGCTGCCAGATGAAACGTTACGGCTCGGACCAGACGTCCGGCGCGATCGGGGCCGGCACGGATCGGCCGTTGCTGGTGTCGGTCTGCGCCGAGGCCTGTCGTCAGCTCGACACGGCACGCCGGCAGCGCCTCTTGCAACATGAATGACTTGCTCTTTTACTGGTAGCTTCGGATGCTTGCAGACATTGCGCGGAGGGCTTGTTTATCCCTGAATGCAAGAACCCGCTGCGAAACCGGACAACCAAGGCAGCCGGGTTTCAGCCGATTGAACGCGGGGCCGCGTGTCTGCACAATGCGGCGACCTCCCAACGTCAGCCGAACCGCCCGATGCACCCCCCCGGCAAAGCCACCCACATTCAGCTCGACCTGACGTCCGACCTTCAGCGCTGGCGCGCGTTTCTCGCGATCGCCGAGCTCGGCAGCCTGACGCGCGCAGCGCTGTTTCTGGACAACAACCAGTCGCTCTTGAGCCGGCATCTGAACGCGTTGGAGCGAGACTGCAAGACGCGCCTGTTCAACCGCACAGGCCGCGGCGTTGCGTTGTCCGACGTCGGCCAGCGCATCCTGCCGCAGGTGAAGGCGCTGCTCGCCGACGCCGAGCAGCTCGAGCTGGAAATCCGCGGCCAGGCGCGCGAGCCGGCTGGCCGCGTCACGATCGGCTCGCTGCCGTCGATCACCAACCCGATGGCCGGGCGCCTGTTCAAGCAGTTGCGCGAAGGCCATCCGGGCGTCCAGCTCAAGATCCTCGAAGGCTCGAGCGGACAGGTCGAGGAATGGCTGGCCGACGCGCGCATCGACATCGCGATCCTGTACCGCTACGCGAGCGCGTCCCCGCCGGCCGAACGCGCGCTGGCGACGGTCGACAGCTACCTGATCGGCGCGCCCGGCGATCGGCTGACCGCCGCGAGCGAAGTCCCCTTCGCCGCGCTGCACGAGCTGCCGTTCATCCTGCCGAGCGCGCCGAACGGCCTGCGCACCGCGCTCGATGCGATCGCGCGCCAGGAGCGCATCACGCTGATGCCGGCGATCGAGGCCGACTCGCTGCCGCTGATGCGCTCGACCGTCGCCGAGGCGCGCCTCTACACCGTGCTGCCGATCCACGCGGTCTGGACCGAGGTGCAGGAGGGCCGGCTGCAGGCGGCAAAGATCGTCTCGCCCGGCGTCCAGCGCATCGTCTCGATGGCGACGGCGCGCGGCAAGGGGCCGGCCAGGGCAGTGTCGGCGGTGGCGGCGCAGATCGTCGAGATCATCGACGACGGCGCACGCAGCGGCATGTGGCACGCGGTCGGGCCGGCCTGACGCCGACGCCAGCCCATGCCGAGGCTGCATAACAGCGTTGCGCCGTGCGCGCATACGTTCGACGGCGGCGGCGCCTATGCTCGACGCCGACCGAGCCGCCTTGCATGACCAGGCCGCGCCCACCGGAGACCCCATCCATGTGCCCAGCCGCGTTGCCCGCCACGCTTCGACAAGCAGCTGCCCTCGCCTCCACGCTGCTGCTTTCGGTTGCCTGCACCACCGCTGGCCTGGACCAGACAGCGCCGGCACGCCAGCGCGTGCTGCTGGACGACGGCGCCGCGCGCATCGACGTGATCGTCGAAGGCCGCGGCCCGGCGGTGCTGCTGCTGCCCTCGTCGCAGCGCGACTCCGAGGATTTCGACGATCTGGCCGCGCGCCTCGCCGCCGCCGGCTTCAAGGTGCTGCGCCCGCAGCCGCGCGGCATGGGCGGCTCGACCGGGCCGATGCAGGCATTGACGCTGCGTGTGCTGGCCGCCGACGTGGCGGCCACGGTGCGCCAGCTGGGCGACGGACGCGCGGTGCTGGTTGGGCATGCGTTCGGCCATTTCGTCGCGCGCGTGGCCGACCTCGACCATCCGGAGCTGGTGCGCGGCGTCGTGGTCGCCGGCGGTGCCGCGCGCGTGTTTCCGCCCGGTGTGGCCGCGTCGCTGGCGGTCGCGTCCGATCCGACCAAGCCGCGCGAAGCGCGCCTGCGCGGCCTGCGCCACGCCTTCTTCGCCGCCGGCAACGATCCTGAACCCTGGCTCGCGGGCTGGCATCCTGAATTGCGCGAGGCGTACCGCAACGTCGGCGCGACGCCGAACAAAGACCTTTGGTGGCCGACCAGCCACGCACCGATCCTCGACCTGATCGGCGCCGACGACCCCTGGCGCCCGGCGGCCACACGCGACGAGCTGAAGGACGTGCTGGGCGACAAGGTCACGGTCCGGATCGTCCCGCATGCAAGCCACGCGCTGATCGTCGAGCAGCCCGAGGCGGTCGCGCAGGCGATCGTCGCCTGGATCGACACCCTGCCCCGCTGAACCCGAATCGCCATGCCAAGAATCTCATTGCCTTCGCCCGACAAGATGGACGCCGCGCAGCGCGCGGTCCACGACCGGATCGTCTCGGGTCCGCGCGGCCGCATCCAGGGGCCGCTGCGCGCGGCGCTGCACAACCCGGAGCTGGCCGACAAATGGCAGGCGCTCGGCGCGCTGCTGCGCTACGGCACCTCGCTGCCGCCGCGCCTGTCCGAACTCGCGATCCTCGTGACCGGCCGCGCGTGCGACTCGCCGTTCGAGTGGTACGCGCACCGGGCAGAGGCGGAAAAAATCGGCATCGAGCAACCCATCATCGACGCCATCCTCGCGGGCACCGAGCCGCTCGGCCTGTCGCCCGACGACGCCGCGGTGTACCGCTACGCAGTCGAGCTGAACCGCCACAACTCGGTGTCCGACACGACCTACGCGGCGGCGCTCGCGCGCTTCGGCGAGAAGACCGTGGTCGAGCTGACTGCCTTGATCGGCTACTACACGATGGTCGCGATGACGCTCAACTGCCACGAGATTCCACTGCCCGAAGGCGTGGCGCCGGCCTTTGCGCTGCCGCAACAGGCCGACTTGAAATGAGCGCCGCGCAACCGTCCGAAGGCTGGGATTGTCATGCCCACCTGTTCGGCCCCTACGACCGTTTTCCGCTGGCCGCCGAGCGCAGCTACACGCCGCCGGAAGCAGCCCTGGCGCAATACCTCGCGCTGCTCGCGCGCCTTGGCCTCGCCCACGGCGTGCTGGTGCATCCGAGCGCCTACGGCGACGATCACGCGCTGCTGCTCGACACGCTGGCCGCGCAACCGATGATGCGCGGCGTGGTCGTGACACGGCCGGGCAGCTCGCTGGCGCTGGCCGGCCTGCGCGCGCGCGGCGTGCGCGGCGCGCGCTTCAGCCAGCGCAGCGGCGCCGGCGGCAACTTCGCGGGCAGCGCGTCGTTCGAGGACCTGCTTGTGCTCGCGCCGGCGCTGGCCGACGCCGGGCTGCACGCCGAGCTCTGGACCGACTGCCGGGCGCTGGCCGGCCTTGCGGCGCAGATCGAAAAGCTGCCGGTGCCGGTCGTGATCGACCACATGGGGGGCTTCGATGTCGAGGCCGGCGTCGATGATCCGGCGTTTCGCAGGCTGCTTGATCTGCTCGCCTCGGGCAAGGTCTGGGTCAAGCTTTGCGCGTATCGCAACCTGTTGACCACGCCCGATTGGGAAGCGGGCCGGCCGTTCCAGCAAAAGATGATCGAGGCCAACCCCGAACGCCTGCTCTGGGGCAGCGACTGGCCGCATCTGCGCGTGACGCCGGCGCCGGATGCGGCGCGGCTGCTGGCGATGTTCAAGGTCTGGACGGGCGATGAAGCGGCGGTGCGCCAGGTGCTTGTCAAAAACCCCGAAATGCTCTATCGGTGAAACGCTGTGGCCGCCTCGGATGCCTGCACCACGCGCGCCTGGATGCTGTGTTCTCAAGCCTC
>CBDCLU010000002.1:1775000-1988564 GCA_965218765.1 Burkholderiaceae bacterium | reverse complement strand
TAGCCGCTCGGGAATGATCGCCATAAGCTGAGCGCCCGGCTGAACGTAGGAGCCAATATTGACCTGGCGGTTCACCACTTGACCCGCGATCGGTGCGGTCAGGCGCAAGTTGCCAGCCGTGGTCCGTGACTGGCCGAGCTGGGCCCGCCTGCTGGCGATCGCCGCGCGCGAAACCTTCGACTGGTCTCGCGCCACATCCACCGCCGCATCAGCGCTGTCGACGTTACGGCGTGCGGCCGCCGCGGCCGCCGCGGTGCGGGTGACGGCGGCACTCGCATCGTCGATCTGCTGCTGGGCCACGGCCGCGGGATCCAACCGCCGAAGTGCGAGATAGCGGTTCAGATCATCGCGCGCCTTGGCAGCGTCCGCCGCCGGGCTCAGCGCCTGGGCTGCCGCCTGCCGGCGCGCGGCCATCGCCGATGAAACTTGGCTGAGCGACGCACCGTACTGCGCTTGTGCCTGCGTAACATTGGCTTGCGCTTCGGCGACCTGATCGTCCTGCCCCGATGGCTCGATCTCCGCCAACAGATCCCCAGCCTCCACATGACGGTTGTCCGCGTCGGCTACGCGTATCAGCGTACCCGCGACTTGCGGAGCGATCCGCACGATATGGGCATCGACGAAGGCATCATCGGTGGACTCGAACTTGTGCGCGTGCCGGTAGTAGAGAAAGCCGCCGATCGCGATTACCGCTACGATCGATATGAGCACGATCCAGAAGATCGGTCGCTTGAACAGTGATGTCTTGGCTTCAACGCCCTTGGAATCGCCAGCGTCATCCTCCTTGGAATCGCCAATATCATCGCTGTCCGGGTCGTCTTGATCGCTTTCCGCATCCGCCCTCGTGGTGTCCCGACTCTCATCGGTTTGATCGGAATTTCGCGAGGTTTCAGGGTCTTGGCTCGCGCTTTCTGTGTCGCTCATACCGGGATTCCATGACTTTGGGCCATCCGGTCTAGGACGGCGTCGATATTGGAGGCCACTTGGGCCTGGAAGGCAGCCAAGCGGCCAGCGTCGAGGGTCGCGACGTCGAACAATCTCAGCACGGTGGCCCGCGAAGAGCGCATGACCACAGCCTGACCGATCAGCGTCAGCGTGGTGTGCGTCGCTTCCTCGGCCTTTGCACCCGTGGCGATGCAGACCAGTTCGCGTATGCGGCGCACGATCCGGCCCATGACCCCGGCGTAGAGCGTATCGAATGCAGCCGTGGGGCTCATTTGCTCGCGCGCGATAAACAGCGAATGATCGGACATGTCGGTGCCCGCCATTTTCTCGACGAACCGGCCGACAATCTGGTGAATTGCGGCGCGGGCGCCGGCGTGATCGCCTGTGTCCACGTCCTGCTCCGCATCCAGAACTGGCGCGAACTCGGCGGCCATCACATCTGCGATACGCTGGGCCGCCGCTTGATAGAGCTGCTCCTTGCCGCCATAATGATAGGTGATAGTGGACATGGCGGTGTTTGCCGCCTTCGCGATTTCGCGCGTGCTGACGCCTTCCAGGCCATGAGTGCCAAACTCTCTAATCGCAATTTCCAGAAGGCGCTCCTGAGTCATGGCGGTGCCATTAGTTCGTTCGAACGAACAGTCAATCAGGATGACTACCCTACAGTTCTTCCTTCCCATGGGGCGGTCATCCAACGTTCCCGTACCGAAAGATTGACCCCTTCGACGCGCCCTGAAAATCAACAGCGGTGACCGAAAGTTCGCAATGGCCGTCAGCGGACCGTCGGTTCTGGTATTTCGCCAACCCCAGAGCAGACCGCTCGTTGACGGCCATTCTCGGTCTTTCTCATGAGCGCTCAGGTTCCCCGTTCGTGCGAGCAATGCAGCATCTATAGAGTTGTCGCTAAAGGCTCGCAGTCTAGTCACGTCAGATCAAGACTCCCACCCAGCCAAATTTCGACATCGAAACCGGCAACCGCCCGGACCGGCCCTTAGTGACGTTTTTTCCCGTAAATCTAAGGCGCAAGAAGATGATCACTTGCAGAGATCGACGGCGACGGAAGAATTCGAATTCGTCAATTATGCCAAATAATAGGCGCGGCGGATCGGGGGGAAATTACCGTAAAGAGCTATGAAACTCGAGGCGTTTGGCCCGCCCATACTAAGGTGAATCATTTTGCCGGTCGACTCATGCTCGTGTCAGCGTTACGCTCCCTGCACAATACGAGTCGACCGGCTTCCGGGAG
Organism: Burkholderiaceae bacterium; assembly: GCA_965218765.1. Taxonomy (GTDB): domain Bacteria; phylum Pseudomonadota; class Gammaproteobacteria; order Burkholderiales; family Burkholderiaceae_C; genus JBBPYC01. The sequence continues at coordinate 1,986,373 of CBDCLU010000002.1, read as the reverse complement.
GTCGCGTGCCAGACATTTCTCGATGCAAAGATGTCGCTAGCCATCTGGCGGATTATCGGTCGTCACCGCTTAAGAAGGTGCGCCGCTTCCCGTTTTTACCCCTGCGTACAGACGACTACGATTGGCGAATGACACGCTTGTTCGTCGGCCTCGAGCACTGTTCCATCTGTGTCTGTGGTCAGTCCAAGTCGATGATGCTGCTAACCTCATTCGATAGGAAGCGAGCTGCGACTATGAAGCAAGCAGTTTCCTCGCCCGTCTCGTTCGCCAAAAGGAATTCGTGCAAACAAGAAAAAAGGACGCGTCCGGCCAGCGGCATCGGGCGCGGACATCGCCATCCTAGCTTGGTCGGACGGCTCGCAATTCACCAAATTCGGACGTGCGCACTCATACGCAACGGCGCATGGCTTTAGCAGCCGCAGATATCCTTGCCGGGCCCGTCCTACGCCGAGTCGAGAGCGATCTCGTCTCGGTCTGGATTGCCTACACCGCTCTGGCGTCGCTCCCTGTCACCCTGAAGGTGTTCAAAGGCTTAGGTTCGGGCGATCAGGCCGCGCTCGTCGTCGGCACGAACATTCCCGCTGACCAGAATCCTGCGGTTCGCGCCGGCGCCAAACTGTTTGTCGCGCTGGCGATGTGGGAGCCCGCGCCGAGCACCCCGCTCGAGCCGGGCGGCATCTATTCCTACGACATTGAGATCGGCGGCACCGGCCTCGCCGCGCTGGGGCTGCTCAAGGACGGCACAATCACCGCGCGCGGAACCAGCCACGAACACTTCGCGCTGGGATACGCTGAGGACCAATTGCCCAGTTTCGTGGCGCCGCCGGCCTCGGTCGCCGATTTGCGCATCCTCCAGGGCTCGTGCCGAAGTCACTCGGGCAATGGACACGACGCGATGCCGCCGATCGACGACCTGATCAAAGAAGGCCGCTCCGATGCCAGCAATCGCCCGCACATGCTGTGGCTGACCGGGGACCAGATCTACGCCGACGAGGCAGCGCCCGAGCTGATGGACATGATCGCGGGCCTCACCGCGGAGATTTTCGGCCATGAGCCGGGGAAAACGGCCGAGACGCTTACCGTCGAGTGGACCGCAGGGAGCGCCGGCACCGAGTATCCAGTCGACCTCGAGCATTTCCCCCCCTCACGGCGTGGGAACCTGCTCAACGACGTTGCGAAATTCACGTCTACCAGCACCGAAGCCCACGCGATGGGCTTCGGGGAATACGTTGGCATGTACCTGACCGCGTGGAGCAACACTGGGTGGCGGTGGAACGCGGAAACGCTGCTGATTGGCCAACTCGAACAGTATCGCAAGTACCTCGGTGAGACGCTGAAGCTGCGAAACGCACTCGAAGGCGATCCGGCGGACGCTAACGCGGCGGTGTACGAGGTAACGGGCGACGATCGAAAGGTCGTGAACACCAACCTCCGGGATATGTACCCGTTCTACGAGGCCTGGCGATTGCTTCCCGAAGCGTGGCGGCAAATTGATGAAAACCTGACCGACGAGGCTGTCGAGAAAGCATGGGGTAAGGACGGCGAGGGGGTCGCGGGCAAGGAGTTCGACCACTGGAAAGCGTTCAAAAATGTCGTCGTGGGCGGCACTGGCACCGCGGCGCCGCGCGGCGAGATCGCGGTGGCCGCATCGCCCGATGCCGACAAGGCGAAGCTCGCCGCGGCGCTCACGCCGAGCTGGTACGCAGGACGAAAGCACTTCGCTAACCGCAATCTGCCCAGCGGCAAGGACGAGCTGCTCGCGATCCCGGACAAGTTTGAGACGCCCACCTTCCATCGCCGGATCGAAAAGCTGGAATGGGGCTACCGCCAGTTGGCGCGCGTCCGGCGGCTGCTCGCGAATGTGCCGGTCTACATGACTTTCGACGATCACGAGATCACCGACGACTGGAACATAACCCCTAAGTGGGCTCGCGAGACCAGGTCGAGATCGCTTGCCCGCGGGATCATCCGCAACGGCCTTTCTGCCTTCACCCTATGCCAAAGCTGGGGCAACGATCCTCGCCGCTATCTCAAGGGAACTATCGCACGCACAGTGCTTGACGACATCGACGCGCTTTACGGCGGCGCCACAGTCGACGCGCGGGCGTCCGCAAGCAGCCCCGTCGCCCAGCGCCTCGAGCAGCGTTTCGACCTCGTCAAGACACGGCCGCCTGACGGCGAGCGAATGACTTGGCATTTCACCTACGACCACGCAGATTATCAGTTCATCGCGCTCGACACGCGGACCTGGCGCGGGTTCGAAGCGAACGCCAACGCTGATATCGGCGTGGGCTTCTCGATGGACGACACCGCCACTCTCCTGACTGACGAGGCGTTGAAGCTGCAGATTCCGGAGCAACCCCCGTCCGGAATCAACTTCGACGGAATAACGTTTCTGATCGCGCCCGCCCCGCTCATTGGATACCCGGTTGTCGAATCGGTGGTTCAGCCGATCATTAACCTGGCGGACATGGTCCACCTCGGGCAGGGCGGTCCGTTCGAGCGATCGGATAAGAGTTTCCGGGTGGGGCGGGTCAACCGCGATCCTGAGAACTGGGGCTTTTCACCCGCGCTGCTCGCCGCCATGTTCGCCCGGCTGTCGACGCGGCGCCGCGTGCTAGTCCTGTCCGGGGACGTCCACTACACCTTCACCTGCCGGCTCAAATATTGGCGGTACGCGCCAGATCCAGACCCGCGGAGCTGGCCGGTCGAGACCACCACGCATTTCATCCAGCTCACCTCGAGTGCGTTCAGGGCGCAGCGCGACGATCTCGCCCCCATCGTCGCGATCGACGTGCTTCAGCAGCTCGGTGAGGTCAGCAGCCATGTACGCCGCATGGGCTGGCCAAGGTCGGCCGATATTCTTGCTCCTCCGCCGGTTCAAGCAGGCGCGACACCTTTCAACTTTCACCTGTCGCACACCTTGTCGGACGTTCCCCCGACGGCTGCGACCGATGCTATTCCCGGCGACGCGCTTTTTGTGCGGCGGCCCGAATGGGCGCTCGACACCGAGATGCTGCTCGATAACCGGCCCGACCGTTACAAGGACCTGCGCCCTGTGCCGCCCGACCTCACCCTCACCGGCGAGCAGATTCAACAGCTGAGTTCATTTGGCGCGTTCCATGTCTGGCAGGCGGAGCACACGCTGCCGCGCCACTGGTTGTGGTGGGCAAACTTCACCCAGATCGATTTTACCGGGAGCCCCCCTAACGTGGCGCACCACCGTAAGTTCACGTTCGATCCAAGCGGAGGATTCACGACCGCCAAGCCGTTCCTCATCGTCGACATTCCACTCGACGATGGTTCAGAAGCGGCCACCGGCGCGCGCCCCATGCTGGCACCCAAGCGGACGGACTTCCAGCCGTGAGGCTCTTCGCCGATGCCTGGATGGTCACCAAAGCGGTCGGCCAAGTCACTCTCGACACTGTGGAGGCGCTCGTCTCGATACTCATTTCGCCGCACAAGGCGAATTGGTATTGCGAAGCGGTTTCGGTGCCGCCTCTGAAGGATAGTCTCGACGAAGACGAATGGTCGCACAAGCTCGAAGAGCTGCGCGGCCAATTTGAGGCGGCGGCGAATCCGACGGAGTATGCGGCAAAAACCGCCACGGCGGTCTCGTACATCAATGCGATCGGGACCAAACTTTTCGAGTCGAGCACCGGACCGGGCCTTCCGACCAGCGAAACGATCGCCTTCAAGCTGGCCGCGCCCATCCTGCTGCACATCACCGAACGCAACCACAAGCCGATGTACGTGGCGCTGGTTGCACTGCTGATGATCGACCAGCGCATCCAGGATAGCCTTCCGGGAGGCACTTTCACCGACCGCATGGCCAAGCTGCTGGGCAAGCTCGCCGGCAAGGCCGGGTGGACCGAGGAAGCGCTGGAAGGCAGCATCGACGCCGGGTGGGCTTTCATCACCGCCGAAGTCATCGTTCTGGCCGCGCTGATTGTGCAGCTGATCAGGCACGGCGAGTGGTCGGTACTTTACGGGCTCGATCTGCAGGACGAGCCCGGCAGCTCGCCGGTCAATGCTGCGCACGACCTGCTCCGCCGCGCCGTTACGCTGCGGCTTCCTCTTGCTCCGCCGCCCTTCGATTTCCATAGATTCATTGCCGCGCCGACCAAAGAGAAGTTCGAGGAAGCGCCGCCGCCGCCGGACACGTTCACGATAACGACGATTCCGGTGCCCGCTACCGCGACAGACCCCGAGAAATTGTTCGTACAACTCGGGGTGAGCGCGAACTTTACTGCCGATGTGGGGAGCGGTTGGCAGTTCCGCTATTCGAATGCCGGCCAAGGGGGGGTGTTGGCCTCGCACAACCGTTTTGAGACCTTCGGCAATGCCCAGCTCAAGGCGGAGATATTCCAGGAAGGCGATATCGTCGGCAGACCCGCCTCGGCTGAGATAGAGCCGAGCGAGGCCGGCTCGGCGGGTTTGCAGGTCAAGTCCAAACGGATCGGCGCGGGCGTGCAAGTGGACATCGCCGGCCCCGCGGCGTGGCTGCAGGTCGACCAGTGTGAAGTGAGGATATCCGGCGGCCACTGGCTCGCCGATCACATTCCGCAGCTCAGCTTTATCTTCGATGCGGCCGTCGACGCCTCGGTCGCGAACGGCGTGCGGTTCCGCGGCGGGGTCGGCGGTGACGTTGTGATCACGATCGGCAAAAAGGTGCCGCTCGCCATTGGCAAGTTGGCAGTCAATTCGGTGCGCCTCCAAGTCGCGGCCAGGTCCATCGACGACCATCGGGAATTGCAGCTCGCCGCGACGACGGACCTCACGCTATCGCTGTTTGGGCTGCTCGACATCACCACTGTGGGGCTCGGCGCCGCGGTGTCCATCGGTTCGAACACGCAGATGCAGGGCAATCTGGCTGGGGTTGCCCACACCGAGGGTCTGCAATTGCTGACCCCGACATCCGCAGGACTCAGCATTCATCGCTTCGGCCTCGAAGGCGCGGGCATCCTACTGTACACAGAGCCAACGGGCACGCTGTTCGGCGGTGTTGCGCTCAGCTACAAGTCCAAGTTCTCGTTCACCGGCCTCGGCCTCTACCAGACGCCGAGCGCAGCGCGCCCGGCCAACTGGCTGCTCGCGCTCTCGATGACCACTGCCGCTTCGCCCGGGGGCTTCATTCCCAAGGGCGGCGGCCTGCTTTACGCCTCCGGTCGCGGCACCGACCCCGACGCGTTCCTGGCCGCGGTCCAGACCGGCGACCTCGCGCCGATCCTCGCGCCGGACGATCCTGTCGGGCACGCGGCCCAATACCAGGCGAGCCTGGACCGGCTTTTCCCTGTCCGGCCCGGAAGCCAGGTATTCGGCGCAATTGTCAAGTTCGAAGGCTTCGGGGGCAAGCTTCATTTCGATATCGGCGCGTTGCTCGAATGGGCGAACGGCGACTTGGTTCGCTTCTACCTCATCGCCTCGTTCTCCTTCATTCCCTTGCGGCGGGATGCCGTGGACCCAAAGAATCGGCCGGTCGTAGTGCTTGCCGACGGCGTGCTGGTCAGTGATGCTTCCACTGGCGAGCTCAATGTGCGGATCGCGCTGCGCAACTCCCGCTTGTGGAGCGCTGAGCTGACCGGCGAGGCGATGGTGTTCTATGGCGCGCCGGAGCGGCTGGGCGATTCCCGCGCGTTCTTCCTCTCGATCGGCGGCTTCCACCCCTCGTACGTCCCCGGCCCGCGGCTGTTCGTGCCGAAGCGTCTAACCTTGTCGCTGAGCAAGGGCGATCACCTCAAGCTGGAGATGTCCGCCTATCTCGCGGTGACGCCGCAATCGTTCCAGATTGGCTTCAGGAGCGCACTCGAGGCGCACCTGTACGGCTTCGGAATCAGGGGCAGCCTCGACATCGACGCGCTGGTTCATTTCGATTTCCGCATCGAGATCGACATCAAGATAAGCGTCGAATTGCTGCTCGGCTCGCAGACGCTGGCTGCGGTCACCTTCGAAGGTAGTTTGTCGGTGTTCGTCCCGACCATCCTGGCAGGTTCGGTAAAGGTCAAGTTCCTGTTCTGGACGCTGTCGAAGTCCGGCTCACTGACGATCGTCGACGGTACCGCCGAGCGCGAGAGCGTCGATGTCTCGGGCCTCGTCGAAGCCGCAATTAGGGATCGGGCAAACTGGAATTTCGGCGGTACGTCGGGGTTCGTGCCAACCAAACACGAGCGCGACGGCGGATGGCATGACGGATTTGCCAGCCCGGTGTTCCGCCAGACCGTCGTCCCGTTTGATGTCGCGATCGATCGTTTTGCAGGAGTGACTTTCGAAACTTCGCAAACTTTTCACATCGAGCCCATAACGACCGGCCTGGAAATTGCGCCGGTGGCGGAGGATTTCGCGATCGGCCAGTATCTCGATCTGAGCGACGACGAGATGCTCGGTGGCGCGATGTTCGAGAAATGGACTGCCGGGTTCGCGCTGAAGCTCCCCTACGACCCGGCGGAGGCGAGCTCGGTCTTACTAGATTGCGAGGAGCTGATCCGCGACCCCGAAGCGCCGCGCGAACGCCACCCCCACGGCCCACTGGACTTCGCTGCGATCGCGGGGCACTTCTCCCGCTTCAGCGAGGTCGAGCCGCCACCCAAGCCGATCCAGCTCCATGCGCTTGAGTACGCCGTGCTCGACAATGCGCTCGCGCCGCGCGAAGCGGGGCTGAACTTCGCCCAGGCGCGCGCTCTGGCCCTGTCCGGTGACCGCGTTTTCGCCGAGCTCGCGGCATGAGCGAGACGCGGTTCCTAGCCTTCGCCCGGCGGCAGCGGCTGGGCGGCGATGCGATAACGGTACGCGCAGCGGGCGGGCAAGCATCGTTCGCTTTTCAGCGCTACGGGCCGGGCGACGTCGCTAAGCTCGCGACCGACCAGATCAAGCGGCGCCAGCCGGCGGCCGGCTCGGAGGCGATGCCCCCCAACCTGTTGCCTTATGTCGAGTTCCGCGACGCCGACTTTCCATGGCGGCTCTCGCCGCTGGATCCGACTCCCGAGGGGGAACTAACCCCATGGCTGGCGCTCATCACCCTTGAAATGCCGCCTGGTGGTGAATCGCCCTTGCGCCATGCGGCCGCAGGCGACCTTCCACTGATCGAAGTCGCCTGCGTCGATCTGCCGACGAGCAACGAGCTATCGCTATGGGCACACGTCGAAATCGCGCCGACCGGATCAACCGGCCCCGAGGGCGGTATCGCCCGCATCGTCAGCCCGGTTCGTCTGAAGCCGCTCACCCGCTACCTGTGCTGCATCGTGCCGACCTTCAAATCCGGCCGTGACGCCGGATTGGGCGATGTGCCCCCCGATCCGCTCGACCCGGCGCTGGCGTGGCCCGAAGGCGACAAGGTGCGACTGCCGGTCTACGACTCGTGGCAATTCGGAACGTTGGAAAGCGGGGACGTTGAAACGCTTGCTCGCAATCTAACCCCCAAAGTCCTGGAAGCTCATCCGCTCCACGCCGATGTTAGTGAAGCGCTTCGCCCAGCTCGCTCGAAGGCCGCGCCACCCTCTACGCTCGCTCCGTTCGACCCGGTCCTGCGCCCCACCTCGACCGATCCGCAATGGTCGCCCAAGGCCGCGCGGCAACGCGCGCGGGAGACGATCGGCGGATGGCTGAAACGCACGGCGGCCGGCGGGGTCGGCCCACCGATCTATGGGGCGGCGGTGCTCGATGGCCCGCTCACGGACACCGGCTGGATGGGCGACGTCAACCTCGATCCGCTCTACCGCTCTGCCGCCGGCATCGGCGCGGCGATGGTCGCTGCCCATCAGGACGACCTATCGGAAGAGGCCTGGCGCCAAGCCGGGGCGATCCACAAGGCGCGCCGCGAGAGCGAGGGGGCAAAGCTGGCCGGCCTTGTCGCCAACCGACTTTACGCACGGAGCGTGGCGCCTTTGTCCCAAATAGCCGCAACCTTGACGCTGAGACCGGCGCTGGCGCGGGTCGCGGCGCCCGGCGGCGGGCCGGTTGCCGCCGCCCTCGCGCTAAGCGCTCTGCCTTCGGCCAACTTGTCGGCCGCCTTTGGCCGTATCCTAAAGGCCAAGGCGGGTCCCGCGCGCGCCGCGGCTGCTCCGCCGTTCACAGTCGCCCTGCAAGCGGAGAACCTGAAAGTCGCGGTCCTCAACGAAGTGCCCCCGACCGCCCCAAGCGTGGCGACGCGCTCCCGGCTCGCTGCATTCGACACTACCGGCGGCGGCACGCGCGGCTCGAACGTCGGCGGGACGGCGAGCACCAGCACCACTGCCACCACCGATCGTGGGAGAGGCAGAGGCCGTTCGAACCGAGGGGGAGGCGCTGCGGGCGACACGCGCGCGGGTGCCGCCGCCAGTGCCGCGGACGCCTCGCTGCACCCCGCAACCCGTTTCTCGCTGCTGAACATCCTGCTCGACGCTGAGAAGTCACGGATGGTCGAGGCAGCGGGCGCATGGCTCAACGACCGGGCGCCTGCGGTCGTCGAACTCGCGACACCGCCGGCCTTTGCCTGGACCGCACCCCTGCGCCCTGGGGACGTGGCGCTGGCCGCCGCAACCCGGCGTGCCGACTTGGGCGACGCCGGCCGCCGCTTACCGGCGCGCGGCGTCTCGATCGCCCCGCGCTTCGATCAACCGCTGGTGGACTGGATCGATCCGCGGTTCCTGTTGGGCGCTGTCGAGCCCGATCCCGAGACGGTCTGCGGACTGGGCGTCAACGCCGCCTTCATCGAAGCAGTATTGATCGGCGCCAATCACGAGCTGGCGCGCGAGCTGCGCTGGCGCGGCGTTCCGCTCGATTTGTCGGCGACCTTTTTCCAGCGGTTCTTCGACGGCGAGGTGACGCTGTCGGATATGGCTGGATGGCAGTCCACGCCGCTTGGCGAGCACTACCCGGTGGCTCACTCGACCGTGATTTTCTTCCGGAGCAAGCTGGTCGAGCACTTGAGCGAAGTGACGGTGTTCCTCGCTCGTGCCAAGCGCATCCCGGGCACTGGCAGGCGCGGAGGCGGAAGGGTCGTCGATACGACCGCCACGCCGGTGCCGCCGTTTTTTCAGGGCCGGCCCGACCAAGGAATGGCCTATTTCGGTTTCGACCTATCCACCGAGGCGCTCCAGGGAAGTTCCGCAGATGCCGGCTGGTACCTGGTCATTGAGGAACGCGAGGGTGGGACCAAGTTCGGTTTCGATGAACAGGCGGTGGACATGCCGAAGACGTGGGGACGATGTCGCCTGGCCCGATCTCGCCGCGGAGCACGGCTTTGTCCAGGCGGGTGCCAGAACGCCCGCGCCATCCACGCCGGGGTCGCTGCAATGGGGTCGCAATGGCGCCCACATGGCGGCGATTAGCCGGCAAAAGCCGTTCCGCCTGGTCGTGCATTGTTCGCTCTTGATCGGGTGAAGGGCAATGTCTGTATCCATTCCCGCCCTCGATGCCGCGCTGCCTCTGGTAATGCTGCCGTTGAGGTTGGAAACGCGCTATTTCGGCGTCAACGCGAGCGACGTCGAGCTCCGAGTTCGTTTTTTTCCCCTCGGCCCGCACACGTGACCGCCGACCGCATCGGTGTCGATGCCCCCGAGCGTGACGAGACCATCGCCTATTGGCGCTTGCGCCGCGACCTTGGCGACGATCACGCCAGTGTTCTCAGGGCATGGGATCAGTTAACCCGGCAATTCGGAGAGCCGCGCATGCGTTACCTGCGCGCGCTGCTGACGCCCGGGCCCAACTTGGATTTCCCTGACGTTGTGCTCAATCCTCCAGGCGAGGGGGAGCTTAATAGCGAAGCGCGCGCGTTGCCGACGAGTATCATTCTGACCGGCTACATCGATACGCGGCGCGCGTTCGAGCAGGAAGCACGGCCGCTCGACGCAAGCGTGCTGTGCGGCCCGCACGGGCCCGAAGGGGCACTGCGGTGGCAATGGAATTTCGCTAATGCCGAGGACCGCGGCCTCGCACTCCGGGTGACCCTCAAGCGCTCGATCGCGGAGCAGCTGACGCACCTGACCGCGATCGGGGTCGGGGCGGCAGGGCCGCAGGACGGCGCAGGCGAACTTGGCGCGCTTGTCGCGCGCTGGAGCCGCGGCGAGGGCGCGGCACTGGTGGGCGCCGGCACCCCGACTAACAACACTGCACTCGCGCGTGTCACTCGCCCTGCAGGGGCGCCCGAAGCCGCACCCACGGCGGGCACCGACGGCTTTCGCCTGGCGACCGCGATCGGCGTCGACCCGCTCAGCTTCGCGCAAGTAAGCCAAAGCGATCGCAAGGCCGACCTAGATGTCGGAACGCTCCATCAGGCCGTGTGGCCGGCGACGCTTCGCTATTTCCTAAAAGAAGTGATGGCGCCGGTGTTCAAAGAGGCCGGCGTGGCCCGCGCCAACACCTTGTTCGTGCGTCATGTCCGAGCGCGCGGGCCTTACCCGTCGCTACTGCTGGGATCGCAGCCTTTCGGCGTGCTGCCGATTTCAGCCTCTGCGCTTTGGGCCGCCGAAGGCGGCGGCGCGGACGGCCTGATGCAGGGGCTGGTCGGCCTCAAGGCGACATGGCTTGAGGCAGCCAGGCAAGTGCCGGTGCTCAATTTTGCCGACCCGGTGGGCAGCCTCAACGCGGTTCTCTCGGCTCAGCCGTTTTCCAACCGGTTGTTGGCGCGGACCGTAGAAAGCCGAGACGTCGCCTCCCGGTTCTTCGCTGAAAGCCTTGGGGCGCGCTTCACGGCGGCTGCGGACGGCGTCCAAAGCGCGGTTGCCAAAGCCGAGTTGGTTCCGGTCGGGATCGCCGATCACCCGCTCGCACTCGATCAAGTTCTCGCGGACGAGCCGTATCACTTGCGCATGCCGCTCGTCGCAGCGGTCGGCGCCCCGCGCGACCAGCCGCTCGCCAACAACTTCATTTCGGCGATGATCAGGCCCAATCTTGATGAGTTGCGCCAAAGTTCAATTACCGGCGCTTCGCCCCGGAGCGTGCTCTACTACCTCCTACGCGCATCGACACTACAGGTCGCGGCTGCGGTCGCCGGCGGCTTCCACGGCGTTTTGACCGATCGCTCCTTTGTTACTACCGGAACGACCACGGTGGTTTTTCGCAGCTAAAGCAGCCGGTCGCGGCGCTCGGCGGGCACACCATCACCGATGTGCTGAGCGGCGAACTGCCGCGCGGCGCCGCCTTCGAGGCCGCGCGCGCCCACCGCGCCGCGCTGACCGCGCTCGCTCCGTTGCAAGTGGGCGAGCTCTCGCAAATGACCGCCGAGGCGCTCGACGCCTGCTCTTTCCGGCTCGACGCATGGCTCACCGCGGCGAGTACCGAGCGCCTCACGGCGATGCGCGCCAACCAGCCGCAAGGCGCGCATCTGGGCGCCTACGCGTGGATCGAGGCGCCGCCGCTGCCTGCGACGATGCCGGCGGTGACCGACACCGCACCGCTCGACACCGAGAGCGTGGGCTTCGTCCACGCGCCGAGCCTCGATCATGCCCGCACCGCCGCGATTCTCAGGGCCGCCTACGTCGAACGCCAGGATCGCAGCGCGCAGGCCCCGCTCAGCATAGACCTCAGCTCGACCCGCATTCACGCCGCGCGGCGATTGCTGGCCGGAGTGGCGTCAGGTCGCAGCCTGGCGGTGCTGCTGGGGATGCGGCTCGAGCGGTGGCTGCTCGAATTGGACCTCGCCGACGACCTCGCCGCCCTTCACGTCAGCAGTCCGCTGGTCGAGGGGGGCGGCCGAAAGTGGCTCGATGGGACAGCGTTGGCCGACCTGTGGAGCGCGCAGCCCCCTACGAGCCGCGGTTTGCAGAAGGCGGCGGCGAGACTGATCGACCTTCTCGACGCCTCCGCCGACCTCTTGCGCGCTGAGGCCACGCATCATCAGCTCGCGGGCCGCTCCGCTCGCGCACAGGCTGCGCTGGACGCATTGTATTCGGGGCTGAATATGCCCACCGAGTTCAACGTGGCGCAAACGCCGATCCCGGGAACCACCACGACTTGGCGGCTGGTGATCCCGGTCGAATCCGACGAGCTTCCCGCGTGGATCGCCAGGCAGGTCGGCAATGTTGGCGGGCTTACTGCCCAGTTCGATAAGGCAGACGGCAGTCGAGAATTGGTCAAGATGAGCAGCGTGGAGCTCGAGCCCGGCCTCGGGATCGACGCGAACGTCCTGGTCGATATGGCCCAGGCGAATGCACCGGGGCCCGCGCTGGCGCAGAAAATCGCCGAGTTGAACGGAATCTCGCCGTCGGCGGTGACCTTTTCGCCCGCTCTGGCAAGTGCGCTGTCGGTGGCGGCGATCATAGCGCGGCTGCTGCGGGGAGCGCGACCGCTTTCCCCTGAGGAGAGCGGCGCCCCAGCGTACCCCCCTGCCCGACTTCGTTCAGGCCAGTCAGCGCACCGAGTGGCTACACGATCTGGCGCGGGTAAAGACCTCGCTCGAGGCGGCCGAGGCGCTCGCTGAAGCTGGGAAGACGCTCGACTTGCGGTTCACGCAAGTAGCGCCCGGCCTCAACTTCGTCTCCCTGGGACCGCTTCGGACGGACGGCTCAGCAGTGCTGATCGACGGATGGAACGAAACCGTGCCCGGTCTGGCGACGACGACCGGCGTCGCGTTTCATTTCGACGCGCCCAAAGCGCGGGCCGCGCAAGCGATCCTGCTGATGGTTCCGCCGGTTCCGGGCAAACCGTGGGATTTCGAGACCGTGGAGGCGATCATGTTCGAATTCGCCGACTTGATGAAAATGCGGCTGGTTCGTCCCGCCCACGTCGCCGGAACTGTCCTTCCGGCGCTCTATTTCGCCGATAACCTCGCCGACGACGTAATCTCCACCGACTTTCTCTCGCTCGGCGTTCATTTCGAGATGGCGCAATGAGCGTCACCACCTGGACCCGGCTTGAACCGGACACGATGACCGGCAACCTCGAAGCCGATCTCGAGCAGGGCGTGACCGCGGCATTGGCCGATCCATTGTGGTTGATCGGCCGACAATGGCAGCTCCGTGAGCTCACCGGCGAGGATGCCGGCTCGCCGGTTCAGGCGTCGATCCGGTCCTCCGCGGCGCTGCTCGATCGCATTCTCCTGCCGCATCAGGCGTCGTTCGACCGGGGCAGCATGATCGCCGAGGAGCTGGTCGAGCGCGCTCCGGGACTTGGCGACGTGCGGACCCGCAAGGCTGGATGGACCAGCTTTGGCCAACGCCTTGCCGAAGCGCAGCTGACCGCCGAGGCCAACCGTGTAGCGAGCGCATTCCCCGAGAAAGATGGCGACGTCATCCTTGCCAAACTCGACGCTGGCACGCTTGCTGCGAAGTTGGGCGCCAGCGGCTCTGCATCGTTCACGGAGGCGACGAATTCCTGGGCGGCCTGGTACCGGCCGCGCGCCGCGACCGATCGCAACGGGGCGTGGGACGGCGACAGCTTCACGTACACCTTCGGCATGACCGCCCATGTGGCGGGTGCCCGCGCACGCGTGGACGTCGCCGGACATGACGGCGGCCGCCTCGATTGGGACAGCTTCGCCTTCGAACATACTGCGCCAAGCAGCGGAACGGGCCCGCAGAGCGAGGAGATCGTGATCGCCCCGGCCCTGTTGGATGCGGCCGGAATGCCGTCGGCCTGGTTTTGGGAATTCGAGGACCCGCGCGCCGACCTCGGGCGAATCGAGACCGCACCTAACGATGTCGGGCGGCTGCTCATCGTCGAAACTCTGATGGCCTTCGCCGCCGATTGGTACCTGGTGCCCGTAAGCATGCCGACCGGCAGCCTGGCCCGTATTGAGGACTTGCGCGTTACGGATACGTTCGGCGTCAGCGTGGTCATCCGGCCGGTGGAAGAGATCGCGCCCGACCCGCAGTGGGGCCTGTGGACGATCGGCGATGCTCCCTACCTCCTCGTACCGCCGCCCGAGAGTGTGGGACTGGTGTCCGAGCCGGTGGAGGAATGGGCGCTGGTGCGGGATGAAGCCGCTAATCTCGCCTGGGCGATCCGCCGTGTGCCGGAGGCCCTGCCTCGACCCATCAGCGCTGATGCGCCGGCGGCGCCCGACGCGGATTTCGTCTACGAGCCGATGGCCCCGGTCGAACCCAATCGAATTCCACTGACGCTGGCCGGATCCGGCCCCGGGCGGCGGTTCAAGCCCGTCCCGCTATTCCACGGGTCGACGTCCCAACTCCTCTCGGATTTGATCCCCGCAAACCTCGAGCTAGCGGACGACACATTGCCTGAAGAGGGTCTGACCTTGCAGCGCCGCTATAAGTTCGCACGCGACGCAGATGGCAAAGCTCACCTCTGGATCGAGACAGTGAAGACTGTCGGCGCGGTCGCGCCATCCGCGGGGATCGCATTCGATCGCCTCGTAAATTCGTTCGTCCCGTAAGATGCTTTCGCCCATGGCCCAGGGCTGAAACGGGGTTGCGAAGCCACCTTTGTTGTCTTCACATAAATGGCAATATGAATTGGTATCGTGATAACGTGGAGCTGCTGGGGAAACAGGTTCCCGAGGTCGTGCTCACGGCGATGGCGGGGCGCCCGATGTCCGATCTGGCGGACCTTTCATTTGGTGGTGGCCTCATCGTCGAGAGGGCCGAAGAGCTTATGGGCGGAGTGCGTCTCCACATTGCGCAGCGCAACCTGTTGATCAATCTAGAAACCGGCAAAATCTGGGAGGGGCTTGAACAACCGGACTGATCGGCAGTTACCGGAGCGGGAATTTTGGTGGCATTGCTCTTTTGCAGCTGTCGCAATGCGATTTGGGAATAGAGGTAGAGTTTGCTGTCAGACCTGAGCGGTCAAAGCGCCACACGAGTTCTACAGCGGTCAAATCGCACCCCCGCAACCACTGCTGTAGAATTAGCCGGTCGCCCTTAGGTGGCGCCGGTTTGTCATAAGCAAAGTCGATGATCTTTGACGGATCGGCGAGGAACTCAGCGAACAGTTTTTCGTCGTCCTCCAAGATGATAATTCCGTCACTGAGCGAGTGGAGAAATTCACTCGCTTCCTCGCGCATGGACGGGTCGGGAAGGGCTTCGTGCGTTCTGCCAATCTCCTGCTGATCCGCCGGTGGCGCATTGCCTCGTGCAGGGTTGCGCCGGGCTAGGCGGGTCAGGCGGAAGTCCAGAGCCTTTATCACGGCAACCACGGGGTCGACCGAGCCAATACCGGCTTCCAGCCGCTTGATTGCTTGCGCGCTGCAACTGCCCGCACAGCAAGCGTCTTCTGGGACCAGGCCGCTGATTGCCTGGCTTGGCGGACTTCTTCGATCAGAATGTGAACTTTCCCAGGTTCGTATACTGACCGGTAAATAGGCGCTAACCCATATCCCGCAAACGGCTGGAGATAGAGCCCCCACCGAGGTGGGCGGCCCACCCAGGAAATTTCAGTTCCACACCCTTCAATTAAGAACCCCAGATGCATGGGTATTGCGGCGGCCAGCATGCCCTAGCTGCCACTGAGCATTCGACACCGAAGTGGGTCGCTCCACCGTTGGTCTCTGCTAACCCATTTCGGTCTTTGCCAACGCGACAATCCGATTCGATAGCTAGGCCCACGCCGTCCGCGGCGCAGCGCCGTTTGTGTTTTCAGTCCCCGAGTAGGCGGCGGCGGCGTGCACATTGGCCCGAGCGTCGCCTTTTTTCTTGGAGACCGGCGTGCCTTGAACGCCTTGCTCCACGGCTAGCTCGCGCTTGGCATACCGCGATGGCGAAGCGACAGCGCAGCTAAAAGATAGTGAAGCGCAGCCCACAGCCCCACCGCGTAGGCCAAAAGTACTCCTTGGCGGGTAGCGAGTGCGACCGCTCTCCTACACGCGATATCGCCCACGCTGTCCGCCACTTTACCCATGCCTCCTGGGCAAAGAAGGCCAAACTGTCTCGCGTCCACGCCAAATACTCCTGAAAGGGCGGGGAGAACGCTATCGATCGTCGGATTGGCAAGATGAAACGCTCCAAGGTGATCGATCAGCCAGCCGGTCAGCGGCGGACCGAAGCCGAGAGCGATGAGATTCAGAACGAAGAACAGCACTGCTGTGGCTGTAGCCCGGCGTGCGGGTGGAAACGCGTTCTGGATGGTGCCGTAAGTCGGACCCATATAGGTGTAGGACAACGCGCCGGGAAAGATCATCCACGTCGCCGCTGCCTGCCAGCTGTCGGCGGTATAGATCGCTACATCGTGGCTGGCAACGGGGACGACAGTGGCTCGGCCAGCTACCGCAAACTGCTGCCGGTCGCCGCGCTGCGCTACGCGTTCAACCGCGATCTGAACGTCTACGTCGCGGCCGGCCGCGGCTTCGAGACGCCGACGTTCAACGAGCTGTCGTATCGACCCGACGGCTTGTCCGGCCTGAACTTCGGACTGCGGCCCGCGGTGAACGACACCTTGGAATTCGGTGCGAAAGCCCGGCTCGGCGATGGCCTGGTGACGGCGGCCGTGTTCCACACGCGCACCGATGACGAGATCGTCGTCAACACCAACGTCGGCGGGCGCTCCACCTTTCAGAATGCCGGGCGCACGCGCCGGCGCGGTTTCGAACTGGGTTGGGTCAATGAAACGGTGAGCAGCTGGCGCACGCAGCTTGCCTATACTTGGCTGGATGCGACCTATCGCGATGCGTTCTGCTCGCCATCGCCATGCGCAGCCGACAACCGGATCGCAGCCGGCAACCGGATTCCGGGCATCGCGAAGCAATCGCTGTTTGCCTCGTTTGGCCATGTGCCGCCGCAAGGGTTTCGCACGACGGCCGATGTGCGCGCACTGTCCGCGCTGGCTGCGAATGACCAGAACACCGCAAACGCGCCCGGCTACGCGGCCATCGGCCTACAGGCCGGCTACCTGCTGAACTGGCAGCGCTGGACCTTCAACGCGTTCGCGCGCATCGACAACCTGTTGGACCGCCACATCATCGGATCGGTCATCGTGAACGAAGGCAATGGCCGCTACTTCGAGCCCGCGCCGGGCCGCAACTGGACGGCCGGGCTCGGCGCGGTGTACCGGTTCTAGGCGCGGACGCCGGCTGCGGCACGCAGTGCGTCCGCCTTGTCGGTGCGCTCCCAGGAGAACTCGGGCTCCTCACGGCCGAAGTGGCCGTAGGCAGCGGTCTTTTCGTAGATCGGCCGCAACAGATCGAGCATCTGGATGATGCCTTTCGGGCGCAGGTCGAAATGGTCGCGCACCAGTGCTGCGATCCGCTCGTCGGAGATCACGCCGGTGCCTTCCGTATAGACCGTGATGTTCATCGGCCGCGCGACGCCGATCGCATAGGCGACCTGGATCTGGCACTGCCGCGCGATGCCGGCTGCGACGATGTTCTTCGCCACGTAGCGCGCCGCATACGCTGCGGAGCGATCGACCTTGCTCGGATCCTTGCCGGAGAACGCGCCGCCGCCGTGCGGACACGCGCCGCCGTAGGTGTCGACGATGATCTTGCGGCCCGTGAGGCCGCAGTCGCCTTGCGGGCCACCGATGACGAAGCGACCGGTCGGATTGATCAGGTACTTCGTCTCCTTCAGCCATTCGCTCGGCAGCACCGGCTTGATGATCTCCTCGATGATCGCTTCCACGAAGCTGGCTTTCATCTTCGTCGGCGACTCGCTTTGGTCGGGGTCGTGCTGGGTGGACAGCACCACCGTGTCGATGCTGTGCGGCTTGCCGTCCAGATAGCGCATCGTGACCTGGCTTTTCGCATCCGGCCGCAAAAACGGCAGCCGGCCGTCCTTGCGCAGTTGCGCCTGGCGTTCGACCAGCCGGTGCGCGTAGTGAATCGGCGCGGGCATCAGCTCGGGCGTCTCGTCGCATGCGTAGCCGAACATCAGGCCCTGGTCGCCGGCGCCGGTGTTCAGGTGGTCGTCGCTTGCCTGGTCCACACCCTGGGCGATGTCGTTGCTCTGCTTGTCATAGCAGACCATGACCGCGCAGCCTTTGTAATCGATGCCGAAATCGGTGTTGTCGTAACCGATGCGTCTGATCGTGTCGCGCGCGACCTGGATGTAGTCGACATGCGCATTGGTCGTGATCTCGCCGGCCAGCACCACCAGGCCGGTGTTGCACAAGGTCTCGGCCGCCACACGCGATCTTGGGTCTTCCTGGAAGATCGCATCGAGGATCGCGTCCGAGATCTGATCGGACACCTTGTCCGGATGGCCTTCGGAAACCGATTCGGAAGTGAAGAGAAAGTCGTTCGCCATTTGAATAAACTCCATTGAACACAGACCGCTGAAAGGCGCGTTGCCTTTGCTGTGTGGAGCTCTCGGCGAACGCTTTAGCAGATTTGTTTTACGTCGCCCTGCAAGTAGTTCAGTAACTCGGCGACCGCGCGATCTTAACGCGCCTTGTGATTTTTGCGTCAAGCCCCTGTGTTGCTTCCGATTTCGAAACCCTGCGTCGACGGTTTGATGCCGGCACCGCGCGCGCCTGCATGCTGACCCTGTTGCTGCGGCTGCTCGCGCGCCTGCCGCTGTGGCTGCTGCACGCATTGGGCGCGCCGGGCGGCTGGCTCACATTCCTGCTGTCGCCGACCTATCGGCGCCGCTTTTTGGACAACGCGCGCCAGGCCGGCTATTCGTTCGCCGACGTGGCCGGCGCCGTGGCCCACGCAGGTCGCATGGCGCTGGAAACCCCGCGACTATGGAGCGGCCGGCCGGTGTCGATCGAATGGCGCAACGTCGAATTCGCGCAAGCCGCGCTGCAGTCCGGCCGCGGCGTCCTCTTCTTTACGCCGCACATGGGCTGCTTCGAAGTCACCGCGCAGGCGATGGCCGCGCGCTACATGGATGCGCACGGGCCGCTCACCGTGCTGTACCGCCCCGCGCGCCAAGCGTGGTTGTCGGAACTCATGCAGTCGGCGCGCCAGCGGCCCGAACTGACCGCCGTGCCGACCACGCTGGCCGGTGTGCGCCAGATGATCCGCGCGCTGCGGGACGGCCGCGCGGTCGGCCTGCTGCCGGACCAGGTGCCGCCGCAGGGTATGGGCCAGTGGGTGCCGCTGTTCGGCCGGCCCGCCTACACGATGACCTTGAGCGCGCGGCTCGCGCTGCAGACCGATCCGGTGCTGCTGCTGATCTGGGGCGAACGGCTGTCCCGGGGCCGCGGCTATCGGTTGCACCTGCGGCAGTTCTGCGAGCCGCTGGCGCCTGACCTGAATGCCGCGCTGCTGCAGATCAACCAGGCGATGGAAGCGCTGATCCGCGAATGCCCGCAGCAATACCTGTGGGGCTATGGCCGCTACAAGCAGCCGCGTGGCGCAGCGCCGGTCGATCGGGCGTCGGCCTGATCGCGCCCCGCTCATGTGGACCCAACTGGGGCTGTTGCTGCTGCGCGCGCTCGCACGTCTGCCGCTGCCGTGGCTGCGTGCGCTCGGGGCGGGCATCGGCCACCTGCTGTACCCGCTGATCCCGAAGCGCCGCCGCGTTGCGCTGACGAATCTGGCGCTATGTTTTCCGCAGCTGGACGACAAGGCACGGCGAAGGC
Organism: Burkholderiaceae bacterium; assembly: GCA_965218765.1. GTDB lineage: Bacteria > Pseudomonadota > Gammaproteobacteria > Burkholderiales > Burkholderiaceae_C > JBBPYC01. Next base: position 1,966,981 of record CBDCLU010000002.1, on the reverse strand, counting down.
TGGCGCGTCGCCACTTCCAGATATTTGCGCAGACCGCACTGGATCGCGCCTGGCTCTGGCATGCCGATCCTGCTGTTACGCTGACACGCCTGCATTTGACTGGCCGCATGGATCAGTTCGCGGGCCGTACGCCGATCGTGATCTTCGCGCCGCATTTTCTGGGGCTAGATGCCGGCGCCACCGCGCTGTCGCAACAGGTCGCGCGCCAGTTCGACACGATCTACACCGAGCAGTCGAACAGAATGGCCGATGCCTGGATCGCGCGCGGCCGGCAGCGCTTCGGCAACGCGCGCCTCTTGCGCAAGTCCGAAGGCGTGAAATCGATCGTGGCCGCGATCCGGCGTGGCGAGCCGCTTTATCTGCTGCCCGACATGGACTTCGGCCCGGCCGAATCGGTGTTCGTGCCGTTCTTCGGCGTCACAGCCGCGACCGTGCCGTCGCTGTCGCGCTTTGCACGGCTCGGCCGTGCGCAAGTGGTGCCGGTCACCGCACGGCTGACCGACCGCGGCTACGAAGTCGTCGTGCATCCGGCCTGGCAACATTTTCCAAGCAGCGATCCGGTGGCCGACACGGCGCGCATGAACGAGTGGCTCGAATCGGTCGTTATGACCATGCCAGAGCAGTATTACTGGGTCCACAAGCGCTTCAAGACGCGCCCATCCGGGCAGGCGTCCTTCTACTGAAATGGTCTCGCACCGCATGGGACAATGCCGCGCCATGAGCACGACGACCCCGGAAACCCACCGCAACGCCGACCCGGCCGAACTCGCCAAGTTCTCCGACATCGCGCACCGATGGTGGGACAAGACCAGCGAGTTCAAGCCACTGCACCAGATCAATCCGCTGCGCCTGGGCTGGATCGAAAAGCACGTTCCGCTAAAGGCGAAGCAGGTGCTCGACATCGGCTGCGGCGGCGGCATTCTGACCGATTCGATGGCGCGGCGCGGCGCGCAGGCCGTGCTCGGCATCGACCTCGCGACGAAGGCCTTGAAAGTCGCGCAGCTGCATGCGCTTGAAGCCGAGACGCCGAACATCAGCTACCGCGAAGTCAGCGCCGAAGCGCTGGCCGACGAGCTGCCCGCGCGTTTCGACGTGGTCACCTGCATGGAGATGCTCGAACACGTGCCTGACCCGGCCGCGGTCGTGCGCGCCTGCGCCACGTTGGCCAAGCCGGGCGGCCACGTGTTCTTCTCGACCATCAACCGCAACCTGAAGTCGTTTGCATTCGCGATTCTGGGTGCCGAATACCTGCTGGACCTGCTGCCACGCGGCACGCATGAATACGCAAAGCTGATTCGCCCTAGCGAACTGGCCGCGCATTGCCGCGCCGCCGGGCTCGATCTGTTGGAGTCGCGCGGCCTCGGCTACAACCCGCTCACGCAGCGTTATGCGCTCAGCAGCGACAGCACCGTGAACTACCTGTTCGCCTGTGCCAAGCCTGCTGCATGAGCGCGGCGAGGTTTGATCATGTGCAAGCCGTGCTGTTCGACCTGGACGGCACGCTGATCGACAGCGCGCCGGACCTGGGTGCCGCGGCCGACAAGATGCGCACCGATCGCGGCATGACGCCCCTGCCGCTGGAACGCTATCGGCACCTGGCCGGGTCCGGCGCGCGCGGCATGCTCGGCATCGCGTTCGACATCACGCCCGATCACGCGGACTTTGCGGTCCTGCGCGAGGAGTTCTTCGTCAACTACGAGAACTGCATGACCGAGCGCACGTTCGCGTTCGACGGTGTGGCTGAATTGATTGAGCAGCTCGCCGCGCGTGGCCTGCCCTGGGGGGTCGTGACCAACAAGTCGAAGCGTTTTGCCGAGCCGCTGACACAGGCGATGCCGCTGTTTGCCCGCTGTCGTGCAGTCATCTGCGGCGACACCACGCCGCATGCCAAACCGCATCCCGAGCCGCTGCTGGAAGCCGCGCGCCGATTGAGGCTCGACCCCGCAAGCTGCCTCTACGTCGGCGACGACGAACGCGACATCATTGCGGGCCGCGCTGCCGGCATGCCGACGGTGGCAGCCGACTACGGCTACCTCGGCAACGACCGCGCGGTGGCCGACTGGAACGCGGACGCACGCATCGACCATCCGCTCGCGCTGTTGCAATTGCTGCAACCGGCCTAAAATAACCAGCTTGGGGCTGCACTGGTTTCGACGCGGGTACGGAATCGCTGTGGTGCATGTCGAGGTTCAGTCACCTCGTTAATCCGCTGAAAAAAAAGTAACTGCAAACGACGAACGTTTCGCACTCGCGGCTTAAACACCCGTGAGCCTTGCAACAGTTGGCCGATGGGCTGGGCAAGGGGGAAGGTGAGTTAAATCACCGACCTCCCGGCTGCAAGGTTATTCACATTGGCTGGTCCCATGCCGGGCACCTTGGCGTGGAACGAGAAAATAGGGCGCTGGCGGCCTGGGTAGCGTGCGACTGCGCGACTCAGGTGGCGAGACTCAAATCAGATCGCTAAACATGTAGATCTGCTCGAAGAAGGCTTGCGGACGCGGGTTCAATTCCCGCCAGCTCCACCAAATTCCGCACTTGAAGGGCTCGGACTCATCTCCGGGCCCTATTTCTTGTCCGCCAAGCCAGATCAGCATGGGTGGACCGCTGCCAACCACAGTGGGTGCAGATGGAACAGGGAACGGTCCAACGCAGGTGGTCGAATACGTACCGGGCGTATGGATGAAAGAATCATGAGCGCCTATGGGCAGTGCCAGTTTGAAAGCGCCGCAGTCTTGGTTTGCGATCTGCAGCCGGGACAGGTGATCCAAAAGTCATCGCCGGGCCGAAAGGCGTAGGCAAGACGACGTTCGCGCGCGAGTTTTCACCCAATGAGGCGGGTTGCCCTTTGTTCATCAATGCCGACCTGATCGCGGCCGGGCTGGCTACGTTTGCGCCGGAAACCGCTGTGCTACAGGCTGGCCGGTTGATGCTGCAGGAGCTGGCACGGCACTTCGCAGCTCAGGAAAGTTTTGCTTTTTAAGCCCCGTTGTCGGGCGCAGCTCTCTGCATCGCATCCGCACGTGGCAAGCTGCAGGCTACCGAGTGAAGCTGATTTTTCTGCAGTCGGACAGCGCTGAAGAAGCCGTGGCCCGTGTCGCTCAACGCGTTCGCCAGGGTGGGCACCACATCCCCGAAGGCACCGTTCGACGACGCTTTGCCGCCGGTCAGCGAAACTTTGAACAGTTTTATGCGCCATTGGTCCATGCCTGGGTGCTTTGCGACAACGCAGGCGCCCAACCCGTACTGCTGGACTGGAGCGAGAAGCCTTGACCAGACAGCCCATCGAGATGGCCAACGATGACGACATCCGCCTGTCGCCGCACGCGATGCAGCGCGCAGCGCAGCGGGCACGCGAGCTCGCGCTGCAAACGGGGACCACACCCTTGTCGTCCGTCTCGGAGGCCTGGTCGATCAAGTCGCGCCGGAGGCCTGCAACGTGAATATGTCGAAGACGAATCCACCCGGCGACCGGTAACCGACACCGCTGAGGTTCAACCTTTGCCGCCACGCGCCCGACCCGCGCGCACCGGCACCACTTCCAGTACCCCCACCGCCCGCCGCCCCAGCAACTGCTTCAACGCCGGCGGCTCGAACTGGCGTTTCACGGTGATCGCATAAAAGTTCTCGTGCAGGTCCGGCACGGCGGCGTACTCGACCAGCACCCCGCTGCTCAACTCGTCGCGCACCACCACGCTCGGCACCAGCGCGACCGCATCGGTGTCGCGCGCGAGCAGCCGCAGCAGCGCCATGTCGTCGACTTCGGCGCGCACCCTCGGGCGGATGCCGAGCTGTTCGCACAGCAGGTCGAAGCCGGTGCGGATGTCGTTGTCCCGGCCCGGCAGCAGCAGCGCGACGTCGGCCAGATCGTCGGGAAACTTGAACGCCTTGCGCCCGCGCACCTTCGGCCGGCCGACCAGGCTGACCGGCTGTTGCGCGATGCGGCGGCAGCGCCACGGGTCGTCGGCGCTGTGCTGCACGCGCTGGTTGGACAGCACCACATCCAACGTGTGCACGCGCAGGCGCGCGAGCAGATCGGTCAGGGCGCCCGACTGCAGCACGAGCTCCACGTCCTCACGCTCGAACAGCGGCGACAAAAAATTCTCCTGAAAATTGCGCGACAGTGTGGCCACTGCGCCCACGCGCAGCACCTCGCGCTGCGCGCGCCGGCCTTCGCGCAGCACGGCGACCAGCTCGGCTCCGGCTGCAAAGATCGAGTCTGCATAGCCGAGCGCGACCCGGCCGGCTTCGGTCAGCAGCAGCGCACGGCCGCGCCGCTCAAATAGGTCCTGACCCAACTGCGCTTCCAGCTGCCTGATCTGCGCCGACAGCGCCGATTGCGACACATGCAGATGCGTGGCCGCGCGCGTCAGGTTGCCTTCCTTGGCAACCGCCCAGAAGTAGTGCAGATGATGAAAGTTTACGCGGCGGGCCACAAGCAGATCGTTCTGTTTTGATTCATGTTGCGTCTTGAAGAATGAATTTTACAGATGAGCGATCAGCGGCCACAGTGGCGGCTGCAGCGATTTGCCCGTCTGCGCGTTCTGCCGGTGCCCGATGCCCGGTGTGGCTTGCCTCAGGTCGTTTCCCATGTCCCCAAATCCTTCTTTCGATACCGCCGTGGGCGGCTTGCGCGTCTTGCTGCTGCTCGCGCCGGTGCTCATCCTGCTGCTTGCCGCTGCCTGGGTCACGCCGTCCCGCCGGGACCGCGCCTGGCGCATGGCGAGCTGGGCGTGCGGACTGGTGTTTGCGCTGGTGGTCGCCTCCGGTGGGGTGCTGCTTGCAGCGGGACCCCTGGTTGCCATGGGGTTGCGCACGGACGGGGTCGGCAGTGTGGTGGCGCTGCTGGTCGCGTTCGTCGGCGCGGTGATCGTGCGGTTCTCGCAGCCGTACCTGGGCACCGAGCCGGGTGCGCCGGCCTATCTGCGGTCGTTGCTGCTGACGTTGGCCGCGGTGCAGATCGTGGTCGTCACCGATCATCTGCTGGTGCTCGCGCTTGCGTGGACAGGCACCAGCCTTGCGCTGCACCGGCTGCTGACGTTCTTCTCGAACCGGCCTGCGGCGCTGTTGGCCGCGCACAAGAAATACATCGTCGCGCGCGGTGCGGACGTCTGCATGCTGCTTGCCTGCGTGCTGCTGTATGCGGCGTTCGGCACGCTGTCGATCGCGCAGCTGTCGGCCGTCGGCGCATCGGCTGTTGCGTTGCCGCTGACCGCGCACATCGCCATGCTGCTGATCGTGCTGGCGGTGCTGCTGAAAACCGCGCAGCTGCCGCTGCACGGCTGGTTGATCCAGGTGATGGAGGCACCGACGCCGGTGTCCGCGCTGCTGCATGCGGGGGTGGTGAACCTGGGCGGCTTCGTGCTGATCCGGCTGTACGGGCTGGTCGGTGCGGTGCCGGCGGCGGCGACTTTGCTGGTGCTGGCCGGCACGTTCACGGCCGTGGTCGCCGCGCTGGTCATGACCACGCGCATCAGCATCAAGGTGTCGCTCGCGTGGTCCACCGCGGCGCAGATGGGTTTCATGCTGGTGCAGTGCGGGCTCGGGCTGTGGTCGATGGCGCTGCTGCATCTGGTCGCGCACTCGCTCTACAAGGCACACGCGTTCCTGAGCAGCGGGCGGGTCGTGCAGCAGGTGCTGGTGCGGCGGCTCGCCCCGTCGGTGGGGTCGCCTTCGCTGGCTTCCTTGTTTGGGGCGGGCGCTTTGGCGCTGCTTGCGTTGGCGATCACCGCCTGGGGACTCGGCGGCTACGCGAATGCGCAGCCAGGGCTCTGGGTCATGGCCGGTGTGTTCGCGCTCGGCATGGTGCCGATGCTGCCGCGCGGCGGCGCGCCGTGGGGCAGCTGGCTGCTGCCGATGCTGGCGGCGGTGGGTTTGGCCGCGGTCTGGTCCGCGCTGCATGCGGCCACGCACGGCTGGGTCGCGCCCGGTGCGCCGGCCCCCGCGTTGCCGTTGTGGCCGATCGTGGCGGTGGCGTTCACGGCCCTGTTCGTGGTGCAGTCGGTGCTGCTCGCCCGGCCGCAAGGGGCACTGGCGCAGGTGCTGTATCCGTGGTGCTACGGAGGGTTGTTCCTGGACGAGGCGTTCAACCGCGTCGCGTTCCGGCTGCTGCCGGCACCCACGCGTCGGCAGTCCGGATCGGCCACCGCCGGCCGCCTGCAATCGGTCCCTTTTTCCTGAAACGGTCGAGTCTTCTCATGTCGCCATCGCCTTGTGCAAACCCCATGACCTCCGACGCCATCCGCACCGCTTGCGACCGCATCGCACCGACCTGGCCGCTGGACCAGTCGATCGCGGTCAATCCCTATTGGGGCTGGCGGCAGCACACGGCGGCGCAGGCCGCTGCCGCGTTGGGTGTGCTGGCCGGCACCCGGCTCACCATGCCGCGTGCCTGGCTTCGGGCGCAGTGGGAGGCGGGCGGCTTCGGCCGGGCGCATCTGGCGCTTGCCGCAGCGCTTGCAGGCACGGAACTCTCGGTCGCGCAGGCCGTGGAAGCACTCGAACAAGACGGGCCGCCCGCGACGCGGCTACCGCTGCTGACGGACCTGCTCGACGCCACCAACCGGCACACCCTGCACAGCCCCGGCAGCATCGTGCGGCACCAGATCAGCCAGCACTGCGCGGCGTTCTTCGACGACGATCAGGCGCGCTGGCAGCTCGACCGCCGGGCTGGGCTGTATCGCAGCTGGAAATCGCAACTCGCCACCGACCGCGCCTTGCCCTGGCGCTGCGGCCACCGCGCAACGCAGCCGCGCATCGCCGCGCTGCCCGACGAGCCCACGGTGCTGATCGATGCCGCGCTGCACGAGCTCGGCCTGCCCCCCCAGGCGGCTGCCAACTACCTGAGCGCGGTGCTGCTCGACATCAACGGCTGGGCGGCCTGGTGCGCCTGGCGGCGCTGGCAGGCCCGCTTGGCGAACGCCGCCGAAGACAACCAGATCGTGGAGCTGCTTGCGGTCCGGCTCGCCTGGGAATGGCTGTTGCAACAGGACACCGGTGCCGGCGCGGCCGACCCGGCCTGGCGCGACGCCTGGTGCGCAGCCGATGCGCACGTGGCCGAGCGGGCAGCCGCCGGCCGAGTCGACTGGGTGCTGCAACGCGCGGTGGAGCTGGCCTACCAGCAGCCGCTGGCCGATGCGTTGGCACGGCAATGCGCCGTGCGGGTGGGCGCCGGTCGCGCGGCTGCCGCGCCGCGCCCGCTGGTGCAGGCGGTGTTTTGCATCGACGTGCGCTCCGAGCCTTTTCGCCGGGCGCTCGAGACAGCCAACGATTCGATCCGCACGCGCGGCTTCGCGGGGTTCTTTGGGCTGCCGATCGCTTATCGGCCGATCGGCAGCGCCCTGACGCGGCCGCAACTGCCCGGGCTGCTTGCGCCGGGGATGACTGTCAGCGAAGGCGCAGCTGCTGCTGCGAGTGAGCACTTGGTCGGCAACGCCGGCAGCGCAGACGACGCCGAGGCCACAAGCAGCATCGGCCTGGGCCAGCTGTTGTCACGTCGTCGTCGGCGAGCGCTGGCCTGGAAGCGCCGCTGGAGCGAACTGCGCGGCAATGCGTCATCGGGTTTCGGCTTCGTCGAAGCGTGCGGGCTGGCCTATGCGCCGAAGCTGGTCGCCGACAGCCTGCAGTCCACCCGGCCGCCGAGTCGCTGGGAGGACGCCGGGCTGCCGGCCAGCGGGGTCGGCTTGGCGCCGCAGTGGCCGCTGCCGGACGCGCGCGCGGTCGATGCGACGGCCGACCTGCTCGTGGGCGTGCTGGCCGCGCTCGGCCTGCCGGACCGTGAAGAAGGCCTGGCGCCGCTGGTGCTGCTGGCGGGCCACGGCGCGCAGAGCGCGAACAATCCGCTGCAGACCTCGCTCGACTGCGGTGCCTGCGGCGGCCAAAGCGGGGAGGTCAATGCGAGGGTGCTGGCCGGCTTGCTGAACCAGCCCGCGCTGCGCAAGGCGCTTGGCGCAAAAGGCGTGGCCATCCCCGACGACACGCATTTCATCGCTGGGCTGCACACCACCACCACCACCGACGACGTCGCGCTGTACAAAGCCGACTTAAGCACTGCGCTGTCCGCAGAAGCCGCACATGCGCTGGCGGCGCTGCGCCGCGCGTTGGCCGAAGCCGCACGGCGCACGCGCGCCGAACGCGCGCCCGGGCTCGGGCTTGGCCCACTGGCGGCAGACGACGCGGCGCTGGCACGCGCGATCCGCAGCCGAGCCAATGACTGGTCCCAGGTGCGGCCCGAGTGGGGCCTGGCCGACAACGCCGCGTTCGTCGTGGCACCGCGAAAGCGCACAAGGGCACTGCGGCTCGACGGACGCAGCTTTCTGCACGACTACGACCACCGTGCCGACAAGGAAGGCAAAGTGCTCGAACTGATCATGACTGCGCCGATGGTCGTAACCAACTGGATCAACCTGCAGTACCACGCCTCGACCGTCGACAACACGCGCTACGGCAGCGGCAACAAGATGCTGCACAACGTGGTGGGCGGGCGCATCGGCGTGTTCGAGGGCAACGGCGGCGACCTGCGCATCGGGCTGGCGCTGCAGTCGCTGCACGACGGCGAGCCGCTGCGGCACACGCCGCTGCGGCTGTCGGTGTTCATCGAAGCGCCGCACGAGATGATCGACGTCGTCGTCGAGCGCCACGAGGTGGTGCGCCAGCTGGTCGAAAACGGCTGGCTGCACCTGCTGCGCATCGACGGAGAGCAGGCACTGGTGGAACGCTGGACGACCGCCGGCTGGCAGTGCGCGGCAACGGCTGCCGATTCGGCCGACACCGTGGCGTGGACGCCCGTGCCCGCTTGAACCGAAGCGCCGCAAGGCGGCCGCGCCGGCGCTGGCCGCTCTGTGCGCGCGGTCAGCCGGGCGTGCGCCGCCGCCGTTTCATCCGCTCGTACATCGACACCAGCGGCTTCACCGAAAACCCGTGCACCACCACCGACACCGTGATCACCGCGAGCGTGACGCCGATCAAGTCGGCGGCCACTTCCCTCGGCACGCCGTGGTTCACCGCATACATCAGGTAGTAGATCGAGCCGATGCCGCGGATGCCGAACCAGCCGATCAGCACGCGCTGCATGCATGCGCTGCGGGAGCCCGCCAGCCCGACCGCCACCGCCACCGGCCGGATCGCGAGCAGCGCGATCGCGATGAACACGCTGAGCTCGAGCGGCCACTGAATCGTCCAGAGCAGCAGGCCGACCGCGATCACCGCGACCACTTCGCCGACGCGCTCGATCTGCTCGGTGAAGCCGAGCATGGCGTGTGCCATGAAGGCCGGTGCGCGGGCGGGGTGCACGGCGCTGTCGTCGGTCTCGGTCGATGCGCCGCGTTGGGTGGCGTCCTCGGCCGCATGGCTTTCGGACAGTGGCGGGTCGTTCGCCGCGGCGCTTTCGCGGCGCTCCAACTGGCGCAGCACCACGCCCGCGGCGAACACCGCCAGAAAGCCGTAGGCCACCAGCAGGATCGCAAGCCCGTAGGACAGCGCGATCACGCCGAGCGCGAGGAACTGGTCGAGCCCGACCGCCTCGCGGTGCGTGCGCCGCAGATACAGCACCAGCCGGCCCACCGCGAGCCCGACGCCGGCGCCGATGGCCAGGCCCGCGAACACCGCCCAGACCACGTCCACCGCGAACCAGCGCCAGCCCCAGGCGCCGATCTCATGCAGGCCCATGAGGCCCAATCCCAGCATGATGATCGGAAACGCGGTGCCGTCGTTCAAGCCGGCTTCGCCGGTCAGCCCGAAGCGCAGCCGGTCCCGGTCTTCGTAGTGATCGACCTGCACATCGGCCGCGAGCACCGGATCGGTCGGCGCGAGCACGCCGCCGAGCAGCACCGCTGCGCCGATCGACAGCCCGAGCACATAGTGACCGGCGAGCGCGACCAGCGCCACCGTGACCAGCATCGAGACCACCGCAAGCCGCACCGGCAGCTTCCAGCGCCCGTCCGACAGGTCGAGCCCCATCTTCATGCCCGACGTGAACAGCGACAGCACCACCACCACTTCTGCGAGCCGCTCGAGCAGCACGGCCTGGCCGAGCGGCTCGAACTCGACCCAGCCGAAGCCGAGCGGGCTGAGCGCCAGGCCGATGCCCAGGTATAGCATCGACGTGCTGAGCGGCAACCGTTCGACCAGCGAGCTGATCAAGGTCATGCTGACCAGCACCAGGCCGGCGAACGCGGACCAGGCGGCGAAGCTCATGGTGTGCGCCCGATCTGCGAGGACGTGCCGGTGACAGGGCGCTGCGATGGCGCATGGGGCGTGACTTCCATGCTCGCATCCAAATCCGCTGCGACTGGTGCTGCGCTCGACCGCGCGGCCAGCACCGCAGCCACGACCTGCGCAAAGCCGGCACCGCGCTCGGCTGTGGCCAAGTAAGTCGGCGCGTGCTGAAGCTCGGCGGCGAAACGCGCGATGTTGGCCACGCCCACGCTGTTGCCGAATGCGCGGAACATCGTCTGATCGTTCGTCGAATCGCCGACGAAAGCCCAGCGATCGATCTCGGCATCGAGCCCGCGCCCGAACAGTCGCTGCACGATCCAGCGCGCGCCGGACAGCTTGTCGTGGTCGCCGAACCAGCCGTTGATGTGGATGCTGCTGACGCTCGCGTTCATGCCGGCGGCATGCATGATCGCCACGGTCTGGTCGATCTGCGCAGGCGGCAGGTGCGCGAACTCACTGTGATCGATCGCGATGTCGGTCTCGCGGCCGGCGGAGTCCTGCGCGAGCCGGGCGGTCGGGATGTCGCGCAGGATCTGGGCAGCAACGCTTTGCAGGCGCTTTGCGTTCGTCGTGCGCGTTGAAGCGTCCTGTTGGTATATTTTTGATAGCGAACTTTGATTGCTGGAAGAGCGGCTCCGCGCGTTTTGATTGACAGTTTTGTTGTCTGAGCCGAGCAGCGCCACGGCGCCGTTCTCCGCCACGATTGCATCGACCGGCCAGGCGGGCAGGCCGTGCGGCGCGTCGCCGTACGCGAACGGTTCGCTCCAGCCCGCAGGCCGGCCGGTGATCGCAATGACATGCAGGCCGGCCGTTTTCAGGTTGCCCAATGCGGCGAGCGCGTCTTGTGTGATTGCGCCCTCGGTGGTCAGCGTGTCGTCGATGTCGGTGAAGACGCCGATCAGGCGGCGGCGGTCGACCAGCGGCCAGTCGGCGAGCGGGCGCATGGGTGCAGGTGGGTTCAAACGGTCCAGTCTTCGAGAGTCAGCTCGGGGATGCGGGAGAAATGGCGGGTGTTGTGGGTGACCAGTGGCAGTCTGGCAACCAGAGCGTGCGCACCGATCATCATGTCCATTTCGCCAATGCCCTGGCCGGTCCGCATCAACCGTGCAGCGATCGCACCGTAGCGATCCGCTGCTTCGGCAGTCCAGGCCATGGCGGGAAGCTCCTCCAGCAGCTTGCCGATCGATTTGAGGCGCTTGTCGTCCGCGTTCATCCGTGCAAGCCCGAGCCGGATCTCTGCACGTGTGATGACCGAAATCGCAAGTTCTTGCCGCGATAGTGCAAGCAACATGCGCCGATGCAGCATCGGAAATTCACCGCGTACGAAGTAGCCAAGGATGTTGGTATCCGCCAGATAGCGGATCACGAGTTGTCATCCTCATGCTTTCTGACCGGCTTCTGCGCGAGGCGCGGGTCCTCCCATTCCGCGAACGGATTACGCGGCGGATCATTTTGCCGATCTCGCTCAGCCAGGAATTCCTCCGGCATCGGATCGTTCTCGATCATCTGGAACAGCTCGCGTAAGCGCGCCTCCCGCCCCGCATCGTCCTTCGGCTTCAACGTGATCTCGCCGGTGACCTCGTTCTTGCTGATCCACATCTCGGACACATCGACTCGAAATGCTTTTGGCAAGCGCACGGCTTGGCTATTGCCGGTGCTGAAGACTTTGGCGGTGGCGAGCATGACGGTCCCCTTAAAATATCTACGAAAACGTAGATATTTTAAGAGCCGGTCACGAGTTGTGCAGCGCCAGCCCCGCATGCTCACGCAGCGGGTGGAAGTGGATCTTCGGGAACCGTTCCTGTGCCAGCCGCACGTCGTAGGGCGACGTGCAAAGGTAGGCGAGCGTCTCCGCCGCATCGTGCGCCATGCGCTGCGGATAAGCATCGGTGAACGCACGCAACTCGGCTGGGGTGTCGGCCGTGATCCAGCGCGCGCCGGTGTACTGACTCCCTTCGAGCCGGATGTCGGCGTCGTACTCGGATTTCAGGCGATGCTGCACGACTTCGAACTGCAACTGGCCGACGGCACCCAGCAGCATCGGCCCGCCGACGTCCGGCCGGAACACCTGGATCGCGCCTTCTTCACCCAGCTGCGCCAGGCCTTGCTGCAGCTGCTTGGTGCGCAGCGGGTTGCGCAGCAGCACGGTCATGAAGAGTTCCGGCGCAAAGAACGGCAGGCCGGTGAACTGCAAAGAAGCGCCGTCCGTGATCGTGTCGCCCAACTGCACGCCGCCGTGCGTGGTGAAGCCGATGATGTCGCCCGCATAGGCTTCGTCGACCGCCTCGCGCCGCTGGCTGAGGAACGTGACGACGGAGGTGGGCCGCAACTCCTTGCTGCTCCGTTGCACCTTCAGCTTCATGCCCGGCGTGTACTTGCCAGAGGCCATGCGCACGAACGCGATGCGGTCGCGGTGGTTTGCATCCATGTTGGCCTGCACCTTGAACACGACGCCGGAGAACGCCGGGTCGTGCGGTTCGATGACCTTGTCGACCAGCTGCTTGTTCACCAGCAACGAGCTCTTGCGCGGCCCGGGCGAAGGGGCCAGATCGACCAGCGCATCGAGCACCTCCATCACGCCGAAGTTGTTCACGCCGGAGCCGAAGAAAACAGGCGTCTGTTTGCCCGCGAGGAACGCCGCGTGGTCCCACGAGGGCGAGGCGCCGGTGGCCAGTTCCATGCTCTCCATCGCGGTCTCGAACTCATGGCCGAAGCGCTTGACGAGCCGATCCGTCTCAGTCAGTGGGATCGTCTCGAACTCCTGCGGCCGCCGCTCGGCACCGGGCTCGAACACCGTCATCGCCTGCGTGCGCAGATTCATGATGCCGCGAAACGATTTGCCCTGGCCGACCGGCCAGGTCATCGGCACGCACGGCATGCCGAGCTCGCGCTCCACCTCGTCCAGAATGTCGAGCGGCTCGCGCACCTCGCGGTCCATCTTGTTGACGAACGTGATGATCGGCGTGTCGCGCTGGCGGCAGACCTCGATCAGCCGCCGGGTCTGCGCCTCCACGCCGTTCGCGGCATCGATCACCATCAAGGCCGAATCGACCGCCGTCAGCACGCGGTACGTGTCCTCGGAAAAATCCTTGTGCCCCGGCGTGTCGAGCAGGTTGATCACATGGTCCCGGTACAGCATCTGCATCACGGAAGACGCCACCGAGATGCCGCGTTGCTTCTCGATCTCCATCCAGTCCGACGTCGCATGGCGCGATGCCTTGCGCGCCTTCACCGACCCCGCGATCTGGATCGCACCCGAGAACAGCAGCAGCTTCTCGGTCAGCGTGGTCTTGCCCGCGTCCGGGTGCGAAATGATCGCAAACGTGCGGCGGCGGCGGGTTTCGGAGGCGAGGGACAAGGGGGAGAAATCCGTAACAACAGACAGGGGAGGGCTTGACGGCAGGGCCGAAGCAGGGGAGCCGAGCGATTTTATCGGCGGCCTTGCTGCTGCGACGCCGCGCATGCGAATGCGCAAACGATGGGCGCGATATCCAGTCGAATACAGTGCAGACAGAGGACATCGCGCGCTCGCGGTCGGACCAACGGCGCAGGCGGGATCGCACGGGGCTGCTGTGGGTCAGCCGCTTTGCATACCCTGAGACAAGCAAGGATTGGACGCGATGCCATCAAACAACAAGTCAGTGACGAGGCCGCAGCCGCCATTGCTGCTTGGTTCCGACAACGCGCTTCGCTTCATCGAAGGTTACAAGCGCGTGCTGCTCGAAATCCATCGCCTCGCGTCCGCCAGGAAGCCGGCGAAGAACGTGGTCAAAACACTTGCAGCCGCACGCACGAAGCTGAAAGAAACACCGGCCCTGCTGGACCAGGCCGCCTCAGCGCTGGCCGCAACGGGCGACGCGGTCAAGCCCGAGCTGTTGCAGGCACTGCGTTCCATGCAATTCGCCCGCTGGGTCTATCTGCGCAGCACGACGCGCTACGCGATCTTTCTCGACCTGCCCACCGAGAACGCCTATGCGGTGGTCGGACTGACCGAGACGATCGAAGACCTGCTGGGCGGACCAGGGGTGGTGCTCGACACCGCGATCCTGCCGTTGGCCGGCCGCTATATCTGCGATGGGATCGTGCAGGGTCCGATCCTGCTCGGGCCGGGTTATCGCAGGGACTTCAATGCGGCGCTTGCGCGGGTTCGCAAGGCGGGGCGGTTTCACAACGCGCCTGAATGATTCCGAAGAATCCGCGGTTGCTTCTGCGCGAGTTCAATATGCGGCAGCTCTAACTTCACACTTTCGACGCTATCGGCTTCGAGTCTTTTCCAGGCCGCGTACATGGCAGCCGCAAGCAAAAAGCAACCGCACATCAGATAGAGGGTATAGGGGCTGAACACAACCGTCTGCAGCAACGTCGATCCGCTGCCAATGTGTTTCGTGTGCCAGGGTGGCGTCAGCACGTAATACAGAACAGTGACGGCCAGGCAAAGCGCCCCAAGCGAAAGGCTGTGGACAACGGAAAACCAAAGATCCAATCGACCGACTCGTGCAACGACCGAATACACCAAGGCGTAGAGGCACGTGAACATGACCATCAGCCACAAGATGAACGGCCGCCAGCCTTTGACGTCCGCGCTGCTGAACCAACCGTACAGCAAGGACACCGCGTTGCAACCAGTCAAGATGCCGGCGACGACGACGAACGTCTTCTTCTGCAGGGAACGCGCTTGTTGGCTGACGGGTTGTGAGGGCACAGTCGCCGGTGTCGGTACGGAGTTGCCATTCTTACAGCGCAAGAAGTTCGTGCAGCGACGGCCGCGGCAGCGCAGTCCTGCACTTTTCAATTGGTGGTCCGGTGCAAGCAGGGTGACAGCGTCAAGGCGTAGAAGACGTTGGATGCCGATGCCGTCGAACCGGCTGTGCGCCGAGGTGCTGTGCGGGGCTTGAACCACGCGGCTGCCCGCAAGGTGAGGCAGCGCTTCGGTTAGTCTCCCGCCCCATGTTGTCCCTGTCCTTCCTGGCCATCGGCCCGTTGTCCGGCCACGCGGTGCTGATGCTCGCTTTCACCGCCGTGGTTTTTGCAGTCTTCATCTGGGACCGCTTCGATCTGAGCTCGGTCTGTCTGGCGATACTGATGTTGTTGCCGGTGCTGTTCTTCGCCTTCCCGTTCGAGGGCGTCGAGCCGTACCGGTTCTTTGCCGGCTTCGGCCATCCCGCGCTGGTCGCGATCTTCGCGCTGATGGTGCTCGGGCATGCGCTGGTGCTGACCGGGGCGCTGGCACCCGCGGCGCGGCGGCTCGCGTGGCTGGTGGCCAGGTCGCCGCGCATGGCGCTGCTGGTGGTGCTGGTCGGGGCGGCAGCCGTGAGCGGCGTCATGAACGACACGCCGGTGGTGGTGCTGCTGATCCCGCTCTTGGTGGCCGCGCTGCAGCGGGCCAACCAGGCACCGGGCCGGATGCTGCTGCCGATGAACTATGCGGTGCTGATGGGCGGCATGGCCACGACGATCGGTACCTCGACCAACCTGATCGTCGTCTCGCTGGCCGTAAGCCTTGGCCTGCCGCGCTTTGCGGTGTTCGATTTTTCCCCGCTCGTCGCCATCGCTGCGGTACCGGCGCTGCTATACCTGTGGCTGGGCGCGCCGCTGCTGCTGCGCCACCTCAAGCCGACCCAAACGCAGGTGGCCCAGCCCGAGTTCGAAGCCGAGTTGCGCGTCACCGATGCCACGTTGGACGATGGCGCAGAACTGCGCGAAGTCGTCCGGCAAGCCGGCAGCAGCCTCCCGCTGGTCGGCATCCGGCGCAGCAACGGCAGGGTGATGGCGCCGCTGCCCACCGCCCGACTCAAGGCCGGCGATCGTCTGGTCGTGCGCGATACGGCGGAGAACCTGAAGGAGTACGAAGCACGCCTGCAGGCGCCGCTGCATTCGCACGACGAGACGGGCTCGACGGATCAGGGCGCCGATGACGATGAAACCGAGGAGGCATCCGAACCGACGGTGGCAGCGCAGCTCATCGTCACGCCCGACTCGCCGCTGGTGGCCAGCACGGTGCGGCGCGAATACCTGACCAGGCGCTACGACCTGCTCGTGATCGGCTTCAAGCGCGCGCGCGGCGGTTCGCAGACGCAGCGCGAGGGCCTGGAAGACCTGAAGGTGCATTCCGGCGACGTGCTGCTGATCCAGGGGCCGACATCAGCGCTGCAAACGGTGCAAAGCGATGGCTACGGGCTGTTGCTGGACGAACAGCTTGCGCTGCCGCGCCAGGGCAAGTCGCTGATCGCGTTGTGCACGCTGGCGGCGGTCGTCGCCGCGGCGAGCCTGGGCGGCGTGCCGATCGCGCTGGCCGCACTTGCGGGCGTGCTGCTGTTGCTGGCCACGCGCACGATGGCGTGGCATGACATCGGCGGCGCGCTGTCGGCCAAGGTCGCGCTGCTGGTGGCCGCAAGCCTGGCATTGGGCGACGCACTGACCCTCACCGGCGGAACCCAGTTCCTGGCGAGCAGCTTCGTCGCGCTGGTCAACGGCTGGCCCGGCGCCTGGGTTTTGGCGGCACTGATGGCGCTGATGGGCTTGATGACCAACTTCGTCTCCAACAACGCGGCGGCGGCCATCGGTACGCCGTTGGCGATCGAGATCGCACGCGCCCTGGGCCTGCCGCCCGAGCCTTATGTGCTGGCGGTGCTGTTCGGCTGCAACCTCTGTTATCTGACGCCGATGGGCTACCAGACCAACCTGCTCGTGATGAATGCGGGCGGTTACCGGTTCGGGGACTTCGTCAAGGTCGGCACGCCGCTGTTCGTCATCATGTGGGCTGCGCTGTCGTTGCTGCTCGCGCAGCGCTACGGGCTCAAGCTCGGGTTCGGTGGGTGACAAGACTGGTCGTGTCGCCGCCGGCCAGCGTCAAGCTCCGGGTTTTTGGGGAGACAAGCCTGCCCAAGGCAGCCGTGGCTGGAGACCGACCCTGTCGGCGGTTGTGTCGGCTCAGCGCCCGTAGACATCCTCGAATCGCACGATGTCGTCCTCACCCAGATAAGAGCCGGACTGCACCTCGATCATCTCCAGCGGCAGCCGGCCCGGATTCTCCAGCCGGTGCCGGGTGCCCAGCGGGATGTAGGTCGACTCGTTCTCGCTGACGAGGAACACGTCGTCGCCTTTGGTCACTTTCGCGGTGCCGCTCACAACGATCCAGTGCTCGGCGCGGTGGTGGTGCATCTGCAGCGACAGCGTGCCGCCGGGCTTGACCACGATGCGCTTGACCTGAAAGCGCCCGCCGTTGTCCACGCTGTCATACCAGCCCCAGGGGCGGAACACCTTGCGGTGCGTCTGGCCTTCGTGGCGCTGGGTGGCCTTGAGTTGTTCGACGACCTTCTTCACATCCTGCGTGCGATCCTTGTGAGACACCAGGATCGCATCCGGCGTTTCCACCACGACCACGTCCTGCATGCCGACGCAGGCGACCAGGCGGCCACCGGACAGCGCGAGCACGTCATGGCAGTCATGCAGCAACACGTCGCCCGCCGTGGCGTTGCCGGCGTCGTCCTTCGGCAGCACGCGCCACAGCGCGTCCCAGGCGCCTACGTCGGACCAGCCGGCCGACAGGGGAAGCACGACGCCGCGGGGCAACCCGGTGTCGTTGCTGCCGGCGCCCGCCAGCCGCTCCATCACCGCGTAGTCGATCGAATCGGACGGGCAGGCGGCGAACGCGGCGCGCTCCACACGCACGAATTCGCCGTCGGCAGCACCTTGCTCGACCGCCCGCTCGCAGGCCTGCAATATGTCGGCACGGCAGGATTCCATCGCGGCCAGCCAGACGGACGCGCGCATCATGAACAGCCCGCTGTTCCAGTAATAGCCGCCTGCGTCCAAATACTGCTGCGCGGTGGCGGCATCGGGTTTTTCGACGAAGCGCGCGATTGCGTAGCTATCTTTGTCAGCGAGCGCCGCACCGGCCTGGATATAACCGTAGCCGGTCTCCGGCGCATCCGGCGTGATGCCGAAGGTCACGACCGCGTGCTCGCTGGCCGCCAGCGCGGCACCCGCGCGCACCACGGCCTGAAACGCATCGACGTCGGTGATCACATGATCGGCCGGCATCACGAGCAGCACCGGGTCGGTCTTGCCGGCGCGCGCCGCCACCAACGCCGCCAGCGTCAGTGCAGGCGCGGTGTTGCGGCCGACCGGCTCCAGCAGCACGCTGCCCGGGCGGCCCATCAGCCGCAGCTGCTCGGCAATCACGAAGCGATATTCCTCGTTGCAGACGACCATCGGCGGCGCCACCTGCGCACCGGCGAGGTTGTCCAGGCGCCGCACGGTGGCCTGCAGCATCGAGTCGTCGCCGATCAGCGGCAACAACTGCTTCGGATATTTTTCGCGCGACAGCGGCCACAGCCGGGTGCCGGAGCCGCCTGACAGAACGACGGGTTGGATCAGCATGGTGGTGAAGGGAAAAAAACGAAAAGTTGAACGGGAAAAGGAAAGCAGGGCAACGGCGAACAACCAGTGCAGCCCCAGGGCGCGCGCATGGCCGATGAATGGCCGCGATTATCCGAAACCGCAACGCCGATACTGAAAGCTACTAAATAAGTAGCAAGAAACGCAGTCTATTACAGCGGTTGCAGCCGATGTGTTGAAAAACTCACAGACATCGGCGCGGTGCGTCGCCGATAATGCACAGATGACCGAGCTGATCCTGATTCGCCACGGCGAGACCGACTGGAACCGCGAATTGCGCTTTCAGGGGCAGGTCGACGTGCCGCTCAACGAAGCCGGCCGCGTGCAGGCGCGACGCGTCGCGGACCGGCTTGGCAGCGAGCCGATCGACCATCTCTACAGCAGTGATTTGCTGCGCACGCGTCAGACCGCGCGGCCGCTGGCCACGCGCAGCGGCCGGCTGGTGACCGAGCTGGCGGGCCTGCGCGAACAGAACTTCGGCCGCATCGACGGCATGCGCGTGGCCGACATCCAGGCGCAGCATCCGGCCGACTGGGCCGATTGGCTGCGCTTCGATGCCGACCATGCGTTCGAAGGCGGCGGCGAGAGCACGCGCAGTTTCTATCTGCGCGTGCAGGCCACCTTGCGGCAGCTGGCGCTCGCACATCCCGCCGAGACGCTCGGCGTGGTCACGCATGGCGGCGTGCTCGACATGATCCGGCGCGGCGCACTGGGCCGGCCGCTCAGCGGTCCGCGTGACGGCCTTGTGCCGAACGGCGCGATCGGCCGGGTGCGGCTCGGCAGCCACGGGCGCGTGGAAATCCTGCAGTGGGCCGAGGCCCGGCATCTCGACGGGCTGCCTGCCCAACCCGCATATCACCAGCCGCGACCGTTGCCGATGCCGCTGCCGGAGTTGCGCGAGGCGGCCTGACATCAGGCGCAGCAAGGCAACCCGCTCAGGCCGTCGATCGAGTGGGTGCAGACGGCCAGGGTTGTTGCGGTCCGCGCAGCAGTTCGTACGCCCGCGCAACGCGCAGCACACCGAGGTCGTCGAACCGCTTGCCTGCAATCTGCAGCCCGATCGGCATGCCATCGCTTGAGAAATGGCCACAGTTGATGCTGGCTGCCGGCTGCTCGCTCATGTTGAACGGCACCGTGAACGCGATGTGTTCGAGCGCGCGCAGCGGGTCGTTGGTGGGCGACGGCCAGTCGGCTGGAAATGCGGGCACTGGCGACACCGGCGACAGCACGTAGTCGAACGTCGCACAGCCCTGCACGGCAGCGATGCGGGCCGCATGGATCTGGCTGAAGGCCCGGAACACCGCCTGGCCGTCCATGCCGGCCGCACTGTCGGCCCAGTCGCGGATCACAGGCAGCACCCTGGCGCGCAGCTCGGGCGCCAGCGCCGCAAGATCCAGATGCGAGCGCATGCGCCAGAAACGATCGATGCCGTCGAGCATCTCGGCGGTCAGGATCGGCAGCATCGGCTCCACGATCGCACCGGCTGCGGCAAATGCCTGCGCGGCCTGTTCGACCGCCGCGCGGGTTTCCGGGTGCACGTCGAGCCCGCAACTCGCATCGAGCAGTAGCCCGATGCGCAGGCTGCGCAGGCATTCAATGCCTTGGTCGAATGCTTCCCAGTCGATCGTCTGCGGCGGCAGGCTCATGCTGTCGCGCGCATCGGACTGGCTGAGCACCTGCATCAGCAGCGCCGAATCGGCCACGCTGCGCGTGATCGGCCCGGCCACGCGGCCGATGTAGGGCGGATCGATCGGCACCCGGCCCAGGCTCGGCTTCAAGCCGAACACGCCGCACCAGCCGGCCGGCAGCCGGATCGAGCCGCCGATGTCGGTGCCGACGTGCAACGGCCCATAACCGGCGGCCGCCGCGGCTGCCGCGCCGGCGCTCGACCCGCCCGGCGTCTTCTGGGTGTCCCACGGGTTGCGCGCAGGTGCGTGAAAGCTCGACAGGCCCGATGACAACATGCCGTAGTCGGGCATCGTGGTCTTGCCGACCAGCACCGCGCCGGCTTCACGCAGCCGCGCAGCCGGCGGTGCATCGTCCGGTGCCGGAACCAACGCCATGGCCGAGGTGCCCAGCGGCATCGGATCACCTTCGGTGGCGATGTTTTCCTTGATCGTGACCGGCACGCCATCGAGTGGTCCAGCCGGCTCGCCGCGCTGCCAGCGCGCTTGCGAGGCACGCGCTGCTGCCAGCGCATGTTCCGGCCGTAGCAGATAAGTCGCGTGCAGTTGCGGCTCGCACTGCTCGATGCGCTGCAGCACCGACTGCATGACCTCGACCGGCGACAACGCGCGCGATCGATATCGCTCAAGCATTTCCACCGCACTCAGATCGCACGGCATGGCTGCACCCTTCACGACCAGGACAACGCAGACAAATCGTTTACGAACAACGGCATGTCCTTCCAGAAGCCTTTGAGGTTCTTGTTCGTCACCGTGATCCACTGCGGCTGGAACAGGTACACATTGGCCGCATCGTCGGCCAGCAGCCGCTGCGCGTCGCCGAGCAGCTGGTTGCGCTCCGGGCCGGCCGCGGTGGTCCGGATCTTGTCGTAGAGCGCGTTGAACTTCGGCGACTGGTAGCCCCAGTAATAGTCTGGCTTGGCGTAGTTGCCGATGTCGAACGGCTCGACGTGGGAGATGATCGTCAGGTCGTAGTTCTTGTTCTTGAAGGTGCCGGACAGCCACTGCGCCCACTCGACGTTCTCGGTCTTGACCGTGATGCCGACCTTGGCCAGTTCCGCCGCGATCACCTCACCGCCCTGGCGCGCATAAGGCGTCGGCGGCAGCGTCATGGTCAGCGTGAGGGGCATCTGTACGCCGGCTTCCTTGAGCAACGCGCGGGCTTTGTCCGGGTCGTACGGGTTGACGCCGGTGGTGTCCACATAGCCATCGGCGCCTGGCACGTAGTGGCTGCCGATCGGCACGCCGTAGCCTTCCACCGCGCCTTCGATCACGGCCTTGCGGTCCACCGCAGCCGAGATGGCACGGCGCACGCGCGCGTCGTCGAGCGGCTTCTTCGCGTTGTTCAGCGCCAGGATCGTCTTCGCGCGTGAGCCGCTCACGATCACCGCAAAACGTGGATCGGCCTTGAACTGCGCGACACCACGCGGCGTCACGCGCACGAACGCATCGATGTCACCCGACAGCAGCGACGCGACCTGTGCGGCCGGGTCGGGAATGAAGCGGAACGTGGCTTTCTTGATCGCGATCGATGCGGCGTCGCGAAAGCCGTCCCATGCCGCCAGCGACACGGCAGCGCCCTTGCTCCAGTTTTCCAGCTTGTAAGGGCCGGTGCCGACCGGTTTCGTCGCGTTCGTCTCCACGCTTTTCGGCTCGACGATGATCGCGGTGGCCTGGCCCATCAGGAACAGGAAGTCGGGGTCGATCTCTTTCACCGTGATCGTCACGGTGTGCTCGTCGACCGCCTGCACGCTGTCCATGCCGCTGAATGTGCGCTTGTCCTTGTTGGTGCTTTTCTCATCGGCCGCGCGCATGAACGAGAACTTCACGGCTTCCGCATCGAACGGTTCGCCGTTCTGGAACCTGACGCCCTGCTTGAGCTTGAAGGTGTAGCGCTTCAAGTCCGCTGAGACGTCCCAGCTTTCTGCGAGCAGCGGCGTCACGCTGCCGTCCGCATTGATCTTGGTCAGCGTCTCGTAGATGTTGTAGAGCGTGACCTCGGCGATCGCTGAGGCAGCATTCGCTGTCGGATCAAGCCCTGGCGGTTCCAGCGTCATGCCCAGCACCACCGTGTCCTTGCGGCGCGATTGGGCAAGAGCGGCGAACGGCATGCTGGCCAGGCCGACGACAGCGGCAGCCGACAGAGAGAAATCGCGGCGTTTCATCGTGCAGGCACCTCGAAGGATTTGGGTTGCGGTGGAGGACGAATGATCGTAGCGCAGCCAGTTGATCCACCGACTGCCGTTTTATTCAGGCCGAGTTGCGCATCGCACCCCGGATCACCTTCGATACCGTGAGCCCCTGCACGAGGATCGAGAACACCACCACGCAGTAGGTCAGTGCGAGCAGCAGATCCCGTTCGGGCCCGACCGGAATCGACAGCGCCAGCGCGACCGAGATACCGCCGCGCAAGCCACCCCAGGTCAGCACGCGCCAGGAGCCGGT
Source organism: Burkholderiaceae bacterium (assembly GCA_965218765.1). GTDB lineage: Bacteria > Pseudomonadota > Gammaproteobacteria > Burkholderiales > Burkholderiaceae_C > JBBPYC01. The sequence goes on along the minus strand of CBDCLU010000002.1, from coordinate 1,944,239 downwards.
CGGCAGCCGGAACGCATGCGTCAGTGCGCCCACCGGCAGACCGACCACCAAGGTGCGCGCCAGCAGCGTCAGCACGATGACGGCGGCGCCGGCCGCAAGCACGTTGTTCGGGAACGCGACCACCAGCACCTCCATGCCGATCAGCACGAACAGCACCGCATTCAGGATTTCGTCGAGCAGCTCCCAAAACATGTCGACGTAGTTGCGCGTGATGTCCGACATGCCGTGACTCCTGCCTGGGTTGCCGATCATCACGCCGGCCACCACCATCGCAAGCGGCCCGGAAATGTGCAGCCGCGTGCACAGCGCATAGCCGCCGACCACCGCCGCCAGTGTCAGCAGCACTTCGACCTGGTACTGGTCGATGCTCTTGATGAGCCGGTACGTGACATAACCGAGCACCAGGCCGAACACGATGCCGCCGCCGGCTTCATGTGCGAACGCAAGCAGTGCCTCGTTGACCGTCGGCATCGTGCCGCTGGCCGCCACGCCGAGCAGCAAGGTGAACAGCACCACGCCGAGTCCGTCGTTGAACAGCGACTCGCCGGTGATCACCGTCTCCAGGTTCTTCGGCGCGCCCGCGGTGCGCAGAATGCCCATCACCGCGACCGGGTCGGTCGGCGAGATCAGCGCGCCGAACAGCAGGCAGTAGGGCAGCGCGAGGTTCAGGCCCAGCAGCGGCAGCAGGTAGTACAGCGCGAAGCCGACCACCGCGGTGGACGCCACCGTGCCGACGATCGCTAAAGCGCCGATCTGCCAGCGGTACTGCTTCAAATCATCCAGATGCACGTGCAGCGCGCCGGCGAACAGCAGCAGCGACAGCATGCCGTCGAGCAGCACGTCGCGAAAATCGATCGAGCGCAGCAGCTTCTCTTCGGCCGCAAACAGGTGCTGCGCAATGCCCAACGCGTTCAGGCCCACGATGCCCAGCGACAAAGCAAGCGCCGTCGCCATCACGCCGATCGCCGTTGGCAGGCCGACGAAGCGGTGGTTCAGATAGGCGAGCAGCGCGGTGATGACCAGGGTCAGGGCAATGATGTCGAGCATGGGATGGAAGCGTACCCGATGGCCTTGCCCCGTTCACGCTGCGAACGTGATTGCTTGCAAGCATCAAGCCGGTGCTGCCGCGTGCGCGAGCCGGTCGAGGTCCGGCTCGACACCGATACCCGGTGCCTCGCCCAGTTCGATGAAGCCGTCTTCCAGCCGGCCGAGCGCGGGGCATAGTTCGGTACGCAACGGGTTCGGATTTGCATCCACTTCCAGCATGCCGCCCCCGCCGGCCGCGGCCAGCAGATGGCCGGATGCGGCGAGGCCGATGCCCGCGCCAAGATAATGCGGGCAAAAGCGCAGGCCGGCATCCAGGATGCGCGCGATCACCGGCCAGTTGCCCGAGATGCCGCCCCACTTGGCCGCATCCGGCTGCACCACGGACAGCGCCTGCGACTGCAGCGCGGCATCGAATGCGTCCAGGCCAGCCATGTTTTCACCGGCGGCCAGCGGGACCGGGCTGCGGGCCTGCAGGACCTGCCATTCATGCCAGGGCCGATCGGCGCGCAGCGGCTCTTCGAGCCAGCCGAGTCCGAAGCCGTTCAGGCGTTCGGTCATGTGGCCCGCTTCATCGAGCGACCAGGCCTGGTTCGCATCGACCATCAGCGGCGGCTCGTCGCCCAGCGTGCGCCGCAGCGCCTGCACGTTGGCGATGTCGCGCGCCGCATCGAAGCCGATCTTGAGCTTGAACGCGCGGTGCCCGGCCGCGCGCTGGGCCAGCGCAAACGCTTCGCAGCCGTCCGGGTTGATGCCGCTTGCGTAGACCGGGATATAGCCGTTCGTGCCGCCGAGGTGCCGCCACAGCGGCTGACCGGCACGGCGCGCACACAGGTCCCACAGCGCAAGGTCCACGCCCGCGATCGACTGCGCGATGGGCCCCGGTTCACCGGACTGAATCGCAAGCACTGCGGTCTGCGCGCTGATCGACTCGAAGACCTGCACAGGCCCGCCGTCGAACTGCCCGCCCTCCAGCAATGGCGCCAGCACAGTGGCGACCAACGCCGCGCGATGCTCAGCGCCGCAAGCCGGAAAGTTGCACCAGACCTCGCCCCAGCCTACCGCGCCGTCGTCACCCGTGATGCGCACGAACACGGCCGGCCGGTCCCGCATGATGCCGAACGAGGTGCGTACCGGAACGCGCACCGGATGGCGGAACACGAACGCTTCGACGCGACGAATCGCAAGCGGCTCAACGGGCAGGATCTTGATCATGGTTTCAGGTTCATCTGCAGTTGAATCGCGTCGCCGCGGTAGGTCACCTCACCGAGATAGATCACGCGACCGTTCGGCGCCTTGAACACACGGCGGACTTCCGCCACCGGCGCATGCACGGCGAGCTTCAGCAGCTTCGCGACTTCCGTATCGGCTGCGCCGATTGTCAGCACCTGGCGCGCATCGGCGATCTGCACGCCCTTCATCGAAGCCAGCAGCGGGATCACGGTCTGCTCGCGAAAACGCTTCGGGCTTTTGCGAAAAATCGCTTCGTCAAGATAGATGTTGATCACGCAATAAGGCTCGCCCTGTTGAGAGTGGACGCGCCGCATGAACACGTAGCGCTCGGCTGGCGTGCCATCGGTCGTGCGCAAGGGCGGTGACGTGGTCGATTCATCGATGTTGACGATCACCGGCGAGGTATTGCGATAGAACCGGGTCAGCTCGTCCAGTGTGGTGACGACTGCAATCGGCCGCGCGGGTTCTGGTCTGCCAGTCACAAAGGTCCCGCGGCCCTGCTGCGCCACCACCAAGCCATCGCGCGCAAGCAGTTCGATCGAACGCCGCATCGTGACCCGGGCCACTTCGAACTCCGTGCCCAGCTCCTCCAATGACGGCAACCGCTGGCCCTGTGGCCAGACACCACGGGCGATGCGCTGGCGCAGCACCTCGGCAACTCGCGCATAACGCGGAACTGGGCTGGATGCAACAGATTCAAGCATGTTGATTGGCTAAACGTATGGTTTATAGTAAGACCAAATGACTTGGTGCACCAGCGGGACTCGATCGTCGTGATGGCTCAGGGTGCATGCGAAGTCCGACCAAGGAGACGATTCAGGCCATGCCGTCCCGACCGACCTGGACCAAGGCGGCGCTGATCATCGCGCCCTGGGCCCTGCTGCTGCTGCTCTGGTACGGCATCCGCGCCAGTGGCTGGGTCAGTCCGGCGCTGGTGCCGGCGCCGCATGCGGTCTGGGGCAAATTCCTGGAACTAGCACGGGGCCGGCTGCCAATGGACATCTGGATGTCGACGCAGCGCGTGCTGATCGGCGTCACGCTGGGCATCGTGTTGGCGGTGCCGGTGGGCTTTTGTTTGGGCTGGTATCAGGGTGTGCGCAGTTTTATCGATCCGGTCATCAATTTCTTCCGCGCCTTGCCGCCGATTGCGCTGATCCCGCTCGTCATCGTTTACTTCGGCATCGACGAGGTCGCCAAGACGGTGATCCTGTTTTATGCCTCGTTCTTTTCGGGTGTGATCGTGATGTACGAAGGCATCGCGCAGATCAGCCCGATCTTCGTGCGGGTGGCGCGCACGCTCGGCGCAACCGACTTCGAGATCTTTGCCAAGGTGATCCTACCGCTCACGGTGCCGCACATCCTGACTGCGATCCGAGTGGCGCTCGGCGTGGCGTGGGCCACCTTGGTCGCGTCCGAGCTGATCGCGGCCCAGCAGGGGCTGGGTGCGTTGATTCAGGATGCGTCATCGTTCTTTCAGCTCGACATCATCTACGTCGGCATCATCTGCATCGGCTTCATTGCGCTGGCGATGGACCTGGCGCTGCGCTTTGCGAGCCGCCGGCTGGTCGCCTGGCAGGACCGGATCGCATGAGCACGCTGCAAGCCAACACGCAGCCATCCGCACCGCAGGGTGCGGTGCGCATCGCTTTCAATCGCGTGTCGGTCGAGTTCGCCACCGCGCACGGGCCGATGCGCGTGATCGACGATGTCTCGTTCGACATCCGCGAAGGCGAGTTCGTCTCGATCATCGGCCCCTCGGGCTGCGGCAAGACCACCCTGATGAACATCGTCGGCGGCTTCGTGCAGCCGACCGGCGGCAAGGTGCTGCTGGACGGCCGGCCGATCACGAAACCGGGGCCGGATCGCGGCGTGATCTTCCAGGAGTACGGCGTGTTCCCATGGCTCACGGTGCGGCAGAACATCGAGTTCGGCCTGAAGCTGCGCGCGAACAATGTGCCCGCTGCCGAGCGTGCTGCGACATGCGAGCGCTACATGGGGCTGATGGGCTTGTCGGACTTCGCTTTGCACTTCCCCAAGCACCTGTCCGGCGGCATGCGCCAACGGCTCGCGATTGCGCGCGCCTACGCGGTGAAGCCAGAGTTCCTGCTGATGGACGAGCCGTTCGGCGCGCTCGATGCGCAGACCCGCAGCGCCATGCAGGACCTGCTGCTCGACGTCTTGACGACCGAGCGCAAGACGGTGATGCTGATCACGCACTCTGTCGAGGAAGCCGTCTATCTCTCATCTCGTATCGTTGTGGTGACGGCCCGGCCCGCGCGCATCCGCACCATCATCGACGTGCCGTTCGGCTACCCGCGCGCCGAAAACGTGCACGAGGACCCACGCTTCGCCGCACTGCGCGCAGAGATTCGCGAACTTGTGATGGAAGAGTACGCCGCGCAGGCCAGGCAGACGGTGCGGATGTCCGACTAGATTTTTTACAACTGAAGGAGACAGACATGACCATGCAGCGCAGAACCCTATTGCAGTCGGCCGCAGCAGCAACCGTTGCCGGCTTTGGTGTCCCACTGTTCGCCCAGGACAAGACCAAGGTACGCGTCGGTTACCTGCACACACCGGCGGTCGATTCGCACATCTTCATCGGCCAGGAAATCGGCAGCTTCGCCAGGCAGGGGATCGAGCTGGAACTGCGCCAGTTCACCACGGGGCTGGAGCTGTTCCAAGCCATGATCGGCGGCAGCCTGGACGTGCTGTCCACCGGCGCGGTGCTGTCCAACTTTCCGGCGCGCGGGCAAGGCAAGGCGTTCTTGATGAACAACATCGAGTACGCGACCGCGCAGCTGTGGGTCGCGGAAGACTCGGGCATCAAGACCATCGCAGATCTCAAGGGCAAGAAAATCTCGACCAGCACCGGCACCACTGCGCACGTATTCCTGGACCGTGCGTTGAAGTCGGTGCAGCTTGATTCGGGCAAGGACGTGCAGCTGGTGAACCAGCGCATGAGCGAGGCGGTCACGTCGTTCATCTCGGGTGCGGTTCCTGCCGTGGCGCTGTGGTCCCCGTTCGACTCAGTAGTGCGGTCCAAAGTGCCGAATGCACGCAAGCTGGTCGATGCCTCCGCGTTCTTCCCGCAGGCCGCCATCATGGGCGGCTGGGGCGCGCGCAACGATTATTTCGATGGCAACCGCGAAGTGCTGGGCCGCCTGATTGCGGGCTGGCTGCCGGCCAACGAAATGATCGTGAAAGACCCGGATGCAGCCGCCGTGATGTTGCACAAGGCGCAGTACCCGCAGGTGCCGCTCGATGAGTTCAAGGAGCAGTTCAAGGCATCCAAGTACTATTCGGCCGCCGAGTGGAAGGACAAGTATCAGGATGGCACTGTGACCGGCTGGTTGCAGCAGGTAACCGACTTCTTCGTCGAGAACGCGAAGATTGCAAACCCCGTGAACGCGAAGGCTTACTTTGACCCGAGCCTGTTCCTTGCTCAGGTCAAGTGACCGGCGTCGCGCTCCTTGCTGTGCCGATGACCGATGAGTGAAGCGCTCGCCAAAGGCTACGACACGATCATCATCGGTGCCGGATCCGCGGGCTGCGTGCTCGCGAACCGGCTCAGTGTCGATCCGGCGCGGCGCGTGCTGCTGCTCGAAGCCGGTGGCGAGGCACGCAGCTTCTGGCTGCGCCTGCCGGTCGGCTACTTCCGCTCGATCTACGACCCACGCCATTCGTGGCAGTTCGAAGTCGAGCCGCAGGAAGCCACCGGCAACCGCCGCGTCGTCTGGCCACGCGGCAAGGTGCTCGGCGGATCGAGCGCGATCAACGGGCTGCTCTACATCCGTGGTCAGCGTGCCGACTTCGACGAGTGGGCGCGGCAGGGCGCAGCCGGCTGGAGCTACTCCGAGCTGCTGCCGCTGTTCAAGAAGTCCGAGCGCTACGACGGCCCGCCGAGCGAATTCCACGGCCGCGACGGCGAACTCGGCGTATCCAACCTGCGCAACGACCATCCGTATTGCGATGCCTGGGTGGTCGCCGGCAAGCAGGCCGGCTATCCACTGAGTCCCGACTTCAACGGCGAAATCGATCAGGGCCTGGGCGCATACCAGCTCACGTTAAGCGGCCACTGGCGCAGCAGCGCCGCCACGGCCTTTCTGGCGCCGGTCAGAAAGCGTGTGAATCTGACCGTGCAGACCGGCGTGCAAGTCACGCGTATCGTGATCGAACATGGCCGCGCAACCGGCGTTGAATGGTTGCAGGACGGGCAGTTGCAGCGGGCCGCGGCGGACGGCGAGGTTCTGCTGTCGGCCGGTGCATTGCAGTCGCCGCAGCTGTTGCAGCTCTCGGGCATCGGCCCGGCGGCTTTGCTGGATGAGCACGGCATTGAGACGATCGTCGATGCGCCCGGAGTCGGCGCGAATTTGCAGGATCACTACCAGGCGCGTGTGATCGTGCGGCTTAAACAGAAGATGTCGCTGAACGACGAGGTGCGCAGCCCGATCGGTCTCGCGCGCATGGGCGCGCAGTGGCTGTTCGGCCAGCGCGGGCCGCTCACCGTGGGCGCCGGCCAAGTGGGCGGCATGGTGCGCAGCGCGGTCGCAAAAGACGATCGTGCCGACGTCCTGTTCAACGTGATGCCGCTGTCAGTCGACAAGCCCGGTGATCCGCTGCATCGTTTCTCGGGTTTTTCCGCATCGGCCGCGCAGTGCCGGCCCGAATCACGTGGGCAGGTAACGCTGCGCTCAAACGATCCACTCGCGCCGCCGCGCATCGTCTCCAACTACCTGACTGCGCCGCATGACGTGAAGGTCGTGGTGAGCGGCCTGCGCATTTTGCGCGACATCTACCGCCAGCCCGCTTTCCGCGACCTGATCACCGAAGGCGAATACCTGCCCGGCAACGCGGTCCAGACCGATGCCGAACTTGAACACTTCGCGCGCAATAAGGGCGGCACCGTGTTCCATCCTTGCGGCACCTGCCGCATGGGCGGCGATGAGGCGTCGGTCGTCGATCCGCAGCTTCGCGTGCGTGGTGTCGACCGGCTGCGCGTGATCGATGCGTCCGTGATGCCGACGATGGTGTCGGCCAACACGAACGCGGCCGCCGTACTGGTCGGCGAGAAGGGCGCCGACATGATCCTGCGCGGCACCTGACCGAACTGCTCTTCAGGAGCAACCGCCATGACCACGACGCCCGCCGAGGCTCCGATCCTGATCGATGTGGAAGGCCGCATCGCCGTGGTCCGGCTGAACCGCCCCAGCGTGCTGAATGCGGTCGATGCCCACTTGCGCGCCAACCTGACCCGCGCGTTGCCGACGCTCGACGCAAGCGACGCGGTGGATGCGATCGTGCTCACCGGCAGCGGCGACCGTGCGTTCTGCGGCGGACAGGATCTGGACGAGTCGGCCACGCTCGATGCGCAGACCGTCGGCGGCTGGCTGGACCGGCAACATGCGATGTACCAGGCGGTGCGCGACGTGACCAAGCCGATCGTCGCGGCCCTGAACGGCAGCACTGCGGGCGCGGGTTTTCAGATCGCGCTGCTGTGCGATCTGCGCGTGGCACACCCCACACTGCGCATGGGCCAGCCTGAGGTGAAAGCCGGACTGGCGAGCATCGTCGGCTCGTACCTGATGTCGCTGCAGATCGGCCATTCGCTGAATCAGCACCTGTCGCTGACGGCGGAGCTGATCAGCGGTGAGCGTGGGCATCAGCTCGGACTGGTGAACGACCTGGTGCCGGCCGATCAGGTGCTGCCCCGTGCTATCGAGCGAGCAATGCAGCTCGCCAGCTTGCCGCAGGCCGCGTTTCGCGCGACCAAGCGGCGCTTTCGTGAGCGCACGCAGGCCGGGTTCGAGGAAGCGTGCATGGCGGCGCTGGACTATCAGCTCAATTGCTATGCGAGTGGGGAGCCACAGCGGGTGATGCAGGAATTTCTGGCGCGGCGAGCGGTAAGGCCGACCGTTTGACAATCACCGAAAAGGAACTCCGCATGGCCTTGCTCGACTTGCGCCCCGACTGCGAATACTGTGACCGCGACGTGCCACCCGGGAGCACTGAAGCCTAAATCTGCAGCTACGAGTGCAGGTTCTGCCTTCGCTGCGTCGAGGACGTGCTGCGAAGCACCTGCCCGAACTGCCTGGGCAATCTGGAACGCCGCCCGATCCAGCTTGCGGCCGGACCAGTCCGAGGGCTGAGCAAGCAGCCGGTGCAGCAAACGCGCACGCTGCACAAAAACGGTGAGTGCGCCAAGCCGGACGCATCGAAGGCCCATGTCGTTTTCTGATCGTCCAGCACAAGCTCAGGATGCCGCACCAGAAAAAAGCGAAGATCAGCAACACAGCAGAGCCCCCAGGCACAGACCGGCGCACGAGCTGCCTGCCGCGCGGCAACAGATGGCCGAAGCGGCCTGACGAGAAATTGCGTTCAAAGGCACGGCTTGCGAGGGCATCCGGCTTCACGGCTGGCGCTCACGAGACGGACTGCATTGCTACCGGCTTGCTGCCAACAGTGCCCGCGTGTAGTCCTGCTCCGGCCGATCCAGCACCTGTTCGACGGGCCCGGCTTCCACAATGCGCCCGGCCTGCATCACGACCACGTCCGCACACAGATGACCCACCACCGCGATGTCGTGGCTGATAAACAGAAACGTCACGCCGTACTCGCGCTGCAGGTCGGCCATCAGGTTCAGCACCTGGGCCTGCACCGACACGTCGAGCGCGGACAGCGGCTCGTCGGCGACGATCAGTTGGGGGCGCGTGATCAACGCACGCGCGATCGCAATGCGCTGGCGCTGGCCGCCGGAGAATTCATGCGCGTACTTGTCGAGATCGGCCGTGCGCAGGCCGACCGAAGCCAGTGTTTGTGCGGCCCGTTCACGGCGCTGCGCGGCGGATGATGCCCGTTGTGCGGCCAGCGGCTCGGCCACGATCGCAGCCACCGTCTGGCGTGGATCGAGCGAACCATACGGGTCCTGAAACACCATCTGAAAATCGCGCCGCGCCGCCTTGAGCGCGGCCGGATCGAGCTGGAACAGGTCCCGTCCAGCCAAGCGCACCGTGCCCGACGTCGGCCGCTCCAGCGCCATCACGATGCGTGCGAGCGTTGACTTGCCCGAGCCCGATTCGCCGACGATGCCCAGGTTGCGGCCGGCCGTAACCGACAGGCTCACACCGCGCAACGCATGCACCACAGGCGGCGCGCGCCACAGGTGCGTGCGCGGCATCGCGTAGTCGCGGGTGACATCACGCACGTCGAGCAGCGGGTGGTCGGTGGTCATGCCGTCTGCGCTGGCGTGTCTGCCTCTGCATTCGCGACGACATCGAGCCGGATGCAGCGTGCGCTGTGACCGGGCGATATCACCACGGATGGCGGCACCGCCTGCGTGCACGCATCGATCGTAAAACCGCATCGACCTGCGAACGGGCAGCCGTTCGGCAGATCGATCAGTTCTGGCACGGCGCCCGCGATCGTCGCCAGCCGCTGGCCGCGCGCGTCGAGCCGCGGCCGTGCGGCGAACAGGCCGCGCGTGTAGGGGTGCGCCATTTCGGCAAACACGCGCGCGGTCGGCCCGCGCTCGACGATCAGGCCGCCATACATCACGAGCATGTCCTGTGCGTTGCGTGCGATCAGGCCGAGGTCGTGCGAGATCAGCAGCAGGCCCATGCCACGCTCGGCGACCAGCTCGCGGATCAGGTCGAGCACCTGCTGCTGGATCGTCGCATCGAGCGCGGTGGTCGGCTCGTCGGCGATCAGCAGGTCCGGCCCGCAGGCCAGCGCCATCGCGATGCCGATGCGCTGGCGCTGGCCGCCGGAGAACTGGTGCGGGTGCGAATCGAAGCGGGCTGCCGCGTTGGGTATGCCGACCCGATCCAGCAGCGCCAGCGCCTCAGTGCGCGCGTCCGGACCCGATGCCTTGCGATGCAGCCGCAACGGCTCGGCCACCTGCCGGCCGATCGTGTGCAAAGGGTTCAGCGCGGTCATCGGCTCCTGAAAGATCATCGCGATGCGGTCGCCGCGCACCTGGCAAAGCTCCGCTTCGCTGGCGCCGACCAGCTCCCGGCCTTGCAGCCGAATGCTGCCGCTGAGCGTTGCGCCGTCCGGCGCGAGCCCCAGCAACGCCAATGCCGTGATCGACTTGCCGCAACCCGATTCGCCGATCAACCCGAGCGTCTGGCCGCGTTCGATCGTGAAGTCGATGCCGCGCACCGCATCGGCCGGGCCGCGTGGCGTCTGCAGGCGCACACGCAGGTCGGAGACTTCAAGCAACGTCATTGGGCATTCCGGGTGCCGCTTACCGCTTGCGGGCAAGACGCGGATCGAGCAGGTCGCGCAGGCCATCGCCGAGCAGGTTGAGCCCCAGCACGGCCAGCGCGATCGCGAGCCCTGGCCAGACCGCAAGTTGCGGCGCCTGATACAGCAGCGTCTGCGCTTCGGCCAGCATGCGGCCCCAGCTCGGTTGCGGCGGCTGCGTGCCAAGTCCGAGGTAGGACAGCGCGGCTTCGGCCAGGATCGCAATCGCGAACTGGATGGTGGCCTGCACGATCAGCACCGATGCGACATTCGGCAGCACGTGATCGAGCGTGATGCGCAGGCTGCCGAAGCCGCAAGCACGCGAAGCCAGCACATAGTCCCTCGCCCAGACCGAGTTCGCCGAAGCGCGCGTGACCCGGATGAAGATCGGAATGTTGAAGATGCCGATCGCGATGATCGCGTTCACGATGCCGGCGCCGAACACCGCCGTCAGCATGATCGCCGACAGGATCGCCGGAAACGCGAACGTGAAGTCCGCAACCCGCATCACCACCTCTTCGACCCAGCCGCGCCGTGCTGCTGCCAGCAGCCCGAGCGCGGTTCCGAGCAGCAGCCCGATTCCGACGGCGATCACGCCGACCAGGATCGAATTGCGCGCGCCGGTCAGCAACAGCGAGACGATGTCGCGCCCGAACGGATCGGTGCCGAGCCAGTGGCCGGCCGATGGCGGTTGCAGCTTGGACGCGAGGTCGACGTCATAAGGCGACCACGGCGTCCAGACCAATGACAGTGCGGCGGAAGCGACCAGCAGCAACGCCAGCACGGCGCCGATCACGAAGCTGCGATGGCGCAACGCGCGTCGCCAGAAGCCCGGCGCAGCGATCGGGGTGGCTGCTGCCGTCAGGTCGGCCGCTGCAGCGACGGGGTTCGCAGTCACGTTGAGCGCATCCCGGCGGGTGGTCGGCGGCGCATCAATCACCGGCCCGCATGCGTGGATCGATCACCGCATACAGCACATCGACGATGAAGTTCACCACGATCACCATGGCCGCCAGCAGCATCACGCAGTTGCGCACCACGATCAGGTCCCGGTTTGCGATCGACTGGAAGATCAGCCGGCCCAGGCCCGGCAGGTAGAACACGTTCTCCACCACGATGGTGCCGGCCAGCAACTGGCCGAACTGCAGGCCGATCACCGTGACGACGGGAATCATCGCGTTGCGCAGCACATGCCGCAACAAGGCGCCGCGGCGGGACAGCCCCTTGGCGCGCGCGGTGCGCACGAAGTCTTCCTGCTGCACCTCGAGCACGGCCGAGCGCGTGACCCGCGCAAGGATCGCGGCCTGCACCACCGCAAGCGACACGGCCGGCAGCAGCAATGATTTGAGCGCAGCCAGTGGCTCGCCCCAGCCCGCGAAGCCGCCCGCCGAGAACCACTGCAGCTTCACCGAGAACAGCAGGATCAGCAAAATCGCGAACCAGAAGTTCGGGATCGCGATGCCGACCTGCGCCAAGCCCATCACGCCGACGTCGCCCCAGCGGTTGTGCCGTGCCGCCGCGTAAACGCCGGCCGACAACGCGAGCACTACCGTGAGCGCCATTGCCATCAGCGCAAGCGGCACCGTCACCGCCAGCCGCTCGGCCACCAGCTCCAGCACTGGCGAACCGTATGCATAACTGTTGCCCAGATCGCCATGCAGCAGCATGCCACCGAGCCAGTGGAAGTACCGCGTGACCGCCGGCTGATCGAGCCCCAGCTTGGCCGCAAGCGCCGCCACCGCTTCTGCGGACGCATCCGGCCCCATCAGCGTCTGCGCCGCATTGCCGGGCAGCACTTCAAGCACCAAAAACACGACGATCGATGCACCCAGCAGCGTGATGAGCAGCGTGAGCAGCCGCTTGAGAAAGAAGAAACTCATGAACAGCGGCGAATCGAATCGGGCGTTTTACGCAAGATCAATCAGTGGGCGTCTGCTCATCGCTGGGTCAATCCCACCCGCGACCGGCCACGCCACACCTACCTTCAATAACGGAGTCTGCCCCACACACTCACGAAAGTACGCCTGACATCAACGAATAGCTGCTTGTCCAAGTCTGCCAAGCTTGCAGCGCAGCAGGGTACCACCTTGACATGGCTGCAGGCGCTGGGAAATGACATCTGGCCTGCAACTGCGATTGCTATATAAAAGATAGCTGCACCAGCAGACTGGACCGGCGCATCATCCGGCTTTGACGTGAAAATTCAGTCGCCAGCGCAGGCTTCAAAGCTCGAGTCCCTTGCGCTTGTGCCATTGCGCAAGGGACTCGATCGGATATTCATCAAACCGGGTGGCACCGTCTTGCAGGCATGGGCTTACCCAATTCGCTTTGGAGCCGAGCATCATGTGCGTTGTATCGGGCGGCTCGGGCAGGTCGGTATCGATCGCACCTGCATGCGGATGCACCAGCTCCGGCCAGTGCGGATCCCAGAGCCAAAGCGCGGTGCCGCACAACTTGCAAAAGTTTCGCTCGCCGCTGCTGGTGTGGCCGTCATCCATCTTGGCGCGGTAGATCGACAGGTTGCCTTTGCCTTCGACCTGCAGTGACCGGTAATCCGCCCCCAGGTTGATCGCAAAGCCGCCGGTGCCCGCGGTCTTGCGGCAGATGCTGCAGTAGCAGCGCATGAACGGCACCGGCTCATGCGATTCGACCGAGAAGCGCACCGCCTTGCAATGGCACGAGCCTTCGAGTTTCATGATGCCGATCCCTGTCTGAAATCAATGGATTTGAAAGCACCAGCCTAACCGCAAAGGCGCGCTCGCCTGTCGCATTCCGTATGCGAGAGCGCACCTGAAACAGTTGTCGAGCAGCAAATCGCAATGGGCCCATCCATCGGGCTGACCTCCGGGTAAGTCCTTGTATGCATCATCGAGGGAAGTTGCTCAACTGGGAGATGCGCCGTTCGTTGAACCATTGAACATGGGATCGAGCGGCGTCACAGAACCATCAGGAGACGACATGAAACGCTTGACACTCATGACCGGTGCCGCCTGTGCCGCACTCGGAATGGCCGCTGCGCCGCTGCTTGCGCAAGCCCAGCAGCCTTCGGCCAAGCCGATCCGCATCGGCGTGCCGACTGCGATCCAGCTGCAGGTCGGGCGCGACACGCAGGATGCGGTCAAGATGGCGATCGAGGACATCAACGGCAAGGGCGGTTTGCTCGGCCGTCCGCTGGAAATGGTGGTGGCCGACGAGACCGAGAACCCCGAGACCGGCATCAGCGCGATCAAGAAGCTGACCGGCGACGAAAAGGTCGATGTGCTGATCGGCGGCTACACGAGCGGCGTGACGCTTGCGCAGCTGCCGCATATTTCAGCGGCCAAGACGATCTACCTGAACGTCGGTTCCGCTTCACCTTCGACCAACGCGAAGGTCAAGACCGACTACGAGCACTACAAGTACATCTTCCGGGTCGGCCCGATCAACGCAGCCCATCAGGCGCGTGAGATGACCGGCTTCGTCTCCGGTTTCGTCAAGGGCGACCTGGGCCTGAACAAGATCGCAATCGTCGGTGAGAACGCGAAGTGGGTACAGGATCTGGTGCCGATCCTGAAGAAGGGCGCGACTGGCGCCGGGGCCGACGTGCGCGCGACCGAATTCTTCGACGCGCAGACATCCGACTTCTCGCCGCTGTTCTCCAAGATCAAGGACTCGGGCGCCGAATACCTGATCGTGATCCTCTCGCACGCATCGAGCGACATCTTCGCCAAGCAGTGGTACAACACGCGCTTTCCGATGCCCTACGGCGGCATCGATGTCAAGAGCATGGATGGCGACTTCTGCGATCGCATCGACGGCAAATCGGTCGGGGAGATGGCCGGCAACTTCGCGGTGAATGCGCCGCTTACGCACAAGACCGTGCCGTTCTTCGAGGCGTTCAGGAAGCGCACCAACCGAGCCCCGGTCTATACCGCGTTCGGTGGCAACGACTCGGTCTATATCTATGCCGAAGCCGTGAAGCGCGCGGGCAGCACCGACACCGACAAGGTGATCAAGGAATTGGAGAAAACCAGCTATGTCGGCATTCCCGGCACGATCGAGTTCGATGAAACGCATGACGTGAAGCCAGGTACGGCCGATTTCAAAGGCCCGAACCTGCTGTTTGCGCAGTGGCGCGAAGGCTGCAAGCGCGAAGTGATTTACCCGAAGGAACGCCGCACCGCAGAGTTCGTCTATCCGGAGTGGGTCAAGAAGTAAGGCGTGTGCCCGGTCGGGGAGGCCCGCAGGACCGCGATCTTGACTTGCCGTGCTTGAAATCCTGATCGTCGGCGCCGTCAGCAGCGCGATCTACGCAATGCTGGCGGTCGGCTTCACGCTGATCTTCGGCGTCGCGCGGATTCTGAATCTGGCGCACGGCAGCTTCTATGCGCTCGGTGCGTATGGGGCCTACCTGTTCACGTCGCAGTTCGGATTGCCGCTGCTGCCGGCTGCGCTGCTGGCGGTCGGGTTCGTTGCATTGTTCGGCATCGCGGTCGAGCGCGTGCTGATCCGGCCGATGCGCAGGAAATCGCAGCTCGCGGTGCTGATGATCACGCTGGCCATCGCACTGGTGATCGAACAGGTGCTGTTCCTCACGTTCGGCTCCGAATACCGCAACGTGCCCGCGTTCGTGGACACGATGGTTGAAATCGGCGGCGTCTCGATCGGCGGCGCGCGGCTGCTGGCACTGGGCGTGGGCGTGGTGCTGATCGCGGCACTGTGGCTGTTCATCCAGCACACGCGGCTGGGCTCGGCGATCCTGGCGATTTCGCAGGACCCGGAAGCCGCGCAGTACATGGGCATCCCGAGCGACCGCATCTTTGCGATCGTGATGGGCATCTCGGCGGCGTTCGCGGCCGCAGCCGGCGTGTTGGCCGGGCCCTTCCTGACCGTGCAGCCGACCATGTGGCTGCTGCCGATCGTGAAGGCGTTCGCGATCGTCGTGGTCGGCGGACTGGGCTCGATTCCGGGCAGCATTCTGGCGGCGTTGATGCTCGGCTATGCGGAGACGATCGTGGCCTACATGGTGTCGAGCTCGTGGACCGAGATCGTCTCGGTGCTCGCTACGTTGCTGATGCTGGTGTTCCGGCCGGCCGGCATCTTCGGTCGCCGCGCCGCCTTCTAAAAGCTGCGCATGGCAAGCCGGATCAAAGCCGTTCACATCATCGGCGCCGCCGCGTTCATCGCGCTGATGGCCGCGCTCCCGCTGCTGTTCGGCAGCAGCTATCTGGTCGGCGTGCTCACGGTCAGCGTGATCTACGGCATCTGGGCCGTGACCTGGGACTTCATGTCGGGCCTGACCGGGCGCGAGAACTTCGGCCACAGCCTGTTCATCGGCGTAGGCGCTTACACGGCAGGCTTTTTGAACACGACCTACGGCTTGAGTGGCTGGTGGAGCCTGCCGGCGTCGATGATCACCGCGTCGCTGGTCGCGCTGCTGCTGGGCGTGCCGACGTTGCGGCTCAAGGGCCCGTATTTCGCACTGGCGATGCTGTCGGCCGCTGTCATCATGCAGCGGCTGATGTTGATCTTCTGGGAGTACACGGGCGGCGAGGAAGGCATCAACGGCCTGGAGCCGCTGATCCGCTCGCAGCTCGGGTTCTATTACTTCGCATTGGCGATGCTGGTGCTGATCACAGCCGGCTTGCTCATGCTGGCGCACTCGAACTGGGGCCTGATCCTGCGCGCGATCCGCGGTGACGAAGCGACCTGTCAGGCCGCCGGCATCAACGTCACGTTCTACAAGATCGCGTCGCTCGTGATCAGCGGTGCGCTGGCGGGCCTGGGCGGCGCGATGTATGCGCACTATCAGTTGCAGGTCAGCCCGCAGCTGTTTGCGGTGGTCACCTCGATCACGATCATCACGATGGTATATGTAGGCGGCATGGGCACCGTGTACGGCCCCGTGGGCGGTGCGATCCTATTGATCCTGCTGACCGAGCTGCTGCGCGACTTCGGCGAGTGGCGCCTCATGATCTACAGCTGCACGTTGATCCTGATCCTGTTCTTCCTGCCGAACGGTCTGGTCGCACCGATCTGGCGGCGCATCAGCGGCACCGGTCGCGCACGGACGGCATCGGTCAAGCTGCAGCAGGACCGCAAACCGGTGATCGGGGAAGTCCGCCGATGACTGCGCCGCTGCTTGAGGTTGCCAATCTGAACAAGCATTTCGGCGGCCTGCATGCGGTGAAGAACGTTTCGTTCTCGATCGCGCCTGGTGAGTTCATCGGCGTGCTGGGGCCGAATGGCGCCGGCAAGACCACGTTGTACAACCTGCTGACCGGCTTCATCCCACCCGATGCGGGCGGGAAAATCGCTTTTGAAGGGCGCTCGATCCTCGGGCTTGCGCCATACAAGGTGGCCGCGCTCGGCATCTCGCGCACGTTCCAGCTGTGCCGGCCGTTCGTCGGCATGAGCGTGCTGGAAAACGTGATCGTCGGCGCGCTCGGCACACGGCGTGCGGGCCGTTCGAACCTGGAAGCGCAGGCCGCGACGCTGTTGCGCCGGGTCGGCCTTGCAGCGAAGGAGCAGACCCCGGTCGAAGTGCTGTCGTACGGCGACCAGCGCCGCCTGGAAATCGCGCGCGCGCTGGCTGCCAGACCGGCGCTGCTGCTGCTCGACGAGCCGTTCGCAGGCCTCGGCAGCGGCGAGATCGACGATCTGTCGGTGCTGCTGCGCGAAGTGCACCGGGAAGAAGGCCTGACCATCGTGCTGATCGAGCACAAGTTGAAGGAGTTCATGCGCCTGGTCGGCCGCGTGATCGCGCTCGACTTCGGCGAAGTGATCGCGCGCGGCGCGCCTGACGAGATCGTGCAGCATCCAGCGGTGATCGAGGCGTACATCGGCCGTGGCAACGAGGACGACGTGGCGCTGACGGGCTCAATCACCGGAGCCGCGGCCGACCATGCTGCTTGAGCTGCGCAACCTGTCGGTCAGCTACGGCAAGGCGGTCGCGCTGGAAGACGTGAGCCTGCACATCGCACCCGGCGAGTTCATCGCCGTGCTGGGGCCGAACGGCGCGGGCAAGAGCACGCTGCTCAAGGCGATCTCACGCGCGCAGCCGTCGACCGGCACGCTTCGATTCAACGGCGAGTCATTGCAGGCGCTGCCTGCGCACGGCGTGGTCGGCAAAGGCATCTGCCACTGCCCGGAAGGCCGGCGGCTGTTCCCGGAATTGACGGTGCTGAAGAACCTGATGCTCGGCGCCTATCTGCGGCGTGATGCTGCTGAAGTGCAGGCCGACTTGAAGCGTGTGTACGAGCTGTTCCCGATTCTGCAAGAACGCGCGCCGCAGATCGTCAGCACCCTGTCCGGCGGCCAGCAGCAGATGGTCGCGATCGGCCGGGCGCTGATGGGCAAGCCCTCGTTGCTGTTGCTCGACGAGCCGTCCGTCGGCATTGCGCACCGGCTCAAGATGGAAATCTTCGATGCGATCAAGCGCGTGAACAAAGCCGGCACGGCGATCCTGATGGCTGAGCAGGACGCGCTGTCCGCGCTGCGCATTGCCGACCGGGTCTATGTGCTCGAACATGGCCATGTGGGTCGCGTTGGCACCAGCGCGGAACTGGGTGCGGACGACTACATCCGGCAGGCGTATCTCGGGGTCGGCTGACCGGCGGACTTGTATCAGCGCTCGCACCAGGTGGCGCCGCTGGCCTGCATCGCGGCGATCTGCGCCTCGTCGTAACCGGCTTCGCGCAGCAGTTCGCGGCTGTGCTGGCCCAGCCGTGGCGCCGGTTGCTGCTGCTGCGCGGCTGGTGTGTCGGACAGCCTGACCGGCACGCCCAGCTCGCGCACCTGTCCTTCGCTCGGATGCACGGTCGTGCCGAGCATGCCGGTGGCCAGCAGGTGTGGGTCGTCAAGCAGGCTGTCCAGGTCGTGCAACGGCATGCACGGGATGTCGCTGGCTTCGAGCAGTGCCTGCCACTCGGCTGTCGAGCGCGTGGCCAGGTGCTGTGCGACCAGCGCGTACAGGTCGTTGATGTGCCGGGTGCGCGCATCGATCGTCGCCAGCCGCGGGTCTTCAGTGAACAGCCGCTCGTGCCCGATCAGACGCAGGAACGCCTGCCACTGCCGGTCGCTGTAGATCAGCACGCACAGATAGCCGTCTGACGTCCGGTACGGCCGCCGCTCGGTGACCAGCAGGCGCGGGTAGCCGCTGGATCCGAGCGCCGGCACGAAGGTTTCGCCCGCCATGTGGTCCGACAGGACGTACTGCGCCATCGTCTCGAACATCGGGACTTCGACCTGCTGGCCGCGGCCGGTACGTGAGCGGGCAACCACCGCGGCAAGAATCGCGTTCGCGGCCATCAGCCCGACGGTGCGGTCGGCCAAGGTCAACGGCACGTAACGCGGCTCGCTGCCTGATGCGCGGCTCATGACGCTGGGCACTGCGGCGGCGCCCTGGATCAGGTCGTCATAGGCGGGCTTGCCCGCATAGGGGCCGGCTTCGCCGTAGCCGTACAGCCCTGCGTAGATCAGGCGCGGATTCGACGCGTGCAGCCGGTCGTAATGGATGCCCAGCCGCTGCATCGCCTGCGGCCGGATGTTGTAGGCCACAACGTCGGCGCGTTCGGCCAGCCGATGGAAGGCCGCCAGCCCATCCGCTTTCTTGAGGTCCAGCACGAGGCTGCGCTTGTTGCGGTTCGCGTGCAGGAAGATCGAGCCCATGCCCGGGTGGCGCATCGGTCCGATGCCGCGCACGGTGTCGCCCGCAGGCGGCTCTACCTTGATCACGTCGGCGCCCATGTCGGCTAGCAACTGCGTCGCGTACGGACCCATCAGCACCGTGGTCAGATCGACCACGCGCAGGCCTTGCAACGCGCCGCCAGCGGGCGCGCGGGCGGCAGGTTCAGTCATCCTTGAAGTCAGGCTCGCGCTTCTCGACGAAAGCATTGATCGCTTCCAGGTGCTGCGGGCTCTTGTGCGCGATCACCTGCAGCCCGGCTGACATCTGCAGCAGCGATTCGATGCGCATGTGCTGGCCTTCGCGCATCAGGCGCTTGGTCATGCGCAGCACGTTACCGGGGTTGCGCGCGATGCGCCGCGCGAGTTGCTGCGCGGTGGGCAGCAGGTGGTCGGGTGCGACCACGCGCGATACCAGCCCGCAACGCAACGCTTCCTCGGCCGGCACCGGATCGCCGGTGAACGCCATCTCCATCGCCTTTGCCATGCCGACCGCCCGTGGCAGCAGCCAGGCACCGCCGTCGCCCGGGATCAGGCCGACTCGGATGAAACTCTCTGCAAAACTGGCCGATTCGGACGCGATGCGCAGGTCGCACATGCAGGCCAGGTCACATCCTGCGCCCACAGCCGCGCCGTTCACGGCCGCAATGGTCGGCACTTCGAGTTCATAGACCGCCTGCGTGAGCCGCTGGATGCCGAGCAGATACCACTGGCGGATCGCAGCCGGGCTCATCGCGTCGTCGCAGAACCTGCGCATGTCCTTCACGTTGCCGCCGGAGGAGAACACGGTGCCTGCTCCCGTCAGGATCACCGCGCGCACCGACAGGTCGGCGCCGATGCGCACGCACGCGGCCGTGAACTCATCGACCGCGCTGTTGCCGGTCAACGCGTTGCGTACTGCGGGCTGGTTCATCGTCAGCGTGACGATCGGGCCGGCTTGTTCGTACAACAGGAATTCGCTCATGGTGGATCAGGTCTCTCAAAAAGCAGCTTCGGGTCAGGCCGCCATGGGCGCCAGCGCATCGAGCACGAAGTCGAGCGCGCCGCCGCCGTCGGGCCGATCCAGCAACGCAGCACCGATGCGGCGGTGCCAGAACGTCTCGGCGCCGAAGTCGAGCCGCCATTCGTGCAGCCGGCGCGTCCACAGATGCAGCGGGTACTCGGCCGTGATGCCCATCGCGCCATGCACCGCATGCGCGACCGCCGTCACGTGCGGCACCGCGGCGCTCGCGCGTGCCTTGGCCACGGCGGCATGCAGGTTGCTGAAGCCGCGTTGCGGCAGTCCGGCCTGCGCGCCCATTTCGGCGGCCAGCATCGCGGCTTGTGCAAGCTCGGCGATCTCGCTGATGTTCTGCTGCAGCGCCTGGAACTTGCCGATCGAGCGGCCGAACTGGACCCGCTCGTTCGCATAAGCCACCGTCAGGCCGAGCACCTTGGCTGTGGCGCCTGCGAGCAGCGCGGCCCACAGCACCGCGCCCGTTTGCATCCAAGGCAGCGCGTCGCCCAGCTCGATTGCTGCCTCGCCCGGCCATGCGGACCAGATCAGATGCGCCTGCAGGCTGCCGTGCACGCCGATGTCGTGCCTCACCGCGGCGGCCGTCGGCAACAGCCAGGTCGTCTCTTCGCCGCGCTGCACCACCACCCAGTCCGCAACGCGGCCGAACGGCACCGCGCGGGCCCTGTAGGCACCCGCCGCTTCGACCAGCGGGGCGGCAGCCAGCGCGATCGGCCCGGCCGGCGCATCGATGCCGCGCGCGGCCACCAAGGCACGCGCCCAGCAGGTCGCTGCCAGCGGCAGCGGCAACGCATGCCGGCCGGCCGCCAGCAACAGCGGAAATGCCTCGTGCAAGGACAAGCCCGCGCCGCCCGCGTCTGCCGGCATCAGCGCATCACAGAACCCGGCATCGACAATCGGCTGCCAGAGCATCGATGCATCACCGCCGCGCTCGATCGCCAGCACCGCCGCAGGCGTGGCGATGCGCGCAAACAGTTTGTCGGCCGAATCGGCCAGCAGGTCATTCATGGCAGCAACGACCTCCAGCTTCAGCGCAGACCAAGGCCGCGCGCGATCATCCCGCGCAGGATTTCGCGGGTGCCGCCGCGCAGCGAGTAGGTGGGCGCGATCTGGCTCACGTAAGCCAGTGTGCGCAGCAGCTCATCGGCCGCCAGGGGCAAGTTGTCCGCGCTGCCGAGCGCGTCGGCCAGCCAGGCCGGAATGTCCTGCTCGAACTGCGTGCCGAGGTCTTTCACGAGCGCCGCTTCCACCAGCGGGCCGTGGCCGGCCGCGAGCTGCGCGGTCAGCGAGATCGACAGCGAGCGCAGCACCGCAAGCTCACATGCGATGCGACCCGCGAGGGCCGTTTCCGTCGCCGTCGGCGCAGTGCCGGCGGTTCGCCGGACACGCAGGTACGCCAGCCATGCATCGAACAGCACGATGCTCGAGTAAATGCGCTCCGGGCCGCTGCGCTCGAATGCAAGCTCCGCGTTCACCTGCTTCCAGCCTGCACCTTCCTCGCCGATCAATGCATCGTCGCCCAGCTGCACATCATCGAAGAACACCTCGTTGAAGTGCGCGTCGCCGGTCAGATCCTCGATGGAACGCACGCTGATGCCCGGCAGCGTCAGGTCGACGATGAACTGCGACAGCCCCTGCTGCCGATCTTCCGGCGCGCCGGAGGTCCGCACCAGCGCGATCATGTAGTGCGAGCGGTGTGCGTTGGTGGTCCAGACCTTCTGGCCATTCAAGCGCCAGCCACGGCCATCGGGCGAGCGGCTCGCGCGGGTACGCACGCTGGCCAAGTCGGAGCCGGCCTGCGGTTCGCTCATGCCGATGCAAAAAAAGGCTTCGGCGCTGCAGATGCGCGGCAGGTACTTTGCCTGCTGTCGCTCGCTGCCGAACTTCCATATCAGCGGGCCGCTTTGCCGGTCCGCGATCCAGTGCGCCGACACCGGCGCGCCGGCGCTCAGCATTTCCTCGACCAGCACGTAGCGGCTGAACGCGTCCATGCTGGCGCCACCGGCCGACTTCGGCAATGTCAACCCGACCCAGCCCTCGGCGGCCATCGCGCGGCTGAAGCCAGCGTCGAACCCCATCCAGGAGCGCGCACGCCGCTCGGTCGAAAGACCTTGCAAATGGTCACCCAGGAACGTGCGCACCTTCGACCGGAGTGCCTGGGCGTGCGGCGGCAACTGCTGTAGGGTCAGGGTTTGCAGGCCGTTCATTCGGCTGACTCCTTCATGGTCTCCTGAATGCCCTACTTGAGCCCGGCGCGAAACGCATTCAGTGCCTCCGTGCCCGCCTTGCCGCGCCGGTCCAGGTTGGCGGCCCAGTCCTTGGCGACCGTGTCCATGGTTTTCTCCAGCGTCGCCTTGTCGGCCGCGGACAGCGTGACGAGCTGCACGCCGGCCTGCTTCGACTTCTCGATGTCGCGCGCTTCGTCCTGGTCCACCTTCGCGCAGGCGGTGCGCACGAACTCCTCGCCCATGGCCGTCAGCTCCTGCTGCACGGGCTTGGGCAACGCCGCCCACTTCTTCAGGTTGATCACGTAGTTGACGACGAAGCTGCCGAAGTTCTCGCCTACGGTGGAGTATTTGGCCACGGTGTGCAGCTCGTACGGCGGCAGGCTGTTGAACGGGAACAGCATGCCGTCGATGGTGCCGCGCGACAGCGCCTCATAGACATCCGGCGTCGGGATCTGGATCGGCACCGTGTCGAGCTTCTTCAGCGCCAGTTCCTTCGCCAAGCCCGAGGTGCGAATCTTTCGCCCCTCCAGATCTTTCAACGTCTTGAAGGATTTGAGCGTGAGCAACTGGTAGGGCGGCAGCACCAGCGTGAACAGCAGCCGCACGCCGTTCGGCTCGAACTCCTTCTTGTCGATCAGGCCGCCGGGCTTCGCGAGGTTCCAGTAGGCAAGCGTGCCCTTGCAGGAGCCGCTGTAGTCGAGCGGCAGCTCGGCCACCACCGACAGCGGCATCTTGTCCGAAACGAACGCGGGCGCGACATAGCCGATGTCCACCAAGCCGCTTTGCGTGAGCGCGAGCATGTCCTTTGATTTGCCGAGCTGCTCGGCCGGGTAGTACTCGAACTCGACGCCGAGCTTCTTCTCCTTGAAGCGCTCCATCAGCGGCTTGACGGTGTATTCCGGCACGTAGTGGCCGACCGGGAACGAGTCCGCGATCTTGAGCACGATGGCCTGCGCGAGCGCCGGTTGCAGAGCAGTCAGCGCGGCGCAGGCAAAAAAGGCTTGGTGCTTGAGTGTCATGTCTGTCGTCTCCTTTAATGGGTGTTTTAAAAATGGATTCGGTGGATCAGAACTTCATCGTGGACGGCAGCCACTGGATGATCTGCGGAAACGCGACCAGCAGCGCGAGCAATGCCAGATGTGCGACCACGTGTGGCCAGACCCCCGCGAACACTTCCGACAGCGGCCGGCCGGTGTAGCGCGACACCACGAACACGTTGAGCCCGACTGGCGGCGTGACGAGCCCCACTTCGGCCGTCACCACGATGATCACGCCGAACCAGACCGGGTCGAACCCGAGCGACTTGACGAGCGGCAGCACCACCGGCACGGTGAGGATCAGGATCGCGATCTGGTCCATCAGGCAGCCGAGCACGATGTAGCCGAACAGGACCAACGCGATGATCACCCAGCGCGACGTATGCAGCCCAGCAACCCATCCGACGATCTGCTGGGTCGCCTGGGTCAGCGAGAAGAAATAGCCGAAGATCTTTGCGCACACGATGATCATCACGATCATGGTGCTGGCCTGCAGGGCGCGCAGCAGCGCGGGCGGCAAGGTTGCTCGGTTCACGGTGCCCGCTTTGAGCGCGAGCAAGAACGCGCCGAACGCGCCGATGCCCGACGCTTCCGTCGGCGTCGCGACGCCGGTGTAGATCACACCGGTGACCGCCATGAACAGCAGCAGCATCGGGCCGACCACGGTGAGCGAGCGGAACTTCTCGCGCCAGGTGTAGGCGTTGCCGCGCGGCGCCCGTGCCGGCACCTGCCAGACCAGAAACCAGACGGTGGCCATGATGGTCGCCGTCACGAGCAGGCCCGGGACGACGCCAGCCACCAGCAGCCGGCTGATGCTCACATCCGCGATGATCCCGTAGAGCACCAGCGCGATGCTCGGCGGGATCAGCATTGCCAGCGTTCCCGAGATCGCAACGACGCCGCCGGCGAGTTGCGGCTCGTAGCCCTGCTTGAGCATTGCGGGAATGGTGGTGGACGACAGGGTCGCCGCGGATGCCGTGCTCGACCCCGAGATCGCCCCGAAGCCCGCGCCCGCAAGCGCAGTTGCCATCGCCAAACCACCGGGCACACGGCCGACCCAGCTCGCGGCCGCCTTAAACAGGTTGTCCGCCACACCGCTCAGGATCACGAACTCGGCCATCAGGATGAACAGCGGCACCGAGATCAGCTCATAGGTGCCGGCGGTGGACAGCGGCGTGGTGGTGACGATGCCGGTCAGCGCATCGATGCCGCCGATCCACCAGAGGCCGGCCGAGCCGGCTGCCGCAAGCCCGAACGCGACGGGCATGCCAAGCGCCAGCAGCACGAACATCGCCGCGACGACGACCGCGGCCGTCATGGTTCGGCCGGCCTGGCGCCGTCGCTGCCTGACAGCGGCGGCAGCGGCCACCAGTTCCTGCTGGTGATGAGGCTCATCAGATAGCCGACCGTGTTGAGCAGGCAGCGCAATGCGAGCAGGCCGAAGCCCAGCGGCAGCAGCGCGGTTGTGACCCAGGACGGCAGTTCGAGGCCGCTCGTGAGCGAGGTGCCGGCCACGAACTGCGTCACGGTCTGCCTGAGCGCGGCCCACGCGATGAACGCGAACACCGGCGTTGCGACCGCACTCGTAATCGCCTCGAACAGGTAGCGGGTCGCATCGCTCACATGGTTCTGCAGGATGTCCACGCTCACATGCGCATGCGTGGCCAGCGCGTATGAAGCCGACAGGAAGAACAGCCCCGGCAGCAGAAATACCGAGATCACTTCATACGACCACAGCAGCGGCGCATTGAACAGGTAGCGCAGCGACACATCGGCCACCACCACCAGCATCAGGCCGAACAACAGTGCGCAACCCAAGGCAGCAGCAGCCTGGTCGAGATACCCGATCCATCGGCACACGTGCTGGTAGATGCGACTCACGCGAGGTGTCTCCAGATGCATATTCTTTTGATGGCCGGACACGACACGCGAACGACCTTTGCCGCAAAGTGTAGACGCGACCGAACAGGCCAGGCGCTGCCGGCTGTCCGTGGCGCGATGCACAGCTTCGGGTGCGCCGCATATAAAGTGTCCTGCAGCATCCATCAACCTGCTTAAAGGAGCTTGTCGCCATGTCGCTGTTCTCGCTTGAAAACAAGGTCGCCGTCATCACCGGCTCGTCGCGCGGCATCGACCGCGCGATCGCCGAGCGCATGGCCGAGCAGGGCGCGCGGGTCGTGATCTCATCGCGCAAGGCGTTGGCCTGCGCCGGGGTGGTGGATGCGATCAACCAGCAGCATGGCGCCGGACGGGCGATCGCGGTGCCGGCCAACATTTCGTCGAAGGACGAGTTGAAGAACCTCGTCGATGAGACGAACCGCCAGTTCGGCCAGATCGACATCCTGGTCTGCAACGCAGCGTCCAACCCGTACTACGGACCGCTGGCCGGCATCGAGGACGAGCAGTTTCGCAAGATCCTCGAGAACAACGTGATCGCGAACCACTGGCTGATCGGTTTCGTCGCGCCGCAGATGGTCGAGCGAAAGGACGGCGCGATCATCATCGTCTCCTCGATCGGCGGCCTGCGTGGCTCGCCGGTGATCGGCGCCTACAACATCTCGAAGGCGGCGGACTTTCAGCTCGCGCGCAACCTGGCCGTCGAATACGGGCCGCACAACGTGCGCGTGAACTGCATCGCGCCGGGCCTGATCAAGACCGACTTCGCGCGTGCGTTGTGGGAGGACGAGACCATGTTGAAGCAGCGCACCGCGACCACGCCGCTGCGGCGCATCGGCGAGCCCGACGAGATTGCGGGTGCGGCGATCTTCCTTGCGTCGAAAGCCGGCTCCTTCGTGACCGGACAGGCGATCGTCGTCGATGGCGGCGTGACGATCTGA
Source organism: Burkholderiaceae bacterium (assembly GCA_965218765.1). Taxonomy (GTDB): domain Bacteria; phylum Pseudomonadota; class Gammaproteobacteria; order Burkholderiales; family Burkholderiaceae_C; genus JBBPYC01. The sequence goes on along the minus strand of CBDCLU010000002.1, from coordinate 1,917,937 downwards.
CGGCAAGCGCGGTATGCCACTCGACTTCAGACGCACATGGGCCGATCCGGACCTCGACCGGTACCGCGACACCGTGGCTCGGTTCATCGACACCGAAATGGCGCCGCACGACGCTGCAGCACGCGCGCAGGGCCACGTCGGACCAGCGCTCTGGCGTCGTGCGGGCGAACTCGGCCTGCTGTGTGCAGATATCCCGGAAAGCTACGGCGGCGGTGGCGGCGACTTCCGGCATGAAGCCGTGTTCTATGAGGAGATGGCCAGACGCGCACTGTCCGGCATGAACACGTCCGTGCACAGCATCGTCGCGCACTACCTGCTGAACCACGGCACCGAAGCGCAGCGGGGCCACTACCTGCCGCGCATGGCGCGTGGCGAACTGGTCGGCGCGATCGCGATGACGGAGCCGGGCACGGGTTCCGACCTGCAGGGCATTCGCGCGCGTGCCGAGAAGCAGGACGATGGCGGTTATCTGATCAACGGCGCCAAGACCTTCATCACGAACGGCTTGCTCGCAGGGATCGTGCTCGTGGTGGCCAAAACCGACCCGGTGCAGGGCGCGCGTGGCACGTCGATCCTGATCGTGGAAACGCAGGGCCGCCAGGGTTTCAGCGTCGGCCGCGTGCTGGACAAGGTCGGCATGCATGCGCAGGATACGTCGGAGCTGTTCTTCGATGGCGTCCGCGTGGCTGAAGACCAGTTGCTCGGCGGCGCGGAAGGCCAGGGCTTCTATCAGTTGATGTCGGACCTGCCGTACGAACGGCTCATCATCGGTGTGTCGGCGCTGGCCACGATGGAGGGCGCGTATGAAGCGACCCTGGCTTACGTGCGCGAGCGCAAGGCGTTCGGCAAACCGCTGATCGACCTGCAGAACACGCGCCTCAAGCTCGCCGAGATCGCCACGCAGATCAAGGTGGGGCGTGCGTTCATCGACCGCTGCGTGGAAGACCTGGTTGCAGGGCGGCTCGACACCGCGACCGCCTCGATGGCCAGGCTCTGGGCGTCGGAAGCGCAGGGCAGGGCGGTGGACGAGTGCGTGCAGCTGTTCGGCGGCTACGGATACATGATGGAATACCCGATCGCACGCATGTATGTGGATGCCCGCGTGCAGCGCATCTATGGCGGCACCAGCGAGATCATGAAGGAAGTGATCGCACGGTCGCTGTGACCGATCAGAAAAAAGCAGGAGGAAAACCATGGAGCAGGCTTACATCGTCGCCGTCGCGCGTACCGCCGGCGGCCGGCGCGGCGGCAAGCTGGCCGGCTGGCACCCGACCGAACTCGCGGCGCAGGTATTGAATGCGCTGGTCGACCGTGCCGCGATGGACCCGGTGCTGGTGGAAGACGTGATCATGGGCTGCGTCGGGCAGGTCGGCGAGCAATCGTCGAACATCGGCCGCAACGCGGTGCTTGCATCCAAGCTGCCGGATTCCGTGCCCGGCACGTCGATCGACCGGCAGTGCGGGTCGTCACAGCAGGCGCTGCAGTTCGCTGCGCAGGCGGTCATGTCGGGCACGATGGACGTGGTGATCGCCGCTGGGGTGGAGTCGATGACGCGCGTGCCGATGATGAGCCCGGGCAGCCTTGCGCAAAAGGCCGGGCTGGGCCACTACCAGGGTGCCGCGATCAACCAGCGTTATGGCGACGTGCTGTTCAGCCAGTTCACGGGCGCCGAAATGATGGCGAGCAAGTACGGCCTGGATCGCTATGCGCTGCAGAGCCATCAGCATGCGGCCGCTGCGACACGGGCTGGCCGGTTCGATGCTGAAATCGTGCCAATTGCGGTGCGCACGGCCGACGGCAAAGACACCGACGCCATGCACATGGTCGATGAAGGCATCCGCATGGACGCCACGCTCGAAGGCATCGGCAATGTCAGGCTGCTGCAGGATGGCGGCGTGATCACGGCTGCGAACGCAAGCCAGGTCTGCGACGGCGCAAGCGGCGTGCTGGTCGTGAACGAACGTGGCCTCAAAACCCTCGGCGTGAAACCACTGGCGCGCATCCAACAGATGACGCTGATCGGCCACGACCCGGTCATCATGCTGGAAGCGCCGCTGCCGGCAACCGAGCGGGCATTGAAGAAGGCGGGCATGAAGATCGACGACATCGACCTCTATGAAGTCAACGAAGCGTTTGCGTCCGTGCCGCTGGCGTGGCTGCAGGCGACCGGTGCCGATCCCGCGCGCCTGAACGTCAACGGCGGCGCAATCGCGCTCGGCCATCCACTCGGCGCATCGGGCACCAAGCTGATGACGACGCTGATCAGTGAGCTTGGCCGGGGGGGCAAGCGCTGGGGCTTGCAGACGATGTGCGAAGGCGGCGGGATGGCGAATGTGACGATCGTGGAGCGGCTTTAAGCCAGTGCCGAGCGGCATATGCGATTTTCTCGTGGTGGTTTTGCCAGCGGCTGGTCCAGACCTGCCCGACACCATCAGGCTGCCGGCTACGCAGGACGATCTTCCGAGCGGTTCTGCCGCAGATTCCGGAGCTTTTCGGTGCCTGACGCGCCAGCTCGTTTGACATCACGTGTGATGGTCAATACCGCAATGACGCGATTGATCAGGATCAGCGTCGGGACTTCAATTTCCTCCTGTCACGTTCGCATTCACTGACCGCAGACGCCTGCCCATACCGGGTTGGGTGATTTGTCATGGATGCGATGCCAACCTTGAGGAGAGCATGGCATGCGTCGATTCTGCGTTCCATACCGGAGGCGTGCGATCAGCCGAGCGATGATGATCATCGCCGCCATCTGTGCCGCCTCCGTATCCGCGCATGCCGCGCCCGCAGATACGTTGCCGGCGCTCAAGCAGTTCACTGCGACCGGCAACATGCTCGATGTCACGTTCAGAATGGACCGTGCGTCCGGGCCAATTGCAATCGGACGAGACCAGGCGGCAAATGCCATCGGCGTCGATGCGTTGACCACGCTGACCGTCTGCGATGCTGCCATCCCCAGCGATTGCGCCGAGCCGTATGCGGGCGCGGTGCTGAAGCTGTCTCCCGGCGACACGCTGAAAGTCAAGTTGATCAACGGCCTCGGGGGTGACGGCGGCGGCATGGCCGGCGACTGCATGGACATGACCGCGCCGTGGGATGCAGGAACGGGCTGGTCCAGTGCAGGCGGTCTACTCAACCAGCACTATCACGGGTTACTGGTGCCGCCGACTGCCGGCATGCCCGGCAACCTGTCCAAGCCGTTCGGGGATTTCATCTTCACCTGCACGAAAGGTTCGGGTGCCGATGCCGAGCGCGAATACCGCATGACATTGCCGTCCGCCCACCCGGCCGGCATCGACTGGTTCCACCCGCATATCCACGGCATCGCCAAGCCGCAGGTCGCCAGCGGCATGGCCGGCATGCTGCTGGTCGGCGACCCAACGTGCTCGGACCAGACTGTATGTGGCACGGTGCGGCCGATCCTGTTGAAGGACGCGCAGCTGGTCAAGGTGGCGAATGTGAATGGAACCCCGCACTGGCTGAACTTCGCCGATCAAGAGCCGGACTTCTGCGGCGATGCAAAAAGGGCTGCAACGAACCTGGGCAGCTGCCCGTGGGATCCCAATGTCGCGCTGGAGAGCGGGGGCGTCTCGCTGACGCCGACGGAAGGACATTGGATGTTCACGCTAAACGGCGCGCAATATCCGACCATCGTGGTGCCGGATGCACAGCTCTGGCGCGTGCAGAACGCCTCAGCCAACATCACGTACCGATTGAGCCTTCGTCGGCTGGACGGCGATGCTGCTCAGGTGGTTGCCGATGCGCCTTTCCAGGTGATCTCGCTGGACGGAGCGGGCCTGGCCGGTTATCCAGGCCAGGGCCAGATGGCGCCCGAGGCGCGCGAAATCCTTCTGATGCCGGGCAGCCGGGCTGAGTTGCTGATCACCCGCCCCGCTGGTGACGAAGACCATGATTTGAACTATCAACTGGTGAACGAGGCATTCCAGGCGGGCTTTGCGGAAGGCGATGCGGACACTTGGCCGCGCGTGGCACTGGCCGAGGTGATTTTTCTGGCGAGCCCGACCGCGTCGGCAGCCGGTGCATCGGCGCCGACGGGCAGTCGCGCCCCGAACACGCTGAGTCGTGCGGGCCGCTATCCGGTCGCTGTCCGCACACGCGTGCGCTTGCCCGTCACGGAAAGCGCGGCAGCGCAACTGCGCGGCACACCGTTGACGCGTGAGCGCGAGCAGGTGCGCGACCCCGCCGCGTTGTCCATCGAGCCGCCACCGGACGATGCCGCGCGCGAACTGCTGCCGATCGATCCGACGACGCTGAAACACTGGCACGCCAGACAGGCGATGGCCCGCTGGCTGCGCGAGGACTGCGATGGCTACACGGCGGACGATGCGCTGGCCAAAGCGGATGGCTTGCTGAAAACGATCGTCCCCGGTCATCAGCCAATCACGAGCGATGTGGAGCGCAAGTTGCGCTACTGGAGCAACCTGCATTTCAATCCAGGCACGACCCATCGCCGCATCTATTTTGGCATCCAGACCGCCGATGGCAACGAGCAATTCCTGCTCGGCGAGACGCTGGTGATCGCCAATGCGCATTTGCCCGGTCCGTCGCTGGTCGAAACCGATCTCTACGGCCGACCGATCGGCCCAACCAATCCGGTGGTGCTGACCACGTTCAATCCGGCCAAGGGGCTTTGCGTGCTCAAGCGCGCGCACGCGTCGGCGGGATCAACGGCCGGCGTCGAGCAGTGGGAGCTGGTCAATGTGTCGAGGGAAGTGCACAACTTCCATATCCACCAGATGAAGTTCACGGTGGCGCGTGACGTGAACGGCCAGCCGGTCATGCGGACGCCGTCCGCGTCCGACTTGGTGCAGCTTCCCGCGTCCTTGCTGCTGACCGCGGGCAGCGGCGCGCGCGCCCAGCTGCAGCACGACACGATCATCGTGCCGCGCGGCGTCTCCAGCTGCGAGTCCAGCCTGAAGCTGCTGGGTGACGTGGGGCCGGGGCCGGCGGGCAGCGCAATGGGCCTTTCGGTGGCTGCGTTCATGCTCGACCGCACCGACGCCAATGCGGACTGCAAGGGACTCGACACCAATCAGCAGCACGGGCCACAGACGCGCATACCGGATGGCAGCGGCATGATCATGGTGAACATGAGCTTCGACGGCGACTGGCTGGCGGCCATGCGCGATGGTGAAGACATCCTGCAGCCTGCCCGCTTCGTGTTCCACTGCCATATTCTGGAGCATGAGGACAAAGGCATGATGCACCGGATCGCGGTGCTGGATCCGGCGCCTGTGCAGTAGCCGCTCGCCCCTGAGCGAACTGCCGTCTCCGCGGGTTTCAACAGAAGCAGAGGGCAGCAATCGATGCACCGAACTTGATGGCCACCGTGATGAAAGCACACCTGTGACACGACGGGAACATTGCATGCTTCGATCGACTGTCCAGCGTGGTTCGAAGCCGCTCCGCGCGTTGATCGGCAAAGGCAGGACAATGCAACGCTCGTCCATTCGGCCCAGAATGCTCGCATGAAACGAAAACGCCATGCTGCAAATGTCCTGGTCGGCCGCCGCGACTGGTCGCGACTCGCATCGGCCGGGTCGCTGCTGGCCGCAGCGAACAATTCCGGAGCCGGCGAGGACATGGCGCAGAAGATGATGCCGGGCATGCACATGCCGCTGCCGCCGGGGACGAGGTGGAAGGTTGAAGATTGCGATGCTGGTCTATCTGCGCATGATCCTGCTTGACCTGACGGGGCCGCTCACGGTGACGAACCTGTTGCGCGCCGACGTCGATTTCTACTGGGAGGATCGGTCGCCCTTGATGACGGAAGAAACGCGCCACGTGCAGCTCACGCTCGAATATTCGCCGCAGCCGCCTTATCGCAACGGCACGCCTGAGGAAGCCGGGCTACAGCGCATGGACGATGCACGCAAGCGCCTCAGCTGGATGGACGATCGCGCACGCGTGGCCGCCGTGGCAGCGCGGTCAAGACCCGGGCTCGGTTGATGGCTGCGCATCTGCGGCGCAGGCACCCTATTGCCGGGACTTCGCAATGGCGCTGATGATCACCGACGCATGCATCAACTGCGATGTCTGCGAGCCCGAGTGCCCGAATGGTGCGATCTCACCAGGCGCGGAGATCTACGAGATCGACCCGAACAAATGCACCGAATGCGTCGGCCATTTCGACGAGCCGCAGTGCGTGCAGCTGTGTCCGGTGGACTGCATCCCGATCAATCCGAAATATCTCGAAAGCAACGAGACGCTGTGGCAGAAGTACCGGCGGTTGCAGGCCGAGGCCGGCGCGAGCTGATCGGCCTGGCAAGCTGCCGTCAGACGTCACGCCCTATGTAAGCGCCGTCAGCTTCGAGCTGGTCCTGCAACTGCTGCGCATCGAGTTCGCGCGGCCGAATGCTGGCCCCGGCTGCCAGCGCCGCCGCTGACCCGGCGGCCTGCCCCATCACGAAGCAACCGCCCGACACGCGCGCGGCCGATTGCCCCATGTGCGTCATCGAGCCGCAGCGGCCGGCGACCAGCAGGTTGTCGATTTCTTTGGGGCAAAGCATTCGATACGGCAGGTGGTTGAACCCACGCGAAGCCGGGATGTCCTGCCACTTGAGCCGGATGTCGCCGGCCACGTGCTCTTCGATCATCCAGCCGTTCACGCCGATCGTGTCGGGAAAGCTCGCGCAGTCGAGCACGTCGGACTCGGTCAACCGGTAGTCGCCGACGATGCGGCGCGTCTCGCGCACGCCGACCTGCGCCGCGATCTCGAGGATGTAGGCGTTCTCGAAGCCCGGTGCCGACTCGCGCAGGAAGCGAAAGAAATCGACGATCTGGCGCCGGCCTTCGACTTCGGCCGCACTCAGCTGCAGTGCATCCGTCGCGTCCACCGGGCCGCCATCGGCGTTTGCGAGCTGCGTGACGTTCGCACGCCATTCGGCCGGGTTTTTCTGCGGCCGGATGATCGGCGTCTTGCGCGCGAACTTGACGCCGCGCGCGGTGGCTTCTTCCATCAGCCGGTCAAACAATTTGAAGTCCTTGCCGAAGCGCACCGGGTCGACGTTGTTCACGCGGAACATGGTGGACGGATACATCATGTCTGCGCCGCTCGTGCCTTTTTCGAACGGCACGCCGGCGTGCGCGGCCAGGTCGCCGTCGCCCGAGCAGTCGATGAACGTGCGGCCACGCACGGCCTGCCGGCCCGAGCGCGTTTCGATCAGCAGTGCATCGATTTCGCTGTCCGACTGCATCATGACACCGACCGCCTGCGCGTGAAACAGCAGCTGCGCGCCGCTGGAAAGTACCAGCGCATCGGCTGCGATCTTCAGCGCCGCGTTGTCATAGGCCTGCGCTGCGGTCTTGCCGCCGAATACGTCGTGGGGTTCGTTCAGTCCGCCGAGCGCGCGCATCCGATCCAGCAGGTCGTCGGCGATGCCGTGCACGACCTGTCTGATCTCGCCATGCACGTTCGCATGCAGGCCGCAGAAGTTGGTCACACCCGCCGCCGTGCCCATGCCGCCGAGAAAACCGTAGCGCTCGATCAGCAGCGCTCTGCAACCCCCACGTGCTGCGCTGGCCGCCGCCGCGATGCCGGCCGGGCCGCCACCCAGCACCACCACGTCGAATTCACCGAACACCGGTGTCTGCCGGCTCGGCTCGGTCAGGAAAGCGGGATCGTTTGCGTTTTTCATGACGCCCTGTTTGGCAGGTTGCGCGTCGTACCAAACCGCCAAGCCCCACGCAGCCAGTTCCAGCAGGGGCCGCGGAGCTGGCTCTGCCAGGCCGCAGGCGCCGCCCCCGGTAGGGGGTAGCCGAAAGCCGACCGCAGGGAGCGAAGGCTGGGGGCGAGCATGTTCAGTCCAGCGTGACGTCCGCGCGTTTGATCACATCGCCCCAGAGCGCGGTATCGCTGTCCACGCGCTGCACCATCTGCTGCGGCGTGCTGCCGACGGCCTGCCAGCCTTGCAGCGCGAGCTTCTCGCGCACTTCGGGCGCATGCAGAATCTTTTCGATCTCGGCGCTGAGGCGGTCGGCGATCGGCTGCGGCATCGACTTCGGTGCGATCGCGCCGACCCAGAGCTCGGCCTTGAAGTTCGGCAGCTGCGCGGCGGCCGCAACGGTGGGCACGCCGGGCACGGTGGGCGACGTCTGTGTGGACGTTACGGCCAGCATCTTGAGCTTGCCGGCCTTGGCCTGCGCCAGCGCACCCGAAGGCGCCATGAACGCGACCTGGATCTGGTGCCCGAGGATCGCGTTCGTGACCTGCGGAAAGCTCTGATACGGCACGTGCAGCAGCTCAATGCCGGTCTGCGCTGCGAACAGCTCGGCCGTCAGGTGCGAGCCGGAGCCGACGCCGACCGACCCGTAAGCCAGCGACGGTTTGTGCGTCTTCGCATACTCGACCAGTTCCGGCAGGGTCTGCACCGGCAGGTCCGCATCCACCACCAGCACCTGCGCGCTGATAGCTGCGAGCGACAGCAGCCGCAGGTCCTTGTCCACGTCGTAGGGCAGCTTCTTGTAGAGCTTCGGGGCGGTGGTGAGCGGGCCGTTGATCGTGAAGCCGAAGGTCTGGTTGTCGGTGGCCTTGGCGACCGCGTCGGTGCCGATGTTGCCGCCGGCGCCGGGCTTGTTGTCGATGATCACGGGCTGGCCGAGCGCCTGGGCCAGCGGCTCGGCCACGGTGCGCGCGACCAGATCGGGCGAGCTGCCCGCCGGAAAGCCGACGATCACTTTCACGGGCTGCGTCGGCCAGTCGGCGCTCTGGGCACTGGCCGCAGTCGACGCCGCCAGCGCGGCGATCGAGCCGAGCGTGGTCAGGGTCAGCGCGGCGGCAGCGCGATGCGCACGGCGGCGCGAAGGTGAAAAAGCGGTCATGTGGCAGGTCTCCATGTGGTGGCAAAAGATGATTCGGGACGTCGGTCGGCTCGGCCGTGTCCCGTCGCCGGAACGCGGCTTGCAAAGCCTCCAATGGTATGCGCGCGTCCCGGGCACGCCTACGCACTGCCGGCCAACGCCTGTACCGGCATGCTTTATCTGGATACATGCAGACCTTCTTCGCACATCGGTCAGCTGGCCGCTCGGCCGGGGTGACCTCGAGGCTTCAGGTCGCGCCGGTGTTCGGCGCGTCGCTGGGCGCTGCGCGCACCGGCTTCGGCCGCGGTGGTGTGGCGGTATGGATCAGCATCGTGGCCTTGTCCATCTCCCCCGCGATCAGCGCCGGTACTGCGGACAGACTGCGTGTGATCGCGTCGGCGATCAATCCGCGTTGCTCCTTGAGCGGCTTCTTCAACACCCAGCCGATCACTTCCGATTTGACGCCCGGGTGTCCGATGCCCAGCCGCAGCCGCCAATAGTCGCCAGTGCCCAATTGCGCATGGATGTCGCGCAGGCCGTTGTGGCCCGCGTGGCTGCCGCCGAACTTGAGCTTGGCCTGGCCCGGCGTCAGGTCGAGCTCGTCGTGCACGACCAGCATCTGCTCGGGCGCGATCTTGTAGAAGCGCGCCAGTGCGACGACCGATTTGCCGGACAGGTTCATGAACGTCTGCGGCGCAAGCAGCCAGACCGGCGCACCCGCGATGGTCGTGCGCGCCACTAGGCCGTGATGGCTGCGTTCGGGCAGCAGCGTGGCCTTCGCGTCGCGCGCGAGCGCATCGAGCCACCAGAAGCCTGCGTTGTGGCGCGTGGCTTCGTACTCGGGTCCGGGGTTGCCGAGGCCGACGAACAGCTTGATCATGCGAATGGATTATCGGCAGCGCGGGAGAGCCCCAAAAAAAGAAAAACGGCCTGCACGAAGCAGGCCGTCTGCACGCAAGCGATGACGGGCGACGTTACTTCTTCTCGCCGTCCTTGCCAGCGTCGTTGTCTTCGGCTTTTTCCGCATCGGCAGCCGCTTCTTCCGCCGCTTCCTCCGCATGTTCCTCGGCCACGATCGCAGCGGTGGCTTCGTCCGCTTCTTCCAGCCCTTCGTCCACCAGCGGATTCACGACCGAGACGATCACCGGGTCTTCCTGGCCGTGCAGCACGGCGCTCAGACCTTTCGGCAGCGCGATCGCGCTCAGGTGCATCGTGTCGCCCTTCACGAGCCGGGACAGGTCGACTTCGATGTGCTCGGGCAGGTCGGCCGGCAGGCAGGTCACGTCGAGCTCGGTCATGATGTGATTGATCAGGCACTTGGCCAGCTTCACGGCCGGCGACTGATCTTCGCCCGTGAAGTGGAACGGCACCTTGACGTGGATTTTTTCCTTTTCCAGCACGCGCTGGAAGTCCACGTGCAGCACGAGCTGCTTGAACGGGTGCATCTGCACGTCGCGCAGCAATACGCGGTTCGTGTTGCCGGCCACTTCCATCTCGAGGATCGACGAATGGAACGCTTCTTTCTTCAGCGCATGCCATAACGCGTTGTGATCCAGTTCGACCAGTTGCGGCTGGCCGGTGCCGCCGTAGACGATGCCCGGCGTCTTGCCCGAATTGCGCAGACGGCGGCTCGCACCCGTACCCTGCTTGGTGCGCTCGAAGGCGACGAATTTCATATGAATACTCCGGAAAAGTGAGCCGACCGCGACCAGTGCGGCCCACGTTGCAAAAATGGCGCTGGCTTGCCATGAACGGTGCCAGCGCCGACCGACGTTTTCTAGAACAGCTTTTCCTGATCAGAAAACAGACTCATGACCGATTCGCCGGTCGCAATCCGCTGGATTGTCTCGGCGATCAACCCCGCCACCGACAACTGGCGAATCTTGCTGCAATGCGCGGCCGACTCATTGAGCGGAATCGTGTTGGTAACGACCAACTCATCGAGCGCCGGGCCGTTTTCGAGCCGCTCGATCGCCGGTCCCGACAGGATCGCGTGCGTGCAGTACGCATAGACCTGGCGTGCGCCGCGCTCCTTTAGCACCTCGGCGGCTTTCACCAGGGTACCGGCGGTGTCCACCATGTCGTCCATGATCACGCAGTTGCGGCCTTCGATCTCGCCAATCACGTGCATCACTTCGCTCACGTTGGCGCGCGGGCGGCGCTTATCGATGATGGCCAAGTCGGTATCGAGCTGCTTGGCCAAAGCGCGTGCGCGCACCACGCCGCCGACGTCCGGGCTGACCACGATCAGGTCCTGCGAGTGCTTGGCGCGCACGTCGGCCAGCAGCACCGGCGACGCGTAGATGTTGTCCACCGGGATGTCGAAGAAGCCCTGGATCTGGTCCGCGTGCAGGTCCATCGTGAGCACGCGCGAGACGCCGCAGGTCTCCAGCAGATTCGCGACCACCTTGGCCGTGATCGGCACCCGGGTCGAGCGCGGCCGGCGATCTTGCCGTGCGTAGCCGAAGTAGGGGATCACCGCACAGATGCGCTCGGCCGACGCGCGCTTCAACGCATCGACCATGATCAAGAGCTCCATCAGGTGCTCGTTGGTCGGCGCGCAGGTGGGCTGCACCACGAATACGTCGCGGGCACGCACGTTCTGGTTGATCTCGACCGTGACTTCGCCGTCGGAAAAGCGTCCCACCGACGCAGCGCCGAGCCGAGTGCCGAGGTTGCTTGCGATCGCTTCGGCCAACGCGCGGTTCGCGTTGCCGGAGAACACCATGAAGTCGGGGTTGGAGGCAGCGTGTGTGGACATCCCGGCTTTGCTGAATGGTTTGCGGTTGCCGCCATCATTCTTGATGTGGCCCGTCGGTTCACGATGCGGGCGCCGGCCCTACAGAGATTTGTCGAGCGCTGACTGCCTTGACGACCTGCACGCTGGTTGGCAGGGGAGGAAGGATTCGAACCTTCGCATGCTGGAATCAAAATCCAGTGCCTTAACCAACTTGGCGACTCCCCTAGCTCTATCAACAACGACCGTGGCTCCGTCAAACTCGGAAGTCCACCCGTCTTTCAAACCTGGCTGCCGGCAGCCCAACCGTGCAGCGGATGACTGCCCAAGCCTACGCATTCGCGCATCTTCCAGTCGGCCGGCAAATCCGGCACCGTTGCACTGAACGCCTGAGGCAACGAAGCAAAAAGCGCGCTGCCCGAGCCAGTCATCCGGGCTTTCAGCCCGCGCGCCGCAAGGTAGGCAATCCCTTCAGAAACTGCACTGCATTGTTGCTCGGCAACCTGCTGCAGATCGTTGCGGCCGAAGCCCCATGGGTCTGCAGCAAAGCGCGAGATTGTAGCAGCCGGCGTATCGCGCCTCATGGCCGGCGCGCTGAAGATCGCTGCGGTGGACAGCCCCACGGGCGGCTTGAGCACGACAAAACGCGCTGCCGGTAGGTCGATCGGCGTGATCTCCTCGCCCACGCCTTCCACCCAGGCGGCGCCGCAGCCCTGCAGAAAAAACGGCACGTCGGCGCCCAGGCTCAGGCCGATCCGCTTGAGCGCTGCCAGCGGCAGATCGAGCGCCCAAAGTCGATTGAGCGCGAGAAGACAACTCGCCGCATCCGACGAACCGCCGCCCATGCCCGCTTCAGCCGGGACGTGTTTTTCCACCGTGATGTGAACGCCGGTCGTGCAACCGGTGGCCGCCTGCAGCGCACGGGCGGCGCGCACCGTGAGGTCGTCAGCCGGCAGCGCCACCGTCGAATCCGCGCGCGTCACGCGGCCACCTTCGCGCCGCTCGACGTGCAGCCGATCGCACCAATCGATCAGCATGAACGCCGACTGCAGCAGGTGCAGCCCGTCTGCCCGACGCCCGAGCACATGCAGAAACAGGTTCAGCTTGGCCGGCGCCGGCACGTCGTAAATCGCCTTCAGCACCAGTTCACCAGCCGCACGGCAGCAAATCCAGTCAGGGACGATCCAGCACGAGCTTGAGCTCGGCCGCAGGCTGCGGCTGCGTGCGCGTTGCGCTCAGGCGGCCGCGGTCGAGTTGCGACAGGTTCGCGCTCCAGCCGGCCACGTCCGTCTGGGTGCCGTCGAGCCACGCAAACAGCGCAGTCACCGGGAACGATGCGCCGGTTGCTGCCCTGACCAGTTCGTCGACCGATGAGAATTCGCGCACTTCGCCGCCGCGCGTGAGCCGCGCGCTTTGTGGCGACCAAGCCAGCGCAGCGAACGTGCTGCCCAACGGCGTGAACAGCAGCAGCTCGCCGGTGTCGGCATCGCCCTTGAGCTCGAAACTGGAGAAGAATGCCTGCGGCGGCTCGGATGCGACCTGCAGCGCCAGACGGCCGCTCCGGATCGCGCTTTGTGCATCTTTTGGGCCTGGAGCGCTTGTCTGGTGTGCGCATCCAGCTATCAAAATACTAGCAATTGCACACCCCAGCATCCATCCCGCCCGGCGCCGTCCGAACAGCGATCCGCCACGCGGCATGCTGCCTACACCCGCGTTCAAAGCCCGACCTGCAGCCGCTTCAGCGTTTCGACCAGCGTTTCGCTCTCGGGATTCGTACGCAGCCCCTCCTGCCAGACCGCGCGTGCTTCGTCCTTGCGGTTCATGCTCCAGAGCACTTCACCGTAGTGCGCAGCAATCTCGGCGTCCGGCTTGGCTTTGTAGGCGGTATCCAGCAACTGCTGTGCCTTGTCCCAGTTGCCGGCGCGAAACTCGACCCAGCCCAGGCTGTCCGTGATGAACGGGTCGCCGGGCGACAGGCTCAGCGCTTTTTCGACCAGTTGCCGCGCTTCATCGAGCCGCTGATTGCGATCGGCCAGCGAATAGCCGAGCGCGTTGTACGCATGATGGAAGTCCGGCTTGGCCACGATCAGCCTGCGCAGCAGCTGCTCCATCTCGTCGTTGCGGCCGAGCTTTTCGGCCAGCATCGCCTGGTCATACAGCAGCTCGGTCGCATCGCTGCCGCCGCGTGCGATTTCCGCAGCCAGCAGGTCGTAGGCCTGCGCGTAGCGTTTGTTGTCGCGCAGCAGCTGCACTTCGGCCAGCAGCTTGGTGCGCGCATCGCCGGGCGCGCGTTCCGGCAGGTCACGCAGCAGCTTGCGCGCCTGTTCGATCTTGCCTTCGCCGGCGAGGATCGACGCACGCCGCAGTTGCGCTGCCAGCAACTGGTCAGAGTCCGGGATCTGGTCGAGCCAGCGTTGCGCGCCCGCATAGTCCTTGCGCTTTTCGGCAATCTGCGCAAGCGTGAGGAACGCCTGCGCGCGGTTCGCCGTCAGCTGGTTGTCGTCCTCGGGGTCGGCACGGCTCAGTTCCAGAAAGCGTTGCAGCGAGGCCTGCGCCGCGTCGAACCGCTCCTGCTGCGCCTGCAATGCGCCGCGCAACAGCCAGCCTTGCGCAAACGCGGGCTGCTGGCGGGTCACCAAGTCGAGCTGCGCGGTCGCATCCGTGAAGCGCTGCTTGTCGATCAGCACGCGCGCATAGGCCATGCGCACGGCCGGCACAGTCGGCTTGGTATCCAGATAGCGCTGCACCAGCGGCTCGGCCTGCTGCTGCTGATCGGCCACCAGTTCGAGTGCGAGCAGCGCCGCGCCTTCCGATTTGCCGTCGAGCGCCTGGGCCCGCTTGGCCGCATCGAGCGCACCCGGCGCATCGGCCGCAGCCAGTCGCACGCGGCCGATTGCGATCCAGCTGTCGGCGCCGATTTCAGGGTCTTTTGCCCAGGGCGCAAGTGCCTGCTCGACCACACTGGCCGCGAGCTTCTTGTCCTGCGCGCGCGCATAGGCGCGCGGCACCGCAAACAGCACCTGCGGCCGCTCCGCCTCCGGCGCAAACCGCACCGCGGCCGTGAGCGGCTCGACCGTCTCGGCCAGCCGCTGCAGCACCACGAGGATCTGCAGCACGTAGCGGTTCGCATCGCGCGAATCGGGATGCGCATCCTTCCAGGCCTGCGCCGCACGCAGCGCCGATTCGCCCGAACGGGCCTGCAGCGCGATGTCGGCTGCGCGCTGGTAGAGCTGCTCGTCGCCGGTCTGGCGCGCCGCGTCGAACATCATCGAAAAACCCGCGCCCGCCTCACCGCCGCGGGCTTCCAGTTCGCCGACCAGCAGCTGGTAGAACAGCTTGGCGTCCAGCCTCGATTCGTCCGCCGCACTGGCTTTCTCGCTGGCGATGGCTTTTGACAGATCCGGCGCCGACGCAGCGGCAGCCGGGCTGGTCGCAACCGGCGAGCCGGGTACATCGGCGGCTGAAACGGAGGGTGGCGTCTGCGCACACGCAGCCAGTGTGCTGGCGACCAATGCGGCCACGGCGAGACGGGAGTAGGGCTTCATCGACCGATAATAATCCAAGGCTTTGCCCCGGCAGCCCGTCAGGTCAGCCGGTAATTTTTCACGATGCCCGAGCTGCCCGAAGTCGAAGTCACGCGCCTGTCCCTGAGCGGCCGCCTCATCGGTGCGCGCATCGAATCGGCGCGCTTCGGCAAGCCGCTGCGCTGGCCGCTCGGCTGCGATCCCGGCGATCTGGTCGGCCGCACCGTGCGCGATCTGCGCCGGCGCGGCAAGTACCTGCTGCTCGATCTGGACATCGGGCTGCTGCTGATGCATCTGGGCATGTCGGGCAGCCTGAACTTCCAGAGCGAGCCGCTGCCGGCCGGCGCGCATGACCACTTCGATCTGCTGACCGATCGCGGCACCTTGCGGCTGCGCGATCCGCGTCGCTTCGGCGCGGTCGTGTATGCGCAGGACCAGGCCATGCCGGCCGCGCGCCGGCTGCTCGATCAGCTCGGCGTGGAGCCGCTCAGCGACGCGTTCAACCCGCCCGATTTCCACGCCGGCTTGAAGCTGCGCAACGCAGCCATCAAGCAGGTGCTGCTCGCTGGCGATCTGGTGGTCGGCGTAGGCAACATCTATGCGTGCGAATCGCTGTTCCTGGCCGGCATTAATCCGGCACTGCCGGCCCGCCGCATCAGCCGGCCGCGCGCAGCCCGGCTGCATGCGGCGATCATCGAGGTGCTGCAGCGCGCGGTCGCCGCGGGTGGCAGCACCTTGCGCGATTTTTCCTACGGCTGCGGCGAGGCGGGCCACTTCCAGCATGAAACGATGGTGTATGACCGCGCCGGCCTGCCGTGCAGGGTCTGCGCAACGCCGATCCGGCTGATCCGCCAGGGCCAGCGCTCCACGTACTTTTGCACGGTCTGCCAACGGCGTTGAGGCATTTGTCGCGCCGCGCGCGGCAGTGCTGAAAACTGCCTGCTGAAGCGCCGATTCGCGGTGCTATAAAGACCGCAGCCAGACCCTTTCGGTGCCGGCCCGATGCCGTTTTTCCCACTACTTGCAGCCTGCGGTGCTTTGAGCCGATAGCAGGTTTGTCCAAGCCCCAAGCGTCCTTCAGGTCCGCACTTGTCCACTTCCTTTGACCAGCAATTCGATCGGCACGGCACCTGGCGGCTTGAAGTCGCGTTGCGGCTGACCGCGCTGTCCGAATGGCTGCAGCGCAACGGCCTGATGGATGACGCGGTGCAAGAGCGGCTCGGCCGGCTGGTCGCGCAGA
Source organism: Burkholderiaceae bacterium (assembly GCA_965218765.1). GTDB lineage: Bacteria > Pseudomonadota > Gammaproteobacteria > Burkholderiales > Burkholderiaceae_C > JBBPYC01. The sequence goes on along the minus strand of CBDCLU010000002.1, from coordinate 1,901,616 downwards.
TGCGCTCGGACAAGGTGGTGGTGGCATTCGTCGCGGAACTCTCGCGCGGCAAGTCCGAGCTGATCAATGCGCTGTTCTTCGCGGGTTACGGCCAGCGGGTCGTGCCGGCGAACGTCGGGCGCACCACCATGTGCCCGACCGAACTCGGCTGGGAGCACGGCCTGCCGCCTTGCGTGCGGCTGCTGCCGATCGAGACGCGCCGCGCGCCGCAGGCGCTGTCCGAATGGCGCGCGGTGACCGACGCCTGGCTGCAGGTCGAGTTCGACCCGAGCGATGCAGCCGGGCTTGCCGCGGCGGTCCAGAAGGTCACCGAAGTGCAGCGCGTCCCGGTGGCCGACGCGCAGGCGATCGGATTCTGGAGCGACCAGCCCGGCGCCGACAATCCGCAGCCGGACGCCGACGGTCTGGTCGAGGTGCCGCGCTGGCGCCACGCGCTGATCAACATCGCGCACCCGCTGCTCAAGCAGGGGCTCGTGATCCTCGACACGCCGGGGCTGAACGCGGTCGGCGTCGAGCTGGAGCTCACCGTCAGCATGATCCCGCACGCGCATGCGGTGCTGTTCGTGCTGGCCGCGGACGCGGGCGTGACGCGCAGCGATCTGTCCATCTGGCGCGAGCACCTCGCGGTCGATCCGGCGCATGCGCCCGCGCGGCTGGTGGTGCTCAACAAGATCGACGCGCTCTGGGATGCGCTGTCCACGCCCGAGCAGATCGAACACAAGATCGGTGGCCAGATCGCGAGCGTCGCCGAAACGCTCGGGCTGCCCGCTGCGCAGGTGCTGCCGGTGTCCGCGCAAAAAGGGCTGGTCGGCAAGATCAACGGGAATGCCGAACTGCTGGCTGCCAGCCGGCTGCCGGCGCTCGAAATCGCGCTCGGCCACGGCATCCTGGGCCAGCGCCGCCAGGTGCTGCGCTCGGTCGTCGCAGCCGGGCTGGCTGCGTTGCGCACGGATGCAGCGCGGCTGCTGGAATTGCGTCGGCACGAGCTGACCGATGCGCAGGCCGAATTGAACAGCCTGCGCGGCAAGAACGTTTCCGTGATCGCTGCAATGTCCGCGCGCGTGCATGCCGAGCAGCACGGTTTCGCTGCGGCCGAACTGGCCACCGCCGGGGTTTATTCGGCGCACTACCGGTCGATGCGCACCGCCGCTGCGGGGCTGGACGCGAAGGGCGTCGAGCGCGAGATGCAGCAGCTGGCCGATGCACTGCGCAACAGCGGCCTCCTCAAGAAAATCGGCTCGACCGCGATCTACCAGGACACGTTCGCGCGGCTGCGCGCCGGCATCGAAGCCGCACGCGCGGAAGGTGCGCAGGCGCAGGCTGCACTGGCCGAATCGATGCGCAAGCTCAACACCGAGCACGGCCTGTCTCTGAGCGCGATGGCCGCGCCGGACATGGCCACGCCGAAGCAGCAGCTCGCGCTGATCGAACGCAGCCTGACGCGGCAGCTCAGCGTTGGCAACGTGCTGCGCCTCGTGCGCCCGGAGTTCGTCGACCAGTTGCTGCGTGCGCTGTCGCTGCAGCTGCAGCTCGTGTTCGAGAGCGTGCGTGCGGACCTGGACTTGTGGAGCCGCGGCTCGCTGCTGCAGATCGAAGCGCAGCTGCGCGAACGCCGCGCAGGCCTCGAGCGGCGCGTGCAGGCGATCGACCGCGTGCGCGAAGCCGCCGGCAGCCTGGACGAGCGCATCGCCGAAGTGGACGCCGGGCTGGCCGAGCTCACGCAGCTCGACAAGCGGCTGGCCGAGCTGAGCGCCTATGTCGTGAAGCCGACCGAAGGCATCACGCAACCCGCGTCGCTTTGAAGCGAGCTTCGGCCCGCGCGCCGGCCGAAGCGTCACCGGACGCTGCCGCACCCGCATTGCAGCAACCCGCCGCGTTCGCGGCCGTGGTGATCGACTGGCAGCGCGAGCACGGCCGGCACGACTTGCCGTGGCAGACGCAGCCGCCCGATCCATACCGCGTCTGGCTGTCCGAGATCATGCTGCAGCAGACGCAGGTGGCGACCGTGCGCGGCTACTTCACGCGCTTCGTCGAGCGCTTTCCGGACGTGGTCACGCTGGCGGCGGCCGACATCGACGACGTGTTCGCGCTCTGGAGCGGGCTCGGCTACTACCACCGCGCGCGCAACCTGCACCGCTGCGCTGCGCAGATCGTCGAACTGCATGGCGGCGTGTTTCCGCAGACCGCGCAGGTGCTGCAGACGTTGCCGGGCATCGGCCGCTCCACCGCTGCTGCGCTCGCCGCGTTCTGCTTCGGCGAGCGCGTTGCAATCCTCGACGGGAATGTGCGGCGGGTGCTGGCGCGCGTGCTCGGCTTTGCGCTGGCGCTGGACAAGCCGTCGAACCAGCAGTTGCTTTGGGGGCATGCCACCGATCTGTTGCCGGCGCACGACCTGGCCCGCACGATGCCGCGCTACACCCAGGGCATGATGGACCTGGGCGCAACGATCTGCCGCACGCGCCGGCCGTCCTGCCTGCTGTGCCCGCTGGCGCCCTGCTGCGTCGCATTTCAGGCCGGCACGCAGGAGCAGTTTCCGGTGAGAGGCCCGCGGCGCGCACGCACCGAACTGCATTGGTGGCTGCTGGTCGCGCAGGATGACTGCGGCCGCGTCTGGCTGCAGCGCCGGCCTGCGATCGGCATCTGGCCCGGCTTGTTCTGCGCACCCGCATTCGACAGTCTGCAAGCGCTGGAGCTGGCATTGCCGCCCGCAGCCGTGTCGCGGCCGCTGCCCGTGTTGCGCCACGCGCTCACGCACCGCGAACTGCTGCTGCATCCGGTGCTGGTCCGCTGGTCTGCCGAGCCGCGTTGCGTTGCCGAAGCGGACGCCGGTGAATGGCTGGCGCCGCGGCAGTGGGCCGAGCTGGGCCTGCCGGCGCCGATCAGGACGTTGCTGGGTTCGCTACAAGAAAAGTAGCTGAATGCAAAGGTGCAGCAAGCGCCTGTGCCACTTTTGGTTCAATTTCCTGGCAAACGCGAGCCGATGTCGATGCGGCCAGCCGCAGCGAGCCGCCCATCGAGTTCGCGATGCCGCTGCAAGGTCGGCCAGTGCGTGGCGAACGCAGCGCCGAGCCGCTGCACCAGATAGACCGAGCGGTGCTGCCCGCCGGTGCAGCCAAGCGCCACCGTCACGTAGCTGCGCTGGCTGCGCGCGAGCTGGCCGATCCAGTGCCGCAGAAACACCTCGATGTCCGCATAGAGACGCTGCACGTCGGGCTGTTCGCTCAAGTAGGCTGCGACCGGCGCATCGAGCCCGGTCAGCTCGCGCAGCTCGGGCTCGTAGTAAGGATTGGGCAGCATGCGCACGTCGAACACGTAGTCCGCGTCCAGCGGCACGCCGCGCTTGTAGGCGAACGATTCGAACACCAATGTCAGCTGCCGCACCGGCAGCGCCACCGCGTCGATCACGTAGCGCTGCAGCTGCGCGGCGCGCAGCGCGCCGGTGTCGATCACCTGCGCCTGCCCGCGCAGCTGCGCGAGCAGTTCGCGTTCGAGCTCGATCGCATCGATCAGCGCGCGCTGCGGATCTTCGGGATTGCGGCGCGACAGCGGATGCAGCCGGCGCGACTCTGAGTAGCGCCGCACCAGCACGTCGGTGGGCGCTTCCAGAAAAAACCCGCGCACCTGCACGCCGGCTGCGGCCAGCCGCTCGAGCTGCGTCGGCAACTGCGGCAGCGACGTCGCACTGCGCACATCGACCGCGATCGCCAGCAGGCGCGTGCCGCTGTGGTCCTGCAGCTCGACCAGCGGCACGATCAGCTCGGAGGGCAGGTTGTCCACGCAGTAGTAACCCGCGTCCTCGAGCGCATGCAGCGCAACCGATTTGCCGGAGCCGGACATGCCGGTGATCAGCACCAGCTCCAGCACATCGCCAGGATTCATGGCTCAGCGTGCCTGGTCAAGGCGCCGTCACGGCAAGGCGCTGCCGGATGCATCGTGCACAGCGCACTGCGCTGGCGTGGCCAGTGCCGGCAGGGGCGGCTGAATGGCATCGCCGAAGCTGCCAGTGGTGCGACCGGCGCGAAACGGACGTAGCCCACGCGGGGCCTGAGATGGCGCAATCCATCACCGGACCCAGGTCGTCCGCAGAAATCGCCATCCGTTGATCGAGGGCCGCACCGCACCTGCCCGAGTCAAGTGCCTTCATCGAGCATCTCCCGCGCATGCGCGAGCGTCGTGCCGGAAGTCGAGGACGAAGCGCCGCCCAGCATGCGCGCGACTTCCGCGATGCGCGCCTCGCCCGCCACCGGTGCGACCCGGCTCGCGGTGCCGCCGCCGACGCGCTGCTTGGCCACCACCAGGTGCCCGTCCGCACAGGCCGCGACCTGCGGCAGGTGCGTGACGGCCAGCACCTGCCGGCTGCGCCCGAGCTGCTGCATGAGCCGGCCCACGGTGTGCGCGACGCTGCCGCCGACACCCGCATCGACCTCGTCGAAGATCAACGTCTGCGCGCCGCCGAGCTCGCTCGTGGTGACCGCGACTGCCAGTGCGATGCGCGACAGCTCACCGCCCGATGCCACCTTGCCGATCGGCCGCGGCGCGCTGCCGACATGGCCGGCGACCAGGAACTGCACGTCTTCCAGGCCATGCTGCGCGGGCTTGGGCAACGGCTCCAGCGCGACTTCGAACACGCCGCCCTGCATGCCGAGCCCCTGCATCGCCTGCGTGACCGCGGCCGCGAGCTTCGGCGCCGCGCCGTGGCGCAATGCGGACAGCCTGGCCGCCGCCGCCTGCCAGGCCTTGGCCGCGCGCCGCTCGTCGGCTTCCAGCGCCGCCAGATCGGCCGCGCGCGTCAGCGCCGCAAGCTCGTCGCGCCAGGATTGCAGCAGCGCGGGCAGCTCGTCCGGCGCGCGGCGGTAGCGGCGCGCCAGCCCCATCCAGAGCGACAGACGTTCCTCGACCTTGGCCAGCCGCTCCGGATCGAGGTCGGTGCGGCCCAGATACCGGTGCAGCGAATGCGCGGCGTCTTCGATCTGCGTCTGCGCCGACATGAGCTGGTCGGCCAGTTCACCGAACGCAGGCTCGTGCGGCTGCTGCTCCTGCAAGGCCCCGAGTGCGCGTGCAAGCCGCGGCAGCACCGCATCGTCGTCGTCGAGCAGCCCGGCGGCATCGCGCGCCGCGGCCTGCAGCGCCTGCGCATGCCCGAGCCGGGTCTGATCCGCGGACAGCGCCTGCCATTCACCGTCGGCCGGCGACAGTTTTTCGAGCTCGCCGATCTGCCAGGACAGCCGCTCATGCTCGCGCTGCATCGTGTCCTGCGCTCTCTGTGCCGCCGTGAGCGCGTCGGCCGCCGCACGCCAGCGCTGCCACAGCGGCAGCAGCGAACGGCTGTCGGCGCCCGCATAGGCATCGAGCAGTTCGCGCACGCCACTTGCACCGGCTTCGGCCACTGCTTGCGACGGGCCACTGTCCGCACCCGCATACGCATCGAGCAGTTCGCGCACCGAATCCGGTCGCGTCAGGCTCTGCCAAGCATGCTGCCCGTGGATATCCACGAGCCGATCGCCTAAAGCGCGCAACTGCCCGGCCGTGGCCGGGCTGCCATTGATCCAGCCACGGCTTTTCGCCTGCGCATCGACCGTGCGACGCAGCAGCAGCCCATCGTCGAGCCGATCGAAACCCGCCTCTTCCAGCCATGCATCGCAAGCAGCTTCTGCATCGAACAACACCGACACATCGCAACGCGCTGCACCTTCGCGCACCACGCCCGCATCGGCGCGCGCGCCCAATGCCAGCTGCAGCGCATCGATCAGGATCGACTTGCCCGCGCCCGTCTCGCCCGTTAGCACGGTAAAACCCGCCCTCAGCTCCAGATCCAGTTCCCGCACGATCACGAAGTCGCGCAAGGTGATTCGACGCAGTGCCATGTCAATGCACCACGCCGCTCATGAGCGCTCGCAACCCAAGTGCGCCGGCATCCCGATCCGGCAGAAGCTGCGAAGCCCGCTCTGCCAGGCTATAGGCAACATCCCCAGTGAGGCACAAGCCAACAGCCCACCGAAGCGCGAAAACGTTAGTGTCAAATAAAGGCAGGGTCGGTCCCAACAGGGGCCACGGAGCCGGCTCCGCCGGGTCGTAGGCGCCGCCCGCGGTGGGGGGTAGCCGAGAGCCGACCGAAGGGAGCGAAGGCTGGGGCAGAGCGTCACTTCTCATTCCAGTGCAGCTTTTCACGCAACGTGTCGAAGTAACTCCAGCCGGTCGGGTGCAGAAAACGCGCCTTGAATGCCGCACGCCGCATCGTGACGCGGTCGCCGAGCTGCAGGCTCGCGAGCGACTGCATGTCGAAGTTCGCGCTGACCCCGCGGCCCGCGACGATTTCGATCATCACTTCGGACGCATCGTTGATCACGATGGGCCGGTTCGACAGCGTGTGCGGTGCGATCGGCACCAGCAGCCAGCCGGGCAGCGACGGATGCAGCAGCGGCCCGCCGGCCGACAGCGCATACGCGGTCGAACCGGTCGGCGATGCGAGGATCACGCCGTCCGCGCGCTGGTTCGCGACGAAGCGGCCGTCGATCTCGATATGCAGTTCGACCATGCCGGAGGTGGCGCCGCGATTGACCACCACGTCGTTCATCGCGAGCGCCTCGAACACGACTTCGCCCGCGCGCTGCACGGTGCTGTGCATCAAGGTGCGCTCGTCTGCTTCGTAATCGCCGCGCAGCATCGGCGTGAGCACGGCTTCGAACTGATCGAGCGCGATGTCGGTGATGAAGCCCAGCCGCCCCTGATTGATGCCGATCAGCGGCACGTTCGCCTGCGCGAGTTGCCGGCCGATGCCGAGCATGGTGCCGTCGCCGCCGACCACCAGACACAGATCGCATTCGGCCGCGATGCCCGCGACATCCAGCGTGCGATGCCCCGCGATTGCGGTGTTGCGCACCGTCTCGGCTTCCAGCACCACCGCGCAGCCCTGGGCCTGCAGGAATCGGGCGATCCGCTCGAGCGCACCGCGCGCCGCTTCGTCCGGCTGCGCGCCGGCCGCATGCTGGTATTTGCCGATCAGGGCAACCTGGGCGAACTGGGAAGAAGAAGCCACGCGCAAATTACATCATTAAAATGTTTTGATGCTCGACGACCGCGCCAAGATGCTGCTGAAAGCCTTGGTCGAACGCTACATCGCGGAAGGCCAGCCGATCGGCTCGCGCACCTTGTCGCGCGCATCGGGCCTGGACCTGTCGCCGGCCACGATTCGCAACGTGATGGCGGACTTGGAGGAGCTGGGCTTGATCGCGAGCCCGCACACGTCCGCCGGCCGCATCCCGACCGCGCGCGGCTACCGCCTGTTCGTGGACACCATGCTGACCGCGCAGCGCGACGAACTGCCTGCTGCCTGCCTGCTGCCGGACCAGCCGCAGCGCGTGATCGCGAACGCTGCGCAGCTGCTGTCGAACCTGTCGAACTTCGTCGGCGTGGTGATGACGCCCAGGCGGTCGTCGGTGTTCCGCCACATCGAGTTCCTGCGGCTGTCGGATCGGCGCGTGCTGGTCATCATCGTTTCGCCGGACGGTGACGTGCAAAACCGCGTGATCTTCACCGAGACCGACTACAACCAGACGCAGCTGGTCGAGGCCACCAATTACCTGAACGCGAATTACGCGGGCGTCGCGATCGAGCAGGTGCGCGAACACCTGAGCCAGGAAGTCGAGCAGCTGCGCACCGAGATCGCCGACCTGATGCGTGCCGCGGTGCAGGCCGGCACCGGCGCGTTCAAGCAGGAAGAAGACGACGTCGTGATCTCCGGCGAACGCAAGCTGCTCGCCGTGACCGACTTCGCGAGCGACATGAGCCAGCTGCGCCGCGCGTTCGATCTGTTCGAGCAGAAGGCGCAGCTGATGCGCCTGATGGACAACTCCAGCAAGGCGCAGGGCGTGCGCATCTACATCGGCGGCGAAAGCCAGATCGTGCCGTTCGAGGAGCTGTCGGTGGTCAGCGCGCCGTATGAAGTCGACGGCCAGGTCGTCGGCACGCTCGGCGTGGTCGGCCCGACGCGCATGCCGTACGACCGCATGATCCAGATCGTCGACATCACGTCGCGGCTGATCAGCAATGCGTTGAGCCACCAGCGGCCGTGACTGCGCCGCGGCTGCGACAATGAGCGAGCAAGCGGGGCGTTAGCTCAGTTGGTCAGAGCAGAGGACTCATAATCCTTTGGTCGTTGGTTCAAGTCCAACACGCCCTACCGCATGGATGCTTAATAGTTTGCTATTCTTTGGATAGCGTTTAGCTTGCTTGAAAGTACGATGTAAGGGTGGATGTAAGCCGATTTTCGGAATCGGCTACTGCGTCATGTGGCTGTGCGCTGTTCAGCCAATGGATGCATATACGCCAGTAGTGTTCGCGCGCAGGCAGGCTGCAGCCGCATGTCGGCGCTAGGGCATGCCATTGCGGCAACAGGAACGGATTGCGGGTCGCCATGCTGCCTCACGTTCAGCAGCAGCGGCTTTTTTCTCGGCCGGTCGGCGCCTTGTCGCGCTCCCCCTGCGTTCTTACGCGCCTCTGCTCCGTCCGAGCTGTCCTGCCATTTGCTGATTTGATTGAATTCAAATAGGGAATATTTTCTGCGCGTGGCAAACCAGTCGATTGCCAGCCGGCCAGGCCCTCTGAACAATCAGACGGCCCCCACCCCCTCGCGCGCGCGCACAACGATTTCGCCCGGCGAGTTGTGCCTTAGCGATACATCGAAGCAAACCAGCCGGTTTCCATCGCTCGATGTGCCAAGCTTTCCAGCCGCCCCTATCTCTGCTCAGTCGTCGTCACGGTAGCGCGCGATAGCCAGGAAGCTTCGTCCCCGTCCCCATTGCTCTGCGCGTGCTCTGTATTCTGGCCAGCTCTCACCTTCAGTGCGTTCAAACGGCACGCCAGACAGGCCGATGATTTCATCCACGCTGCGGCCGGCTGTTATCACCACCAGCCACGGAAGCGCGTGGGCTTGCTGCGCACCTCTCCAGCTTGCCGATTCGCGCGGCCAGCTTCATACGAACTGCTCCGGCGCATCGCTCCAGCGGTACACCTTGCGGCCGATGGCCCGCAGGCGCTCCAGTTCGCTTTCTGGCGCGTCGTCGGGCAGCACGATAGGCAAGGCGCCGGCTTCAGGTTCGATGCGCTCCAGTGCCCGCAGTCGCTCATCAAGCCGTGCCATGCAATGCCCCACGGCACAGGGCGGCTTGCTGCGCCTTGGCAGCGGCAATCCATTCGTTTGGCTCCATCACAGCCCCGATGCAAAACCAGCCGCCTTGCACGCCAGCAGCGCGAGCGGCTTGTTCACTGTCGAACGCGTACTGCGACGGCGTTGGTTGTCGGCGCTGGCCTTCTAGGTGCGCAATGCGGCGTTGCAGACTCATGAAAGCATCCTCCACGGCGGCGCTCCATAGCCCGGCATCCATGCGGTATCGCCTGGGTTGAAAAACACCAGCAGGCGCCGCCCTGTGCGGTCGCACTGGTCAATCACGGCCTGTTGCTCAGGTGTCGGGCGGTCGGTAACGTTCAAGGTCAGCATGGGCATCGTATTAATGGCGCGCTCCAGCGCGGCCAAGCGGTCAATCAGTCGCACGGCTGCCTTCCAGCGCGGCAATGCGGCGCTCCAGCTCGTCGATTTCAACCACGCGCGCAAGCGTGCCGATGGCACCCATCAGCACGGCGCCTTGCCCCGGTGCCAACTCGCCCGCAGCCACCGATGCCAGCACGGCGCGGCCTTGTTCGGTCAATGTGTCGTCGGGCAACGTCAGCGCCTGCGATTGCTCTGCGGCCTTCAGCGGCGCTACCGCGCGCTCCAGCAGCAACCTTGCGGCGCCCACGTCGCCATCCAACGCGCGGGTCATCATCGCGGCCAGCAGTTCGGGCACGCGTTCGGCAATGGCCGCACGAATCTGCGCGACTTCGCCACTGCCAGGTTTGCGGCCGGCAGGGTTGCCGCTTTGGCCCGGCTTCCACGCATGGGGCGGCGCTTTGCGGTTCGTCATTGCTTCACCTCTGCTTTTTCAGTCAGTGCGGGCATGCGGGCAGGGCATGCGCTGCACAGCACCAGCTCCAGCCGGCAGCCGCTGGCCAGCCACACGCCCCACAGCGTCACGTCGAGCCGATGCCGGCAGTCATGGCAGTTGCGCATGTGGGCAGATGGCTTTTCCAGGCTGAACAGCTCAGCAGCATTTGCCCGTTTTGTCGTCCCGTTTCGTGCCCGTTCTCCTATAGAACGAACGGGCAAAACGGGATGTTGATTGGCATATCCCGATTCGGGACGTTTCGGGATTTTCGGGATGCTCACTTCAGCCATACCCAGCCGTCCTGATAGCCAATCACGCAACCGGCAGCCAGCGTTTCAATTGCACTTCTGGCGCGTTCGGCCTTGCGTCGCTCGTCGCAAATCATGCGGCTTGCAGCAGCAGTCAATGCAGCATCCATCGGGATGCACTTGGCCAGCGGTGGCGCACCCGGCTTGCCCGTTTCCCCGTCCTTGAACAACGGGCGTAGTGCGTCCAGCACCAGCAACTGATTGCGTCCCTTCGGCATGGCGCGGCGCACGTCCTGCGCGCTTGTGTCACGCATTACCGTGCATGACGTGATGGTGTCGCCGTGCTCATCGGTGCCCAGCGTCTCCACTTGCAGCCGGAATGGGTGCGCGTCGCCGTCCTGCCCGTCCTTGCTTTTTGCAACCCGCCATTCCCGGCGGTCGCCGTCGCGCGTCACTTCAAGGCAGGCATCCATTGCCGCAAACAGCGATGAGTGCCCGCGCAGCCCCCGCGTCGAGTCCTTGCCCGTGTGATGCACCAGCACCACCAGCCCGCCCGTTGCCGCTTGCAAGCGCTTGGCCGCTTCCAGAATCTCGCCCATGTCGCGGCTGCTGTTTTCGTCCGCAGTCGGCGCAGCACGGTTGAGTGTGTCGATGAACACCACGCCACCAGCCGGCGCCACGGCGGCCAGGTCGTCCACGTCCTGCGGCTCGGTCAGCTTGAACGATTGCAGCAGCATGCGCAGGCCAGCAGGCAGGCTACGGCCCCGGGTGGCTTCCCATGCCTGCGCGCGCAGCTTGAACCCGGCTTCGCCTTCCAGCGCGGCATACACCACCGGCGCGGCCTCCACGCGGCAATCAAACCAGCGTTGCCCTTCGGCAATCGATGCGGCCATGTCAAAGCCGAGAAACGATTTGCCGCATCCGCTCGGGCCGTACAGTGCGGCCAGCCCCACGGCAGGCAGCACCCCACGCACGCGCCAGGACAGCGGCGGCAGGTCGCGCAGGTCGGCGGCACTCAGCAGCTTGAAGCGCGGCGCGGGCGGCTCGGGTTCGCGGGCTTGCTCCAGCAGCAGCGCCAATGCGTCAGCGCCCTCACGCTGCGCGTAGTCGTTTGCGTCAAAGTTGGACGGCTCGCCTTCGGGCATGCACGCCACAGCGGCGCGCACGTCGCGGGCGATTCGTTCAGCGTCGGCTTCCTTACCTACATCGGGCACCAATATCAACCGCGCACCCGGCTCCTTCTGGCGCCACTGCTCAGCCACGCGGCGCACGTTGCCCCAGCCGAAGCAAACGACGGCACGATGCCCGCTCGCCTGCCACACGCTCCAAGCGGCGCCGATGCCTTCGCACAGGTATAGCGGCCCGTCGCCGTCGCCCACGGTGAATGATGCGCCGGCCATTGGGCAGCCGGGCAGGTTCAACTTCGGGCCGGCTGGCGGTATCAGTTACAGGCTTTGCAGCGCGCCGTCCGGGCCATAAGCGGCCACTGCGAGCGCACTGGCCATGCTCTCGCCACGGATGCGCAACGCATCATCCGCAGGCAGCACGCGCAGCCCGTCGAGCGGCACGCCGGCCGCAGCCTTTTGCACCACGTAGCCATGTGCGTTTGTAACCCGCTCACCGCGCGCGAAAACCTCATCAGCACCCATGCCAGCAGCGGGCTTGCGCAGCGGCTCAGCGGGACTTACAGCGGCCTTCGCGGGTCGTTGCGCGTGCGGCTTCACGTTATCGGTCCACCCGGCATCGCGGGCAGCTTGGAACAGCGTTCCCGGCCCGGTCCCACCGTCTGGCGTGATGGTGCGGAATGCAGCCCGCACGTCCTGCTCGCTTTTGAAGTTCGGCGCATTGCGGCTCCACTCCACCACGTCATCCACCGGCAGCCCGGCTGCGATTGCCGAGCGGCCGACGCGGTGCCAGTCGTCGCGCGGAAGGTTCGGCGGTATCGCGTGCAGCGCGCCGCGGGCGCGGTCAATGTCGGTCGCCATCAAAACAGCGTCCCTCCGTCTACGCCGGTTGCAGGTGCATGCAAACCTCTGGCCTGCCACTGAAGCACTTTGCGGCGGTCCGTGCCGGTCAGTGAGTACACGCCGGGATTGCACTTGCGGCCGTCGCGGTCAATGAACTTGACGCGCTCGCACGGCACTTCCAGCCCCAGCTCACGCAGGTCGGCCACCAGTTGTGGGCCGTTCGCGCAGCCGGCCAAGCTGTCGAGGTTTTCGCGCGGCAGCGGTCGGCGCATCAGGCCAGTGATGGCGCGCAGATAGCGCGGGTTGTCGGTGCCTTTGAAACGCGCTTGCGGGATAATCGAAACACCTTTACCGGGCGCGCTCGATTCGGCTTCATGGCTGGGTCGAGCGCTTTTCATCACGCAACTCCCAACACGCGGCGCAGCTCAGCAACAGGCCACGCAAGCCGGCCGTTGATTCGGATAGGCCTTAGCGGGCCGTCCTCGCGCATCGACCACAAACGGAGCGTCTGCTGTGCGCGGTTCAGGTGGTATGCCGCTTCGGCAGTCGGAAGCGCAGTACGCATTTCCTGCGCTAGTGCGACAGGTTGAATAGTCTTTCCAGCCACGTTGTAAACCCTCGGGTTTGTTGAACATGGCTGTATTGCGAAGGCGGGGTAATTCGCTTCTGCGCTACCCCGTCGCTAACTTTCTGCTGCCCCTCGGGCTACCCCGCCCGATACTTGATGACGGGGTAAGCTAAACCCCGTCCGGTCGGGTTTTCTACCCCGTCCGTTCGCGCGGGTCGCCTATCGAAAAGCGGGAATACGTGGCTGGAAACTTATGCTCCAGCACATCCCACCCTTTAGCCTCTGACATGCGCCTGCCGCGCACTGTTTTGACAAGGCCTTGCATGACTTCATACGGACAAAACAACGGCTTGACGGTGTGCCCGCGCTGCCCTTGTCCCTTGCGCTTTCTGGCGTCTCTCAGCCACCGGCGGTCCTTGAAGTTATCGAACCAGCCCGGTTTTAATCCCCACACGCCGAAAGCGTCCTCAATCTGCTCTCGCGTCGCCAAGCAGTCTGTTGACATTTCCGTCTCTGGATTGATGCCTGCTGCTGTCTCTGCCGGCGCGTCCGATGTCATCACCTCGCTATCCATTGGTTCACTCTTTGCGTCCGCTAGTGCACCAACCATTGATTCAGCTTTGGCGTGGTCAGGTTCAGCAATGCCCTTCAAGCGCCGATAGGTCTTCTCAGGGTCACTGCCATTAAGTGCCTCCATCGCAACCGCATCAAACAGCTCATGAAAGACACTGATTCCAGCCCGGCGCAGCAGCAGTACGCCATCGGCCGGGGTCATGAATGGCGCGGCGCCTTCAGCGAGCAAGGCAAGGCGGATGCGGCGCTTCGCTCGGTCTGTCGAAGCTGCGATTTCGGCTTCTTCTACATGGCCGGAATGCACAACGTAAACGGTTGCGGCTTCCAGCAACGCCTCGGCATCCCAAGCGGGTAAGGTCGCCAGTTCAGCGCAGCAAAGGGACAGCCGCGCTTCGTCTTCATTGATGCCGTAACCATGCCGAAGTGCCTCGGCGTCTCCAGCTTCAAGATGGCCGCGGATGAAGTCGCCGTCTAGGCCACGCATGTCCTTCGCTTGAGTAGGCAGCCAAGCCGGTAGCTCATTGGTGAATGGGCCGCCTTCGTCTTCTGCTGTGTTTGTAATTTTGTCCAAGGAGTACGCAGTCGCAAGCCTTTCCACCCCTTCAGCTGATACCCGGCAATCAGCCATGCGCACCATGGGCGCGACTTCGCCGGGCGCAAGCCGGAAGTCCATTTTCCAAACGTCGATAGGCTCATCTGCAAACACGTCCATCTTTCCAAGCCGGTCCCAGCCCAGCACGTCAGCTTTGCCCGTCAGCTGCAGCGCATATATCGCGGCTGCGGCAAGGCGTGGCAGGCTCTCGGCTTCAGCAGTGATTTCCTGCGGCTCGCCTTCGATGGGCTCCATGCGAATGAACCGCGCGGCTCGGTCGATGCAGCCCCATATCGTGACTTGATGGCGCGCCCCGCATTCAAGAATTTGGCGCGCACTCCATTGCTCGCCAGTCCTTGCGCAAAGAGCTTCAGCCGCTTCGTCCAGTGTCAGATAGCGAGGCAGCGGCGGGGCGGTCAGCGTGGTCCGATGAGCAGCCACCGACCCATCGAACACGACTTGCAAGTCCCGCCCCTTGATGAACTGGCGCAGGTTGTCTACAGCCACCACTGCACTATTCAAGGCTTCTCCATGTGGGAACGTGTGCGGCCCGCGCGTCAGTGGGTCTCTCACCGGCAACGTGCCCTCCATCACAGCGGCTTTTAACTCGTCCTCTAAGTTGATACGAGTGGTCGCATAGATGAATCGGTCGTCGCCCGCTCCAGCGTCGGGATGCAACGCATCAGCGATTCGATGGGCCAACTCGTCAAATCGAACGTGTGTTGTGCCAGTTGGCAGCCGCAGTTGCATCATTCGCACCCCCTTGCAGTGCTACCCCTGAAAGACAGGTGCCCCAGCGAAGCGGGCAGGGAACCCACCTTTCAGCCCGTCGGCCTAGCTGGGGCAGAAACCGTTATGCGTGCTCAGGCATGGGCTTCCTGCCCTTCAACTGCCATGCGTGCGATAAACCCAGAACGTGTTTCGCCGGCCTGCTTTGCCCGCGCATCGAGCCGGTGCAACACACGCCGGGGCAGGCTGATATTCACACGTTCAAGCGTGTCGTCCAGCATGGCCGGGTCCACCTTCACCAGTGCCCACAGCCAGCCCTCGAATTCGGGATGCATGGTGCGCAGGGCTTCGATGTGGGACGGTGCGGGCACGTCTTGCCCAGCGTCCAGCGCTGCCTCAATCCAGCCGGTGATGGCGTCCTCGGCTTGAATCATGGCTTTTTCGAGCGTGTCGCCCGCAGAAAAGCACCCCGGTAGGTCGGGCACCACGACGCCCCAAGCGGTGGCATGGGTGCTGGATTCGATGGCAATGGCGTAGTGCATGGCTTGGGCTCTTTGCGGGAAACGTCAGACGTGCTCCAGGCGAACCACGGCACGCGCGCCCACGGCTTGCGCATAGCGCTGCACGCTGCGCAGGGATGGCGCGGCCCTGCCACCTTCCAAGCGGGCCACCGTACTTTGCGTGGTGCCCATGCGCTCTGCAACGTCGGTTTGGGTCAAGCCGGCGCGAGCGCGTGCTGCAATCAGTTCGCGGGCAATGTCGAACTCTGGCGCTTGGGCGTCATACGCTGCGCGCGTGCTGTCATCGGCCAGCAATTCGGCTTTCAGGGCTTTAAGCGTTTTCATGTCTGCGTTTCCAGTCGTTTCAAGGCAGTCCCGATTGCGCGGCGCGGCGTTGTCTGAGTCTTTTTCACGAACACGTGCAGCACCAGCAGCCGACGGTCACGGACGGCCGCATACACGGCGCGAGCGATGCCGTCACGGCCTTGCATTCGCATCTCCCACAGCTTGCTTTCCAGCGGGCGAACGTGCGGCAGCCCCACATGCTGCGGTCCGAATTCCTCCAGCAGCTCGGCAACACGGATGAAGCGTGCGCGCATGTCGTCGGGCAAGGCATGCAATTCGGCTTCGGCCAGCGGATGCACCGTCACGCTCCATGCACCCATATTATTCCTTTTTTGCGATATTCATGCTGTCACCGCGCGCAGCTTCCCCGGCTCGGCTGTGCGGTCAAACACAATGCCCGCCTGCTCCAGCATCCATGCTTCGATGCGCTCGTGATGCACGCGCAGCAGGTCCAGCGGGCGCACGCGGTAGTGCTTTTCTGCCGTGGCACTCGGCTTGTGCCCCATGATTTGCGCCACCACGCCAGCCGGAATTTCCAGCCATTCGGCCAGTGTGCCGAAACTGCGGCGCAGGCCGTGCAGCGTCAGCCCATCGATGCCGGCCACGGCGCAGGCTTGCGACAGGGCATTGTTCGGGCTGGTCAGCGGCTCGTCGGTGCGTGAACTGGCAAACACCCACTCATTGCGCCTTGGCAGGCCGTGCAGCAGGTGCGCTATGTAGGCGGTCAGCGGAATGATGCGTTCGCCTTCTACCTTGTCCCGAATCGTCAGCCCGCGCCATTTGATGTTTATGTCGTCCCAGCGCAGCGCCAGCACTTCGCCAGGCCGGGCGCCAGTCACTAGCAAGGTTTGCAGGTAGGCGGCAATCGTCGGGTTCGGCAGCTCCAGCACAGCCGCGAACCATGCGGGCAGTTGCTCGCGTAGCAGCGCGTCATCCTTCGCCTTGGCCTTGCCCAGCGCTTCACGGGCCTTTTTCGTCTTGGCCGGGTTGCGCTCGGAAACGATGGCGCAATAGTCGGGATGTTCGGCGCACCATGTAAGGAAGGCGCGCAGCAAGCGCCAAGCAAGCCGGGCAGCGGTCGGCCGGGTCTTGGCTTCGTGCGCAGCCCATGCTTCGATGACGGGCGCGGTCAACTCACGCAGGGGCAGCGCCAGCAAGGGATGCAGCGGCCCGTCAATCGTCACGCCCCGGCCCCGCGTGCCGCGTTCGGACGGCAGGCCATCGGCACGGCTCAGGCGTTCATGGTCCGCGCTGTGCAAGGTGCCCCAATGCGGTCGGCGCGCTTCGATGTAGCACCGCCACGCTTCGCCGACGGTCACGGCCCGCACGGCAGCGGCGGCCTGTCGTTGCGCGGCAGCGGCCAGCGCATCGCGCTTCAAGTCGCGCGGGTCGATGCCTTCGTCAATCAGCCGTTGCAGCTCGCGCGCTTTCTCCCGCGCGTCGGGAATGCTCCATGCGGCAGGGCTGCCAATGGTCGCGCGAACGGTCTTGTCCTGGTAGCGGCCCTGAAACACATAGGCCGGCTTGCCCGCAGGTGTCGCCCGCACCCCCAGCCCGGGCACGGTCACATCCCATAGGAAGGCCTGTGTCTTGTCGGCCGGGCACCTGAAGCCCGTAACCCGGCCAGCCGTCAATGCCACCTTCGCCATTTGCTGCCTCTTGCTGGATTGCTTACATCGATGCCGATGTAACGATGGATGTAAGCAGATTTCCTAAAAACTGCCGAATCTCAATCAACCCTGTTACTGGCTGCTTACTCAGTAGTTGGGACATAAGCTGTTGATTTGTATTGATTCTATCGTCAGCAATCAACAAAGGGAAATAGTCGCTTGGCAGGACTCATAATCCTTTGGTCGTTGGTTCAAGTCCAACACGCCCTACCGCAACGGCCGACTCGCGCCGAACGTTCTGCGCGGCGCGACAATCGCCGCATGTGCAGCCACTATCAGCTCATCCAAGACCGCGAACGCCACCTGCGCGCGTTTGGTGTTCCGCCCCCGCCGCACCCGTATGTAGAGGACTTGTGGCCTGGATCGACCGGTGTGTTCCTGCGCCGCCCGCGCGAGGCCGACAGCGGCGACGAAGCGGTGCCCGCGTGCGAATCGCTGGCCGGCGTGTTCGGGCTGCTGCCGCACTGGGCCAAGGATGAAAAGCTGGCGCGCCACACCTACAACGCGCGGTCGGAAACCGTGCATGAAAAACCGAGCTTTCGCGACGCGTGGAAGCGCGTGCAGCACTGCATCATCCCGGCCGATGCGATCTTCGAGCCGGACTGGCGCAGCGGACGGGCGGTGGCCACGCGCATCACGCGCACGGACGGCGAGCCGATGGGCATCGCGGGTCTCTGGTCGTCCTGGCGCGCGCCGTCGGGCGAGCAGGTGCACAGCTACACGATGCTCACGATCAACGCGGACGCGCATGCGCTGATGCGCAACTTCCACCGGCCGGGTGACGAGAAGCGCATGGTCGTGATCCTCGCCGAAGGCAGCTACGACGACTGGCTGCAGGCATCGGCAGAGCAGGCGCGTGCGTTCCTCAATCCGTATCCGGCCGAGCGTCTTGCGGCGACTGCGGCGACCGCTGCGCAGCGTTGATGCGGCGCCAGCTGGCACCGCCCGTCCAGCCAGCGCGAAGCTGGCTGCGCCGCAGCGTGCTCGCGCTCGCACTGCTGACGGCCATGCCGCTGCTGACCGCCTGTGCCGACGCGGGCTACTACCTGCAGTCGATCAGCGGCCACTTAAGCCTGCTGAACCGCGCGCACCCGGTGGCCGACTGGCTCGCCGACCCGGCCACGCCGCCTGCGCTGCGCAAGCAGCTCGAGCTGGCCGAGCGCATCCGCGCATTCGCAGTGAGCGACCTGGACCTGCCGGACAACGCGAGCTACCACCGCTACGCCGCGCTGGAGCGGCCGGCCGTGGTCTGGAACGTGGTGGCGGCGCCGGTCGACTCGCTGCAGCTCAAGACCTGGTGTTTCCCGGTGGCGGGCTGCGTCGGCTACCGCGGCTATTACGACGAGCAGGACGCAAAGCAGCTCGCCGCACAGCTTGCCAGCGAAGGCCTCGAAGTTGCGGTGCTGCCGGTGCCGGCCTACTCGACGCTCGGCTGGAGCAACTGGTTCGGCGGCGATCCGCTCATCAGCACCTTCATCCATTACGGCCAGGGCGAGCTCGCGCGGCTGATCTTCCATGAGCTGGCGCACCAGAAGGTGTATGCGAAGGGCGACACGATGTTCAACGAGTCGTTCGCGAGCACGGTCGAGCGGCTCGGTGCCACGCGCTGGCTTGACCAGCACGCGAGCGCCGCGGCCCGCGCGCAATACGAAGCGTCGGACGCGAAGCGCCGCGCGTTTCAGCAACTGAATCTGGACGCGCGCCGCGAGATGGAGCGGGTTTATGAACAAAAAATGGCTGGGGCGTTGGATGAATCTGCGTTTTCAGCTATGAAAAAAGAAGCAATGCAGCGGTTTCGAGACCATTACGCCGCGTTGCGCGCAGAATGGCTTGCGCAGGAGCCGGGCGGCGATCCGCGCCGTTTCGCAGGCTACGACCTGCGCGTGGCGCAGGCCAACAATGCGTGGTTCGGCACGGTGGCGGCTTACGACGAGCAGGTGCCCGAGTTCCTCGAACTGTTCGATTCGGTGGGCCGCTCGTTCCCACGCTTTTATGATGCGGTGGCGCGGCTTGCGGCGATGCCGAAGGCGCAGCGGGACCATCAACCCGGCAGCGCGCACTGACCAACCGCAAAGCGGGCCAGACAATCTACACAATATCCCCTTCCATCCGTTTCAAGCCAACGCAGGCCAGCCATGCCAGACATCAGCATCACGCGCACGCACCACCTCGGGCTGGCCGACGCGCGCCGCACCGCCTACACCTGGGCCGAAAGAGTCGAGCGCGAGTTCGAGCTCGACTGCACCTGGGCCGAAGGCGCCACGCACGATGAAGTGCGCTTCAAACGCGGCGGCGTCGAGGGCACGCTGATGGTGCACAACGACCGCTTCGACCTGAACGCGACCCTCGGCCTGATCGCGTCGATGTTCAAGGACCAGATCGAAGCCGAGATCGTGCGCGAACTCGACGGCGTGATCGCAGAAGCGCCGAAAGCCGATCCGGTGGCCTGATGAAACGCCATCTTTCAACGTCGTTTCGTTGGTCGATCAATCGTGCTCTTCGCGACCCCCAAAACCCGCACAGCCTAATTCCAGCAGGGGCCGCGGAGCCGGCTCCGCCAGGCCGCAGGCGCCGCCCCCGGTCGGGGGTACGCGAAAGCCGACCGCAGGGAGCGAAGCGTGGGGGCGAGCTCAAGCGTACGTGACCCAGTCCCGGTATTCATCCGCATCGAGGTGCGGCAGGTGGTTGAAGCTCAGCAGCGAGTGGCGCTTCGCATTGAACACGAACTCGGAGAGCGCGCTGTTGCGGATGCGAAGGTTCAGCTCGATCGTCGTCTCGGGCGCAACGCCGAGCACATGGCCGACGGCGGTCGAGATCGGCCCGCCGCTGGAGACGATCAGCACGCTGCGGCCCTGGTGCTCTTTGCGCACGTGATCCAGCGCACTGGTCACGCCGTGCAGGAACTCGGGGTAGCTCGGCATGCCGGCCGGAGCTGATTCGCCCGCCATCCAGGCGAGCAGGCCGCGGCGCAGCAGCCGGAAATGTGCGCGGTACAGCTCGGGCGTGTCCGGGCGCTGCAGCGGCTCGGTATGGATCGCGGCGATCACCGCTTCGCTGTCGTATTCGTTCAAGCCCGGCCATGACAGGCAGGCATCGGACGCATAGCCCGCGCCGGAGACGATGCCTGCCCAGGTCTGTGCGTGGCGCTTGAGCGAACCGGTGATGACCGCGTCGAACGCGATGCCGCGCGTGGCGAACCAAGCGCCCAGGCGCTCGCTTTGCCGGCGGCCGAGATCGCTCAACACGTCGTAATCGGCTGCGCCGAGCGATGCCTGACCATGCCGCACCAGATAGAGATGTCCCATGCGCGGCATTGTCGCGGGCCGCGCTCAAACGACCGGTCGCGCCGGCGTCAGTGGTGCAGGGCCGCAGCACAGTGCGCGAGACGGGCAGCTGCCCTGATCGACCACTGCACCTCCGCGTCTCAAAGCCCGCTGCTATTCAGGGCTGCGGTCCCCGGTTCTGCTGGTTGCGGATGCTTTGACTCTGCTGCTGCTGGCGCTCATAGAGCTGATGGTCGCGCAGCACCTGCTGCTGCAGCTGCTGCTCGCGCATGCTGTTCTGCTGCTGCTGGAACCGCTGATTCTGCTGCTGTTGTTGCTGCTGTTGTTGCTGCTGGAACTGTTGCTGCTGCATCTGCTGCTGGCGCTGCTGCCATTGGTCGGCCTGGGCCCGCCGCTGCTGATCGGCCTGCACGCGCTGTTGCTGCTCGAACTGATAGCGCTGCTGTTGTTGGTGCTGCTGCGACTGCTGTTGTTGCAGCTGCTGCAGGCGCTGCTGTTGCTCGAACTGCTGCTCCTGCTGGCGCATTGGAAACTGCGCGGTCTGTTGCTGCTGCTGGCGGGGCTGATGGATCAGGCGCTCGCCGGCGAGCGGGCGCTGCTCGACTTCGACGGCGTAGGGCTTGGGTATCGGCTGTGCGTTGCGGATCGGCGCCACCGCCGGCGGCGCCACGAACACGTCGCCGCGGCCGCGCCGGGAGCCCCACTCCGGCGGCGCGACAGCTTCCTGCACCCGCAGCGGATCGCGCGGCTGCTGCGGGCGCTGTTCGGTGACGGCCCAGGGCTTGGGCAGCGGCAGCGCCGGCTGTACGAACGGCGCACGCGCGGGCGCATCGAAGCCGGTGCCGATCGGCACGCCGCGCACCGGCCGGCGCGGCTGCCAGTCGGTGCGATCGACCGACGTGATCGCGCCGGGCTGCCCTGCGTAGATGTAGCGGTCCGGCGCGGCAAAGCGCCCACCGCGCTCCAGAATGCCGTGGTTCACGCGATCGATGTAGCGGTCGCTTGCGTGGTAGCCGGGCCGCCAGGCCTCGCCGGGCGCGAGCGGAAACCAGCTGCTGCTGCTGTGGCCCGGGCGCCAGTGCACGTCGCCGCCGCCAACGCCGCCGAATGCGACCAGCGCCGGCGCATAGGTCGCACGCCGCCCCGACGAGCCCGGCGCCCAGCCCCAGCGGCTGCCGCTTTGCACCCAGCGGCCGTAGTGGAACGGCGCGAAACCCCAGGGCGCGTCATCGACCCAGGTCCAGCCCCAGGGCGCGATGTAGCTCCACTGGCCGTAGCGGTACGGCGCCCAGTTCGCCGGCACGCTGGTCGGGTACCAGACCGAGCCGTATTCGCTGCTGGTCTGCCAGCTGCCGTACTGGTCGAGCTGCTGGTAGCCGACCGTGCCCGGCGCCACATAGCGCGCGCTGGTGGACTGCTCCAGCGCCCGGTCGCGCGCCGCAACCCACTGGTCGAACCGGTCGCTGCCGACGGCCGCGACGGCTGCCACCGGCGTGAGCTGCCGGCCGCTGAACGCGAGCCGCTGGCCCGCGCGCAGGTCGGTCGATTCGCCGCGCTCGCCATAGACCAGCGCGCTGCCCGCGAGCACGGTGACCTGCGTGAGGCCGCGCGCCACATCCACGTCGACCCGGTAGTCGCCGCCGCGATCCGCGACGAACGCGAGGTTCGGTGTGTCGATCTCAAACCGGTCGCCCTGCTGCAGGTCCGCCAGCCGCAGCGCGAGTGCGCCTTGCGTCAGCTGCAGCTGCACGAGTTCGTCGTCGACGGCGCTGAACGTCAGGCTCGTCGCGCCGTCCAGCCAGAGCAGCCCGCCGCCGGTGTCGATCTCCGCGCGCGAGCCCTGCGCGGTCCATAGCCGGTCGCCATCGGTCAGCGGCCGGTTGTATGGCGCCGCGGTCCATTGCTCGCTGCCGGCGGCGGCAAAGCTCAACGGCCCGTCCGCGAGATTCAGCCGCGCGACACGGCCGGGTGGATCGACATCTGCCGGCAGCGGCTGTTGCTGCGCGCGCACCGGCAGCGCCAGTACGCACGCAATCAGCACGAACAGCAGCGCAATGAATGGGAAAGCGCGTGGCCAGGCACGTCCACGCAGCGCGGCGCCAGCGCGGCGGCCGGAAGGAGCACGGGAGGTTGAATGCATGGGCATCTCCTGCGAAGTTGGGCGGCGGACAAGTCAAACGAGCGGCCAACGCCGACACCTCAGTGTCGCAGCCCGCCGCTCTCCCTAACGCCTGAGCGGGCATCGCAGTTGGCCGACCTGCGGTTTGATTCGGTCAACGACTGCCATCGCGTTGCAACACGATGCAAGCGCGGCAGCCGGCAGGGCCCACCCAACAGCACCACTGCGCGCAAAGCGAAGCGTAGAAATGAAACCGGCATCGCGTGGTCACAGCATTTGCCGCGATGACTCAAGCCAGACTGCGGGCTTCGGTCCCTGGGGACTGGTCGTCAGGATTTTCACCATGCAACGCGGCCTGAACGCATCGCTCTACTTCGACCAGGCAGTCATAGAACGTCGGCGCGCGGCCCAGGTCGGTCAGGCGCTGGCTCGTGAGCTGGTTCACGTTGCTGCCGTCCAGCCCGAACTTGCGCCACCAGATGCCCAGGCCATGCACCACGCCGACCCGCGCGCGCTCGGTGACGTTTGCCTTGCATCGATAACTGCCGCGGTCGTTCCAGACGCGCACGATGGCGCCATCCGCGATGCCGCGCGCCTGTGCATCGGCCGGGTGCAGCTCCAACAGCGGCTCGCCTTCGGCGTCGCGCAAGGTCTGCACATTGACGAAGCTGCTGTTCAGAAAGTTGCGCGCAGGCGGCGAGATCATCGCGAGCGGATAACGCTTCGACGAGCCTGCGGGTTCGTGGTTCGGCAGATGGTCCGGCAGGCCATCGAGCCCCTGCGCGGCGAGCCGGTCGCTGAAGAATTCGCACTTGCCCGAAGGGGTCGTGAACGCGCCGTCGGCGAACGGCGCATCGGGCAGATCGAGCCGCGCGAAACCGAATTCGAGCAACGCATCGAAGTCGACCCGCTCGCCGTAGGCTGCGCGGCACAGCGTTTCGTCATCGTCGGCAAAGCACGGCTCATCGAACCCCATCGCGCGCGCCAGTCGGCGGAAGATCTCGGTGTTCGGCAGCGCCTCGCCGAGCGGTGCAATCGCGGGCCGATTCAGCAGCACGTCGGTGTGGCCGTAAGCCAGATGCACGTCCCAGTGTTCGAGCTGCGTGGTCGCGGGCAGGATGTAGTCGGCGTGGTCGGCGGTGTCGGTCTGGAACTGCTCGAGCACCACGGTGAACAGATCGTCGCGCGCAAAGCCCTGCACCACCTTGGCCGAATCGGGCGCGACTGCTACGGGATTGCTGTTGTAGACGATCACCGATTCGATGCGCGGGCCGAACGCGGCCGATGCACCCCGCAGCAGATCGTCGCCGATCGTGACCATGTTGATGGTGCGCGGCGCAGGGAGGCCGGCCGGCAGCAGCTGCGGGCACTGCAGCCGCGCGCGGTCCACCGGAAATTCGCCGGAGCTCGACAGCAGCATGCCGCCTGCGCGCTTGCGCCAGGCGCCCGTCAGCGCGGGCAGGCAGATCACGGCCCGCGCCGCGTTGCCGCCGCCGCGCACGCGCTGCATGCCGTAGTTCAGCCGGATCGCAGCCGGCCCGATCGTGCCGTAGTCCCGGCCCAGCGACACCACCTGGCCCGCATCGATGCCGCAGGTCTGCGCGACGCGTGCAGGCGGCCATTGCAGCGCGCGTTCGCGCAGCTGCGGCCAGCCCTGCGTGTGCCGTTCGAGGTAGTCGTGATCGAGCCAGTCGTGCGCGATCAATTCGTGCATCACGCCGAACGCGAGCGCCGCATCGGTGCCCGGCAGCAGCGCGATGTGTTCGTCGCACTTGTCGGCGGTGTCGGTGCGGCGCGGGTCGATGCAGATCAGCTTCGCGCCGTTGCGCTTCGCCTGCTGCGCGAGCCGCCAGAAATGGATGCTGCTCGTGATGGGGTTGCTGCCCCAGACCAGGATCAGCTTCGCTTCCGTGAAGAACTCGACGCGCATGCCGACCTTGGCGCCGAGCGTCTGGATCAGCGCCTCGGTGCCGGCCATCGAGCAGATCGTGCGGTCCAGCCGCGATGCGCCGAGCCGGTTGAAAAACCGTGCCGCCATCGATTCACCCTGCACCAGGCCCATCGTGCCCGCATAGCTGTAGGGCAGGATGGCCTGCGGGTCGCGCGCAGCTATCGGTTTCAGCCGCGCGGCGATCTCGGCTAGCGCCTGATCCCAGCTGACGGGAACGAACTGCCCCGAGCCCTTCGGCCCGCTGCGTTGCAACGGCTTGAGGATGCGCTCCGGATGATGCGTGCGCTCCGCATAGCGCGACACCTTGGCGCATAGCACGCCGGCCGTGTGCGGATGGTCCGGATTGCCCTGCACCTTGACCGCGACGCCGTCCCGCACGGTGGTCAGCAGCGCGCAGGTGTCGGGGCAGTCGTGCGGGCAGGCGCCGAGCACGATGCGGGTGGCGGGCTTCATCGCGTGGTCAGCGGTAGCTTGCATGGGACGGGTCGGTGGGTGGATGATCGAGCGCCTAGCGCATTGCCGCAAGCGGAGGCACGATTTTGCGTTGAACTGCGTTTGCTATTCTTTAAGTAGCAATAGGCGCGGCAACATCCAGCGCCAACGCCTGTTTTGATAAGAAAAAGATCAGACCAGCGGCGGCTGCGCCCAGCTCGACAGCAGCGGCATCGGCAGCCACCAGCGCTTGACGTTGGCGCTGGTGTGAAAGCGGGCATCGCCCTGGTCCCAGTCGCGCGCCAGCACCGCACCGACTTCCGCGTGTTGCATGCCGGCGCCGGCATCGAAATGCGGCACGGTGCGCGCGACCGCGACGCCGGCAGCGTCGCAGAACTCGATCCGCCCATCGGCCGCCGGCCGCATCCGGAGCACATCGCCGACCGCGAGCGCGGCAGTCGCCGCATGCACCGGCCGGTCCGCCGGCTGCCGGCCCGCGAAACCCAGATCGAGCTCGCCCTGATGCAGTTGCCGATAGCGCGTGGCAAGCAGCGGATCGAACGGCAGATCGACCGTCTGCTGCAGCGTTGCACCGGCCGCGCTGGCGCTTGCCACGAATGGATGCGTGCTGCGACTGTTGCTGCCGCCACCGCTGCCGAACTCGCACAGCGTCAGCGTTTCCTTCGCGCGCGTCATCGCCACGTAATGGAGCCGGCGTTCCGCTGCATTGCCGTCGCGCCAGTCGCCCAGCACCGCGACGTGCTTGAACTCGAGCCCCTTGGCTGCATGCACCGTGCCCAGAAACAACCCCTGGGCGCCGACCCGGCGCTGCTCGTGCGCATGTTCGTAGAGCCAGTCGATCAGCATGCGGCGCGACAGTTTCAGGCCGTCGGCATCGCCGAACTCGGCGATCAGCTCGTCGGCGGCGGCATCGAAATGCAGCAGCCAGGCCGGCTCCAGCGGCTGCGCGCGGATCAGTGCGAGTGCCTCGTGTGGCGTCAGGTCGGTCGCTGGGCCGCTTTGCAGCAGCTCGATCGTGCGCACGAAATCGCGCTGGCGGGTGGCAGGCAGCGGATTGTCTTTCTGCTCGGCCGCGAGCAGATATGACAGCCCGCGCTGGCGGCACCACGCGATGAACGGCTGCAGCGATTCCTTGGTGCGCGCGAGCACCGCGCAATCGGGCCAGCCGCTGTGCGCATCGAGTCGCAGCAGCCGCGTGAATTCGGCGAGCACACCCTGGCACTGCACGTTGCCGGCCGTGCGGTCGGCAGTCGGCAGCACGAGCCGCAGCACGCGGCCCGCGCGCGACGGGTCCAGCGCCTGCCAGCGCCCGCCGCGCGGATCCTCGGCGCGTGCGGCGTCGATGCGGATCGGATGCGCGCGTTTCAGCCGGTCGCGGTTTTGCGCGATCACCACGTTCGCCGCCTCGATCACATGGCGCGTGGAGCGGTAGTTCTCGACCAGGTAGGACCGATTGGCATCCCAGTCCTGCTCGAACCGCGCGATGAAGCGGTTGCTGGTGTCGCGGAACTCGTAGACGTTCTGGTCGTCGTCGCCGACGGCGAGGATGGTCAGCCGTTCGTCCGCATCGCGGCGCCTGCGGCCGGCCAGCGCGCTGACCAGTTCGTACTGGCCGGCGTCGATGTCCTGGTATTCGTCGACCAGGATGAAACGGTAGCCGCCGAGCAGCCGCTCGCGCAGGTCGTCCAGCGCGGGCGACTCGCCGTCCAGGCTCGCAAAGCCGCTGGGCGTGAGCGCGCTGGGGTCGGCGCTGCCGCCGTCGAGCAGCCGCGCGGCGTCGCGGATCACTTGGTTCAGGTCGGCGTCGTCGGCCCCGGCGTGGCGTTGAAAGCTCACGCCCATGAGCCGCATCGCCATTGCGTGATAGGTCAGCACTGTGACCCCGATCGCATCGGTGCCGACCAGCTCGCGCAGCCGGCTGCGCACCTGCGCGGCCGCATGGCGGTTGAATGTGAGCACGATGATGGCGGCCGCCGGCACCCGCTGCACGCGCAGCAGCCACGCGACCCGGTGCACGATCACGCGTGTCTTGCCCGAGCCCGGCCCGGCCAGCACGAGCCGGTTGCCGCTGCCTTTGCCATCGAGCCGCTGCTCGACGATCGCGCGCTGTACCGGGTTCAGGCCGTCCACGATGCGGCGCCAGGAGGCTTCGCTGGTGGCCAGATCCAGCACCTCTGCCTTGTCGGCGAAGTAGCGGCGTAAGAAGTCGCGCCGCTCCAGCGCGAAGTAATCGCCGACCAGCCGGATCGCGGCGGCCAGCTGTTTCACGGCCACTTCCGCGTATTCGCGCATCACGTGGACCTGAATGCGTTTTTCCTGATAGTGCTCATCGAGCGGCAGGAAGTCGTCGCGCAGGTAGCGGCGTTTTTCCGCGGTGTCGACCCGGATCGTCATCGCGCGGCGCAGCACCGTCATGCCGTGATTGAGCACCAGCACTTCCTCGCGGTGCAGATACAGCAGCACGCGCTGGATGAGCCGGGCGCGACGGTCGGGGCGGACTTGTGCGGCCAGTTCGAGGTCGGCTTCGACCATGGCGACCAGTTCGCCGATGGTCGTCTCCACCAACAGGTCCTTGGCGATCTGGCCCGCAGGCAGTTTGGCGAGCAGGAACGCGAGCAGCTTGTCGGCGAAGACCCGGCGCCGCTCGGCATGGCGGTCCAGCTCGCCCCAGCTTGCGCCACCGCGGATGCGCAGCGCCAGCACGTCCAGACCCTGCTCGCGCAGCTCGAAATGGCTGCGGGTCTGCTCGTCGCGCGTGTCGCGATCCTGCGACAGCGCACGCAGCAGTCGTTGCACGTCGATTGCGACCGGCTTGGGCTCCAGTTCGTCGCGCAGGCCGCTGGTCAGCGCACGCAGATCGAGCGTTTGCCAGCCGCCCTGGTCGGCGTCCGGCGCGAGTTCACGCAGCCGCGCGATCAACGCGGTCTCCAGCTTCAGCGAGCGTCGGAGCTTGATGGCCGACGAGTTGTGCGAATCGGTGTGCAGGTACAACGTGATGCGCGTGTCGTTTTCGAGCAGCTCGAGGTGTTCCAGATCACGCAGCAGGTTTTCCACTTCAGCGACTTCAAGGCCGGTCGCGCGCATCAGCTCATCGGTGCTGACAGGCTTGTCGGCCGGCGCGCCGTACAGCAGGCCGAGCACGTTCAAATATTGCTCGCGTTTGCGCTGTGAGAAATCGGCGCGATGCGTGTCCAGGCGCCGCGCCGCATCCTCGAGCTTCGGCAGCAGCAGCTTGGCCGGATAGACGTTGATCCGGTTTTCGTTGCGCTGTAAAAACTTGGCGCGCTCGAGCCACGCCACCGCGGTCGCGACCTTGGTGTCGGCGTCGCGATCTTCCGCATCGAAGCTGGTCTGCACGTGCTCATCGGCCAGGATTTCACCGGCCGTGATCACCACCGGCGCGCTGCCGCGCCGGCTCGCCACGAAGCGCAGCTTTTTGAGGATCTGCTTGATGTCCTTTTCGCTCAAGCGGGACCGTTCGCTGATGCCGAACTGCGTCTCGATGTCGTCCGGGTCGTACAGCAGCACGCAGTGCGAGGCCTGCTGGTCGCGGCCCGCGCGGCCGGCTTCCTGCAGGTAGTTTTCGAGCGAACCCGGAATCTCTGCATGCACCACGAGCCGCACGTCGGGCTTGTCCACGCCCATGCCGAACGCGTTGGTGGCCACGATCACACGCAGCTCGCCGCGGATGAAGGCGTCCTGCCGGTCCCGCTTGGTCTGCGGCGGCAGGCCCGCATGGAACGGCTCGCACAACCAGTCCTGCCGCCGCAGGAACTCGGCGAGTTGCTCGGCGGATTTGCGGCGCGCGACGAACACGATCGCGCCGCCTGCGCTGCCTTCCAGATGCTGGTGGAGCAATTCGTGCGTGCGCGCCCATTTCTCGCCCTGCGGGGTGGGCATGACCTCGAACTGCAAATTGTCGCGGCGCGGCGCGGCCAGGAAGGCTTCGAATTCGACGCCGAGCTCGTCCTTGAAATGCCGGCGAATGTCGGCCAGCACGTCGAGCTTCGCAGTGGCGGTGAAGCAGCAGATCGGCGGGACGGAAAAGTCGCCGGTGAACTCGCGGATGAAACGCGCCGCGTACAGATAGTCGGGCCGGAAGTCGTGGCCCCATTTCGATACACAGTGCGCCTCGTCGAAAATCCAGGCGCCGATCTGCCGGTGCCGGATCGCGCTTTTGAAGGAGCGGCTGCGGAATTGTTCGGGCGCGACGAACAGCAGGCCGACCTCGCCGAACTCGATTTTTTCGAGCACATCGGCACGTTCGGCGGGCGTGAGCAAACCGTTCAGCGCGGCCGCGCACAGCACGCTCTTGTTCTCCAGCCCGTCCACCTGATCCTTCATCAGCGACTGCAGCGGCGAGATCACGATCGTCAGGCTGCCGTTGCGCCAGTTGCGCACCAGCGCGGGTAGCTGATAGCACAACGACTTGCCGCCGCCGGTGGGCAGCACCGCGAGCACGTGGCGGTCATCTGCCAGGCCAGCCTGCACGATCTGCCGCTGCAACCCGTGGCCGGCCGCGTCCGCGGGCTCGGCGCGGAAATCGTCGAAGCCGAAGAAGCGTTTGAGCTGCCGCTGCGCATCGTGTGTCTCGCGGCAATAGCCGCAGGCCGGGTCGGCGCAGGGGCGGTCGCGCAATTCGGTGATGAGCCGCGCGGTGGCGGGAAACTGGTGCCGCACCCAGGGCGCGAGGATCGAATTGCCGCCGGCCACGCGCAGCCAGGCGAGCGTATAAGCGATCGGCCAGTGCAGCGCGGGGTCGGCCAGGTCGGTCTGCAACAGGGTTTTGAGGCGGCTGCGGCAGACTTTGAGCGGTGCGGTGGCGGGAGCGTCGTTGGACAGGTGGCCGGGCAGGTCGTCGGCGCGGTCGTGGCCGAACAGCCGGCCGGTCAGCACGATCAGCTCGGGCAGGGTCGGCGGCGCGCGGCCGCTGATGCCGGCGAACCAGTCGCCCAAGCCGGCGCCGGGTTTTGGCGCGATCAGCCCCTGCAGCACCGCGCATTCGAGCGGGCGCTGCCGCTCAAGCTGCTGCAGCGCGCTGCGCTGATCCTGCAGCAGGGTGGCGGTCGCGTCGCAGTCGGCCAGCGGCGAGTTCAGCGCCGCGGTCAGCAGCTTGTGGTCCTTCACGAGCCGGTGGTACGGATTCTGCGGAAACGCGAGCGGCGCCAGCCGCAGCGTGTCGATCACCGACAGGCGAAGCAGCGCCAGTTGCGGCGCCTGCTCCCGCAGCAGCCGCAGGTCGTGCGCCAGCACGTTGTGGCCGACCACGCAGGCCGCGCCTTGCGCCAGCGCATCGAGCTCGGCCAGCGACCGGGTCAGCGATGCGCCGGGCCGCAGATTCTTGCGTTCGAAGCGTCGGCCGTCGTCGGTGCGCAACGCGCCGATCGCAAAGATCGTCGCCGCGCGGCCGTCCGATGCGGGCTCGCATTCGAGATCGAGGATCAGATGGGGCGAATCCACGGTGGCGGCCTGGAGGACGGGCAAAGCAGGAAAGCGTGCTTGCTATCGTTTATACAGCGCAATCCGCAGACAGGATGTGCGCTGCAGCGCGTTTTGGCTTGAAAGATTGGCCGGAATGCGCATCGCCGGCCGACGGCTGGTGCGCACAGCGCGCCACCGGTGCGGGCTCGGCGGCGCGAGCTGCCGACGGTTGCAGCCGCTGACTGCACGCGCGAGTCGTCAGCCGCCGCTGCTGGCCTGGTCGGGCGGCAGGTAGAAGCGAAACGCGCGGCTAGTGCCGGTCGCGTCAGATTCGCCAGCAGCCGCCACGGTGGCGCCATGCGAGGCCAGCAGCACCGTGAGATTCGCCATCCCCGCGCGGCCGTCCGGCGGCGGCGCGTCGGTGCGCAGCAAGGACGTCGACTGCGGCAGCGCCGGTTCGCCAGCCTGCGCCGAGGTGGAGGAAGCAGCGGACCGGTCGTCGTCGCGCACTTCGCACCAGCTGCCGCCAGCGGCGCCGTCGAGCGTGCCGGCCGCGATCACCTTGCCCATGTCGGGGCGCTGCGGCAGCCCGCCGGCCAGCAGGTTTTGCAGCACGCGGCGCAGCATGTCGGCGTCGGCAAACACCATCAGATCGTCGGGCACCTGGTTGCTGATCGGCGTGTCGGCAAAGTCGGCTGTCGGCTGCAGCTCGGCGATCAGCTGCTGCACCAGCGGCCACAGCTGCAGCTGGCGCCGCTGCGGCCGGTCACGACCTTCGGCCAGCGCCGCGCTGTTGTGCTGCAGCACCGAATCGACCAGCGTGGCGAGCTGGCGCACGTTGCGCTTCAGCACGTCGAGCATGCGCTCGCGATCCTGCGGCTGCTGGCCGTCCTGTTCGAGCGCGCGGCTGGCCAGCACCACCGCGTTCAGCGGCGTGCGCAGGTCGTGCGCGACGAACGCGAGGTGCTCGTCGCGATGCTTGCGCTCGACGTCGGCGCAGAGCTGGGCGAATGCTTTGACAGCGATGCCGATCGAGCGATCCAGCATGTTGTTCAGCAACTGAACCTGGCCGTCGCGCAGCGGCACACCGTGGATTTCGGCGAGCGTGTGGATGCAGCTGCGCAGCATGCTGTATTCGGTCACCACCTCGCCGATCTCATAGCCGTTGTGTGCGCGCTGGGCGCCGTGCTCGACGGACGCCATGTTGGCCAGCGGCGAGGCCGGGTCGTAGCGATCGGGGTGCCGCAGCGCATCCACCACCGCCGCGATCAGCAGCGGCACGTGGTCGTTCAACGTGGGCGCCGGCAGCTGCCGCGCCGAAGGCAGCTCGCGCACCTTCTGGCGCCATTCGGCCAGCAGCGTGTCGCGCTCGCGCTCCAGCAGATTAGCCAGTGCAGCCCACTCATCCATCTTGACGCGGCCTTTGATTCATCGAGGGAATTCTAGTGGCCGCACTCGTCGCTGGAGTGGTGTCGGCCCGTTGCAGCTGCGGCATTGCCCCACCGTAGCGGCCAATCGAGCTGCCGCATGAACGCCTTATGAGGTCCGCGAAGCAGTGAATCGTCAGCCGGGAGGAACCAATGAAACCAATACGGCCGATTGAACTGAGTGCCGAAAAGTGGGCAGCGGCTCAGCAGCGAGCACCACTCATGGTCGACAAGACCTACGCAGCCAAGTCCAGCAGGGGCCGCGGCGCCGGCTCCGCCGGGCCGCAGGCGCCGCCCCCGGTGGGGGGTAGCCGAGAGCCGACCGAAGGGAGCGAAGGCTGGGGCGGAGCTTCACCGCGTTTCGATCGCGTATTCCTTCAGGCGGTTGTACAACGTCTTCATGCTCACGCCCAACGCGCTCGCGGTGCGTTCCTTGTGCTGATCGAAGTGCTTCAGCGTGGCCAGGATCAGCGAGCGCTCGGCGTCCGCCAGCGAGGTGCCGATCGCCAGCTGCAGGGTGGCATCGGGCGACGCCGCCGCCATCGCCGGCTCGATCGATGCCTGCGTGGCGGGGTTCGCGTTCGCATCGGCCGGCAGCCACTGCGCATCGATCGCCTCGCCGCGCGCCATCACGAACGCGCGCTGCACCGCGTTGCGCAGCTCGCGCACGTTGCCGGGCCAGCGGTGATTGATCAGCGCCGCGAACGCTTCCGGCGTGAAACGGCAGGCGCGGCCTTCCGCCTTGCAGATGCCGGCCAGGAAATGCTCGGCCAAAAGCGCGATGTCTTCCTGGCGTTCGCGCAGCGGCGGCAACTCGATCGGGAACACGTTCAGGCGGTACAGCAGGTCTTCGCGCAGATGCCCGTCGGCGACTGCCTTGTCGAGCGGCCGGTTCGTCGCGGCGATCATGCGCACGTCGGCGTCCAGCAGCTGCGTGCCGCCCACACGCATGAAGCTGCCGGTCTCCAGCACACGCAGCAGCTTGACCTGCAGCTCCGGCGGCATCTCGGTGATCTCGTCCAGAAACAGCGTGCCACCGCTTGCGCGTTCGAAGAATCCGAGATGCTGGCGCTCGGCGCCGGTGAAGCTGCCTTTCTCGTGCCCGAAGATTTCGCTCTCGATCAGGTTCGGCGAAATGGCGCCGCAGTTGATCGCGAGAAACGGCGCGTTGCGCCGGCGGCTCAACGTGTGCAGGGTGCGCGCCACCACTTCCTTGCCGGTGCCGCTTTCGCCCATGATGAACACCGACACGCCGGTACCGGCCACGCGCGAGACCTGCTCGTAGACCTGCTGCATCGCGAGCGACCGGCCCCAGAGTTCGCCGAAATGGCCGGTGCGGTTCAGCTCCGCGGTCAGGTCGGCGACTTCGGCCTTCAGCTGCGACGGCCGCATCACGCGCGACAGGATGCCTTCCAGATGCGTGATGCCGATCGGCTTGACCAAGTAGTCGGCCGCGCCCAGACGCAGCGCCTCGATCGAGGTTTCCAGGCTCGCATGGCCGGTCACCAGCACCACCATCGAATTGGCGACCAGCTCCGGGTCTTCGAACAGTTCCATGCCGCTGCCGTCGGGCAGTTTCAGATCCAGCAGCACCAGGTCGGGCTGGTGCAACGCGAGCTGACGCCGGGCTTCGCGCAGCGAATGCGCGGAGGCGACCGTGAACTGCTGGCCTGCAACCAGCTCGGCCATCAGCCGGGCCGAATCCGGATCGTCGTCGACGATCAGCGCGTGGTTCATCGCTGGCTTGTCTTGGGTCGTCGCGCGCGTCATCGTGGAAAAACAGGGGCCAGGGTGGGGTCTGAAGAAGCCATCGATTGAAGAGGTCAGCGAGCCGGAAACGCTGGTTGCATGAACAGGCTATTGTGCGCGGTTTTTGAGCAGGTCACGCGGTTTTCGCAGCGCGCCGCCGGTGCGGCGTCGGGGCGCACGGCCCGGGCTCAGAAGCGGCGGGCGGCGGTCGGGCAAAGTTGCCGCAAGAATGCGGCCGAATCCGGTAATTCATGGGCCGGTGGCGCGCATTCGGTCGAGCTGGCCGCCTGGGCCGACGTTTTGCTTGAAATCGGCCGTTGGCTCTCGTTCGGCATGCGCAGGCTGCTATCTTTTTCTCAGTCTTTCTGCAGGTCCTGCACCCGCTCTGCTGCACTGGCATGCAAGCTGCATTGATGGACCTCTTGCTGCCGGTCCCGCCGCGGGTCCGGCGCCGGGCACCACGGGCTGCCTCCATCAGACGATGGCTGCCTTGCACGACGCCAACATCGCTTCGGAGAAGATTTCCATGCCTTCCATGATCCAGCGCGGCGAGCAGCGCCAGCAGCACGCGCTGTCACCACGCCTGCAGCATGCGGTGCGTTTGCTGCAGCTGTCCTCACTCGATTTCGCGCACGAACTCAACGGCCTGCTGGCGACCAATCCGTTTTTGGAGTCGGAGGATTTCGATGCGGTTGCGTCAGCCGACGGCGACGACGCACCGGACGCCGCCGAAGAGACGCTGAGCCACGTCTCGAGCGCATCGGGCGACGGATTCAACGACCAGGACCCGGGCGCGCCGCGGCTGGACGCCGAGCTCGACCGTCTGCGTCAGGACGACGATGCGCCCCCAGACGGCGAGCGTGAACTCTGGCAGTCCGATGGAGCCGCCAGCCAGAGCGCGCAGGAGCCGGGCGGTCAGACCGCCAGCGCACTCGATTTCGTGGCCTGTCAGACATCGCTGAGCATGCATCTGCATCTGCAGATCGACGTGCTGCCGCTGCCGCCGCGCGACCGTGTGCTGGCCAAGGCGCTGATCGAGTCGCTCGACGAGGACGGCTATCTGCGCACCCCGCTCACCGAACTGGCCGAACTGGCTGCGCTGGAGCCGCCCGCACAGGCGCAGGAACTGCAGATCGCGCTGTGCCGCGTGCAGGCGCTGGAGCCTGCCGGCGTGGCCGCGCGCAGCGTGTCCGAATGCCTGTCGTTGCAACTGCCGGCCATTGCCGACGAAGACGAACGCACGCTGGCACAGCGCATCGTGGCCGAGCATCTGGACCGGCTGGCGGCCCGCGACACGATGGGGCTGGCCCGCCGGCTGGGCAGTACGCCGGGGCTGGTGGAGCGCGCCTGCGCCGCGATCCGGCGGTTCGATCCACACCCGGGCTGGCGGTTTTCGCAAGCCCAGGCGCCCTACGTGCACCCGGATGTGATCGTGAAAAAAGTGCAGGGCGTCTGGGCCGTCACGCTGAACCCGGCGGTGGTGCCGCGGCTGCGGCTGAACCGCGTCTACGCCGAGATGTTCCAGCGCAATCGCCGCGCGCAGGACGGTGAGCTGGCCGGCCATCTGCAGGAAGCGCGCTGGACCGTGAGCAACGTGGAGCAGCGGTTTGCCACGATCCTGTCGGTCGCGCAGGCGATCGTGCGGCACCAGCACCGCTTTTTCGACTTCGGCCCGATGGCGATGCGGCCGCTGGGCTTGCGCGCGATCGCCGACGAGGTCGGGCTGCATGAATCGACGGTCTCGCGCGTGACCAACAACAAGTACATGGCGACCCCGCTCGGTGTGTTCGAACTCAAGCACTTCTTCTCGCGCGCGCTGGCCACCGCGAACGGCAAGCAGGTGTCGGGCACCGCGATCCGCGGGCTGATCAAGGAGATGATCGCGGAGGAACCGCCACACGCGCCGCTGTCCGATCCGGAGATCGCCCGGCGGCTTGCGCGCCAGGGGCTGATCGTGGCGCGCCGCACGGTCACCAAGTACCGCCAGTGCCTCGGGCTCGAATCGGTCGATCGGCGCGCGCGCTACGCAGGGCTGGGCGGGCCGGGGTAGTGGGCGTCTGCCGCTGCCTGACAGCGGCATTCAAATCTAGAGGGCCGGGCTGGTCATCGCGATCAGCGGCTCCATCAGCTTTTCGCTCAAGGGCCGACTGCGCCAGGCTTGCAGCGTGATCCGCTTCGCACGTTGCAAGTCCTCCTCGAACACGCCGACCTGGGTGGCCGCGAAGCCGGCATCGAACACGTTGAGGTTCGCCTCGTCGTTCAGCGCAAACGACCGGTTGTCGAAATTGGTCGAGCCGACCGACAGCAGGAATTCGTCGACCAGCAGCAGCTTGCAGTGGTACATGGTCGGCTGATATTCATAGATTTCGATGCCCGCTTCCAGCAGCGGCCCCCAGCGCCCGCGCGAGACGTTGCGCACCACGTCGGCATCGATCTCCTTGCCCGGCACGATCAGCTGCACGCGCACGCCGCGGCGCACGGCGGCGATCAGCGCCTGCTGCGACAACTCGTCGGGCACGAAGTACGGCGTGGACAGCCGGATGGTGCGCACCGCTGACGTGATGGCCATCAGGTACATCAGGTGCATGCGGTCGCTGCCGGCCGAGGGTGAACTGCTGAACATCTGCGCACGCTGATCGCCCTGCGCGGTGAGCGCCGGAAAGTAGTCGTCGCCATGCAGCACGCGGCCGGTGGCCTTGGTCCAGTTGTCCATGAACGTGGCCTGCACCTGTGCGACGACCGGGCCTTCGATGCGAAAGTGCGAATCGCGCCAGTGGTCGGGGTCCTGCGCGTGGCCGCGCCACGGGTCGGCGATGCCGACGCCGCCCGTGAAGCCGACCCTGCCGTCGACCACCAGCAGCTTGCGGTGCGTGCGGTTGTTCAGCCGCGCGAGCTGCCACCAGCTCAGCTTGTGGTAGCGCTCCACTTCGATGCCGGCGGCTTTCATCTCATCGATGAAGCGCGGCTCCATCTTGATGCTGCCGAGCCAGTCGAGCAGCACGTGCACCTGCACGCCGGCCCGCGCACGCTCGCTCAGCGCATCGGCGAATTCACGGCCGATGCTGCCGGACCAGTAGATGTAGGTCTCGAACGTGATGCTGCGGCGGGCGTTGCTGATCGCCTCCAGCATGGCGGGAAAGATCTGCTCGCCGTTCTCCAGTGCCTGCACCCTGTTGCCGGCCACGATGCCGGGCCCGAGCAGCGCACCGAGCGCGCGCTGGAACTGCGGGTCCTGCGTGTCATAGAGCCGTTCGACCTGTTGCGTCACGCGCCTTTCGCCGGCCGTGAAGTTCAGGCCGAACAGCACCAGCGTGAGCATCGCGGCGGCCGAGATCAGCGCGATCCGGGTCGAGCCGTGCTTCATCGGTTCAGCCGATCGCGCTGATCAGCGTCACGTACTGCTGCTTCGCGTGCTCTCGGCTCATGCCGGCCAGCGCGGTCCAGGCGTTCCATTTCGCCAGTGCCGCGCGGTCATCGGAGCTGGGCCGTGGGGTTTCGTTGTCGCCGTGCCTGGCTTGGCAGTGGTAGCCGTAGAGCGCGAGCTGCGCGTCGCCCTGCGGGTCGTCGATGAGGTTCGTCGAGTTGGCAGCGGCAATGTCGAAAGCGTTGTCGAGGTCGGCCATGGCAGGTTCGGTTCAGGCTGGATTGCTGGGAAGGGAAGTTGCTAATTGGCGGCTCAAGCTGGCGGCTCAAGCGGCGAGTTCGGCTTTGGCCAGTTCCACGTCGAGCCGCTCGGTCGCGTCGGCGGGATGCAGGCGTGCGGCGCGGGCATACAACGCGGTCGCGCGCGCCAACGCGCTGTCGCCTTCCAGCATCATCAGGCCGTGCGCGTATTCGATCAGCGCGATCGGCGATTCGGGATGCAGCGCCAGTGCGGTCTCGAACATCGTCAGGCCGGTGTGCCGGCGCGCGCCGTAGGTCATGCCGCCGATCAGCGGGCCGACCTTGTCGATCACTTCGGCGTGGAACGTGCCCAGCGCGACGTGCGCATCGGCATGCCCGGGGCGCAGCGCGATCGCGCGCTCCAGCGCCGCCTTGACTTTTGCGCCGAGCCCGAGCGCAAGCGCTTTCGCGACGCTGATGCCCTGGCTGTAACGGCCCAGCGCATAGGCCTGCCAGTACCACGCGTTCGGATCGTCGGACTGCTGCTGCGTCTGTTCCCCGGCACGTTCGGCGACCTGCAGAAACATCGCGTGCCGCGCCGCTTCGCCTGTTTCCAGAAAATTCGCATACACGCATGTCGCGCGGTTCGCGATCAACAGGCCGGCGCCGTTGCCCAATGCCAGACCCGCTTCGCAGGCCCGCTGGTACTGGCCGCTGTGGTAGAGCGCCCACGCCTGCAGCACGTCGGTGTCGCGCGGCAACGGTTCCTGATCGCCGCGGTGCAGACGGGCCCAGTTCTTTTGCACGGCAGCCGCATCCATCTGGTGGTCGGCCTGGTGTGGATGAGCGATCCAATTCGCCATGGTGCGTTTGAAGCGTGCTTGGCCTGGTCGGGCGATCGGGTTTTGCTGCGGCACGTCAGGGCTGTGCCGTCATCAAGCCGCATGCCTGAGCATGCGGGCGCTGGCCCGGTTGTATCAGACTGGCCGTTCTTCGTCCGCGACCCGATAGGCGAGCGCGAGCCCCTGCAGATAGGCGCGCGGCCCCGGCTCCAGATACGGCAGCAGCAAGCCGAGCACATGCCATGCACCGCGCAGCAACGCGCGCTGCGCGCTCTGCGGCTCCAGCGCATGGCGCGGATCGCACACGTATTCGTAGCTGAGCCAGTAAGTCGCGATCATCACCATGCGGGTGGCCACCGGGGCGACTTCGGATGGTTCGATGCGCAGCATATCGTTCGTCTGGAGGCCGCAGAGCACCTGGCGCGCGGCCTGCTCGGTGTCGCCCAGCACCGCCTTGAACCGGGTCTCCAGCCGCCGGTTGTTGGTCAGCAGATCGTTCAGGTCCCGATACAGGAAGCGGTATTGCCAGATCAGCTCGAACAGGCTGTGCATGAAGAACCAGGCGTCTTCCACATTGCCGACCGAGTCGGCTGCAGCCAGCAGTTCGTGCAGCGCGACGTCGTAGCGGTCGAACAGGCGCGTGACGAGCGCTTCCTTGGCCGGGTAGTGGTAGTAGAGGTTGCCCGGGCTGATGCCGAGTTCGGCCGAAATCAGCGTGGTGGAGACGTTCGGCTCGCCGAACCGATTGAACAGTTGCAGCGTCGCCTCCAGAATGCGTTCGGCCGTGCGTCGCGGCGCCTTTTTTGGCATGGGGCGGCAAGCGGGTCAGAGCAAGCGGGCCTGGCGGGCTCGACTCGATCGGGAAAAAAGCAGCTGCAGGCGCCGCAGCGCGATCAACGCGTGCGCGGAGGCGCAGCCGTCTTGCGTTTGCGCGCGGCCGGAGCGGCGCGGGACGATCCAGCCGACGGCTCGGCCGGCGCCGCTGGCGCCGCCGGCGACAGCCGCCGCACCTGCTCGGTCAGCTCGGCCACGCGTTGGCTCAGGCGCTCGACATCGTGCGCCGATGGAGCGCCCAGGCGCAGCAGCGCCTTGGACACGCGCTGCTCGAAGATGTTTTCGAGCTTGTCCCACTGCCCGCTGGCCTTGCTCGACAGGTCGACTGCGAGCGTGGTCATGCGCTCGGCCGCCTGCTGCATGCGTTCCTGCGCATCGAGCTGCGACTTGCGCTGCAGGCTCAAGCCCTCCTTGACCAGTGCTTCGAACACCTTGCCGCCTTCTTCCTGCGCTTTCGCGAACGCGCCGAGCCCGGCCAGCCAGATCTGCTGCGCCGAATCCTTCACCGCGATCGGGAGTTCGGCGCCGGACTTGCTGTCGGCACTCATTTTTTCGAGCTTCTTGATCATGGAAGGACTGCGTTTTGGACGGCTTGATGGACGGCAGCCGCACTCTACGCGCGAACCGGGTGGCGCGGCGGGCCGATGAGATAATTCGGCGCAACGTTCGCCGTGCCCGAATATGGCGGCGACTCCACTACCCATACGCCGGAACCTCCAAGCATGATTCTCGTGACCGGCGGCGCAGGCTTCATCGGCGCGAACTTCGTGCTCGACTGGATCGAGGCGACCGGCGAAGCGCTCGTCAACCTCGACCGGCTGACCTACGCCGGCAACCTGGAAAACCTCAAGGCGCTGCAAGGCGACGGGCGGCACCGCTTCGTGCACGGCGACATCGGCGATGCATCGCTGCTCGATCGGCTGCTGCGCGAACACCGCCCGCGTGCGGTCGTCAACTTCGCGGCCGAATCGCATGTGGACCGCTCCATCCACGGCCCGGAGGATTTCATCCAGACCAACGTGGTGGGCACGTTTCGGCTGCTGGAAGCGGTGCGCGGCTACTGGGCTGGGTTGCCTAGTGTCGAGGAGCGCCAGGCATTCCGGCTGCTGCATGTGTCCACCGACGAGGTGTATGGATCGCTCGGGCGCGACGATGCAGCGTTCACCGAACAGCACCGGCATGAGCCGAACAGCCCTTACTCGGCCAGCAAGGCAGCCAGTGACCACCTGGTGCGCGCCTGGCACCACACCTATGGCCTGCCGGTGCTGACCACCAACTGCAGCAACAACTACGGGCCGCTGCACTTCCCGGAAAAGCTGATCCCGCTGATGATCGTGAACGCGCTCGCGGGCAAGCCGCTGCCGGTCTACGGCGACGGCATGCAGGTGCGCGACTGGCTCTATGTTCGCGATCACTGCAGCGCGATCCGGCGCGTGCTGGAGGCAGGGCGCATCGGCGAGACCTACAACGTCGGCGGCTGGAACGAGCAGCCGAATCTCGACATCGTGCACATAGTCTGCCGGCTGCTCGACGAGCTGAGCCCGCGCGCCGATGGCCAAAGCTACGCCACGCAGATCAGCCACGTGACGGACCGCCCCGGCCATGACCGCCGCTATGCGATCGACGCGCGTAAGATCGAGCGCGAACTCGGCTGGAAGCCGGCCGAGACGTTCGATTCGGGCATCCGGAAAACCGTGCAGTGGTATCTGCAGAACGCCGATTGGGTGCGCAATGTGCAAAGCGGCGCGTACCGTGACTGGGTTGCGACCAACTACGCTGCGCGCGCGACACCGTCATGAGGATATTGCTGTTCGGCAAGGGCGGCCAGGTCGGCTGGGAACTGCAGCGCAGCCTGGCCCCGTTGGGGGAGTTGGTCGCGCTCGACTTCGACAGCACGGAGCATTGCGGCGACTTCACAGACGTGGCCGGGTTGGCTGATACGGTGCGCGCGGTTCGACCGGATGTCATCGTGAACGCAGCCGCGCACACGGCCGTGGACAAGGCGGAGAGCGAGCCGGCGCTTGCCCACCGCATCAACGCCGAAGCGCCCGGCGTGCTGGCTGGAGAAGCCGCGCGGCTCGGCGCCTGGTTCGTGCACTACTCGACCGACTACGTGTTCGATGGCAGCGGTGAGCGGCCCTGGACCGAAGCCGATGCGCCGGCGCCGCTGAACGTCTACGGCCGTACCAAGCTCGCGGGCGAGCAGGCCGTGCGCGCGGCCGGCCCGAAGCACCTGATCTTTCGCACGAGCTGGGTCTATGCAGCGCGCGGCGGCAACTTTGCCAAGACCATGCTGAGGCTGGCGCAGGAGCGCGATCGACTCACCGTGATCGATGACCAGTTCGGTGCGCCGACCGGTGCCGAGCTGCTGGCCGACGTGACCGCACATGCGTTGATCGCCGTGCAGCGCGATGCGTCGCTGGCCGGGCACTATCACCTGACGGCGGCGGGTGTGACGAGCTGGCATGGTTATGCACGCTTCGTGATCGACACGGCTCGCGCCTTGCAGCCGGAAAAGGCGTGGAAGACGCAGTCGGTTGAGCCGGTGCCGACCAGCGCGTTCCCAACGCCGGCAAGGCGTCCACTGAATTCGCGTCTCGACTGCAGGCGGGTGCAGTCCGCATTTGGACTGCGGCTCCCGTCTTGGCAGGACGGCATCGAACGGATGTTGGTGGAGATGACGTGATGCTTTAGAATCATTGCATCACAGAATTGTGATGTTTCAGAGCTTGCCCATGCGAACCACACTCGACATTGCAGATGACGTGCTGGCGGCCGCCAAGGAACTGGCTGCTCAGGAAAAGTCCAGCGCGGGCGAGGTGCTCTCACGCTTGGCACGGCGCGCTTTGATTTCAGCCGATGGTTCGTCGCTGGGTCGTTCCGTTGTGGGACTTCCGACGTTGCCCAGACGCGGCACTTTGGTGACCAACGAGCATGTCAACGAAATCAGGGAAATCGAAGGCATCTGATGCGGGCATTGCTCGATGTCAACGTGCTCATTGCACTGCTCGACACCGAGCACCTGCATCATGTCGCGGCCATCGACTGGTTTGGCAAGCATGCGCAAGCGGGTTGGGCCACTTGTCCCATCACACAGAACGGCTGCATGCGCATCGTGTCTCAGCCCGCCTATCGACACCACGTTTCGGTGCGCCTGATTGCCGACGCGCTCAGGCAGGCAACGGCCGAGCCGAACCATGAATTCTGGGCCGATACGCTGACGTTGCTTGAGCCCGACATGCTCGACTGGGAGAAGCTGCTGACGGGGCGCCAGCTGACCGACATCTATCTGCTGGCGCTTGCCGTGCAACATGGTGGTTGCCTCGTGACGCTGGACCGTGGCATTCCAGTTCAGGCCGTGCGCGGCGCTGTTGCAACCCATCTCGTCGTCTTGTCGAACAA
Organism: Burkholderiaceae bacterium; assembly: GCA_965218765.1. Lineage (GTDB taxonomy): Bacteria > Pseudomonadota > Gammaproteobacteria > Burkholderiales > Burkholderiaceae_C > JBBPYC01. Next base: position 1,859,359 of record CBDCLU010000002.1, on the reverse strand, counting down.
CGATTCTCTAAGTCAATCATGACTACCCAACGCAAAGGCATCATCCTCGCCGGCGGCTCCGGCACGCGGCTGCATCCGGCCACATTGGCAATCAGCAAGCAGCTGCTGCCCGTGTATGACAAGCCAATGATCTATTACCCGCTGTCCACCTTGATGCTGGCCGGCATCCGCGATGTGCTGGTGATCAGCACGCCGCAGGACACGCCGCGCTTCGAGCAGTTGCTGGGCGACGGTGCGCAGTGGGGCATAAGCATCGGCTATGCGGTGCAGGCGAGTCCGGACGGGCTTGCGCAGGCGTTCCTGATCGGCGCCGATTTCGTCGGCAACCATCCGAGTGCGCTGGTGCTGGGCGACAACATCTACTACGGGCACGACTTCACGCAGCTGCTCGGCGCGGCCGATGCGCAGCCGCAAGGTGCCACCGTGTTCGCCTATCACGTGAAGGACCCGGAACGCTACGGTGTGGTCGCGTTTGACGACAGCAACCGCGCGGTCAGCATCGAGGAAAAACCGACACAGCCCAAAAGCAGCTACGCGGTGACCGGACTTTACTTCTATGACAACCAGGTGGTGGACATCGCGCGCGCCGTCAAGCCCAGCGCGCGCGGCGAACTCGAAATCACGGCTGTGAATCAGGCGTATCTGGAGCGCGGCCAGCTCGAAGTGCAGATCATGCAGCGCGGCTATGCGTGGCTCGATACCGGCACGCACGACAGCCTGCTCGAAGCCAGCCAGTTCATCGCCACGCTTGAACACCGGCAGGGATTGAAGATCGCCTGTCCGGAAGAAATCGCCTGGCGCAACGGCTTCATCGACGACGAAGCGCTGCAGCGGCTGGCTGCGCCGCTGGTCAAAAGCGGCTACGGACAATATCTGCAGCAGCTGCTGCGCGAAGGGCCAGTGCTGTGAAGGTCACGCCGACGCGCATCCCCGACGTGCTGCTGATCGAGCCGCGCGTGTTCGGTGACGCGCGTGGCTTTTTCTTCGAGTCGTACAACGAAAAAGCTTTTGCCGAATCCACCGGCCTGCAGGTCGATTTCGTGCAGGACAACCATTCGAAAAGCGCCAGGGGCGTGCTGCGTGGCCTGCACTACCAGATCGAGCAGGCCCAGGGCAAGCTGGTGCGTGTGGTGCGCGGCGCCGTGTTCGATGTTGCAGTCGATCTGCGGCGCGGCTCGGACACGTTCGGCCGATGGGTCGGCGTGCAGCTGGACGACCAGTCTCATCGCCAACTCTGGGTGCCGCCTGGCTTTGCGCACGGCTTTCTGGTGCTGCAGGACGGCACCGAGTTTCTCTACAAGACGACCGACTACTACGCGCCGCAGCATGAACGCTGCATCGCCTGGAACGATCCGCAGCTCGGCATCGAATGGCCCGATGTGGGCAGCGCGCCGAGCCTGTCTGCCAAGGACGCGCAGGGCGTGCGGTTCGCAAACGCTGAAACGTTCTCCGGCTGAACGATCAGGCAGTGGCTTTCGGCAGCGGCAGCCTCACGATCTCGATCGTGAGCCACGGGCACGGCGCCCAGGTCGTGGCGCTTGTCGCACAACTTGCGGGGCTGCAAAGCGGCTTCGTGCGGCGCGTGCTGGTCACGCTGAACCAACCCGAGCTTGCGCTGCAGCAGCAACTCGACGGCGGGACCTGGCCTTTTGAATTGATCACGCTTGCGAACGCACGGCCCGCCGGGTTCGCCGCCAATCACAACGCCGCGTTCGCGATCGACCGGTCGCATATGGCCAGCGAGCATTTTGCGGTCATCAATCCCGACGTTCGCCTGATCGACGACCCGCTCACGCCGTTGGTCGATGCGCTCGGGGCCGCCGACGTCGGCTGCGCCTATCCGGTTCAGATTGGCTTAAGCGGGCAACCGCAAGATCATGAACGTCGTCTGCCGACGCCGCTGGCGCTGCTGCGACGCTATGCGAAAGCAAAGCCACAGGGGGACGCCGGAGCGGCGCCGGACTGGGTGAATGCGGCGTTTCTGGTGTTTCCCACAACGGTGTTCGCCGAGCTCGGCGGCTTCGACAGCCGCTATCACATGTATTGCGAGGACGTCGATCTGTGCATCCGGATGAAGCTCGCAGGCTGGCGCGTGGTTCGGGTCGATGCGGCTCAGGTACTGCATGAAGGCAACCGCGCGACACGGCGCAGTGCGCAGCATCTGCTGTGGCATGTGCGCAGTCTGCTGCGGTTGTGGAATTCGGCGGCGTATCGCGACTTTAAACGGGCGCAAGCCGCGCTGCGCTGACCCGGCAGCAGCGGATATGAATCGCACGAACACCGCGTTTGCGCATGCCCGCAGTGGCATCACAATTCCCTGATACACCTTCTTCACCAACGCTTTCAATTCCCCGCCATGTCGGCCGTTCCTTCCCTCATCGACCCGCCGCAAGGGTTGTCCGCCCGTCCGCGCTTGGGCGAGTTGCTGCTGCGCGCCGGCAAGCTCAGCGCGCGCGACTTGGAGCGGTCGCTATCGGCGCAGCAGCAGATGGGTGGGCGGCTCGGCCGCGTGCTCGTCAGCCTGGGTCTGGTGTCGGACCCGGACGTGATGCAAATCCTGTCGCAGCAGCTCGATCTACCGCTGGCGAGCAGCAACGATTTCCCTGCGGTGGCGCCGGAAGTCGATGGCCTGCTGCCAGAATTCCTGCGCACGCACAGCGTCTATCCGCTGCGCCGGCACGGCAGCCAGCTCGAAGTCGCGATGGCGGTGCCGCAGGACGCATTCCTGCTGAAAGCGCTGCGCCTGACCACCGGCCTGGACATCCATCCGTGGCTCGCGCTCGAAGCCGACATCGACAAGGCGCTGACCCATGCGCTCGAATCGAGCACGGAAGCCGATGCGGCGGACGGCGCGTTCGACAGCCAGGACTCCGGTGATTTCGTCGAGCACCTGAAGGACTTGGCGAGTGAAGCGCCCGTGATCCGCCTCGTCAACGCAATCATCGGCAAGGTGATCGAGCTGCGCGCATCCGACATTCATCTGGAGCCGTTCGACGATGGGCTGCACGTGCGGTATCGGGTGGATGGCGTGATCTCATCGGCCGAACCGGTGCCGCCGAAGCACAGCGCCGCGGTCAGTTCGCGAGTCAAGCTGCTCGCGCATCTGGACATCGCCGAGCGCCGGCTGCCGCAGGACGGCCGCATCAAGACGCGGTTGAAGGGCCGCGAACTCGATCTGCGGGTCTCCACGGTCCCGACCGTGCACGGCGAGAGCGTCGTGATGCGCGTGCTGGACCGCGCGAGCGTGCGCTTCAGCCTGGAAGACATGGGCTTCGCGCGCGACAACTTCGAGCGCTTCAACGCGTTGCTGCAACGCCCGCACGGCATCGTGCTCGTGACCGGCCCGACCGGCTCCGGCAAGACCACCACTCTGTATGCGGGCCTGTCCAAGATCGACGCCGACGCGAACAAGATCATCACGGTGGAAGACCCGGTCGAGTACCAGCTCGAAGGCATCAACCAGATCCAGGTGCACCCGCAGATCGGGCTGTCGTTTGCGAACGCGCTGCGCTCGATCCTGCGGCAGGACCCCGACATCATCATGATCGGCGAGATGCGCGATGGGGAAACGGCTCAAATCGCGGTGCAGTCGGCGCTCACCGGTCACCTCGTGCTATCAACTTTGCATACGAACACAGCGGCCAGCGCGATCGTGCGGATGCAGGACATGGGCGTCGAGCGCTACCTGATCACCTCGGCCGTGAACGCGGTGCTCGCGCAGCGGCTGGTGCGGCGGCTGTGTCCGCATTGCAAGGCGCCGTACCAGCCGCCGGCCGAGCTGCTGGATGAGACCGGCCTGCGGCGTTTCTGTGGTGACGATCCCGTGATCTATCAGGCGGTCGGTTGTGCGCAGTGCCGCGACAGCGGCTACCAGGGCCGCACCGGCATCCACGAACTGCTGATCCTCGATGAGCCGATGCGCCGCGCGATCCTGGACAACCTCGATGCCGGCGCGCTGCAGTCCCGTGCGATGCAGGCCGGCATGCTGACGCTCTATGAAGACGGTCTGCGCAAGGTGGCAGCCGGCACCACCAGCCTGGACGAACTGCTGCGCGTCACACAGGACCAGAACGATGGCTGAGTTCGTCTGGCGCGCGGCGCAGAGCAACGGCGACGTGCTCGAAGGCCACAGCGACGCGGACAACAATCTGGTCGTCCTGAAACAGCTGCGCGACCGCGGCCTGACGCCGATCCGCATCGAAGGAGCCGCGCAGGCGAGCGGCTGGGCCAGCACGGTGAAGAAGTCCGGCGCGCAGGCGGCCGTGATGCCGCACCGCGCGACGGCCACCGGCCGCGCCGCACGCGCGCCGGTCGATCGCAAGGATGTGCTCGCGTTCACCGCCGAACTCGCGATCATGCTGCGCGCCGGGCTGGCGCTCGACAATGCGCTGCGCGTGCTGATCGAGATGGCAGCCAAGCCATCGGTCGGCAAGCTGCTGCAGCAGGTGCTCGATGACGTGAAGGGCGGCGTGCCGTTCAGCAAGGCACTGGGCCGCGAGCGCGAGCTGTTCGGTGATTTCTACATCAACATGGTGCGCTCCGGTGAAGCCAGCGGCCAGTTGTCCGAAGTGCTGACCCGGCTGGTCGAACATCTGGAGCGGCTGCGCGCGCTGCGCGAGAGCGTGGTGTCCGCGACCATCTACCCGATGATCCTGCTCGGCGTCGCGGTGCTGTCGGTGATCGCGATGCTCGGCTTCGTGGTGCCGCAGTTCGAAAAACTGTTCACCGACATGGGCGATGCGCTGCCGCTGCCCACGCGCATTGTGATGCTCGCGGGCCGGGCGTTCACCGACTACGGCCTCTGGATCGGCGCGGGCGTGGCGCTCGTCATCTGGCTGCTGATGCGCTGGTTTCGGTCACCGGCCGGGCGCGACTGGTGGCAGGCGCTGGTGCTGCGCATGCCGATCATCGGCGGGCTGATGTTGAAGTATCAGCTCACGCTGTTCGCGCGGTCGCTGGGCACCTTGCTCGGCAATGGCGTGCCGATGCTGGCCGCGCTGCGCATCGCGAGCGAGACGGTCGCCAACCTGCGCCTGCGCAAGCGGCTCGAATCCATCGCACCGGCCGTGAAGGAAGGCAGCAAGGTGGTGCAGGCGATGATCGCCACGCAGATCTTCGAGCCGCTCGCGATCAACCTCGTGCGCGTGGGGGAGGAAACCGGCCGCATCGGCGCGATGATGCTGGAGCTGGCCACCATCCTGAACCGCGAGGTCGAGACCGGCATCAAGCGCTCGCTGACCCTGGTCGAACCCGTGCTGATCCTCGTGCTGGGCATCCTGATCGCGAGCATCATCGTCTCCATCCTGCTCGGCATCCTGTCGGTCAACGACCTCGCCGTATAAAATTTTTTCCAATGAAAATTGCATCTTTCGCCCTCAAGCGCGGCCCGATCCGCTCGCGTGGCTTCACGCTGATCGAACTGCTGGTCGTGCTGGCCATCCTGACGTTGCTGGCCGGCTTGGTCGGCCCGCGCGTGCTGGGGCAGCTGGGTGGTGCCAAATCGAAGACGGCTGCCGTACAGATCGCGGATCTGGACAAGTCGCTCGAGATCTTCAAGCTCGACGTGGGCCGCTATCCGACCACCGAGGAAGGGCTGGCCGCGCTGGTCACCAAACCGGGCAGTGCGAACGGCTGGGCCGGCCCGTACCTGAAAGGCGGCGCGGTGCCGACCGACCCGTGGAGCCGGCCATACCGCTACAACGGCTCCGGCCCGGGCGGCACCATCGAGATCACGTCGCTGGGGGCCGACGGCGCGCCGGGTGGCGAAGGTGAGAACGCCGACATCCGCAACGCGAAGTAGTCGGTTGCGCCATCCGCTGCGCCAGCGCCCGCGGCGCGCCCGCGGCTTCACGCTGGTCGAATTGCTCGTGGTGTTCGCGATCCTCGCGGTGCTGGTCGCGCTGGTGCCGATCGCGTTCGGCAAGCTGCGCGAAGCGGCGCAATACCGCGACAGCGTGCGCACCATGGTGAACGACATGCGCAATGCCCGCACCCGTGCCGCCAGCCTGGGCTCGGATGTGCGTTTCATCGTCGATACCGCAGCGCGCAGCTACGGCGTGGAGGGCGGCGCGGTGCACCGGCTGCCCGAGCCGCTCGTGATGCGTGCCACGGTGGCGAATCAGGAGATCACGGCCGGCCGGCTCGCGTCGATCCGCTTTCTGCCGGGCGGCGGCGCCACCGGTGGCAGCATCGACATCGTGCGCCCGTCCGGCGCCGGCGTGCGGCTGCGGGTCGACTGGCTGTTCGGCCGGGTCGAACAGGAAGGCCTCGGCTCGTGAAGCGGATCAGGCAACTCAAGCGGCCTGCCCAGCGCGGCTTTTCGCTGCTGGAGCTGCTGGTCGCATTCGCGATCATGGGCATCGCGCTGGGCATGCTCTACCGCGCCACGGGCAGCAGCGCGAGCAACGTCGCAGAGATTGAACGGGTGACGCAGGCCGGCGAACTCGCTGAATCACTGCTGGCGATGTACGATGCACTGCCGCCCGGCGGCTGGAACGAAGCGGGCCGCTCCGCCGGCTTTGCCTGGAGCGCGCGCAGCGCACCGTATCCGACCAACGCCGCCGCCGCCAGCCCGGCCGTGCCGCCGCTTTATCAGCTCGCTTTAAGCGTGCAGTGGGACGACAACGGCCGGCGCCGCACGATCGACCTGACCACCCTGAAACCCGAGCGCAAGCCGCCGCTCGAGGCTGCACCGCGATGAGAAAATCTGGGTCGGTGTTCGAGGTCGTCAGATTGGACCGTGCTCGGTGAATACGGCGCACTCCATTCCAGCAGGGGCCGCGGAGCCGGCATTGCCGGGCCGCAGGCGCCGCCCCCGGTGGGGGGTAGCCGGGAGCCGACCAACGGGAGCGAAGGCTGTCGGAGAGCCTGGATTCACGCTGCTGGAAATGCTGGTCGTGCTGGTGCTGCTGTCGCTGTTGATGCTCGGCTTGAGCGGCGCCTTGCGCACGGTCGGCCAGGCCGGCGAGAAGATCGATCAGCGGCTGGCACGGTCCGACGATTTTCGTGTGGCCACCACGTTCTTGCGCAGCGTGCTCGGGCAGGTCGCGGCCCAAAAAGTGGATTCGCTGCAGGCGCAGACGCCCGGCGGCCGCGTGGTGTTCGCGGGCACGCCGGACACAATCGCCTGGATCGGCATCATGCCGGCGCGCTACGGCGCGGGTGGCCGTACCTTTTTCAGGCTCGGCGTGGAGCCAGTGGCGGGCCGGCGCGCGCTGGTGCTGCGCTTCATTCCCTGGGCAGACGGTCCGGGTTTTCCGGATTGGTCCGGCGCCACCGCGCGGGCGCTGGTGACCGATGTCGCCGGTTTTTCCATCAGCTACGAGAACGGCCGCACCATGCCGGCGCAATGGGCGCCCGGCTGGCCGTTCGAGGACCGACTGCCGGAGCGCGTGAACCTGCGCATCGTGAGCAGCGACGGCGCCTGGCCGGACCTGGTGATTCCGCTGCGCACGCTGCCGCGCAGCGATGGCGGCGGGGGCGACGGCGGCTTCGTGTTCGGCGGCAGCGCTTCCTCCTGATGCGCCGTCGCCCAACTGCCAAGCCACGCGGCATGGTGCTGATCGCCGTGCTGTGGATCGTGGCGGCGCTCGCGGTGCTGGTGACCGGCGCGAGCCATGCGGTGCGCGACAACGCGCGCATCGTCTCGGCCACGCGCCAGGGCGTGGTTGCGCAGGCCCTGGGCAGCGCGGCGATCGAACTCGTGCTGCAGCAGATGGCGGCGCTGCCAACCCCGCCGGCCACGCTGTCGGTCATCGACGGCAGCTTCGCCAACACGCCGATCAGCGTTGAAGTGGTGCCAGCCAATGGGCTGATCGACCTCAACGCAGCGCCGCCGGCGCTGCTGGCCGCGCTTTTTCGCGTCGCGGGCGGCTTTGCGCCGGCCGCAGCCGATGCGCTTGCTTTTGCAACGGAAACGGCGCGGGCGCTCAAGGATGCTAAGGGTCGCGCTATCGGTTTTGAAGCAACGGAAGATTTGCTGCGCGTGCCGGGCGTGGACTACCCGCTGTATGCACGCATTGCACCGCTGGTGACGGCCGACCTGAACGGCAGCGGCCGGGTCAATCCGCTGGCTGCACCGCTGCCGGTGCTGATCGTGCTGGCCGGCGGTGACCTGGGCAAGGCGCAGGCGATCGCGGCAGCGCGCGGCGCCGGTCGCGCCGGCATCGACACCACCGGGCTGGATGCCGGCTTCATCGACGCCGGCCCGAGCAGCCGCTTCCGTCTGCGCGCCCGCGTGCCGCTGCCCGGCGGCGGCTTCGCGCTGATCGGACGCAGCGTGAACCTGCGGGCTTCCGCGCGCACGGGCTTGCCATGGACGACCTTTCGCCAGTCGCGCCAGATCGAGACGGCAACCGGGACGTAGGGCGGATCGGGTCGCCCGCGTGGCGCGCCGGCAACGCTTAAGCAAGCCTTAAGGCGACCTCGAAGACGGGTGTTAAAACCAGTTGCAGGCCCCGAGCCTTCCGGTCTGCTCGCACCGATGCGCCCGTTGCCGGTTGGTCGTGCTGCCGGATAATCCCGCCTCCCTGCAGCGGGCCAGGCGCCTGCCCGTGGTCCTGTTGCTGGTGCAAGGTCCGGGCTGTTTCTTTCTTTCTTCCGCCGGGTCATGCGCCCGGTCGGTCTTCATTTCATTGGTCAATGCTGTCACTGTCCCATGACTCGCGCCTGTTCGGCATCGACCTGAGCAGCTTCGGGCGCGACCTGCGCGCGGGCTGGCAGGCGTTGCTGCGCACTCCGGCGCTGGCTTGGCTGACACCCGCGCAATCGGTGCGGCTGCTGCGCGCGGACGGCAGCGAGCGGTGGCTGGATGGGTTGAGCTTCAAGCCCGCGGCAGCGCGCCGCACAGCTGCTGCGGGCGGTGCGCCGTATGCAACCGCCGTTGAACTGCCGGAAGACCAGGTGCTGCAGCGGCATCTGCGCGTGCCGGCCATGGCGGAAGCCGAACTCGCCGATGCGGTCGCGCTGGACGTGGCCAGCGCAAGCCCGTTTGCGCGCGACGACCTGGTCTGGGGCCACCGCAGCGGCCCGGGCGTCGACGGCCGCAGCCAGGTCGACATCGCGCTGGCATCGCGCAGTCAGGCGCAACGTCATCTGCAGGCGTTGGCGGCGTCGCGCGACGACCGTGGGCTGGCCGATCCGGATCTCGTCGAAATTTGGGCGCTGGCTGGCGCCGAGCACACCGCGCCGATCCAGCTCGGCGGTTTCGGCGAGCAGCGCCGCACCGTGCGCGCGCTGGCCGGCAGGCGCCGGCGCCTGCTGCTGTTGCTGCTGGCCGCGCTGCTGCTGCTGGCCGTGGCGCTCACGCCGACCGCGCAGCTGCTGTGGCGGGCACAGCGCGCCGATGAAGCCTATGCGCGGCTGGCCCAGTCCGCAGCGCCGGCGGTCGCCAAGCGTGAAGCGCTGGTCGCGGCATCCGACCGGCTCGCTACCTTGCGCGATGTGTTCGCCGAGCATGTCGATCCGCTGCGCGTGATCGACCGGCTGACCACGGTGATTCCGGACGATACGGCGCTCACCTCGCTGCAGCTGGACGGTCTCAAGGTGCGCCTGTCCGGGCAGGCCACCAACGCGGCGGCGTTGATGCAGACCATCGGCGCCCAGCCGGGCCTGCGCGACGTGAGGGCGCCGACGCCGGCCACGCGCTATCCGGGCGCACCGAAGGAAAACTTCGACATCGAATTCGCGCTGAAAGGCGACGCGTTCCGCCCGCCGCCCACACCGGTGCCGGCGGCAACCGCAGCACCAGCTGCGCCTGCCACGGCGGCACCGGCCGCTGCCGGCCCGTTCGTGTTCGGCGGCAAGACGGCGCCATGAGAAAGGCGTTGCGACGTGAACGTCTGGCGCTCGCTGCTGCCGCATTGCTCGCGCTGCTGCCGCTGCTCGCGCTCGGCCTGTATGTGCTGGACTTGCGGCACGCCGCCGAACAGCGCATCGCCGAACTGGAGCCGCGCCATGCGCGCTTGGCCGGTCTGGTCGCCGGGCGCGAGGCGCTCGACAAGGCCGAAGCCGCTGCGCGCGCGCAACTCGGCGAAATCACGTACGCCGCCGCGCAGGACCTGACCCAGGCCGGCAACGATGCGCAGCAGCGCGTGCGCACCGTGTTCACCAGCGCCGGCCTGCAACTGGTCAGCAGCCAGGTGCTGCCTGCAAACGATGAAAAGCAGTTCGACCGGATCCCGCTGATGGTGCGCCTCGAAGGCGATCTGGCAGCGCTGCAGACCGCGCTGGTCGCGCTGTCGCGCCAGACGCCGGCAATTTTGATCGACGGGCTCAACATCCAGTCGGTCGGCACCGTGCGGCCGGATCAGCCGGCGCGGCTGGCCAGCCAGTTCAACCTGTCGGTGCTGAGGCTCAAGCCATGACGCGCCTGATGCTTTTATTGCTGCTGGCGTTCAGCCTGTTGCTGGCGTTGGCGCTGACGGCGTTGTGGATCGATCCGCAGACACTGCGGCTGCGCGATATGCGCTGGCAGCCGCCGGCGGCGCGCCAGCCGGATTTCGCGGCGATGGTGCCGCTGCTCGCGCCACGTGCCGCACCGGATGCAAGCGCGTTCGCTGCCACCTTGCAGCGTCCGCTGTTCGCGCCGACCCGGCGGCCCCCGGTGCCACCGCCGCCGCCTGCAGTCAAGCCGCTGCCGCCTGCGCCGGTCGTGGTGCAGAAGCCGCCGCCGGACCCGCTGGCGGACGTGAAGATCCTCGGCATGTACGCGGGCGCCCACAGCGGCGGCATCATCGCCACGGTCGACGGGAAGGCGCGCCGCGCGCAGCTGAACGACAAGATCGCCGACTGGACCATCACCTCGATCGGCGACCGCGACGTCACGTTCAGCCAGGGCGGCAACACGCGCGTGCTGCCGCTCGAAGTCAAGCGGCCGGCTAGCGGCGCTGCTGCGGCTGTGCCTGCGCCCGCCACAGCAGCGCGGGATCTGCAGGCGCCGCCGAGGCCGCCCGCCGCGGCGGCACCTGCGGCCGATCCGTTCGTCTTCGCCGGCCAGCCGCCACGCCGGCCAGCCGCCGCAGTCCCCGCCGAACCGCCGCCTGCGCGGCGTTGAGCGCCTGCACCAGCGCGCCACCAGAAGCTTATCCATTGCCAGGACCATTCGCCATGTCCCATTTCCGACTGACTCCGATCATGCTGGCCGCCGCACTGGTGCAGGTCGGCTGCGTGGCGCCGCCGGTCGCGTTGCCGGACTCCGAGCCGATCGTCGGCACGCTGTTCAAGGGCGGCGACTATGCCGCGACCGGCAGCGCGGTATCGCTGGGTGGCAGCGCTGCTGGCGCAAACCCGATCCTGTCGAATGAGGCGGTGGACGAGGATCAGCGCAACCTGCAGCCGCGCATCATCCGCGGCACGGACCGGGTCGTCGCTGCGCCGAAGCGCATTGCGCCGATCAGCGGGCCCGCGAACCAGTTCCGCTTCGAGGAAGCGCCGGTCGCCGAAGTCGCCAATGTGGTCCTGCGCGACATCGTCGGCGTCGACTACGTGCTGCACCCGCCGCTGAACGGAACCGTGACGCTGGCGACGCGCGGCCGAGTCAGCGCGGACGAGGCGATGACCTTGCTGGAAAGCGCGCTGTATGCGAACGGCATGCTGCTGGCACGTGATTCGCGCGGGGTCTATCACGTGGGACGGCCGGAAGCATTGAAAGGCGTGGTCGCAGCGCCGCGCCAGATCGGCACCGGCGCGCTGCCGCCCGGCTACGGCGCGGTGATCGTGCCGCTCAAATACATCGGCGCCAACGAGATGGCCGCAATCCTGAAACCCTTGCTGCCGGCCGAAGCGCTGGTGCGCGCGGACACGGTGCGCAACCTGCTCGTGCTGATCGGCACGCGCAGCCAGGCCGAAGGCTGGCTCGATCTGGTCAACACCTTCGACGTGGACCTGCTCAAGGGCATGTCGGTCGGTGTGTTTCCGCTCAAATATGCGAGCGTGCGCGAGATGCAGGAGGCGCTGCGCTACGTGATCGGCAACGCCGATGGCACGACGGCGCCGGGCGCTGCTGCTGCTGCTGCTGCACCGCCGCCGAACGCGGCCGGACAGCCAGCTGCGCCGGCAACCCCGTTGCCGTTGCCGGCCGCACTGAACGGCGCCCTGCGCATCGTCCCGATCGAGCGGCTCAACAGCATCCTGGTGGTGACGCCGCGCGCTTCCTATCTGGACACCGCGCGCGAATGGATCGAGCGGCTGGACCAGCCGAACGGCAACAGCAAGGAGCCCGAGCTGCGCGTGTATGCGGTGCAAAACGGCTCGGCGCAGCATCTGGCGGAGGTGCTGAACGGATTGTTCGGCGGGACCGCGGCGAACGGCGCCAGTGGGGGAACGGGAATAGCCCCGGGGCTCGGGGCGGGCAGCGTCAACAGCGGCGCCGGGGTGGGGCTTGGCGGCGGCGGCCTGGGCTACGCTGCTGGAGGTTTTGGTGGTGCCGGCGGATTCGGAGGCGCCGGCGGCTTTGGCAGCGGCGTTGCATTGGGCACCGGGGCATTCGGCGGCGCCGGTCTGAATCAGCCGTTCGCTGCAACCGGCGGCGCTGCGCAAGCAGGTGCTGCCCAGCAGAGCGCGGGCGTGACCGCCGTCAATCTGGGCGGCAGCGCCAGAGTGATTGCGGACAACCTGAACAATGTGGTGCTGGTCTACAGCACGGCAGCCGACTATCGCAAGATCGTGGCGGCGCTCAAGCAGCTCGATGTGCCGGCCACGCAGGTGCTGATCGAAGTCAGCATCATCGAAGTCACGCTGAATGACGCGCTGAACTATGGCCTGCAATGGGCGTTCAACGACAGCGAGCGCAATGGGCTGCAAGGCCGGGGCGCGCTCAGCGCCGTCGCTGGCACCGTGGCTGGCGCCGGGTTTTCATATTCGCTGACCGATTCGCTCGGCGACGTGCGTCTGCGCTTGAATCTGCTGGCGACGAAAACCCAGTTGAAAGTCATTTCGAGCCCGTCCCTCATGGTGCTGGACAACCACACGGCCACGATCGGCGTCGGCAACCAAGTGCCGATCGTGTCCAGCACGACGATCACCACCGGAGGTCTTGCCACGTCCAGTGTTCAATACAAGGATACCGGCGTGCAGCTGGCCGTCACGCCTTCCGTCACTTCTGGCAATGTCGTCACGATGAAGCTCAATCAGACGGTGACCAACGTGGACTCGACCGCCGGCACTGCTCAACCGACTTTTCTGCAGCGACAGATCAACAGTCAAGTCGCAATACGCTCCGGTGAGACGCTGGTGCTTGGCGGATTGATTCGGGAAGACTCGAGCGTTGGCAAGAACGGCATCCCGGGCCTGCAGAATATCCCCCTCATCGGTAACCTGTTCGGCACCACCAACGCTTCCGGTCTGCGCAACGAGCTGCTCGTCATCATCACGCCCCGCGTCGTGCGTTCCGACCAGGAAGCACGCGAAGTCGGCCGCGAGATGCGCGACCGCATGAAGAGCTTCAAGGCGATCGAACAGCGTGCGCTCAACAGGCAACTGCCGCTTTTGGTCACCGACCAGCCGACAGCGCCGGCCATCAGTACCAACCCCCCCGGAGGATCCATGCCATGAATGAACGTTCAACCCTGCCGATCGAACCAATGTCACGCCGCGCTTCCGTAATCAACCGTCTGCTCGGTGCCGCCGTGCTGATGCTGGCAGCGGGCGTGGCCACGCAGGCCGCTGCCGTGGAGCTGGTGCCCGAGGCCGCGGTGCGCAAGCTCGCCAACGAACGCTGGCAACTGCTGATCGACGGCAAGTATGAAGATGCTTATCAATTTCTTGCGCCTGGCTTTCGCGCAGTCCAGTCCTACAAGACCTACACCAGCCGGCTTGCCAACACTGCCTGGGTCGCCGGCGATGCCGTGCGAGTCGAATGCAACGATGAGCGAGACAAGTGCAGCGCGACCCTTCGGCTCGAGTCGAAGGCGTTTCTGCCTGGCTTGAACACCGGTGGCCTGACCACGTTCGTTGACGAGACCTGGATCAGGCAGGACGGTAAGTGGTGGCTGTTTCCCCAACTCTGAGAGTTCGAGTCAGGCGGCGCATGGCGCTGTGTTAGGCTGACTGCGTCAAACAACGTGCGCGTCAAGGCATTTGAAGACGAAAAGCAGTTCGCTGCATTCAGGTGGATCGGTGGCGTCAACTAGGTTGTTGTGGCGAAGCGACAACGGGTAAGTTACAGCTGAAAACTCTGTAGCACGCAAGTCGCTGTGCTAGGATGCCCCGGCGTAAAGCACTGGTTTGTTTGAGCTCATATTTTTACTGGAGTGAATTAGATGAAGATGAGAAAGAACGCAGTAGCGTTGAGCGTCGCGGCGCTGATCGGCGGCCTCGGCATGGTTGGCGGTGCGTCCGCCGCCGTGATCACCGCAGTTGGCGGCACGCCGACGACCGCAGTCGATTTGCGCGTGAATGCTGGCGGCGTTGGCCACAGCCTGCTCGTGCCTTACTACTCGGCACAGGCGGGCAACTCGACGTTGATCAACATCATCAACACCGACACCGTGAACGGCAAGGCCGTCAAGCTCCGCTTCCGCGGCGCTTCCAACTCGGATGACGTGCTTGACTTCCAATTGTTCCTGTCGCCTGGCGACGTCTGGTCTGCCAACATCAACCAGCGCGCTGACGGCCTGGCCACGATCAATACCAACGACAACAGCTGCACACTGCCGTCGATCATCAGCGGCCAGCCGTTCGTGCTGAACCGTCTGCCGGCTGGCATCACCGATCCGGCTGCGCGTGCTGCTCAGACCCGCGAAGGTTATGTTGAGATTTTCAACATGGCTGACGTGCATCCGGGCAATGCGCTGTTCACCGCGATCAAGCACGTGAATGGCGTGCCGCCTTGTGGCACCAATGCTGCCGGTTCCGCTGCTTTGAACCAGCTGGCCGTCGACCCGACGACCGAAACTCAAGCCAATTCGTTTGGCCTGTACGCGCCGACGAGCGGCCTGTTCAGCAACTACGGCATCATCAACCAGACGAACGGTGCCACGAGCTGGGTCAAGGAAGCCACGTCTATCGTTGCGGTCAACGGCCTGCCTGGCCGCGCAGGTGAATTCACCTCTGGTACGGGCAACATCGTGTTCTCGCCGCAGACCAACCAAGCGCTGTCGACCACGGAGAACGTCGTCGAGGTGACGGCTGATCCGTTGCTGCGCCAAGGTGCCGTCACTGCGCTTTACTTCGATGCGCCTGACATGTCGACGCCTTACACCAAAGGCAGCGGTGTTGCTGTGCCGCGCGCGATCGCTCCGATCCGCCAGGCTAGTAACCTGTCGATGGCCATTGCAACGACGTCGATTCGCAACGAGTTCCTGACGACCCAGAGCATCTCGGCTGCAACCGACTGGACGCTGTCGTTCCCGACCCGTCGCTATAACATTGCGCTGGATTACGCCGCTGCAGCGCGTCGGACCACCGATTTCACAACGGCGCAAAACAGCGATGACGATTCGTCGGGTCAGACCCGGGTGAATTATTTCACGTTGGCCAACACGTCGATCGAGACTAGCGCGCGTACCAACAACTTCCCGCAAATTTGCGTGGGAACTGGCGCCAGCGTGAATCAGACGACCTCGGTGCTGTCGTTCTACGACACGTCCGAGCGTACGCCGACGGACAACACGCAGTTTGTGATCTCTCCAGGTGCCGGCCCGACGCCGTTGAGCTTCTGTGGTGAAGTGACCGTGCTGACGTTCAGCCAGGATTCCACGACCCCATCCAAAGTGCTGAATGCGTTTATCACCCGCAACAACATCATGGTGCCGGCGTTCCCAGGTACCACGGTGAATGATTCGGGCTGGTTGACGATCTCCACACCGGGTCTGGGTGGTGGTTTGCCGACATTGGGTTCTTACTTCCTGAAAGCAACGAACCCGACGAACGGCAACTTCTCGACCAACTATGGTGGCGAGTGGGAGCACCGTTATTCGCGTCCGGTGCCGGCTACTACGCCTGCTGCCCAGTGATACTGATAAGTGGGTGACCTGATTTCGATTGCAGCGTTTACGCTGTGATCGAATCAATTGAAAAAGCGGGGGCTTGCCCCCGCTTTTTTTATGTGAGCGGCCATTTGTGAGCACCTGCGTTCCCCATCCTTTCTGCAAATAGTGCCGGGCATAATCAGGCTGGACCCCTAGACCATTCGGTGCCTTTCAAATTGCTGTTTCGCTCGATAAATGAACCCCATCAAGTCAATCATTTCCCGTGTTTCGGTTTCAGTCGCGTTGTGTTGCCTGACTTTGAGCACTGCTGCTGTCAGTGCGGACGAGAAGGACAATGCGGTGCTCGCACAGGGCGACGGTGTCAAGATCACCGCTGCCGATGTCATGTCGGAAGCCCAGCGGATTCCGCCTAAGAATCGGCCCGAGATCCTCGGCAATCCGCAGACGATCGCTGAACTGGTGACCAATCTGTTCATGCGCCGTGCGCTCGCAGGCGAAGCGCAAAAAGAAGGAATTCAGAACGACCCGCTGGTACAGGCGCAGTTGCAGATCGCGAGCGATCGTGTACTGTCCGACGCGCGCCTCGCCGCCATCGACAAGACGGATGCGCCGGACGAGGCGGCGCAAGCTGCATATGCCAAGGCCGCCTACCAAGCCGACAGCAAGCGCTTTGCAACGCCCGAGCGCGTGCATGCGCGCCACATTCTGGTCAAGGGAATCACGCCCGAATCACGGGCCAAGGCGGAAGCACTGCTTGCACAACTGAAGCAAGGTGCGGATTTCAAGGAGTTGGCTACAAAATCGTCCGATGATCCGGGCAGTGCCGCTAAAGGCGGCGATCTTGGGTTTTTCGAGAAAGGCCGCATGGTCAAGCCGTTCGAAGACGCAGCGTTTGCGCTGGGTAAAGCTGGTGACTTAAGCCCGATTGTGGAGAGTCCGTTCGGCTTCCATATCATCGAACTTGTTGAGAAATCGAAACCCGGTACCCGCTCATTCGTCGACGTCGAGCCAGAGCTGAAAGAGGAGGCGGTGAAGCAATCGTTGAAGGATTCGCGCGAGAGTGTCGTCAAACGCCTTGGAGAACAGTTGAAGCTGGACCAGCCAGCGATTGAAGCGCTGGCAGCAGCGCAAAAATAAGTCGGTCCCATGCTCCCCGTCGCATAACGGGAGTCTGATACGTGCACTTTATGCAGGCGCGCCTACAGTATCTGACCGGCTCTTGGCGTCCTGTTGAACCGTGCGGATGTTCATGAACAGTCTGGCACTGGAAACCAGTTCCCTCTGGCGCTCGCGTGCTTTGGTGTGGGTGCTGACCCGGCGCGAGATAGCGGCCCGTCATGCAGGCACTGCAGCGGGTGTCATCTGGCCCTATCTGCAGCCGCTTCTCACAGTAGCAGCTTACTACCTCGTCTTCGATGTCGTGTTCTCCATGCGGCTGAGTGAGAACGCGCCGACGCGTGCCGTGGGTGCCTATCTGATCGTCGGCGCACTGCCCTGGATGGCATTTTGCGACGCGGTTTCGCGTGGCATGAACAGCCTGATTGAAGCAGGTGGTGTGCTGCAAAAAAATGCGTTGCCACCCGTGTTGTTTCCGGTGCGTGCAGTGCTGGCCAGCGGCGTGATTTTCGGGCCGTTGATCGCGCTAGTTGCACTGGCTTACACGCCGTTCCACCGATTCGATCTTGCGTTGTTGACCCTGCTGCCACTGCTGCTGGCGCAGTTGCTGTTGTGCATCGTACTGGGCTACGCATTGGCCATTCTGGCGGCGGCGCTGCGTGACACGGTGCAGATCGTCGGCTTCCTGCTGTCGGTCGGGATCTATTTGTCGCCGGTGCTGTTTCCGCTGTCGCTGTTTCCCGAGAACTGGCGCTGGGTGTTGTGGGCCAATCCGATGACGGCGCTCGTGATCGGCTATCAGAGCCTGTTGCTGCAGGGTCAAGTACCACCTTCCGGCGTCTGGATCGCGATTGCGCTCTGGATTGCCGGCGTGGCGTTGCTGCTCGGTGTGCTGGTGAGACGCAGCCGAGAACAATTGGTCGACTGGCTGTAAGGGCAAGGCAACGCGATGCGAGACGGCTTCGACCTGCTGAACCCGCCGCCGGTGGACGATCGGTCCATCGACGATGACAACGCGATTGCCGCCGCTGCGCTGGCCGATGAAAAAGTGGCTGACGCATTGCCGGCCGAAGCTGCGCTTGCAACCACGATTCACGCGTTTGATGCGGCCCAGGACACGGCTGCTGCGGTGCTGCGCGTGTCGCAACTCGGCAAAGAGTACAAGCTCTACGACACGCCGCGCGCCCGCCTGAAGTCGCTGCTGACCGGCCGCAACTATCACCGCAGCCATTGGGCGCTGCAAAACGTTTCGTTCGAGTTGCGTCGCGGCCAGTGCATGGGCGTGATCGGCGACAACGGCGCGGGCAAAAGCTCACTGCTCAAGCTGATGGCCGGCACCTTGCAGCCAACGGTCGGCCAGGTCGAGCGCATCGGCCGCGTGACGGCGATCCTGGAACTGGGCGCCGGCTTCCATCCGGACTTCAGCGGCCGCGACAACCTGTATTTCGGCGGCAGCCTGATCGGCATCGGTACGGCCGACATGGCGCGGCTTGAGACCAGCATCATCGAGTTTTCCGAGCTTGGCGACGCGATCGATCGGCCTGTGAAGACCTATTCGTCGGGCATGACGGTGCGCCTTGCGTTCGCGCTCGTGACGGCGATCGAGCCGGACGTGCTGATCGTCGATGAGGCACTGGCGGTCGGCGACCAGCACTTCCAGAAGAAATGCGTGGAGCGCATCGATGCGTTTCGGCGCCGCGGCTGCACGATCCTGTTTTGTTCACACAGCCTCTACCACGTGCGGCTGCTGTGCGACGTGGCGTTGTGGCTCGATGGCGGTCGCGTGCAGTCATTCGGGCCGACCGACGTGGTGCTGGCCGGGTACGACGCCCATGTGCGCCGGCAGGATGCTGCTGCGACCCGCGAGATCGCCGCGGTGCAGCCTGCCGTCTCGGTGACCGCAGCGCCTTCCGCCGCGCTGAACAGTACCAAACGGGCCGAGCTGGCCGCGCTCGAGATCGCAAACCTCGGCAACGGCGAACCGCCCATGCTTGCCTCGGCCGATCTGACGATCAGCATCTATGCGCGCGCGCCGAGCACCGAGCGACCCTGTTTCGGCCTCATGCTGGAGCAGGCCCACGGGGTCGGCGTGACGTCGGTCGGCACGCATGTCGACGGTGCGGCGGCCGAGCAGGTCGAGCCCGGGCTCTGGCGCGCAATCGTGACGTTTCCGGAGCTGTCGCTGCACACGGGTGATTACGTGGTCAGCGCCTACCTGTTCGATTCGAGCGGCTTGGTCGTGTATGACGAATGGAAGCAGCACCAGACGTTCAGCTGGATCTATCCGCGCTCCACCCCGGGCCTGGTGCGGCTGCCGCACGAATGGAGCTGAGTGCCCGGCTCTCGCGCGCGCGCCTGCGTCTGCAAGTTGAGGTGCGTGATCTGGTCGAACTGGTGCTCACGCCGTCGATCGCCGCCGTGCTGCCGTGGCCGGTTGCGTTTCGCATCTTCCAGCGCATCGCGCGCCATCCGTTCCTCTATCGGGCTGCCGTCGAGCAGGCGCTGGCCCAGGCACGCCAGCGCGGCTGGGTCAAGGACGAAGCCGACTGGGCCGCCAAACGCCGGCTCGTCACCTTGATCGACCATGCCGACCTGTATCTGGCGCGCACGCGCAGCAACCGCTGGATGACGCGGCACCTGGAAGTGCAGGGCAGCTGGCCGGCACCGGACGAGCCGGCGGTGCTCAGCACGTTTCACTGGGGTGCCGGCATGTGGGGCCTGCGGCACATGGGCGCGGCCGGCATCAAGGTGCACGCGCTGGTGGCGGCGCTGCAAGGCGAATATTTTGTTGGCCGCAGCGTGCTGCACTGGTACGCACGGGCTCGTACTGCCGAGGTTGCACGCACGCTGGATCGCAGCACGCTGGACGTATCGGCGAGCATGCTGCCTGCGATCCGCGCGTTGCGCCGGCATGAGAAAGTCGGCGCCGCCGTGGATGCGCCGGCCGACCAGCTAAGCGCGAACAGCCGCATCAGCCTGCTCGGCATGCCGGCGCGGGTGCCGCATGGGCTGCTGCGGATGGCAGTCGGTCAGAAAGTGCCGGTCTGCGTATATGTGACCGGCATCCGCATGAGCGACGGCAAGCGCTTCCTGCGCATCCACCGACTGCCCGTGCATCTGCAAACGGAAACGCTGGTGCAAGCCGTATTTGGCCTGCTGGAAGCCTGCATCGCCGAAGACGCGCCGGTCTGGCACTTCTGGAGCGAGGCCGATCGCGTGTTTCTGCCGGAATCAGCGCCCTGACTCGGCGCTGCCTTCCAGCACGCGCTGCATCGACCGATACAGCCGGTCCGAACTGAACTTCCGGTTGTCCGGATCGAAGGAAAACAGGTTTCTCGGCGTCGCAATCGCTTCGACGCTTGCATACGGCTCCAGAAAGAACGAGACGAAGCGCGCGCCGTGCGCCCGATGCCGTTGCAGCAATTCTTCCAGTTGCGCGGGAGCGACTTCCTGCAGCGGATGAAACTCCGTGATGCCGTAGCTGCCTTTGCGCCAGCGCTTTAGCAACGGGAACAGGCCGCGCCCAAGCGCGGCTTCGCCGTACAGGCTCACGCCAAGTCCGAGGCCGCCGGCTGCCTGCAGCGACGCATCGACCGCAAACTTGTTCGCATCCCAGCCGGGATTCGTGAACGGCACGATCTGGTGCTCATAGCGTGGCGTGTCCCACAAGCAGGAATCGCCCACGCGCCGGTCGAACTGGTCGAGATAGCGCACCACTTGGTCGTTGCGAAACGCATGCCACAGCGGCACCAGCGGGTTGAACCAGTATGCGGCCCCGTCCACGGGCAGGTCGATCCAGAAGTCGGCGGGCACCGGCGCCACATCGTGCGCGGGCAGGGCAGCGCGCATCGGCGCGTCCGGCGGCGTGCGCTGGTCGCGGCCCATGATCGAGACGTGGCGCGTGCCGACCAGCAGCGGCGTGCCGTTCACCCCTGCGGCGGGATGCAGCAGCAGATCGATGCGGTGCACGCCGACCGCCAACTTGCTGAAATCGAGGTCGTAGCGCCAGCCGACGTCGGCACGGCCGATCTCGGGCCGCGCCGCGAGCACATCCTGCCGGCCGAGCTCGGCCGTGACCTGCGCAAGCGGCACGCCGTCGAGCAATAGCGAGATCCGCCGTGGCGAGCCGTCCGCCGCCGGCGCTGCCCAGCCCGTGATCGGCAGGACTCCCTGCGCGAACGAGTCGATGTGCTCGACGAACCGGCGCAAGCGTTGCGTGCGAATGTCACGCGCCGGCGGATCGACTTCGTCAAACCCCTGATAAGCATCCGTCGGCGACTGGCCGAGGAACCGATTGAGCGCCTCGACGCCCCCGAAGCGTTGCTGGAGGAACCGACGAAATCCACGCACCGACACCGCGCTGTAGTCGGACACCGCATACGGCGAGTGCGGCGGCGCGAAGCCCATGCCCGATTCGAAGTCAGGAAACATCTGGTGCACTTCGCCCAGCAGCGTGACTGCGCGGATTTTCCTGCGGTCGGCGCGCGGCAGCCGGCAGATTGCGCCCACCACCGCATCGATCGCCTGCAGCCGGCGCCGCGCAACGCCGTTGTCCGCCTGCGCGATGCTCCACGGGTAGATGCCGATGCCGTAGTAGCGATCCTTGCGCATCGGCCCGTCCGGGGTCGCGGCCAGATTCGCGAGGTCGTCGGCCAGTTCGGCTTCGATCGGCGCGCCGGTGCCGAAATGGGTTGAGAACAGATAGACGATCGCCGGCCGTGGATCGTCGGCCAATGTCCGCGTGAGACGGTCCACTAGGTTCTGGTCGATCACCCAGCGGTCACGTGCCGGGTCGGCCGAGCCGGTAGCGCCAGCTGGTGCTTTAGCGAACAGCTGCAGCAGCGGCACCTGCAAGGTGTAGCCGAGTTCGTAGTGTCCGTCCGGGCTCAGGCGCGGCGCCAGACGATCGAGCGTCGATTCGACCAGCGCGGCCGCCGAACCGTTGCGTTTCCGACAGGCTTGCATGACCGGGCCGAGCGGCGCGGCGTTGGCATCGGGGAAGGCCGGCTGTTCGACGCATCCCTGCATCAGATTGATCATCGGCGCGAGCAGCATCGGTTGCGCGCGCGCTTTTTGAAGCAGGATCAGCCAACCGGCGGCGAGCAGCCCGAGCACGCATGCGCACAGCACGATCGCGCCATAGGCGAAGCGCCGGGAGGGCACGGGCGTGATGCCTTTTTGACCGGCGGCGCCCTGCATGCGATCAGCGGGCAACGTTCAAGCGCGCAACCAGCTTTTGAAACGCGTCTGCCAACGCAGCGGAATGCGGCGGGTGACCGGGCTCAATGCCGGCGATGCGCGCAACCGCAGCGCGGCGTGCAGCACGCGCCCTTTGACGCCCGGTGCCCCAGCCACGACAGCCATGGCGTTGCCGTTCGCCTGGGCCGGCAGTTCGGGCGCGCGCCCGGGCAAATGCGCGATCACGAACGCCGCGTCCAGCGCAGGTTGCCCGGCGGGCGCCTGTTCGGCCACTGCGGGAGGCGCCAATCCGAGCAGGTAATGCTGCTCATAGCACCAGCCGGCGTTCTCCACGCCGGCATCCGAGACCGGCTGCGGCGCGACCCGAAACGCACGTTGTGGCGCTTTGGCCTTGGCGAAATGGCGCTGCCGCAGATCGTCGAAGAAATCGACCCACTGCGCTGCGGTTTGCTGCCAGGGCACCAGCCAGGTCCAGGCGCGGCCGGCCAGACGCTCGGCAAACGCGCCGAGTTCCGGTGCCACCACGGGCAGGCCGGCCAGCAGGCAGGCGCTCAATGTGTAGCTGTAGGTTTCCGGCCAGAGCGCCGGGAACCAGACCAGGTCCGGCTTGACGGAGTCCAGCCAGGCATCGAGCTCAGGCTCCCGATATTCGCCATGCACGACCAGCCGCGTCTTCGGCGCGGTGCGCAACGGTCGGTAAGCGAAGCCGATCAGATGCAGCTCGACCGCGACGTTGCGCTTGGCCGCCAGCGCCGCCACGTCTTCCAGCACGTCGGCGCCCTTGATCGGGCTCAACGCGCCGATCACGGCGATCTTCAGAGGGGCTCTCGGTCCCAGGGCTTTCGGTTGCGGCGTCGGCAGCAGCGCGTCGGGTGCGATGTCGGTATGCGCCACCGGGTGCAGATTGGCCATCGGCACGTAGCGCGCCAGGTGCGCGATCGCATCGCGACTCGGTGCCAGCACGTGGCGGGCGCCGCGCAAAAACATCCGGTACTTGTGCCGCCAGGCTTCGATGTCGAGGCCGCCCGGGGCGGGCGAGCGCTGCAGGCAGTCGCGGCACTGTGCGGTGCCGCGCTCGCCGCAGTAGCTGTTGTTCGAATCGCTGAACGTGAACGTGATCTGCGGACAGACGGTGTAGAAGTCGTGCGCGGTGAAGTCGTACGGCAGCCCGAGGCGTTGCGGCAGTTGCAGCATCCGGTCGTCGTGGCCGATCAGATGATGGAAGTGGATCAACCGCACGCCGAGCCGGCGCAGCGCGAACACCAGGTCGTCGTCGCCTTCCTTCAGATCGAACGTGAGCGCAAAGGCTTCCCGCTCATCGGCCAGTTCGAGCAACACGCTGCCGCCGCCGGCCGGCCGCAGCACGAAAAAGCGCGCCTGCTCGCGCTGGTGCTCGGCCAGCTCCCGCACGTGCCGTACCGTGCCGCCACCGCGGTCGTGCAGCACGGCAAGCACCGCCGGCTTCGCGCTGCCGGCACCGCAGCGCTCCAGGTCCACCGCGAGCCGGGCCGGCCGGGCGGGGTCCACTGCGAGGAAATGGTGCACCTGGGTTTCATAGGTCGGGTGCATCCGCCGCAAGGTGGCCATCGCCTGGGCTTCGCGCGGGGTTTTCGATTCCCCGAAGCTGACGCCGCCCGAATGCATCACGAACACGTCGAGCGCATGCAGGTTCTGCCAGCCCGCATGGATCGCGCGCTGGCAGAAATCGTTTTCTTCGCCGTAGCCTTTGCCGTAGTTCTCGACATCGAAGTAGCCGACCGCGTTCAGGCAGTCCCGCCGCACATACATGCAAAAGCCGATGCCGGTCGGCACTTCGACCGACTGGCCCGGGTTGCAGCGCGCAAACAGCGCGTCCAGCCGCGCCGTGTCCCAGCCGGCCGGCAGCCGGTTGTCCTGGCAGAAGCGCGGGTAGCTGCAGATCGTGGCGTTGTTGGAAAACGGCGTCACGCTGGCCACCTGGTCGGCCGAGTAGGCGGTGGCCCGCAGCCGGTCCAGCCAGTCGTTGGCGACTTCCGCGTCGCTGTTGAGCAGCACCACGTCGTTGCCGGCCGACCGCTGCATGCCGCGGTTGACCGTGCCGACGAAGCCCAGGTTCTGCTCGTTGACGAGCAGTTCGATGCGGGAATCGGCAGCCGCAACTTCGCGCAGCCAAGCCGACACCGCGGGCTCCGGACTCGCGTCATCGAGCACCACCAGCCGCCAGGGCGTGCGGCAGGCGCTGTTCAGGACCGATTCGATGCAAAGCCGCGTGTCGGCCAAGCCCCGATAGACCGGCACGATCACATCCACCACCTTGGAGCGTGGCACCGCACGCACCGGCGCGGCTGGCTGGGCAGCCGCCGCGCGACCGGCGCCCGTGCTGCCGGCCTGACCATCGCGCCGCAGCCGCCGCAACGGCAACCGCAAGGTGCGATCCACCGCCATCTTGGCCTGCACGATCGGGCGCGTGGCGCGAAACACCGTTGACTGCTCGATCGCCCGGATGTGCGCGACCGCGCCCTCGCGGTCCACCATCAGTTGGTATTTGCCATCGAGCAGCGCCTGCTTCTGCTCGCGCAGATCCTGGTTCTGCAACTTCAGGTTGGCCAGCTGTGCGCGCATCGCCGCCATCGTGCGGATCGCGGACGCAGCGGCGCGATGCTGACGCGCCAGCACGAGCTGCTGCGCGCGCTGCTGCTGCTGCCGCTGGCTGAGCAGCAGGAACTGCGGCCGCAAGGTGTCGAGCTCCTGCTTCAACTCCTCGTTGATGCGGGTCTGCCACAGCAGCCGCAGCTGGGTCACCAGCCGCTGGCGCTGCGCGAGTTCGGCGCGGGTGTTGGCGTCATCGAGCTGTGGGCGCAGCGCATCGAGCTGGTGCGTCAGCGTCGCGATCGCCTGCTCTTGCTGCGCAATGCGCGAAGCCAGTTGCGCGAGCTTGGCGCGCCGCTTGAGCGCCAGTGCAGCACTGCGTGCCGCGCGCTGGCCCGCATCGTCCGCAGGCAGCAGATGGCCTTCCCCAGCCAGTTGCTGAGCCCGGTTCGTGTCGACCATCGCCTGCAGCCGCGCGGCATGGCGCTTGAGCTCGTGCAGCTGAGCCGTCATGTCGTGATTCGCATCCGACGCGGCCTGCAGCTGCGCCGCATAACGCTTCAACTCATCGAGTTGCGCCGACAGGCTGCGCGTCGCGTCGGCCAGCACCTGGTAGTCGGCCGACATCGGCCAACCCAGGTCGATCTCGAAGCGGCCGCCCTGACTGCGCGCGAGCGCCGTGGCCGGCACCGGCAGTTCGATCCACGGATCGTCGCCCTGCAGCAGCGCGAGCACCGAGCGCGACCACGGCCCGGGCGGCTGCAGCACCATCTGCTGGCTCGGCATCGCATCGAACGCGGCGATCGAATCACGCGAGCAGTCCCACTGCCAGAGCAGCGCACCGTCCCGCCCGACGAGTCGCATCGCATGCAGCTGCAGATAGCCCGCGCGGTCGGCCGGGTCCAGCCGCAGGCCATCGCTGTCGGGCATGCCGGGGCGAACGCGCGGCATCGGAAACACCAGCGTCTGGCGTTCGTTGCCGATGACGCCGGTGGCCATCAGCTTGTGCTCTTCCGCATACCGACCACCCGCACGGATGAACAGCTGCGCGGAGAACAGCGCCTGCGCGGTGGGCGTTTCGCCTTCATAGCTACGCAGGCCGGGGCCGACTTCGGCCGACGGGCGCGCGACCATCACGAACTGGTAGGTGGCAGCGTCCGGCAGCGCAAGCAGATAGCGCGCGACTGCTGGCGGCATCGCGTCGAACTCGACCCGGAACTCGGACGCCGACAGCTCGCGCGTGACCGGCTCGACCGCCTGCACCGTCCAGCCGCCGTCGTGCAAAAAGCGCAGCAAGGTCTGGCGCGTGAAGTGGCGCACATGGGTCTGGTCGAGCAGGCCCTCCTTGCGGTAGCGGAATTCGCCGGCGATCAGTTCGGCGATCAGGCCCGCATAACCTGTATTCGGCACCGACAGCAACAGCGCGCCGCCCTTGGCCAGCAGCCCGTGGCATGCCTGTGCGACCTGCTCGGGCGTGCGGATGTGTTCCAGCACGTCGGCACACACGATGTAGTCGTAGCGTTCGCCAGCGAACATCGCTGCCAGGTCACACTGCTCCAGATCGGCCACCAGCACGCGCCGGTAATAGGGATCGGCCAAGCCGGCTTCAACCGCGTTGTAGTTGACGCCGTCGACCGTGCAGCCTTTGAAGTAGGTCAGGAACTTGCCGAGCGCGCCGCTGCCGGTGCCCAGGTCAAGCACGCTTGCCCCGACGTGGATCCGACTCGCCAGCGCGGACAGCGACGTGTGCTCACCGCTGCGGATCTCACGCCGATACACATGCAGCGAAGGTTCGCCCGGATCGAGTGATGCTGCGCGCGCGCGTGTTGGGACGGCTGCCAGCGGTACGCGTTCGATCGCCGCTTCCATTGACTGGCGGTCGTCATCAAACGCCAGGAGTTGCGGAATCGGGTCGTGCTGCAATTTTTTCGAGGGGGAAAACAAGGACGGGAGAAAAAGAAGCCGGGCGGCTTGCGGCGGTCCGACGGCGGCTGGCTTGTGCGAACCCTCGGTACAGCTGTGGCAAACGCATCGGCCTAGCGCCGCTGGACGCCGCCTTGCTGCCCAGGTTCTGTCCTACTGCGTTGCCTGAAAGTTGCCGCACGCCCGGCAGCATCATCAAATTGCCAAGCGCCGTCGAGTGCTTCCCAAGGCTGGATCGCGGGTGCGCTCACCTCGCTCGCATTTTGCGGGTGATGCTACCATGTTGCGCGATTGGTACGGTACGTTGGCAGACGCTGCAAGGGCCCTCGAATCAGGGCAGGGCATACGGGTTGCCGCATCCATGTCCGTGATCGCTCAGCTCGACGGCTTCGGCGCCGAGAGGGTCTAACCCAAGGGTTTTGCAAGCCGGCACCGTACCATCCTGGTTCGGCCCGTCAGCCAGCCAGTGTTGCAGCACACGGGCGAGCAGGCGTAGTGCAGCGGTACTGGGCGTGCTGCCTCAGCCTGCTCGATGACTCCCCTATTCAACTTTTTCTGGAGACTTTCATGACCATCAAACTCGACAACGTGCTCTACACCGCCCACACCACCACCACCGGTGGCCGCGACGGTGCTGCCAAGTCGGACGACGGCAAGCTCGATGTAAAGCTTGCACCGCCTGCCAGCATGGGTGGCAGCGGCAATGCGACCAATCCTGAGCAGTTGTTCGCAGCCGGCTATTCGGCCTGTTTCCTCGGTGCGCTCAAGCACGTTGCGAAGCAGAAACAGGTGAAGGTGCCGGACGATGCATCGATCGATGCCAGCGTGCAGCTCGGCCCGATCCAGCAGGGCTTCGGCCTTGCGGTGAAGATGGTGGTGTCGCTGCCGGGGCTGGATCGCACCACCGCACAGAACCTGGTCGACGCCGCACATACCGTGTGCCCCTATTCCAATGCGACGCGCGGCAATATCGATGTCGATCTGAGCGTCGCTTCCTGATCGGACGAACAGCGCTCGTTCAACCCGGTGCGCCGGTTTCCTGAAGCCGGCGCAACAGCCCTTCGATCGCGTGCGCAACCGTGGCAGCGCGCACAGCGGCCCGGTCGCCGGCAAAACAGCGACATTCGGCCGCAACGATCCGGCCCACCTGAAAGCCGAACCAGACCGTGCCCACGGGCTTGGCCGCGGAGCCGCCGCCCGGGCCGGCGACGCCGGTGACCGCCACCGCCACCTGCGCCGCTGAACGCGCGAGTGCACCCTGCACCATCGCGCGCACCACCGTTTCACTGACCGCGCCGTCGCGTGCGATCAGTTCGGCCGGCACGCCGAGCAGTTCCGTTTTTGATGCGTTGGAGTAGCTGACGAAGCCACGTTCGAACCAGTTGCTCGAACCGGCTCGCTCGGTGCAGGCAGCCGCGATCAGCCCGCCGGTGCAGCTTTCCGCCGTCGCGAGCAGCCACGCCTTTTTTTGCAGCAAGTCAGCTAGATGCGCAATCGTATCCATCGTTTCCTGCAATCAAAAGCATAGCAAAGGGTCACTTGTCACCAGCCAGCGGCGCGGCTCAGTGCAAGCACGAGCAGTGTGAGAAAGCCTGCCACCAGGTCATCCAGCAGGATGCCGAGACCGCCTGCCGCGCCGAAGCGCTTGAAGCGCCGGTCGGCCCAGCCGACCGGCCCTGGCTTCACGGCGTCGAAGAATCGAAACAGTGCGAACGCGCATAGCTGAGCGATGAAGCCTGCGGGCAGCAGCAGCCACAACACGATCCAGAACGTCACGATCTCGTCCCAGACGATCTGGCCCGGATCCATCGTGGCCAGATTGCGCGCGGTGACGGTGCAGGCCCACCAACCGAGCCCGAGCGCGGCCGCGATCGTCGAGCCGAGCGCGACGGGCGGCAGCGTCGCCTGCAATGCGATGAATGCCGCCCAAGCCCACAAGGTGCCGGCTGTGCCCGGCGCCATTGGCGCGAGCCCCACGCCGAAGCCCAGCGCGATGAAATGCGCAGGATGGGCGAGCAGGAAGCGCGCCGTGACAGGCGTGCGGGTTGGCGTCGAGGCAGCGGGCATGGACGGCTGATGTTGCCAGACGCGATTGCTAGGGAAGTCGGCCCCGGTGCCGTGGCCGGCTGTCAGAATTGCAACCGCCATGTGGGTCATGCGGCGCTGGGCGCGCTGCTTGCCTTCATGGCGATACATCAGTCTTTCCCCAACTTTTCTGCAAGGACCACGTTCATGTTCAAGACTTTCACTTTGCGTCCCGCAGCGGCTGCCGTTTCGCTGGCGCTGGCCGGCTTTGGCCTGTCTGCGATGGCACAGACCGCCAGCCCGCCGACGGACGCGTCCGGCAAGACGATGCAGCCGGGTACCGCGCCGATGGCGGGTGCGATCCCGATGAATGCGACTGCCTCGCAGCCGGCTGCAAAGACCAAGCGCGTCGCTGACCGCAAATTTATGTCCAAGGCGGCGGCAGGCGGCATGACCGAAGTCGAGATGGGCAAGCTCGCACAGGCCCAGGCAGCCAGCGACCAGGTCAAGCAGTTCGGCGCGCGCATGGAAACCGATCACGGCAAGGCGAACGCAGAGCTGAAGACGATCGCGTCCAGCAAGAACGTGGAGTTGCCGTCGTCTCCGCCGAAGAAGGAAATGAAGATGATGGACAAGCTCAAGACCATGTCCGGCGCCGAGTTCGACCGCGCCTATATGTCGCACATGGTGTCCGATCACAAAAAGGACATCGAGCTGTTCGACAAGGAATCCAAGTCCGGCAAGGACCCGCAGGTCAAGGCATTCGCCACCAAGACGTTGCCCACGCTGCGCGAGCACCTGCAGATGGCGCAAGGCATGCACGACTCGATGATGGCTGCGGGCACGCCGGCCACCGCACCACGCAAGGGAATGAAAGCGCAGTGACGGGTCGTGTGAACGCCGTGCTGGTCGACGTGCGCATGGTCCGGCTGACCAATGGCGATGCCGTTGCCGGTCGATCGTGATCGGGTATCGGGCCCGCTCCTAACCGCGGGCCCGCCGGACGCACCTCATCTGGCCGACGCTGCATCGCTTCGGCTCGCGATCGAGCAGTTCGGCAGCGAGCTGCCATTGCCCGGCCGTGGCGATACGTTGCAGCGCTGGCGCGCGTTGGCAGCGGTCGCTGCGCAGGACTTGCCGCTGGTCAAATTGTTCGAAGGCCACACGGACGCGCTCGCCATACTCGCCGAACTGCACGGACCACCGCCGTTGCCGGACAGTCTCTGGGGTGCCTGGTGCGCCGAACCGCCGAGCGCGCGCTTGCTGTTCGAGGCTGCAGCAGACGACCCGGCTGCTCTGTATCTGACCGGCACCAAAGCGTGGTGCTCGGGCGCTGCCGAGTTGACGCATGCGGTGGTGAGCGGTTGGGACGAAGCAGGTGCAGCCTGCCTGGCGGCGGTTGCGCTCGATCAGCCCGCAGTAACGGTCACGCAGCAGGGCTGGCACGCGGTCGGCATGGCAGCTTCCTGCAGTGTGGATGTCCGCTTCGAGCGTGCGACTGCGGTCCGAGTGGGTGCCCAAGGCGCTTATGTGGAAAGGCCGGGTTTCTGGCATGGCGGCGCCGGCATCGCCGCTTGCTGGTGGGGCGGTGCGATGGGCATCGGTTCACAGGTCCGGCGGTTCGTCGGCGGGCGTGACGATCCGCATGCGAGGGCACATCTGGGCGCGATCGATGCAGCGCTGTGCAGCAGCGCTGCGGCGTTGCGCGAGGCGGCAGCCTGGATCGATCGGCACCCGCGTGCCGACGCACAACAGCAGGCGCTGCGCGTGCGCGCCATCGTCGAAGCAGCCGCTTTGCAAGTGCTGCACCACGCAGGCCGCGCAACTGGCGCTGCTCCACTGTGTCGCGATCCGCGCTTTGCGCGTGCGATGGCGGATTTGCCCGTCTATCTGCGGCAAAGCCATGCGGAGCGGGATCTCGCTGTCCTGGGTGGATTGCTCGCCGATGCCGGAGCAGATCCTTGGCCGCTGTAGCAAAGAATCCGGGCGCTTGGCTCGCCGGTGCGTCTTCCGCCGTCGTGCCTGCGCGTTTCATCGATGCAAGCGACGGTACCGCCGAGCACGTCTGGCTGCCCTGGCTTGCGGCACAGCACCTGCCGATTCAGTCCGCTGCGCAGCTGGTGCCGACAGGCCGCCGCGCGGTCATGGTGGCGCCGCATCCGGACGATGAAGTGCTGGCGGTCGGTGGCCTCTGGTCGCAAATCGCGCAACTCGGGCGCAGCCTGTGCCTGATCGCCGCCACCGACGGCGACGCCAGCCACCCGGACTCCCCGCTGTGGCCAGCTGCACGGTTGGCTGCTGAACGGCCGCGCGAAACGCAGCGGGCGCTTGCCGCATTGGGCGCCGACGCCACGCAGGTTCGGCGGCTGCGGTTTTCCGATGGCGCGCTGGCTGCCGCGATCGAGGACTTCAGCGAACGCATCGCGGACGCACTGCAGCCGCACGACGTGCTGTTTTCCACTTGGCGGCTCGACGGCCATCCGGACCATGACGCAACTGGTGCGGCCTGCGCGCAAGCTGCACGCCGACGCGGCGTCCCATTGGTCGAAGTGCCGGTCTGGACCTGGCACTGGGCAACACCCGGCGATACGCGCGTGCCCTGGCAGCGGGCGCATCGGATCGCACTCGGCCCGGCCACTGTGCAGGCCAAGCAGACCGCACTCCAGGCGTTCGCAAGCCAGCTCGAACCAGACCCGAGCACCGGCGCACCGGCCGTGTTGCGTCCTTCGATCGTGCAACGCGCGGCGCGGCCGTTCGAGATCGTGTTCCTGTGAGCAGTACCGGCGCACCCGCTGCTGGGTCCGACTGGCAGCCCGGTTATTTCGATGCGATGTATGGCGGCAGCGCGGGCGAGGATCCGTACGGCGTGCGCAGCCGCTGGTACGAGCAGCGCAAGCGCGACCTGCTGCTGGCCGCATTGCCGAAGCCGCGTTTTCAGCGCGCATTCGAGCCGGCCTGCGGCATCGGCGAGCTCACCGTGGCGCTGGCCGATCGTTGCGACGAACTGCTCGCCGCCGACTTCAACCCACGTGCGCTGCAGGCGGCAGCAAGGCGCACGCAGCACCTGCCGCAGGTGCGCCTGCGACGGCAACGGCTGCCGTGGGACTGGCCGGCCGACGCGTCGACGCGGCCGTTCGAGCTGATCGTGCTCAGTGAAATCGGCTACTTCCTCGCCGAAGCCGAGCTGCGCGAACTCGCACGCCGCTGCCGCGCAACGCTTGCCGCCGGCGGCACGCTGGTCGCCTGTCATTGGCGTGTGCCGTTTGCCGAACGCACGCTGGACACCGATCGGGTGCACGCCTTGCTAGGCGGTGCCATGCCCTGTCTCAGTACCCTCCGAGAAGCCGATTTCCTGCTGGAAGTCTGGTCGCGCGACGGCCGATCTGTCGCGCAGCGCGAGCGCATCTGGTGATCGGCATCGTGATCCCGGCCCATGACGAGGCCGAGACGATCGATGCCTGCCTGCGCGCGGCGCTGCGGGCAGCCAGCCATCCGCAACTGGCGGGCGAGCCGGTCGAGGTCGTGCTGGTTCTCGACGCCTGCACCGACGGGACTGCTGCCATCGCACAAAGCCACGCGCGCGTGCACTGCCTCGACGTCGCGTTCCGAAACGTCGGGCGCGCGCGCGCTGCGGGCTGCGAATGGCTGCTAGAGCGCGGCGCACGCTGGCTTTCGTTCACCGACGCCGACACGTTGGTGTCGCCGCGGTGGCTGGTGCATCAGCTGCTGCTCGATGCGGACGTCGTGTGCGGCTCGGTCGGCGTGGAAGACTGGAGCCCGCACGGAATCAACGGCGATTATCTGCGCGCCCGTTTCAACGCGACTTATACCGATGCGGACGGCCACCCCCACATCCACGGCGCCAACCTCGGCGTGTCGGCGGCCGCCTACCAATCGGTCGGCGGCTTCGAGGCGCTTGCATGCAGCGAAGATGTGGCGCTCGTGCAGGCATGCCAGGCGGCCGGCGCGCGCATCGCCTGGAGCGCGCTGCCCCGGGTGGTGACGAGCGCGCGCCATCGCACGCGTGTGCGCGGCGGCTTCGGGGATGCGCTGATGAGCCATCTGCATGCGCGCAATCAGCAGCTGCGGTTGCCGCCACCGCAGCAGCCAGTGGACAGCTGGTCGCATGACGCACTGCTGCAGCCGCAATCGGCCGGCACGCCGACCTGAGGCTGGGCAGAGCCCCGAGGCGGCGCTTCAAGCCACCGAAGCCACTATCATTTCAGCGCCAATATGCAACAAAAAGGAATTCTTCAATGACACCGAACCCGAACATCGCTTCCGAGCCGCAACGCCTGGTGCTCGACGAGGCCAGGCTCGACGCGGCGAAACGTTCGCTCGACGATGGTGCCGTGGTGCCGAGCTTCGGGCCGTGGCGCGACGATATCGTCAAGCTGCTCAACGATGCGCTGGCGACCGAACTGGTCTGCATCCTGCGTTACAAGCGCCATCACTTCACCGCCAAGGGCATCAATTCGCCCAAGGTCGCCGACGAATTCATGGTGCATGCGCAGGAGGAAACCAGCCATGCGGACCGGATCGCCGAGCGCATCGTGCAGCTCGGCGGCGAGCCGGACTTCGCGCCGACCACGCTGATGGAACGCAGCCATGCGGAATACGACCAGTCGCTCGATCTGCAGGCGATGATCCGCGCCAACCTGGTGGCCGAACGCGTGGCGATCGAGGCCTACGGCCAGATGATCGAACTGATTGGCGACAAGGACATCACCACGCGCCGCATGCTGTCCGACATCCTCGCGCAGGAGCAGGAACACGCCGACGAGCTGAGCGACTGGATGGAGCCCTGAGCCGGGCGTTCGTCCGGACACGCATTCCGGCCGTCCCGGGCTGCGGCGGGCCCGCCAGGCAACCGGCTTTCAACGACCGGTGACCCGCGCATGCTGCGCGAAAAAGCGCAACATTTGCCGGGTCGCGTCCGGCCCGCTTGGGTCCGTGAACGATCCGGCCGTGTGCCCGCCGGCCCAGGCGTGCGGTGCGCCATGAATCGTCCAGATTTCCGCTGCGATGTCGCCGTTGCTGTTGCGGTGCACCTGCCGGGTGACCTGACGCCGGCCGCTGTCCTCGATCGATGGCGGCTCGGCCTGCAGCGTCGCCGCGCCGCCGACGCTTGCATCGATCACCTGCTTCGCGTTCTTGATGCTGACCGTGTGGTCCGCATCGCCGTGGAACACGATGGTCGGCATCCCGCTGGCAGGTCTTGCCGGCGCGCCGCCGTTGCCCTGCATCGCGCCGAATGCCGATGGCAGGTCGTTCGCCGCGCCGGCCGCCAGGCCTGAATGCACGCCGACGGCGGCGAACAGGTCCGGGTACGCCTCACCCAGGATTGCCGCCATCGCGCCACCTGCGGACAGGCCCGCGACATAGACGCGCGCCGGATCGATCGGCTGCTGCGCGATCAGCTCCTGCACCATGCCGGCCAGCACCGCCGGCTCGCCGTGGCCGCGCTGCTGGTGGTTGTGCTTGAACCAGTTCCAGCAGCGCTGCGGATTCATGTCCGCCGACTGCGCCGGATATAGCACGAACAGGCCTTGGGCTTCGGCGGCTTCGTTCATTGCGGTGCCGCGCGCGAAGTCGTCCGGGTCCTGCGTGCAGCCATGCAGCATCACGACCAGCGGCAGCTGCCGCCCTTCGCCCGCTTGGTGAGGCACATAAAGCTTGTAATCGCGCCGCCCGGCGGTCGGGTGCGCATAGCTGCCAGCATTGAATTGGCCGACGGCCGGGGGCGTCGGGCGGACTGCCGAACTGCCATCGGTTGCCGCAGCCGGGTCCGCCACGGTACGCGCCTGCACATCGATTACGCGGGCATGTTCAGCCGCGGTGCCGGCGCGATCGGCCGGCCAGGTCGGCGTCGTTGCTGCTGCATCTGCGCCATCGCCTCTGAGCGCCCGCTGGATCAGCGCCGTGGCGGCGCTCAGGTCGCCGGTCTGGGTGAGCCGGGTCGCCTCGGCCATCAATTGTTGGTAGTCGGCGTGCATGGGATGGTCAAACTTTCAGGGTTGGAAAAAGTGGCGCAACGGTCAAACAGGCAGACGGCAGCGGCAGTCGCAAGCCGTCAGCGCAGCCGCGTGCGCAGCGCATCGCGCACCGCGGGGCTTGCATGAAGCGCGCCGAGCACGGTCAGCGAGCTGACTGCTGCCAGCGCCAGCTCGGCTGTCACGTCGTCGGCGAACACCGCCAGCCCAAGCACGCGAATGTCGAGCTGTTCGCCGGCGGCCACCACCTTGGTCAGGTCGGCCGCGCTGTATTGCTGAATACCAAGCACCAGCGTCTTGCGCGCGATCACCTGCCGCAGTGCTTCGGCATGCGTGCCGAGCTGACTGCGCACAGCCGTGCGGATCAGATCCGCGCGATTTGCGTAGAAGCCTTCCTGCACCAGCAGGTCGATCTGGCCCAGGTCAACGCAACTCAGGTTGACGGTGAGCTTTTCATCCGAGGGACGGCTGGGTATGGCAAGGGCGGCTGCTTTCGGCATGTAGCCATCTTAGCACCATCCAAGTGGATTGAAAAAATATTTAGGGAAAAATGTCGATCGACGGCATAGCGCGAAAAAAAATGGCCGCAACGTGCGGCCATATGCAATGAAGCGCGACGAATGAATGCCGCGTTACTTGTTGCGCTTGCTGACGTCGTCGTCGCGCACGACTTCCACATCGGTACGGCGCACCGTGTCGTCGATCTGTTTGGTCTCGTTCGTCACCTGTTTGCCGACCACGACTTCTTCGACCACATGGGCGGTCTTGCTGACAACCGCCTGCTCGGCCGATTCGCGCACCTCGACCGTGCGCTCCTTGAAACCGTCCAGGTCCGCCTCCGAAGCCGGCCGATCCACCGCATGACGCTCGATCACCACGCGTTCGCTTTGCAGTTCGACCGACTCATGCACCGGCTTGGTTTCCACCCGCGACACCACGCGCACGCGGCCCTGGTCGACTCGGCGCTTGCCGACTTCAAGCTGCTCTTCGACCACCGGAATCACACCTTCCTTGCCAGCAACCGCAGCTGTGCCGGTCTGGCTGGTCTGACCGGTCGCTGACAAACCGGCAGTGCCGCCGGTGTAGCCGTCGTTGCGCCAAGTGGACACCTGTTCGTCGATGTCCACGGCGCCGGCGCTGTCCAGTTGCATATGCGCTTCATCGACGCGCGCATCGTCGGCCTGCAAGGTCAGCACCGCGTGGCCACGGCGCACCGCTTCCGAATAGTGGTTGGCGTAATCGCGGTCGTCGTCACCGCCGAACAGGTCGCTGAAAAAGCGGCCGATCGAGCCGAATGCGTCGTCATCGCCGGTCCGGGTGGTCGCGGTGTTCGCGGTCCCCGCGGCCGTGCTGTCGGTCGTCTTCACGTCGATGTCGCTGCGTGAAAACCCGGCTTTGACCAACCGCTCTACGGCTTGGTTGGCGCTGGTGTAGCTATCGAAAGTAGCAATCAACGTCTGGCTCATGAAAATTCCCCTTTTAAAAATCAAACAAAAACCAAGATGGCGATCTGTAGGCTCGAGCTGGCCATGCGTCATGGGTTGGCAGGCGCCTACGAAGTCAACTCCATCAGCCTCCCGGTTCGGCAATCGGGGTGCCCTGTGACGGGACGGGCTCAGGCAGCCAGGAACCATCGGCCTGCTGCCGTTCCACCACGGCCCGTTCGCGCCGCAGCGGCACGTCGAATGGCTGCTGCTGCAGTTGCCGGGTGCGGGTCAGTCGCACCTCTTCCCTGAGAAAGAGCTTGCGCACCAGCACCGCGCGTTCTTCATAGACCGGCACCACCAAGTCCTCGCCGTCCAGATACGGTTCGCGCCGCGCATCCACTTCAATGTCATGCGGCACCACCGTGGGCCGCACTTCGGTACGCGTCAGGTCGATCACCGCGTTTTCGATCGACTCATCGACCACGATGCGCACGCGCAACGCACCGATATCGACCCGCTCGAGCGCCACGTCGATGCGTTCTTCGAGAACTGGCAGCACCGTGGGCAATCCGGTCTCGCCGCCGGTATCGGCGCGCACTCCCGCCGGTGCGCCAGCCGACGCTGCCGCAGGCGCAGAGCGAGCTGGCAGTTCTGGCTTCATGGCACCCGTCCACTCCCGCCGCAGCGGAAAGGAACAGCCGATCGGCAGCCTTGCATCAGGCGCGGGCCCGTGTCGCCACCGTGCCGACGAAGCGGCGCCGTGCGGTCAGGCCGCCAAGCGCTGCCGCGATCGCGCCGAGCACCAGCGCTAACGCTGCACCAAGCGCTGCCTTCGCCGACGCTTTCGCGGCTGCATCCGCAGCTTCCAGCGCTTTGGCTTTCGCCTGCGCCTTGGCTTCCTCGAACTTCGCGCGCGCTTCCTGGTATTGCTTGATCCAGGCATCTACGCGCTGCTCCGCTTCCGGCTTGCTCAGATTGCTGCGCGCGGCCACCACGTTGACGAGCGCTTCGCGGTCGGCCTGATCGACCGTGTTCTTGCCGGCCGTGATGATGCGCTGCAGCACGGTGTTCAGGTCCTGCGCGGGCGGGTTGCCGGTCGCGCCGGCGCTCGATGCCGCCGCCGTCAGCTGATCAGCTGCGCCGGACGCCTGGCTCGCGACCGATTCGGGCTGCAATGCCGGCTTGCCGGTCTGGGCCATCAGCTTTTCGACCTGGGCCTTGATGTTGTCCATCGAGAAATCGCTGCTGTCGATGTTGTCCTTGGCTGCATCGGCCGCCTTGCCCGCCACCGCACCGACGCCGGACGCTGCGACTTCCGCAGTCTTGCCGACGACTGCCGCACCGCCACGCACCACCGAGCCGACCAGCGACGCGAGCAGGTACACCGTGATGATGGTCGCCAGGCCCCAGGTGGTCAGGCCGTGCAGCAGGGCGTCGCTCTTCTCGGGCGAGCCGGCCAGATGGCCCGCCACCCAGCCGCCCACGAACAGCGCGATGATGCTGCTGACGGCCCACCAGATGCCGGCGCCCGTGCCCAAGGCGCCCGCGCTCGGTGTGCCGTTGACTTGCAGCGGGTCGATCGTGCCCATGCCGATGCCGGTGCCCAGCAGGCTCAACACCACCTGCACCGCCACGGCGATCACCATGCCGGCGATGACCGCGCCCCAGGAAATGCGGCGGAAGATGGGTGGTGCGTTGCCGGTACCGGCCAGCGCTGTGGTCGTCGGGCTGACGATCGTGGTTCGTTGTTCTACAGGGCTCATGAATACTCCAGTGAAAGATGAGATGCCGGGCGTGCACGGCAGCGGCGGCGATGACGCTCGGCGAAGCGGCACCTGCATCAAGCCGCCCCACAACATTGGCGTGCGCAGGCAATGCCTGATCGTGTTCGCAGCGAGATGGCATTGAATGCCGCTGCGAATGATGGGGCAGATGTCGTGCCGAATCTGCGAAAAAACGGCCCAGCGCATCGCTTGCGGGAATGCCCGACATTTGATGCGCGGCCATTCCTACAGAGCTTGGCGATGTCGCGCGGCTTTGTGCTTGGGCGTCGCCAACGTGGTGGTGCGCGGCGGTAGACAAACTGCCCGCCGAGCTTTTCCGTCTTCACAAGCGCCGATTCCGCGCAGGTCCGAGTGTTGCCTGACTGGAAAAAGGCGGCATGCGGCCGATACCGCGTTCAGGCAGGTGGCATCAGCCCGGCTGGGCCTGCCCGTCCACGAACACCTTCAATTCGCCCCTTTGAAATGCGGTCCACGCCTCGTTGTTCGTGAGCGGCGCCGTCACCACCACCGCCACCCGGTCGTGCGGCCCGGCCTGTTCGGCGAAGTTGACCGACAGCTCCTCGTCGGCCAGCGTCGCGTGCTTGAACGGATGGCGCCGCTCAATGCTCCAGAGCTGCGTGCTGGCATGGGCCCAGAGCGCTTCGCCGTTGGACAGCAGGAAGTTGAAGGTGCCGTGCGCCGCGATGCGCGGCACCAACTCGCGCAAGGTGGTCGTCAGTTCCGGCACCGTCGGCGTGGCCGCGTGCGACTTGGCGATTTCCTGCATCAGCCAGCAAAATGCGCGTTCGCTGTCGGTGCTGCCCACGGGCCGGAAATTCGCATGCAGCCGGGGCGTGTAGTCCTTCAGGTCGCCGTTGTGCGCGAACACCCAGTTGCGGCCCCAGAGTTCGCGCACGAACGGGTGGCAGTTCTCCAGCGACACCACGCCTTGGGTAGCCTTCCTGATGTGAGATATGACGTTCCCGCTCTTGATCGGATAGCGCCGGATCAGCTCGGCGATGGCCGAATCGCAGGCCGGCCGGTTCTCCACGAACTGGCGCAGCCCGCGGCCTTCGAAGAACGCAATGCCCCAGCCATCGGCGTGATGGTCGGTGCGGCCGCCGCGTTCGGCAAATCCCGCGAAGCTGAACATCACGTCGGTCGGCGTGTTGCAGTTCATTCCGAGCAGTTGGCACATGGCGCAGCAGCCTCGTTCCGATCAGGCGCGGTCGGGTTCGATCGCCGCCGGCTTCACCGGCCGCAGCTGCGTCGCGGCGGCCAGCGCCAGCACGCACAAGGCGGCCAGCATGAAAAACGATTCGTTGAACGCGGCCAGCCGCGCCGCGCTCGGGGCCCCGCTGGTCAGTGACACCCCATGCGCGGCAATCCGCCATTCGAGCACGATGCCGCACAGGCTGACCCCGGCCGCGCCGCCGAGCATGCGCAGAAAATTGATCACGCTGGACCCTGGCGACAGCAGCTCGGCCGGCAATGGCCGCAGCGAGCCGAGGTTCAGCGAAGGCAGGATGAAGCCTAAGCCCAGCCGCCCCAGCACGGCCCAGGCGACGATCAGCCAGATCGTGCTGTCCAGATGCACGGTCGGCATCAGCGCAAACGATGCCGCCAGCAGCGCCAAGCCGATGCTGACCAAAAGCCAGGTCGGATGCCGGTCCGCAAGCCTTCCCACGAACGCGATCGCCACTGCCAGCACCAGCCCTGCGGGCAACAGGATGGTGCCCACGTAAGAAGCCGACAGCCCGAGCCCGAGCAGCATGTACACCGGCAGCAGATAGGTCGAGCCGAACAGCGCGGTGCCGTAGATGAACGCCACGATGCCGCCCATCGTGAATGGCCGCGTGCCGAACACCGCGAGGTTCATCAGCGGCTCGCCGCCGTTGCGCGCAAGCCGCCGCTGCCAGACGATGAAGACCGCGAGCAGCCCGGCCGCAGCGATCAGCAGCACCGGCGCCAGGCTGCGCTCGGACCCGCGCAGTTCGACCAGCCCATTGAGCAGGCACAGAATGCCGGCCGCGGCCAGCGCGAGGCCGACCGAGTCGAAGCGCTTGTCCTCATGCCGGCCCGCGGCGAGGTCCGGCACGTAGCGGTACGCCATCGCAATCGACAGCAGACAGAACGGCACCACCATGAAGAAGATGGAACGCCAGCCGAACCAGTCCACCAGCACACCGCCGATGCTCGGACCGATCGCGGGTGCCAGCACCACGCCCATGCCGAACAGGCCGCTCGCGCGCCCCTGCTCCTCGGGCTTGAACAGCCGCATGATGATGAGTGCGGGAATCGGCTGCACCACGCCGGCCGCCAGTCCTTCGGCGACGCGCGCGACCAGCACCAGCCAGAACTGCCCGGCCAGGCCGCCCAGTGCGCCGCCGGCCATCAGCAGCAGCATCGAGCCGACATAGGTGCGCCGTGCGCCGAAGCGGGCCAGCAGCGACGGCGTGGTCAGCATGGCGACCGTCATCGCGACCATGAAGCCCGAGCTGACCCACTGCGCGCGGCCCTGATCGAGGACGAAGTAGTGGCTCATGCCCGGAATCGCGACGTTCACTATTGTTGACGACATGATCGATGCCATCGTGCCGGTCATCACCGCGATCAGCAGCAGCCAGCGGTAGCGTTCGCCGAAGCGCGCCTGCAGCGCATCGAACGTGTTGCGGCCGGCGACAGGGATGGAGGCGGGGGCGGTCATGGCGTCGGCTC
The DNA here is from genome assembly GCA_965218765.1 of Burkholderiaceae bacterium. GTDB lineage: Bacteria > Pseudomonadota > Gammaproteobacteria > Burkholderiales > Burkholderiaceae_C > JBBPYC01. Next base: position 1,818,698 of record CBDCLU010000002.1, on the reverse strand, counting down.
CGACCATGCATCCCGGCTGCGCGCGTCAGCTGGCACCGTCAACGCCTGCGCAGCCCACGCAGCCGGCGCACAGGCAGCGACGTGGTGCAACGCGGGCAGCCGGGCCAGCCAGCCGGGCAGGATCGATCGCGACTGCGCTGCACCAGCACGGCGGTTGCGCCCGGTCGGTGGCCGCCGCGGCCGCAAGCGCGCAACGGTTGGGTTCGGCGCAGACAGGGCAACGCGCTGCGCTGCTGAAAGGCGGCGCTTGCAACGTGTCTGTATCGCGCATCTGCAGGACCGTATCATCGACGAAATTTTGAACAAAATCTGGCTTGGTCGCTAGTGCAGCTTGCCTGTCAAGCTACTATTTTCATAGTTAGGTGCGACCGCTGCCGCGCGCGTCGGCCACAGCACGGAAGCGATCGCGACCACCATCAGGGACACCGCTGTCCAGTCCTGCCAGTGCAGCGATTCGGCGAGCCACCAGGCGCCGCTGAACACGCCGAGCACCGGAATGAACATCACGCTCAGGGTGGACGCCAGCGGTGGCAGCCCGCGCGCGAGCAACAGCCAGGCGGTCTGCGCGAAACCAAAGATCAGGACCGCGTTGTAGCCGATCGCAAACCAGTTGGCCGGCCCCGGCGAATGCCACTGCGCGCGCTCGAACGCGAGCGCCAGCAGGCTGATCACGACGCCGGTCAGCGCGGTCATCCAGAACGCGATCGTCAGCGTCGCCAGCCCGATTCCGCTGTTGCGCAGCTGGCGCGTGCCGAGCGCCCAGACCGCGGCGCCGGTCAGCGCGAGCAGCACGCCGATCGGCCGGCCCGCCATATGGCTCAACTCGTACCAGAGCAGCAGCACGACGCCCACCGCGGCGGCCGCGACGCCGAGCCAGCCGCGCGGCTGCAGCCGGTCGCCGAACCAGAGCGCGCCGATCACGGCCGAGAAAATCGGCATCGTGTAGCCCAGGATCGCCGCGCGCCCGCTCGACAACTGCGTGAGCGCGAGGATGATCAGCACCTGCCAGACCAGCATGTTGCCCAGCGTGAGCCACCCGAGTTCCGGCCAGCGTGCGCGCGGCACCGCGAACGGCACCTTCATCACCCACAGACCCAGCGCGAGCACCGGCAGCCCGAGCCAGATCGACAGCGCGCGGAACGTGAGCGGCGGAAAGCCCGTGATGCCGGCTTTCATGATCGGCCAGTTGATGCCCCAGATCAGGGTCAGCGCGATGAGCAGCGCAAGTTGCTGGCGGGTCAGAGAGGGCATGGCCGCCATTTTGATGGATGCACCGCTCCATAGAATCGGGCGCATGACCTTCCTCGACAAGCTGCGCGCCGCCGAAACGCAGAACCGGTCGCTGCTGTGCGTGGGGCTCGATCCCGATCCGGCACGGTTTCCGCTTGCGATGCGCGGCGATCCGAGCCGCATCTTTGACTTTTGCGCCCGCATCGTCGATGCCACCGCCGATCTCGCGATTGCGTTCAAGCCGCAGATCGCCTACTTCGCGGCGCACCGCGCCGAAGCGCAGCTCGAGCGTCTGCTGGCCCACATCCGCGACACGGCGCCCACCGTGCCGGTGATCCTGGACGCCAAGCGCGGCGACATCGGCGCCACCGCCGAGCAGTACGCGCGCGAAGTGTTCGAGCGTTACCAGGCGGATGCGGTCACCTTGTCGCCATTCATGGGCTTCGATTCGATCGAGCCGTATCTGAAATACCCGGGCAAAGGCGCGTTTTTGCTGTGCCGCACCTCAAATCCGGGCGGCGACGATCTGCAAAACCAGAAGCTGGCCTCGCAGTCCGGCCAGCCGCGTCTTTATGAGCTGATCGCGCAACTGGCCAGCGGGCCGTGGAACACGAATGGCCAGCTCGGTCTGGTGGTCGGCGCGACTTATCCGCAGGAGATCGAGCGGGTGCGCGCACTGGCACCGAAGCTGCCGCTGTTGGTTCCGGGCATCGGCGCGCAGGGCGGCGATGCACACGCCACGGTGCAGGCCGGCTGGCGGCCCGATGCGCCGATCGTGGTGGCGTCGTCGCGCGCGATCCTGTATGCGTCGGATGGCGCGGACTTTGCCGAAGCGGCGCGGCAGGCAGCGCAGGCCACGCGCGCTGAACTGCAAGCGGCGCGGCCGCGCTGAACGCGATGCTGATCGCAGAGCCCTGGCTCGCCTAGCCGGTCGTCCATCAACTGCTGCGCAAACCTTTGGCGCTTCCGTCTTCAGCCAGCGTCCGCGCGGAGCCGGGCGTCATCGATGCGGCCCGCACGCATCGGATAGCAACGGCGCCAACGTTCGGACCAGCGAGTGCAGGCGGGCGCGATCGGTAGCAAGCCGAATCATGGATGCGCGTGTACTTTGTCACACGCATTACCACTGCACCGCAGCCCTACCGTGCGTTGCTGCCTAGACTCCCGCGCTGTTGCAAGCAGCGCTGAAATCCTAGGGGTCAGGTCCATGAGCGAAGTCGTCGAGCCGCAGGTCAAAGCACTGACGGTACCCGTCACCGATTCGGTCGTCGTGCCGGCCGGCCACACGCTGGTCGCCTTCGCGGATTCGCCGCGGCATACGGGCGAATTCATGGGGCTGACGGCGGTGGTCAGCGCCGCCCTGGCAGCGTGTGGCGATGGTGCGGGCGATTCCGGCCTCGCCGCGAAGCTGATGCAAGCCGATCCAGCCGCAACGCCTGACAGTCTGCCAAAAGCCAAAGCTGGCAACGCGGCAGGCGATGGCCTGGCCGGTGAAGTGGCAGCCAAGGCATCCATCTCCGCCGAGCAGGTCGCGCGGTTTCTACAGCACGCGCAGTTCGCGGCGTCCGATGCCGACATCGCCTCGGTCCGGACTCTGGGATTTGCAGGCTGGCTTGACCAGCAGTTCAACGCACCGGCTGGCCAGACTGCCTGGGACTGGCTCGATGCGCGCGGCTACGGCCAGGTGGATGCGAACCGTTATTACAACGCGAGCTACCCGGCCGACTACATGGCCTGGCACCAGTTGCTGGCTGCGCCCGATCAGCTGCGCCAGCGCGCGACGCTTGCGCTGTCGGAATTTTTCGTCGTGTCCACCGTCGGCATCAACAACCGCTGGCGCAGCCACATGATGGCGGCCTGGTGGGACCTGCTGAGCGCGCACGCGTTCGGCAATTTCCGCGAGCTGCTCGAAGCCGTCACGTTGAACGCCGCGATGGGCGCGTATCTGAACATGCGCGGCAGCCAGAAGGAAGACCCGGCCAAGGGCCGCCTGCCGGACGAGAACTACGCGCGCGAGATCATGCAGTTGATGTCGATCGGGCTGGTTCAGCTCAACCCCGACGGCAGCGAGAAAACCGGCGCGGGCGGCGCCAGGCTGGAGACTTACAGCCAGAGCGACGTGACGAATCTTGCGCGCGTGTTTACCGGCTGGGATTTCGACCAGAGCCGTAATAGCACGACACCCGAGGTCGGCACCGGCACCGCGATCGGCAACACCGAATTCGCGCGGCTGCCGATGGTGCTGAACCCGGCGCGCCATTCCGGTCTCGCTTCGACGTTTCTGGGCGCCAGCATCGGCGCGGGGACCGACGGCAAGGCCGCGCTGAAGACCGCGCTCGACACCTTGTTCAACCACCCGAACGTGGGGCCGTTCCTCGCACGCCAGATGATCCAGCGGCTGGTCTCGAGCAACCCGAGCCGCGCCTACGTCGCGCGCGTGGCGGCCGCGTTCAACGACAACGGCCGCGGCGTGCGCGGTGACCTGAAGGCCGTGTGGAAGGCGATCCTGCTCGATCCGCAGGCAATCGGCGCAGTGGGCAGCGTGGCCGGCAAGCTGCGCGAACCGATCCAGCGCTTCGTGCAATGGGGCCGCACGTTCGGGCTCACATCGGCAGCCGGCAGCTGGAAGCTCGGCGATGCAAGCGACCCGGCCACGCGGCTCGGCCAGAGCCCGCTGCGCTCGCCGTCCGTATTCAACTTCTTCCGGCCCGGCTACGTGCCGCCGTCCACCGCGCTGGCGGCCAGCGGCGCCACCGCGCCCGAGTTCCAGCTGGTGTCCGAATCCAGCGTCGGCGGCTATCTGAACTACATGCAGGGCGTGATCCGCCGCGGCGTTTATGTGAGCGCGCCGGACCAGCCGGCGTCCGGCAGCTCGCTGAGCAACGGCTACGACCTGGTGCCCGACTACTCGGCAGAACTCGCACTGGCAGGCGATGCGAAAGCGCTGGTCGCGCGTCTGAATCTGCTGCTGGCGGCCGGCCAGTTGTCCGACGCTACCTGCCAGCTCATGGCCGATGCGCTGAACGCGAATCCGATCACGGCTGCCAGCAGTGCGAATGCCAAGCTCGACCGGGTCGCTGCTGCCGTGCTGATGGTGATGGCCTGCCCCGAATATCTGGTCCAGAAGTAACCGCGACTGCGCCGCCTGCCATTTCGAGGAAATCGCACCATGCATCTGATCGACAGCCCTGGCACCAACCGCCGCGCGTTCCTGCGCCGCTCGGGCCGACTCGCGCTGACCGGCACCGCACTGCCCTGGGCGTTGAACCTGGCCGCGATCGGCGAGGCCGCCGCGTTCGATGCGAACGACTACAAGGCGCTGGTCTGCGTGTTCCTCTATGGCGGCAACGATTACGCGAACACGGTCGTCGCCTACGACGACCCGAGCTACCAAAAATATAGCGCGATCCGCAGCAATATCGCGCTGCGAAAGGCCGATCTGGCCGCAACCTTGCTGCAGCCGAAGACCGCGCTGCCCGATGGGCGCCAGTACGCGCTGCATCCCGCGATGGGTGGCTTGGCCAACCTGTTCAATGCGGGCCAGGCGGCGGTGCAGCTTAACGTCGGCCCGCTGGTGGCGCCGGTCACGCGCGCGCAGTACGCAGGCAGCGACCGGCTGCATTACCCGCTGCCGCCCAAGCTGTTCTCGCACAACGACCAGCAATCGGTCTGGCAGTCGTCGCAGGCCGAAGGCTCGACCGTCGGCTGGGGCGGCAACCTGGGCGACCTGGCGTTGTCGTCGAACGGCAATTCGCTGTTCACCTGCATTTCGGTCGCGGGCAACGCGGTGTTTCTGTCGGGCGACGACGCGCTCGGCTACCAGGTGAGCCCGAACGGCGCCGTGCGCATCAACGCGACCGCGAACAACGTCTATGGTTCGGCCGCGGTGCGCGCCGCGATGAGCACGCTGATCCAGCAAAGCCGCAGCAACGTGCTGGAAAACGAATACAACAAAGTCACCGCGCGCTCTATCGGCGCGGAAACGCAGCTCAACGGTGCGTTGTCGGGCGTCACGCTGGCCGGCGCGTTCCCGGCCGCCAATCCGCTGGCCGACCAGCTCAAGATGGTGGCACGGCTGGTCGGCGCGCGCAGTTCGCTCGGCGCGAAACGGCAGGTGTTCTTCGTCTCGCAGGGCGGTTTCGATCTGCACGACAACCTGGTCGCGCAGCACCCCGGGCTGCTCGGCAAGCTCAGCGATGCGCTGGCGGCGTTCCACACCGCCACGCTGGAGCTCGGCGTGGCCGACAAGGTCACGGCATTCACCGCATCCGACTTCGGCCGCACCTTGTCATCGAACGGCGACGGCTCTGACCACGGCTGGGGCAGCCATCACTTCATGGTCGGCGGCGCGGTCAAAGGCCAGGCGTTCTATGGCACGGCGCCGCCCGTGAGCGTCGGCAACACGGGCGCGCCGGACGACCAGTGGCATGTCGGCCAGGGGCGGTTGCTGCCGAGCACGTCGAGCACGCAGTACGCGGCGACACTGGCGCGCTGGTTCGGCGTGGCCGATGGTGAGTTGGGCGGCGTGCTGCCGGACATCGGCAATTTCGGCGATCAGGCCGGCCGGGCCGACTATCCGCGCGATCTGGGCTTTCTCGCTTGATGCCGGCGCCCGGTGCGTTACTGTTTTTGAAGCACCGACCGAGCCGCTGATTCGATCGCGCGCAGCCGCTGCGCGGTCGGCGCGCCCGACACCTGCACGACGGGCTCGCCCTGGGCGTCGAGCACGAGCACGAACGCCTTGTCGCTGTCGGTCGGGATGCCCAGCGCTTTTTCCAGCCGTGGGCGCGATGTGAGCCAGGTCTGGTCCTGATAGCGCTTGGGGATCTTGTCGCGCGCGGCCGACAGCGCATCTTGCGTGTCCATGAAGAACGGCAGGTCGATCGCAAGCACCGCGCGGATGCGCCAACGGGTCTTGTCGATGTGCTCGGGCAACTGCTCGGCCCAGGCGCGCGTGTCGTCGGACGCATCGCGGCTGGGCGTCACGATCAGGATGGTCGGCTGGCCGATCAGCTGCGACGAATGCACCTGCTGGCCGGTCAGTTCGGTCGCGTCGAAGTCGGGAATCGGGCTGGCGGATGCGGATGCGGCGATGCACAGCACGAGCGCGCAACCGGCGGCCAGGGCGGCAGATGAATGGTGTGGTTTCATATGCGCAGCTTTCGCCGCCGACCGCGTTCCGGCAAGCGGGGTTTCCCGCGTGGCGGGCGGCTTGACCAACCGCCACAATGACCGGTCGCTGCGAACTTTTTTTCGTTGCCTACCCGAAAAGCCGGCCGCCAATCATGAAGCTCTACATCGCGCCGCGCGCACCGAACCCCCGCCGGGTGCAGATCTTCATCGCTGAAAAAGGCATCAGCGGCATCGAGCAGGTGCCGATCGATTTGAATGCAGGCCAGCATCGCAGCAGCGAATTTCTGGCCAAGAGCCCGCTTGCCAAACTGCCCGCACTCGAACTGGACGACGGCCGCGTGTTGACCGAGACACGCGCGATCTGCACCTATCTGGAGGGCATCGCACCCGAGCCGAACCTGATGGGCGAGGGCTTCGAGGAGCGTGCCTTCATCGAAATGGCCGACCGGCGCGTCGAGCTCTACCTGATGCTCGGCTTCGCGAACGCGATCCGGCACGGCCACCCCGGCTTAGCCACGCTGGAGCAGCCGCAGTTTCCGGAGTTCGGCGCGTCGCAGGCACAGAAAGCGCAAGTCACCGCGCGCTGGTTCGACGACCAGCTGGCGCGTCAGCCGTTCATCGCCGGCGACCGCTTCACGATCGCCGACATCACCGCGTTCTGCGCGCTCGACTTTGCGCGCGGCCTGCTCAAGTTTCGTCCGGCCGAAGCGGGCATGCCGGCGCTGCAAGCCTGGCGCGACCGCATCGCAGCACGCACCGGTGTGCAAACCGCCTGATTGCGGCGAGCCAACAAGCTATGCGTCAGGCGACCAGTTCGAGCCAGAGCGCCTTGTGTGCCCGTGCGGCTGCCTGATCGACCGGGTTGGCCGCCGCGTACTGCGGCTGGACCGACGGCGCCGTCGCGAGCCATTCGCGCATGCCCTGTTGGCGCAGGGCGGCGTCGGTGCGCCACTGCGCCGGCAGCATGGCCGAAGCGGCTGGCTGAGCCGACGGCTGGTCGATGATCGACTGGGCGATGCGGCGCGCGGCGGCTTCGATCAGGCGCGAAAACAATCCCTGGCCAGAAGCGAGGGCGACCTGCACGCTGGGCAAGGCGATGCTGTAGCTGTTGTAGATGGTGGTGGCGGTCATTGCTGAAAATTTCCTGTTGAATGCATGCACATCGTCGCCGGTGGCAGACGATGAGAAAAAATAAGTTGACTGATCCGGTCGGTGCGAACCGGCTCAGACGTGTGGGTCCTGCAACACGCGGCGGTGCAGATCCTTCGGTCGGGCGCTGGCTGCAGCGGCCACGCCAGGCGTGGCGAGTGGCGGTTTGCCCAGCCATTTCTCGTGCTGCACCTGACGGAACGCTTCGCTGCGGGACACGCGGGCCGGGCCTTGCCGGCGGCTGTCGGCCTGGGCCGTACGGCGCAGGTTGCGTGCATGGATCAGCGCGGCAAGGTGGGTCAGCACGCGCTCGACACGTCCAAGGGCGAGCGGCGCGGGAAAATCGCTCGATGCAACACTGCTGTTGCGGTCGGTCGGGTTCATCATGGCTTTCACGCTTTCTCTGATCCTGTTGCTTCGTCATGCTCCGTCGGGCGTTGTGGGCCGTGGGCGCATTTCAATATCGGGTTGCATCGATATTAGGGTTTAACCTAGTATTGTTCAACTTTAGATTTGTAATCTGGTTCATTCATCGCCGTGATGCGTGAGAAAGTAGCCCGATGCGCCGACCCAATCCCCTAAACTTCCGCACGCTTGACCTGAACCTGTTGCGCGTGTTCGACGAAGTGATGGCCGAGCGCAGCCTCACGCGCGCCGCGCGCAACCTGTCGCTCACGCAACCCGCGGTCAGCAATTCGCTGCGGCGCCTGCGTGAGTCGCTCGGCGACGAGCTGCTGTCGCGTCACGGCCAGGGCGTGGCACCGACCGCCTATGCGGAGGAACTCTGGCCTGCGGTACGCGAGGCGCTGCACCAGTTGCAGCAGACGCTGGCCCCGGGCGAATTCGAGCCGGCCGCGGCGCAGGCCGTGTTCACCTTATCGATGGCCGATGCCACCGCGGCCATGTTGATCCCCGCTTTGAGCCGGCTGCTGCAGCGCGTCGCCCCGGGCATTTCGCTGCGCGTGCTGTCGCTGATCACGCGCGACCCGCGGCCGGTCTTGGAGACCGGCGAGGCGGACCTGGCGATCGGCTACTTCCCGGCGCTGATCGCGGACCTGACCGCGCGTGCACAGGCCGGCGAAGCGGTCGCGTTCTCGCACCACCGGCTCTACGACAGCGACTACGTCTGCGTGATGCGGCGTGGCCACGAACTGGCCAGCGGGCGCCTGAGCGTCAAGCGCTATGCGGCTGCGCGCCATCTGCTGGTGAGCTTTTCCGGCCGGCCCTACGGTTTCATCGACGAGGCGCTGGCCGGCCTGGGTTACGAGCGGCGCATCGCGCTCACGGTGAACCAGTTCTTCACGGCCGGCCAGGTGGTCGCGCAGTCCGATCTGGTGACAGTGCTGCCGCGCCACTTCGTGCCGGTGACGGGCATTGCCGAGCAACTGATCTGGCGTGAGCTGCCGTTCGCTTCGCCCACGGTGCACATCGACGCGGTCTGGCACCGCCGCACCGATGTATCCGGCGGGCACCAGTGGCTGCGCCGGCGCATCGAACGGCTCGCAGCGGAAGCCCATATCGAGCCGGGCGTGCATGAAGAACAGGCAGCGGCTGCGATTGAGCCGGACGCCGGCTGACCGGTTCAGTGCGCCGATCCGCCGCTGGGTGGCAGCGGGTGCAACAATGAATCGCCCGGTCCACCCCTGATGCGCTGGCGCCTTGCAGGCGCCTGCCACCCGCACGAACTTCGCCATGGATGCAATCAATCCGCCGCCGGCCCACAGCAGCCCATACAAGGACAAGCTGGTCTCCGCGCAGGCCGCAGTGGCGCTGCTGCACGCCGGCGATACGGTGGCCACCAGCGGCTTCGTCGGCATCGGCGTGTCCGAAGCGGTCATGCTGGCGCTGGAACAACGTTTTCTGGAAACCGGCACGCCGCGCGACCTGACCCTGATGTATGCGGCCGGCCAGGGCGACGGCGCCACGCGTGGGCTGAACCACCTGGGCCATGCGGGCCTGCTCAAGCGCGTGATCGGCGGGCATTGGGCGATGACGCCTGCGTTGCAGCGGCTGGCAGTGGCGAATCGGATCGAAGCCTACAACCTGCCGCAGGGCGTCATCACGCATCTGTACCGCGACATTGCCGCCGGCAAGCCCGGCACGCTCACGCACGTGGGCCTGGGCACGTTCGTCGATCCGCGCCACGGCGGCGGCAAACTGAATGCGCGCAGCACCGAAGACATCGTGCGCGTGCTGCCGATCGACGGGCAGGACTATCTGCTCTACCGCGCATTTCCGATCCACGTCGGCATCATCCGCGCGACCACCGCCGACCCGGACGGCAACCTCACGATGGAGCGCGAGGCGCTGACCCTGGAAGCGCTGGCGATTGCGATGGCCGCCAAGAACAGCGGCGGCCTCGTGATCGCGCAGGTCGAGCGGGTCGCGGCACGCGGCTCCTTGAGCTCCCGCCAGGTCAAGGTGCCCGGCGTGCTGGTCGACGCGGTGGTGGTGGCGAGCGATCCCGCGCAGCACATGCAGACGTTTGCGACCAGCTACAGCGCTGCGTTCGCAGGCGAGCTGCGCGTGCCGACCGACGCGACAGCGCCGATGCCGCTGTCCGCGCGCAAGGTGATCGCGCGCCGCGCGGCGCTGGAGCTGCGCCCGCAGCAGGTCGTGAACCTCGGCATCGGCATGCCCGAAGGCGTGGCCAGCGTCGCCGCCGAAGAGCGCATCAACGACCTGCTGACCCTGACCACCGAGCCCGGCGTGATCGGCGGCATCCCGGCCGGCGGCCTGAACTTCGGCGCCGCGGTGAACGCGCAGGCGATCATCGACCAGCCCTACCAGTTCGACTTCTACGACGGTGGCGGGCTCGACATCTGCATCCTGGGCCTCGCGCAGGCCGACTCGCAAGGCAACCTGAACGTGAGCCGGTTCGGGCCGCGGCTGGCCGGCTCGGGCGGCTTCATCAACATCAGCCAGAACACGAGGGTCGTGGTGTTCGCGGGCATGTTCACGGCGGGTGCGAAGGCGCCGTCGGTCGAGCAGGGCAGCCTGGTCGTCGGTGCAGATGGCGGCAGTCGCAAATTCGTGCAAACGGTCGAACACCGCACGTTCAGCGGCGTGGAAGCATTGCGGCGCGGCCAGCGCGTGCTGTATGTGACCGAGCGCTGCGTGTTCCGGCTCGTGCCCGCTGCAGCAGGCGCCAGCGCGCTGGAACTCATCGAGATCGCGCCCGGCGTGGCGCTGCAGCGCGACGTGCTCGGCCAGATGGATTTTTTGCCCCTGATCGCCGAACCATTGCGCACGATGGATGCGAGGCTGTTCGAGCCCGCATCGCTCGGCCTGCGCGATCGGCTGCTGAACCGGCCATTCGCGGACCGCTTCGCGCTGGATGCGGCGCGGCGCACCTTGCACATCGATTTCTCCGGCTTGGGCGTCAAGGTGCCGGCCACCATCGAAGCGATCGACGGCACCGTGCGCGCGTTGCTGGCACCGCTGGCTGGCGCCAAGGTCGATGCGATCGTGAACTACGACGATTTCTTTCTGAGCGCAGAGCTCGAAGAAGATTACGGCGCGATGGTCGAGCGCCTGAGCGCCGACTGTTATGCGCGTGTCACGCGCTATGCGACGGCCGGCTTCGTGAAATCGCGCCTGGGCGGCATGGCGGCGCGGGGCCGGCCATGAACGGGATCGGCGGCAAGCCGGCCGTCACGATCTGCGAAGTCGGCCCGCGCGACGGCCTGCAGTCGGTCGCTGCCGTGATGCCGACTGCCGCCAAGCTGCGCTGGATCGACGCGCTCGCCGCCGCCGGTCTGCCTGAGATCGAAGTGGCGTCGTTCGTGCCTGCGCGGCTGCTGCCGCAGCTGGCCGATGCGGATGCGGTCGTGCGCCACTGCGTCCAAATGCATCCCGGTGTGACCATCGTCGCGCTGGTGCCGAACCGACAGGGTGCCGCAGCCGCGTTGGCAGCCGGCGCGCGCAAGCTCACGATACCGGTGTCGGCCAGCCACGCGCATTCGCTGGCAAACGTGCGCAGGACGCCGCTTCAGATGGTCGAGGAACTGCGTGCGGTGCAGGCGCTGCGCTCAAGAGTTGCTCAAAGCATCGGCCTTGAAGTCGGCATCTCCACCGCGTTCGGCTGCACGTTGCAAGGCAAGGTCGCGGAAGACGACGTGATCCGGCTCGCGGTGGCGTGCGCCGAAGCCGGCGCCGATGAAGTCGGCCTGTCGGACACCGTGGGCTACGCGAACCCCGCACAGGTGCGCCGCCTGTTCCGGCGGCTGCGTGCCGAGCTTGGCGACCAGGCCGGCGCCGCGCACCTGCACAACACGCGCGGGCTCGGCCTGGCGAACTGCCTCGCGGCGTTCGACGAAGGCGTGACCACGTTCGATGCGTCGCTCGGCGGCCTGGGCGGCTGCCCGTATGCGCCGGGCGCTTCGGGCAACGTGGTGACGGAAGACCTGGTGTTCATGTTCGAAGCGATGGGCGTGGCCACCGGCATCGCCATCGAAACGTTGCTTGCCGCGCGCGAGCCATTGGCCGCGGGCCTGCCCGGCGAGCCGCTCTATGGCATGACCGCCGAAGCCGGCCTGCCGAAAGGATTTGCGACTCATGCCTGAAGCCTCTCGCGCGCCATTGCCTTGCGCCGGCATCCGCGTCGTCGAATTCACGCACATGGTGATGGGCCCGACCTGCGGCCTGCTGCTCGGGGACCTCGGTGCCGACGTGATCAAGGTCGAGCCGATCGAAGGCGATGCGACGCGCCGGCTGCTCGGGTCGGGCGCCGGCTTCTTCCCCGCGTTCAACCGCAACAAGAAGAGCATCGCGCTGGACTTGAAACAACCTGCCGGCCTGGAAGCCGCGCGGCGCCTGATTGCGACGGCCGACGTCGTCAGCGAGAACTTCAAGCCCGGCACGATGGACCGGCTCGGCCTCGGCTTCGCTGCACTGCGCGAGCGGCATCCGCGCCTGATCTGCGTGAGCCACAAGGGCTTCCTGCCCGGCCCCTATGAACACCGCACCGCGCTCGACGAAGTCGTGCAGATGATGGGCGGCCTGGCCTACATGACCGGCCGCGCGGGCGATCCGCTGCGTGCGGGCGCGAGCGTGAACGACATCATGGGCGGCATGTTCGGCGCGATCGGCGTGCTGGCCGCGCTGCGCGAGCGCGAGGTGACCGGCGTGGGCTGCGAAGTGCAGTCGGCATTGTTCGAGAACAACGTGTTTCTGGTCGCGCAGCACATGCTGCAGTTCGCCGCGACGGGACGCCCTGCGGACCCGATGCCGGGCCGCATCTCGGCCTGGGGCATCTACGACGTATTCACGGTGCAGGGCGGTGCGCAGATTTTTCTGGCGGTGGTCAGCGATCGGCAGTGGGCGGTGTTCTGCGACGCATTCGATCTGAATGAACTGCGGGCCGATCCGCGGCTGACCACCAACAACGACCGCGTTCGCGCGCGCGACTGGCTGTTGCCGCTGCTGCGCACGCGCATGGCGCAGCACAGCGCCGCCGAGTTGGCCGCCAGATTCGAAGCGAACGAACTGCCGTTTGCGCCGATCACCAAGCCGCACGAGCTGTTCGACGACCCGCACCTGAATGCGAGCGGCGGCCTCGCGCCGGTGCGGATGAGCAACGGCAGCGAGTCGAAGGTGCCGCTGCTGCCGCTTGCGTTCGACGGCGAGCGCCTCGGCGTGCGGCTGCAGCCGCCGCATGCAGGTCAGCATACGCACCAGCTGCTGCGCGAGCTCGGCTACGACGACCTGGCCATCGCACAACTGCTGCAGGCCGGCGCCGCCGCAGCGCCCGGCTGATGGGCCGCGATGTGGAACCTGACGTTTACCCCGCCCGAGCGCATCGATGCTGCTGTGCTCACGCGGCTGCCCGATGAATTCCGCCGCCCGCGCCGCTGCGACTGGGTCAATGCGAACAAGCCCGGCCATGTGCTCGATTCGTTTCTGGAAGGCCCGAGCTTCGACCGCGCGGGCAACCTGTATCTGTGCGACATCCCGTACGGCCGCATCTTTCGGATCGATCCGGCGCTGCGCTGGACGCTTATCGCCGAATACGACGGCTGGCCGAACGGCCTCGCGCTGCACGCGGACGGCAGTCTGTGGATCGCCGACTATCGGTGCGGGCTGCTGCGCTTGTCGGTCGCGCAGCTGGCGAGCGGGTCGGGCGAGCCCGACGTGCTGCTCGGCCATCGGCAAAGCGAATCGTTCAAAGGCTTGAACGACCTGACGTTCGATGCTGCCGGCAATTGTTTCTTCACCGACCAGGGCCAGACCGGGCTGCACGACCCGAGCGGGCGGGTCTATCGATACGGCACCGATGGACGGTTGAGCGTGCTGCTTGCGAACGTGCCGAGCCCGAATGGCCTCGCGCTGGCGCCGGATGGATCAGCGCTGTTCGTCGCGGTCACGCGCGCGAACGCGGTCTGGCGCGCGCCGCTGTTCGAGGACGGTTGGGCGACGTCTAAGGTCGGCGAGTTCCAGCGGTTTTTCGGCAGCAGCGGGCCGGATGGGCTTGCCTTCGACGAGGCCGGGCGGCTGGTGGTCGCGCATGCAAGCCTGGGTTGCGCGTTCGTGTTGAACGCGGACGGGGAAGTCACGCACATCGTGCGCGGCGGCGCGGGGCCGGCTGTGACCAACGCGGCGTTTCAGCCCGGCAGCGCGACGATCGTGTTGACCGAATCGAGCACGGGTAGCGTGCTCGCGGCGCCGTTGCCATCGATGGGCCAAGCGCTGTATTCGCACGCGGCCTGCCAGCAGCCACGTTGATCGAAGAACCTGGTAAATGCTAGAAAAAAGTAGCAGGACAGGCAAGGTTGGTGAACGCTCGCAGCCGATTCGACTAAACAACCGCTGCCGATCGTCGGCTCTGCACGCTACGCCATGAAGATGGCAATGAACGCGAGCAAAAAGATCAGCAGCGCGCCAGCAGCCGGGATCAGGATCGGCACCGTGCGCGTGATGCGCTCGATCGGATCTTCCTCGGCCGGCAGTTCGGCGTCATGCATTCCGCCGCTGACCGCCGACTTGTTCGCCGCGTCCGGCACCGTGGGGACGTCGGCGCGCGTGCGGGTGCGGGCTTCGTCTGGGGCGGTGGGGCTGGCAGTGCTCATGACATTCGTTCCTGCTGGAAAAACACGGATGGTGCTGGTGCGCAAAGTTTAACCGGCCACCAACGGCGGGCCGGGCCTCGGCGAAGCAACTGCAGCCGCCAGCGGCATGAAGCGAATCACCTACGATCGAGCTGCCTTCCGGCGCATTCGAGGCGGCGGCGCGTTCCACCCCCTCCGCTGCGCTTCGCGCTTCGCACACCATTCCGTTTCCTTGCCCGAAGACCCCAAGCACGCATGTTCTATCGCTTCTACCTCTGGATCAAGGACGGCAGCAACCGGCTCTGGGTCAAGCCCGCGCTCGGCAGCATCTTCGCGATCATCTTCGCGCTGTTCGCAACGCTGACCGACAAGGTCGTGCCGGCCGACACGCTGCCGAGCATCGACACCGACACGATCAAGAACGTGCTCACGGTGATCGCCAGCAGCATGCTCGCCGTGACCACGTTCTCGCTGTCGATCATGGTCGCGTCGCTGTCGTCGGTCGCCAGCGGCGCGAGCCCGCGCGCGACCGAACTCGTGATGGGCGACGACAACACGCAAAACGCGATCGCCGCGTTCATCTCGGCGTTCATCTATGCGGTGATCGCGCAGATCGCGTTGGGCATCGGCTTTTACGGCCCGAGCGGGCGGTTCATCCTGTTCATCAGCACGGTGCTGGTGCTGCTCTATCTGATCTACACGCTGGTGGTCTGGGTCAAGACGCTGTCCTCACTCGGGCGCATGGGCAACACGCTGGCGAAGCTGGAGCAGGCGGCGACCGAGTCGATGCTGGCCTACCGGCGCTCGCCGCGCATGGGCGCCAAGCCACAGATGGGCGTCGCGTTCAGCGGCACCGACGTGCATGCGGACCGGGTCGGGCACGTGCGCTACATCGACATGCGGGCGCTGCAGGACTATGCGTCGGGCGCCGGTAGCCAGGTGCACATCCGCGTGCGGCCCGGCTCGCAGGTCTATCCCGGCAGCGTGCTGGTCAATTACGAAGGCGGAGCGCCGGATGATGCCGCCCCGTTGCGCGATGCGTTCATCATCGGCGCCGCGCGCACCTATCGACAGGACCCGCGCTTCGGGCTGATCGTGCTCAGCGAAGTCGCGCAGCGCGCACTGTCACCGGCCGTGAACGATCCGGGCACCGCGATCGCCGTGCTCAACACGCTGGCGCGCGTGCTGATCGATGCGCGGCCGAACGGCGCCGGCGATGATGGCAACGGCGACGACGAACCGCAGGGGTTCGACCGGCTCACGATGCGCGAGCTCGACGAGAGCGACTTCATCACGCAGTCGATCGACGCGATCGCGCGCGACGGCGCGGCCGTGTTCGAAGTGCAGGTGCGCATCCAGCGCGTGCTTGCTGCGATCGCTGCCAGCGGCTCCGTCACGCTGGCGCCGGCCGCGCACCGGCAGGCCGGGCGGGCGCTCGAGCGCGCCGACTTGAGCGCGATGCTCGATTATGAGAAAAGCACGCTGCAGCAGTTGTTCACGCGGCTGCATGGCAGCACGGAGCAGCCGCAGGTGCTGTGAGCCGGCCGCTTGCGTGAGGTCGGCGCGCCTCAGCCGAGGAACGACTTGCCGCCCAGAAACGCCTTGCGCCAGCGCGTGATGCGCACCTCGCCGAACAGGCCGTGCCGGTGGTAGGGGTCGGCCTCGATGAAGGCCTGCGCGGCGGCGCGCTCTTCCACATCGACGATGTAGACGCCGCCACCTGCGGATGCGCCTGCATCGTCGAGCTTGCCGCCGCAGGCCAGCAGCAGGCCGACGTGCTCGTTCAGGTAGGCCAGGTGTTCGGCACGCAGGTCCTGCCGCATTTGCGCATGGCCGGGCTTGTCAAAGGTTTCGATGTGAAATGGCATGGTCGTTGCTCCGAAATCAAACGCCCGGCGCGTGCTGCCGCAGCACGTGGGCAGCGCGCCAGCTGGGCGTTCCCTTGGGCTTTCTTTTTAGCATCGGGGTCATCGCCGCGGGCCGTCGGCTGCGTTAAGGTTGTCCTGCTTGCTTAGATTTCGGAGTTCGACCATGAACAAACGCCCGGCTGCCCATGCTGCTGCCGCATCGTCGGATCGGTCGCTGCTGTCCTCGCCCGGCCTGGCAACGGCGCCGGTGCTGGATTTGATGTGTTCGCATCTGGTGCTCACGTTGGCCGCGGCGCAGGGCGGCAAATTCAACGTGCGGCGGGACTTGAACGGATTGCTGGCGCTCGCGGGCCGGCACTTGGTCTGGCCGCAACCGGTGCTCGCGCGGCTGCGCGGCTATCTGGCGCGGCGCTGCAAAGACAACAATTTCTGGCTCGGCCATGAGGCGCTGAATGAGCGCGAGTTTATGGAGCGGCACGGCGTCTGGCGCGGCCCCTATGAAGACGGCACGCTGTTTTTCTATCTGGACGAATACGCGAAGGATGCGCCGAAGGACCTGCTCGCGCTGCTGGCTTCGACCGGCCAGTATCTGCAGCGGGCGCTGAAAAAGCAGCAAACGCTGGTCGAGAAGAACATCGATTCGCTCGCTGGCCTGCTGCAGCTCAACCGCGCCGAACGCGCCTTGCTGCTGTACGGCACGCTGGCGCGCTACCAGCGCGACCTGCGCAGCATCCTGGTCGAGTTCAAGGTCAACAACGCGCCGGAAGCGTATGCGGCGATCGGCGAAGTCGCGGGCGTGCCCGCGCATGAGGTCGGCGACGCATTGCGCGCAGGCTCGCGGCTCGAGCGCATCGGCCTGGTGGACAACCTGATCTCCGAGCACAGCATCACCGATCTGGCTGACCTGATGAAGGTCAGCGACAAGCTGCCGCCGGTGCTGATGCGCGAGTACCGCGACCACAACGAGCTGATGGCGGTGTTCACGCGACCGGCGGCCATCAGTGTGCTGACTGCGGCCGATTTCCACTTCATCGACGCCGACGTGCAGGTGCTGATCGGCCTGCTGAAGAATGCGGTGCGCGCGAAAGCGCCCGGCGTCAACGTGCTGATGTACGGGCCGCCCGGCACCGGCAAGACGGAGTTGGCCAAGGTGATCGCGCAGGCCGCCGGGCTGCAGTTGTTCGAAGTCGAGTATGCGGACCGCGACGGCAATTCGCTGTCCGGCCGGGACCGCTATCGATCCCTGCAGATCGCGCAGGTGTTTCTGAAAGGCGCGCCGCAAGCGGCCCTCTTGTTCGACGAAGTGGAGGACGTGTTCCCGCCGATCAGCATGGACGCGCACAGCCTGCTCGCACGCCAGGAGCAGCAGGCGTTCGGTGGCGGCGCTGCGGCCACGCAGTCGGTGAACGGCAAGGCCTGGGTGAACCAGATTCTGGAAGGCAACGCGGTGCCGACGCTCTGGGTCACAAACCGGATCGAGCAGATCGACCCGGCGTTCCGGCGCCGCTTCGCATACCACCTCGAGCTGACCTCGCCGCCGCCCGGCGCGCGCGAGCAGCTGGTGCGGCGCGCGTTGGCGGCGATTGACGTAAGCGACGCATTCATCGCGCGGCTCGCCGAACGCAAAAGTCTGACACCCGCGCAGATCCACACGGCAGTGCGGTTCGCGAGGCTTGCGCATGAAGGTGAAAAAGCGCCGGTGGAGGCCACCGCGATCGAAGCGCTGATCCATCGGCAGCTGAAGAATGCCGATGCCGCACTCGGCCACAAACCGGATGGCGCCGCATTCCGCCCGCAAGTCACGACCTGGGACATGGACATGCTGAACGTGGAGACGCGCTTCGAACTGCCGCGCATCGTGCAGGCGTTGAAGGCGCGCGGCCACGGCACCCTGTGCTGCTACGGCGCGCCCGGCACCGGCAAGACCGCGCTGGCCGAGCACATCGCGCGCACGCTGGCGAAACCGCTGATCGTGAAACAGGCAAGCGACCTGGTCAGCAAGTACGTGGGCGACACCGAACAGAACCTGGCTGCGATGTTCCGGCAGGCAGAAGCCGAGAACGCGGTGCTGCTGCTCGACGAAGCCGACAGTTTTCTGCAGGACCGCCGCGGCGCGCAGCGCACCTATGAGGTCACCGAAGTCAACGAGATGCTGCAATGGATGGAGCGCTTTCGCGGCGTGTTTGTCTGCACCACGAACCTGCTGGATCGGATCGACCAGGCCGCGCTGCGCCGCTTCACGTTCAAGATTCGGTTCAAGCCGCTCTCGGCCGTGCAGCGCGAGCGCATGTTCGTCACGGAAGCGCTGGACGGTGACGCGACGCGACTCGGTGATGCGGTGCGCACCCGGCTGGCCCGGCTCGATCAACTGTGCCCAGGCGACTTTGCGGCCGTCAAGCGGCAGGTCGAAATCCTGGCCGAAGCGTTCAGCGCGGAAGACTTCTTGCAGCAGCTCGAAGCGGAGCACCGCATCAAGCCCGAGGTGCGCGAAGCGCGCGGGATGGGATTCGTGCAGTAGCTCTGCGGGCAGCCGTCAGCGCCGTAAGGGGATGCGTTCAGCCAGCAGTCGTGCCTGGGTCGGACCCCGGTTTTGAAGAGAAAAGTGGCTCGGGTGCTGGTGCAGCCTGCGCATACAGCTATAAAAATCAAAGCAGCCGAAGTGATTGCTCCGACGCTGTTCGATACGGCCCGCTACCGCCATGCGGTTAGCTCAGAAATACCAGGCCACGACCGCCGTCACGCGGCCCTCGCTGAGCACCGGCAGCGCGAGCACGGCGCTGCAGCCAGCCGCGCGTGCCGCGATGCCGATGCCACCGGGTTCGTCGCCGGCTTTCTGTTCGGCGATCGCAGGCCGTGCATTCGCAAACGCCTGGCCGACGACACCGGTGCCGGCTGCCACCTGTTCGCCGGCTGCCGCCGCGCCGAGTGTCCCGTCCTGTTCGCAAAACCCTTCGCTGCGCAGCAGCTGCGTGCGCGCTTCGTCCGGCAGCCAAGTCTCGAACCGCCGCACCAGCGGCGTCGCGAGCGCGGACAGGAACGCCATCACCCAGGTGTCTGCGCCCGGAGTCGCGCACGGCAGCGCGAAGCCGCGGTTGATGCCGACTTTCTCCGCGCTGTCCGAACGCATGAAGCGCGTGCCACGCCCGAGATCCGGCATGAACACCGGCAGGCCCGTGTCCCAGGCGAGGCCCGGCAGCCCGAAGCTTTTGCGAAAGCTCGTGTGGCGCGAGACGAATTCGAAGATCTCCGCGGTACCACCGTAATAGCCTTCGGCGAGCTTCATGTCGGTCGATTCCTGCGCCGCGTTGTGCCAAAGCTCGATCGCGCCGACGTGCGTCGCGTCGTCGCCGCAGAAGATCACGAGCACCGCGGTGAGCCGCTCGGCTGCGAAGTACGGCACCGCGATCGCGCAGGTCAGCCCTTCGGCCTGCGCCGCCTTGCCGCGCCGGAAGTAGTTGCCTTCGAGCTGCTTCAGGATGATCGGCTGCCGTCGTTCCCACGCGCGCCCAGGCAACCCTTCGTCCCGCCCGAAGCACAACGGCCGGCTGATGCTCGCAAACCGCTTGGCCGCGCCATACCAGCCGCCGCCGTAGTCGAGCAACGTGTGCTCCGCATCCGGCACCCAGAGTTCGACCGCGCGGATGAAGGTTTGGGTGTCGTTGGGCATCTGATGTTTGTATAAAAGCCAAGCCTGATGGCCGAGATCGCGCTACACAAGAACAAATCCCACCTTCATTCCAGCAGGGGCCGCGGAGCCGGCTCTGGTGGGCCGCAGGCGCCGCCCCCGGTAGGGGGTACGCGAGAGCCGACCGAAGGGAGCGAAGCGTGGGGGCGAGCTAGTGCTGTTTGCCGCATTCCTCCAGGAAGCCGATCAGCTCCTCGCGCAACTCGTAATAACGCGGATGCGCAAGCAACTCGGCACGCGTGCGCGGACGCGGCAACGGCACGTCCATGATGCGGCCGATCTTGGCGCGCGGGCCGTTGCTCATCATCACCACGCGGTCGGCGAGCAGGATCGCCTCGTCCACGTCGTGCGTGACCATCACGGCCGTCACGCGGCTGCGCGTCCAGACTTCCATCAGCACTTCCTGCAAATCCCAGCGCGTGAGCGAGTCGAGCATGCCGAACGGCTCGTCGAGCAGCAGCAGCTTCGGGTTCAACGCGAACGCGCGCGCGATGCCGACGCGCTGCTTCATGCCGTTGCTCATCTCGGATGCGCGCTTGCCCAGCGCGGCGCCCAGGCCGACCTTGCCGAGGTAGTAGGCGGCCGTGTTGTGGCGCTCTTCTTTCGATGCATGCGGGAACACGCGGTCCACGCCGAGCATCACGTTCTCGAGCGCGCTCAGCCACGGCACCAGGCTCGGTGCCTGGAACACGAGGCCGCGGTCCGGGCCCGCATCGGTCACCTCGCGGCCGTCGAGCACGATGGCGCCTTGGCTGATGTCGGTCAGGCCCGCGAGCATCGACAGCACGGTGGACTTGCCGCAGCCCGAGTGGCCGATGATCGAGATGAACTCGCCGCGGCGCATCTTGAGGTCGAACCCGTCGACCACCGTGACCGGGCCTCTCGGGCTCGGATAGACCTTGATGACCTGCGAGAAATCGACGAAGCGTGCGTCCAGCGCGCGCGCTGCGACTTCCGGTGCGGCCAGCCCGCTGCCGACCGGCGGGGCAAGCGCAGCGCTCGCGTTGCCGACCGTGGTCTCGATCGCCTCGGCCTGCGCGGCATGCCGCAGCCCGAACGCGCTGGCCATCGTTGGCCAACGCACCGACTGCACATCCTTGGGCACCAGCGTCGGCAGTGGGATCACCTGCGCGCCCCCGCTCGCATCGCGCTGGTGCGCGAGGCCGAGCAGGTGTTGCGTGATCTCGCCGCGCAGCATCTGAAAACGCGCGTCGTGGTTCATCTCGCGCCGATCGCGCGGGCGTTCGATATCGACGATGAATTCGGGCCCAAGCTTTGCGCGCGGGCCGGTCTCGAGCGGGATGATGCGGTCGGCCATCATCAATGCTTCATCGACATCGTTGGTGATCAGCAGCACGGTTTTCTGCTGCTGGTTCCAGATGCGCACGATCTCGTCCTGCAGGTTCGCGCGCGTCAGCGCATCGAGTGCGGACAGCGGCTCGTCCATCAGCAGCACGTCCGGGTCGGTGGCGAGCGCACGCGCGACCGACACGCGCTGGCGCATGCCGCCGGATAGCTCGCCCGGTTTCTTGTCGATCGCAGCGGACAGGCCGACCATCGCGACGTAGTGCAGCACTTTCTCGGCACGCACCTTGGCGCTGTCTTTTGCAAACACCCGATCGACCGCGAGCGCGACGTTCTCGCGCACGGTCAGCCACGGCATCAGCGAGTAGCTCTGGAACACGACGCCGCGGTCCGGGCCCGGCGACGTGATCGGCTTCCCGTCTTTCAGCACCGCACCGCTGTCGGCGCGGATCAGACCGGCCAGCAGGCTCACGAGCGTGGTCTTGCCGCTGCCCGAGAAACCGACCACCGCGACGAACTCGCCCGGTGCGATGCGCAGGTTCAGGTCCTGCAGCACGTCGGCGCGGCCGTTGCCGCTGCCGTAGCGCTTGCAGACGTTGCGCAGTTCCAGCGCGGCGGTCTGCTGCACGGGCTGCAACTGGGCAATCCGCAGATGCTGGGGCTGCGCCTCGACCGGCTCCGGCCGGCGCAGCTCGAACGGGGCTTGCTTGAGCGCCAGATTCATGTTTTTCGTCTCCCGACTTTCTCAGCGCTTCATCGCTTCGCGACGAAGTTCTGCAGCACCAGCATCAGGCGATCAAGCGCAAAGCCGATCAAACCGATCGTGAAGACCGCGACCATGATGCGGCTGAGCGATTCGGAGCTGCCGTTCTGGAATTCGTCCCAGACGAACTTGCCGAGGCCCGGGTTCTGCGCGAGCATCTCGGCTGCGATCAGCACCATCCAGCCCACCCCGAGCGACAGGCGCATGCCGGTGAAGATGTAGGGCATCGCGGACGGCAGGATGATCTTGCGCACGCGCGTCATCAGCGGCAGCTGCAGCACCTTGCCGACATTCACCAGATCCTTGTCGACCGAGGTCACGCCGACCGCGGTGTTGATCAGCGTGGTCCAGAGCGAACACAAGGTCACGGTGATCGCCGAGATCAAAAACGACTTCTGGAACATCGGCGTGCCGGTCGTGACGTACAGCGCGCTCACGATCAAGGTCACGATCGGCAGCCAGGCCAGCGGCGACACGGGCCGAAACAGCTGCACGATCGGGTTGATCGCCGCCTGCACGACTCTGGATGAACCAGCCAGGATGCCGAGCGGCACCGCAACGATCGTGGCCAGCACGAAGCCCGCAAACACCGTGAACAGGCTGGTGAGGATCTGGTCGAAGTAGGTCGGCTTGCCGGTCCATTCGAACTGGCGCGGCTGATAGGTCGGATCCTCTTTCAGGCGTTCGGCGTTGCGCTGGTCCTGCCGTTGGTAGAACTCGGCCTTTTTGCGGCGTTCGTTGAAATGGTCGTGCCACAGCGTGGCCGCCTGCTCGGCCACCTGCACCGGCCCGGGCACCGCGCCCAGGCTGGTCTGGATGCGCGGCGCGACCATTGCCCAGACCGCGAGGAACAGCACCAGCGACAGCATGGGCACGCCCAACGCCATCCAGGTGCCACGCGCGAATTCGAGCGGGTTCTGTACCACGCCGACCATTCTTTGTACGAGCTGCATGTTGTCGTCTCCTCAGGTGATGGATGGGTCAGACGGTTTCGGCCTGCTTCAAGCCGATCTTGAATTTGCTCAGGTATTCGTTGGGCTTCTTGCCGTCGTACGCAACGCCGTCGATGAAGCCTTCCTGCACGCCCTTGAAGCCGTCGGACTTGTCGGGGAAGTCAGCCGCACGCGCCTTGCCTTCGGCGATCAGTGCCTGCGCGGCCTTCATGTAGACCTCGGGCAGATATACCTTCTTGGCCGCATCGATGTACCACTGGTCCGGCTTCGCTTCCGTGATCTGGCCCCAGCGCCGCATCTGCGTGAGATACCAGATCGCATCGCTGTAGAACGGATAGGTTGCGTAGTGACGGAAGAACACATTGAAATCCGGCGCGGGGCGCTTGTCGCCTTTTTCGTATTCGAACGTGCCGGTCATGCTGTTGGCGATCACGTCGGCATCGGCACCGACGTACTGCGACTTGGCCAGCAGCTTGACGGCCTCCTTGCGGTTGTCCATGCTGGCATCGAGCCACTGGCAGGCGCGGATCAGGGCTTTGAGCACCGCCACATGCGTGTTCGGATTCTTATCGGCCCAGCCACGCATCACGCCGAACACTTTCTCCGGGTTGTTCTGCCAGATTTCATAGTCGGTGACGACCGGCACGCCGATGCCCTTGGCCACCGCCTGCTGGTTCCACGGCTCGCCGACGCAGTAGCCGTTGATGGTGCCCGCTTCCATGGTGGAGGGCATCTGCGGCGGCGGCGTGACAGACAGCAGCACGTCGGCGCTCTTGGTGCCGCTGATGTCGTTCGAGGTGTAGTAGCCCGGGTTCAGGCCGCCGGCCGCGAGCCAGTAGCGCAACTCGTAGTTGTGCGTGGAGACCGGGAACACCATGCCCATCTTGAACGGCCGGCCTTCGTTCTTCCACTTGTCGACGACTTTCTTCAGCGCATCGGCCTTGATCGGGTGCTTGGGCTTGCCGCCTTCCATCTCGAGGTGCGGCTTCATCTCTTGCCAGACCGCGTTCGAGACCGTGATGCCGTTGCCGTTCAGGTCCATGCTGAACGCCGTCACCACGTCGGCCTTGGTGCCGAAGCCGATCGATGCGCCGAGCGGCTGGCCCGCGAGCATGTGCGCGCCGTCGAGCTGCCCGTCGATCACGCGATCGAGCAACACCTTCCAGTTGGCCTGCGCCTCCAAGGTGACGTTCAGGCCCTCGTCTTCGAAGTAGTGCTTCTCGTAGGCGATCACGAGCGGCGCGCAGTCGGTCAGCTTGATGAAGCCGAACTTGAGCGATTCTTTTTCCAGGCGTGCGGCAGCCGCACGCGCGGCGCTCAGTGGCAGCAGGGCAGAGCCCGCCAGCGCGGTGGCGCCGGTCAGCAGGCGGCGGCGCGGCAGGCCGGGGGTGGGGCCAGTGGACATGGCTTGAAGCTTTCGATGAAACGGATGAACACGTGGGGACTAGCGCGGTGGTCGATGCACAGGACAGCAGGCCCTGGCGCGCCGCCTCCAACGCCCATGACGGTGTGCATCTGCACATTGCGTGCCAAATCAATCCGCCTTGGCGCGCCCGCGCCATCGGCACCGTCGTGGCGCTCTGATGCGTCTGGATGAGGCGTCAGCACGGCAACCGCAGGCTCCGCAACGGTGCGGGCCGTGGCCTGCATCAACTGGAAATTCCCAAGCGGTGCAGGCAGGCACCAGGATGGAACGACGGCCAGCCTGGCCAGCGCCAACGTGCGTCAGGCGCCTTGGCTGCGCGCGTGGGTCAGCAGGGGCCGACCGTGCCGCTAACCGGCTGGCCGAACGCTGGCCTTCAGTGCAGCACGCGTGGTCCGGCCGAACCGGCGTCGAGGATGAACGCCGGAATGTCGACCTCGAACCGCTCGCCGTCTTCCGCCACGCAGAAATAACTGCCGCGCATCGAACCGCTCGCGGTGCGCAGCCGGCAGCCGCTCGTGTACTGGAACGATTCGCCGGGTTTCAGAAGCGGCTGCTGGCCGACCACGCCCAGCCCCTTGACTTCTTCCACCTTGCCGTTCGCATCGCTGATCACCCAATGCCGCGCAATCAGCTGCGCGGTTGCCTTGCCGCTGTTGGTGATCGTGATGGTGTAGGCGAAGCCATACAACTGCTCGTGCGGCGCCGATTGATCGGGCAGGTATTCGGGCTCGACATCAACGGTGAAACGGCAGCGGGGCGTGGTGGCGGTCGGCATGGTGAGCAGATGTTAACTGCGACAATGCGCGTCGATGAAGCACGTCGATTCCCCTGCCGCGCCACCGAAGCCGTACCGCATCGCCGCATCGATCCTGTCGGCCGACTTTGCGCGGCTCGGCGATGAAGTTCATGCGGTGATCGACGCGGGCTGCGACTGGATTCACTTCGACGTGATGGACAACCATTACGTGCCGAACCTCACCATTGGCCCAATGGTCTGCGAAGCGCTGAAGCCGCATGCGGTGCGTGCCGATGGCAGTCCGGTGCCGATCGACGTGCATCTGATGGTGCAGCCGGTCGATGCGCTCGCCGCAGCATTCGCCAAGGCCGGAGCGGATCTGATCAGCTTTCACCCGGACGCCGCCACGCACGCGCATCGATCGGTGCAGGCGATCCGTGCTGCGGGCTGCCGCGCGGGCCTTGTATTCAACCCCGGCGCGAGCCTGGACGCGCTCGACTGGCTGATCGACGAGATCGACCTGGTCCTGATCATGAGCGTGAACCCCGGCTTCGGCGGCCAGGCGTTCATCGATTCGGCGCTGCGCAAGATCGAGGCGGTGCGCGCGCGCATCGACGCGAGCGGGCGCGACATCCGGCTCGAAGTCGACGGCGGCATCAAGCCGGGAAACATCGCACAGGTGGCTTCAGCCGGCGCCGACACGTTCGTGGCGGGCAGCGCGATCTTCGGGCAGGCCGATTACAGGGCCGTGCTCGATTCGATGCGCGCTGCGTTGGCCGCCGAGAGGTGCACGCCATGACGACGCCGACAGGCACCGACGACGATGGCGCGACCGGTCTTTCGCCGGCATTCATCGCAGCCGCGACCGAGATCTTCGAGCAGCGCGTCGCATTCAACCGGCTGCTGGGCCTGCGGCTGACGTCGCTCACGCCGGACCGCGTGACGGCGACGATCGACATGCGCCCCGAGCTGATCGGCAACTTCAAGCGCCACATGCTGCACGGCGGCGTGATCAGCGCCGGGCTCGACACGATGGGCGGCCTGGCCGTGCTGGCCGCCGCGGGTGCCCGGCACGCCCAAGACTCGGTGCCGGCACAGCTCGAACATTTCGAGCGCATCGGCACCGTGGACCTGCGCATCGACTATCTGCGGCCCGGCATCGGCACGCGCTTCGAGTTGCGCGGCCACGTGCTGCGGCTCGGGCGGCGCCTTGCGAACACGCGCATGGAGTTTCTGGACGCGGACGGGCGGCTGCTGGCGGTGGGGGCGGGGGTGTTCACGGTCGCTTAAACGGTGCACTGCTGGCGGCGCAGGATTGGCGCGCTGTAGCCCGTTTTATGCTACAAAAGTGCCTGGCACGCAGGTTCTATCTGCATGTTCAGCTATAAAAAAAGTAGTGATTGGTTGAAATGGCCAGCAAGGCGATTGACCAAGTCGAAGCGCCGTTCCAGATCGTGAGCGGCCAGCGCGACCCGCTCAGGCAAGTCGCCGATGCGTACCCGGCAGGACCAAGTCCAACTGAAGCTGCCGACATTGATCTACATTTGTTCACGCAAACGCGGTGGCCGCTTCCGTAGCAGCACCTGACGAAGCCGCCTGCCGCGACAGACTGTCGGCACTCGGGGGCGGCAGCCGCGGCCGCAATGCCTGATCGTTCAGCCCCAGGCACCGATTTCGGACGCCGGGCGAGCAGCAAGCCCCGCTTCTTCTGGTGAGCGTTTTTCATGAGCGCACAAACCCCCTCATGCGATCACATCCCGCACGCGCATCTGATGCGGGCGGTGCTGGACGGCCATTACCTGCAATGGTTCTGTCGCCGTGCGATGGAGTGGGAACCGTTCGCAACGCAGGCGCAGGCGTTGCAGGCCTTGCTGCAGGACGACAACGGGCTGCTGGTCCGGATCAAGCCGGCGGCTGAAGTCGCAACCGATACGGCAGCATCCACCGACGCGCACCTGATGGCCCCCACGGCGCACCTGACCTGGTGGCCGCGCCACGGGCAAACCGTCTATCGCGCGGACCCGGACGGCCCGACGGGCAGCGAGCCGGTGGTCTGGCAAGCCACCGGCGAGCAACGCCTGGCTTTCGAACGGCATCTTCTCTATGCCGACGAGTACAGCGCGATGGCAGCCTGGCGGCAGCGGCAACAGCCCGTGCGCGCGCCCGAGTCCAACGTGATTTACTGCGAATTCGACAAGTCGCTGCCAGCTGCATCGGGTGCGCCCCAGCCAGCGAATGCAGCGGCAGCGGCGGGCTGAACGCAACAGGCTGCGGTCGATGTGGATCGAAGGTCGGCGCACCTTTGGTCAGCACGCAGGATCCGTTTGCAAAGCAGTGGACGGGCTGTTCCAGACAGGCGGAGGCCGCACGTGATGCTTCAATAATTGAAGCAGCAAGACATTGACAGCCAAGCGACCAGCGCGCATCTACACCAAAGCCCAGTCGGCAATCCATAAAAAGTAGCTGAAGGGCAATCTCGGTCTGCGCACCCAGCTATCAAAAAGGTAGTATCCGGCACAGGCGACTGCCGTGCGATCCGCTCACCCTGCGCACGGTCGCGCCGGTCGGTTCTTCGAACCACGCAGGGTCGATGTCTTTCGCAGCCCCGTCCGGCAGCACCATCAACGCTTCCTTGGGACGCTGACCCGCGTGCGCCGTCGACGGGACGACCAGATCGATGTCGGTCGTTGCACGTTGATAGCCATGTGCCGCCCGCGCATTCCCTGCGCTGCGCTGCCAGCGAGGCCATGCGGTGCACCAGACAATCCTGCTGGTGCCTGTTGGCGTCCTCGTGCGAGCGGAAGCGGTAGACGCCCTTCGGGATGAAGGTGGTCCGGGAAAAAGCCGGCAATCGATTCAGAGAACCGTGCGCCTTCGGCAAGCAGCGCGCCGTTCGGTTGCATCCCCATCGATCGTTCGCTTCTTGACCCAACCTGCTTCATCATGGCTCCCTGGTTCTTGGATTGGAAGGTGGCTGCTGGCAGTCCGGGTCCGTTGCTTCCTTGATGCATCAAGGAAGCAACCGTTTCAAATACCGCCCCGTATAACTCGCCTCGTTCCCCGCCACCTGCTCCGGCGTCCCCGCTGCCACGATGCGCCCACCGCCCGCGCCGCCTTCCGGCCCGATGTCGATGATCCAGTCGGCGGTCTTGATGACGTCCAGGTTGTGCTCGATCACGACGATCGTGTTGCCGGCGTCGCGCAGCTGGTGCAGCACTTTCAGCAGCAGCGCGATGTCGGCGAAGTGCAGGCCGGTGGTCGGCTCGTCGAGGATGTAGAGCGTGCGGCCGGTGTCGCGTTTGGACAGTTCGAGCGCGAGCTTCACGCGCTGCGCTTCGCCGCCGGACAAGGTGGTCGCGGACTGGCCGAGCTTGATGTAGCTCAGGCCCACGTCGAGCAAGGTCTGCAGCTTGCGCGCGATGGTCGGCACGGCCTTGAAGAAGTCATTTGCGGCTTCCACCGTCAGATCGAGCACCTGCGCGATGTTCTTGCCCTTGTACTGGACTTCCAGGGTCTCGCGGTTGTAGCGCTGGCCGTGGCAGACGTCGCAGGGCACATACACGTCGGGCAGGAAGTGCATCTCGACTTTCACCACGCCATCGCCTTCGCAGGCTTCGCAGCGGCCGCCGCTCACGTTGAACGAGAAGCGCCCCGGGCCGTAGCCGCGTTCGCGCGCGGCCGGCACTTCGGCCATCAGTTCGCGAATCGGGGTGAAGAGACCCGTGTAGGTCGCTGGGTTGCTGCGCGGGGTGCGGCCGATCGGCGACTGATCGACATTGATGACCTTGTCGAACTGCTCCAGGCCGAGGATCTCGTCGTAGGGCGCTGCTTCTTCGTGCGCGCGATGCAGCTTGTGTGCGACGGCCGCATACAGCGTGTCGTTCACGAGCGTGGACTTGCCGGAGCCGGAGACGCCGGTCACGCAGGTGAAGAGCGCGACCGGGAAGGCCGCATCGACGTACTTCAAGTTGTTGCCGCGCGCATTCGTGATCTTCAGCCACTCGGTCTCGCCGCGCGTGTAGTCGATCACCTTGCCGGCCGCGTTGCGCGTGGCCAGGCCGCGCGCATCGCTCTGTGCGTGCGGCAGGTGCCGATCCTTCGGTACTTCGATCTGCAGCGCGCCGGACAGATATTGGCCGGTCAGTGAAGCGGGTGTGGCCTCGACCTGCGCACAGGTGCCTTGCGCCATGATCTCGCCGCCGTGCACGCCGGCGCCCGGGCCCATGTCGATCACGTGGTCGGCGGCGCGGATCAGGTCCTCGTCGTGTTCGACCACGATCACCGAATTGCCGATGTCGCGCAGATGGCGCAAGGTGCCGATCAGCCGTTCGTTGTCGCGCTGGTGCAGGCCGATGCTCGGCTCGTCCAGCACGTAGATCACGCCGGTCAGGCCGGAGCCGATCTGGGATGCGAGCCGGATGCGCTGCGCTTCGCCACCGGACAGGGTCTCGGCACTGCGCTCCAGGCTCAGGTAGGACAGGCCGACGTCGTTCAAGAAGCGCAGCCGTGAGCCGATTTCCGTGACCACCTTGTCGGCGATCGCGGCCTTGGCGCCGACCAGTTGCAGTTCGTCGAACCAGGCCAGCGCCTCGCGCAAAGTCAGACGGTTGATCGAGTAGATCAGCCGCGCCTGCTCGCCGCTGCCGACGAACACCCAGCGCGCGTCGCGCTTCAACCGCGTGCCTTCGCACTCGGGGCAGGGACGCATCGATCGGTAGCGAGCGAGCTCGTCGCGCACGATCGGCGAATCGGTCTCGCGGTAACGCCGCTGCATGTTCGGCAGGATGCCTTCGAACGGGTGCTTCCTGGTGACCTTGCGGCCGGCGGATGCGCCCGATTCCATGGTGTAGCTGAACTTGATGACTTCTTCGCCGGAACCGTGCAGCAGCGCTTCACGCGCTTGTTCGGGCAGCGCTTCGAACGGCGTGTCGGGGTCGAAGCCGTAGTGCTTCGCGACGCTCTCCACCAGGCTGAAGTAGTAGCCGTTGCGCCGGTCCCAGCTCTTGATCGCGCCGGCGGCCATGCTGAGTGACGGAAACGCGACGACCCGCGCCGGATCGAAGAACTCCGCATGGCCCAGCCCGTCGCAGGCTGGGCAGGCGCCGGCCGGCGAGTTGAACGAGAACAGTTTCGGCTCGAGTTCGGCGATCGAGTAATTGCAGATCGGGCAGGCGAAGCGGGCATTGAACAGGTGCTCGGTCGCGGCTTCGTTCATCTCGACTGCGATCGCGCGGCCGGCGGCCAGGCGCAGTGCGGCTTCGAAACTTTCGGCGATGCGCTGACGCAAGGCGTCGCGCTCAGACGTTTCCGCTTCCGCGCGGACTTTGAGCCGGTCGATCACGACGTCGATGTCGTGTTTCTCGGTTTTTTTGAGTGCGGGCAGATCGCCGTGCTCGTAGACCCCGCCGTCGATCCGAAAGCGCACGTAGCCTTGCGCCTGCATTTCCGCGAACAGCTCGGTGAACTCGCCTTTCTTCTCGCGCGCGACCGGTGCGAGGATCATGAGACGCGTTTCAGGCGCCAGCGCAAGCACCGCATCGACCATTTGCGACACGGTCTGCGACTGCAGCGGGATTTTGTGGTCGGGGCAGTATGGCGTGCCGGCGCGTGCATACAACAGCCGCAGGTAGTCGTGGATTTCGGTCACGGTGCCGACCGTGGAGCGCGGGTTGTGGCTGGTCGCCTTCTGCTCGATCGAGATCGCGGGGCTCAACCCGTCGATCAGATCGACGTCGGGCTTGTCCATCAATTGCAGGAACTGCCGCGCATAGGCCGACAGGCTCTCCACATAGCGGCGCTGGCCTTCCGCGTAGAGCGTGTCGAACGCGAGGCTCGATTTGCCCGAGCCCGACAGGCCGGTGATCACGACCAGCTCGTTCCTCGGGATGTCGAGGTCGATGTTCTTCAAGTTGTGCGTACGCGCGCCGCGGATGCCGATGCGGTTTTGCTGGAGCGATTGCAGATGAGCAGCGCGCGCGGGCGTCGAGCCATTCAGGTCGTCCGGCCGCTGATGCTTCAGCGTCGGCTCGAGCGGTTGTTCGTGGGTCAGATTCAAGATGAAGCGCTGCGGGCGGGTGGCAAAAGGACAACCGGACATCATAGGGTGCGGCGGGTTTTTGCGGGCCTGGGCGCGGTCCGCCACCGATTGGGGAAACGGCCGCCATCCTGGCCATGCGACGAGAATCGATCGGCGACAATCGCGCTGCTTGATGCTGGCGCTGCGTCGCCCACGTGCAGCTGCGCCGGTCGTGCTGTTCGCGCTTGGTTCTCCTTTTTCTTCGCAACGCTGGTTGTCGCCCGTGCCTCGTCCCTCTGCTGGCTTAGCTGCTTCGCCAACCGAGGCCGGCTCGCCCGTCGCCACACCGGAAGGCGGCATGCTCGGCGTTGCGATGACACCGCTCGAGCGGCGTGCATCGCAGTCGCTGACCGCAATCTTCGGGTTGCGCATGCTCGGTCTGTTCCTGGTGCTGCCCGTGTTCGTGCTGGAAGCGCGCAAGTACCCGGGTGGCGACGATCCAACGTTGATCGGCATCGCATTCGGTGCGTATGGGCTGACGCAGGCGCTGCTGCAGCTGCCGTTCGGCATCGCGTCGGACCGTCTCGGCAGGAAGCGCGTGATCGCAGCGGGGCTGCTGGTGTTTGCGCTTGGCAGTTTCTGGGCCGCGGCGGCGGACGGCGTGACGGGCCTTGTGATCGGCCGTGCGCTGCAGGGCGCGGGCGCGGTGTCGGCGGCGGTGACCGCGCTGCTGTCGGATCTGACGCGCGACCTGGTGCGCACCAAGGCGATGGCGCTGGTCGGCATCAGCATCGGGCTCGTGTTTGCGCTGTCGCTGGTGGCGGCGCCGCCATTGGTCGGGGTGCTCGGGCTGTCGGGGCTGTTTGTGGGTGTCGGCGTGCTTGCGTTGCTCGCGCTGGCCGTGACGATCTGGTGGGTGCCGCCGGAGCCGGTGCGGCACGCGGATGCGCTGCGCGGGCGGCTGGCCGATGTGCTGGCGGACTGCACGCTGCTGCGGCTCGATGCCGGCGTGTTCATCCTGCATGCGGTGCAGCTGTCGATGTGGATGGCGGTGCCGACCCTGATCGTGCAAGCCGGGCTGCCGAAGGCCGCGCATTGGGAGCTGTACCTGCCCGCGGTGCTCGGCTCGTTCCTGCTGCTCGGCAGTGTGCTGTTCCGGCTCGAGCGCGCCGGCTATCTGCGAGCGGCGTTTCTGGTGTCGATCGGGTTGATCGGTGCGGCGCAGCTCGGCTTTCTGGCCGGCACGCACAGCTGGGCGCCTGCTCATTCGCCGGGCTGGCTGGGCGGCGCACTGCTGCTGTTTTTCTGCGGCTTCAACATGCTGGAAGCAACGCAGCCGAGCCTGACCTCGCGCTTTGCACCCGCGCACGCGCGCGGCATGGCGCTGGGTGCTTACAACACCGCGCAATCACTGGGGCTGTTTGCCGGTGGTGCCCTGGGTGGGCTGCTGGTCAAGCATGTGGGGCCTGGCGGCCTGTTCGAAGCGACGACAGCGCTGTGCCTGCTCTGGCTGGCCGTGGCCTGGCGGATGCCGAGCGTGGCCGGCGCGGCGCAGCGCTGAGTCATCGCGCAGCTCTGCGCCGCTGCTGGCGGCAACGCGCAGCCGCCCGTATCAGGCGGGTTTGGTGGTCGGCGCTTGCTGCTGCGCTACGGCTTCCACATCGGCTTCGGCCGGCTCGACCACGTCGGCCATCGGCGTCGGTGGCTTGACCGGCGGCGGCGCGGTCACCAGTTGCACCATGTGGTCGGACAGCGCGGAATACAGCGGGCGGCTGACCAGGCGCGACGTCAGGCTGGCCAACATCGCCGAGATCATCAGAGTCAACACCATCGAGTGGCCGTCGACCATCTCCATCACGATGATGAAGGCTGTCAGCGGTGCCTGCGTGACGGCCGCCAGAAAGCCGGCCATGCCCATCGCGATCAGCGCCGCGTTGGCGCTGCTGCCGGTCAGTGTGGCGACGTCGTTGCCAATGCCCGCGCCGATCGCCAGGCTCGGCGCAAAGATGCCTCCCGGCACGCCGCACCAGGCCGTGAGCCAGGTCGCAAAGAACTTCAGCGGTACGAACAGCGCCGGCAGGTCGCTCTGCTCGTCGAGCATGTGCTTGACCGAGTCCGACCCGGAGCCGAACGTGGTGCCGCCGCTGACCAAGCCGATTGCCGCGACCAGCAGCCCGCCGAGCAGTGCGAACCAGATCGGATGACGGCTGCGCCATTGATTCAGCCGCTCATGCGTGCCGATCAACGATTCGGACATCATGCGGGAAAACAGCCCGCCCAACGCGCCCGAGCCGATTGCCACCATCAGCCCCGGCAGCACCATGTCCAGCCCGAAGCGCGGCACCGGGATGAAGCCGAAGTATGTGAGGTTGCCGAACACCGACACGCCCATCAGCCCGGCCAGCACGATGGCCGACAGAATCAGGCCGCTGTTGTGCGACTCGAGCTTGCGGGAAAGCTCCTCGATCGCGAACATCACGCCGGCCAGCGGCGCGTTGAAGGTCGCCGCGATGCCGGCTGCGCCACCGGCCACCAGCAGCGCATGCGCGGTGATGCCGGTGCTGGGTCCGAGCCAGCGCTCCGCATACAGCATCACGCCGGCGGCCACCTGCACCGACGGGCCTTCGCGCCCGATCGACAGGCCGGCCGCGAGACCGCTCACGGCCAGCCCGATCTTGCCGAACGTGAGCTTCAGCGACACGAAGCGGCCGCGCTCCTGCCGCGGCAGTTCGGGGTCAAGCGCGGCCATCACCTGTGGGATGCCGGAGCCGGCCGCGCCTGGAAAATAGCGCCGCGTGAGCCAGACGATCAGCGCCGTCATGAGCGGCGTCCAGACCAGCACGGCCCAGGAATTCCACTGGTGGACGCGCTCGAAAATCGTGAACGCGTAGTCGCTCAGCAGCGTGAAGCCGACCACCAGCAGGCCGGCCGCCACCGCGCAAACCAGCACCACCATCCGGTCCATCCAGAGCCGGCCGCTGGACAGTTCCGCGCGCAGGTTCTGGAAGAAATCGGGTTCGGCCTGCTTCATTGCGGATGCTGCAAGGGTTCGGTGGTGCCGGGTGCAAAAATTCATGCCCGGGCAGGCGGCATCGCGAGGGCCGATGGCCGGGTCGGCCTGGCGGCCGGCCCGACGGAAATTGTCGCACGGGCGACCGGGCGCCGAAATCGGCGGTGGTCGGTCATCGACGTTGCGGCAAAATGATGGAAGCGTTGCGGGCGGACTTCAGGCGTCGCGCCGCGGCGTGAAAAGCGGTTGCTTTCTGCCGTTTTTGCCCCATCTACCGTCCTCCTTCAACGTCGGATTTCCCACCATGGCATCGGTCAACAAAGTCATCCTCGTCGGCAACCTCGGGCGCGATCCCGAGATGCGCAGCTTTCCGAACGGCGGGCAGGTCTGCAACGTCACGATTGCGACCACGGACAAGTGGAAGGACAAACAGAGCAACGAGCCGCGCGAGCACACCGAATGGCACCGCCTGGTGTTCAACGACCGGCTCGCCGAGATCGCGGGGCAGTATCTGAAAAAAGGCTCGCAGATCTACGTGGAAGGCTCGATCCGGACGCGCAAGTACACGGACAAGGATGGCGTCGAGAAATTCGCGACCGACATCCGCGTCGATCAGATGCAGATGCTCGGCAGCCGGCAGGGCATGGGCGGGCCGGGCGACGATGACGGCGGAGGCAGCAGTTATGCGCCGCGCGCGCCCGCGCCGGCTTCGCGCAGCGGCGCGCCGATGGGCGGGGGCGGCCGCAACGCATCGGCGCCGGCGTCTTCGTTCGGGGCCGAGGATGACGACATCCCGTTCTGAGCGGATGTCGTGGCTGGCCGCGTGAGCAGGATCAGTCGACTTTCAGGCCGGCGTCCTTGATGACCTTGGCCCACTTCTTGATCTCGGCAGCCTGGAACGCCTTGAATTGCGCGGTGCTCATGTCCGAGCCTTCCATGCCGAGCTTGGCCAGGCGATCTTCCATGTCGGTGCTGGCCACGATCTTCACGATTTCGTCGTGCAGCCGCTCGATGATGGGCTGCGGCGTGCCGGCCGGCGCAAATACGCCCTGCCAGGAATAGACGTCGAAACCTTTCACGCCGGACTCATCCATCGTCGGCACGGTCGGCATCAGCGAGGTGCGCTTCGGCGAGCTGACGGCCAGCGCACGCAGCTTGCCGCTTTCGATGAACGGCGCCGCGACCACGCTGGTGTCGAACATCATCGGCACCTGACCAGCCATCACGTCCTGAATCGCCGGGCCGCTGCCACGGTACGGCACGTGCACGAGGTCGATACCGGCCAGCGCCTTGAACAATTCGCCGCACATGTGCTGCGAAGAGCCGCTGCCGGACGACGCATAGGCGATCGTGTCAGGCTTGGCCTTGGCTGCATCGATGATGTCCTGCACGCTTTTGTACGGGCTCGACGCGTTCACCACCAGCACGTTCGCGTTGGTGCCGATCAGCGCGATCGGCTCGAACGACTTTTGCGCGTCGTAGGGCAGCTTCGGATACAGCGTCTGGTTGATCGCATGCGAGCTGATGGTGCCGCCGAGGATCGTGTAGCCGTCCGGCGCGGCCTTGGCCACGTAGTCGGCGCCGATACTGCCGGCCGCTCCGGTCTTGTTTTCGACGACGACCGTGGTGCCCAGCGCGGGCCCGAGCTTCAGCGCGATCAGCCGCGTCAGGATATCGGTGGTGCCGCCGACCGGGAATGGCGCGACGTACGTGATCGGCTTGGACGGCCACTTGTCCTGCGCACGGGTCAGGGCAGGCAACAAGGCGAGCGTGGGGATCAGTGCCAGGGTTCGGGTGGCGCGTCTGCGGTTCAGGTTCATCAGGAGTCTCCTTGGTGAATAGGGTCAGTGAATCTCGGGCTCGGCTGTAGGCGCCGTGCCTGTTAGGAAATCGAAGTCGCAGCCTTTGTCCGCCTGCTGGATGTGCTGCATCATGAGCTTGCCGTAGCCGCGCGCGAACTTCGGTGCGGGCGCCTGCCAGGCCGCGCGGCGTGCAGCCCATTCAGCTTCCGACAGCTCGACATCGATGCGTTTGTTCGCCACGTCGAGCGTGATCCGGTCGCCGGTGCGGATCAGCGCAAGCGGCCCACCGATCCAGCTCTCCGGCGCGACGTGCAGCACGCAGGTGCCGTAGCTGGTGCCCGACATGCGCGCATCCGATATGCGCACCATGTCCTTCACGCCTTGCAGCAGCAGTTTTCTGGGCAGCGGCATCATGCCCCACTCGGGCATGCCGGGGCCACCGAGCGGGCCCGCGTTGCGCAGCACCAGCACGCTGTTCTCGTCCACGTCGAGGTCGTCCCGGTCGATCAGAGACGCCATCTGGTTGTAGTCGTCGAACACGACAGCCGGGCCGGTGTGCTGCAGGAATTTCTGCGCCATCGCGCCGGTTTTCAAGACCGCGCCGTCGGGCGCGAGGTTGCCGCGCAGCACGACCAGGCCGCCGTCCGGGCGAACCGGGTTGTT
Source organism: Burkholderiaceae bacterium (assembly GCA_965218765.1). Taxonomy (GTDB): domain Bacteria; phylum Pseudomonadota; class Gammaproteobacteria; order Burkholderiales; family Burkholderiaceae_C; genus JBBPYC01. Next base: position 1,781,913 of record CBDCLU010000002.1, on the reverse strand, counting down.
GCGGCGCCGGATCACGTCGTCGTTCCAGATTTTCGCTTCGGCGATGTTCTCGCCCAACGTCTTGCCGTTGCAGTTCAGGCTGTCGAGGTGCAGCAGATCGCGCAACTCGGACAGCATCGCGGGCAGGCCGCCCGCGTAGTGGAAATCCTCCATCAGATAGCCGGTGCCGACCGGCCTGATGTTCGCAAGCACCGGCGTGTTCGCGCTGACGGGATTGAACCGGTCGAGCGAGAAATCAACGCCCGCGCGGCCCGCCATCGCCACCAGATGCACGATCGCATTGGTCGAGCCGCCATTGGCCATCAGGGTGACGGCGGCGTTGTCGAACGCGTCGGGCGTCAGCAAGTCGCGGATTGCCAGGTCTTCCCAGACCATCTCGACGATGCGCTTGCCGCACTGTGCGGACATGCGTTCGTGGCCCGAATCGGGCGCGGGGATCGTGCTCGCGCCGGGCAGGCTGATGCCCAATGCTTCGCAGATCGTCGCCATCGTGGAAGCAGTGCCCATCGTCATGCAGGTGCCGGGCGAGCGCGCGATGCTCGACTCGATTTCTTCGTGCTCGGCCTGCGTGATGCGGCCCGCGCGGCGTTCGTCCCAGAACTTCCACTGGTCCGAGCCGGAGCCCAAGGTCTGGCCGCGCCAGCGCGCGATCAGCATCGGGCCGGCCGGCAGAAAAATCGCAGGCAGGTTCATGCTGGTCGCACCCATCACGAGCGCGGGCGTGGTCTTGTCGCAGCCGCCGAGCAGCACCACGCCGTCGATCGGATAGCTGCGCAGCAGCTCTTCTGTTTCCATCGCAAGCAGGTTGCGATACATCATCGTGGTCGGTTTCTGGATCGTCTCGGCCAATGTGATCGCGGGCAGCTCTACCGGAAAGCCGCCCGTTTGCCAGACGCCGCGCTTGACCTGCTCGGCCCGCGCGCGCAGGTGCGTGTGGCACGGGTTGATCTCGGCCCAGGTGTTGACGATGCCGATCACCGGCTTGCCCATGAATTCGCTGCGGTCGAACCCCATCTGCATGGTGCGGGAGCGATGGCCGAACGCGCGCAGGTCGGTCGCGCCGAACCAGCGGTGGCTGCGCAGCGACTCGGGCGTGCGCCTTTCCTTTTTGGTGCTCATGACGTTTCCTTCAATCCGAGGTCGCGGATCAGCTTGCCCCACTTGTCTTCGTCGCGGTCCGTGTGCCGGCGCACCGCAGCAGGCGTGGAAATCCGGAGTTCGACGCGCTTGGCGGCCAGGGAGTCACGCGGTTCGTCCTCTCGGGTCAGCGCCTGCTTCGATGAGGAATGGGATACGAAGACCTCGATCGGCCTGCCTGAGCAATCGACCTGGGCGATTTGGGCGGCGGCAGGCAGCGCCGCCAGCACGAGCGCGGTGCAACCGATGGCCGACATGAATCGGCGCCATGAAACATCCGGCATGCAAGGTCTCCTTCTTTATTGTTTGAGATCCTGCATTCTGAACGAGTGCTTGACAGCGGCTGCGGGGCGTTTCGCGGTTGCGCCGCGCAGCGACAATCGGGCGATGTCTTCACCCTTGAGCAACGATACGTTCTTGCGTGCCTGCCTGCGCCAGGCGACCGACTACACGCCTGTCTGGCTGATGCGCCAGGCCGGCCGTTATCTGCCTGAATACCGCGCGGTGCGCGCACGCGCCGGCAGCTTCATGGGCTTGGCAACGAACGTCGACTACGCCACGCAGGTGACGCTGCAGCCGATCGACCGCTATCCGCTCGATGCGGCGATCTTGTTCTCCGACATCCTGACGGTGCCGGACGCGATGGGACTGGGCTTGAGCTTCCAGGACGGCGAAGGCCCGCGCTTTGCACGCCCGGTGCGCGACGAGGCGGCGGTCGCGCAGCTTTGCGTTCCCGATCTGGACAAGCTGCGCTACGTGTTCGACGCGGTCACGTCGATCCGCCAGGCGCTGAACGGGCGCGTGCCGCTGATCGGCTTTTCCGGCAGTCCCTGGACGCTCGCCTGCTACATGGTGGAAGGCGGCGGATCGAGCGACTATCGGCTCGTCAAGACGATGCTCTACGCGCGGCCAGATCTGCTGCACCGGATGCTTGCGGTGAATGCGGACGCGGTGGCCGCTTATCTGAACGCGCAGATCGATGCCGGCGCGCAGGCCGTCATGATCTTTGACAGCTGGGGCGGTGTGCTGGCCGATGGTGCTTTTCAGGATTTCAGCCTCGCGTACACGAAGCGCGTGCTTGCGCAGCTCAACCGCGAGGCAGACGGCCGCATCGTGCCGCGGCTGGTGTTCACCAAGGGCGGCGCGCCGTGGCTGGGTGCGATGGCACAGCTCGATTGCGAAGTGCTGGGGCTGGACTGGACCGTCAATCTCGGACGCGCGCGCAAGCTGGTGGGCGAGCACAAGGCGCTGCAGGGCAACCTGGACCCGATCGCGCTGTTCGCAGAAGCCGCCCAGATTCGCGCGCAGGTTGCTGCGGCGCTGGCGAGTTTCGGGCCGCCGCACACCGGCCTCGAAGCTGGGCCGACCCAGATCTTCAACCTGGGCCACGGCATCAGCCAGCACACGCCGCCCGATGCGGTGGCGGTGCTGGTGGAGGCGGTGCATGCGCTGTCGCGCGCGAGCCGCGAAACCGCTTGATGGCTTCAGAACTGACGCGCGAATTGCGCGCCCCGCAAGCCCGGATTGTGGTTATTCCGCCCACATCAGCAGTTTCGAGGGGTTGACTTATGCACAAAAAAATACTCGAGGATCAGTCCGTTAGACGCTGCACTGCTGGCGGTTGCTGCAGCCGATGACGGCAGCTAAGTCGTTGATTTGGAACCGCTCCCGTGTTTTGCGGAAATGCTGAGCAGCAGAGCCCGCACGTTGATTTACAAAGGGCCTCGACCGCTGTCCTACCAGGTATCAACAAAGTTATCCACAGATTTTGGGGACAGCGTTGTGCGCTCGATCCCATGAACTTGCGTAGCTTGGTTTCAGGGACGCTGCAACGGCAGTCCGCGCCGCTGACAGTGCCTTGATGCAACAGGTATCGGTGCTGGTGCCCACGCCTGCGTACAGCGGGATCAATGGGCCATTGAGCTATCGATCGGATAGCACGCTGCCGCCTGGAACCTTGGTGCGCGTGCCGCTGGGGCGCCGCGAAGTGCTGGGCGTGGTGTGGGACATGCAGGACGTGGTGCAGGACCCGCCGCTGGGTGTGGAGGCATTCAAACCCGTTGCTTCCGTGCTCGATGCCGTACCGCCGCTGCCTGGCTCCTGGCGTGCGTTGGTCACATTCGCTGCGCACTACTACCAGCGATCTTTGGGCGAGATGGCGCTTTCCGTGCTGCCACCGGCTTTGCGCGAATCGAGCGCGCCGCAGCTGCAGCGGCGGCTGCAAAAACTGGCGGCTACCGCACCGACTGCGGCAAAACTACCCGATACTAAAAAAATCATAGCTGCAAGTGCAGAGCAGAAAAGCGCCCTGGCCGATTTTCATGCAAATCCAGGGCCTTTCCTGCTGTTCGGTGCAACCGGCAGCGGCAAAACCGAGGTATACCTGCAGGCCGCGCAAACGTTGCTGCGCGACGACACTGCCGCACAAATTTTGTTGCTGGTGCCGGAAATCAACCTGACGCCGCAACTCGAAGCCCGGCTGTCGGACCGCTTCGGAACGGACGCCGTGGTGTCGATGCACAGCGGCATGACGCCGCCGCAGCGGCTCAACAGCTGGCTGGCCGCGCACTTGGGCATCGCGCGCATCGTGCTGGGCACCCGCATGGCGGTGTTTGCCTCACTGCCGCGCCTGCAGCTGCTGGTGGTCGATGAGGAGCACGACCCGAGCTACAAGTCGCAGGACGGCGCGCGCTATTCGGCGCGGGACCTGGCGGTGCTGCGCGGGCGGCTGGACAGCGCCAAGGTGCTGCTCGGGTCGGCCACGCCGTCGCTGGAAAGCTGGCGACACAGCGAGCCGGCCGCGCCGAGCGAGCCGCCGGCGCGCTACCGGCGGCTCGTAATGCCGTCACGGATCGCCAACGGCGCGCTGCCCGCCGTGCGGCTGGTCGACCTGACGCAGCAGCCGCGCGACTGCGTGCTGGCGCCGCCGCTGGTCGAAGCGATCGGCCAGCGGCTCGCGCGCGGCGAGCAATCGATGCTGCTGATGAACCGGCGTGGCTACGCGCCGGTGCTGCACTGCGCGGACTGCGGCTGGAAAAGCGAGTGTCCGCATTGCAGCGCCTGGCGCGTGTTTCACAAAATCGACCGCAGCCTGCGCTGCCATCACTGCGGCTTCGCGACGCCGGTGCCGCGCGCCTGCCCGGCCTGCGGCAACCTTGACATCGCGCCGATGGGGCGCGGCACCGAGCGGATCGAGGAGATCGCGCAGCAACTGCTGACGCCGCTGACCCGGCCGGACGGCGGGCCGGTGAAGATACAGCGCATCGATGCGGACAGCACGCGCGCGAACGGCGCGCTGGAAGCGCAGCTCGGCGCCGTGCATGCAGGTGAAGTGGACGTGTTGGTCGGCACGCAGATGATCGCCAAGGGCCATGATTTCCGGCGCATCACGCTGGTGGCTGCGGTGAATCCGGACGGCGCGTTGTTCTCCAGCGATTTCCGTGCGGCAGAACGCGTGTTCGCGCTGCTGATGCAGGCCGCGGGCCGGGCCGGGCGCGATGCCGGCCAAGCCGGCGGCAGTGAAATGTGGGTGCAGAGCCACTATCCGCGCCATCCGCTCTATCTGGCGTTGGCCAGGCACGACTATGCGGCGTTCGCCAACACGCAGCTGGCCGAACGGGCGGCCGCCGGCATGCCCCCGTTCTCTTCGCAAGCGCTGTTGCGCGCGGATGCGAAATCCCAGGCGGCGGCGCAGGCGTTCCTGAACGATGCAAGCGCGGCAGCCGGGCAGTTGGGGCCGCTCGCGGCGGCGGTGCTGCGCTTTCCCGCGGTGCCGTTATCGGTGCAGCGGGTTGCGAACGTCGAGCGAGCCCAGTTGCTTGTGGAATCGGCCTCGCGTGTAGCGCTGCAACGGTTTCTGGCCGCCTGGCAACCGTTGTTGCACGACACCCGGCGGCTGCCTGCGCACCGCGGCGTCATTCGTTGGGCGATCGATGTGGATCCGCTGGCGATCTAAATCGCTGCGGCCAGATGGACAGCCGGGTTGTTCCGGCTCCCACGGCCGGAGAGCTCAGACACAGCCGCGCCGGCGCTGGTCAAGTCGTTGAGCTGGCCAGCTGACAGGCGTTCGTCAGCATGCCTGCAGCGTTAGTTAGCGCGGCACCGCTCAGAACGTGCGCATCATGCGCTGTTTGCGCACTTCACCCGGATGCGCATCCTGGGCGCGTGTGATCTCGGCCATGATGCGGGGATCGGACAGGGCAGTGTTCCACAGGTGCCGGTCCGCTGCAGCCGCGCGGCGGCGTTGTTGCCAGGTCTGCACCAGACGCCAGAGCGTCTCGGGCGGGCCAAAGTGCATGGCACGTCCGGCAAAAGGTGTCGCGTCGTTTTGTTGCGCAATCGTCGTCATCGTATTTTCCCAGAAGTTCAGTTTGGTGTGGCGGGTGCAAGCCAGTGAACACGCCAAATTTCGGAGCGGTCACCAACTGTCTGGGTTGAATATTAGGGTAAACACTAGTGTGATTCAACGTTTTATCTGTGATTGTCAGCATTCACACGATGAATGAATCAGAAGGAGCATTGCGTGATGGATGCCGCATGGGGGAAGCGGAAAATCGCGTAGTAGCGTCGGCTCTGCGGAACGCGCGTGGGCGACCTGCCGATGCAACTGTGTCGGTGGCTGACCAGGCAGCCTCATGCGTGGTCGCGACTAATCGGAAAGCGCTTCCCAGCGTTCCAGCGCGACCATCAGTTCAGCTTCGATCGCGCCATCGCGCGCATGCAACGCGGTTGCGCGGTTGGCATCGCGCTGATAAAGCGCGGGATCGGCCAGTTCCGCTCGCAGTGCACGCTGTTCGGTCTCCAGTTCAGTGATGCGCGCAGGCAGACCGTCGAGTTCGCGTTGCAGCTTGTAGCTCAGCTTCCTCTTCAATGCCGGTGCGGGTTCGGATGGCTGCACCCTGGCCGCGTCCGCGTTGCCTGCGCTCGCAACTGAGGCAGCATGTCCAGCTTTCGGCAGACGCAACTCCGACATTGCAGCTTCGCGAGTTCTGGCGCTTTGCACCAGCCAGTCCTGCACCCCGCCGACGTACTCACGCCAGCGGCCGGGCCGCTCTGGCGTTCCTTCGTACGCGATGATGCTGGTCACCACGTTGTCCAGAAAGCGGCGGTCGTGGCTCACGAGGAAAACCGTGCCGTCATAGTTTTGCAGCAGCTCTTCCAGCAACTCCAGGGTATCGATGTCCAGGTCGTTGGTGGGCTCGTCTAGCACCAGCACGTTGGCCGGGCGTGCGAACAGGCGTGCCAGCAACAGGCGATTGCGTTCACCTCCTGAAAGCGACCGCAGCGGCGAACCCGCACGCGCCGGCGGAAACAGGAAATCGCTCAAATAGCTCTTCACATGCTTGCGCTGCTGGCCGATTTCGATCCATTCGCTGCCCGGGCTGATGAAATCTTCCAGCGTTGCATCGAGGTTTAGCGCGCTCTGGGTGCTCTCGCGCAACTGGTCGAAGTAGGCGACCTGCTGCTTGCTGCCTTGCCTGACACTGCCGGAGTCTGGGGCGAGTTCGCCGAGGATCAGTTTCAGCAGCGTGGTCTTGCCCGCGCCGTTCGGGCCGATCAGTCCGACCTTGTCACCGCGCAGGATGGTGGCCGAGAAATCTTCAACGATCCGGCGGCCGTCGAACGAGCGGCTCACATGCTCGAGCTCCGCCACGATCTTGCCGGACCGCTCGCCTGCGGCTACATCGAGCCGCACGCTGCCGGCTGCGTCACGCCGAGCGGCCTGCGAACTTCGCAATGCCTGCAGGCGACCGATGCGTGCGGTGCTGCGCGTGCG